>CAVXNR010000007.1:0-101535 GCA_963763095.1 Vicinamibacteria bacterium
GACCACCAGAGCAGCGCAATGAAGAGGCCCTGAAGGGCGACGCGCGGAACAATCGGCGTGGCGGGAGCGCCCCTGAGAGTGACGCCTGTCCGGGCGGCATGAATGTTCGCCGGGAGGACGGCGAGCATGAACACGATCAGGGCGGCGGCGGCGATTCGGCGCGTGCGCGGGAACAGCAGCCCCACCGCTCCAAGGATCTCGCAAACGCCGGTGAACGTGACCATCAAACCCGGGTTCGGCACCGACGGCGGAACCATTGCGATCATGTCGGCGCGCATGCTGTTGAAGTGGGCTGCCGCGGTGAAGCAGAGCATCACGGCCAGGCCGAGCCGGGTGCACGCGGCCCAATCCCGCAAAGGAGCCACACCCGCGTAGCCGAGCAGGCGGGCGAGCAGCACGACACCTGTCAGAACGATCAGCGGCGCCATGGCTGGTCCCCGATCCATGTCGGCTCGCGCACTGTGCGGCGCGCGGGCTCGCGAAGAAACGAAAAGGGCGGACCCGGAGGCGGCCGCCCTTTTCTTCACTCGACGTCTGTCACCCGCGCAAGTCGGGCCGTGCGTTCGCGGGAGCCGACCTGAAGGTCGGCCCCACAGCCTTACTCGACGGGTTCGACTCCGTGCGACCCGACGGCTTCCTCCGGCTCGACGAAGTACTCCATCTCGCGATCGAGCTCGAGCTCGTCGTCTGACGGCTGCTCCACCGGCGGCGGCGGCGGCGGCTCGTCCGCCGGGATCGTCACGTGCCGGTAGGTACTCGAAGCCGGTGCCGGCCGGGATGAGCCGGCCCATCGTGACGTTCTCCTTGAGGCCGCGCAGGTAGTCGACCTTTCCGGAGATGGACGCCTCGGTGAGGACACGGGTCGTCTCCTGGAACGACGCGGCCGAGATGAACGAGTCGGTCGAGAGGGATGCCTTGGTGATCCCGAGCAGCAGCGGCCGGCCCGTCGCCGGGCGTCCACCCTCTGTGATCACGCGCTCGTTCTCCTCGTCGAACCGGAACTTGTCCACCTGCTCGTCGATCAGGAACTCCGTGTCGCCCACATCCTCCACCTTCAGCCACCGCAGCATCTGGCGGACGATGACCTCGATGTGCTTGTCGTTGATCGCGACGCCCTGCAGCCGGTAGACCTCCTGGATCTCGTTGACCAGGTACTTCTGCAGCTCGCGCGCGCCGAGCACCTTGAGGATGTCGTGCGGGTCGCGCGGGCCGTCCATGAGCGGCTCGCCGGGACGCACGCGCTCGCCCTCCTGCACGTTGACGTGCACGCCGCGGGGAATCGAGTACTCGCGCTGCTCCGCATCGTCGGGCACGACGAAGATCTTCCGCTGGCCCTTGACGACCGGCCCGTGCTTGACGACGCCGTCGACCTCGGACATGACCGCCGGGTCCCGCGGGCGCCGCGCCTCGAACAGCTCGACTACCCGGGGCAGACCGCCAGTGATGTCCTTCGTCTTCGTGGTCTCGCGCGGAATCTTCGCGAGCACCGAGCCCGCTGTGACTTCGTCTCCGTCGTCCACCATCAGGTGGGCGTGCGACGGCATGTGGTAGCGGCGAACCACCTTGTTGTCCCTGCGGATCTCGATCGCCGGCTGCTTCTTCTCGTCCGGCGAATCGATGATGATCCGCTGGGAGAGGCCCGTCACCTCGTCGACGTCTTCGTGCACCGTGACGGCGTCGATGATGTCCTTGTAGCGGACCGTCCCCTTCTCCTCCGTGAGAATCGAGAAGGTGTACGGATCCCATTCGAGGATGGTCTGGCCCGCTTCCACGGTCTGGCCGTCCTGGACGCGCACGCGCGCGCCGTAAACGACCGGGTACCGCTCGCGGTCGCGGCCGCGGGCGTCCTGCACCACGACCGAGCCGTTGCGGTTCATGACCACCAGCTCGTTGTCGCCGATCTGGACCGTCTGCAGCCCTTCGAACTTGACCGTGCCCTCGTACTTGGCCTCGGCGGTCGTCTGCTCGGAGATGCGCGCCGTGCCGCCGATGTGGAACGTGCGCATCGTGAGCTGCGTGCCGGGCTCGCCGATGGACTGCGCGGCGATGACACCCACCGCCTGGCCGAGCTCCACGAGCTTGCCGCTCGCGAGGTCGCGGCCGTAGCACTTCGTGCACACACCGCGCCGCGACGCGCAGGTCAGCACCGAGCGGATCTTCACCTTTTCGAAGCCCGCCTCCTCGATTTCCTGCGCAAGGTCCTCGGTGATCTCGCCGTTCGAATCGACGATCACGGCGCCGGTGAGCGGGTCGACCAGCTTCTCGATGCTGACGCGTCCGATGATTCGATCGCGCAGCGGCTCGATGATCTCGCCGCCTTCGACGATGGCCCGCGACTCGATGCCGTCGAGGGTGCCGCAGTCGGGCTCGGAGATGATCACGTCCTGCGCGACGTCCACGAGACGCCGGGTCAGGTAGCCGGAGTCGGCCGTCTTCAACGCCGTGTCGGCGAGACCCTTGCGGGCGCCGTGGGTCGAGATGAAGTACTGGAGCACCGTCAGCCCCTCACGGAAGTTCGACGTGATCGGCGTTTCGATGATCTCGCCCGACGGCTTCGCCATGAGGCCGCGCATGCCCGCGAGCTGGCGGATCTGCTGCTTGCTGCCGCGCGCGCCCGAGTCGGCCATGATGTAGACGGCGTTGAAGCTGCCCGTCTTGTCGCGCTCCTTCATCTCGTCGAACATCTCCTCGGAGATGTTCTCGGTCGCCTGTGACCAGATGGAGATCACCTTGTTGTAGCGCTCGCCGTTGGTGATGGCGCCTTCGAGGTACTGTCCCTCGACGCGAATCACTTCCTGGCGCGCCGCCTCGACCAGCCCCTTCTTCGCCTCGGGGATGATCAGGTCGTCGATGCCGATCGACAGCCCCGACTTGGTCGCGTAGAGGAAGCCCAGGTTCTTCAGACGGTCGAGCATCTCGACCGTGCGCTCCAGCCCGTGACGCAGGTGGCAGAACTGCACCAGCATCTGCAGGCCCTTCTTCTTGAGCAGCCCGTTGACGAACGGCAGCCCGTCGGGCACCGCGTCGTTGAAGATCACGCGGCCGACGGTCGTGTTGATGATCGTCCCTTCGACCGGCTTGATCTCCGCGCGCAGGATGTCCTGGTCGTCACGCGCGGCGGTCAGATCCATCAGGTCGCCCGAGTAGCGCATGCGAATCGGCGTGAGCGTCTCGACCTCGCCCGCTTCGAGCGCCAGCAGCACGTCTTCGATGGTGCCGAACGCCCGGCCTTCGCCCTTGGCGCCGGCCTTGGCCTTCGTCAGGTAGTAGCACCCGAGCACGATGTCCTGCGACGGCACGGCGATCGGCGCGCCGTTGGCCGGCGACAGGATGTTCTGCGACGAGAGCATCAGCACCGACGCCTCGATCTGCGCCTCGGGCGAGAGCGGGATGTGCACCGCCATCTGGTCGCCGTCGAAGTCGGCGTTGAACGCCGTGCAGACGAGCGGATGGATCCGGATGGCCTTGCCCTCGACGAGCACCGGCTCGAACGCCTGGATGCCGAGGCGGTGGAGCGTCGGTGCGCGGTTCAGCAGCACCGGGTGCTCCTTGATCACCTCTTCGAGGATGTCCCACACCTCGGGCTTCTGCTGCTCGACCATCTCCTTCGCCTGCTTGATGGTCGCGACCAGGCCGCGCTCTTCGAGCTTGTTGTAGATGAACGGCTTGAACAGCTCGAGCGCCATCTTCTTCGGCAGCCCGCACTGATTCAGCCTCAGCTCCGGGCCGACGACGATGACCGATCGGCCCGAGTAGTCGACGCGCTTGCCGAGCAGGTTCTGACGGAACCGCCCCTGCTTGCCCTTCAGCGTGTCCGACAGCGACTTGAGCGGCCGGTTGTTCGCCCCGCGCAGCACGCGGCCGCGGCGGCCGTTGTCGAACAGCGCGTCGACGGCCTCCTGCAGCATCCGCTTCTCGTTGCGGATGATGACGTCCGGCGCCTTCAGCTCGATCAGCTTCTTCAACCGGTTATTCCGGTTGATGACGCGGCGGTACAGGTCGTTCAGGTCGGAGGTCGCGAAACGCCCGCCGTCGAGCGGCACGAGCGGCCGGAGCTCGGGCGGAATGACCGGAATGACATCGAGGATCATCCATTCCGGCCGGTTCGCAGACTTCCTGAACGAGTCGACGACCTTCAGCCGCTTGGCGTACTTCAGCTTCTTCTGCGCCGAGGTCTCGGTGCGCATCTTCTCGCGCATCTCGCCGGCGAGGCGCTCGACGTGGACGCGCTTGAGCAGCTCCTTGATCGCCTCCGCGCCCATCTGCGCACGGAACTTGGTGAAGCCGTACTCTTCACGCGCCTTGCGGAACTGCTCTTCGTTCAGCAGCTGGTTCTGCTTCAGCTCCGTGTCGCCGGGCTCGACGACCACGTACGCCTCGAAGTAGAGGATGCGCTCGAGGTCGCGGAGCGAGATGTCGAGCAGGTGGCCGATGCGGCTCGGCAGCCCTTTGAAAAACCACACGTGGCTGACAGGGGTGGCGAGGGTGATGTGCCCGAGCCGCTCCCGCCGCACCTTGGCCTGGGTCACCTCGACGCCGCACTTGTCGCAGATCACCCCGCGGTGCTTCATGCGCTTGTACTTGCCGCAGAGGCACTCCCAATCGGTGATCGGTCCGAAGATCTTCGCGCAGAACAGGCCGTCCCGCTCCGGCTTGAAGGTCCTGTAGTTGATCGTCTCCGGCTTGGTGACCTCGCCGAACGACCACGACAGGATCTTGTCAGGCGACGCGAGACTGATCCGGATCGCGTCGAAATCCTTCATCAGCGCCGTCTTATCGTGAAAGCTGGGTCTCATTGGTCCTCTGATTCTGGTCGGCTAGAGGCTACGGGCTGCAGGCGATGGGCGGCGTCTGGCCTCAGGCCCGACCGGCCCGCAGCCTGCAGCCTCTCGCCTGCAGTCTGGTCTTCCTACACTTGCTCCAGCACCGGCTCGCCTTCGGCCGGCGTCAACTCCTGCGGCTTCTTCCGGATCGGAATCAGCTCCACGTCCAGACACAGCGACTGGAGTTCCCGGATGAGCACGTTGAAGGACTCGGGCAGCCCCGGCGTATAGCTGGCGTCGCCCTTCACGATGGCTTCGTAGATCTTCGCGCGGCCCGTGACGTCGTCCGACTTGGCCGTGAGCAGTTCCTGAAGGATGTGCGCCGAGCCGTACGCCTCGAGCGCCCAGACCTCCATCTCGCCGAACCGCTGCCCGCCGAACTGCGCCTTGCCGCCGAGCGGCTGCTGCGTGATCAGCGAGTACGGTCCAATCGAGCGCGCGTGGATCTTGTCGTCGACCAGGTGCGAGAGCTTCAACATGTAGATGTAGCCGACCGTGACGTCCTGTTCGAACGGCGTCCCGGTCATGCCGTCATACAGGGTCGTCTTGCCGCCCTTCGGCAACCCCGCGTCGTCGAGCCACTTCTTGATCTCCAACTCGGTCGCGCCGTCGAAGACCGGCGTTGCGAAGTAGAGACCGAGCGCGTGCGCGGCCCACCCGAGGTGCGTCTCGAGAATCTGTCCCACGTTCATGCGCGATGGCACGCCGAGCGGGTTCAGCACGATCTCGACCGGCGTCCCGTCCGGGAGGTACGGCATGTCCTCCTCGGGGAGGATGCGCGCGATGACGCCCTTGTTGCCGTGGCGGCCGGCCATCTTGTCGCCGACCGACAGCTTGCGCTTCATCGCCACGTAGACCTTCACGAGCTTGATGACGCCGGGAGGCAGCTCGTCGCCGCGGCGGATCTTCTCCTTCTTCTCCTCGAACAGCTGGCGAATGACCTCCACCTGCCGCTCGGTGCGCCCCTCGAGCGTCCGCAGATCCTCCTCGAGCGAGGCATCGTCGGTATCGAGCTTCGCTCGCACGAGTTGCTCGTAGGTGAGCCCCTGCAGCACCTCCTCGGTGAGCGGCGTCCCCTTGCGGAGCAGGCGCTCGCGGCCGAAGTCGTCGAAGAGATCGGATCGCAGCGACTGGCCCTGCAGCATCTGGATCACGCGCTTCTTCACCTCGTCGTGAAGGATGCGGACCTCGTCCTGCAGGTTCTTCTCCATCATGTCGAGCTCGTCCTGCTCGATCGCCTTGGCCCGATCGTCCTTCTCGATGCCCTTCCGCGAGAAGATCTTCACGCCGACGATGATCCCCTCAATCCCTGGCGGGCAGATGAGGGAGGCGTCGCGGACGTCGCCGGCCTTCTCGCCGAAGATGGCGCGCAGCAGCTTCTCTTCCGGCGTGAGCTGCGTCTCGCCCTTCGGCGTGACCTTGCCCACGAGGATGTCGCCCGGCTTCACGTAGGCGCCGATGCGGATGATCCCGCTCTCGTCGAGATCGCGCAGGTAGGTCTCCGAGACGTTCGGGATGTCCCTGGTGATCTCCTCGGGCCCGAGCTTCGTGTCGCGCGCCTCGATCTCGAACTCTTCGATGTGGATCGACGTGTAGTAGTCGTCCTTCACCATGCGTTCGGACACGAGGATCGCGTCTTCGAAGTTGTAGCCGCGCCACGGCATGAAGGCGACCAGCACGTTGCGCCCGAGCGCCAGCTCGCCCAGCTCCGTGCAGGGCCCGTCGCCGAGCACCTGGCCCTTGTGGACCTTCTGGCCGACGCGGACGATCGGCCGCTGGTTGATGCACGTGTTCTGGTTCGAACGCTTGAACTTCGTGAGGTTGTAGATGTCGGCGCCCATCTCCTTGCTGACGCCTTCCTCCTCACCTTCCACGCGCACCACGATGCGCTGGCTGTCCACGTAGTCCACTGCCCCGGAGCGCCGCGCCAACACGACGGCGCCCGAGTCACGCGCGGTGATGTACTCCATGCCCGTGCCCACGTAGGGCGAGCGCGCCCGCAGCAGCGGCACGGCCTGGCGCTGCATGTTCGATCCCATCAGCGCGCGGTTCGCATCGTCGTTCTCGAGGAACGGGATGAGCGACGCGGCGACGGAAACGAGCTGCTTCGGCGACACGTCCACGTACTGCACGTCCGCGGGCGGCGAGAGGATGAAGTCGCCCGCCTTCCGCGCGTTGACGCGGTCGCCCTGGATGCGGCCCTTCTCGTCGAGCTCCACGTTCGCCTGCGCGACGATGTACTGGTCCTCTTCCCACGCGGACAGGTAGAAGGAGTAGGGCTCGAACTCGAGCCCCTTCTTCTTCGAGCGGCCGGCATCGTTCACGATGTCGTCGGCCTCGACGATGTCACCCGCCTTGAACTTCGGGTGCCCGCCGGTATTCGTCACCATCACGTAGTCGATGACGCGGCCTTCCTTCACCTTGCGGTACGGCGACTCGATGAACCCGAACTCGTTGATCCGCGAGTAGCACGACAGCGACGAGATCAGGCCGATGTTCGGGCCTTCCGGCGTCTCAATCGGGCAGATGCGCCCGTAGTGCGTCGGGTGCACGTCGCGCACCTCGAAGCCGGCGCGCTCGCGCGAGAGACCGCCCGGCCCGAGCGCCGACAGCCGCCGCTTGTGCGTGATCTCGGACAGCGGGTTGGTCTGGTCCATGAACTGGGACAGCTGCGACGACCCGAAGAACTCGCGAATCGCGGCCATGACCGGCTTCGCGTTGATCAGGTCGTGCGGCATGGCCGTCGCCATTTCCTGGTAGACCGACATCTTCTCCTTGATCGCCCGTTCCATCCGGACCAGGCCGATCCGGAACTGGTTCTCGAGGAGCTCGCCCACCGACCGCACCCGGCGATTGCCGAGGTGATCGATGTCGTCCACGTTCATCGGGTTCTTGCGCAGCTTGAGGAGGTACTTGATGACCTCGTAGAAATCCTGCGGGTGCAGGATCTTCTCGTCGAGCGGCGTGTTGAGCTTGAGCTTCGTATTGAGCTTCAGGCGCCCCACCCGCGAGAAGTCGTACTTCTGCGGGTTGAAGAACATGTTCTCGAAGAGCGACCGGCTGCTGTCGAGGGTGGGTGGATCTCCGGGACGCAGCCGCCGATAGATCTCGACGAGCGCTTCCTCGTGGGTCTTGATCGCATCCTTCTTCAGCGTCGCCGAGACGACCGGCCCGACCTCGTCGGCCTCCGGGAAGAACACGTCCACGTACTCGATGGCCTTCTCCTGCGCCATCGAGATGACGCGCTCGGTGAGCTCGTCGTTCGCTTCGAGCAGCACCTCGCCGGTGGACGGGTCGACCAGGTCGGCGGCCGCAAACGCACCTGCGCGCGCCTCGTCGATGATGTCGATGCGATCGACACCCGCCTTCCGGAGCGCGGCCACCGCCGCCACGGTGATCTTCTTGCCCTCGCCGATCGTCGTGTCGGTCCCCGGGATCTTCACCTCGCGACGCGAGCGCAGGCCCACGATCGCGTCGGAGACCGCCCACTGCACCGTGTTGCCGCCCAGGAACAGGCGGTGCACCGTGTAGAACTGCCGGATGATCTCGTCGGCGCCGCGCAGCCCGAGGGCACGCAGGAACACCGAGGCGAGGAACTTCCGCTTCCGGTCCACGCTGACGTAGAGCAGATTCTTCGCGTCGTACTTGAATTCCACCCAGGAGCCGCGGTACGGGATGATCTGCCCGACGAACTCCTTCTCCGCCCGGTCTTCGTGGAAGAAGGCGCCCGGCGACCGGTGCAGCTGGCTGACGATGACGCGCTCGGTGCCGTTGATGATGAACGTGCCGTTCTCGGTCATCAGCGGGATGTCACCGAAGTAGACCTCCTGCTCCTTGATGTCCCGGATGGTCTTCACGCCGGTTTCGGGGTCCTTGTTCCAGACCACGAGACGGATCGTCACCTTCAGCGGCACGGCGTAGGTCATGCCGCGCTCCTGGCATTCGTCGACGTCGTACTTCAGCTTCAGCGCGACCGTCTGGCCGCAGATGTCGCAGACGTCGCCCCGGGCGTGGTTGCCCGTGCCGCAGCGCGGGCAGAGCACCTCCCGATCGCCGTACGGATCGGCGACGAGCGTGGCGCCGCAGCTCGAGCACGGCTTCCGCAGGTGGTGCAGGCCGGCCAGCTTGCCGCACTTGCACTCCCAGTTGCCGATCGAGTACTCGATGAACTCGAGCGACGAGTTCTCGCGGAAGTCACTGATCGGGAAGACCGACTTGAACACCGACTGCAGGCCCGCGTCCTCGCGCTCGGAGGGCAGGCGGTTCATCTGCAGGAAGCGCTCGTAGGACTTCTTCTGGATCTCGATCAGGTTCGGGATCGGGACCGTGGTATTGATCTTCGAGAAATCGATGCGCTCGCGATAAACGTTCTTGGGCAGGCTGTACATGCTCTGAAGGTCCTGGGGCCGCCTGGATCGCGGCACCTGGGAAAATGCGCTTGCCGGCTGAACCGTGGGGCGACCACGCCCCGGGTCAGGACTCGCTATGAGAAGGACGACGGTCGCTTGCCGCCCGTCCCGTGAGTGGCCGGCAACCAGCGCACGGGACGAACCGGCTCGCGACGAAGGGTCATCAGGCCGGCCAGGGCGCTTCGGCCCCGACCCTCCCGCTACTTGATTTCGACTTTGGCGCCGACATCCTCGAACTTCTTCTTGATCGCCTCGGCCTCATCCTTCGGGATGCCTTCCTTGATGGCCTTCGGGGCGCTCTCGACGAGGTCCTTGGCTTCCTTGAGACCCAGGCTCGTGACTTCGCGGACCACCTTGATCACATTGATCTTGGCGCTTCCAACCTCGGTCAGCGTCACGTTGAACTCGGTCTTCTCCTCGACGGGCGCTGCCGCGGCACCTCCGCCACCACCCGCCATCATCACCGGGGCCGCAGCCGCCGCTGACACGCCGAGCTCCTGCTCGAGGCGCTTGACGAGCTGCGAGAGCTCGAGCACCGTGATGCCCTTGACGTAATCGACCACCTGATCCTGCGTGAGTTCCGCCATCGTTCTCTCTCCTACCGAGTGGGGCAGGGCTTCAGCCCTGCGATTCAGCCCTGCACGGATGCAGCCCTGAAGGGCTGCCCCACGTACCTCTTACGCTTCCGCCTTTTTCTTTTCGACTTCCGACAGCACCGTCAGCAAATCCCTCGGCACGGCGCTCAACACGCTGACGAACTGGACCATCGGGGCCTGCAGCAGGAAGAGCAGCTTCGCGAGGAGCTCGGGCTTTCCGGGCAGCGTCGCGAGGTCCGAGACTTCCGCGGCCGCGGCGGAGCGGCCCTGGACGATCGCCGCCTTGATCTGCAGCGACGGCGCGCCCTTGGCGAACACCGTCAGCGCCTTGGCCAGGGCCACCGGGTCGTCGCCGGTGTACGCGATCGCCGTTGTCCCCGCGAAGTGCACGTCGAGCGGCTCGAACGCGGTGCCCTTGATCGCGCGCCGCGCCAGCGTGTTCTTCACGACGCGGTACGACGCTTTCACCATGCGCAGCTGTCGCCGCAGCTCGGTGACCTGCGGGACGTTCAGCCCCTTGTAGTCCACCAGGATGGCCGTCTCGACGCCCGTGAATGCCGAGGACAAGCCCTCTAACTGGGTTTCTTTTTCAGCTCTCGTGACTGCCATTACTCTGCTTCCTGTCGTTCGCCGTTTACCGTCGACCGTTACCGCTTACCGTCGGCCGTCTACCGTGGACCGTCGATCGTGGACCGTCAACGGTGACCGTAACGGTGACCGTAACGGTTAACGGTTAACGGTTAACGGTCAACGAATTAGTGTTTGACCGTCTCAATGCTCGCCGTATCGATGCGCACACCGGGCCCCATCGTGGATGACACCGTGATGCTCTTCAGGTAGCGGCCCTTCGCGGCCGGAGGCTTCGCCTTCACGACGCTGTCGACCAGCGCGTGCGCGTTCTCGAGCAGCCGCGACGCGTCGAACGAGGTCTTGCCCACCGGCGCGTGCACGATGCCGGTCTTGTCGACGCGGAACTCGACTTTACCTGCCTTGATCTCTCGCACGGCACGCGCAATGTCGGTCGTCACGGTGCCGGTCTTCGGGTTGGGCATCAGGCCCCGCGGGCCGAGCACCTTGCCGAGACGGCCCACCGCACGCATCATGTCGGGCGTGGCGACAACCGCGTCGAACTCCATCCAGCCGCCCTGGATCTTTTCGACGATTTCTTCGCCCGCCACGTGGTCGGCGCCGGCTTCCTGCGCCTCGCGCTGCTTGTCCGCCCCGGCGATCACGAGCACGGTCTTGGTCGTGCCCAGACCGTGCGGCAGGACGACCGTGCCGCGCACCATCTGGTCGGCGTGCTTGGGATCGACCCCAAGCCGCAGCGCCAACTCCACCGTCTCGTCGAAGCGGGTGAACTTGACCTTCTGCACCAGCGGAATGGCTTCATCGAGGGTGTAAGGCCGGTCCTGCACCTGGGCCTTCGCTGCGTCGAACTTCTTTCCCATCTTCCCTGGCTTTCCTCAGCCTCCCACGCCGGTGGCGGTGGTCACGATGTACCCGACGGGCTGAGCATCGTGCGAATCGCTTAACGGCTGAGGGCTAAAGGCCGAAGGCAAAGGGCAGCAAGCCGTAGCCGTTGCCCTTTGGCGCCTGCAGCCCTGCAGCCTACTGAATGACATCCAACCCCATCGACCGCGCGGTTCCGGCTACTGTCTTGACCGCCGACTCGAGGCTGTCGCAGTTCAGGTCGGGCATCTTCAACTTCGCGATCTCCTCCACCTGCTTGGCGGTCACGGTGCCGACCTTGTTCTTGTTCGGCTCGGCCGACCCCTTCGCGATGTTCGCGGCGCGCTTCAGCAGCACGGGCGCGGGCGGGGTCTTCGTGATGAAAGTGTAGGACCGGTCTGCGAACACGGTGACCACGACGGGGATGATCAGGCCTTCCTGCGCCGCGGTCCTCGAGTTGAAGTTCTTGCAGAAGTCCATGATGTTCACGCCGTGCGGTCCGAGCGCGGTGCCCACCGGCGGAGCGGGCGTTGCTTTGCCCGCAGGAATCTGCAGCTTCACCATCGCCTGAACTTTTTTGGCCATAAGCTTTCCCGGGCCGTCTGTAGTCGACGGCCGTTTCGGCTCCCGGCTACCGGCTCCAGGCTCCCGGCCCTGTCGGCTCTTGGCGGAAGCCCAACGCGGCCCGGAGGCTGGAGCCCGGAGTCTGGAGCCGAGTCGATCAAATCTTCTCCACCTGCAAGAAATCCAGCTCCACCGGCGTGGCCCGTCCGAAGATCGTCACCATCACCTTGAGCGTGTTCTTGTCCATGTTCACTTCGTCGACCACGCCGTTGAAGCTGGTGAACGGGCCCTCGTTGATGCGGACCTGATCGCCCTTCTCGAAGGTGTACTTCGGCTTCGGCTTCTCCGCCGCCGTCTTCACCTGCTCGAGAATCTGATCGACTTCTTCCTTCGTGAGCGGTGTGGGCCGCACGCCCGCGCCGACGAACCCGGTGACCTTCGGCGTGTTCTTGACCACGTGCCAGGCGTGGTCGGTCATGTTCATCTCGACCAGGATGTACCCGGGGAAGAAGCGCTTCGGCGTGACCACCTTGCGCCCCGCGCGCATCTCCACCACGTCTTCGGTCGGTATCAGGATCTCGCCGATGTCTTCCTGCAGACCGTACGCCTGCACACGCTGCCCCAGTGACTCGGCGACCTTTTTCTCGAAGCCCGAGTAGGTGTGCACGATGTACCAATGCTTCGTCGTCGCGACGTCCGTCATGCCGCCCCACCGAACTGCTTGAAGATCCACTGCACGCCGTGGCTGAGGAGCATGTCGACGCCCCACAGGTACACGCCGAAGAACACCGACACGAGGATCACGACGACCGTCGTGGCATAGACCTCTTTCTTCGAGGGCCACGACACCCGCTTCAGCTCGTTGCGCACCTCGGTGAGGAAGGTCCGCGAGTTGGTCCACCACTCAACCGGGCGGCTGAGCATCCCGCCTTCGCTCGAAGGCCGGTTCACGTTGTCGATCGCGCTGGTCTTCACGATGTTCCTCGATGCTCGCCAGGCTGCAGGCTACAGACTGAAGCCTGCAGGCCCGGTCTGGCCTGAGGCCCGACGCCGCCTGCCGCCTGAAGTCTGCGGCCTGTCGCCTGTTTCACTGGCAGGCCAAGAGGGAATCGAACCCCCAACCCCCGGTTTTGGAGACCGGTGCTCTACCAATTGAGCTATTGGCCTTCAAAACGCGGGCTGCGGGCTGCGGGCTCCAGGCTGCAGGCACGCGTCGGGCTCTGGAGCCAGACGCAGCCTGGAGCCTGCAGCCTGCAGCCTGCAGCCTGATTACTTACTTCGACTCCCGATGCCCGACGTGCTTGCGGCAGAACCGGCAATACTTGCTGAACTCCAGCCGATCGGTCGTCTTCTTCTTGTTCTTCGTCGTGCTGTAGTTGCGGCGCTTGCACACCGTGCAGGCGAGCGTGACGATGTCTCTCATACGTGAACCTTCGCCAGGCTGCAGGCTGCAGGCTACAGGCCTAGTCGGGCTCCGGAGCCTGACGCGCCTGCAGGCTGCAGCCTGTCGCCTGCCGCCTGCTTTACTGCGTAATCTCCGTAATCGTCCCGGCGCCGACCGTCCGGCCGCCCTCGCGGATGGCGAACCGCGCGCCCTTCTCGAGCGCCACCGGCGTGATCAGCTCCGCCGAAATCGGCGTGTTGTCCCCCGGCATCACCATCTCCACGCCCTCCGGCAGGTGCAGCGTCCCCGTCACATCCGTCGTCCGGATATAGAACTGCGGCCGGTACCCGTTGAAGAACGGCGTGTGCCGCCCGCCCTCTTCCTTCGACAGGATGTACACCTCCGCCTTGAACTTCGTGTGCGGCGTGATCGACCCCGGCTTCGCCAGCACCTGGCCCCGCTCCACGTCGTCTTTCTCGACCCCGCGCAGCAGCACCCCGATGTTGTCCCCCGCCTCGCCCGAGTCCAGCAGCTTCCGGAACATCTCCACCCCGGTCACCACCTTCTTCGTCGTCGGCCGGAACCCGATGATCTCCACTTCCTCCCCGACCTTCACCCGCCCGCGGTCCACCCGGCCCGTCACCACCGTGCCGCGCCCCGAGATCGAGAACACGTCCTCAATCGGCATCAGGAACGGCCGGTCCACCTCGCGCGGCGGCAGCGGCACATACTGGTCGAGCGCGTCCATCAGCTTCAGGATGCTCGCCACGCCCTCCGGATCCCCGTTCAGCGCCCCGAGCGCGCTCACGCGCACCACCGGCACCGCATCGCCCGGGAACCCATACGACGTCAGCAGCTCCCGCACCTCCAGCTCCACCAGGTCCAGCAGCTCCGGGTCGTCGACCGCGTCCACCTTGTTCAGCGCCACCACCAGGCACGGCACGTCCACCTGCCGCGCCAGCAGCACGTGCTCCCGCGTCTGCGGCATCGGCCCGTCCACCGCGCTCACCACCAGGATGCCGCCGTCCATCTGCGCGGCGCCCGTGATCATGTTCTTGATGTAGTCCGCATGCCCCGGGCAGTCCACGTGCGCGTAGTGCCGGTTCGGCGTGCTGTACTCCACGTGGCTCGTCGCAATCGTCAGGATCTTCGTCGCATCCCGACGGCCCTGCGACTCCGACGCCTTCGCCACCTCGTCATACGGGATGAACTTCGCCCAGCCCTTTTCCGCCGCCACCTTCGTCAGCGCCGCCGTCAGCGTCGTCTTCCCGTGGTCGATGTGGCCAATCGTCCCCACGTTCACATGCGGTTTCGACCGATCGAACTTTTCCTTGGCCATGATGTTGTGCGCTCGCTCGTGAAAAATGTGTGCGCTCGACCCGCCTTCGCGCTCACGCGCCCCGGCGAGACGAGCCCGCGTTGCCGGACACCCTTATCTGCCGCTCGCCTGTCTGCTGCTCGCCCCGCCGTGCCGACGGGCTGCCAGCACGAAGCTCACCGAGCAGCCAACCGCTGGCCGCCAGCGAAGCTCCGACCGAGCGAGGCTGGCCTGCCAGCTGAACCTGACCGCGCCTACCAGCTCGGCTCGCGGAGCGAGCGAAGGCTGGAGCCGATGACCGGGATTGAACCGGTGACCTCGTCCTTACCAAGGACGCGCTCTGCCAACTGAGCTACATCGGCCTTCGCGCTTCGCGCTACGGCCGACAGGTCGGCCACAGCAAGTCACTCGACTTCAGCCGTCCGACGGCCTGCCAACCGAAGCTCACTCGACTTCAGCGCCAGTGGCTCGCCAACCGAAGCTCACGCGCATTCACGGGAGCGAAGGTTGGAGCGGGAGACGGGGATCGAACCCGCGACCAACAGCTTGGAAGGCTGTGACTCTACCACTGAGTTACTCCCGCCTTCGTGCTCGCCGCCACCGGTTTCTCGCACTTCGGCGAGGCAAGCCCGCTTCTCGTCTGCCTCGCCGACTCCGGCGCCGCAAGCCGCCTCTCCAATCCGGCGAGGCCAGCCCGCTTTTCTCGTCCGCTGAGCTCGTGCACGGCCCTGCTCCGGCCGGCTCTCCCTGTCTGAACTCGCTTCTGACCGGCTGCCAGCCGAAGCTCGCGATGCGAGCGAAGGCTGGTGGCGAGGGGAGGATTCGAACCTCCGAAGCCGCTAGGGCGACAGATTTACAGTCTGCTGCGTTTGACCGCTCCGCAACCTCGCCAGCTCTCGTCGAGCGCCGCCGCGACGCGGCAGACACGTTCCTCCGTCCACGAGTACCAGGACGTTCAGTTGTTCATGGGAACCGGCTGTCTCGGCGCTTACCTGCAGAATCCCGAACCCGCTCAGACTGGAGCTGGCGGAGGGATTTGAACCCCCGACCGGCTGATTACAAATCAGCTGCTCTACCGGGCTGAGCTACGCCAGCCGTGACAAAGAGTGAAGTCTAGCACGTATTGTGCCAGCCCGCCAACCCCCTCGGTCCGCCCGCACAAGCCAGCCCCACCCTCGGCCGGCTCTCCCGGACGCGGACGAACCACTTATTTTACTCAGTTCGGAAAATTGTGCAAATGGGCAGGGGCCACGGGCACGATTCTTCGCTGTCGCCCCGCTTCGAAGAGGACCACGCCGGCAGCCACCGATACATTCAGGCTCTCGACGTGGCCCGCCATCGGAATCGAGACCGTCAGGTCGCACCGTTCGCGCACGAGGCGTCGCAAGCCGACACCTTCGGCGCCCAGGACGATGGCGGTCGGCAGCGTCAGGTCCACGGTGTCGTAGGTCTGCGGCGCGTCGCCCGCGAGACCGACGGTCCACACGTTCAACGCCTTCAGCTCCTCGAGCGTGCGCGCGATGTTCACGACCTCCGCCACCCGCACCCACGCCACCGCACCTGCGGACGCCTTCGCCGCCGCAGCATCGAGCGGAGCCGCGCGCCGCGATTGCCGCACGACGCCGTCGCCGCCGACCGCATCCACGGTGCGGAGGATCGCGCCGAGGTTATGCGGGTCCTCTATCCCGTCGAGCACCACGATGAGCGGGGCGGCGCTCGCGCTGAAGACCAGGTCCTCCACGCTGCACGGCTCGGGATCGCGCACTTCGGCCACGATTCCCTGGTGCACGCCGCCGCGGGCATCGCGATCGAGGGCTGCGGGATCCACACGCTCGACGCGAACGCCCCGCTCACGCGCGCGGTCGAGCACCGCACGCATGCGGTCGTCGGCGCGGCTGCTCACGCGCACCACGCGAACGCGCCCGGCGCGCAGCGCCTCCAGCACGGGGTTCAACCCGAAGATCAGCATGGATGACGTGCCCGATGGCTTGCGTTCACCGCTGTGCGGGTGCGCCGGAACTGAGGTGCCGGCGCCACATCGGCGATGCGGTGCTGCCCGTCCAGACACGGGTTGCACGTTCGGCGTTCTCACATCCATCGATCAGCTCGCCGCGCTCCGGCCAGCATTCAGGGCTGCCGCAAACGCCGCGGCGCGCTCGCGGCACCCCGCGATCGGGACCACGCCGGCAGACGCCGGCAGTTCGGCGCCCGTGTCGATCGCCGGCACCAGCAGATCCAGTTCCGGCCCGTCCGGCTCGCCCGTCAGCGCCACGCGGATCGGGTGAAACAGGGCCCTGCCCTTCTGTCCGGTCCGCTGTCGCACGCGCGCGGCAGCGGCGCGGAACAGCTCGCGGGTGCTGCACCGCGGCGCGGTCGCGAGGTCGTCGGCCAGCGTGACGATCACGTCGCGTGCCGCGCTGCTTTCGAGTTCGGCGCGCACATCCGGCCGCGCAAGCGTCTCCGACGGATCGAACGCGAAGAGAACCCGCAGCCGCTCGGGTACCTGCTGGAGGCGATCGACGGAGGTGGCGAAGAGCGGCACGAGAGACCGCACGAACGCGAGGCCTTCGTCATCGAGCGCACGCACGTACCCCGCGGCTGACAGAAACGGCACGGCGAGCGGCGCGATCTCTGCGGGGTCCGCAGCCTTCAGGTACTGACGGTTCATCCACGCGAGCTTGTCTTCGTCGAAGACGCCCGCGCTGTGTCCGACATCGGCCAGTTTGAATCGGGCCGCGAGCTCCGCCGCGGGAAGCACTTCCTCGTCGTGACCCGGAGACCACCCGATCAGCGCCAGATAGTTCAGAAGCGCTTGCGGCAAGTAACCCTTCTCGCGGAATTCCGCAACCGACGTGGCGCCGTGGCGTTTCGAGAGCGGACTGTGATCCGGACCGAGCACCAGCGAAAGATGCGCAAACGCCGGCGCTTCGTACCCGAGCGCCTCGTAGAGCAGCAGCTGGCGCGGCGTGTTCGAGATGTGGTCCTCGCCGCGGATCACGTGCGTCACGCGCATGAGCGCGTCGTCGACGACCACCGCGAAGTTGTACGCCGGATGCCCATCCGATCGCACCAGCACCGGATCGCCGATGATGCCGGTATCGAACGTCACCTGCCCGCGCACCGCGTCGACGAACGTGATCTCCCGGCCTGCGGGGACGATGAACCGGAGGGCCGCCGGCTCACCGGCCCCGACGCGCCGGCTCGAGGCGGCCGGGTCGAGCGTGCGGCACGTGCCCGCATACTTCGGCTGCAGTCCCGCCGCGAGCGCCGACGGCCCGCTGCGCCTCCAGTTCCTCGGGTGTGCAGAAGCAGTAGTACGCGGCGCCACGTGCGATCAACCGCTGCGCATGCTCGGCGTAGATGGCCAGGCGCTCAGACTGCCGATACGGCCCATGCGCTCCACCGACGTCCGGCCCCTCATCCCACGTGAGCCCCAGCCAGCGCAGGTCGTCGTGGATGGCCGACTCCGACGCGCGGGTCGAGCGCTCGACGTCCGTGTCCTCGATGCGCAGAATGAACGTCCCGCCGGCTCCCCGCGCGAGCAACCAGTTGAACAAGGCCGTACGCGCATTGCCTACGTGCAGGTGGCCGGTCGGGCTCGGGGCGAAGCGGACGCGCAGTTGCGACATGGAACCGTGTGGGATGCGCGCGTCAGCGCGCGGTCAGGAATGCGACCGCATGGACGGCAATGCCTTCGCCGCGTCCCGTTTCTCCCATCCCCTCGTTCGTCTTGCCCTTGACGCTCACGGCGGCGACCGCTGACGCCGAGCGCCTCCGCCAGCCGGGCCCGGATCGCGTCCGCGTGCGGCGCCAGCCTCGGCGCGTCCGCGATGACGACCGCATCGACATTCACGACCGCGTAGCCTGCCTCCGCCACGATGGCCACGGCCTGCCGGAGCAGGGCAACGCTGTCGGCGTCCTTCCAGCGGTGGTCGCTGTCCGGGAAGTGGCGACCGATGTCTCCCGCCGCGGCGGCGCCGAGCACGGCGTCGGTGATGGCATGGCAGAGCGCATCGGCATCGGAGTGGCCTGCCAGCCCCGTGCCGTGGGGAATCGTCACGCCGCCGAGGACGAGCGGACGTCCCTGCACCAGGCGGTGCGAGTCGTAGCCGACGCCAATCCGCATCCCGTTCCCCCGCTGCCTGCTGGCGATGGTCCTCGTTCGCCAGGGCGATGCGGGCAAACTCGAGATCCGCCGGCGTCGTGATCTTGATGTTGCGCGGATCGCCCGCCACCAGCCTCACCATGTGCCCTGCCTGCTCGGCGAGAGCGGCTTCATCCGTGCCGCTGCCGCCCTGGGCCCCGAACGCAAGGGCCGCGGTGAGCACCTCCCGCGTGAAGGCCTGCGGCGTCTGCGCGAGCCACACGCGATCGCGGGGGATGGTCGCCTCTACCCGCGGATCGCCCTCGCCGGCGTACGCCAGCTTCACCGTGTCCGCGGCAGGCAGCGCCGCAATCGCTGCGCCGCTCTCGATCGCTCCATCGATCGCCCGATCGATGGTGGCGCTGTCCACGAACGGGCGCGCCGCATCGTGGATGACGATCACGTCGGGCGGTGGATCGATTGCGTCGAACGCCCGCGCCACCGAGTCCTGCCGGCGGGCGCCGCCGGCCACCAGCCGCACACGGCGGTGCGAGACCGGCGAGGAACGAGGGTGGGCTCGCGACAACGTCCGGCGGCAGCGCCACGACAATGTCCGACACCCGCGGATGTGAGACGAATGGAGCGATGCTGCGCTCGAGGATCGTGCGGCCGCCGAGCGTGAGCAACTGCTTCGGCGTGCCCGCGCCGAGCCTGCGGCCCTGTCCTCCGGCGGCGATGATGGCGGCGACACGGATTGAACCACGTGTGGCGCTCACGAATCACCGCCCACGCCGGGCAGTCGGCTCAGGGCCAGCCGTCTGCAGGCTGAGTGGAAGAGCGCGTGGATGAATCTCGCGTGCGTACGACATCGATTATACGACCCGGCGCGAAGTCTCCACGCCGCCGCAATACGCGAGCGTGCGCGCCGAGGAAATCTCCAGGACTTGTTCGACACGCGCCAACGGCACCTCGGCGGGCGCGAACACGATCATCAGCGCGCGTGTGGCGGCGTCGGTCACCATGGTGCGCGCCGAATCAGAGGACGGGTTGCCGAACGGCCCGCGTGCGTCTGCCAGCGCAATCCTCCCCCCGACATGGACCTCGTCCTTCCGGATTCCTTCGGTACCGACTCACCTTCTGCTCCGAGCCGCAGGATCACGTCACCCTCGATGCGGTCCAGATCGTAGAGCCCATACGGCAACTGGAACTCGAGCGAGCACCAGTTGCAGACGTCGACGAGGCTGTTGATGCGGGGGAGGGCCTCGCCCTTCCGCACGCGGCGGAGCAGAGCCTCCGACGAGGGCCGGCGCTTCGTCGGGTCGAGGCCGGTACGCCGGTACATCCCGCGGACGGCAGCACTCTCGTCCGGCGGGCGCACGGCGGACGCGCGGCCTCCGCGGCCGCGAGCGGCGCATCCATGACGCGGGTCGTGGGCGGTAACCGTCAGCCCGTCGAAGGTCAGGAGGCCGGGGCGGACGATCGGCTGCAGGTCGGCGGAGACGGTGAGGTGCACGGCGGGTGATTGTACTCGTGCAGCGTTCATGGCCGACCCTGCACACGCTTCGCCGGGAACCCGGGGCAGCGGACAGACGCGGCACAGGGTAACTGCGCGCAGCTGCACGGGGTTGCGCGACGTCGCGACGCGCACGGGCCCGACCGCGAGCGTAAAGTGTGCAGCCCCGGGATCCGATACCGCCTGTAGTCCAAGGCCGAGCGATCGGCCGACATCACAACACTGCCGGTCGCCGTCCTGAGGGCGGCGACCAATACTCAGGGCCGCGGCGCTCCCCGCCGTCCCGCACCAGGAGCCGACCATGAACATGGGTCAATCGATTGCCATCAAGGGCGAGTTGAGCGGGGCGGAAGACCTGACGCTCGAAGGTCAGGTCGAGGGCAAGATCAACCTGCCGGAGAACGTCCTCACCATTGGCACGAGCGCGCGCATCAATGCCGAGGTGATCGCCAAGTCAATCGTGGTGCTTGGCCAGCTCGTCGGGAACGTGACCGTGAAGGAGAAGTTCGAGCTGCGCGCGGGCGGGTCGATGCAGGGCAACCTGAAGGCTCCGCGCATCGCCATGGCGGACGGCGCCATCTTCGGCGGCAAGGTCGAGATGCCCGGGAGCGAAGGCGGTTCCGGCCCCAGCCGTGGCCCATCGGCGCCGCCGCGCACACCGCAGAAGCTCGAACCCGTCGGCGTCTAGACCATCGTCGGACTCACCGGTGGATGCGGCGGTCAGAGCACTAGCCGCTCGGGTGCGAAGCTCCGACTGCTGCATCGCCACCAGTCCCCTCACGCGCTCGGCGAGCGCGCGCGCCTCGGCGACGGGCACGCCCGCCGTTTCGATCGGATCGTGCACCCGGAGCGCACGTGGCCGGGGCACGTCATCAGGCGGCCCTTCTTCATCACGAACCGGCTGCCCTCGACCGAGATCGGCACGATCGGCAGTCCGGCTTCGACCGCAAGCAGGAAGGGACCGCCTTTGAAGGCCGCCACGCGGCCGTCAACGCTGCGCGTGCCCTCGGGAAAGATCAGCAGCGAGAGTCCCTTTTCCACGAGCGCCTTCCACTTCCGCAGGATGCCGGCGCGATCCGGCCGTCTGCGGTCGACGAGCAGGTGGCCGCTTCGACGCAGGTGCCAGCCCAGGAAAGGGAACCGGCCAATCGACTCCTTGGCGATGATGCGCAGCTGCCAGGGCAGCGTCGCGAAGAGCACCGGAATGTCGTAGATGCTCTGGTGGTTCGCCACGAAGATGTATGTACGTCCGCGCTCGAGACGCTCGAGCGCCGTCCGCGTGCACGGTCACGCCGGTCGTCGCCAGGATCAGCCACGACCAGGCGCGGGCACACCGGTGCGCGAAATACCCGCGTCCGTCGAAGAGGCTGGACACGAGCGACGCCGTGCCCAGCACGATCGTATAGACGGAATCGCCGGGATCAGGAAGACGACGGTGCGCCACCAGTGGAACGGGGGAACCCGCACCTACTGGCCGCCTCCGGTTCCCGATGTCGGCACCACGCCTCCCGCGGCTGGGGCTGCTGAGGACGCGGGCGGCGCGGGCGCGCACAACCGTCGCTGGCGCGCCATTCGCGATCGCGGCCGGAGGGCGCGCCGCGGACGACGATGACCGCCGGAGGGACGGCACGGGCCGGGGACGGCGCGGCGGCGCGGTCTGCTCATCCCGGTCAGCCGGAGTGCGCCGCGGCCTGCGCGGCCGCCAGGTTCGGATCGATGAAGCGTCCGAAGATCATCTTGCCCGCGGTGGTCTGCAGCACGCTCGTGACGACCACGTCGATGGTCTTGCTGATCATCTTCCGCGCGTTGTCGACGACCACCATGGTCCCATCGTCCAGGTAGGCGACGCCCTGGTTGTACTCCTTGCCTTCCTTGAGGATGAAGACCTTCATGATCTCGCCGGGCAGCACGACCGGCTTGAGGGAGTTGGCGAGCTCGTTGATGTTCAGCACGTCCACGCCGCGCAGCTGCGCGACCTTGTTCAGGTTGAAATCGTTGGTGACGATCTTCCCCTGCAGCGTGCGCGCGAGCTCGATCAGCTTCAGATCGACCTCACGCACCTCGGGGTAATCGAGGTCGGAGATCATCACCTCGATGCCGGACATCTTCTGGATCTTCTGCAGGATGTCGAGCCCGCGACGCCCGCGGTTCCGCTTCAGCGAATCGGCCGAGTCGGCGACCAGCTGCAGCTCCTTCAGCACGAACTGCGGGATGAGCAGGGTGCCGTCGATGAACCCGGTCTCGCAGATGTCGGCGATGCGGCCGTCGATGATGACGCTGGTGTCGAGGATCTTGTAGCGGCGCTGCGGGCCGGCCGCACGGAAGAGCGTGAGCAGCCGTGCCGGCTCGAGCCACTCACCCCTGCGCCCGCCAATCAGCACGCCGAGATAGCGTCAGCACCAGCACGACGAGCGCATGCAGGAACGCCATGCGCGGGCTCCGCCGTGTTGGTCCAGAAGAGCGCGGCGACGAGCATCCGCGCCAGCGCCAGGCCGAGCGCCGCCCCGAGCACCGCGCCGAGCATGTGCGTGACCGACAGGTCGCGCATCCGCCATTCGAAAGCGACGACCAGGGCGCCGAGCAGCAGGCCGAAGCCCGCGTTGAACATCACCGGCACGTCGAGCGGTTGCAGGAAGATCGCCGCGCCCGTCACCGCCGCGAGAAAGAGCACGCGCGCGAGAAGAAACCAGGCCATAGGATGACTCCCCAGGGTATGACCGGCGTCCGCCGCCGAACGACGCGGCGGCGGCGCCGAATGATTCGCGACTACAGAATGAGTGCATCGAGCGCTTCACCAAGCGTGCTGACCGGCACCAGCTCACAACCGCCGGCGCCGAGTGTCCGATCCGCCGGATCGAGGTTCGCGCGCGGCAGCACGCAGCGCTTGAACCCGAGCTGCGCGGCCTCGCGGACCCGCAGCGGGGCCTGCGAGGCGCCACGCACCTCGCCGGCCAGGCCAATCTCGCCGAACACCGCCGTGTCGGCCGCGACGGCACGGTTGCGCAGGCTCGACGCGACCGCAGCCGCGATGCTCAAGTCGCTTGCCGGTTCATCGACCGTCATGCCGCCTGCGATGTTCACGAAGACGTCCTCGCCCAGCAGGTTGAGGCCCGCACGCTTCTCCAGCACCGCGAGCAGCAGCGCCAGCCGTCCCGGATCGATCCCGCTCGTCATGCGGCGCGCGTTGCCGAACGTGCGTGCTGCTGACGAGCGCCTGCACCTCCACGAGCAAGGGCCGCGATCCTTCCATGCAGCAGAGGACCGCGGAACCCGGGGTGCCAGCCGGCCGTTCGGCGAGGAACAGCTGAGAAGGATTCGGCACCGCCCGCAGGCCACTGCCCGTCATCTCGAACACGCCAAGCTCGCTCGCGGCGCCGAACCGGTTCTTCACCGCGCGCACCACACGGTGCGCGTGATGCCGCTCACCTTCGAAGTACAACACGGTATCGACCACGTGCTCAAGCGCCTTCGGCCCGGCCAGGCTGCCGTCCTTGGTCACGTGGCCGACGAGGAATATGGGCACATTGTGCCCCTTCGCCGCAAACAGGAGCTGGGTGGCCGCCTCACGCACCTGCCCGATGCTGCCGGGCGCCGATTGCAGCTTCAACGAGAACACCGTCTGGATGGAGTCGACGATGACCAGGACCGGCTTGAGGCGCGCCGCCTCGGCGAGGATCTTCTCGAGACAGGTTTCGGCGAGCAGGTACAGAGGGGCGCGGCCCACGCCGAGCCGCTCGCCGCGGGATTTGACCTGGTGCTCTGACTCTTCACCGGAGCTGTAGAGCACGGGTCCGAGGTCGCGCGCCACGTTTGCGGCGGCTTGAAGGAGGAGCGTGGATTTCCCGATTCCCGGCTCGCCGCCGAGCAGCACCAGGGAGCCCGGAACAATTCCGCCGCCCAGCACGCGATCGAGCTCGCCGATCCCGGTCCCGAGGCGTGCCGTGTCGGAGTACTGGACGTCGGCATACAGCTGCGCGCCCGTCGAACCTCCGGGCAGCGTATACCGGTGGCTCTCGCCGCCCCCTGAGCCGGCGCTGACGTGTCTGGCACCCGCTCTTCGACGAGCGAGTTCCACGCCCCGCATTCGGCACAGCGCCCCATCCATTTCGGGGACTGCCCGCCGCACTCCTGGCACACGAACAGAACCTTCGGGGGTTTCATGCGTGGGCTGGCCGCGCCGTTGGTCCGGATGCCGGGTTCAGAATGCCTCGGCCGGATTATATATGCGCTCGATCCGGGTGCCGACGCGGCAGAGCACCTCCCAGGGGATGGTCCCAATCGTCGCGGCCATCTCCCTCACGTCGATGACCTCGCCGCCCTGACGGCCCAGGAGGACGACCTCATCACCCGGCGCACAGGGCACGTCCGTGACGTCGATGGTGATCATGTCCATCGAGACGGAGCCCACGATGGGCGCGCGGCGTCCGCCGACGAGCACATGACCGCGCCCCGCCAGCCGCCGGTCGAGCCCGTCGGCATATCCTGCGGGCACCACCGCGATGCGTCGCGGGAGCTCGGCCGTGTAGCGTGCGCCGTAGCCGACCGATTCGCCGGAACGCAAGCCCTTGATCGAGACGACACGGCTCACCAGCCGCATCGCCGGGTGTACCGGCACCGTCGTGGCCAGCGGCGGCGGCGGCGACGCCATAGAGCAGCAGGCCTGGGCGAACCGCGTCGAACCAGACGCGTGAGTCACGCAGCATCGCGGCGCTGTTGGCCGCGTGGCGCCGCGCGGCGGCACGCCCATGTCGGCCAGCGTCGCCAGTGCACCATCGAACGCCGCGCGCTGCCGCTCCATCAGCGGGTGCTCGGGATCCTCTGCCGTCGCGAAGTGCGTGTAGACGGCGGCGAGCTGAAGGTGCGGGCTGGCCAGCAGTTCCGGGAGCGTCTGCCGCAGGCTGTCGTGACGGAAGCCCAGGCGGTGCATGCCGGTGTCGATCTTGAGGTGATAGCGGATTTGCGTCGCGCGGCGAGCGGCCTCCGCTTCGACGGCGCGCGCGGCCGTCGGCGTCGAGATGGTCGGCACCAGGTCGTGCTCGAACAGCCCGCCGAGATCGCTGACGCTCATCGCACCGAACACGAGGATGCCGGCGCGGACTCCGGCCGTCCGGAGCGCGACCGCCTCCTCGATGTCGGCGCACGCCAGCATCTCCGCGCCGGCCTGCTCGAGCGCACGCGCGACCGGGCCCGCGCCGTGGCCGTACGCATTGGCCTTGACGACTGCAATCACCGACGGCGGCGAGCCGCCCGGCGACTCGCCGGCCAGGAAGGCTGTGATCGCCCTGTAATTGGCGGCGATCGCGTCGAGGTCGATGTGAGCGAAGGTGGAACGGAGCACGTCCCCGATCAGCTTTCCGCGCTGTGCCCGTAGCCGCTCGCAAGGTCCTCGAACCGCGTGTGCTGCTTGAGGAACGCCAGCTCGATGCTGCCAGTGGGGCCGTTGCGCTGCTTGGCGATGATCAGCTCCGCTTTGCCCTGGTCTTCCGGCTTGGCATCCGGGTACATGTCGGCGCGGAAGAGCATCAGCACCACGTCGGCGTCCTGCTCGAGGGCTCCCGACTCGCGCAGATCGGACAGCAGCGGGCGATGATCGGATCGCGCTTCAGGTGCGCGGCTCAACTGAGAAAGCGCCACCACCGGCACGCCAAGCTCCTTGGCCAGGCCCTTCAGCCCGCGTGAGATGGCGGCGAGTTCCAGCGTGCGATTCTCGAAGCGCCCGCGGCCGGTCATCAGCTGCAGGTAGTCGATGATCAGCATGCCCAGGCCGTGTTCCGCCGCCAGGCGCCGTGCCTTCGCGCGCATTTCGAGGACGCCCACGCCGGGCGTGTCGTCGATGAACAACTGCGCCTCGCCGAGGACCCCAATCGCCTGCGACAAGCCCTGGTATTCCCGAGGGCCGATCGCGCCCGACATCAGCCGGTGCGCGTCGATCCGCGCCACCGATGTGAGCAGCCGGATGAACAGCTGCTCCCGTGACATCTCGAGGCTGAAGAAGCCGACCGTCGTGCCCTCCTTCAGCGACGCGTGCTCCGCGATGTTCATCACGAGGCTGGTCTTGCCCATCGACGGGCGGGCCGCAATGATGATGAGATCGCCGGCCTGGAAGCCGCGCGTCATCCGATCGAGATCCGCGAAGCCGGTCGGCACGCCGGTGACGAGCTTCTTCTGCTCGAACAGCAGCTCGATCTTCGGCATGCTCTCGGCGACGATCTCGTGCATCGAGAGGAAGCCCGCCCGCGCGCGGTTCTCGGCGATGGCGAAGATCGCCTGCTCCGCCTCGTCGAGGATGATGTTCGGATCGTCCTCGGCCTCGTAGGCGCGCGCGCTGATGCGCTGAGACGCGAGGATGAGCGCCCGGAGCGCCGATTTCTCCTTGACGATCCGCGCGTAGTGCTCGACGTTGGTGGACCGCGGCACGCCGTCGATGAGGGACGTCGAGGTAGGCCAGGCCGCCGATCTCGTCGATCTCGCCCGCCCGCGTCAGCTCCTCCTTCAGCGTGACCAGGTCGATCGCGTCGGCGTGCTCGGAGAGGTGCTCCATCTTCTCGAAGATGCGCCGGTGCGCGTCCCGGTAGAAGTCGCGCGACGTGATCACCTCGGCGGCGTAATTGAACGCCTCGTTGTGGATCAGGATCGCGCCGAGCACCGACTTCTCGGCGTCGAGGTTGTGCGGCAGCGTACGTTCGGAAACAGCGACGTCTGGCATCGTGAGGCACGCGGGACGGCTGACGTGTCAGGAACGAGTTGACAGTTGAAAGGGGAACCGCGCGGCGCTTCGGCGCGGGCGATGCAGTGTAGCAAAAAAGAAAGGGCCGGACGAGCCGGCCCTCTTTGCTAACCGCTAACCGTTGACCGTCGACCTGTCTACCCCTCTTTGGCGACGACGACTTTCACGTTCGCGGTGACCTCGCGGTGCAAGCGGATCGGCACCTGGAACTCGCCCAGCTGCTTGATCGGGTCGGCGAGCTGGATCTTGCGGCGCTCGATCTCGAAGCCCTTGGCGGCCAGGCTCTCGGCGATGTCGGCGCTCGTCACCGAGCCGTAGAGGGCTTCGGTGCCGCCCACGCGGCGCGCGATCACGATCTCCACGGCGGCAAGGCGAGCCGCGAGGGCTTCGGCGCCCTGACGCTCCTCGGCCTCGCGCATGTCCGCGACCTTGCGCTCGCGCTCGATCTGTTTCCGGTTGCCGTCGGTCACGGTCAGCGCGAGCTTGCGCGGCAGCAGGTAGTTGCGGGCGAAGCCGCTCGCCACCTTGACCACATCGCCGCGCTGCCCGAGGTTCTCGACGTGCTCTCGAAGAATTACTTCCATGGCTGTCCTCTTCGCGTGCGCGGCACGGGCCGGCGCCCGTCAGCGCGGGGCCCGTGGCGCACGAACGTCAGTCGGTCACGTACGGCAGCAGCGCGATGACGCGCGCGCGCATGATGGCCGTGCGCAGCTTGCGCTGATGCATCGCGCACGTGCCCGAGATCCGCCGCGGCAGGATCTTGCCGCGCTCCGGCACGAACGGCTGCAGCAGCTTCACGTCCTTGTAGTTGATGTCGTCGATTTTGTCCGCGCAGAACTTGCAGACCTTGCGCCGGCGGAACAGGCCGCCGCGGCGCTGCGCCTGCGCCGCCTTGTCGCCGGTGGCCGCGTTCGCGCCCCGCGCGCCCGACCGCCCCCGGCCGCCGCCACTTCCGGATCGCTTTTGCATCGCCATGGTTACACTCCCGCCTCGTCGAAGCCGCCATCGTCGCGATCATCGCTGTCGCGGCGCTTCTCGCCTTCCTGCACTTCCGGCGGCAACCCGCGCGCGATGCGCCGGCGATGCTGCTGGGACGTGCGGCGCGTCCGCGTGCGGTTCACGACCCGCTCCTCCTCGTCGACCCGCACGACGATGTGGCGGATGACCTGTCGGTGACGACCTTCAGCCGGCGGTCGATTTCCTTCATCAACTCGCCCGTGCCGTTGATGACCTCGAGGACGTAGGTGCCCTCCTTGTGATGGCCGATCTCGTACGCCAGCTTGCGCCGGCCCCAGTTGTCGGTCTTCTCGATCTTGGCGCCGAAGCGCGTGACGATCGCCTGCACCTGGTCGTGCACGGCCGTCACCTGCTCGTCGCTCAGCTCCGGTGAGACGACGTACACGAGCTCGTACTTGCGTGTGCTCATAAACACTCCTTCTGGACGTCGATGATGACGGGACATTGCGCCCCGCCAACGGCCCCTGCACCGGTCGGATCCGGCGCGTGCACCGCGATTCGCACGCGGTGACTCGTGGGGCAAGGAGTCAGTCGGTCGCGGCGCCACACGCGCCGCGCGCTGTTCACTGTTGACTGTCCTTCTCGCGCTGCTGTGCTGTCTTCCGATCGTGTGCTCTCCAGCGAGCTCTTCTGCGAGCGCTCCTGCGACTCCGAGCGCTCCTCCGCCGCCGGCGGGGCATTGAACCGGTTCATCACCGGCTCGATCCCTTCGGCGACGAACATGACCACCGCGTCGGCTGCCGCCGCGATGGCCTCCTCGATCACCTGCCGCTCGTCCGCCGCGAACGTCGCGAGCACATGGTCGGCCAGGTCCCGTCTGGCATCGCCTCGGCCCACCCCCACGCGCAGCCGCGCGAAGGCATCGGTGCCGAGGTGCTGCCTGATCGACTTGAACCCGTTGTGTCCGCCGGCCGATCCGCGGGCCCGCGCCCGCAGCCGCCCGAGCGGCAGGTTCACATCGTCGGCGACGACGAGCAGGTCGCCGACCTCCACCTTGTAGTACCGGCCAGCGCGCCGCACCGCCTCGCCGCTGAGATTCATCATCGTCAGCGGCTTGACCAGCAGCACCGGCTCGGCGCCCAGCCGCAGCCGCGCCACGAGTGCCTCGGCCGGCGCAGACTCGAACGCGACGCGCTCGCGCCGCGCCAGTTCGTCCATGACCCGGAAGCCCACATTGTGCCGCGTGTCGCGGTAGCGTGCGCCCGCGTTCCCGAGCCCGGCGACGAGCTTCAGGCCTTGTCCTCGTCCTTGTCCGTCTTGCCCTTCTTCGCCACCTCGGGCTCCGCGGGCGTCGTCGCCGCGGCGGCCGCGTCAGGCCGCGGGCTCCTCGGCCACACGCACCGGGATGACGTGGACGAGCAGCGTGTCGAGATCGCTGACGGGCGTCCACTTGACGTCCTTCGCGACATCGCGGAGACGCACGCCCTCGTTCAGCATCAGCTCGCTGACGTCGACCACGATGTGCTCCGGGATATCGCCCGGGAGGCACTCAATCGAGACCTCGCGCGTCACGAAGTCGAGGACGCCGCCCTGCTGCTTGACGCCCTTCGGCTCGCCCTCGAGCACGACGCTGACGTTCACCGTGAGCGCCCTGTCCATCGCGACCCGGTAGAAGTCGGCGTGCAGGAAGTGCCGCGTGATCGGATCGAGCTGGTACTCCTTCACGAGCACGCGAGAGTCTGCCTCGCCGTCGATCGACAGGCGTGATCAGGGTGTTCGCACCCGACTCGCTGTGGAGGATCTTCGAGAGCGCCTTCGGCTCGACCGTCACCGGCATCGGATCCCCGGCCCCGTACACGACCGCCGGCAGCCGGCCCGCCGCGCGATGCCGCCGCGCCTCGTTCTTGCCCTTGTCGCCCCGTTTGACCGCCTGCAGTGTTGCGTCCATTTCAGTTCTCAGTCGTTCTGCGTTCTCAGTCTTCAGTTCTATCAGTCTTCAGTTTCATCGATTCAGAGTCCAGCGTTCCCGTCATCAGGCCGAAACGGCCTCGACTCGGCTGACAACTGAAAACTGACAACTGGAAAACTTGCCTTTCGTGCGAGTCGATCCGTGTTCCAGCTACACAAACAGCGAAGAGACCGAGGTCTCCTCGTGGATGCTGCGGATCGCCTGGCCGAGCAGGCGCGCGACCGACAGCACCTTTATTTTCGAGCACCGCTCCCGCTCCGGCGTGAGCGGGATCGTGTTGGTGACGATCAGCTCGTCGAGCGGTGACTCCTCGATGCGCTTGATCGCGGGGCCCGAGAGCACACCGTGCACGGCGCAGGCGAGCACGCGAGCGGCGCCGTTCGCCTTCAGCGCGTTGGCCGCCTTCTGGATCGTCCCAGCCGTGTCGATGATGTCGTCCTGGATGATGCACGTCCGGCCCTCGACGTCGCCGATCACGTTCATCACCTCCGGCCCTTCCTCGCTCCGGCGCTTGTCAATGACCGCGAGTTCCGCCCCGAGCCGCTTGGCGTAGGCCCGCGCACGCTCCGCACCGCCGGCATCCGGCGACACAATCGTCAGGTTCGGATACGCACGCCGCGACGAGGTACTCGATGATCACCGGCGCCGCGAACAGGTGATCGACCGGAATGTCGAAGAACGCCTGGATCTGCGCCTTGTGCAGATCCATCGTCAGCACCCGGTTCGTGCCGGCGGCGCTCAGCACGTTGGCCACCAGCTTGGCGGAGATCGGCACCCGCGGCTTGTCTTTGCGGTCCTGCCGTGCGTAGCCGTAATACGGAATCACCGCCGTGATGCGCGCCGCCGACGACCGGCGGAACGCATCGATCATGATCATCAGCTCGACCAGGTGCTCGTCGACCGGCGCCGACGTCGGCTGCACGATGTAGACGTCGGTGCCGCGGATGTTCTCGTCGATCTGGAACGAGACCTCGGTGTCGGGGAAGCGCCGCAGCCGCGCCTGCCCGACGGAAATCCCGAGGTAATCCGCGATCTCACGGGCGAGCAAGGGGTGCGCGCTGCCCGAAAACACCTTCAGCTGGCCAAATCCCGTCGGCATGAAGCAGTCACCCATGTGTCGTGCAACCGCTCACCTGCCCGGGCGCCACCCGGCCGCCACACACCATCCGGCAGAGCGCGCACCCGGCGCTGCTGCCCTGGACCTGGCCCGTCCGTGGGTCTTCACGAGGAAACCGGGACTCATCGGTGACCTTCTCGGGGGAAGCTGACCGGCAGGACGGCCCAACCACGTCGCGCGAAACCTGAAGTTTATATGATCGGCCGCGAGGCGGGCAAGAGACTCGCGGGAACGGAACCCGGAGGAGGCGAACCGCGCGACGATCCCGGCTACAGCATGCGCCGCCGGTAGCCGGCGCGTCCGATGAACCGCGTCGCCACCACGTGCCACGGGCGCACCGCCTCGACGATCGCCGGCCCGTGCAGGGCGGCGGAGCCCAGCGGCTGCCGTCCGCGCGCTCTCGACGGTTGGAAACAGGCCGAACACGGCCGATCCGCTGCCGCACATCAGCGCCACCTCAGCTCCCTTGCGCAGCAACGCCCGGCGGATCGCGACGAGTTCAGGATGATGGCGCATCACCGGCGCCTCGAGGTCGTTCGCGATGACCAGCGGTCCCGGGTACCACGGCACCGCGAGTGCCTGCACGTTCTGGCTCGGCTGCCGGCGCGCTGCCGCATACCAGCGATACGCGTCCGCTGTCGACGACGCCGAACGAGGGCTTCACCACGAGCACACCCATCGAGGGAACGTCCGGCAACGGGTACAGCGTCTCCCCCCGCCCGAGACCGAGGGCCGTGCCGCCGACGAGAAAATATGGGACGTCCGCGCCGAGCGACGCGCCAAGACGGACGAGGTCGCCGGGAGCGAAACGCGTGCGCCACAGCTCGTTCAGCGCCATCAGCGTCGCCGCCGCATCGCTGCTGCCGCCGCCCAGTCCCGCCTGCGACGGAATCCGCTTTTCGACGGTGACGTGAACGCCGCGCACCTCACCCGTGCGGCCGCTGGCGGACCACAGGGCCTGCGCCGCACGCCACACCAGGTTGCTCCGGTCGGTCGGCATATCGGTCGCGGCACTCTCGAGCGCGAAGGCGCCGCGCCTTCGCCGAAACACGAGACGGTCGTGCAACGCCAACGACTGGAACATCGTTCTCAGGTCGTGGTAGCCATCAGCGCGGCGAGCGACAACCCGCAAATCGAGGTTGATCTTGGCGTGCGCGCGAGCGACCAGCGGGATCACGAGCCGGACCGATCGCGCAAGGGACCCGATTGACGCAGCTCGTCCAGCGATATGGCCACGGCATCCGCCGGCACGCGCACGGTGAACGCCTCTTCCGGCACGTCGGTGTCGACTTCGACCTGGGACAGCCGCAGCGTGAGATCGAATGCCGCGCCCGCGCTCGCGTCGGGGCTGCTCAACCGCACGGACGCAGGCCGTGCAGCGTCGCCCGGGCGGAGCTCGGCGTCGAGCGCCCCGCCGCGCACGGCCGCGAAACGCCAGCGGCCACCGACGCGGTGCAGGTAGGCGGTGCCGCGGTCGCCGGTGGCGGCGAGCACCCAGTCGTCACCGATCGCGCGCACGTCCCGGGCGTCCACCTCTTCAGCCGGGCATCCCGCCAGCAGGCGCCGCAGCGCCGCCGGTGTCACGCGGATCCCGGCAAGCGCCTCGAGGATCGCTGCCGGTGGCTCGCCCCTGAGCACGCGATCGTCGCGGGGCAGCAGCAGAATCGTCGTGTTCGCCAGCCGACGCAAGGATGAACACCGGCGGGCCGAATCGGCGCCATCGCCTCGAGCCGGATCCTGTCCGGTGCGGCGAGGCCCGCTATCAGCCGGACACGGAGCCGCTGTCCCGCGGCCTGTCCCGACAAATCGATTTCGGCCGTGAGCGTACGTAACGCCGCGCAGTGGCCAAGCGCCTCTGCCAGGATCGACGTGGCATCCGCGACGGGCGTGCCGGCGCCGGTGGGCAATGCCACACGTTTGGGCGCGCAACCCGCGACGGCCAGCGCAAGGAACGCGATTGCGGCGTTCAGGATGGCGCGGCGCGGAAGAGCCGCTCCGGCAACGTGCGTCACAGATCGCCTTGATGGGGCGGTGCTGGGCTTTTCCGGCCGGTCACCGCGAGGCCAGATCCTTGGCGCGCGCGATCTTCGACGCGATGACCGCCTGGTCGACCGCCTCGCGGTCGCCCGCGAGCGCCCGCTGCCAGGCACCGATGGCATCCGCGTGCCGCCCGAGCGCCGCCAGGGCGTCGCCCAGATGATCCTGCACGACGGAGTTCGTCGGCAGCTGCGAGGCCGCCTCCGCAAGGTGCGTCCGCGCATCCTCGTAGCGCTGCAGCTTGAAGTACGCCCAACCGAGGCTGTCGAGGTACGAGCCGTTCCCGGGATCGATCGCCAGCGCCCGTTGAATCAGGAGCCACGGCCTCATCGAGCCGCTCTCCGCGTTCGGCGAGCATGTAGCCGAGGTAATTCAGCGCGGGCGCGTGCGCCGGCTCGCGTGCAATCACGGCCCTGAACGCCTCCTCGGCACGCGGGTAGTCCCTGGCGCGCTCGTACAGCGCGCCGCGCTGGAACGGCACCGACGCCGCGTCCGGAAAGCGGACCGCCGCGCGGTCGAGCACAGCGTGCGCCTCCGTGGCGCGCGCCATCCTGCGCGAGGATGTCGGCCAGCGAGAGGTAGACCGACGGCTGATCCGCTTCAGCGTCGGTGAGGGCCCGCAGCGTGCGCAATCGCATCGTCGCGGCGGCCGCTGCCCGCAAGCGCACGCGCTTCGAGCTGTGCGAGGCGGGCGTCCTGGGGATTTGTCGCGCGGAGCGGTCGGAGCACGTTCAGCGCCTGATCGAAACGGCGTGCGGAGACGTAGGCCTGTGCCAGGTAGAGGTCGAACGTCTCGTCGCCGCCCGAGACCTCCTTCGCCTTCATGAACGTCGACGCGGCATCCTCGTGCTGCCCGAGTTGCAGCTGGGCGAACGCCAGGTGCGTGAGCATCACCGATGTCTGGCGTGATGGCGGCCGTTCGCGTGTCGAGCTGTCCGAGAGCGCCGCGCTCAGGGTCGTGACCACGCCCGTGTAGTCACGCCGGTCCTCGAGGACCTGCGCCAGCGCCCACGCGCCCCAGAGTCCATTCGGATCGAGCGCGATCACCCGTCGCGCCGTCGCCTCCGCCGCGGCGAGGTCCCGCGATCGCCGCTGGGCCTGCGACAGCAGGTACAGCGTGCGATCGTCCGGCGGCTCGGACGTCGCGAGTTGCTCGAGCATCTGACGCGCGCGCGCGGTCGCCGCGTCATCGTCTTGCGCATTCAACAAGGCCCCGGCCCACCGGGTTTTCACCTCGGCCGACTGGGGCGTGAGTGCGGCCGCGCGCTCATATGCGGCCGCGGCGTCGGTCCATCGCTGCTGCCCTTCGTACATCTCGGCCAGCGAGAGCAGCAGGCGGGGGCTCGCCTGTGCGCCGGCCTCCAGCGCCCGTGCCGCCTCGGCGGCGTTTCCCGCGGCCTTCCAGGCTTCGGCGAGCAGCAGGTACGCCTCGGGAATCAGCTCGCGCTCGAGCAGGTCCTGCAGCAGCGTGATCGCCTTGTCGTGCTGGCGCGATCGGATGTACAGGCGAGCCAGCACCAGATCGAGGGCGGGATCCGCGTCGGTGCCATCGCCGCGGCGTCCGCGCTCGAGATGCAGGGCGGCTTCGCCGGCGACCGCGATCGTTCGCGTTGCCGTCCGTCCCTGGGTCGGCGAGCGACGCGAGTATGCTGCCGAGGATGCGGTTTGCCTCGTGGTTCGCCGGGTCGAGCGCCAGCGCGGCGCGCGCCTCGCGCGAGGCGTCGTCTACGCGGCCCTGACGCGCGAAAAAGCCAGCGAGCTCAGCACGGAATCTCCGCCGATTCGGGATCCAGGCGGGCCGCCTCGCGATACGCGGCCATCGCCCGGTCGAGCTCGCCTTCCGACTCGAAGTGGCCGCCGAGCATGAACTGGTAGTACGCCTGCGCCGTCTGGCTGGCCGTCGGGTCGCTCGGAAGGGGCCGCCGACGCAGCAGGCAACGTCTGTGCGAGGAGGCACAGCACGGCGGACACCGGAATAATGGCCAGCATGGTGTGACTCGATTGTTTCACAGACGCGCACGCTTTGCGGCCGCGGCGCCGGCCAGAGGCGGCGGAATGACTCTGGTATAGTGGCCGAGGAAAAGGAGAACGGCCCTGATGGCAGTCGATCCCGCGTTGCTCCAACTGCTCGTCTGCCCGAAGTGTCATAAGCCGCTGGCGCTGGTCCACCAGGACACCGGGTTGAAATGCCCGGAGTGTCATCGCGTGTATCCGATCAAGGACGACATCCCGGTGATGCTGATCGACGAAGCCACGATCGAGCCCTAGTGCTAGTGGCCTGTCTCGGCCGCGCCACCGATGAACATTCTGATCATCCGTCTGCGGCTCGTTGGCGACGTGGTGTTCACGACCCCCGCCATCCGAGCGCTGCGCCGCCACTTTCCCGACGCGCGCCTGACCTATCTCGTCGAACGCGCCGCGGCTCCCATCGTCCTCGGAAATCCGCACCTCGACGAGGTGATGGTGGTGCGAGCGCACGCGCGGCTGGCGCAGGCTCCGCGACGATCTGCGCCTTGCGCGTACGCTGCGCGGCCGGCGCTTCGACCTGGTCATCGATTTTCACGGCGGCCCGCGCAGCTCGTGGCTGACGAGGGTGACCGGGGCACCGCGCCGGGTCGGGTACACGATCGCCGGCCGCGGCTGGATGTACACGCGACCGGGTGCACCGGCCGCGCGAGCTGCGGCCGCGGCACTCGGTGGCGAACCAGTCGGATCTGCTCGCGCCATTGGGCATACCGCCGCTCGACCCGCTCGACCATCCGGCGGAGATGACGGAAACGGCCGACGCCCGTCAACGCGTGGAACGCGTGCTTGCCGCGGCTGGCGTGACGGACGCGGCGGAGCTGATCGTGATCCACGTGAGCGCAGGCAACCCGTTTCGCCGCTGGCCCGCTGAAGCGTTCGCCGAGCCTGACGGCAGCGCTCGCCCGCAGCTCGCCCGGCCGCCGCATCCTGCTCACGTCGGGCCCATCGGACACCGACGCGGTCGCCCGGATTGCGCGAGCCGCACGCGAGATCCTCGGGGTGGAGGCCGCCGGACGCGTGGTGCTGACCGAGGAGCTTGGTCTGGCTGACCTCCGCGTCCTCGTCGCTCGCGCCGCACTCTACATTGGCGGCGACAGCGGGCCGCTGCATCTCGCTGCCACCACCCGCACGCCGATCGTGGGGATCTACGGTCCGACGCTGCGCGTGCGATCGGAGCCCTGGCGCGATCCTCTGCTGGTCACCGAAGGGGTGGAGCCCGGGGCGCTGCCCTGCCGTCCGTGCGATCAGCGGGTGTGCGCACCGGGAGACTTCCGGTGCCTGCGGCAGATCACCCCACATGAGGTCGCCACGGCGGCCGAGCGCGCGCTGGCGCGGGCACGTGACGGTTTCCGGCCCCCTGCGGCCGCACCCGACGCCCGCCGCATCGGCGAGCGGCCGGTGACCGGCATGAGCACGGTCTCCATCGCGGCAGGCGCACCGCCACGCGACCGCGTCGAGCTCGCGGGCGTCATCGGTCTGCTCGTCTTCGTCGGCGCCCTGCAGCTCTCGATCGCGGTTGCCGGCATCGTGCTCGCGTTCTCGATCGGCTGCTGGGCGCTCTTCGCGACGCTGCACCACGAGAGCGTGGGCGTGCCTCGTTTCTTCTGGCCGCTGCTCGTGTACGCGGCGTTGACGCTGCTGTCGGCCGCGGCGTCGTACGACAGCGCCGCAAGCTTCGTCGATTCCAAGCAGCTGGTGCTGTTCCTGATCGTCCCGATGGTCTACCAGTTCGGGCGCGGGGCACGGGCGATGACGGTGGTGCAGGTCGTCATCACGGTCGGTGCCGCGAGCGCCGCGTGGGGCATCGTGCAGTACGGGTTGTTCAACTACAACAACCTCGGGCAGCGGCCGCAGGGCGCGCTGGGCCACTACATGACGTACTCGGGCCTCCTGCTGCTCGTGGTGGGCGCGGCGGTGGCGCGGTTGCTCTTCGAGCCGGGGAACCGCGCATGGCCGGCGGTCATCCTGCCGGCCCTGCTGGTCGCGCTCGTGCTCACGTTCACCCGGAGTGCGTGGGTCGGCGCCTGTGCGGTCGCCGCGCTGCTGCTCGCGATGAAGGACTTCCGCCTGCTGCCCGTCATTCCGATCGTCGCGGCCGCATTCTTCGCGATCTCGCCACCCCAGATCACCGCGCGGTTCTACTCGATATTCGACGTCAAGGATCCGACCAGCCGTGACCGCGTGGCGATGCTCCACGAGGGCGTCGCCATGGTCAGGGCCCACCCGATCACCGGCGTGGGGCCGAACATGGTGCAGCGGCTCTACGCGCAGTATCGCGATCCGACCGCAGTCGAGAAGGTCAATCCCCACCTGCACAATGTGCCCATGCACATCGCCGCCGAACGCGGGCTGCCGGCACTCGCCGCCTGGCTGTGCGTGATCGGGATCGCGACGATCGATCTCGCACGGCTGCTGCGACGCAGCCGCTTCCCGTCGCTGCCCGCCACCGCCCTCGCGGCGATCGCGGGCATGCTGGCCGCGGGCCTGTTCGAGTACAACTTCGGTGATTCCGAGTTCCTGATGCTGTTCCTCGTCCTCGTCACGCTGCCATTCGCGGCCGAACGTCCGGACCTCCCGTGACGGTCGCGCCGACGCTGCCGCCGCTCCTCTCCGACCGCGCCGGCACTCTCCTCGAGCGCTTCCCGCGCGCGGCGGTGCTGGTCGTCGGCGACCTCATGCTCGATCGGTTCCTCGTCGGCCGCGTGGATCGCATCTCGCCAGAGGCGCCAGTGCCGGTCGTCCTGTTCGATCGCGAAGAGAGCCGCGTCGGGCGGCGCGGCAAACGTGGCGCACAACGTTCGCGCGCTCGGCGGAACGGTGCACCTGGTGGGGCTCGTCGGCGGGGACGCGCCCGCCGACACGCTGCGCGCCGCCCTCGCCGCGCAGGGCATCAGTCCGGACGGTCTGCTCACCGACCCGGCTCGGCACACGACGGTGAAGATGCGCGTCGTCACGACACGCAATCAGCAGGTCGCCCGCGTGGACTACGAGAGCGATGGGGAGGTCCACGGGAGCGTGGAAGCGGATCTGGTCCGGCGTGCAACGGCTGCCGCGGCAACCGTGCAGGCCATCGTGGTGTCGGATTACCTGAAGGGCGCTGTCACGCCGCTGCTGATGATGCGCCTCGCCTCGCTCGCTCGCGAACGGGGCGTGCCGCTGCTGGTCGATCCCAAGATCCCGCATCTGCCCTACTACGCGGGCGCCACGTTCATCACGCCGAACCACCACGAGGCGGAGATTGCCACACAGCTGCGCATCCGGGATGAGGCCGACGCGCAGGCGGCTGCGCGGGCATTCCGGGATCGTGCCTGCGCGGGAGGGGTGCTCATCACGCGCGGCGAGCACGGCATGTGGTTGCTGGACGACTCGTTCGAGGGGCCCCTGCCCGCGACGGCGCGGGAAGTGGCCGATGTCACCGGCGCGGGCGACACTGTGATTGCCACGCTCGGCCTGGCCCTTGCGGCCGGCGCGACATCGGCCGAAGCGGCCCGCCTCGCCAATTACGCCGCCGGCGTGGTGGTCGGCAAGTTCGGCCCCGCGACAGTGGGAGCCGACGCGCTGTTGCGGGCGGTGGTTACTTCCTGACCCGACACAGGACCACAGGCGGCAGCTTCCACGACCTTTCGGGCTGGGCGGCGATCGCGCCCTGACCGGGACGTACACCGCATAGCCAACGTCAATTCCCGGCCAGCAACGACTCGATCCGCTGCATGACAACCGCCCAGCGATACTCCGCGTCCACGTAAGCGCGCCCCTGGCCCCCCAGCGTGCGGGCCAGGGCCGGGTCACGCACGAGTAGCTCGAGAGCTTCGGCGAACTCTCGCGCGGTGCCGTAATGCAGGCCCGCCATCCGCGCGTTCCACCTGCCCCTTGAGCACACGGCAGCGCCCGTTCACAAGCGCTGGCGTGCCACGATTCCACGCTTCGAGAAGCACCATGCTGAGGCTCTCGTACGGTGAGGGCACGACGAGCGACCGGGCATGTGCCAGGAGGGCGTCGCGAACCGTATCGGGAACGTACCCGAGCGGATGGATCAGCGGGTGCTCGGGAACTGGCATGATCGCCGGACCCGCCATGACCAAGGGGATTGGCGGGCGACCGTCCGCCAGGTACGCAGCGAAGTACCGCAGCAGGATCTCGCACCCCTTGTTCCGCTCGATGCGGCCCACGTAGAGCAGGAAGGTTTCCGGGATGCCGATGGCGTCGAGCGCCTTGCGGTCCCCTGGTCCGGCCGGCGGATCCAGCCCGGCGCCGATGACGGCGGACGGCGGGGTGGCGCCTGCGAGCCTCGAGGCCACGAGATCGCGTTCCTCCGGCGTCAGGAACAGGTACGCCCGCGGCCATGCGAAATAGGACGCGAGAATCGGCGCATGGATCAGCGGATCCTCCTCGGCCGTCGGCACGAGCACGGCGCGGTCCCGTACCGCCTGCACTCCGTGGAAAGCGGGGTAGTAGCGATAGGACCAGAAGAGGACGCGGTCGTAGCGCCGGCACCCCCGATGTCAGATGATCAATGAGCCCGGGCACGATCGGGCCGTTCTCGTCGAACCAGCGCGCCTGTTCCTCGAGCGTCGCGGCGCCGGTGAACACCAGGTCGCTGAGGTCGCGGAACTCGTGCAGCCGGCGCGGACGCTGCACGTGGAAACGGACGACGCGCAGCCCGTTCACCCTCGTTTCACCGGCCGGGTAGGCGTTGCGCCACGTCACGTAGTTCTTCGCCGTTGTCGTCAGCACGGTCACATCGTGCCGTTCGGCGAGGTGCTCGGCGATCGTTCGGCAGTGCGCTTCGGATCCACCGGTCACGTCCGTGCCGTACCGGTGGACGACGCACGCGAGCCTCATCGGGGCGGCCGTGGGGCTCCGGGCGGCACGCCGGGCAAGGGCGCGGGGGCCGCGCTGCGCAACGCGTCGATGTCCTGCCGCAGCCGGGCGTTCTCGATCGCGAGCGACTCGAGGCACGCGAACAGCACGAGGTTCACCTGGTGCTGCCGGCGAAAGTGCTCGCGCGTGGTACTCGTAGAGCCAGCGGTTCAGCGGCAGGAGAATACGGCGCTTCAGGAACAGGAACGCACCGCCGACCACGGGCCGGTGCGTCGACAAGCGCAGCGGCGTGTCGACCCGCCACTCCTGCTCGTCGGGCAGCAGCTCGGGCAGCAGCAGCTCACCGCGATCGCGTCCTTCGAGGCCGCGCCGGAAGACGCGCGAGACTTCATCGAAGATCTCGGGGTCCCTGAACTCCGGGGATCCCGCCGCCGCGAGCCGCTCGCGCACCTGCGCCCGGACACGTCCCTGAAGGTCGGCCATGACGGTGGCCACATCGACGCGCGGCGAGTCGGGGGGACGACAGGCGTGATCTCCGGCGCCATTCTACAGCGTCAGCACGACTCGGCGGGGTCGCGGCCGCTCGCGGGGTGGCGCTTGCATTCGTGCGGGGGCTGTGCAGAATTCCTGCTTTCCGCCGGCACTCGAGGCCCGGCGCCGTTCGTCATCTCGTCGCTCCACATCACGCGCCGCCTCCGTGCACATCCTGCAGCGGCAGCGGCTCCATCGATCGTCGAAAATGGAGGGAGGCAGCTATGTCATCCACGCGCGTGCGACACCTGGATCTGGTCGCGGCCGCGGGTCTCGCCGCCGGCGGCGTCTTCGGGGTGGCAGGCACCCTGGTATCTCAGACCGCGCTACGCCAGGTACTTTGGGCAGTCGACGGTGTTGGCCTGATCGTCGCGACCGCGCTGCTGACCGTGCGGTTTCTCCGGCAGGGGGAGGACTGCGTCGCTGCAGGCTTTCTCGTGTTCGCGATTGGTGAGAGCCTCCTGGTGTCGGGCACCGCAGCGGGCCTGGCAGGGAGCGTTCCGTCCTTCGCCGGCGGCGTCGCGCTCTGGGCCGCCGCGCTGCTGCTGATCAGCATTCCCGCGGTCTTCCCCACGTGGGTCCGCCTCGTCGGCGTGCTGGCGGCCGGTCTCTTCTCGTGGGTTGCGCTGCGAATCTTCCTGGGTGAGCAGCTGCTGCCGACATCAGCGCCGATGCCGTTCTTCGCCTACCCGTTTCTGGTCCTGACTTTCGTCGGGTGGATGATGGTGCTCGTAAAGGCGCGACCGGCGGGTCACTGAAGGGAAGAGCGGAGCCCGCAGGTCGAATGAGAACGCAGGAGTCGGCAACTACCGTGCCCTTGCAGTAGCCACCCCGCGGCGCGACAATACGGATCCAAGCACGAGGTGAGGACGCATGGCCAGACGGATCACGCGGCGCGAGTTCATCGAGACCACAACGCTGACCGCCGCCGGCCTCGCCGCGGCATCCGCTGACGCCGGCGCCTCGGCAGCAGCGCTGCCGACGCGTCCGTTCGGCAAGACCGGCCTCCAGGTCACGCTGCCTGGCCTTCGGGTGCGGCAGCCGGTTCCTCATGTACGAGCAGGAGGCCGTCGCCCTCGAAGTGCTGAACGGCGCCGTCGATCAGGGCATCCGCTACCTGGACACTGCAGTCGGCTACGGCGACGGCGAGAGCGAGCGTCGCGTCGGTCTCCTCATGCGCACACGGCGGAAGGACGTCGTCCTCGCGACCAAGATCCCGCGGACGGCCCGCACGCGCGACGCCGCGCTTCGTCAGGTGGAGGCGAGCCTCAAGCGACTCCAGACGGACCACGTGGACGTGCTCCACCTGCACGACCTCACCGACGCGCAGGATCTCGCCGCCATCGAAGCGCCGAACGGCGCCATGAAGGCGCTGTACGAGCTGCGGTCCCAGAAAGTGACCCGCGCGATCGGGATGACGAGCCACACCGATGGTGCGGTGATGGCGAAGGCGATCGAGCAGAACGACCTCGACTGCGTGCAGATGGCCATGAATCCCGCACGCGCCCTGCAGTTCGAGGAGCTCGCCCTTCCGACGGCGAAGAACAAAGGTCTCGGCGTCATCCTGATGAAGGTGACGAGTCAGGAAAAGCTGGTCGGCGCCGGCCCCGGCAAGGCAGACATGTCGAGTCTTCTGCGGTACGCCCTCAGCCTGCCGGTCTCGACGGTGGTCGTCGGGATGCCGAAGCGCGAGTTCATTGCCGAGAACATCGCCATCGCGCGCGGCTTCTCGCCGATGACGGAGCAGGAGATCGATCGCGTCCGGAAGAGCGTCGCGCCGCAGCAGGCGGCAGTCGCATCCTTCTTCAGCGGACACGTCGACGCGTAAGAGGCGCATCGGTCGCGCGATTGAGCAGGCCGCCTCGAGGCGAGCCTCGGATTCTCGTGAACGGTCACCGTTTACCGAGGGCGGCCGTCCAGTTCATGTCGACGGTCACCGAAGGCGCCTGGGAGCCGCCACCGGTGTTGACGAGGAACCGCTGGCCATCCGGGGAGACGTCTGTATGTCCGAAGTCATCGGTGGCGACCTCGACGTGAAACAGGTGGGCGGGGTTTCCCACGTGAAAGCCCGCTCCGTCCTGCACGGCAACAGCCATCATGTTGCCGCCCGGCGCAAGGTAATACAGTTCCCTGCCGTCCCGCCGCCACCGCGGCGTGATGCCACCGGACGTGGAGATCTGGATCGCTTCGGCAGTCCCATCAAAGGCGGCGGACGTAGCACGTCTCGGCGGCCAGATTCGGTCGAGACATAGGCCACCCACCTGCCGTCCGGCGACACCCGAGCGTCACTCTCGTCGAACCTGGTGCGAAGCCACGGGCGGATTCTCCGGTCGCCCTGAAGCGGCAACAGCATCAGATCGGACCCAGTCGTCGGCGTACGGTCAGGATAGAGGATGAACTGCCCGGCCGGCGTCTGCGCCCAGTCCCAGGGGAACTGCGGCTCTCCCCCGGCCGGAACGAGCCGACTCGCCGGTCCCGGCATCCGCCAGACCTTGACATAGAGGCTCGGCATCCTCCCCCCGCTGCCGTTGCCCGCAAACGCGATCCGCTTCGCATCCGGCGACCAGGCCGGGCCCCACTCCACCCCTGAATCGAACGTGAACCGCGAAGACCCGCCGCGCGAGAGATCGATGAGCCATACGTCGGTCGACGCCGTGCGCGGATCCACGATGTTGACCGCCAGGCGCTGTCCGTCGGGCGAGAGGCGCGGGAAGTTGTAGTCCGCCGGCGCGCCCACCACTGCCGTGTTCGGCTCCGTCCCGGCTGAACCATCGCAAGCGCGTCACGTTCTTTCCTGACAGGTAGGCCAGCATGCCGTCGGTCGAGGCGGAGATGTCCGTCATCCCGGTCTCCTGGAAGTAGACCAGGTCTTCTGCGACTGCGACCGGCTCGCCACTGACAGTGAGCGTGCGGGTGTCGAAAGGCTGGGCCAGCAACGTGCCCTCTCGCACGAAGAGGAGGTAACCGGGCGGGACGTAGACCGCGCGAGAGCGCACCTTCAGAAGCGCTTCGTGTCAGCCGAATCGAGCGCACTCACCCAAAGCTCGCGGTTTGCCCCATTCCAGACGCTGTAGAGAAAATGACGCCCGTCGGGAAGAAAGTAGGGGTCATAGTCCACTCCTTTGCGCGGAGCGTCCGGCTTCGCCGCGGGGACCGGATTGCCGCCGCTCGCAGGGACGCGGAGGATGCGGCCGTCCTGGGAGAAGAGGATCGTGCCGTCACGGCCCCAGCTGCTGGGGGCGCTCGGGGCGTCGCAAATCGTCTGAGGCAACCCACCAGCAATCTCAATCCGCTTCAACTTCCCTTCGGCGAAGAAGCCGAGCGAGCGGCCGTCCGGCGACCAGAACGGGTGCGAGGCGCCCACTGTACCCTCGAGCAGCTTCGCCTCAGGACTGTCCAGTGCGCGGGTAAACAGTTGAGTGCGACCGTCGTTGGTGATGACGAGTACGAGTCTCTGCCCGTCAGGCGATATGACCGACGATGTGCCGAGTATCCACTGAAACCTGCCCCCGTCCGGCGCGTGGACCTGGAACCGCACGCGCTGTGCCTGCGGCGGCGAACCACGCGCGATCAACAATGCGCCAGCGCACTGCCGCCGCGACAACAGCCATCGCGGCGACCAGCCAAGGGAGCCGCCTGCGCCACGCGGATCCCATCGGCGACTGCGTGAGCGCTGTCGTCTCTCCAGACGCGCTGATGCCGGAGTTCGAGGACAACGCATCCAGCGCGAATGCGAGATCGCTGGCGGACTGGAACCGGGCCGCCGGGTTCTCTCGAGACACCGCACCATCAGCCGCTGCAGCGCGGGTGCGGGCGCAGGGTTCGATGCGGCCAGGTCGGGCGGGTCTTCCGCAAGGATGGCGTTGAGCGTCTCGATGCCCGACGCTTTCCAGAACGCTTTGCGCCCCGCGAGCATCTCGTAGAGGATGCAGCCGAAGCGAGAAGATGTCGGCGCGATGGTCGACCTTCTGCCCGCGCACCTGTTCCGGCGCCATGTAGCCGACGGTCCCGAGCACCACGCCGGGATCTGTGCCGGCGGGCCGCGTCACCAGGTCCGGCGCGGTTTCGGACTCTTCCCGCAATGCGAGCTTCGCGAGGCCGAAGTCGACGATCTTCGCGCGTCCATCGGCCGTGATGAGCACGTTCTCAGGCTTCAGATCGCGGTGCACGATGCCGCGCTCGTGCGCGGCGGCCAGACCGCGTGCGATCTGCGCCGCGTAGTCGAGCGTCTTGCGGTGGCAGCGTCGGCCGCCCACAGTTTCGCCCGCAAGGGCTCGCCATCGAGCAGTTCAGCCACGATGTAGGGCACGCCGTTGTCGGTGCCCACGTCGTAGACGGCGAGCACGTTCGGGTGGTTCAAGCGCGCCTGCCGCGCGCGCCTCCTGTGCGAAGCGCGTCAGCCGGTCGGGATCGCGCTGAGAACGCCGCCGGCAGCACCTTGATCGCCACGTCCCGTCCGAGGTTCGGGTCGTGCGCGACATACACCTCTCCCATGCCGCCGGCGCCGAGAGGTGTGCGGATCTCGTAGCGACCTATCCGGGATCCAAGGATCAGTGTCATCTGTCGATCGGCGTATTCGCGAAGGGCTGCCGATTATATGACTGAAAGTTGCATCGGGCGCGAGGAATGCCCGCCTGCGGCGCCCCGTCGTTGGGCGCCATCGAAGACGAGACCTGGGGGCGGTGCTGCTTTACGATCGCCAGAACGTGAACTGCGGCAGGTGCGAGCCGGTACCGAGTCGCAGCAGGAACAGCGCCATCCAGCACGCGGCGGGAATCCAGGGCCGATCCAGCCGATTCGCGACGCGCGACAAGGCGGGCGAGGAGCGGATCGCCACGATTCCTCCCGCGGCGGCCATGAAGTAGTACGCGGGAAAGATGAAGCGATCGGCCTTCCGATCGGAAAACGAGAACAGCACGATCAGGAGAAATGACGCCGACAATCGCGAACACCAGGCGCGCGCACAGCCCGCGGCCGCGTCGGACACTGTCGACGACCTCGTCCGCGCGCGATTGCGGGCGCTCGAGCGCCCACCTCCCGAACGCCGCCAAGCGCGACGATGCTCCACGGGAACGCGTACCAGGCGAGGCGCGCCGGTGTACCAGACGATGTTGTAGCCCGCGCGGTCGATCGCGCCTCCGGCGACAGCGTCGGGCCTGAGGCGAGGCCCGGTGTAGAACGCGAGGAACGAATCGCCCGGTCGCGGCACGATACGCCTACTCGTACGTGATGGTCAGCATGGGGGCGACCAGCAGCACGACGTGAGAGCGACCCACGGCACGGCGCGCCGCGACGCATCGTTTCTGCCGGAGCGTCCGGCGCCGGCACTCGCGCGATCGGACCATTCGGCTGCAACGAGCCATACGCCGCAGGCGATCGGTACGAGGAAGCCGAAGACTCCTTTGACCAGCAGCGCCCAGGCAAATCCGAGCGCCGTCAACCACGCCCACACCGGACGCGCGCGCGAACGTTCGGTCGCGAACAGGGCCAGCAGCACGCCCGCGAGCACCGCGTATTCCTGGTTCGCCCGGACCCGGAAGACGAATGCGATCGGCATGAGCTGCACGATCCACCCGAGCGCGCGCGCGTCGCGCCGCGACGCACCAGCGCGCCGCGATCAGCTGCACCAGCACGATCGACACGTCTGGAACAGCGCCATTCACGGCGTAGGCGGCCTGGGCGCCGGGTAACCCAGGCGCCCGAGCAGCGCAGGCAGGACCAAGATACCGATCGGGTGTTCGCGAAAGGGCCCTGTGAAATCCCACAGCCCCCACCACTCGGGTGCTATCCATCGCCGAACGGCTCGACCGACAGGCGCGCGGAGATGCCGGCGTAGACCCTGGAATCCGGATCGCCGCTGGTGAACCCGACGAGTGCGATGAGCAGGAAGGAGGCAGCGCCAGCACCGATCCAGGCAAGAGTCGCGGTGCGACGATCGGCCGGCGAGCTGAACAGGGGCCGCGCCCCGTCGATCACGTCGCGTCACCCACCAGGCGCTCGAACGCATCGTCCGGCAGATGTTCGAGCGACCCGACGACGATATCGGCAACGAGCGGGCGCGACCCATGGAGGTGAGCCCAATCGTGCGCATGCCGCCGCGCCGGCCCGCCTCGACGCCGGCCGGCGCGTCCTCGACGACGACGGACCGGGCGGGCGGCAACGCCGAGCTTCTCGGCCGCGCGCAGGAAGACGTCCGGCGCGGGCTTGCCGTGCGCCACTTCTTCGGCCGACACCCAGGCGTCGAAGACGCGTGCGAGGCCGAGCACCTCGATGATCACCTCGATGTTCGCCGGCGGCGCAGACGAGGCGACGGCCTGACGCCAGCCCGTCTCGCGCAGGCGCGTCAGCCACCGTCGCACGCCGGGCAGCGGCTCGATGCCGCGCTCGCGAACCATCACGCGATAGCGCGCCTCCTTCGACTCTCCGAGCCGCGCGATCTCCGCGGTCGTGATGCCCGTCGCCGAAGTAGCGCCGCAGGATGGCGTCGTTGCGCTGCCCGAACCACGATGCGAACTGCTCGTCGGTGAGCGCGTGCCCCTCGCCCGCCAGCGTGTCGCGCCACGTGAGCCAGTGGTATTCGGCCGAGTCGATCAGCGTGCCGTCCATGTCCCACAACACGGCTCTCGTTCGAAGCTGTCACCATCGTTCAGTGCCTGAAGTGCCTCCGACCGGTGAACACCATCGCCATGCCGTGCTCGTCGGCGGCGGCGATGACTTCGGCGTCCCGCACGGAACCGCCCGGCTGCACGACGGCGGTGGCGCCGGCCGCGGCGACCGCGTCGAGTCCATCCCGGAACGGAAAGAACGCGTCAGACGCGGCGACCGAGCCACGCAGCAGGTCTGTCCGGTGTTGTGCCGCCTTCATGACCGCGACGTTCACGGCGTCGACGCGGCTCATCTGCCCGGCGCCGATCGCCAGGGTCCGATCCGGGCCCGTGAAGATCACGGTGTTCGACTTGACGTGCGCGCAGACGCGCCAGGCGAAGCGGAGCGCCTGCCATTCCGCCGCGGACGGGCTTCGTCTCGTGGGAACGGTCAGGTTCCCCGCTGCCGGGTCGCTCCAGTCGAGGCGCGCCTCGGTTACGACGTCGCGCGCCTGAGCGAGCACGGCGCCGAGAATCGACCGCAACTCCAGGCCCGGCGTCGTCGCGCGCTCGAAGCTCGCGACTACCACGCGCATGTTTGTCTTCTTCGCCAGGATCGCACGCGCATCGTCGTCGACCGCCGGGGCTACGACCGCTTCGATGAACGTGCTCACGATCGCTTCCGCGGTGGCCGCGTCGAGCGGGCGGTTGAGCCCGACAATCCCGCCGAAGGCCGCCAGCGCGTCCGCATCGCGCGCCCGCACGTAGGCTTCGGCGATCGTGTCGCCCGTTGCGGCGCCGCACGGGTTGGTGTGCTTGATGACGACGGCCGCGGGCTCGGTGAACTCCACGGCGATCCGCGCGGCCGAGTCGAGATCGAGCAGATTGGTGTACGAAAGCTCTTTGCCCTGGAGCACGAGGGCCGCCGCCAAGGCCCTCGTCCGCAGCCGCGTACCACGCCGCCGGCTGGTGTGGGTTCTCGCCGTAGCGCAGGTCGCGCACCTTCCGCAGCGCGAGCACGAGCCGCGACGCGCCGACGGTTCGCTCCGGCGTCGCGAACGGGGGCGCCGCGCCGGCGTCAGCGTGATCGCCTCGAGCGTGGACGCGATGGCGCCGTCGTACGCCGCCGTGTGCGCGAAGGCGGTGCGGGCGAGATCGAACCGGAACGCGAGCGAGGGGCCCGCCGGCTCGTCGAGCGCGGCGAGCACGCGCGGGTAATCGTCAGGCGAGACCACGACCAGGACGTCGCGGAAGTTCTTGGCCGCCGCGCGGACCATGCTCGGGCCGCCGATGTCAATCTCTTCAACCAGCGCGTCGAACGGTGTGTCCGGATTGGCGGCGGCCGCTGCGAAAGGATAGAGGTTGACGGCGACGACATCGATCAGGCCGATGCCGTGCTCGGCCGCAGCCGCCAGGTGGCCGGGCTGGTCGCGCCGCGCGAGGATGCCGCCGTGCACCAGCGGGTGCAGCGTTTTCACGCGGCCCTCCATCATTTCCGGGAAGCCGGTCACGTCGGAGACATTGGTCACGGGCAGCCCGGCCGCGGCGATTGCCTTCGCCGTGCCGCCGGTCGAGACGAGCTCGAACCCCCGCCGGCTGAGCCCTTCCGCGAATTCGGCGAGGCCCTCCTTGTTCGACACGCTGAGCAGTGCTCGTTTCATGAATCCTGTCAGTCTCCAGCCCGGGCATATGCTCGGAAGTCGTGGACTGCCAACGTCTTGACACTCTGTCGCGTTGTCTGCCATCATCGCCGCGACGCCAGCGGGCTTACGGCGCGTCGAAAGGCCGCATCCGCGGTCTTTTTTTGTGCCTCATCGCCGCCGATGGGGTCGGTTGGTCTCGCGGCACCCTGACACCGCGAAAAGCAAGTAGGACAGAGAACGTATGCGCATCACAGGCAAGGTCAAGTGGTTCAATAACGCCAAGGGCTACGGTTTCATCGAGCGGGAGGGCGGCAGCGACGTCTTCGTTCACTACTCGGCGATTACGGGCGACGGCTTCCGGTCGCTCGAAGAAGGCCAGGCGGTGGAGTTCGAGAATCGTGGACGGCCCCAAGGGCCCGCAGGCTGGTAACGTGATTAAGGTCTGACAACACTCCGCGCGGTGCCGGCGTCTGACCACACGGGGCGGACGCCGGCGCCACCGTTCTCACCTCGTCGCCGCTCATCGCGAGCACCTGCCCCCGTTTTCAACCTCCACCTCCCTTGTCACCCGCGGGCATGTCGGCCGTCATCACACCGGCACGCGCAGGCTCAATATCCAGAGCAGCGGCAGCCACAGCTCACGCGCGAACGGCACCGGCCGGTCGTCGACCAGCACCTCGGCGGCGTCATAGCGGCCGATGATTTCGAACAGGTCCTTGAGCGCGCCTGCGTCCTGCGGGTAGAAGCGCGCCCGGTGGCGGAAGCTGTCGCCGCTGCCCGTTTCCCGGTATTCCGCGGACGCACGCGCCAGCGCGACGGCGCGGTCGTAATCCGGAGCTTCAAAGGGCGGAAACGTGAGCGTGAAGGAGAACGGTCTGGGAGGCGCGCCAAAAAGGGCGGCGTGCAGGTCGGGATCCAGCGCGGCCAGCTCCTCCGGGGTCGGCTGCTCCGGCAGATCCGCGTACGGCCAGAAGCGCTCGCGCGGCTGGTAGGCTGGTGTGCCGGAGCCGCGGGGGAACACCTCGGAAGGATCCGGGTTGCTGCTGGCGTTGGACATGTGACGCGATGACCGGACGTCGCGCGCGTCGGACGCGCGACAGACGCGAGATTGTATCCCGACGGCAGTCACCAGGCAAGCGGGCGTCCAGGTCTCCACGTGGACGCGCCTCGTGGCCGGCAGGACGTCGTACCACCCTCCCGCTTCGGGGCGCTGTCACGTTCGCGTTATCGGCGGCGCTGGGACGCGCCGCATCCCGGGTGTTATCCTCACGCGCGGCAGTGGCAGCAGCATGACCGCACGCGCAATCCCTTCCATCGATCAGCTCACGCTCCGGCCGGGTGTCCAGGTGCTCGTCTCGCGCTACGGACACGGCGCCGTCACAGAGGCGGTGCGCGCGGCGGCGGCCGAAGTGCGCGCGCATCTGGCGGGCGCGGGGCCTGCCCCCGGGGGAGGCGAGATCGCGGCGACGATCGAGGCGCGCGCAGGCGCGCTGCTGGCGGCCAGCTTCCGCCCCTCGCTCAGGCGCGTCATCAACGCGACCGGCGTGATCCTCCACACCAACCTCGGGCGCGCTCCCCTGGGCGAGGCGGCACTGGCCCGCATCCGCGAGTCTGGCCGGCGGCTACACGAATCTCGAGTACGACATCGACGCCGGCCGTCGCGGGGCGCGCGACACGCATGCCGAAGGGCTGCTCTGCCGCCTGACGGGAGCAGAAGCCGCGGTCGTCGTGAACAACTGCGCCGCGGCCACCCTGCTGGCGCTGGCCGCGCTGGCACGGGGCCGTGAGGTGGTGGTATCCCGGGCCGAGCTCGTCGAGATTGGCGGCGGCTTCCGGGTCCCGGACGTGATGGCGCAATCGGGCGCGCGGCTGCGCGAGGTGGGCACCACGAACCGCACGCGCGCGGCCGACTATGCGCTGGCGATCAGCGAGGCGACCGGCGCCATCCTGCGCGTGCACCCATCCAATTTCCGGATTGAAGGTTTCGTGGAGCGGACGCCCCTGACAGAGCTGGTGGCGCTGGGCCGGCGCTTCTCGGTGCCGGTCGTCGAGGACCTGGGGAGCGGCTTTACGCCTGATGGGCCCGACGGAGATTGCATCGTTCGCGCACGAGCCGACAGTTCAGCAGAGCATCGGGGCGGGTGTCGACGTCGTGTGCTTCAGCGGCGACAAGCTGCTGGGTGGGCCGCAGGCCGGCGTGATCGTCGGGCGCACGGCGCTCCTGGCACAGGATGCGGAAGCACCCGCTGCTGCGGGCGCTGCGCGTCGACAAGCTCACGTACGCCGCACTCGAAGGAACCCTGGTCGAGCACCTGGCCGGCCGGGCCGACGAGTCGCTGCCCGTGCTGCGCATGGCGAAGCTCAGGGCAGAGGCGATCGGCGCGCGGGCGGATCGCGTGGCCTCCGCGGTGCGCACTGCGGGCTGGTTGACGCAGGTCGTGGACGGGGTGTCGACGATCGGCGGGGGCAGCGCGCCAGGGAGCGTGCTGCCTACCCGGCTGATTGCCATTGCGCACGGCTCGCACAGCGCGGACGCATTGGACGCGCGATGCCGCGGGCTCGACACGCCGATCATCGGCCGCATCGACGACGACCGCTTCCTGCTGGATCTCAGGACTGTCAGGGAGGAAGAGGACGAGGAGATTGTCATCGCCTTCCGCGGGATGTGACGAAATCTGCCTTGAAGCTTCTGGACCCAGGGACCGAGGGGGCCGGGCGATGTGGAAGCGAGCGGGGCTACGGAGAAACTTCCCACCGCCGCCTCTTCCGAGTCGAACGACGGCAGCACCGTCGACAGCTTGGTGATCTTCAGGAGCATGGCCGTGCGATCGGTGGGCTGCAGCATGCGGACGCCGCCCCCGCGCGAGGTCATGGACGTGTGCGCCCGGACGATCTCGCCGAGGCCGCTGCTGTCGAGCAAGCCCAGCTTCTGCAGGCCGAACACCACCTTGACGCGTCCTGCCGCGACGAGCGCATCGACGGCCTCGCGGAACTCCGGCGCGCCGTCGCCCAGTGTCAGCTTCCCCTCGAGATCGAGAACGGTCACGTTCCCGACTTCCCGCTCGACGATTCTCATGTATGGCTCCCTGCTCCCACAGATCACTGGCATCCTATCGCACTACCCACCGCAGCCGTGCGGGGGGTCACCCGGGGTCCTCGTGCGTCTCCTATAGAAACCTGAACGCCAGCGTGGCGATTGCTGTCGGTACTAGTGCCCCGAGCAGGAGGCGGAACGCGACACGCTCCCGTCGAAGAACCGGCTGAGGATCGCCTGGCCCGCCGGGTTCGGCGCATTGGCAATGACCGTCAATCCCCCGCCGGTGACGGCGCCCGTAACGACCGCGTATTGCATCGACTCGGTCAGGCTGGGCACCAGCGTCGCCAGGTACGTGACCAGCGCATTATCGTTGAACGAGGTCAGGAGCATCGCGCCATAGTAGGGAGGCCGGACGGGGAGGCTGGCGAGCGTCGGCTCAATCCACCACCCCTGCAGCCCCCCATGGATGACGAGCCCCGCCAGAAAGAACCCCACGAGCAGCGGCGGCTTCAGATCGATCGGGCTCTGATAGGGGCGTGTCGCCCGCGCGAAGCCGAGAAAGAAGAGGAAGCCTCCGATGAAGAGCGGAGGGTGATGGGCGTTCACGACGGTCCACGCGATGAACAGCAGGTGAACGGCTGCTACCCACATGGGGGGCGGTAACGTTGCGACGGAAGGCTCCTCATCGACGCCGTCCTCGGAACGGTCGAAATCGGGCTGGGGTGGTTTCTGCGCGAGACGCCTGAACTCGCCCCGAAACGCCAGGAAGTACAGGCCGCAGGACACGCAGATCGCGGTCGCCGCCTTCCAGCCGAAATGCGTGCTCATGTAGACGTAATCCCAGCTCCAGGGCCTGGCGACCATGAGCACGGGAGGCGCCGCGAAGTGGGTGAGCGTTCCTCCAATCGACACGTTCACGAACAGCAGCCCCAGCGTGGCGTATTTCAGCTTGGTGCTGGGCACGAGGTCATAGAACTGACGTGCGAGCAACAATGCACAGATGGTCATGGCCGCCGGCTCGGTGATGAACGATCCGAGCAGCGGCCCGATCACGAGAATTGTCAGCCACCAGGCCCCGGGAGTCTCCTTGCCCAGCACTGCCACCCTGCGCATCCAGGACTCGGCCAGCAGCACGACCGGGCGTGTTGCCGCCAGCGCCATGATCACGACGACGAACAGCGCCTCGGTGTAGTTGACGCCCTCATTGAGGTAGTGCGTCGCGGTTTCCCAGCCGAAAAACGACAGCATGGCCATCAGCAGAACGACGACCCAGAGCCCGAAGACCACCTCTATCTCGCCGAGGAAGTGCAGGGCCTCGGCGCGAAGGCTGGGCACGAGCGGCAGCCGCAGCGCGCGCTGGTGCGCCTCGTGTCGCTCCTCCATCCGGTGGGCCAGCACCGTGAACCGTGCTGCGAGGAACGTGTGAAGGATTGCGAGCAGGAAAATGCCGGTGGCAATCAGATTGAACGGCTCGATCTGCGCGCGGTCTGCGAGGGTCCCGAGAAGGCCGTCGGGCGACGCGTGCGGATACGCGGAGAGTGGAAGCGGGAAGCTGTGGACAACCGGAGCGTCGGGCGGCAACATCTCTAGACGTTACCGGACCGGTGACCGCCCGACAACGAAAGACGTGAGCTGCTGCGTGGCTGCCCCCCTGTGCGTCGCAGCCTTCGGTGTGCACCGGGCTTGCAGGCGACGGCGATGCGATCATCGACACGCGGGCTGGCTGACGAGGCGGAGACGTCGCGAATGCTGACGCGCACTGGAGGAGGAAGCCGATGCAGTTCCAGCTGACCCACGCGTTCGAGGTTCTCGAGCGTACGCCGGCAACCTTTCGCGCTCTTCTCGGCGGTCTGCCCGAGGCGTGGACGTCACCGAATGAGGGTCCCGACACGTTCAGCGCCTTCGACAACGTCGGTCACCTGATTCACGGCGAGCGCACGGACTGGATCCCACGCGCCCGCATCATCCTCGCACAGGGGGCGAACCGGCGGTTCGAGCCGTACGACCGGTTCGCGCAGTATCACGAGAGCCGGGGTAAGAGCCTCGCCGAGCTGCTCGACGAGTTCGCGCTGCTGCGCGCGGACAACCTGATCACCCTTCGCGGGTGGCAGCTCTCCGATCGTGAGCTGGCGCTGGAAGGAGAACACCCGGAGCTGGGGACCGTTACGCTCCGGCAGCTCCTCGCGACGTGGGTGGCGCACGATCTGGGCCACGTTGCGCAGACGGCGCGCGTGCTCGCCAGGCAGTACCGGGAGGCGGTCGGGCCGTGGCGTGCGTATCTGCCGGTGCTCGGCGTCTAATGGTCAACTCCGCCGAACGCAGTCGCGGCCACGATCAGCTGGACGCTCGAGCTGCGGACCGGCTCTACGTCCAGCACGGATCCTTAGCCGAGGTGGCGCTGTAGAGCTCGATCGCGGTAAGAGGATCATCCGAGGAGGTATGCGATGAAGGTCGTCGTGGGTGACGCTGGCAACCGTATGTCTTGGGACGGCGGCGCTTGCGCAGGGCGGCGCGAAGCCGGCCGCGGCAACGGACGCAGGGCGACAGACGGCCGCTGATGGTCTCGTTCGCTGAGCTGACGTGGACCGAGCTGCCCGAGCGGAAAGGCATGCAGTTCGCGTGCTCTCGGGCGAACCCGCCACTGGGGAATACACACAGATGACGAAAAGTGTCCGGCCGGGACCGACAATCCACTGCATGCGCACAGCAGTGAGCTGAAGAACGTGATCATCAGCGGTATCTGGTACACAGGCGCAAACGCCACGTCGGCCAGAGACTTCGGCGCGGGCTCGGTTGTGATGATGCCCGCCAACTGGGTGCATGTGAGCGGCTGCCGCGCCGGAGCCGACTGCGTGTGTCTATCAGGATGGCAGGGGCCGCTTCGGATTTCAAGCCGGTGGCAGAGGAAGTCAAGCGTGACAGAACAGAGCGACTAGCCGGGGAACCGGAGCAAGGTGTAAGGCCGCGCCTCGACGAACCGCCAGCTTGGTCCTCGCGGCGCAGCAGCGCGGCGATGTGGACGACCAGAATGACGTGGCCATGAGGGGCGTGAATGGTCTGTTCGCATCGGCGAATGCGTGGTGTTCTCGACCGCCGAACGCTGGCGAGACTGAACGTTGTCGAGGTATCGCGCAGCATGCCGCGAAGTGCTCGGAGTAGATCGCAGCAATGGCTGCACGCCCGTCGGCACGTTGGCCAAAAGGAGTGATCATCGCGCCGTCCTCGACGAAGAAGCTGGCGACCGCCGGCCCATCGTGGGTCTTCCACGCATCGGAGAAGTGGTCGAACGTGGATTTGACCTGATCCAGATGCGTGGACATGCAACCTCCAGTGAGCTGTATGCGCCGGTGTGGAACTCGCGCCCGCCTGGCTGACGGCGGCCAGTATAGACCCGCGTACAGGTACGGCTGGGGTGCCGGGGACTCGAGCGCAGAATCACGCTGAGTAGCAGCAGATCCGCTACCCGCTCCCGGGGATGCGAAAGGGTGGGGGCTGCGCGCCGTCGGCGTCGGTGAAACCGTACTCGCGGGCAAGCGTGCCGACTTCGACGAGCTGGCCCGACTTCTCGAGCACGCGCCCGTCGAGCGCGAGCGCAACGATCGCGCGGCCAAGATAGGCGGTGGTTTCCTTCGGCCCGCCGGGGCCGTCGAGGGCAGCCGAGGCGCCGGCACGGCGGAAGGCCTCGACGACACGCTCGGTGCGCATGAACCCTGGCGCCACGGCGAGGGCCGCGATGCCGTGCTCACGCAGTTCCTGCGCCATGGCCCACGTCAGGCGCGCGATGGCGTTCTTCGCCAGGTCATAGAACACGTTGCGCATGTACGGGAGCGCGTCGAGGTTCGCCGTCGTGCTCACGATGAGACCACGGCGGACGGGCAACATGAGTGGCACCGCGAGACGGCTAGCCGTCAGATGCGCACGAACGCCGGCCGTGAACATGCGGTCCCATTGACGGAGGGACTGTTCCCAGAACGGCACGACCGCCAGCGGGCGACATTCGGCGTCCTCGTACCCGCCCCACACGTTGTTGACGAGGAGATCGAGCCGGCCATGATCCGCGCGGATGCGGCTGAAGAGTGATTCGACATCTGAATCGACCGTATGGTCGCATCGGACGGGGATGCCGCGGCCGCCGCGGTCGGTGACCTCCTGAGCAGACTCCTCGATTGTGCCTGGCACGTCGTCGGTGGTGGGTCCGCCGCGGACGCTTCGACCGGTCACGTACACGGTGGCCCCCGCCGCTCCGAGCTCGACGGCAATGCCGCGCCCCGCACCGCGGCTGGCGCCAGTCACCAGGGCGACGACGTCGTTGAGGCCCGCCATGAGGTCCGTCTGCTACTTGATGCCGATCACCATCGAGTCAGGCCCGGCGAGCGGCTCCACACGCGTCGCCGAGAATCCCGCCTCTTTCATCCACGCCTGGCAGTCAGCGCCGGTGTAGTCGAAGCCCGCCGGCGTTTCGATCAGCATGTTCAGGCTCATCATCAACCCGAAGGCATTCTTCGACCGATCGTCGTCGATGATCGCCTCATAGACGATGAACGCGCCGCCGGCTGGGACAGCGTCGAACGCCTTGCGCACGAGCATCTTCTTCGTGGGCAGGTCCCAGTCGTGCAGGATATGGCCCATCAGGATCACATCGGCCTTCGGAGGTCCTGCGTGAAGAAGTCGCCGGCCATGAACGTCGAGCCGGTCCGCGACGCCTACGGCGGCGATGTACTCCTCGAAAATCGGCCCGACCTCCGTCAAATCGAACCCGATGCCACGGAGGTGCGGGTTGGCCAACGCGATCTGCGCCGCCAGATCACCCTGTGCCGTGCCGACGTCGGCGAACGTCCGGTAGTCCTTCCACGGGAACGCCCGGGCGATCCTCATGTTGGCGACATGGCTGACGCCCGTCATCGCCGCGAGAAACTCCTTCAGGCGCGCAGGATCTGCGTAGAGCATTTCGAAAAGCCCGGGCCCGCCGCCCTTGGCCTCGTTCTGCGGCGCTCCGGTGCGAAGCGCCTCAGTGAGGTGGCCCCAGAATGGATACAGCCGATGGTTCGCCATCTCGAGGAAGCCGCCCAGGTAGGAGGGTTTCTTCCGATCCAGGAAGAGGTCGGTCTCAGGGGTGTTGGCGTAGCGGTCCCCGTTTCGCTGCAGGAACCCGAGCGCCACGAGCGCGTCCAGGAAGTCGCGCGCCGACCGCGGGTGCAGGCCAAGCCGGCCCCTCAGGGAATCGAACGGTTCGGCGCCCCGCGCCAGCTCCGTGAACACCCCCATCTCGATAGCACTCAGGAGTGTTTTCGAGGCCCAGAACGCCATCCCCGTCTGCAGGATCCTCTCGGGATTCGGCTGGTCATGCATTCGTTTTTCCTCGAAGGGCGGAACCACGGCTAGTCCGCTACGCTCTGTCCGCCGGAACTGAAGTTCCGGCTCCACGGAAAGACCTGACGGGATCAGAATATGGTGCCGACGGACGCGGCAGCGAGGTCCAGGAGCCGGGTGGGGAGAATCCCGAGGTAGAAGATCGCGATCGTGGAGACCGCCAGCGCCGAGAGCGCGACGGCGCCGATGACAGGCCTCGCGACGCCCTCTTCGGGCTCCGCCATGTACATCATGACGACCACGCGCAGGTAGAAGAACACGGACACAACGCTCGTCAGCATCCCGATAATGGCGAGGTCGTAGTAGCCCGCCCGCACGGCGGCGCTGAAGACGTACCACTTGCCCACGAAGCCCGCCGTCGGGGGGAGGCCGCCGAGCGAGAGCAGGAACACGGTCATGAGCGCGGCCAGCGCCGGACGTGACTGCCACAGGCCGGCGTAGTCGCGCAGTTCATCGTTCGCCCGGTCTTTCGTGCCGAGCAGCGCAATGACGCCGAAGGCGCCGACGTTCGTCACGGCATACACGAGCAGGTAGAAGAGAATGGACGCCTTCCCCACTTCGTTCGCCGCCACCAGGGCCACGAGCAGATAGCCGCCGTGCGCGATGCTCGAGTACGCGAGCATCCGCTTCAGATTCGATTGCGCCACGCCAACGACCGTCCCTACGATCATGGTCAGGATGGCGAGTGCCCAGATGACGGGCGTCCAGTCGGCACGCAGCGGCTCGAGGGCGGAGAGGAACACGCGCGCGAACGCGGCAAAGGCAGCAGCCTTCACGCCCGTCGACATGAAGCCGGTCACCACCGTCGGCGCACCCTCGTACGCGTCGGGCGTCCACATGTGGAAGGGCACGGCCGACACCTTGAAGGCGAAGCCGACGAGCAGCAGTCCAACCGCCATCAGCATCATGGGGCTGACGTTCATGCCTTCAGCCGCCATGTAGCTGCCGATGCGATCGAGGCGCGTGCTGCCGGTCAGCGCGTACGCCAGCGCGATCCCGTAGAGAAAGAAGGCACTCGAGAAGGAGCCGAGCAGGAAGTACTTGAAGGCCCCTTCGGTGCTCGCCGGATCGTCGCGCCGCATGCCGGTGAGCACGTAGACCGCCAGCGAGAGAATCTCCAGGGCCAGGAAGATGAGCAGCAGGTCGGTTGCGATCGCCATGATCATCATGCCGGCAATCGCAAACAGCGTGATCGCGTAGTACTCACCGGCGGGCAGGTTCTCGCGCTCGATCGTGGGACCCGAGAGCGCAATCGTGAGCACGCCGACGATGATGAGCGTGACCGTGATGAACAAGCCGAAATTGTCGGCCTGCAGCGTCCCCCCGAAGCTGGTGGCGTTGCGCCCCCACAGCAGCACCGTCCCGGCAAGTGCGAAGCCGAGGCCGATCAGGCCGAGCGCGCCAATCGGCATCCGCTCGTCCTTCGCGCGGAACGCCTCGGCGATCAACGCGGCGAGGGCCGCAAGCGTGACGCAGACGATGGGAACGATGGCGGCGAACGTGGACTGGAGCATCAGCGGAGTCCCACTTCCGAAACGGCGGCGGTCGTTGCCGCGCCCGCAGCGTGATGCGCGCGGACGCCGGGACCCGCGGGCGCCGGCAGGGCCCGGACGTTGACGCGCTGGCTCTGGGTCACGCGCTGCACCACACGCAGGACCGAGGGCTCCATCGGCCGGAGGAACAGCGTGGGGAGCACGCCCATCAGGATGGCCGCGGCCACGAGCGGTGCCGCGGCGCACCACTCGCGCACGGACAGGTCGGGCAGCATCGCGTTCTTCTCGCCCACCGGGCCGTAGAAGGCCCGCTGCACCATCCAGAGCATGTAGACAGCGGACAGGATCACGCCCGTGGCGGCGAGCGCTGCCCAGCGCCAGTTCCGGGCAAAGGCGCCAAGCAGGATCAGGAACTCGCCGATGAACCCGTTCAGCGTCGGGCAGGCCAATCGACGCCAGCGTGATCAGCAGGAACACGGCCGTGAGGCGGGGCGTCACGTCTTGAGCCCGCCATACTCGCTGATGAGGCGCGTGTGCCGCCTGTCCGAGAGCATCCCGACGATCAGGAAGAGCCCGCCGGTGCTGACGCCGTGCGCCAGCATCTGGTAGACGGCGCCCTGCATGCCGTGCAGGTTCATCGCGCAGATGCCGAGCACGACCACACCCAGGTGGCTCACGCTCGAGTAGGCCACCAGCTTCTTCATGTCGGGCTGGACCATCGCGACCAGCGCGCCGTAGATGATGCCGATGATGGCGAGCACCGCGATGTAGGGCGCGAAGAATCCGGCCGCCTCCGGGAACAGCGGGAACGCGAAGCGGATCAGCCCGTACGTGCCCATCTTGAGCAGCACGCCGGCCAGGATGATCGAGCCCGCGGTCGGCGCCTCGACGTGGGCGTCGGGCAGCCAGGTGTGAAACGGGAACAGCGGCACCTTGATCGCGAATGCGAGCGCGAACGCGAGGAAGAACCAGAACTGCGTGCGCACGGGGATCTCGAGCGCGTAGAGCTTCAGCAGGTCGAACGTGTAGGTGCCGCCGGGCCCCTCGGCGTGCATCCACGCGAGGCCCAGGATCGCGACCAGCATCAGCACGCTGCCAGCCATCGTGTAGAGGATGAACTTGACGGCGGCGTAGACGCGCCGGTCGTAGCCCCAGATCCCGATGAGGAAATACATCGGGATGAGCATCGCGTCCCAGAACACGTAGAAGAGGAACAGGTCGAGCGAGATGAACACGCCGATCATCGCGGCCTCGAGGGCCAGGATGAAGAGGGAGAACTCCTTGACCTTCTTCGTGACCGACTCCCAGGACGACAGCAGCGCGACCGGCGTCAGGAAGCCCGTGAGCACGATGAGCAGCAGGCTGATGCCGTCGACGCCGACAAAGTAGTCGATGCCGAACGCAGGGATCCACGGGACGCGCTCCACCATCTGAAAGTCGGCGGACGACGGGGTCGAATCGCGCCCACAGCAGCAGGGTCAGCCCGAAGACCGCAAGCGAGGCGACGAGCGCCACCTGCCGGACGAACCCATCGCGCGAGCCGTCGCGGTTCGGGATGAACAGGAGCAGCCCCGCCGCCGCGAGCGGCAGCGCAACGATGGACGAGAGGATCGGGAACGTCATACGCCTTTTCGCGCCGCCGCTAGTAACGCCACACGTAATAGCCGAGCACAGTGACCACGCCGACGAAGACCGAGGCGGCGTAGACGCGCACCGAGCCGGTCTGCCATCGGCGCAGGACAGAGCTGCCCGCCCCGACGAAAGCCCCGGTGCCGTTCACGGCGCCGTCGATGAGCCCCGCGTCCACACCCTTCCACAGGAGGCCGGCCGACAGGCGCTTGATCGGCCGGACGATCACCGGCGTCGTAGCTCTCGTCGACGTAGTACTTGTGCAGCAGCAGCCGGTGCAGCGGCGCCGCGCTCGCGGCGACGCGCGTCGGCGGCGGCCGGGCGGCGGATGAAGAAGTACCAGGCCAGGCCGATCCCGACGATCGCGACGATGCTGGAGACGAGCATCAGGGTGCGCTCGAGGGCGATCTCCTCGGCATGCCGGCGCCGGCCGGCGGCAGCGCGGATGTCATGCCCGGCGGTCGCACCCGCGGGCCTGCGCGTCCGGCGCTCGCGCCGGCCGCTTGGTGACGCGTGCGAGGACGATCGGTCCGTTTCGCGATGTTCGCCGCCGACACCGTGGGCGACGAAGCTCGGGTGCAGGTAGTGCTCGATCCAGTTGTTCCCGCCGAGAGCCGCGGGCACGCCCACGTAGCCGGCCAGCACGGATCCGATCGCCAGCACGATGAGGGCAGCCGCCATCGCCGGTGGCGCGTCGTGCAGGTGGCTTGGGCGCCATGTCCGTGGGCCGCGTGGGCATCGTGCGATGGCGCCGTGCCAGCCGCATGGTGCGCCGTAGCCGCATGCGCAGGCGCCTGGGCCGTGGGCTCCTCTTCCTCGGGGTGCGCCGGCGCCGCAGCCGCATGACGCCGCTCCCCGTGGAAGGTGAGGAACACGAGCCGGAACATGTAGGTGGCGGTCAGCAGCGACGTGAGGACGCCGATCGTCCAGAGGATCCAGTGGCCGCTGGCGAACGTCCGCCAGAGGATCTCGTCCTTGCTGAAGAACCCGGCCAGCCCGGGCACGCCGGCGATCGCGATCGCGCCGATGAGGAAGGTCCAGTAGGTGATCGGCAGGGCCTTCTTGAGCCCGCCCATGTTCCGGATGTCCTGCTCGCCGCGCCAGCGCGTGGATCACGGCGCCCGATCCGAGGAAGAGCAGCGCCTTGAAGAACGCGTGCGTGTAGAGGTGGAAGATGCCGGCGGCGTAGGCGCCCATGCCCATCGCGAGGAACATGTACCCGAGCTGCGAGACGGTCGAGTACGCCAGCACGCGCTTGATGTCGTTCTGCACGAGGCCGATGGTGCCCGCCATCAGCGCCGTCGACGCCGCCGACGATCGCCACGATGAGCAGCGTGTCGGGCGCATGGCTGAACAGCTCGGCGTTCCGCCCGATCATGTACACGCCTGCCGTGACCATCGTCGCGGCGTGGATCAGCGCCGAAACGGGCGTCGGCCCTTCCATCGCGTCAGGCAGCCAGACGTACAGCGGAATCTGTGCGGACTTGCCGGTCGCGCCGATGAAGAGCAGCAGCGTCGCGATGCTGATGACGCCGAAGCCGGCCTCCGGGGGCAGCGAGGCCACCTGCGCGGCCAGGCTCTGGAAGTCGAGCGTGCCGAACGTCGTCCAGAGCAGCAGCATGCCGAGGATGAACGCGAAGTCGCCGATGCGGTTGACGACGAACGCCTTCTTGCCGGCGTCGATGGCCGACTGCTTCCGGTGCCAGAAGCCGATCAGCAGGTACGAGCAGAGGCCGACGCCCTCCCAGCCGACGAACAGGACCGGGAAGGTGGTGCCCAGCACGAGCACCAGCATGAACGCGGCGAACAGGTTCAGATACGAGAAGTACCGCGCGTACTCGCTGTCGGTCTCCTCGTGCATGTAGGCCGTCGAGTAGATGTGGATCAGGCTGCCGATGCCGGTGATGACGAGGATCATCACCGAGGCGAGCGGATCGACACGGAGAGCGAAATCGATCTGCAGATCGCCGGACGCGATCCACTGGTAGACGTCTGCGTCATCGCCCGCACGGGCCCGGGCTGCCCGAGCATCTGCCACACCGCGACGGCGGACGCCGCAAACGAGCCGATCATCGCGAGGCACGCGACGCCGCCCGAGACCGCCTTGCTCAGGCGCCGCCCGAAGAAGGCGTTGATGAGGAAGCCGACGAACGGGAGGAGCGGAATGAGCGCTAGCACGACATGCGATTCGTGGAGCAGCGGCGGCTGGCTCACCATTTGAGACTCGTGAACGCGTCGGGGTTGAGCGACTCCCGGTGACGGAAGAGGGCGATGACGAGCGCGAGGCCCACGGCCGCCTCGGCCGCTGCCACGGTCATGACGAAGAACACGATGATCTGCCCGTCGACCGCGGCGAACTGCCGCCCGGCCGCCACGAACGTCAGGTTCACGGCGTTCAGCATGATCTCGATCGAGAGCAGCACCGTGATGACGTTGCGCCGCAGGAAGACGCCGGCCGTCCCGATCGTGAACAGGATCGCCGAGAGCACCAGGTAGTGATTCAGCGTGATCACGGCCGCCTCATTCCGCGTCCTGGCGGGCCAGCACGACCGCGCCGACCAGGGCCACGAGGATCAGGAGCGACGTCGCCTCGAACGGGAAGGCGTAGTCGGTGAAGAGCACGCGCCCGATCTCGCGCACGGAGCTCACGCTGCCGGGCGCCGCCGCGGCGATCGCGGCCGGCTGCGCGCGTCGTGACGTGCCACACCGCCCACGCGAGCTCGGCGACGAAGACGATCCCGAGCAGCGCGCCGAAGCGCCGGACGAACGGGCGGTTGAAGCGGATGCGATCGGTCGTATTCCGCCGCGTCCTCCTGCCCCACGTTCAGCAGCATGACGACGAAGAGGAAGAGCACCATGATGGCGCCGGCGTACACGATGATCTGCGTGACGGCGGTGAACGGCGCGTCGAGCAGGACGTAGATGCCGGCGAGCGCGGCAAAGGACGCGATCAGCAGCATCACGCTGTAGACCGGGTTCCGCTGCCCGATGACGAGCAGCGACGCTCCCACGGCCAGCGTGCCGAGCACGTAGAAGAGAATCGTCTCAAGAGCCAAAGTAGAGCACTCCGGCCGCCGTGGCGAGCAGGTTGAGCGTCGCCACCGGCAGCAGCACCTTCCAGCCGAACTGCATCAACTGGTCGTACCGGAACCGCGGCATCGTCCAGCGCAGCCACAGGTAGAAGAACAGGATGGCCGCCACCTTCAGGAAGAACCAGAGGAACCCGAGCCACGCCGGCAGGAAGGGCCCGTGCCAGCCGCCGAGAAACAGGTTCGTGGCGACGGCCGAGACGGTCACCATGTTCACGTACTCCGCGAGGAAGAACATCGCGAAGCTCATGGAGCTGTACTCGGTGTGGTACCCGGCCACCAGCTCCTGCTCGGCTTCGGGAAAGTCGAACGGCGCGCGGTTGGTTTCGGCGATGCCCGCAATCATGTAGACGGCAAAGCCGATCGGCTGCAGGAACACGAACCACCGCGGGATGAACCCGAACCAGTAGCCGCTCTGCGCGTTCACGATCTCCTGCAGCGACAGCGTGTTCGCCAGAACCAGCACCGCAGCGAGCGACATGCCGTACGACAGCTCGTAGCTGATCATCTGCGCCGACGCACGCAGGCCGCCGAGCAGGGAGTACTTGCTGTTCGAGCTCCAGCCCGCCAGCACGATGCCGTAGACGCCCATCGACGCGATGGCGAACACGATCAGGATCGCGACGTTCACGTCGGCGACGTACAGCGGGATCTTGTGCGGCAGCAGCCCCCAGAAGTCCGTCGGGCGGCCCGAACGGCACCACGCAGAACGCCGCGAACGCGGCAGCGGCGGAAATGATCGGCGCGATGTAGAAGAGGATCTTGTCCGCTGCCGCGGGCCGCAGCTCCTCCTTGAAGAACAGCTTGAAGACGTCCGCGAACGGCTGGAGCAGGCCGGCGAACCCGGTGTAGGTCGGCCCGAAGCGCTGCTGCAGACGCGCAGCGACCTTGCGCTCCGCCCAGACCATGCCGGCGGCCGACAGCAGCAGCGCGTGGAACACCACGAGCACGAGAGCGACTTGGGCGATGAGGACGGGATCCATTCTTGAGTTCTTGTCGGCTAAGGGCTGCAGGCTAAGGGCTACAGGCCGGTCGGGCTCGGACCGGGGCTGTCGGCGACGTCTGCGGGCTGACGCTCGGGGCGGCCCTGGCCCTTAGCCTTCAGCCCTTCGCCTTCTGCGGCCGTCAGCTTATCAGAACAGCCGCGCTCTCAGTGGGCGCCCACCGGCTGCCGTGCGCGCCAGTCCGCGGGGCACGTGCAGCGGCCCTCCCGGATGTGCGCCTCGAACTCGCCGCGGAACTGCTTCAGGAACGACTGCACCGGCGCGGCGGCGGCGTCGCCAAACGGGCAGAGCGTCTTGCCCGCGATGTTGTTCGCCACGTTCATCAGCAGGTCGAGGTCGCTCAGGCGCCCTTCGCCCATCTCGACTTTCCACAGCAGCTTGAACAGCCAGTCGCCGCCCTCGCGGCACGGGGTGCACTTGCCGCAGGATTCATGGCGGTAGAAGTGCAGCAGGTTGTGGCACGCCCACACCATGCACGTCGTGTCGTCCATCACGATCAGGCCGGCGGAGCCGAGCATCGACCCCACCTTCATCAGCGCGTCGAAGCTGGCCTGCACGTCGATCTCGTCGGGCCGCAGCACGGGCACCGAGGAGCCGCCGGGAATCACCGCCTTCAACTGGCGCCCGTTCGGGATGCCGCCCGCGTAGTCGTAGATCAACTCGCGGATGGTCGTGGTCATCGTGCCTTCGTACACGCCGGGCTTCACGACGTGGCCGCTCACGCAGAACAGCTTCGGTCCGCCGTTCTTCTCGGGACCGAGCCCGGCATACCATTCGGGGCCGTTCACGATGATGCTCGGCACGTTGCAGAGCGTCTCCACGTTGTTCACGGCGGTCGGGCAGCCGTACAGCCCGACCACCGCCGGGAACGGCGGCTTCAGCCGGGGCTGCGCCCGCTTGCCCTCGAGCGACTCGATGAGCGCGGTCTCTTCGCCGGCCTCGTATGCACCGGCCCCGCGGTGCATGAAGACATCACAGTTGAATCCGGTCCCCAGAATGTTCTTCCCGAGGTATCCCGCGCGGTATGCCTCGGCGATGGCCGCTTCGAGCACCGTCTGCACGTGGAGGAACTCGCCGCGGATGTAGATGTAGGCCACCGAGGACCCGATGGCGTAGCAGCCGATCGCGCACCCCTCGATGAGCAGGTGCGGATTGCGCTCCATCAGGAGGTGGTCCTTGAACGTCCCCGGCTCGCTCTCGTCGGCGTTGCAGCAGATGTACTTCGGGTTCGGGCGTCTTCTTGTCGACGAACTGCCACTTCATGCCGGTCGGAAAGCCGGCGCCCCCGCGCCCGCGCAGCCCCGAGCGCTTGACGGTGTCGATGACCTCGTCCGGCGTCATCCCCAGGGCCTTGCGCAACCCGGCGTAGCCTCCCTGCTGTTTCAGGTAGGAGTCGAGAGTGAACGCGTTCTGCTCGCGGACGTGGCGGATGAGGATGGGGTCCATGAGCTGACGAGTTCCTGGGCTAAGGGCTAAAGGCTACAGGGCTAAAGGCTACGGCTTTCGGGCTCCGGAGGCCAGCCAAGGCTCGGGCTCCGGTGGCCTGCGAGCCCTGGAGCCTGACCTAAGCTTTCTCCACCTCGTGATAACACCCCGACAACACCGCCTCGCCGCCCTCGCGGATGCGGGCGAGCAGGGCGGCGGCGTCGCCAGGGGCAAGGCACTCGTGCCAGCCGTCGTTCACCATGACGACCGGGGCGCGGTCGCAGGCGCCGAGGCATTCGACTTCGATGAGCGTGAACGTTCCGCTCTTGTCGGTCTCGCCAACGTGGATGCCGAGTGCCTCGCCGATTTCCTCGGTCACCCGCTCCGCGCCCTTCAGCGCGCACGACAGCGTGCGGCACACCTGCACGACGTACTTGCCCACCGGCTGGCGGTAGAACATCGCGTAGTACGACACCACATCGTCTACCTCCGCCGCCGTGCAGCCGATCACCTCCGCGACGTGCCGCATGGCGTTCGCGGAGACGTAGCCCTGCTGCTCCTGCACCATGAAGATGGCGTAGAGGATGGCCGACTTCCGCTGGTCTGGCGGGTAATGCGTCGCCAGCTCCTCGAACTTCGCGCGCCGCTCGGGCGTGAACACGAACGGCTCGCCCTCCGGCGGCAGCTTCCGCTCGGACTTCTGGATGCCGGTGTCATACGGCATCTTGGGATGGAAACTCACCGGTCCACGTCCCCCATGACGATGTCGGTCGAGCCAATGACGGCAATGACATCCGCGAGGAGTCCGCCGACGACCATGGGCGGCATTGCCTGGCATGCGTAGAAGGAGGCGGGCCGCAGGTGGACACGCGCGGGCCGGTTCGTGCCGTCGGAGACGACGTAGACCCCGTGCTCGCCGCGCGGCCCCTCGATGGGCACGTACGCGTCGCCCTTCGGCACCGTGAAGCCCTGCGAGTAGATGAGGAAGTGCTGGATGAGCGCTTCCATCTCGGTGTAGACCTTGTCCTTGGGCGGCGGCACCACGCGCGGGTCGTTCACCTGGTATTCGCCGGTCGGCGTGATCCGTTCGATGGCCTGGCGGCAGATGCGCACGCTCTGGCGAATCTCCTCGACGCGCACGAGGTAGCGATCGTAGACGTCGCCGTGCTCCCGCGTCGGCACATCGAACTCGAAGGTGTCGTAGCCCGCATACGGGAACGCCTTCCGGACGTCGTAGGTCGATCCTGCCGCCCGCGCCATCGGGCCGACGAGCCCGTACTGGTAGCACTGCTCCAGGTTGAAGGTCCCGACGCCCTGCGCCCGGTTGAGGAAGATCGTGTTCTTCGTCAGCAGGTCTTCGTATTCGCCGATCTTCTCGGGCAGCCGCTCGAGCAGCGAATTGACCGCCTCTTGAAACCCGCGCGGCAGATCTTCACGCAGCCCGCCGACGCGGATGTAGCTCGGGAACATCCGGAAGCCGGCGATCATCTCGTTGATGTTGAGGATCAGCTCGCGCTCGCGGAAGCAGTAGAGCATCACCGACACGGCGCCCAGGTCCATGGCGTGCGTGCCGAGCCAGACCAGGTGGCTGTTGATCCGCTGCAGCTCCACCAGCAGGATGCGGATCCACTTCACGCGATCGGGCATCTCGAGGCCGAGCAGCTTCTCGACCGAGAGCGCGTACGCGTAGCTGATCGACTGGGCGCCCAGGTAATCCGTGCGCTCCATGAGCGGGATGACCTGCTGCCACTTCTTCTGCTCGGTCGTCTTCTCGATGCCGGTGTGCAGGTAGCCGATCGTGGGGGTCGCCGAAACGACGACCTCGCCGTCGATCTCCAGGACCAGGCGGAACACCCCGTGCGTCGAAGGGTGCTGCGGTCCCATGTTGACCGTCATCGTCTCGCGTCGGATAGGCATAGCTTCTAGCAGCGGTCAGCGGTCAGCGGTCAACGGTCAACGGTCAACGGTCAACGGTCAACGGTCAACGGTTAACGACAACGGTTAAGACGCCGCCTCGACGAGCTCGCAGACCGCGTGAATCAGGGTGCGGTGCACTTCCTGCACGCGTGCCGCCGACGCGTGCGGCACGTTGACGTGGATGTCCACGGCGCGCCCGACGTCGCCGCCGTCTCTGCCCGTGAACGCGATCGTGGGCATGCCGGCGCTTCGGGCCGCCACCAGCGCGGCGAGCACATTGGCCGACGCGCCGCTGGTCGAAATCCCGATCGCCACGTCCCCGGCGGACCCGAGCGCCTCGACTTGCCGCGCGAACACGCGCTCGAAGCCGTAGTCGTTCGCCACCGCCGTCAGCACGCTCGTGTCGGCCGGCAGCGCCAGTGCCGCAAGGCCGCGGCGATCCCGCTCGAAGCGGCCGACCAGCTCCGCGGCGAAGTGCAGCGCGTCGGCCGCGCTTCCGCCGTTTCCAAAAATCAGCGCCTTCCCTCTCCTGCCGTACGCGGCGAGCAACGCATCAACCGCCTGGAGAATCGGGCCCACCGCCGCGGTCCGGCTCGCCTCGTGCGCGCGGATGGTCTCGGCAAACAGCGCATCGATCCGCGCCGCGCGGCCGTCCATCGCCACAATCACCGCCGCTGCCGCAGCTCCCGATCGGCGTGCAGATTCTCGGCGAACTCCTGCTCGGTGAGCTGCAGCGGCTCGTACGTCCGGACGGGCAGCTTCACCTGCACCGGGTAGTCCTTCCGCAGCGGGTGCCCTTCCCAGTCTTCCGGCATGAGAATGCGCGCGGGATCCGGGTGGCCTGCGAACATGATGCCGAACATGTCGATGACCTCGCGCTCGCCCCAGTTCGCCGACGTCCAGATGCCCGACACCGTCGGGACCGTCGGCGTGGCGCCGCCGGCGTGGACGCGCATGCGCAGCCGCAGCCGGTTTTCCGGCGCCACCAGGTGGTAGACGACGTCGTAGCGCGGCTCGCGCGGAAAGTGATCGGCCGCGGTGATGTCGACGAGCACGGCAAACCGAAGGGCGGGGTCGTCGCGCAAGCGCGCGGCTGACGTCGAGCAGGTGCTCGGCGCGGACGGTGATCGCGGGCATGCCGTCGAGGGACGGCTCGACCTCGAAGGAGCCCGCCGGCAGGTGCTCGGCGAGCGGGGGCGTCGTGAAGGGAGTGGACATGCGGCGTATCGACGCGGGCCCGCGGCGGGCTACAGCTTCGACTCGGAAATCTTCTTCTGCAGTTGGACGATCCCGTAGATGAGCGACTCAGGACGCGGCGGGCACCCGGGCACGAACACATCGACGGGCACGACCTGATCGACGCCCTGCACGATGGCGTAGTTGTCGAAGACGCCTCCGACCGAGGCGCACGCACCCATCGAGATGACGTACTTCGGCTCGGGCATCTGGTCGTAGATCCGGCGCAGCACCGGCGCCATCTTCCGCGACAGGCGGCCGGCGACGATCATCAGATCCGACTGGCGGGGCGAGGCGCGGAAGACCTCTGCGCCGAAGCGCGCGATGTCGTACCGCGACGCGCTCATCGACATCATCTCGATGGCGCAGCACGCCAGGCCGAACGTGCACGGCCAGATCGCCGACTTCCGGGCCCAATTGACGACCTTCTCGACGGTCGTCGTCAGGACCGGGATCTCCATCTGCTCAAGCTGCTGTTCGAGACCCAAGCGAACTCCTGCGGGCGGCCGCGGCGGCGCGTCGCTGCACAAGGGTCGGGCCCCAGTCGAGCACGCCCTTGCGCCAGATGTACACGTAACCGGCCGCGAGGATGGCCGTGAAGAGCACGATCTGGATGTACCCGGCCCACCCGAGGTCGCGCATCGCCATCGCCCACGGATAGAGGAAGGCTACCTCGATGTCGAAGAGGAGGAACACCATCGCGACAAGATAGAACTTCACCGACTGGCGCTCGCGTGCGTCGCCGACCGGCGGCACGCCGCACTCGTACGGCGCGCTCTTCTCGGGCGAGGGCCGGCTCGGCCCGAGCAGATTCGACATGAAGACGGTGAACGCCCCGAAGCCGATGGCGACGGCGAACAGCATCAGGATCGACAACCAGCTCTGCATGATCTCCCCGGGGGACCCTGAGGCCGCGGACGGTGGTGCACGAGCTCCGCTGCGCAGACGAGGGCTTGTGAAGATATTCCCAAACCCCGCGTCAATGCTATCGGACCGGGCAGGATCCGTCAACGAGACGTGTCACAGGATGTCGACTATGTGGGGAGGGCATCAGCCCTGCAATCGGGATGCGCGAGCAGGCCTGAAGGCGTGCCCACGTGACCACACAAGTGAATCGCGGATGTAGAGACGGAACTGCGAGATGCGTCGCAGACATCGCAGCTCATCTACTCAGCTCATCTCTCGTCGCGCCGCCGAGCTTCGCGCCCGCGCCGACGTCGTAAGATCCTCGCCGTGCGGCTTGCCTGGTTCACCCCGCTGCCTCCCGTCACGAGCGGCGTCGCCCAGTACTCCGTCGACGTGCTGCCCGGCGTCCTCCCAGCCCACGCGGTCGACGTGTTCGTCGCGTCGGCCGCCGAGCTCTCCTTCGCGCGCGCACGGCACCTCCCCGCCCGCTCCGCTCACGACTTCGTCTGGCTGCGCCAGAAGGCTCCCTACGACCTGGTGGTGTACCAGCTCGGGAACGCAGGCTGCCACGATTTCATGTGGCCTTACCTCTTTCAATACCCGGGGCTCGTCGTGCTCCACGATGCGCACCTGCACCACGCCCGCGCCGCGTGCCTGCTGTCCCGGCGCCGCACGAGGGAGTACGAAACCGAGCTCGTCTTCAATCACCCCGAGGTGCCGCCGGAACGAGCGGCCATCGGCGTCGCGGGATTCGGTGGGCCGATCTCCTACTTCTGGCCGATGCTCCGCAGCGTTGTGCTGTCCGCCCGCCGAGTGGCGGTGCACAACGCCATCGTGGCGGATGAACTCCGCGAGTCGTTCGAGGGCGCTCAGGTCGATGTGATCCGGCTCGGCGTAGCCGATCCGCTCGCGACCGCCGGCCGACGGGATGAGGCCCGGGCCCGGGCCCGGGCGCGACTCGGCATCGCACCGGACGCGTTCGTGGTGCTCGCGTACGGCGGCATCACGCCCGAGAAGCGCATCAGCGCGGCGATTCACGCCATCGCCGCCACGCGCCACCATCACCATGACCTCCGTCTGCTGCTCGTGGGGACGGGGCCTGGCACGTACGACCCTCGGACCGTCGCGCGCGCAGCCGGCGTAGCGGATCGCCTGACCATCGCGGGGTTCGTGAGCGGCGATGAGCTGCCCTCCTCCCTGCTCGCTGCCGACGCCGCCCTGGCCCTGCGGTGGCCGACGGCACGGGAAACGTCCGCGGCGTGGGCGCAGTGCATCGCCGCCGGACTGCCGACGGTGCTGACCGATCTCGTGCACCTGGCCCACATCCCGACGCTCGAGCCACACGGGTGGACGCTCCGGCACCTGCAGAGCGAAGGCGGGCCCGTGGTGCCGGTGGCCATCAGCATCGACATCACCGACGAGGACCGGCTGCTCGCGCGTGCGCTCCGGCGGTTGATCACGGACGCGCCGCTGCGCGCGTCGCTGGGCGCCGCGGCACGCACGTACTTCGAGCGCCATCACACGATCCCGCAGATGCACGACGACTACCTGCGCGTGATCGATGCGGCCGCAGCCGCGCCGCCGCCGCGCGTTGTGTTACCGCGGCACCTGCGGCCCGACCCTCTGCATCTGGCGACATCGCTCGCCGGCGATCTGGGCGTCGATCTTGGGCTGGAGTGAATGAAGACCGGGGCGAGCGGCCCCGGCCGGCCGCTCAGGCGTCGTGGCGGCTGCTACGCGTCGAGCGCGGCCTGCGTCTCGGCGATGCGCCGGTCGATCTCGGCAAGCGCGCTGGCGATCTGTGCACGCCGCGTCTCGTGCGTGGTGTTCTCGAGCTGACGGCTCATTTCCTTGTGCGCGAGCTTGAGCGACTCGATCTGACGCACCTGTTCAGGATTCTTCACTGCGGGGCGGCGCGACTGCGCGCGGCTCAACTGCAGTTCTTCCATCCGCTCCTGGATCTTCGCATCTGCGTCGATCAGTCCTTCGCCTGCGTCTCCCATGTCTGCTGGTCCCCTGTCCGGTGAGTAACTGGTGCCGGTGTCATTATACCGGCTGTGCGGGTACCACGCGGGCATCGCGCCTGAGATCGCGCGCCGCCGGCCGGATGCGCCGGTAAGATTGCCGACGTGTCTCCGGTGCGCGCCCGCGATTCGCTCGCGTCGTTCCATCCCGCCGTGCGCGACTGGTTCACGGCGTCCTTCGAAGCGCCCACGGCCGCACAGGCGCGCGGATGGCCGGCGATCGCGCGCGGCGAGTCCACGCTGGTGTTCGCGCCGACGGGCAGCGGCAAGACCCTGGCGGCGTTTCTGTGGGCCATCGATCGGCTGATGTTCGCGCCCGTGCCGCCGATCCGCGAGCGGTGCCGCGTGCTGTACGTCTCGCCCGCTGAAAGCCCTCGCGGTAGACGTCGAGCGCAACCTGCGCTCGCCCATTGCCGGGATCACCAACCTGGCGCGCGGGCGCGGCGAGCCGTTCGTGGTGCCCGCGGCAGCCGTGCGCACCGGCGACACGCCGGCCGCGCGAGCGCACGCGCTTCCAGCGCGAGCCCGCCGACATCCTGATCACCACGCCCGAGTCGCTGTTCCTGATCCTGACGTCGCAGGCGCGCGACACGCTGCGGTCGGTTCGCACGGTGATCATCGACGAGATTCACGCGCTCGTGCCGACCAAGCGCGGCGCGCACCTCGTGCTCTCGCTCGAGCGCCTGGAAGCGCTGATGGACGCGCCGCTGCAGCGCATCGGGCTCTCGGCCACGCAGCGCCCGCTCGACGAGGTGGCGCGGTTCCTCGGCGGCGCCATCCTGCGGGAGCCGGGGTGGCGGGCGGGCCGCGCGGACGCGCGCGCACGAGGCCGCCGCCGACCGCCGCGGCGGCGACGCCGGGAGACGTCCGCGAAGCGCTGCACGAGGAGTTCAGCGCGGAGGAGCCGCCCATCACCCCGCGCCCCGTCACGATCGTCGACGCACGGCAGCCGAAGGCGCTCGTCGCTGACAGTCGAAGTGCCGGTGGAGGACCTGGCGAAGATGGGGACGCCTGGCCCGCGAGATCCCGAGCGGCCCGGCGGCGCAGGGCCCCGTGCGCACGTCGATCTGGACCAGCATCCACCCGCGCCTGCTCGAGATCATCCGCGCGCACCAGTCGACGCTGATCTTCGTCAACAGCCGGCGCCTCGCCGAGCGCCTGGCCGGATCGCTGAACGAGCTGGCAGGCGAGCCGCTCGTGCGCTCGCACCACGGATCGATCGCGCGCGAGCAGCGCGTCGAGATCGAAGACGCGCTGAAGGCAGGGCAGCTCCGCGCGCTCGTCGCCACTTCGTCGCTCGAGCTCGGGATCGACATGGGCGCCATCGATCTCGTCGTGCAGATCGAAGCCCCGCCCGTCGGTCGCCAGCGGCATGCAGCGCATCGGCCGCGCCAGCCACCACGTCGGCGCGACCAGCGAAGGCGTCATCTTCCCGAAGTACCGCGGCGACCTGCTCGCCTGTGCGGCCGTGACGCGGGCCATGCACGAGGGGCGCGTCGAGGCCACGCGATATCCCCGCAACCCGCTCGACGTGCTCGCCCAGCAGATCGTCGCGATGGTGGCCATGGAACCGTGGCCCGTCGACCGCCTGTTTGCACGCCTCCGCTGCGCCGCGCCCTTCGAGGCGCTCAGCCGCGCGGATCTTCGAGGGCGTGCTCGACATGCTGTCGGGCCGCTACCCGTCCGACGAGTTCGCCGAGCTGCGCGCGCGCCTGACCTGGGACCGGATCGCCGGGCCTGCTCACGACGCGCGAGGGCGCGCAGCGCGTGGCCATCGCCAACGCGGGCACGATTCCCGACCGCGGGCTCTACGGCGTCTTTCTGGCGGGCGCGGCCAAGGGCACCGCGCGCGTCGGCGAGCTCGACGAGGAGATGGTCTTCGAGTCGCGCGTGGGCGAGACGTTCGTGCTCGGCGCCTCGAGCTGGCGCATCGAGGAGATCACGCACGACCGCGTGCTCGTCTCGCCCGCACCCGGCGAGCCCGGGCAAGATGCCGTTCTGGAAGGGCGACGGCCCGGCGCGGCCGCGCGAGCTCGGGCCTGGCGATCGGCCGGCTGGTGCGCGAGCTGCGCGGCCTGCCGCCAGCGGCCGCCGTCGATCGGCTCGTGCGCGAACACGATCTCGATCGTCGCGCCGCCGAGAACCTGCTGCAGTACATCGCCGACCAGGCGGCGGCCACCGGCGCCGTGCCCGACGATCGCACCATCGTCGTCGAGCGCGACGCGCGACGAGCTCGGCGACTGGCGCGTGTGCGTCTGTCGCCGCTCGGCGGCCGCGTGCTGACGCCCGTGGGCCCTGGCGGTGGTCGCGCGGGTCCGCGAGGAGATCGGCATCGACGTCGAGATGATGTGGACCGACGATGGGTTCGTGGTGCGCTTTCCGGAGACGGACGACGCCGCCGGACACCGCGCTGCGTGCTGCCGCCGGCCGACGAGGTCGAGGCGCTGGTCGTGCGGCAGCTCGGCGCGAGCGCGCTCTTCGCCGCGACGCTTCCGCGAGGTCGCGGCCCGCGCGCTGCTGCTGCCGCGCCGCCGGGCCGGGCGCACGCGCGCCGCTGTGGCAGCAGCGGAAGCGCGCGGCCGACCTGCTCGCGGTCGCGGCACGCTACGGCTCGTTCCCGGCGCTGCTCGAGACCTACCGCGAGTGCCTGCGCGACGTCTTCGACCTGCCGGCGCTCGTCGACACCCTCCACCAGGTCGGCACGCGCAGCCATCCACGTGGTCACCGTCGATTCGCAGGTGCCTTCGCCGTTCGCGTCCTCGCTGCTGTTCGGCTACGTCGCCAACTTCCTCTACGACAGCGATGCGCCGCTGGCCGAGCGCCGGGCGCAGGCGCTCTCGGTGGATCACAGCGCAGCTGCGCGAGCTGCTCGGCGACGCCGAGCTGCGCGAGCTGCTGGATCCGGCCGTCGATCGACGCCTACGAACAGCAGCTGCAGCACCTCGATGCGCGCTACCACGCGAAGAATGCGGATGCCGTGCACGATCTGCTGATCCGCATCGGCGATCTCTCGCGAGGCCGAGATCGCGGCGCGGTCCGCCGCTCGCGGACGTCGCACGCTGTGTCTGCGCGACTCTGGCGCGGTCGCGGCGGATCGTGCGGGTGCCGATCGCGGGCGGGCCGCGCTACATCGCGGCCGAGGATGCCGCGCGGTACCGCGATGCGCTGGGAGCGCCGCTGCCGCAGGGTCTTCCCGAGCGCTCCTGCAGCCGGTGCGGGACCCCGCTGGGGATCTGGTCTCCGCGGTACGCGCGCACGCACGGGCCGTTCACGACCGACGAGTGCGCCCGCCGATTCGGCCTCGGCCACGCTGTCGCCGGCGAGGTGCTCGGCGCGGATCGCGGCGGCGGGCCGCGTGCTGGCAGGCGAGTTCCGCCCGGGCGGCGCGCACCGCGAGTGGTGCGACGACGAGCGTGCTCCGCACGCTGCGGCAGCGATCGCTGGCGCGGCTGCGGCGCGAAGTCGAGCCGGTCGAGACCGACGCGCTCGGGCGACTCACGACCGTGTGGCAGGGCGTCGTGCGGCCGCGTCGCGGGCCTCGACGCGCTGCTCGACGCGATCGAGCAGCTGCAGGGCGCACCGCTCCCGGTCTCGGTGCTCGAACCCGAGGTGCTGCCCGGCGCGCGTCGAGGGCTATCGCCCCGCCGACCTCGACCTCCTCATGGCGAGCGGGCGAGGTCGTGTGGCTGGGCGTCGAACCGCTCGGCGATCGCGACGGCCGCATCGCGCTGTACCTCACCGATCACCTGCGCGCCCTGGTGCCGCCCATCGACGCCATCGAGCGGACGGGGCTCGCGGCAGCCATCGCTGGAGCACCTGCAGGCGGCGGGCGCCTCGTTCTTCCCAGCCATTCACGCCGCCTGCGGCGGCGGCTTCCCGCAGGACGTCGTCGACGCGCTCTGGGATCTCGTGTGGGGCGGGGTCGTCACCAACGACACGTTCCACGCCGTCCGCGCGTTCGTCGCGCCTCCCGCCCGCACCCGACGCGATCGCCAGGCCCGCGGCTTTCGCTCCCGGCGCGCGGCTCCGCCGGAGGCGCAGGGCCGCTGGTCGCTGGTCGCGCCGCGCGTCGGCGAGCGGCCCTCGTCAACGGAATGGGCCACGGGCATCGCGCGCCAACTGCTCAACCGGCACGGCATCCTCACCCGCGAAGCGGTGGCTGCCGAGGGACTGCGGGGCGGCTTCTCGACGGTGTACGAAGTGCTGAAGACGATGGAGGAGAGCGGCCGGATCCGGCGCGGCCTGTTCGTCGGCGGCCTGGGGGCGATGCAGTTCGCACTCCCGGCGGCCCTCGATCTGCTGCGCTCGGTGCGTGACGAGCCCGAATCGCCGCAGGTCGCGCACCTCGCCGCCACCGATCCGGCCAACCCGTACGGGGCGATCCTCAAGTGGCCCACGCCCCCGGGAGCGCCGCGGGAGGGGCGCGGTCCGACGCGCACGGCGGGCGCCACGGTGATCCTCGTCAATGGGCGGCTCGCCGCCTACCTCGCGCGCGGCGATCGCCACCTGTCGGTGTACCTGCCGGACGCGGAGCCCACACGCACGAACACCGCCCGCGCGGTGGCATCACGGCTGTTCCAACTGGCGACGGCCGCCGGAGGGGCGACGCGGCATGCTCATCGCGCAGGTGGACGGGGTGGACGTCGGCGAGCATCCGCTCGCGCCCTATCTCGTGGAGGCGGGGTTCGCCCGCGGCGCGATGGGGTTGCAGGCGAGCGACGGTGAGTCGGTTCTCGACGCTCATTTGCCTCCGGCTGACACGTCGGGCACCAGTAGGTGCTCCGGGCATCCATGTCCCTGCTTCCTGCGTTGGACAGGTGTCCGGCACCGGCGGCAGGGGCGCCGCGCGCGGCCGTATACCCACAGCCGTTCCTCCGGGTCGCCGCGTCCCGTCGTGCGGCGGAGGGGAAGATACGTGGCGATCCCGGCGTCGGTCCCCGGGGCGACATTGGCCTGGAGCAGGCGGCGCGCGGTCCGCACCAGCGTGCGAAGGTCATCGTCGGACAGGCGATCGACCGGAGTAAATGGATTGATGCGGCAGACGAAGCAGACCTCCGACTTGTACACGTTCCCGATGCCCGCGAGGGCGCGCTGATCGAGCAGGGCGTCGCCAACCTCGATCGGGCCCCTCGCTCGCAGGCGTGCGACGAGCGGCGTCCTCGTCGAACGCGTCGCTGAGCAGGTCGGGGCCCAGGTCCCGCAACGCGGGCTCGCGCACCAGCTCCCGTGCCGTGTAGAACTCGGCGACCGGCACGTTGAAGGCGACCGCGACGAACGCGTCCGTTTCGATGACGAGCCGTGCCTGATGGCGTGAACGCTGCCACCGCTCGCCGGGGCGGTAGATGTGCCAGGACCCATTCATGCGCATGTGCGTGCGCAGGACCAGGTCTCCTGAGAATGCGATCAGCAGGTGCTTCCCCTGCGACCACACCCGCTGAACGGTGCGCCCGGCGATCGGTGCGTCTTCATCGATACGCGTCAGGGCCGGGAGCACCGAATCGAACCGCGTGACGACGCGACGGGCCAGTGCACGGTCGAGGGTGTGTGCCGCGCGGTAGATCGTGTCACCTTCCGGCATCTGTGCAATCGATTTCGGCGGCGCGCAGCCGCCAGCCGCGCAGAAATGCCTACACGTGATTCCTGAGCGCCAGCTCCTTCGGGTGCGGCGCCAGGTAGACCTGCCCCTGCAGGTACTCGATGCCCAGCCGGCGGACGTGATGCCGGATCAGCGTGATCGGCACAATCAGCGGCACGAGGCCGTTGCGGTGGTCCTCGATCAGCGCCAGCAGCTCCGCGCGCGAATCCGAGTCGAGCTGATCCCGGAAGTACCCGGCGATGTGCTGCAGCACGTTCGCGTGACGCGCCGGGGTGGCGACATGGGACAGGGCGGCCATGAACGTGCGTTCGTATTCGGCCTGCAGCTCCGCCGCGGGGTTCTCGTGCGCCCGCGCGACGAGACGGCCGAGCGAGGCATAGGTCGCGGGCCCGTGGGCGAGCAGCACCAGCTTGTGCGCCGTGTGGAACCGGACCAACTGGCCCACGGTCCACCGCGCGGCGAACAGCGTGCGGAGCCGGCGGTACGCGAACACCCGTTCCACGAAGTTCTCGCGCAGCCGGGGATCGCACAGCCGTCCCTCTTCTTCGACCGGCAGCGTCGGCATCCGCGCGAGCAGCGCCGCAGCGTAGAGGCCCGTGCCGGTGCGCTCGGGCATCGCGCCCGGCGCATGCACCTTCACCCGCTCCATCCCGCAGCTCGGGCGAATCCCTCTTCAGCACGTAGCCCGGAGAGGTCCATCGCCGCAAGCTTCGCGACCCGCGCCTGCGCGTAGGCCACCATGCGGTCGGTCCAGTCCGCGCCGCTCTTCGGCGCGACCATCCGCACAGGGCGTACCCGCTCCCCGCTGCGAGGGTCGCGACAGGTCGCGCACCAGGTGCACGGTCTCGCGCGGGGTGCCCATGCCGACCTCCACCTCGGGGCACACCGGGACCCACTCCACGTACCGGCCGAGCGTGTCGACCAGGAAGCTGTCGCGTTTGTGCCCGCCGTCGAAGCGCACCGTCTGCCCGAGCAGGCACGACGAGATCCCGATGCGGATGGGTCCGAGGGGTTCGGACGAGGGCGCGGCCACGGAACGATCGTAGCAGGTGCACCGGGCGGGCCTCGAGGTGCGAGGAGTGCACTGTGGGCCAGCGTGCGCCAGTCCGGCCCCTCGACCGGGAGTCCTCCCGTACCAAATGGTGGGGTTGCGTATGCGGAGCCGGGACTTCAGTCTCGGCGGATCCGCTTAGCCGCGGGGCGTCAGGAATCGCGCGGCGCGCGGCAGGATCGTGTAGCGGCACGACGTGGCATCGAGCACCTGGCCGTCCGTGTTGACCTTGATGACGCGGTCGAACTGCAGGCGCAGATCGCGGGTCCGGAAATAGCTGACACGCGGGTCGTCCAGGTGGTCGCCGCGCGCGACTTCCCGCAGCAGCCCCACGAACTCGAGCGTCGGCATCGCTTCGATCACGCAGACGTCCAGCCAGCCGTCGTCGATCACCGCCTCCGGTGCGATCAGGCGCCCTCCTCCGATCAGGCGGGAGTTGCACACGGCGAAGAGCTGCAGGTCGACGTCGTGGGCGGCGACGCCGGCCGCAGAGGTCGCGGCCCACCGCGTCCAGCGCGTCGCTCGGATAGAGCACGCGCGAGTCGCCGATCGGCTCGATGCGCGCGCGCACGGGTTCGTACGACAGCAGCGCCTGCGCGCCGCCAATCAGGTACGCCAGCCGGCCCGCCACCGTCTTGAGCTCGGGGGTGACCGCTTCCGAGACCTCCGCGACGAAGCCGCCGGCAGACACATTGACGAACACGCGGTCGTCGAGCCGGCCCACATCGACCGGAGTCACGTGCGCATCGGAAAACGCCGCCACGGCAGCGTCAATGTCGGAGGGGATGCCGATGACGGCGGCGAAGTCATTGCCGGTGCCGAGCGGCAGGAGCCCGAACACGACATCACTGAGCCGGCCGCTCGCGTACACGCCGTTCATCACTTCGTTCAGCGTGCCGTCTCCACCGGCAACGAACAGCTGCGTCTCGCCGTCGCTCGCCGCGCGGAAGCCCGCCCGCTCCCCGTCACCCGGGCCCGTGGTGATCGTGATGTCGAGATCCCCGAACCGCCCGCGCAGCAGCTCATTGATGCGAGCGACGAGTGCGGGGCCTTCGTCCGTGCCAGCGACGGGATTGAGGATCAAGCGAGGCATGAGCGGGTCGGCAGGCGGGGGCCGGGCATCTCAGATGTGCCTGTCACTGGCGCGTCAGAGCCGGATACGGGTCGATGGGCGTGCCCTCCCACCAGCGTTGCTCCGGCGTCAGCTTGAAGATCGCGAAGTGGAGGTGAGGCGCATCGGCCTTGGCATTGCCGGTGGAGCCGACGTATCCGATGACCTGCCCCTGGCTCACCCGCTGCTTCTCGGCGAGTCCGCCCGCGTAGCTGTCGAGATGCGCGTAGTAGTAGCAATAGCGCCCTGAGCGGTCGAACTGGTAGATCGTTTTGCCGCCCCGCACGCTGTAGAACAGCTTCGACGATCTCCCCGTCCTCGACGGCCAGGACCGGCGTGCCCTTGGGTGCGAGCAGGTCCAACGCTTCGTGCTCGCGAGTGCCGCGCTCCGCGTGGAACGTGGGTTGTAGTTCCGCGGCTCTCACGCCCTGGACCGGGATCATCAGGCGGCGGTCGCGGAGGTCGGCCGGCAACCCGGCGGACGCCTCAGTGCTCGCGGGCGGGAGCGCCGGCACCGGCAGCACACCCACCGCTGCCTCGGGCCGCATCGGCGCCACGGCGTCTCCGCCTGGTGGCATTTCGGCCGTCGTGCCGCGCCGGCTCGCGATAGGTGCCCACAGCTCCCACCGGCACATCGGCTCTACGGCGTTTCACCGGCTCCTGCGTCGAGAGCTTCAGGGCGCAGCGGGCGCTCCCATGGACGGGCGGCCCACAGCGCCGTCAGTGCTCCGAGACAGAACGCCACGCCGACGATCGCAGCCAGGCGACGGCGCACAGCATTCACTCCTCGAATACCACCCGCGTGCCCTTCGTCACGAAAGCGGCGACGGCGCATCACGTCCCAGTTCGTCAGCCGCACGCAGCCGTGCGACTCGGTATGTCCCACACCGAGAAGGTTCAGGCGTGCCGTGCAGCCCGTAGTGTTCGCGGGTCAGGTCGATCCACATGACGCCAACCGGGTTGTTCGGCCCCGGTTCGGAATCCTGGCCTTCGCATGCGTCGGGTCGGCGTCCCAGAACAGCTCGGGGTTGTAGTGGAAGACCGGGTTCGGCCAGAGCCCGGTGATTGCCCACTCGCCAACCGGCAGCGGGTCGTGCTCGCTGCCGACAGTGACCGGAGCCTGCAGGAAGTGAGTGCCGTCTTCACCGACAGCGCGGAGGGTTCTGAGGCTCTTCGATACGGTGATGATGACCGGCGGCCCGCCGTCGGTGCCGCGCGGGGCCAGGGGCGCGGGCGGCGGGACGTTCGGCACTCGGATCACCTCGCCCAGGGTGGCGAATGTGGCGCCGGGGTTGAGGCGCTGCAGCAACATCGGGCTCGCGTGGAATCGTTCACCGAGCATCTCGAGCGGCGTGCGGTACGCTAGCGCCGCGAGCGCGGACTGCTCTATCAGGTCGCTGGGAATGTCGGGTACGAACGGTCCTGCGAGGTCCGCCTCGGTGATCCGGTAGTCAGTGAGGACGTTGCCAGCCGTACCGGCGCCGAGGGCCTCCATGACGGCAGAAGACGGCCGCCCGGTCTCGGGCAGCTTGCGTTCGCGCTGAAAGCCGGTGAGCGCACGCCGCAGGTTGTAGCCGGACGCGCCATCGATCTCCCCGGGCGAGAACCCCGCGCGATCGAGCAGCACCTGCAGCACCAGCACGGGCGACGGCGGCTTGCCGATCGGGGGCGCAGGCGGCACCACCCCTGCCGGTAGCGGCACGGGTTCCTGGCTGGCTGCCTGCGGCAGCGGCACGTGGCGCGGCTCGACGACAGCCGCCGCAGGGCAGAGTGGGGCGAACGTCAGGCAACGAGACAACGAGGAGGGTGTCGGGCACTCGCATGTGCCCCGCTCGGTTGCAAGAAGGAGTCCTGCCGGCGGCGAGGTCAGCCGCCGCTCACCGTCGCGGCAGTCCCGTCCCGGCGACGGAGCATGCGGCGAACTTCGACGACGAGCTCGTCGGGCAGGCACGGCTTGGTCACGAACGCGTCGCAGCCCGCAAGGCGGGCACCTTCGGAGGCGCCGGCCAGGGCATGGCCCGGTCAGCGCCACCACGGGAATGCCCTTCGTGCGATCGTCGCTCTTCAGCTGGCGTGTTGCGGCCCAGCCGTCCATGCCGGGGAGCGACAAATCCATCAGGATGACGTCCGGCTGCAGCGTCAAGGCCTTCTCGACCGCTTCCGTACCGGTGGCGGCCTCGACCACGCGGAACCCCGAGAAACTCAGGTACTCGGCGTACATCTCGCGGGCGTCCTGATAGTCGTCGACGACGAGCACGAGCGGCATTTCTTGTGTCATCAGCGTATGCACTGACCGAGCGCGTCTGATTGTATGCGAAGAGGCGCCGGGCGCCGCGCGCAGCGGCCGAGCCGACCGCTGTGCGCTCTGGTAGCATGACCCGATGGCCAGTGTTGCGTCGTTCGACATCACGTCCACCGTGGATCTGCAGGAAGTGGACAACGCCCTGAACCAGGCCCGCAAGGAAGTCGCCCAGCGGTACGACTTCAAGGGTGCACGCGCGGAGATCGAGTTCAAGCCAGCCGACAAGACGCTGGTGCTCACCGCCGACGACCGCATGAAGCTGGAGGCACTCTGGGAAATCGTGCAGACGCGCCTGGTGCGCCGCAGCGTGCCGGTCAAGAACTTCAAGGCCGGCGAGATCGAAGCGCGGCGCCGGCGGCACCGTGCGGCGGACCATCGAGATGCAGCAGGGGATCTCGAGTGACGCCGCGCGCGATATCGTGAAGTTCCTCAAGGACCAGAAGGTGAAGAAGGTGCAGGCCGCCATCCAGGCCGACCAGGTGCGCGTCAGCGCCCCCTCGAAGGACGACCTGCAGGAGGCGATGCGCCTGCTCCGGGGCCACGACTTCGGCATCGAGTTGCAGTTCGGAAACTATCGGTCGTAGACGGGTTGATCGGCGCTGGGCGCTGGGCGCTCGGCGTTGGGCGGGTCAGGCTGACAAACCTGACGGGCCGCCGCCGGACTAGCGGCCATGTGCCGGAACATCGGTTTTGCCCAGCGCCGAGCGCCCAGCGCCCACCGCCGGCGCGCAGCGCCCTACTTCGCCTTCTTCTCCTCCCATCCCACGGCCGTCGGTTTACCCGCCGTGAGGTCCCGGATTCTGCTCGAGAGACGATCGGTGCCGTTCGACAGCGGGAGCTGGACCTCGTAGCAGAGTTCCTCGGGAGACTCGGTCCGCAGCTCGAAATCGATCTGCTGGCGGCGCAGCAGCTGCTCGAGCGCAGGCCGGAGGTCTTCCGGTTTCTCGGCCGATACGCTGAGCAGGAACAGCTTGCGCCGCTCCGGCTCGAGTGACTCGATGATCCACAGCATCCCGAGCACGAAGAACGTGCCAACCGCTGCGAGCGCGTACAGGCCGACGCCCGACGCGAGCCCGATCGAGAGGGTCGACAGCATCACACCCGCGTCCTTGGGGTCGTCCACCTTCGCGCGGTACCTCACGAGGCTCGCGGCGCCGACGATCCCGAACGCGCGCGCCAGGCTCGCGCCGACCACGAGCATCACGATGGCGCCCACCACGGCGAGGATCATCTGCGTCTGGATGACCGCCGCGTTGCGCGGCGGCGTGCCCCGGCGTCGCGGTCTGAAGGCCAGCACGGCGCCGAGCACCGCGGCTATTGGCAGGCTCACGAGCGCGGTCCGTATCGACTCGAGCTGCTCGCGCACGTTCCAGTGCGCGGGACTATCCGCGACCTGTCCGCCACCGGCTGGCTGCAGAGGGTGCGCCGGCTGCTGTGCGGCTGCCGTGACGGGGCACAGCGCGCACAGCGCCACCACGATCCAGGTCCGTGCACTCACGATCGTCGCCCTCCGCGCGCCTGTCTGCAGCGCCTGCCCTTCCGCAATCTTCTGCTGGATGCGCCGGATGAACCGCGCCGCCAGCGCATCGTCGTAACCGCCGGCCCGGAAGGCGTCCTTCCATTGCGCCGGCGTGAGGCGCGCCAGCCGGTTGCACATCCACGCCACATCGTCTGGTGTGATGACGCGCAGCAGTTCCTGGTGCCGGCCGCGAAACGCGAACTTCACGTGGCCGTCGCGCACGCCGGTGATGAAGCCGTGGGGCTCGAAGGCTTCGATGTCGTTCCGTTTCGGGTCCATCCGGCCGGTCGTCCCCAGCGTCGCGCCCAGGTCCTTGACGGCATACCAGCGTCCGACAACGCGATCGTCCTTCCGCCGCTCGTATACGGCATTGTTGTCGTCCTTCAGGTCGGTGCTGTTGAGGACCATCATCAGCACCAGCAGCCCACGGTATGCCTGCGTCCCGACAAACGGGTTCTCGTGCCAGGACCAGATCCCGGCGTTCTTCAGGGTCGGCAGCTTGGGCCGGAAGCGGCCCCCGTTCTCGAGGCGGCGGGCCTCGCCCTCGCGCCAGTGCCATCGGGCGAGATACGCGTTCGGCGGCTGCTGGTATCCCATCGCCCACACAATCCGTGAGGCGGTCACCTCACTCTGCGCCTCGTCGCCGATCTTCACGCTCCACTCGACGCCGGACTCGTCTTCGACGTCGTAGCTGATACTGAACCCCGTCGTGTCGGTCGCCGTCGACGGAGTAGACGGCGTTCGGATCCGGTTGCACCTCGCGGCCCGCCACGCCGTGGAACAGATCACGCGACCGGGGATCCACGTCCTCCCAGAACTCTGCCACCTCACGGGGGTGCAACGGCCCCTGGGCCGTCGATCGGATGGCAGGGGCGCACCCGATTGCCCATGCGGCCACCACCGTCAGGATGGCGCTCATGACACCTCGGCTGCTCATATCTCCAGCCTCAGCAAGTGCTGTTCCACTGCCCAGCAGTATGGGCCCGTGGCACGCGACTTGAACATCTTTGATGCCCCTCATGACACCCGCAAGTCAGACGTCTACCGAGCTCCCGGTCCCGGCAGCTGCTCCGAGGGACGGGCAACAGCCGGAAAGCGGGCGCCGCATCCCGGCGGCGACGTATCGCCTCCAGTTCCACGCCGGATTCACCTTCGCTGATGCCACGGCACTCATCCCGTACCTTCACGGGCTGGGAATTACGGACTGCTACTGCTCGTCCTACCTGCAGGCGGTCGCCGGCAGCCTGCACGGCTACGATGTGGCCGACCCAACCGCCCTCAACCCGGAGGTGGGTACCGAAGACGACTTCCGGCGATTCGTGGAGGCGCTGCAGGCCCATGGCATGGGCCAGGTGCTCGACGTGGTCCCCAATCATATGGGCATTGCCCGGTCCGCGAATCGCTGGTGGCAGGACGTGCTCGAGAACGGTCCCAGCTCGCGGTACGCCAAGGTCTTCGACATCGACTGGCAGCCGCTGAAGCCCGAGCTCGCCCACAAAGTGCTGCTGCCGATCCTCGGGGATCAGTACGGCACGGTGCTGGAGCGCGGCGAAATCCGCCTTGTCTACCAGGATGGCGCCTTCTGCCTCCGCTACTTCGAAACCACGCTCCCCGCGGCGCCACGATCCGTATGTGCAGATCCTCCGCCATCGCATCGACGTGCTGACGCACGACCTGGGCGACGAGCATCCGGATCTGATCGAGCTGCTCAGCATCATCACGAGCCTCGAACGCCTGCCGTCGCGTGAAGAGCAGGACCCGGAGCGCCTGGCCGAACGGCAGCGCGAGAAGGAGGTGGCCAAGCGGCGCCTGGGCGAGCTCGTGCGACGCAGCGAGGTCATCGGCGACTTCATCGCCGAGAACGTGCGGCTGTTCAATGGCCAGCCCGGCGTGCCGTCCAGCGTCGACCTGCTCGACTCGCTGCTCGGCGATCAGGCATACCGCCTCTCACATTGGCGCGTGGCGTCGGAAGAGATCAACTACCGCCGCTTCTTCGACATCAACGAGCTGGCCGCCGTGCGGATGGAGGACCCGGACGTCTTCGAGGAGGCACATCGCCTGGTGTTCCGGCTGCTCCACGAGCGGGCGGTCACCGGGCTGCGGATCGATCACGTCGACGGGCTCTACGATCCGGGCGACTACCTGCGGCGTCTGCAGGCCCGCGCGCGCGAGCTCGAGGCAGGCGTTGGCGATCGGCCGATCTTCATCGTCGTCGAGAAGATCCTCGCGCCGGACGAACCGCTGCCGGAGGGCTGGCCGGTCGATGGCACCACGGGATACGAGTTTGCGAACGCGGTGAACGGCCTGCTGGTGCAGCAGGGGAACGCGCGGGCCTTCGACGACATCTACACGCGCTTCACGGGTGACCGCACCACGTTTGCCGACCTCGCGTATCAGAAGAAGAAGCTGATCATGCAGGTCTCGATGGCCGGCGAGATGAACGTGCTGGCTCATCGCCTGAACCTGTTCTCGGAACGCAACCGCCACTACCGCGACTTCACGCTGAACATCCTGGTGCACGCCATCCGCGAGATCATCGCCTGCTTCCCGGTGTACCGCACGTATGTCACCGCGGGCTCGGAGCCGGTCAGCCCGCGTGACGCGCGGTATATCGATCGCGCCGTGGAGGAGGCAAAGCGCAGGAATCCCGCCACCGCGGGCAGGTCTTCGACTTCGTGCGGGACGTGCTCCTCAAACGCGCTGACTACATCCCCGAGCAGGAGCGCGACGAGTACCTCCGGTTCGTCACGCGCTTCCAGCAGACGACGAGCCCGGTGACCGCGAAGGGCATCGAGGACACCGCGTTCTACGTCTACAACAGGCTCGTCTCGCTGAACGAGGTCGGCGGCGAGCCGGCGCACTTCGGCGTGTCGCCCGACGATCTGCACGGCTGGCTCGCGGAGCGCCAGCGGCAGTGGCCGTCGGCGCTCTCCGCCACGTCGACGCACGACACCAAGCGCAGCGAGGACGTGCGGGCCCGCATCAGCGTGCTTTCGGAGATCCCCGGCGCATGGAAGGCCGCGCTCGCCCGCTGGTCGCGATTCAACAACCGGCACCACACGACGGTCAGAGGACATGCCGCTCCGGATCGCAACGAGGAGTATCTGCTCTACCAGACGCTGCTCGGCACCTGGCCCCTGGAGGCGCTCGGAGGGCACCCCGGTGAGGAGTTCGCCACCCGCATCTGCGAGTACATGCTCAAAGCGCTGCGCGAGGCGAAGCGCCACAGCAGCTGGCTGAACCCGAACCCCGCGTGGGAAGAGGCGGTCGGCCACTTCGTGCGCCAGATCCTGCACCCCGTCCGGGGCGCACGCTTCATCGAAGACTTCCTGCCGATGGCAACCCGCGTGGCCCACAGTGGCATGTGGAACAGCCTCACCCAGACGCTCATCAAGATCACAGCGCCGGGCGTGCCGGATTTCTACCAGGGCAGCGAAGTGTGGAACCTGAGCCTCGTCGATCCCGATAACCGCCGGCCCGTCGACTTCGAGCACCGGCAGACGCTGCTGGCGCAACTGCCCCTGCTTGATGACAATCCAACCGGCGTGCGGCTCGAGCCGGGTGCGGCATCGTCCGTCGACGATCTCGTGACGTCCCGAGCGGACGGTCGCATCAAGCTGTACGTGACCGCCGCCGCCCTGCGCGCCCGGCGGGCGGACGCCGACCTCTACCTCCGCGGCGACTACATTCCGCTGACGGTCTCGGGCACCCGCTCGGCCCACGTGTTCGCGTTCGCGCGAATGCTGGACGGCCGCGCCGTCGTGGTGATTGTCCCGCGCCTGACCGCCACGCTGCTGCCGGATGCTGCGACGCCACCTCTGGGCCGGAGGGTATGGGCGGACACGCGCGTCATGCTGCCGGAGAGCATCGGCACGCAGGGCTGGCGCGATGCGTTCACCAACGACGTCCTTCCGGACGGCCCCATCGACGTTGCGGTCGCCCTCCAGCGATTTCCAGTCGCGCTCCTGAGCCGCCTCGGTTAGCCTTCGATACTGCAGGGGCTCGTGCGCCGGCTGCCCGGTCCGATGTGGAGCCGGGACTTCAGTCCCGGCGATCGCGGGGCACCTCCCGGGATGTCCGGGCGCCAGGAAGGGCGCACATGCTGTACGTCACCGTCATCGGCGCGCTCTTCCTCACCTGGTTCGTCCTGGTGCTGTTGTTCACGCCCGCGTTGAACTACCGCATGCGGGTGCGCGTGCCGGTCAGCTCGCCCGATTTCCTCCACCTGCTCGAATCCACCTGCCTGGCCGCCACGCACGGCGGCAATCGCGCGGAGGTCTTCACCAACGGCCCGTGCTTCTACCCGGCGATGATCGCCGCCATCCGCGCAGCCGAGAAGTCCGTGAACCTCGAGTGCTACATCTTCAATGCGGGGGAGGTCGCGGACGAGTTCGTCCGTGCACTCGCGGAGCGCGGGAAGGCCGGCGTCGTCGTGACGATCGTGGCCGACGCGATTGGCAGCTCCGGAATGTCGAGGGCCGAAATCAACACGCTCACCGACGCGGGCTGCCGGGTGGAGTGGTATCAACCCGTCACCTGGTACCGGCTCGCGCGGCTGAACAACCGGACCCACCGCGAGATCCTCGTCGTCGATGGCTGCATCGCCTTCGTGGGCGGCGCCGGGATCGCCGACTGGTGGATGACGGCGAGCGGCCCGGACCGCCCACCGTGGCGCGACACCATGGTTCGCCTCGAAGGCCCCGTCGTCGCCGCGCTCCAAGGCGTGTTCGTCGAGAACTGGCTGGAGTGCTGCGGCGAGATCCTGAGCGGCCCCGAGTACTTCCCAGATGTGCCGCGCGATGGCGACACGACGGCCATCGTGGTCAGGAGCTCCCCCTCGGACCGCGCCACTGTCTCGCGTGTCGCCTTCCAGGTGCTGATTGAGGGCGCGGAGCAGGAGGTGCGGATTGCCACACCCTATTTCCTGCCCGACCGCACCCTGCGGGCCGCCCTCGCCGAGACCTGCAAGCGTGGCGTCCAGATCACCGTCGTCGTGCCCGGACCGCACACCGACCAGCGGTGGGTACGCATCGCGAGCCGCCGGCTCTACGGCGAGCTCCTCGCCGCGGGCGTGCGGATCCTCGAGTACCAGCCCGCCATGACCCACGTGAAGGCGCTGCTCGTCGACGATCACTGGGCCATCGTCGGTACGACCAACGTGGACAACCGCTCCTTCGAGCACAACGACGAGGTCAACGTGGCGCTGCTGGATCGAGCAATCAACAAGCGGCTGCTGAAGGACTTCGAACGCGACGTCGCGTCGAGCCGCGAAGTGACACTCGACGCGTGGAAGCGCCGTCCCCTATGGGAGAGGATCATCGGCCCGGTAGTCTGGATTCTCGAGCGGCAGCAATAGGCTGTCCACTGGGGACCGCAGTCGGAGATCGCCGCACGCGGCCGTTTCGCGGCAACGGCAGCACACAAAGGACCCTGAGAAGGGAAGGACACGAGAAAGCATGGAGATCATAGTTGTGCGCGAACCAATGATCTGGAGGTTGCCATTCGATCAGGTGTTTAGTTCGCGAAGTGTTCTTGTGTGTCTGGTTTGTGCTTTTTGACTGATGGATGTTGTCTGCTATTTTCTTGTTGTTTTTGTGTTCTTCGTGTTCTCCGCGTGCTTTGTGCTACCGAGCCCCCGCGGTTGAACGGTTGAACCACGAGGGGATGGGCAGGGTCCGCATGGTGTGCAGCCCCGGAGGCGCTTCGAGCACCTTTGCTATCGAGTTCACCGCAATCGACGTTGTCGCGATGTCACCGTGCACGCCGCCGGCGATCTTCATCGTCAGGTTGGGGACTCCCTCGATCTCGGTCGAATCGTAGGACTCTGGCGCGCCGAGGTAGGCCTCCATGTGCAGCCGGATGAGGGGTTCTCCGCCGACATAGCCGACACCGTCCTGGATGATTCCGCACACGAGCCCTGCCTCGACGGTGAGGAATTCGCTCGACACGCGCGTCTCGGCAATCTTCGGCTGGATCTGGTCGGTAACGCGTTCGAGCTTCCACCCCATCGCGGCTGCGATCATCGCGATCGACTCGGTGAGGCCGACGTGCCGCACCGTCCGTTGTTGCACCCGCTCTGCGAACTGCTCGCGCGTGAGCCCCGACCCGATCTTCTGCTGGAAGGGCAAGCCGCCGGATACGCGCATCCTGGATGCGGTTGATGGTGATCCGGTCCACGCGCTCGCAGACGCCGGTCAGTGTGACGGGCAAGGCGTCCATGACGAAGCCGGGGTTTACGCCGGTGCCGAGCACGGCGACCTTTGCCCGTTTTGCCGCAGCGTCGATGGCCCCTGCCAGCCGGCGCTGGTTGTACCACGGGTAGGCCAGCTCCTCGGTCGTCGACACGATGGCTTTCCTGGCCTTCAGGATGGTCTCGATCTGTGGCGCGACCGCCCTCAACGCCGAACTGGTGCAGAGCAGCACCACGTCCGGGGATGTCTTCTTCAGCGCCAGGCGCAAATCAGTGTCAACGGGGACCCGGACCTTCCGATCGAGCCCGACAACCTCGCCGACATCACGGCCCGACTTGGCCGGATCGATATCGACGGCGCCAACGATCCTCAAACCCCGCCGCACCGCCACCTGCCGGACGATGCCGGCGCCGATTGGCCCGAGCCCGACGTGCAATACGCGAACAGGCATGGAAACTCCGTGATGAACCGCCGCAGGGTGCCCGGCAGGGACGTGAGGGCTGGCGAACCGCGGCCGGCGGGCGGGATAATGAAGGCCCCGCAGAATTATAGAGTCGCTTGCTGTCGTCCGTCCGGATGGGTCAGAATCCGCAATCAGTGCGGCTGGCGTCGCGTCCGCCGGGCCGCACGTGCACGCGTGCCGACTACCGATTCCGATACGCTCGTGCGGCTCCTGGCTGCGGCGCGCCAGGGGGACGCCGATGCCCTGAATGAGCTGGCGCCGCTCGTGTACGACGAGCTGCGCCGGATCGCGCGCCGTCAGATGCGGAACGAACGGCAGGGACACACGCTGCAGCCCACAGCGCTCGCCAACGAGGCCTGGGCGCGGCTCATGGGAGCGCGCCGGCTCGACGTGCAGAACCGCGCGCACTTCATGGCAATCGCCGCCAATGCGATGCGGCAGATTCTGGTGGAGCGGGCGCGCGCACAGCGCGCGGCGAAACGCGGCGGCGCCGCCCACCAGGTGACCCTCGACGAAGCCATGCTGCCGGGCGGCGTGCGCCCGATCGATATCGAGGCGCTCGATGAAGCGCTTGCGCGGCTGGAGGCCCACAATCCCGAGCTGGCGCGGATCGTCGAGCTGCGGTTCTTCGGCGGGTTGACCGTCGAGGAAACCGCGGAGCCAGCTCGACTCGTCGCCGGCCACGATCAAGCGCCGCTGGACGCTGGCGAAGGCCTGGCTGCTGCGCGAGCTCGAAGGGCGACCGTCCGCCTGACGGAGCGCCCTCCGCGAGCGGGCCAGCAGACCGACGCGGGGCTCACCTGCGCCGCGCGATTGACGAGGCGGAGGCGTATGAGCAGCGTGCCCGATCCCGCAGCCTCGCGCCTCACTGATATCTTCGTCCGGGTGCTGCAGGCGGAACCCGCGCGGCGGGAAGGATTGATCCGCGAGCTGTGCGGAGCAGACACAGCCTTGACGCGCGACATCACGGAACTTGTCGCCGCGGCCGAACGCGCGCCGAGCACGGCGGGGATGATGCGCGACGCACTCTCGCCCGACGAGCCGCCGGCGCTGGCGCCCGGGACCGAGATCCGCGGCTACAGGATCGAGCGGCAGATGGCCAGCGGCGGCATGGGCGTGGTCTACCTGGCGCGTGATATCGCACTCGACAGGCGCGTCGCGATCAAGGCCCTCAAACCATCCATTGCTGGCGATGCGGAGCATCGCCGCCGCTTGAAGCACGAGGCACAGCTGATGGCGCAGCTGGCCGGCCATCCGAACATCGCCACGGTCCACGCGCTGATCGACGATGGCGCCGCGCTGTACATCGTCGAGGAGTGCCTGCCGGGGCCGACCCTGCGCGAGCACCTGGCCAGCTGGGCCCTGCCGGTATCCGAAGCAATCGAGGTCGGCGTCGCCGTGCTCCGCGCGCTCGGGGCCGCTCACCAGCAGAACATCGTGCACCGCGACCTGAAGCCGGAGAACGTGATGCGGACGTCGGGTGGCGGGTGGAAGGTGCTCGACTTCGGCATCGCGAAGCTGCAGGGGCCCGACCCGCGGACGACGCTGCATCACACACGGGTGGACCAGCGGCTCGGCACACCGTTGTACATGTCGCCGGAGCAGCTGCGCGGGGAGCCCGGTCGACGGCCGGTCCGACCTGTTTGCATTCGGCATCCTGTTGTACGAACTGCTCACGCGGCGTCACCCGTTCACGCAGGCGCAGGCGACCTCGCGGCGTTGTCCACGTGGACGGCTGTTCTGAACGAGCCGCCGCTGCCCTTCGAGGCGGAGGAGGTCGCATCGCCTGCCGTCCGGACTGCCGGACGTGATCGCGCGGTGTCTCGAAAAGGATCCCGGCCGGCGGTGGTCGTCGGCCGAAGACCTCGAAGCGGCGCTCCAGAACGATCCGCAGCGGCGGGCCCGCCGCCGCCTCGCGATGGCGCCGCCACACGAAGCCGTGATGTGGTGGCAGTTCCACGAGGCGACAGCCGCAGTCGTCTACTGGCTCACGCTGATTCCGGTATGGCGGGTGCGGCCCTGGATCGGCCGTACGGAGCTGCCCATCGGCGGCGGTGACGGTCGCACTCGATGCCCGCACCCTCGTGCTCGTGCTGATCAGCACGGTGGCCGTGCTGTCGGTGCTGCGTTTCAGCTTCGTGTTCGTGTCCCGAAACAAGCCGTCGCAGATCCACGAGCACCACGCGCGCGCCATCCGATGGGTGAAAGCCGGTGATTTCGTGTTTGCGCGCCTCGCTCGTCGTGGCGGGCGTCACCATCTCGGCCGACCATCAGGGGTGGGCGCTGCTGCTGCGTGTCGCTTGGCCTCGGCAGCTTCGTCAGCGCCTGGTTCATCGAACCGCTGACGGAGCGCGACGCGCTCGAGGCACTCGCACCCCTGCGCCCGCGGCGGACGGCCGGGACGAGCCGCCGGGACTGAAGTCCCGGCTCCACATCAGGATCTTGCAGGCTCCGGGTCCAGGCCCGCGCGGCAACCGGATCACGGGCCGCGCCGCGTCTCGTGTAGCATTCGCCCGGAGGCGCAATGCGGTCTGGACCTTCGGGGCGGGTGACGACGGTGGCGATAGCGATGCTGCTCCTGGGCGGGTGGCCGATCGCCGCCGCGCGTCAGCAGGCGCGTCCCGCTGCCCCGGCGGCAACCGCGGCGGCGCCGGTGTCGCGCGCGCCTGCGGCACGCGTTTCCAAGCGCAACGCCAACTACTCCATCGACGTGGAGCTGGATCCGGAGACCCGTACGCTGCAGGGTCGTGAGGTGCTGACGTGGCGCAACATCAGCACGCAGCCCGCCACGGAGCTGCAGTTCCACCTCTATTACAACGCCTGGACGAACACCCGCTCGACGTGGATGCGCGAACGGGCGATGGCCGGCACGGGCCGCAACCTGGCTGATCCCCGGCCCGGCGACTGGGGCTGGCTTGACATCACGGCGATTCGCCTGCTGTCGTCTTCCCCCGCGCCATTCACGGACCTCACCGCAAGCCGCCGCTTCATCGCACCGGACGACGGCAACACGGACGATCGGACCGTAATGACCGTGCCGCTGCCCCGCCGCGTCGCGCCCGGTGAGACGCATCGGCGTCGAGATCGCCTGGACCTCGAAGGTCCCGCGCACGTTCGCGCGAACGGGCGTGATCGGCAACTTCTACTTCATGGCCCAGTGGTTCCCGAAGATCGGCGTGCTCGAGGACACCGGCTGGAACACGCACCAGTTCCACGCCGGCACGGAGTTCTATTCCGACTACGGCGTCTACGACGTGCGCATCACGGTGCCGCGCGGCTGGCCGGTCGGGGCGACGGGCGTGCAGCAGCAGCGGCGCGACAACGCCGACGGCAAGACGACACACCGCTTCGTGCAGGAGGACGTCCACGACTTCGCGTGGACGACGAGCCCCGACTACATCGAGCGCGCGCGAGCGCTTCGAAGCAGCCGGGCCTGCCGCCGGTCGACATGCGGCTGCTGCTCCAGCCGGAGCACGAGGGCCAGGCGCGACGCGCCACTTCGCCGCCACGCAGCGGCGCTGCAGTAGTACGGCCAGTGGTTCGGTCCGTATCCCTACGGCCACATCACCGTCGTCGATCCCGCCTGGCAGAGCGGCGCCGGCGGCATGGAGTACCCGACGCTCATCACGGCCGGGACCAGATGGCTCGCGACCGGAGGTGACGCGGCTCACCCGAGGGGGTGACGGTGCACGAGGCCGGCCACCAGTTCTGGTACGGGCTCGTCGGCAACAACGAGTTCGAGCACGCGTGGATGGACGAGGGCCTCAACACGTTCTCGACCGCACGCGTCCTCGCACAGCAGCCCCCGCTGGAACACGTGACCCTGCGGCTCTTCGGCGGCTTCGTGCCCTGGGTGTTCGGGACATGCCCCTCGACGCGAACGATCATGACCGGCTGGCGGGCTATCGCGCCGGCGGCGGAGAGCGATGCGCCGTCCACGCCGTCGTGGCGCTACTCCCCGGCGACCGGCGGCTACATCACCTACAACAAGACCGCCGTGTGGCTGCACACGCTCGAACGGCTGATCGGCTGGCCGACGGCTGCAGCGGGGCTGTCGCTGTTCTTCACCGCGTCACGAGTTCACGCATCCCACACCCGACGACTGTTCTGCGCACTCAGCGAGGGCGCGGGACAGGACCTCGACGTGGTTTTTCGACGAGGTCTACCGCGGCTCGAATACGGTCGACTACGGCATCCAGCGGTTCACGAGCGTGCCGTCGGCGGTGAGCGGCTGGATTGAACGCGACGGCAAGCGGGCATACGTCGACGCCGCGAGCGGAGGCGCCAGCCGCGGCACGTGACGGAGCTCGTCGTGCGCCGCTACGGCGAGGCGATCATGCCGGTCGACATCCTCGTGTCGTTTGCCGATGGGCACAGGTACGCGAGCAATGGGACGGGCGCGACCGCTGGAAGGCCTTGCGGTGGGAACGGCCGGCCCGCGCCGCTGTCGGCGCAGGTCGATCCCGACCGCGTCCTCCTGCTCGACGTGAACTACACCAACAACTCGTGGACGCTCAGGCCGGAGGCCGGCGCGGCGGCACGGAAGTGGACGTCTGCATGGTTCGTATGGCTGCAGGACGCGCTGCTGACATGGGCGTCGCTGGTCTGAGGACCGCGGCCGTGATCGACCGCGTCCAATCGTTCCCCGCTGAGGCGTCGTGGCTGACGGCCTGCGCCGTGTGGCCGCGCGGGCACCCGCAATCCTCTGCGGCGTCTGGGCGGCCACCGCGATCGTCGCCTGTCGCCCCGCCGCAGCGCTCTACCGCGCCATCGTCGGCGATCTGGGCTCGAGCATGGCCGCGTCCAGCGCCGCGGGCGGCGTGAACTGGACGTGGTGGCAGGAGTTCACGGCCCGCCAGCCCGCGCTTCGCCGAGACCGTTCAACCGTCCATCATCGGGTTTGCGGCGGTGCTGTCGAACATCAGCGCGTTTCTCGGCGGGCGGGTTCCGCCGGCGGCCGCTGATTGCGTCCACCGGCGGCGCCTACGTGCTGCTGTGGATCTTTCTGCTCGGCGGCATCCTCGACCGCTACGCACGCGGCCGCCGGCTCGGCGCCCACGGGTTCTTCGCCGCGAGCGGCGTGTTCTTCTTCCGGTTCCTGCGCCTGGCGGTGCTCGCGGCAATCGCGTGGGCGCTCGTCTTCGGCGTGCTGCACGGCTGGCTGCTTCGACCGGTTCTACCGCTGGGCGACGCGTGAGGTCACCGCTGAACGCACGGCGTTCGCGCTGCACGCCGCCCTCACCGTGGTCTTCGTGCTCGTTGTCGGGCGCCGTAATGATGGTGTTCGACTACGCGAAAGTCCGCGCCGTGGTCGAGGACCGCCGGAGCATGATCGGTGCGCTCGTGGCCGGCGGCACGCTTCGTCAGGTCGGCATCCGGCGGCCACCGCCGGCGTGTTCCTGCTGAACGTGATGCTGTTCGGGATTATCGCCCTGGGCGCCTACGCTCTGCTCGCACGCGGCGCCGGCGGGGACGCGGCGGCGTCACCGTGCTGATCGGGTTCATCGTCGCGCAGGCGTACATCCTGGCGCGGCTGTTCGTGAAGCTGTCGTTCTACGCGTCAGTCCGTCTGCCTCTTCCAGGATCGCCTCGCGCACGCCGGCTACACCGCGATGCCGAAAGGCCGTGTGGCCGGACTCGCCAGCGATAGAGACCATCACGGAGGGGCCGCCGGGGGGACACTCGTAATGCACAATGCACGATGCACAATGCACAACCCCTCACGCAGTCACCGGGCTGCTAGCCGGGCGCGGCAGTGTAGCCCGGAGTTTCGTCCCGAGCAACGCTCGGCTTTCGGTGTGACCGGACTTTCACGCTAGTCCGGCCGCAGCGGACGACACTTCGGTGTGGAGCCGGGACTTCAGTCCCCGGCGGACAGCAATCACACATCTGGCTTCGCTCTCCGGCCGGAACTGAAGTTCCGGCTCCACATCTACCGCTGTCGCTGCGCCGCAGTTCTGTCCTGTGCATTGTGCATTGTGCATTGTGCATTGTGCATTGTGCATTGTGCATTGTGCATTGTGCATTGAAGAGACTCTCCTATGTCCCGTCTCCACCCCATCGTCTTCTGGCTCGCCGGGGTGAAGCTGGCCTTTCACCTGGTCATCATCCGCGGCTACGGCTGGTTCCGGGACGAGTTCTACTACATCGCCTGCGGCGAGCGCCTCGACTGGGGCTATGTCGATCACCCGCCGCTCGTTGCCGTGGTGACCGCGGCGACACGGTTCCTCTTCGGTGACTCGGTCGTCGCGATCCGGCTGCCTGCCGCCGTGTCCGGCGCGGCGACGGTCGTCATCGCGGGCCTGCTTGCGCACGAGCTCGGGGCCCGGCGCTTCGGCCAGGGGCTCGCGGCGCTCGCGGTGCTGGTCGCCACGATCTACCTGCCGCTGCACCACATCCTGTCGATGAACGCGTGGGAGCCACTGCTGTGGGCCGGCGTGGCGCTGTTCGTCCTTCGCGGCCTGGATCGCGGGCGCGCGCGTGAGTGGGTGTATGCCGGGAGTGCTGGCCGGAATCGCGCTGCAGAACAAGCACAGCATGCTGTTCTTCGGGTTCGCGCTGCTCGTCGGCCTCGTGCTGTCGCCGGCCAGGAGGGCCCTGCTCACGCGCGGTCCCTGGCTGATGGGTGCGACCGCTGCGTGATTTTCGTGCCGAACATCATCTGGGAGGTCCGCCACGGGTGGCCCACGCTGGAGTTCATGCAGCAGGCGCGGGCGCACAAGAACGTGGCGCTGCCGCCCCTGGCGTTCGTCGCGCAGCAGGTGCTCGTGATGAATCCCATGAACGCGGTCGTGTGGGTGACCGGGCTCTGGTGGCTGCTGGCGGCCACATCGGCGCGTGGCTGGCGGTTTCTGGGGTGGGGCTACCTCGCGCTGCTCACGCTGCTCATCGCCGCCGGCGGAAAAGACTACTACCTCGCGCCGTACTACCCCATCCTCTTTGCGGCTGGCGGGGTGGCGATCGAGCGTTGGACTGCGGCAGGCGGGCGGCGGCGCTGGTGCGCATCGGGCTGCCGGCAGCGATGCTGCTCGTCTGGCGTGCTTGCGGCTCCCCTGGCCGCGCCTGTCCTTCCCGTAAATGTGTACCTGCGGTACGCCGGCCGCACCGGCATCCAGGTAGCGCCAAGCGAGCGGCACCAGGTCGGTGCGCTGCCGCAGTTCTTCGCCGACATGTTCGGGTGGCAGGAGCTGGTGGAAGAGGTCGTGCGCGTCGCCGGCACCCTGCCGCCCGCCGACCGCGCCAGGGCGGTCATCGTGACGCGGAACTACGGCGAGGCGGGAGCCATCAACTTCCTGGGCCCCGCGGCGGGCGCGCCGCGCGCGATCAGCGGCCACAACAACTATTGGCTCTGGGGCCCCGGACCTGCGACCCGAGACGTGCTCCTGATTCTGGGCGGCCGTCGCGAGGAGCACGGTGAATGCGGCTCGCTGGTGCAGGGCGGCACGGTCGCATGCGGCAACTGCATGCCGTACGAGAACAGCCAGCCAATCTGGATCTGCCGCGACCTGAAGGTGTCGATCGAGGAGGCCTGGAAGGGGGCGAAGTCGTTCAACTGAGCGCGCCGGCCGCCGACCTAGCGCGCCGCCGACGACATCGGTTCGAACAGCACGCGGCGGTCTTCCAGGGTCACGACCGCGTAGGTCCCGTTCTGGATCTCCAGTGCCGAGGCGCGGCCGCCCTGGTAATAGGAGGACAGCATGCCGGTGTCGATGAGGAACACGCGGGAGGAGAATCGGGCCATCGCGCGGAAGCCGCTGGTCATCGTGTGGCCGACCACGAAGCGCACCGGGCCGAAGCGGCGCTGCAGCTGATCCAGCTGCGGGCCCCCTTCCTCGGAACGCCACGTCGCGTAGCCACGGAACCAGAGCGGTCCGTTCGGGTCGAGAATGGCCCATTTGCCGATGTCCTGCAGGGCGGCGAGCGGGTGCGACGAGATGGTCAGCGCGATCGCATTCGGATCCGCCTGCCCATTCAGGTCGAGACGGCGGCGGGCCTCCAGCGCCAACCCGGGTCAGCTCGGACCCGCCGGCTTCGAGCAGCTCCTCGAAGGTGAACGAGGGCAGCGCAATCTGCTGCTCGATCATCTGCTTGCGCATCCTGTCCCAGCGCGCAATTTCCTTCTGGGCCTGTTCGTTCAGCGATTCGAGCTTTTTCGGCGCGACCTCCGGGTTGATGCCCCCGTGCAGGAACACCGTATCGTTCACCCGCACGAGCACCATCCGCGTCCGGATCCACTTGCCGTAGGTTCCTTGCGGCCCGAAGGCCTCGAGGTACTCGACCAGGCCTGGCGGATGCGCGGCCATCCACGCCTCCCGTTCGGGGACCATGTAGACCTTCGGGATGGGAATGGCCGTGTCAGCCGCGCCAGCGCCGCGCGACGGGACTCGGCGAGCTTGACGTGCGCCGCGTAGGCGATCTCGCGCCGGCCTTCCGACTCCGCGTCTGCGAAGGCCGCGAACGCGGAGGCCGGCACGTCGCGCAGGACACCCATGGCGTTCGACGCCTCGTGGTTGCCCATCAGCACGACGGCGCGTCCGCCGCCGGCCGCCGCCTGGGATTCAAGCGTCATGAGAAAGTCGAGCAGCGGCCGCACCTTGGGACCGCGGTCCATGTAGTCGCCGGTCTGGACCAAGCGTGATGTCGCGCCCAGTCCAGCGGCGCTCCGCATCGATCAGTCCCACGTGCGTGAGGAGGCCGAGGAACGCGTCGAAGTCTCCGTGGATATCGCCGATGGCGACGACGTGATTCGCCTTCGTGGCGGCCGGGGCCGGATGCGGCCGGCCATCACCACGCGCGTGCGAGGATGGCCGGCGGCCAGCACCGCACTCAGCGCGGCCGCAACCAGGCACCAGGCGCGATCGGGCGCCCTCGACGAAGACGGGAGGCTGGGCCGCTGCTCATCTGACGATCTCCGGAAAGCCGCCTACTTTATCATCCGGCGGCGACGCGTCCGGCACTCGCGGCGCAGCACACCCGCTCCCTGCGAGGGTTCCGGTAAGATCGTCCCGTGATCGGATCGACGCTCGGCCACTATCGGATCACCGCGCGGCTCGGCGGCGGCGGGATGGGCGAAGTCTATCGTGCGGAAGACACGCGCCTGGGGCGGGACGTGGCCATCAAGGTGCTGCCGGTGGCGGCGCAGGACGATCCCGAGCGCCGCTCGCGGTTCATGACCGAGGCGCGCGCGGCGTCGGCGCTGCGTTCGCCGCACATCGCCACAATCTATGACATCGGCGAAGAGGACGGCGTGGTGTATCTCGCGATGGAGTACGTCGACGGCGAGACACTGTCGGCCCGCGTGGCGCGCGGGCCGCTGGTGCCCGCCGAGGGGCTCGACATCGCGTCACAGGTGGCCGACGCGCTCACGGAGGCGCACGAGCGCGGCATCGTGCACCGCGACATCAAGAGCGCGAACGTGATGATCACCTCCCGCGGCGTCGCGAAGGTGCTCGACTTCGGGCTCGCCAAGTTCGTCAGCGCGGACGCGCACCTGGGCCTGGCGGCCACCGGCACGTTCGAAAAGACGATGGCGGGGATGGTGCTGGGGACGGTGTACTGCATGTCGCCCGAGCAGGCGCTCGGCCGGCCGGTGGACGGACGGTCGGATCTGTTCTCGCTGGGAGTCGTGCTCTACGAGATGCTGACCGGGCCGGCTCCCGTTCGAGGGCCAGAGCTTCTCCGAGATCGTCGATGCCATCATCAACCAGCCGCCGCCTGCGGCTGCCCGCTTCAACTACGCGCTGACGCCCGACATCGAGGCGATGCTGCGGAAGGCGCTCGAGAAGAACGCCGCGTACCGCTATCAGTCCGCGCGCGACTTCTTCATCGACCTGCGGAACGCCCGCATCGCGCTCGAGGAGGAAGCACGCCACCGGACGAGCGGCTCGCGCCGGTCGGGCTCCCGGCCGGCGGCGGATGCGCTGCCCCGTTCGATCGCGGTCATCACCTTCACGAACATCACGCGCGAGCCGGCCGACGAGTGGATCGGATCGGGCATCGCGGAGACCGTCAGCTCCGACCTGAAGAGCATCCACGGCCTGACCGTGATCGGCCGCGAGCGGATCTTCGACGCCATGCGCAACCTGCAGACGGGCGAGACCCAGGCGGTCGACGACCGGTTCTCGATCGAGATTGGCCGCGGCCTGGGTGCGCGCTGGATCGTGGCCGGCGGCTACCAGCGGTTCGGCGCCGAGATCCGCATCACCGCCCGCTTCGTCGAGGTGGCCACGGGTGTCGTGCTGCGGAACGTGAAGATCGACGGCCCGCTCGCGGACATCTTCCGCCTCCAGGACCGGATCGTCTTCGAGCTGACGCAGGGGCTGGACGTGGAGCTCGCCGGCTCTGAGATCGCCGATATCGAGAAGCCGGAGACGCGGTCGGTCGAGGCCTACGAGTTGTTCTCGCTGGGCGTTCTGACCCTGCGTCTCGCGTCACGCGATGCGCCCGATCGGGCCATCTCGCTCTTCGAAAAGGCGCTGGCGCTGGATGCCGACTACGCGCAGGCATGGGCGGGGCTCGGTGGCGCGTACCAGCTGAAAGGGACGTTCCTCAACCTGCCGGAGCTGCTCGAGAAGGCGATCACCTGCGAACAGCGCGCGCTGGCACTCGACCCGGAACTCGCGGACGCACACACCTGGCTCGGCGCCGCCCTCCTGTCGCTCGGGCGGGTGGACGAGGCCACGGCCTCGCTCGAGCGCGCAACCGAGCTGGAGCCCGGCCAGGCGCGCCCGTGGAGCATGCTCGCACGCGCACACTGGATCGGCCGCGGCGACATCCCGCAGGGCATCGCCGCGCTCGAGAAGGCGGTCGCCATCAACCCGCAGTTCGGGTACGCCCAGCTTCAGCTCGCATTTCTCCATACGGAGCAGGGCGACTACGAGCGCGCGCGGGCGGCGGCAAAGACGGCCGTGGATCTCCAGGAGCGGTACATCTCCGGCGAAGAGGGGCTGCTCGTGGTGGGCGCGCACGCGCGGCTCGGGTACATCCACTACCGCGAAGGCCGCTACGCCGATGCCGTGCAGGAATATCTGCGTGAGCTCGCCTTCCTCGGCTCGACCGACCACGTGCTGAAGGACCGCACCCTGATCGAGCTGCACCAGAAGCTCGGTGCCGCCTATCTGCGCCTGGGGCAAACCGCTGACGCCGAGCGCCACCTCGGGCTCGCAATCCGCAGCTTCGAGGAGCGCGTCGCCCGCGGCGCGGATCAATCCGGCGACGAAGTACTACGCCGCCATCGCGATGGCCCTGCGCGGGGACACGGATCGAGCGCTGAAGTACCTCGAGGAAACCTGGCCGCGGGCCGGCGCCCTGAACCGCCTCCGCGCGGCGCGGGATCCCGATCTCGAGAGCGTCAGGCCTGCGCTGGCCGAAAAGGGGCTTGTGGACTGACGATCAGCGTAGGGGTGGGGGAACATTCTGAGCCTCGCTTTTGGAGCGGGACTCCCCTGTCCGCGGCTTACGACCGGCAGGGTTGCCAGCCCGAACGAACCTCGCAAGGACACTAAAACAGGAAAACGAAAGACCAATCCAGCCACCCGCTCTGCCCATCCTCGATGGCGCGGTGGGCTAGCCAGCCCTAAAGGTAACGAGCGTGATGGTGGGAGTGAGGCGAATGCCGGGAA
>CAVXNR010000008.1:0-73136 GCA_963763095.1 Vicinamibacteria bacterium
AACAGGCTCGTCCGCAAACCCCAGCATGGCGGGGCCGGCCGCGGTCATGCCAGCCAGCAGGACATCAATCCAGCCGTGCGTCCTGAAACTCACCGTCCGGAAGACACCTCCGGGATAGTCGGTCAGCATCGACAGCCCGAGCACCGCGGCCCCATTGGTGTACGCAAGCGCGGCCGCCCGCGGATGCTCGCGGCGCAGGTACGCCCCAAGGCAGAAGAACGACGCTGCGGTGGCGTAGTCAATCACGGCGTGTGTAGACGCATCAATCATTTTGGGTATGTTGCCGGTGACCGGCAGCAGATTCTGGTTCTCCATTCATGCCTCCGCTGCGGCAAGGGGCAAGACAAACGCCAGCAGGGGCAGCTCTGGCGTCCTGAACCCTCAGCTCGGGCGGCGGATGTTGCATCCTCCGCACCCCAGGCTCGAGGTCGACATTACGGCACTCGAGCACGGGTGTCGTTCTGGGGTTGTGGGCACGTGCGAGATGTGGACGCCGGCCGCGCCTCCGGCGAGGCGGCCTCCAGCGCAGTGTCAGGACGCCTTCGTCGAGGTCTCCTCGCGGGCTGACACGAAGACGTCCTCCCCGAGGGCCACGGGAGCGGCGCGGTAGCGGTCCTGGGTGAGCTCGGCGCGCGCGGATTCTCCCCACTCCGTGAGGAGCTCCACCTTCACCAATGGCCCGGCCGGGTTGATGCGGACCACGCGCGCGCGGAAGCTGCCGCCCGCCGGCCTCTCGGCATGGAGATCGAGAAGGTGAGGTCGGATGAACACCGCCGCGTGGCCATCGTCATCGGGCCTCGTGCCGGCCGGCAGCGGCACCTCGAGACCTCCCACGAGCGCGCGGTCGCCTTCAATCCGCCCGTGGAACAGGTTGACGTCGCCGAGGAACCGGTAGACGAACGGCGTGCTCGGCGAGTGGTAGACCTCGTCCGGCGTGCCTTCCTGCTCGATTTTTCCGTGGTTCATCACGACGACGCGGTCCGACAGCTCGAGGGCCTCTTCCTGATCGTGCGTGACGAACACGCTCGTCACGTGCAGCTCGTCGTGCAGCCGACGCAGCCAGCGCCGCAGATCCTTCCGAACGCGCGCATCGAGCGCACCGAAGGGTTCGTCGAGCAGCAGCACGCGAGGCTCGACGGCGAGCGCGCGGGCGAGCGCGATTCTCTGCCGCTGGCCTCCCGAGAGCTGCGAGGGATAGCGCTCCGCCAGCCCATCGAGCTGGACGAGCGCAAGCAGTTCCCGGACACGGTCGCGGATGCTGCCTTCCGGCGGGCGCTCGCGGCGCGGGCGCACCCGCAGGCCGAAGGCGATGTTCTCGAAAATCGTGAGATGGTTGAAGAGCGCGTAGTGCTGAAAGACGAACCCCACGCGCCGGCGCTGCGTCGGCTCACGCGTGGTGTCGACGCCGTCGAGGTACACGGCACCTTTGTCGGGGTGCTCGAGGCCCGCGATGATGCGCAGCAGCGTGGTCTTGCCGGACCCTGAAGGTCCAAGCAGGCCCACGAGCTGCCCCGGTTCCACGGTCAAATCGATGCCGTCGAGTGCCTGGTAGCTGCCGAAACGGTGACTGATACCGCGCGCTTCGATGCTCATACCTGCTCCAACTCCACGGCGGCCGTCCCACTGCTGATCGCGGACCGCCACTCGATAATCGATCGGGCGATGAGCGTGAGGAGCGCGATTGCCGTCAGCAGCGATGCCACCGCGAACGCCGCGGTGAAGTTGTATTCGTTGTAGAGAATTTCCACGTGCAGCGGGATCGTGTTCGTCTGTCCGCGGATGTGGCCCGACACCACCGAGACCGCGCCGAATTCACCGACCGCACGCGCTGTGAGCAGCACCGTTCCATAGAGGAGTCCCCACCGGATGTTTGGCAGCGTCACCCGCCGGAACATCTGCCATCCACCGGCGCCGAGGGCGAGTGCCGCCTCCTCCGCGTCCGCACCCTGTTCCTGCATGACCGGGATCAGCTCGCGCGCCACGAAGGGCACCGTGATGAACAGCGTCGCCAGCACGATCCCGGGCACCGCGAAGATGATCTGGATGTCGCGTTCGGCAAGCCAGGGTCCGAAGAACCCCTGGCCGCCGAACAGCAGCACGAAGACGAGCCCCGACACGACCGGCGAGACCGCAAACGGCAGGTCGATCAGCGTGACGAGCACCCGCTTGCCGGGGAACTCGAACCGCGCGATCGCCCAGGCAGCCGCCACGCCGAACACAAGGTTCAGCGGCACCACGCAGATCGCCGTCAACAGCGTCAGACGCACGGCGCTCAGCGCCTCGGGCTCCGTGACCGCGCGCCAGTACACCGCCATGCCCTCGGCAAAGGCCTGCGTAAACACGGCGGCGAGTGGCACGAAGAGGAAGAGGGTGAGAAAAACCAACGCCACTGTCCAGAGCAGGGCCGGCACGAGCCGTCCCCCACTGGTCGCCGGCCGCCGTTCAATGGGTCTGTGCATCGTCGAGACTCAGGCCGCCCGCCGGCGGCTCCACGCGTGGAGGCTGTTGGTCCCCACCAACAGGAGAAACGACAGCACCAGCATTGTCGACGCAAGGGCCGTCGCACCCGCGTAGTCGGTACTGCTCCAGCTTCGTCATGATCAGCAGCGTCGTGATCTCGGTTCGCATCGGCAGGTTCCCGGCGATGAAGACCACGGACCCGTATTCCCCGAGGGCCCGCGCGAACGCCAGGGTGAAGCCCGTGACCATCGCCGGCACGATGGTGGGAAGAATCACGCGACCAAACACCTGGGTGCGCGTTGCCCCCAGGCTGAGGGCCGCCTCCTCGATCTCAGGATTGAGATCCTGGAGCACCGGCTGAACCGTTCGCACCACGAACGGCAAGCCGATGAATGTCAGCGCAATCACGATGCCAAGAGGGGTGAACGCCACGGGAATCCCGAGCGGCTCGAGCAGCCCGCCGACCCAGCCGTTCTTCGAGTACACGGACGTGAGCGCAATCCCCGCGACCGCGGTCGGCAGCGCAAAGGGCAGATCGACGAGCGCATCGATGAACCGGCGTCCTGGCAGGGGGTATCGCACCAGGACCCATGCGACGAGCACCCCGAACACGACGTTCAACAATGCGGCAATCGCTGACGCGCCGATGGTCAGGCGGTACGACGCGAGCGCCCGCGGGGTGGTCACGATGTCCCAGAACTGGCCCGCTGTGAGCGTGGCCGTCTTGACGAACACACCGCACAGCGGAATCAGAACGAGCAGGGACAGGTACAGCACCGTGAGCCCAAGCGTCGGCCCGAATCCGGGCAGTGCGGTTCGTCGTGCCTTGGTCATCGTCGATCTGTCGCGTCGCGCCTACGTTCCAGGCTGATAGATCTGATCGAACACACCGCCATCTGCGAAGTGCGTCTTCTGTGCCTTCGCCCATCCACCAAACACTTTGTCGACGGTGAAGAGCCGGAGCTCCGGAAACTGCTTCGCGTAGCGTGCACGGACCGCTTCGGAGCGCGGCCGATAATAGTGCTTCGCCGCGATCTCCTGACCTTGTGGGGAGTACAAGAACTCCAGATACGCCTCGGCTACCTTCCGCGTCCCGCGGCGGTCCACTACCTTATCGACTACCGACACCGGCGGTTCGGCGAGTATCGAAACCGAGGGGGCGATGATCTCGAAGTCACCCTTCCCGAGCTTTTCCACCGCGAGCAGGGCCTCGTTCTCCCATGCGACGAGCACGTCGCCGATGCCGCGCTGCACGAACGTCGTCGTCGAGCCGCGGGCGCCGGAGTCGAGCACGGGCACGTTTCGATAGAGCTTGCCTATGAAATCACGCGCGCGCGCCTCGTCCCCGTTTGATTGTTCGAGCGCGTACCCCCACGCCGCCAAGTAGTTCCAGCGTGCACCACCGGAGGTCTTCGGGTTCGGCGTGATCACCGACACACCGGGGCGGATCAGGTCGTTCCAGTCCTTGATGCCCTTCGGGTTGCCCTTGCGTACCAGCAGCACGATGGCTGACGTGTACGGGCTGCTGTTCTGCGGGAGGCGTGCCTGCCAGTCTTGTCGGACGAGATGGCCATTGTCGCGGATCGCGTCGATGTCGTACGCGAGCGCGAGGGTCACGATGTCGGCCTGCAAACCGTCGATGACCGCTCGGGCCTGCTTGCCCGATCCGCCGTGCGACTGGTTGATGGTGACGACCTGTCCCGTCTTCGATTTCCAGCTCGCCGCGAAGGCGGCGTTCACGTCCTGATACAACTCGCGCGTCGGGTCGTACGACACGTTCAGCAGGGTGACGGCGGCCTGCGCGTGAAGCGGGACCGGCAGCGGCCGGCACGAGGGACCACACGACCGCCCCTGCGGCAATGGAAAGAAGAACACCTCGAATTGTGGATGTCATAGCGGTCTCCTAGAATCCGACCTGGATGCGCGTGAACAAGTCGCGCTCGGTTTCTCTATCACCGGAGGCGCTGCCACCCTGGAAGTATGTCTCTTCATAATCCGCAGTTACCTTCACGGCGCGGTTGAGGTACCAGTTCGCGCCGACGGCCCATCCGCGCGCATCGCGGGCGGCAGTCGCCGGGTTGGCAAACAAAGGAAATGCTTCGTCGTCGAGCGTGAGCCGGTTGACACGGGCGGTGAGCTCGACCGCGCCCCACGTCCCGGCAGACGGTTCGAAGGCGCTGCGTGGCGTCACACCGCGGTACGAACTGTCTTCGCCGGTGAGAACATACGACGTCGCGACCTGCCAGGCGTCGGTGCCCAGACTGCGCCGTCTCGATGTCGCGGCGGACGCGCTGCGACGAGAACACGTATTCCGCCAGCACGCCGAACGGACCCGTGTAGTAATACCCCTGTGGCGATACCCGCCAGTGCGCGCCGTCGGCGAACGTGGTGCCCGCCGCCGCGGTGGCGTCCAACCGATACCGGGCGAACACGATCTGACCGTTGGTCCTGAATACCGGCAGGTTTGGCGCGAGCGGGGTTCCACGCTGCGTCCCTGACGTACCTGCGATGCCGATGCCGAGCCCTCGCAGGCGCTCGTGGCGGCTGGCTTTGAAGGGCAGCGCGAAGATACGCGCCACGGCGTCCTTTCCATCGCGGTCGTCTGCATCGGCGCTCGCGCCATCGACGACCCCGTTGACCACGCCGACCGAGTAGTTCAGCCTCGCGTTGAGGACGTCGCCGAAGAGCAGCACGCCCGGGTCGCGGTTTGGCGCGAGCGAGGTCGGCAGCGCCCGCTCGACGAACAGCAGCTCGGTTGCGGACGCCAGGCGTTCGAGGCCAACCGGCGTCTTGAACTTTCCCGCACGGATCTTCACCGCCGGCGTGAATCGCAGGTCGATGTACGCGTCCTGCAGCACCGTGGTGCCGCTGCCGAAATCGGGCATCAGCCTGAAGTCGACGTTCTTGAAGAGCGTGCCTTCGAGAATGGGCCGGACGCGGCGGAGCAGGAAGGTGTCGGCGCCTTGCGCCTCGTGGTCGTTGGCGTAGAAGCGCCCATCCGATTGGATGTACCCGCGCAAGCGCAGCTGAAAGGCGCCGTCCGCCGAGCGCATCGCAAACCCCTCGCGGCCGGCGCCTACGATTGGCGTGGTCTTCGCGCGCTCGCCGGCCTGCTCACGTTCGATTTCGAGTTGGCGGCTGACGATCCTGATCTGCTGGTCGAGCTGCTCGATCTGGGTTTCGAGAGCGTCGAGCGTGCGGGGCGCCGGGGGGGCCGGAGCCGGGCTGTCTGCGGTGGGCGGCGAGTCCGGCAGGACATCGTTCGCGGTGACGGGCGGAAGAACGATCGCGGGCTGCGCGCCGTCGTGCCCCGTGCGCGCAGCGGCGAGTTGCCGCTCGAGCTCACGTACTTTCGCGTCCAGCGCGTCGATCCGAGCCTGCACGTCGGCGGGGGACGACTGCGCCAGTGCCGGCGTGGAATGGACGCTAGCCGACCCCAGCAAGAAGCCAATGATGTAAACGGTCCGAAATCGAGACATGCGATCCTCGCGTGAATAGTGATGCACGATTGACAGCGGTGCGACAACAGCGACACGGGTGCTGACATCGACACGCCTGCAACTTTCGACATTCACGCTGAATCATGACCGGAGTCCTCGCTGTCGTGTTACGCGCTGCACTCACCATCGAGCACTTCCGGCGCGAACTCGGCGTCCTCGCCGAGATCGATGAAGTCGGCCGGCATCGCGTCCTCAGGTGCCAGCCGTTCGAGATCGGCGAGGACCAGCTTCAGACGCGGGAGATCCACGCGCCCGAAGAACGCGGTTGCGGTCTCGCCCTCGGTCCGCTCCTGCGTGTACAGTGCCAGCAATCGCTCCAGTGCCTCGGGCCCACGCCGGGCAGGGATCTTCGCCGCCAGCCGCGCGAACCGTGCGCCTTCGCGGCCCGCGTCCCCCCCGACCATCACGAAGTACTGCGGGACCGGGCGTCCCGCGATCTTGCGGATGCTGCCCTGAAAGCCGATGCCGGCCACGTGGTGCTGTCCGCACCCGTTCGGGCAGCCGCTGATCTTGATGTGCACGTCCGGCGCGGCGTCGACCAGGTGCGGGCGCTCGCGCAGATGATCGCCGAGCAGCTTGCCGAGCCCGCGTGACTGGGTGACTGCCAGGCGGCACGACTCCGCACCGGGGCAGCTGGTGACATCGGCAATGGTGCCCGCATCCGGCAGTGAGAGGCCGGCGGCCGCAAGATGCTCGTACAGCGTGTCGACGTCAGCGAGCGGCACCCAGCGAAACACGAGGTCCTGGTCGGGCGTGATGCGCACGGAACCGTCGCTGAAGGCGAGCGAGAGATCCGCGAGGACCCGCATCTGCTCGCCGGTGAAGTCACCGAGCGGCACCGTCGCTGTGACGATCGCGTAGCCCGGCTGCTTCTGCGGGCGAACATTGGTCTGGAGCCACCGCAGTTTCGTTTCAGGGCTGACCGACAGGCTGGGCCGCACCTGCGGCACGATGCCCGGGCCCACGACAGGTGAGCCCGCTGCGCGCACCGCAACCTCGCCGATTTCCGGCGCGTCCTGGCGCGGCCAATCGGGCGCCGTCTCCGCCGGAGGCGCTTCGGGCTCGAATGGCAGACGCGCGCCTCCCTCAGCGAGCACCTCCGCATACGCGACCTCGTACGCGGCACGCCAGCCGTCCCAGCCCAGCGACTTGATCAGGAACTTCATCCGGTTCCGGGCCTTGTGCTGGTAGTCACCGTGCCGATGGAAGACGCGAATCACGGCTTCGGCGACGTTCAGCATGTCTGCCACCGGGATGAACTCGTGCAGCAGGTAGCCCGATACGCTGTAGGTTGCCGTGCCCCCGCCCACGTTCACCCGGAAGCCGCGTGCGTCGGCGCCGTCGACCTGTCGCACGACAGCACGCCACCCGATGTCGTTGATCGCCGTGAACGCGTGATCGTCGGGGCAGCCCTCGAACGCGATCTTGAATTTTCGCGGCAGCGAGGAACTGAGCGGGTGCCGCAGCAGGTAGCGCGTCAGCGCCTCGGCGTAGGGCGTGACGTCGAACAGCTCGTCGGCGCTGACGCCGGCATACGGGCAGGCAGTGATGTTGCGCACGGAGTTGCCGCATGCCTCACGCGTGGTCAACCCCGCGTCGGCCAGGCGCCGCATCGCGAGCTCCGCATCGTGCAGGCGCACGAAGTGGTACTGGATGTTCTGGCGTGTCGTGATGTGGCCGAACCCCCGTGAATACCGCTCCGCCACCTCGGCGAGCGCGTGCAGCTGCGGCGTCGAGATCACGCCTTGCGGGATCTTTACGCGCAACATCTGCGCGTCGGCGGCCTGACGCTGCCCGTAGGTGCCACGCAGCAGGCGGAAGGAGCGCCACTGGTCTGGCCCGATCTCGCCGCGCTCGAACTGTCCCAGCAGGTCGGCAAACTCGTCGATGTCACGTTCATCGGCGAACGAGAGCCGTGTGCGGCCAAGTGTCTTCGGATCGTCTACTGCAGCCATGCCGTGTCTTTCTCCTCGTATCCCGGAATCACCGTGCGAGCGCGCGGCCTGCACCAGCAGGTGCTGCCGTCAGCTCTGAGTCCGCGTCGTCCGGCTCCCACCCGGTCCGACGCGCGAGCGGCGCGAGGCGGCCCGTGAGCTGCTGACCAACGCGGACCACCTCACCTATGACGATCGTCCCGGCACCATCACCGTACCTCTCGCCGTCGCTGGAGGCCGAGGGTCCGAAACCCGCAAGGTCGCCCAGGGAGCCCATCCAGGTCTGCGCCCCGGGCGTCGACGCGGCGACGAGCAGCGCCGCGGGCGTCGTGATGTCCCAACCACGGGCGATCAGGCGACCCGCGATCTCGTGGCGGGACCGCAGGCCCATCATGATGACGATGGTCGCGGAGTGCGGGGGCAGCGCTTCGAGTACTGGAGCCCACGCGCGCTCATCGTGCCCGGAGACCGTCACGAACGCGGATGCGGCACCGCGATGCGTCACCGGGATCCCGGCCAGCGCGGGGGCGGCGATCGCCGCGGTGACGCCCGGCACGACCTCGAACGGGACGCCGGCCGCATCGAGCGCCAGGGCTTCTTCGCCACCGCGCCCGAACACGAACGGGTCGCCCGCCTTCAGCCGCACCACGCGGCGGCCACGGCGCGCGGCGCGAACCAGGAGCCGATTGATCGTCTCCTGGCTCATCGAGGTACGGCCGGCTCGCTTGCCGACATAGAAACGCTGCGCGCGCGGTGCCAGCGCCAGCACGTCCTGCGACACGAGCGCGTCGTACAGCACGAGTTCTGCACGCTCGAGCCTGTCGTAGGCGGCACGCGTGAGCAGCTGCGGATCGCCCGGGCCCGCGCCGACGAGCGAGACGAAGCCGCCGCTCACAGCCACACTTCCTGCGCGTAGGTCTGCCAGACCCGACGCGCGTACAGCGCGTTCAGGGCGCGCAGCAACTGCGGGCGGCGGTCGGCCATCGGCACCCGTTTGGCGATCCAGCGCGGCCGGATGGCCCGTGCTTCCGCCATCCATCGGTCCAGATCGGCCGGCAGCACGGCGTCGAGCGCCTCCCGCAGCAGTCCCGCGAGTGCCGGGGCCTGACCGTTGGTGGAAATCGCCAGCGTGACGCCGGCGCGCCGGACGACCCCGCCGAGATATGCGGTGGCATTCGGCGGATCGTCCACCGCGTTGACGAACACGCCGCGAGCTTCCGCGGCACGCGCAACCTCTCGATTGACCTCGGGCGTGGCCGCCGCCACGACCAGCCACGCGCCTTCCACATCGTCCGGCCGGAACTCGCGCCGGTGCCGCGTCACAGGGCTCGCGTCGATGCCGGGGGTCATCACCGGCGCGATCACGGTGATCGCCGCGCGCGCCGCCACGAGGGCATCGATCTTCGACGTGGCGACCGGGCCGCCGCCAACCACCAGCACGCGTCTCCCGGCCAGCTTCAGGAACACGGGAAAGAGGGCTGCACTCATCTTGACACCGCCTCGGCGACCGCCGCGGTCACCAGTTCACGATCGAGCAGCGCCTGGATAATCTTGGCGACGCTCTCGTCGACATCTTCGCGATCGCTCTGCACGAGCACCTCTGGCCGCACTGGCGGCTCGTATGGATCCGACACGCCCGTGAAGTGCTGAATCTCGCCGGCAATGGCCTGCTTGTACAGCCCCTTCGCGTCGCGGTCGACCAGCACCTCGAGCGGCGCTTCCACATAGACCTCCACGAACGGCACGCCTTCTTCCGCGGCGAGCCGGCGCACTTCCTGCCGCACCTCCGCGTACGGCGAGATCGCGGCGGTCACGGTCGGCACGCCGTTGCGCGCGAGCAGACGCGCCACGAACCCGATGCGCCGGACGTTGAAGTCACGATCCTCCTTGCTGAACCCGAGCCCTTTCGACAGGTTCGTCCGCACCTCGTCGCCGTCGAGAATCTCCACCCGGCGGCCGCCGGAGAGTTGCCGTCGCAGGGCTTCCGCCAGCGTGCTCTTGCCAGCCCCTGACAGGCCGGTGAACCACACGATGAACCCGGCCTCCGCGGCGAAACTGCCTCCCGTGGCGGCTGTTCGGCGTGCCGCCTGTCCGTCTGCCGCGGTGTAGTGCGCCCGCAGGACTTCTGCGATCTCCGGCCGCGTGAACTCGGGCGGCAGATGACCACCCGCGCGGAGTATCTGCCGGACGCGGGTGCCCGAGAGCTCGAGGCGATCCTCCGGCCCGTGCGGGCAGGAGCGGACCGACGCGACCCCGTCGCAACCGTGGCAATAGAACGTGGGCTCCAGTCGCAGCGGGGTGACCGCCAGATCGTCTGGTGCGAACGTGTCGAAGATCTCCTGGGCAGCGAGGGGAGGATAGTACGTGCCGACCCCCGCATGATCGCGCCCGACAATCAGGTGCGTGATGCCGTAATTCTTGCGGGCAATGGCATGGAACACGGCTTCGCGAGGTCCGGCGTACCGGATGGCGCCCGGAAAGGCCGCGAGCACCGTCCGCTCACGCGGGTAATACCCCTCCACGAGCCGCTCGGACGCCTCGAACCGCACGGCGGCGGGCACATCTTCCTCTTTCGTTTCGCCGACAAGGGGGTGCAGGACGAGGCCGTCGGTCAGCTCGAGGGCAATTTTCGTGAGGTGCTCGTGCGCGCGATGGATGACATTCCGCGTATGGAAGCCGGCCACCCGGCGCCAGCCGCGCTCCGCGATCACGGCCCGCAGTTGCCGGGGCGTGAGCCGGTACTGTGCGAGCGGCAGATGCGTGGGGAGCGGCAGCACGTGAACATCACCGGCGACCAGCCAATTCGGCCGGCCGAGCACGTACGCGACGCCTGGGTGGGCAGCATCGTCGGTGCCGTAGACCGCCTGTGACTCGGCGACAGGGTCGCGCTCGAACACCTCGCTCACGTCGATGACGGCCCACGTGCGGCCATCGGCGTCGGCGAGCGCCGCCTGGCTGCCGGGCGCCAGGGCTCGCGCGGTCTGCGGCTTCACCGCGAGCGTAAAGGGAAGGGGCCACACCGTCCCGTTCGCCAGGCGCAGGCGCTCGAGGACGCTGGCGTAGTCGGCCGACCCAAGAAAGCCCCGAAGCGGGCTGGCCGCACCGGTGGCAATCAGCTCCAGGTCCGCCAGCTCGGGCGCATCCAGCACGAGGTTGGCAACGCCGTGGTGCATGTGCGCCACGACTCCACGTCGGCGGCCGGAACGATCCGGTCGACCAGTTCACCGCCGTGCGGCGTCACCAGATCGGGCACAGTCATGCGCTCCGGGACCTCAGGTAGACCAGCTGCAGCGGCACTGGCGCGGCAGGGTGCAGCCCGCACTCGGTTTTCTCGCGTCCCCGCCACCGCCCGGCGCGAGGGTCCTCGCCATCCCCGACGGACGTCGTGCACGGCGCACATCCGATGCTCGGGTAACCGCGGTCATGAAGCGCGTTGTAGGGAACGGCGTTGGCGTGGATGAACGACCACACGTCATCGTGGCTCCACGCGGCGAGCGGGTTGATCTTCACCCGGTCGCTTGCCAGGTCGGGCTCGACGATGGCCGCCCGGGCACGCTGCGGCGTCTGGTCCCGCCGGATCGCTGTAATCCACGCATCCATGCCGGCCAGTTCGTGTTGCAGCATCGCGACCTTGCGGATACCGCAGCACCGATCGGGGTCCCGGGCCCACAGTGCGTCCCCGAATGCGGCCGCCTGTTCGGCGACCGACAGCGCCGGTCGCACCGCCCGAATGCGCAGGCCATAGCGGGCCTCGAGGCGCCGCCAGAGGTCGTACGTCTCGTCGAACAGCAGCCCGGTGTCCAGCGTAAAAACGTCAATCGGCAGCGCGTGCTCGGCGATCAGGTGAATGAGCACGCAACCCTCGGCGCCGAACCCCGTGCCGAACGTCACGCGCGGTGCGAACTCGTGCGCGGCCCAGGCGAGAATGTCCGGTGCGGGTTGTGCTTCGAGCTCCGCCGCCCATTCGTCTATTCGACTCTCGGTCGTCATACTGCCTCGCTGCCGATCGTTGCTGCTCGCCTGTGGGTACAAAGAAAAAGGCCCGGGTGCTTTTTGGAGCATCCCGGGCCTTTTGGGTCCGTTGCGTTTACCGGCCTGGTGGCCAGCGGTTATCGGTGCAGTGGCACCTCATGTGAACGCATCAGTCCCGCAGGCGCAGGAGCCCCAAGGGCTCGCGCGCAACAACAACAACAGCAGGACACGACCGTGCGGTTCACGGCCTGAGTTATATCCTTTACGGGGAGATGAGTCAAGCGACTCCTCTCAATTCTGGCCTCATTCCGTGGCGAACCGCTTGAAAAAGCTGGTGTCGTTCCAGCGCGGCCGCGTGTCGCGGTCGGCGATGGCCCGCACGAGCTCAATGTAGAACCGCGTGAAGTCCTCAGCCGCCTGCAGGTCGATCGGCTGGCTGAGATCGTCGGATGGGGCATGGTAGCGCTCGTCTCGCCAGCGTTTGACGATGGCGTGCTCCGGCGACCCCAGCGTCCAGCCGATTTTGAAGGCGAGCGCCGGGATGCCGCGGCGGATGAAGCTGTACTGATCGCTCCGGACGAAGGCGTTCCGTTCCGGCTCGGGATCGCCCGTGATGTCGATTCCGGCCGCCTTCGCGACGCGCCTGAGATCGTTGGCGAGATCCGACTCTTCGAGGCCGTTCACGATGAGCGACCGCATGGGAAAGAGCGGCAGGAACATGTCAGTGTTGAGGTCCGCGACAATCGATGAGGCGGGCACCGTCGGGTGCGCCGAGAAGTACCGGGACCCGAGCAGTCCGTGTTCCTCTGCCGTCACCGACAGGAACACGACCGAGCGGCGCAGGCTGACGCCAGACGCGCGCAGCCGCTGCGCGACTTCCAGGAGCGTCGCGGTGCCCGACGCGTTGTCCATCGCGCCGTTGTAGATGGCGTCGCCGTTCACCGGTTCACCCGTCCCGAGATGATCGAGGTGGGCGCTCAGCACCAGGTGCTCGCCGGCCAGCCGGGGGTCGGTCCCGCGAAGCATCCCGATTACGTTGTCGGATCGCAGGGGAGTCACTGACGTGACGAGCGTCCCGCGAAGCTGGCCGGAAAGCGGGAAGCGGGGCAGTGGCTTCCGTTCCGTCGCCAGCGACAGGATCTCGGCCGCTGTGTGGCCGGAACCCGCGAACCATCCCTCGGCGGCAGCGGGGTTCACGGTAAGGGCGAGCTGCTGAGTGTTGTCGCCGAAAGGATCCTCGGCCAGGGCCTTGACGGGCATCAGACGCCGCAGCTTCGTGCGCTCCCACGGGATGTCGCTCGTCCGCTGAATCGTGACCAGCCCGATGGCGCCGGCCCGATGCAGCGCCGTCCAGCGCACTGACGAGGCGTGAGACAGCACGGGCGCGCTGAGCGTCGAGGGCCCGCCTGACACCACGACGGCAATGCGTCCCCTAAGGTCGACGCCTTCCAGGTCGTCGTAGCCCACCTCAGGCACGCTGAGCCCGTACCCGGCGAACGCGAGCGGGGCATCGATCTCCCGGGCGGGGGGCACGCGCACGTTGACCATAGCGGCGTCGCCGAGCACGATGGGCTCTTGCTTGCCGCCTCGCACGATCGCAAGGCCGGAGCGCTCCTCGACCAACTGGCGTGACTCGAACGCGATCGGTTGGAAGTACCCGTCTGTGCCCCCGGGCTCGAGGCCCGCGGTCTTGTAACCGTCCGCCACGTACTCCGCCGCCTTGCGGTGGCCCGGACTGCCAGTGTCCCGACCTGCGAGCGAGTCGTCCGCGAGATACCGGACGTGTGCCCACCAGCGCTCCGCCGGTTCCGTGGCCTGCGGCAAGGCAACGGTCAGTAGGGCGAGAGTGACTGCAAGCGACGCGACTCTCATCGCATGATTATCGCCCGGCGTTCCGGGGCGTGGTGTTCGCGGCGTGGTTGACGGGCGCCCGGCTGCGGATGAGAATGCATCGCCATATGCTTCAGAACCAGATTCGTCGATCCGTCCTGCGCCTGGCGCTCGTAAGCGCGGTGCTCGTTCCGATTGGCGCGCCGGCTGGCCTTGCGCAGGGCCTGCCGACCGCAAACCCCGAGTCCCAGGGATTCTCGGCCGAACGCCTCGAGCGGCTCCACGAGCGCATGCACGAGTTCATCAAGGAAGGGAAGCACGCAGGGATTCTTGTGCTGATCGCGCGCAACGGGAAGATTGTCGAGTCGCGCTCGTACGGACTGAGGGACCGCGAGCAGAAGCTGCGCATGGAAGAGGACACCATCTTCCGCATCTACTCGATGTCGAAGGTGATCACGAGCGTGGCCGCGCTGATCCTGCACGAGGAAGGGCGGCTCAAGCTGGACGACCCCATCAGCAAGTATCTTCCCGCGTTTGACAAGCCGAAGGTGCTGAAAGGCGGCACTGTAAAGGCGCCGGTGCTCGTGGCGGCGAAGACGCCGATTACGGTCAGGCATCTGTTGACGCATACGTCCGGCTACATCTACGGCTTCGGCAAGGACCCGATCGACACGATCTACCGCGACGCGAAGCTGCTGCAGGCGCCGACGATGGCCGTGTTCCTCGAACGGGCATCGAAGATGCCGCTGGTGCAGCCGCCGGGGCAGTCGTTCCGGTACGGCATCAGCATCGACCTGCTCGGCGCGGTCATCGAGAAGGTTTCGGGACAGACGCTCGATGCCTTCATCGAGTCACGGATCACGCGCCCGCTCGGTATGAAGGAGACCAGCTTCACGGTGCCGGAAGAGAAGCGTGCGCGTGTGGCAAAGATCTACACGACCGGGAAGGACGGCGAGCTGAAGGAGCCGCAGCCATTGGTGCCCGGCGACATCCCGTATCCCGACGAACAGGGCCGCCTCTTCCCGTCAGGCGGCGGTGGCATGTTCTCGACGATCGGCGACTACGCGCGGTTCGGGCAGATGTTGCTGAACGGCGGCGCGCTCGATGGCGTGCGGATCCTCGGCCGAAAGACTGTGGAGCTCATGGAAACGAACCACCTGAGCGGCCTCACGCGCGAGACGCTCGATTCCAACGACTACGAGGGATTCGGGCTCGGCGGCAGTGTGCGCATCAGCCTGGCGCGCAGCGGAAGGCTCGGGTCGGTCGGGCAGTTCGGCTGGAGCGGGGCCGCGACAACCGACTTCAGGATCGATCCGAGAGAGCAGCTCATGACGCTGGTGTTCACGCAGCACTTCCCGTTCAACCAGCACGATCTCTTCTGGAATGCGTTGACGCTGACCTACGCAGCGCTCGTGGACGACCCGAAGCCAGCGGATCGATGACTCGCGGAGACTCGACGACTCGCGGTGATTCGATGACTGGGCGGTGATTCGATGACTCGTCGTGATGTGGAGCCGGTACTTCAGTCCCGGCGCACTGCAATCCACAGAGCGTCAGCCCACCGCCGCGGCAACCAGATCCGCCATCCGGCTGCAGGACACCTGAGGGCCGCCAGCCGCGAGATCGGCGGTGCGGTGCCCCTCCGTGAGCACGCGGTCGATCGCGGCATCAACCGCCCGTGCCTCCTCGACGGCGCCGAGGCTGTGCTCGAGCAGCATTGCCGCCGATGCAATGGCGCCGATCGGGTTCGCGATGTCACGCCCCGCAATGTCTGGCGCTGACCCGTGCACCGGTTCGAACAATCCCGGCCCATCCCCGATGCTCGACGATGGCAGCAGCCCGATCGACCCGGAGATCACGGCCGCTTCGTCGGAGAGGATGTCGCCGAACAGGTTCTCCGTCAGGATGACGTCGAAGCGTGAGGGTGCGGTGACGAGCGCCATCGCGCACGCGTCCACGTACATGTGCTGCAGCGTCACCTCCGGGTAGTCGCGCGCGACGCGGGTGACCACCGTCCGCCACAGCTGCGAAGTCTCCAGCACGTTCGCCTTGTCTACCGACGTCACCAGCCTGCGCCGGCGCTGCGCCGCATCGAACGCGACGCGCGCGATGCGCTCGATCTCGGGCACCGAATAGCGCATCGTGTTGAACGCGACGCCGGCCTCCCGGTCGATGCCGCGCGGCTCACCGAAGTACAGCCCGCCCGTCAGCTCCCGGACAATCAGCAGATCGGATCCCTTCGCGACTTCCGGCCTGAGCGGACCGGCTCCTTCGCAGCCGGGCCAGGTTCGCGCGGGGCGCAGGTTGGCGTAGACGCGCAGCCCCTTCCGGAGCGCCAGCAGCCCCCCTTCCGGCCGCTCGGACGACGGGAGATGATCGAATGCAGGGTCGCCGACAGCCCCGAGCAGCACAGCGTCCGCGGCTTGACACGCAGCCAGCGTCGCCGGCGGCAGCGGCGGGAGTCCCTGGCTGAGCGCCGCGCCCCCCACGGGACACGATTCGAACGTCAGCTCGCGCCCGAATCGGCGCGCGACGGCTTCGAGCACGAGCCGGGCCGCGGCCACCACCTCAGGGCCGATGCCGTCCCCGGGCAGCAGAACGATGGAGTGACGCATGGCGACAGTGTAAGAGGAAGAGGAAGGAGGACAGCGTAGCGCCGGCGTTCACTCCGGCGGGGATCCGCCGGGACTGAAGTCCCGGCTCCACAAGGATCTACACCCCGTGGCCGTAACCGACTTCTTCGTGACCGGTGCCGTGGCGGTGCTGGTGGCCCACGGCGGCATGCGCCGGTTCGGGCTCCCTCGCCGTGCGCTGGGCCTCGATCAACTCCACGAGCTCCCCGTCCGACACGGATTTCTGCGCGTCGGCGAGCGCAATCATCCGCCGATAGAGCCGATCGAGCTCCAACCGCGACAGCTCGACGCCAAGGGTCTGGAGGCGGTGCTGCAAGGCGTGGCGCCCCGAGTGCTTGCCGAGCACGAGCGTCGTCGCGGGCACGCCCACGTCTTCCGGCCGCATGATTTCGTACGTGCGCCGGTCCTTCAACATCCCGTCCTGGTGGATGCCCGCTTCGTGGGCAAAGGCGTTCCGCCCGACGATGGCCTTGTTGGCCTGGACGGGCTCGCCCGTGAGCGCGGTCAGCATCTGGCTGGTCGCATAGAGCGCGGGCGTCACGATGCCGGTCTCGAACGGCAGGCGATCGGAGCGGACGCGCGTGGCCATCACAATCTCTTCGAGCGAGGCATTGCCCGCGCGCTCACCGATGCCGTTGATCGTGCACTCCACCTGCCGCACGCCTGCCTGCAGCGCCACCAGCGTATTGGCGACCGCCAGGCCGAGATCGTCGTGGCAGTGCGCGCTGAACACCGCGCGGCCGGCATTCGGCACGCGCCCGAGCACGGTGGTGAAGAAGGCGGCGATTTCGTCGGGCGTCGCATAGCCCACCGTGTCCGGCAGGTTGATGGTCGTCGCGCCGGCCTCGATGACCGACTCGATCACCCGGCAGAGGAAATCGAGGTCGCTCCGCGTCGCGTCCTCGGCCGAGAACTGCACATCGCCGGTGTAGCGCCGCGCCTGCGTGACAGCGGCAACGGCCGCCTCGAGACAGGCCTCGCGCGTGATGTTCAACTTGCGCGTGAGGTGGAGGTCGGAGGTGGCGATGAAGGTGTGGATGCGGGGCCGCGCAGCGGGCGCGACCGACTGGCCGGCCCGGTCGATGTCGTCGCGGCGACACCGGGCCAGCGCCGCGACGATCGGGCGCCGCACTTCGGCGGCAATCGTCCGCACGGCCTCGGCGTCCGCCTCGGAGGCAATCGGGAAGCCCGCTTCGATCACGTCGACGCCGAGCACGTCCAGCTGGCGGGCGAGCTGCAGCTTCTCGGGCACGGTCAAGGAGAACCCGGGCGCCTGCTCGCCGTCCCTCAGCGTCGTGTCGAAGATGGTGATGCGGTCTGCCATGGATCCCCCGGTGGAAATTGTGAATTGCGGCACCCCAACGGTCAAGTCTATAATTCTTACGCTTGAATAAGCGTTCTTTATAGGTAGGCCGCATGGACCTGTCCGAGCTCCAGGTGTTCCTGACGGTGGCGTCGGAGCGCAGCTTCTCGCGTGCGGCGGCCAAGCTGCACCGCACCCAGCCGGCGGTCAGCCAGGCGATTCGGCGGCTGGAAGACGAGCTGGGCGAGCGCCTGTTCGATCGCTCCTCGAAGCAGGGCGCGCTTACCGAGGCCGGCCGCGTCCTGCGCGAGTACGCGCAGCGGCTCATGCGCCTGTCGGAGGAGGCGGAGCAGGCCGTCCGGGAGCTGCGCGACCTGCGGCGCGGACGCGTGCTCATCGGCGCCAACGAGGCCGCGGTGCACGCGCTGCTGCCCCTCATCGGACGTTTTCGCTCGGCACACGCACAAATCCAGGTGGACGTGCGACGGGTGCCGTCCCGCCAGGTGGGAGTCGAGGTCGCGCAAGGGAGCCTCGATTTCGGCGTGATCACCTTTCAGCCAGCCGAGCGGGGCCTTCACACGATCAACATGGGTCCCGATGAACTGGTCATGCTCGTGCACCCGCAGCACCCGATGGCCGGGCGAAAGCAGGCAACGATGGCGGAGTTCGGCCGCGAGGTCGTGATTGCGCACAATGACCCGTCGCCGGCCCGGGAGCGCGTGCTGCGCGCGTTCGAGCAGAAGCACGCCCCCATCAACATCCAGGTGGCGCTGCCGAGCCTCGAAGCGATCAAACGCGCGGTCGAGTTGAGGATGGGAGTCGCGCTCCTGCCGAAGCGGTGCGCCTTGTCGGAGATCGCAAACGGGAAGCTTGCCGCGGTGCGCATCCCGCAGGTCCGCCTGGTGCGGCAGCTGCGCCTCGTCTACCGCCGCGCGGGGGACCTGTCCCACGCGGCGCAGGCGTTTCTGGTCGTGGCCAAGGAGCAGCACCCGGACTGAACGATTGTCCGCCGGAACTGAAGTTCCGGCGGACAGGGATAGGTCGCGAGGTCCGGGCGCCAGCAATCAGCCGCGAGCCGCGAACCCGCGTGTGTACGGGAGCCGCGCGGCAACGACGCGGACTTGATCAAGATTCTGGAGCAGCATGCCCGTGCCGTCCCACAGGCCTGACGTCAACGCGTCGCGGGCCGACGCGGGCATGTCCGCGGGGGTTCGCAGCGACGCTCCGTCCACGGTCAGGGACTCCAGATCGACGGTCACGGTCGTGAGCGGATCCTGTTCGACCGCCGCCATCAGCTGTTCGATGGCCCCGGGCGGCACCGTCACGCAGGGCAGCCCGAGCTGGACCGCGTTGCCGAAGAAGATTTCCGAGTAGCCCTCGCCGACGACGGCCTGGATGCCCCACCGCTGCAGCGCCTGCGGCGCGTGCTCGCGCGACGAGCCGCAGCCGAAGTTCCGGTTCACGAGCAGCACCGACGCGCCGGCGTACCGCGGATCGTCGAAGGGGTGCCCGCCGCCGGTGCGGTCGTCGGCGAACACGTGCTGTTCCAGTCCCTCGAAAGACACCGCTTTGAGGTAGCGTGCGGGGATGATCCGGTCGGTGTCGATGTCGTGTCCGCGCAGTGGCAGTGCGCGGCCGGTGATACGGACGACGCGGGTCATGCTCCGACCTCCGCTCGTGACAGCATCTGCCGGACGTCCACCACCTCCCCGGCGATCGCAGCGGCGGCGACCATGGCCGGGGACATCAGGAGCGTACGTCCCGTCGGGCTGCCCTGGCGGCCCTTGAAGTTCCGGTTCGACGAGGACGCGCAGATCTCACGTCCGTTCAGCCGATCGGGGTTCATCGCCAGGCACATGGAGCAACCGGCGCCGCGCCACTCGAAGCCGGCCGCCTGGAAGACCTCGTGCAGCCCCTCGCGCTCCGCGGCCCGCCGCACGCGCTCGGAGCCAGGCACGACGAGGGCCCGCACATGAGGCGCGACGCGGTTGCCGGCGACCACGCGCGCCGCCTCGCGCAGATCCGACAGGCGGCTGTTCGTGCACGACCCCACGAAGGCGACGTCGATGGGCGTACCCGCGATTGCGGCGCCGCCGTCGAACCCCATGAACAGGAGCGCCTCCGCCACGCCAGCCTGTTCGGACGGAGGGACCTCCGCGGCCGATGGGATCCGACCGCCGATTCCGATCGACTGGCCGGGATTGATGCCCCAGGTCACGGTTGGCTCCAGGCTGTTGGCATCAATGGTCACCTCATCATCGAAGCGGGCGTCGGCGTCCGACGCCATCGCAGACCACCAGCGTACGGCCTCGTCGAAGTTCTGGCCGGCCGGAGCGAACGGACGGTCCCGCAGGTACGCGAACGTCGTCTTGTCCGGGTTCACGTACCCGACGCGTGCCGCGCCTTCGATGGACATGTTGCAGATCGTCATCCGCTCGTCCATGGACATGCGCTCGATCGTGTCGCCGGCATACTCGTACGCGTAGCCCGCGCCGCCCTTGACGCCGAGCCGCTGGATGACGGTCAAAATGACATCCTTCGCGTAGACCCCGTGCGGCACGCGGCCAGTGACGCTGATGCGGCGCACCTTCAGCGGCTCCATCGCGAGGCATCCGCTGGCGAGCACGTCTCGGACCTGCGATGTCCCGATGCCGAACGCCACCGAGCCGAACGCCCCGTGGGTGGACGTGTGGCTGTCGCCACAGGCGATCGTCATGCCGGGTTGCGTGAGCCCGAGCTCCGGGCCGATCACGTGCACGATGCCCTGGTGCTCGCTGCCGAGATCGTACAGCGGGATCCCGTGCGCGCGGCAGTTGTGCTCGAGCGCCGTGATCATCTGCTCGGCCATGGTGTCGAGGAACGGCCGCTGCCTCGTCGTCGTCGGCACGATGTGATCGACCGTGGCGAACGTGCGATCGGGAAACGCCACGGCCCAGCCACGAGCCCGCAACATGTCGAACGCCTGAGGGCTCGTAACCTCGTGGACGAGGTGCAGGCCGATGAAGAGCTGAGTCTGGCCAGTGGGCAGCTGGCGGACGGCGTGAGCGTCCCACACTTTCTGAAGGAGTGTCTTACCCATAACCGGAGTTTATCAGGGCGCCGCCGCAGTGTGACTCGCGGTGATACGGTCCTCGCTCGCCGCTTATGGGCAGAGCTCAGACTGCAGACTTGCAGGCTGCAGCCTGCCGGCCTTGGCTGGCTCAGACGCAGGCTCGGTCAGACGCCTGCAGCCGCGCATGTCGCCCACCTCGCGGGCTCACAACAGCGACGGCTGTCCCGGGTCCGCGGCCACGGGCGCGTAGCGCGCGAGGTAGCTCTTCACGCGCAACTTGCGCGCGGTGTTGGCAGAACTCATGTAACGCACCGTGCCGAACACCGGCCGCTCGAACCACGGCCGATCGTAGCGGCCGAGCGTCCAGAAAATGCCGCTGTAAGAGTTCGGATCGCGGCCGTCGAGCGCGTACTTGTTGTTCAACTCGATCATCAGGGCGAGTGCTTCCTCGGGTGAGGCGGTCCATTCGAGGATCTTCTTGCCCCACAGCATTCGCAGGTAGTTGTGGATGCGGCCCTCCCGGACGAGCTGTCGCTGTGCCGCGTTCCACAGTAGATCGTGCGTGCGGCCTGCCTCGAACTCCTCGAGCGTGTACACGTGCTCCCGTTCGTCGTCTCCGTGAAGCGCGAGCGTGGTGCGGGCCCATGCCGGCAGCGACCCGTACTGGTCGTAATCCAGCGGCCGCGTCGCACACATGTTGAATCCCAGCTCGCGCCACGTGACGATCTGATCGAGAAACGCCCCTGCGCCGGGTCCGACGCCCCACCAGCCTTCGCGTGCGCCGCTCGTGCGCTGCGAGACCTCGCCGAGCCAGCCTTCGCGCTGCAGCACCGCCTGCACGACCGCGTGCGGCGACAGGTGCCCGAAGTGCAGATACGGCGAGAGACGGCTCGTCACATCCCGCTCGAGGTCGTTCCGGTCGTCCGCATAGCACGGCAGCCCGGATGACAGGAACTGCGCGAGCGCCGCGTCAGCTGCAGTCACGCCGCCGCGGAGCGCCGTTGGGCCCACGGTGTGGTCTATGGGCAGGGCGGCCAGCCCTGAGGTACCTGCCAGAACGCCTGGGTCGGCCGCCGGCCAGCGTAGCAGAACGTCTGCTGGTACAACCGGTCCTTTCACCGCCGGCAGGTTCAGCAGCGGGTCGGCTGACGGACGATCGCCGATATGCGTCGCCAGCGTGCGCTGGAGGAAGCGGCGGAACGCGTAGGCAGACGTGAACGTCTGTGTGGCAAGGTGAATGGGCAACAGCCCGTTCCCGTCGACCTGCTCGAACCGCACCGGCACCTGCCGTGCGGCCGCAGCCACCATCCGCGGAAGCATGAAAGCGGGATAGTCGTCGGTCACGACGAGGGCCGCGCGCCCGGCCAGAGCGGCGAGCAGACCGCGGCCAGCGCCCGCGGACGGCTCGACGTACGGAAAGTAGGCGATGCCCCGCGCGGCCAGGCGGGCGGCGTTGTCGGCCATCCCGTCGATCACGAACCGGTGCAGGCGATCGCTCGCCCAGCTATAGCCGACCCGCAATGGCTCGAACACGAGGAGCGGCTTGCCGAGCTCGCGCGCCCAACCCGCGGCGCGCTCGAGCGCGAAGTTCCACGTCACGCGGCGCTGCGCGATCATCCAGTAGAGAACAAAGGCGGCGTCAGAGTCCGGCGGCCGGTCGACCAGCGCAGTCGTGCGTGCAGCCGCGAATTGCGTCACAATAGGATTACGACGCGCACAGTGGTGAACCCGTCCCCGCAACGCCGGGGCTGAAGCGTCCCCCAGCGCAGGGTCGGGGCCGAAGGCGTCGGTAGACAGCATAGGGCCAGGGCCGAAGCGCCCCGGCCGATTCTGAACAGAACAAGGAGATCTTGGTGGCATACCCCGAATTCTTCGTCGCGCCCATGCGCGAGGAGCTCACACAGATCGGCATCGAGGAGCTGCGCACGGCAGCCGACGTGGACAAGGCCCTCACCCAGAAAGGCACGACGCTGCTCGTCGTGAACTCGGTGTGCGGCTGCGCAGCCGGCCGGGCTCGCCCTGCGCTGGCGGAAGCGGTGAAGCACCCACAGAAGCCGGACCGCATGACCACGGTGTTTGCGGGCGCCGATCTCGAGGCGACCGCCCGCGCCCGCGAGTATCTCACCGGGTATCCGCCCTCGTCGCCCGCCGTGGCGCTGCTGCGTGACGGGCAGCTCGTGTGGATGATGGAGCGCCGTCAGATCGAGAGCCAGGGCATGGACGCGATCGTCCGCGACCTGACGACCGCGTTCGACCAGCACTGCGCGCGGGAGACGGCGGACAGGGCGTAACTACAAAGGGCGCTGGGCGCTGGGCGCTAGGCGTTGGCTGTTCAAATCCGGCAACCAGGCCGGCCGCAAACCAGCTCGCTTTTGTCCTCGCCCAGTGCCTGGGTTGTTGTCTCCACGAGTCGAGTGAAGAAGGCTGGTATCGGCTGGTCCAGCCCAGCGCCCAGCGCCAAGAAATCACCCCCCTCGTGTGTGCATCTCCAGGTGCGGGTCGCGCCGGAGCCGGCTCACCGGGATGAACGGTGTGCGCTCCCGTTCGGCGGCCCGCAATTCCGCTCCCCGGTCTTCGCGCAGGCTCCAGACCCTCGCAATCACGTCCGCAATCGCCTCGTCCGACGCTCCCGAGCGCAGCAAGGCGCGGAGGTCGGTGCCCTCCCGCGCGTACAGGCACCGGAACCACAGGCCGTCGGCCGTCAGCCGGCTGCGGTCGCACGTGCGGCAGAAGGGCGCAGTGGTCGAGGAGATGATCCCGAACGTCGTGCCATCAGGGAGCATGAAGCGGTCGGCCGGAGCCCACGACCCATCGAGGATCGGCGTAATCGCTCCGTACGACGCCTCGACCGCCTGCAGCATTTCCTTTCGCGAGAAAACACGGCCGGGCGACCACTGCGTGGCGCCGCCGACATCCATGTACTCGATGAACCGGACTTCCGCGCCGATGGCCCGGGCGTACTCGAGCAGCGGCACGATCTCATCGTCGTTCGTGCCGCGCAGGATCACGCAATCGATTTTGACGTGGTCGAAGTGCGCACGTGCGGCGTCGATCCCGGCCAGCACGCGCGGCAGCTCCTTGAAGCGCGTGAGCGCCTGAAAGCGGTCTGCTCGCAGGGTGTCGAGGCTGACGGTGATCCTGTGCAGACCGGCGTCCCTCAGCGGAGCTGCGAGTTCGCCGAGCAGCACGCCGTTGGTCGTGAGCGCCAGGTCGTCTATGCGGGCGCTCGTCGCCAGCTGGCGGATGAGACCCGGCAGATCACGGCGGAGCAGCGGTTCCCCACCGGTGAGCCGGACTCTCCGCACGCCGAGCGTCGTAAAGACGCTGGCGAGGCGCACGATCTCCTCGAACTGCAGGATGTCCTGTCGTGGCAGCCAGACGTACTCCTCCTCCGGCATGCAGGTACTGGCAGCGCAGGTTGCAGCGATCCGTGACCGAGATGCGAAGGCTGCCGAGCGGCCGCGCAAGGCGGTCGAGGATAGGCACGGGTAATTATTGATCGCCAGCGCTCGGCCCTGGCGCTCGGCTTCTGGGCGCTGGGCGCTGGGCCTGAGCGGGCCCGACGGCGCCGCTAACATGTGGGGCAGGGCTTCAGCCCTGCTGACACCAGAGCGGAAGCGCCCGGTCACGCACGAACAACAGGCAGAAAAGGTCGCGCGGTCCGTTGCCTTGCGAACGAGCGGTCCCAACGCCCCGGGATGTCAGCCGCGCAGTCGGGACAACGGCCGTCCGGGGTCACCTCGTACGTCTTGATCAGGTAGCCGTACCGCGAAATGAGGACCCGGCTGCAGGAAACGCAGCGGGTATCTTCCAGCGTGCCGACGCGGCCGGGGAGGTTTCCCGCGTAAATGTAATGCAGGCCCGCCCGTCCGCCGATGGCTGCGGCCTTTATCAGCATCTCCGGGGTGGTGTTGCCTGGAGCCGTCATGTGGTAGTCGGCGTGGAATGCGGTCACGTGCCACGGGATGTCGGGTGACACGCTCGCGATGAACTCGGTCAGCCGGGTGATCTCATCGTCGCTGTCGTTGAACCCGGGAATGAGGAGCGTGACGATCTCCACCCACACCCCCGACGCGTGCAGGTACCGGATCGTGTCGAGAATCGGCTCGAGGCGGCCGCCCAGCTCCCGGTAGCGGCGATCGTTGAAGCTCTTGAGATCGACCTTGTAGAGATCAATGTGGGGCCGGAGGTAGTCGAGCACCTGCGGCGTGCCGTTGCCATTCGACACGAAGCCCGTCATCACTCCAGCCTCGCGTGCTGCCTTGAAGATGGCCACGCCCCACTCGGCGGTAATCAGCGGCTCGTTGTAAGTGCTGACCACCACACGCGCCCCCTCATCGAGCGCGGCGCGGACCAGACTCTCCGGTGTGGCGGCTCGCGGCAGGGCCACCGCCTCAGGGTCGCGCAGCGCCTGCGACGTGACCCAGTTCTGGCAGTAGCTGCAGTGCAGGTCGCAGCCGAGCATCCCGAAGCTGAACGCCAGGGCACCAGGAATGGCGTGAAAGAACGGTTTCTTCTCAATCGGATCGCACTGCACGCCCCCGACATAACCCCACGGACCGTAGAGCTGTCCGTTCCGAACGCCGCGGACTTTGCAGACGCCGACGGCGCCCTCCGGAATGGGGCAGCGATGTCCGCAGGCGAGGCAGCGAATCCTCTTCTCGTCAATCCGCTCGGAGAGCTCACGCGCGGCGACGCGAGTCCGCTCGTCGAGCACGTCCTTGAGGGTGGGCACCTACAAGTTGTAGCGCCCCGAGGGGCAGTCCGCAAGGGGCGACGTCGAAGAAACAGAGCCGGGCCATTTCAGCGTGGAGCGGACTTCAGTCCTGGCGCGACGCGGGGGGAGCTCGTGCGATCGAGCGCCGGCTCAGGCCGCGGGCGGTTCCTCCCGCGGGATTGGCTCGGCGCGCGTCACGAAGTCCCTCTTGAACTTGCGCACTGCCCCGTCGGGGAACTGCATCTCGACCTTGTCACCGTCGATCGACTTCACCTCCCCGCGGCCGTGCACCGGCACTACGAGCAGGTCGCCCTTTCGCAGCTGGGGTGCCTGTGGCTGCAGGCTCTCGCGCAGGTGAATGCCTTCAGGGGAGAAGTCGGGCTTCGCGACCGGTGCCTCAACCACCACGGTCTGCTGTCTGGCGCATGTGTCGCACGCAGTGCAGTCGTCCCAATTGACGCTCTCACCGAAGTAGTCGAGCAGCACGCGCCAGCGGCACAGGGCCGTCTGCGCGTACAGCACCATCCGCTCGAGCTTCTCGCGATCCGAGCGCTGCCGTTCCTCATACGCCTTCGAAACTGCCTCCAGGTCGCTCTCCTTCATGCTGCCTCTCAGCAGCGTGAACCGTCCGTCATCCTGGCGCACGAGGTCGAGGTCCTTCATGGCCGCGAGCACCACGCGCACCTTGCTCTTCGGCACGTCCTCGGCGGTTTTCTGCACAGCCTGGAGCGTGACCGGTTCACTATCGGCACGCAGCCCGTCCAACGCGCGATGCACGCTCGCGATTTCCTCGAATTTCGGGTAACGCCCCGCAAGGAAGAATGTCTGCGTCCGGCGATCCTGCCGCTGGTAGAAGAGGATGCATCGTGCCGGTTCACCGTCGCGGCCGGCCCGGCCGGATTCCTGGTAGTACGACTCGAGCGACCCGGGCATGTTGTAGTGCACGACGAAGCGGATGTCGGGCTTATCGATGCCCATGCCGAAGGCGTTGGTTGCCACGATGACCCGCAGTTCGCCTGCCATGAAGCGCTCCTGCGTGTCCTTGCGCTCGCGGGCTCCAAGCTGCCCGTGATAGCGCGCCACCGGATGGCCGAGCGAACGCACGAATTCGGTAATCTCGTCCACCTGCTTCACGGTGGACGTGTAGACGATCCCGGTGCCTTCGGTATCGGCCAGCACGCGCGCGAGCTGGCGGTGCTTGTCCTCGTCGGCCTCGGTGGACATCACCCCGTAGAACAGGTTGGGTCGGAAGGTGCCGGTGTTCACGATGTGCAGATCGGGCACGTCCAGCTGCCTGACGATGTCGTCGATGACGGCCGGGGGAGCGGTCGCGGTAAGCGCGAGGAGCGGCGGGGAGCCGAGCACGCGGCGCGCTTCACCGAGCGCAAGGTACGTGGGCCGGAAGTCATGGCCCCACTGTGAGACGCAGTGCGCCTCGTCGATCACGAAAAGATCGATCGTCTTGCCGCGCAGGGTCTCGAGGAAGTCCCGATTCGCCAGCTGCTCGGGCGTGGTCAGGATGAACTCCGCCTTCTCGCGAGCGATCTGGTCGAACGTCTCGTCGGACTCGCTGGCGGTCAGCGTGCTGTTCACCTGCGACGCGTCGAGCCCTAGTCCGTCCAGCTTGTCGACCTGATCCTTCATCAGCGAGATCAGCGGCGAGACCACGAGCGTCATGCCAGGGAGGTGCAGTGCCGGGAGTTGGTAGCAGAGGGACTTTCCGGCGCCCGTCGGCATGATCGCGAGGGTGTTGCGGCCCTCCATGGCCGAACGGATCACCTCTTCCTGCCCCGGCCGGAAATCCTCGAGACCGAACACCCGTTTCAGCGTTCTGCGCAGAGGGGCCATATTGGTTGGACGAGCCACGCGCGCGACAAAGCAACCTTCGTGCCGCGCCGACAGATGTATGGGAGCCTCTGTCGGGCCCAATCCGCACGCGCTGTTACACTGCGCCGGCATGGTGCGGCGCCCATTTCCACCGGCGGTCTGGGTGCTCGGGTGGGTGAGCCTCCTCACCGACGCCGCATCCGAAGCCATTTATCCTCTCCTCCCGTTCTTTCTCACGACGGTCCTCGGCGGCGGGCCCGTAGCGCTCGGGCTCATTGAAGGCGTGGCTGAGGGCACCAACAGCCTGCTGCGCATCGTCTCCGGCCGGCTCTCCGATCGTACCCGCGCCCGTCGCCGGCTCGTCATCGCGGGTTACATGCTCTCGTCCGCGTCGCGGCCACTCATCGCACTTGTCACCGGCTGGTGGCAGGTGCTCGCGATCCGCTTCTCCGACCGGGTGGGCAAAGGTGTGCGCAGCGCCCCGCGGGACACGCTGCTCGCGTTCTGGGCCGATTCAGCCGACCGCGGCCGTGTCTTCGGCTTCCATCGCGCGATGGACCACGCCGGGGCCGTCATCGGACCTCTCGCAGCGACCGTGTTCTTGCTGGCCGCGCCTGGGCAGTACCGCGCGCTGTTCCTGCTGACCGCCATCCCCGGCGCCATCGCGGTGGTGCTCGTATGGCGCGTGCGGGATGTGGATCCCGATCTGCCCCGAGCGATGCCGGCGGGCTTCGAGGTCGGCCTCGTCCACACTGAGGCGCAGGGTGTCCCCGCGGCGGAGGTTCGCCTCCCGCGCGCGTTCTTCGCCTACGCCGGCGTGGTTGCCATCTTCACCCTTGGCAATTCAACGGACGCGTTCCTGCTCCTCCGCTTGACCGAGGCCGCCGGCGGCCCTGCGTCCATTCCACTCGTCTGGGCCCTGCTCCATGTCGTCAAGTCGACCCTCGCCACATCCGGCGGGGCGCTGTCGGACCGCATCGGACGGAAGCCCGTGCTCGTGGCGTCCTGGATTGTGTACGCGTCGGTGTACGCGGGTTTCGCGGTGAGCGAGTCGTTCGCGGCATTGACTGTGTGGCTGCTGGTGTACGGCGTCCACTTCGCGCTGGCGGAAGGCACCGAGAAGGCGATGGTTGCCGATCTCGCCCCCGTCTCCTTGCGCGGGACCGCCTTCGGCATCTTCCACGGGATCGTCGGCTTCGGATCACTCGCCGCGAGCGTCGTGTTCGGGGTGGTGTGGAAGACGTGGGGCGCCCCGGCGGCATTCGGCCTTGGCGCCTCGCTCGCCCTGGCGGCCAGCGTGCTGCTGCTCATGGTCGTCCACGCGGAACGGTGATCTCGGCTGGCGGGCTCCCTATCGCCGCGGCGGGACGGGCGGCGTCGGACCTGGCGCAGGTTCGGACTGCTGCTTGATCGCGGTCATCGCCAGCGACACCATCGATCCGACATCGGCGACGTTCGCCGGCAGCACCAGCGTGCTGCTCCCCCGGGCGATCTCGCCGAACTGGGTCACGTACTGCTCGGCCACCCGGAGGTTGACCGCCTCGATGCCGCCGGGGACGCCGATGGACTCGGCCACGCGCCGGATGCCTTCAGCCGTAGCCGTCGCGATGGCGAGAATCGCTTCGGCCTGGCCCTCCGCCACGTTGATCGACTGCTGCCGGTTCGCTTCCGAGTTCTTGATCGTCTGCTGCTTATGACCTTCGGCCGTGTTGATCGCCGCGTCGCGCTGTCCTTCCGACGTGAGGATCACCGCGCGCTTCTCGCGTTCGGCGCGCATCTGCTTCTCCATCGCCGCGAGCACATCGGCCGGCGGCGTGATGTTCTTGATCTCGTACCGGAGCACCTTCACGCCCCATGACTCCGACGCCTTGTCCAGCTCGCTGACCACCGAAAGGTTGATGTTCGTGCGTTCCTCGAACGTGCGATCGAGATCGATCTTGCCGATTTCACTGCGGAGCGTCGTCTGGGCGAGCTGAATGATGGCGAACAGATAATCCTGGATGCCGTACGAGGCGCGTTCCGGGTTCATCACCTTCAGGTAGAGGACGCCGTCGACGCCCACCTGGACGTTGTCGCGCGTGATGCAGACCTGCGCAGGAATGTCGATGGATTGTTCCTTCAATGAGTGCCGGTAGCGGATGACGTCCACGAACGGCACGAGGATGTGGAACCCTGCGTGGAGGATGCCGGCGAATTTGCCCAGCCGTTCGACCACATAGGCGCTCTGCTGCGGCACGACGATGGCCGTCTTGGCGAAGATGACGATCGCGAGGATGGCGAGCAGGAAGAAGACGATTGCGGTGCCGGAGACCAGGTCCATTCGAGTCCTCTGTTCGGAAGCGGGATCACTCGGGAATCAGTACTAGCATCAGCTCGTCGACGCGGCGCACGCGACAGCGCTGCCCCCTGTGGATCGGGCCATGGTGCTCGTTTCGTGCGTTCCACGCCGAGCCCCGCAGTTCGGCCTTGCCGACGCCGCCGGCGGCGATGTCCTCGATCGGAATGGCGATCTCTCCCACGAGTTGATCCACCGACACCTCTTGTGGCCGCAGCGCCTTCAGGAGCGGATTGCGGAAGAGGGCGAGCAGTCCGACCGAGAGGGCGGTGAACAGGAACCACTGGACCGGCACCTGGGCCTGCAGTCCCATCAGCTCCAATGTGCCGATCAGCAGCGCCGATAGACCGAAAAAAATCAGGTAGAAGCCTCCGGCCGACACCAACTCGAGCCCGGTCAGCGCGAGCCCGAACACCAGCCACAGCCACCAGGTCATAGGGGACGCCTTCTCAAGATGAGCCGGAGCGATTATACGCATGATTTCGGCGGGCGGCCGGGCGGCGGGCGGCGGGAGGGCTGCCGTCTGTGACGTGGGGCAGGGCTTCAGCCCTGCAAGGAAGCAACGCCTTCAGCCCTGCCAGGCGCGCTGGAGCGACGGGCCCGAGTCGCCACCGTGTACACTCCCGGGATGCTGAGCATCCTGGTGACCAACGACGATGGCGTCCGCAGCGACGGCATTCACGCGCTTGCCGCCGCACTGGCGTCCCTCGGCGAGGTGACCATCGTCGCGCCGATGACGGAAGCGAGTGCGATAGGGCACGCGCTGACCCTGCGCCGTCCGTTGCGCATCGAGGAGCAGAGCCCGCGCGTCTTTGCCGTCGATGGCACGCCGACCGACTGCGTCAACATCGCGGTCACGACGATCCTCAAGGGCCTGCCTGACCTCGTCGTCTCCGGCATCAACAAGGGGTACAACATCGGTGACGACGTGACGTACTCGGGCACGGTCGCCGGGGCGCTCGAAGCGGCGCTGCTGGGGATCCCGGCGGTGGCGGTGTCGCTGCAGGGCGGGCTCGAGTATGAGTTCGGGTACTCCGCGGAGGCGGCGCGCACCGTGGCCGAGGCGCTGCTGCGGCAGCCACTGGGCGGGCGCACGTTCCTCAATGTCAACGTGCCGCGGGGTCGGATTCGCGGCTACCGCACGGCGGTGCAGGCGCGGCGGAACCACGTGACCTCGGTGAGCGCGCGCGTCGATCCGCGCGGGCGCGAGTACCTACTGGATCGACGAGGCACAGGACGACTGGCAGCCGCACGACGACTCGGACCACCAGGCGGTGGTCAGCGGCCTCGTTGCGGTGACGCCGCTGCACCCGGACTTGACGGCGCACGCGCAGCTTCGGCACGTTGACGCGATGGGACTCCCGGCCGCGACGTCGCGGTCCGCACGCCTGGCGGAGAGCGAGCCCGAGCCGCTCGGCCGGGCCGGCGATCGCGAGTAGGACGGGGACCCCTCGACGGGGAAGCCGAGGTAGGGTAGTATCGTCAGGTTGTCGGGGCGTGGCTCAGCCTGGTAGAGCACTCGGTTCGGGACCGAGGGGTCGGAGGTTCGAATCCTCTCGCCCCGACCAATAGAATTCAGCGATTTAGGCCCGGTGGTTCTCACCGGGCCTTTTTCTTTTTGCAGCGAGATTGCAACGTGGGCGCGAGCGCCGAATCCCGGCGTCTGACTTAAACCCGCGATTCACTTGTGTAGTCATGTGGGGCAGGCCTTCAGGCCTGCTAGAGCGCACCGATTTGCAGGGCTGAAGCCCTGCGCCACATCAGCGGTGCGATAACACCACAAGCGCCGTGCGCTGGACTGTCGGACGACCGACTGGCGGCGACTGCGTGCGGTGCTTGCTGACGAGGGCGGGACTGGGGCCCCGACGAGTGAGCGTACGTGTTGTCCTCTTCTCTCCTAGATGGTGAAGAGAACTGCCTTGAACTTGGCGCGAAACTGAGCGGGTGAAAGCAGGAGCGGCGTTGTCTTTGCCGGGTCATAGAGATGGACCTGTTGGCCCTTCATGCCCATCATTGCGTAGCCGTGAAATCCGGTCACCACGTCATTGACCGGCAGGTTGTCTTTTGAGGCGCCGATAGTCGGCACAGTTGTCGATGCTTGGGCCGCGTCGGTAATTCGGCTCAGCGGCGTGGTTGCATCGACTGCGAAGCCGCCGGGCAACACCCCAGTGATTTTCTTCCACCAGTCGTTAGCGGACAGTGGGAGAGCGTCAAAGTCTTCATAGCTCCCAATTTCGACCGCAAGGGCCTTTTCGATCATCGCCGCCCAGATCGACTGACCGGTCGGATCGCTCATATAGATGAGCGAAAAATTCGAATCCGCATCGTCGGTGTACACGACATCACTTACCTCTCGCCTCCCCCCGGGTAGCACGACAGTGAAGTACCTGGATGAACTGATCTTGTTGCCCGGGGGAGGGTTGGCCAGCGTGTCCGCAGGGAGAGCCGAGAGGTCGGTCACGACATTCGCCGAGGTTGGCGCGGGCACAAGGCCCTCGATAAGGGTCTTGCCGACGTCCGTAAACGCATGTGCCGCAAGGATCGAAGCGACGGGGCAGTTGGCGATGTGGGGTGACTGCTTGACGTCCGCGAAAGCCGGACGCCCCGATGAAGCGAACCGGGGGAAGGTTACCGCATGAACGTCCTTGGTCACACTGTCGTTCACGGGCAGGGGCATCTTCGTCACCTTCGCCGCCCCACCCTGCGCCTGATTCGGTGGAATCTGGCTGAGCGTCCGCGCCCCTGGAGACGTGGGTGACCCCGAGGTTGGCAGCGGCAGAGTCGCCGTTCTTCTCGTGGTTTTGCACATGCCCTTTCCCTCAAGTCGGCGCATCGCAGCGCGCAACCCGTGCGAGGCGGCCCTCCGGGGGCCCCGCCGGTGCACCAGCGGGGCCTCCGTCGCACGGGTCAGCTATCTCGACTGACCCGCGAACTGCTTCATGAACGCGTCCTGCCGCTGCTTCATCTCCTCGGGCGTGAGATCCTCCTTGTGCGTGGCGATCGTCCACGTGTACCCATGCGGATCCGTGAACGTTCCGGAGCGATCGCCCCAGAACTGATCCTGCATTTGCCCCATGCCCCCCTTCAACACCTGCCCGCCGGCGGCAATCGCCTGGTTGAACAAGGCGTCGCAGTCGTCCACGTAGAGCCAGAGCGACGCCGGAGACCCGCCCATCGCCTTCGCGCCCTTGAAGCCCATCATCGCGTCGTTCAGCATGATGCGCGAATCGCCGATCCGGAGTTCAGCGTGCATGATCTTGCCGTCCGGTCCGACGGCGCGGCCCATCTCCTCTGCGCCGAGTGCCCGCTTGTACCATTCGATCGCCTCGGCGGCGTTGTCGAGGGTGAGCACCGGCGTGACGGTGTGATGCCCTTCGGGAACTGCCCTTGTCGCTTTTGCCATTTCGACCTCCTTACTACGTTCACGACGAACTGACGATTCTGTTATCACGTCTGCGCGTGCGCAAGCTGATCCGACACCGACTCAGCCGAGTGTCGCGGCTTGCGCAGCGCACCTGTGCCGGTGAAGTCCCTCAGGTGTCACGGCTGACCAGCGGTGGGGTGTACCTGTGTGCTGGACTCTCGGCCGTTCTCGTCACGATCGAGCCACCCGCCCCACGAGGATCCTACGCCGCGTGGATCCTGATGCGACCGCGTGTTCGAAACGGAACAGCCCGGCGAGCCGGCTGGGAATAACCTACACTACCGTCTGGTCTCGATCCCTCGAGAGGCAGTCGGGCCGTGACCTTCGGGCCCACGCCTGCCGGGTTCGTCGAAGCGTCCTGAGGGCAATCGAAGCAGCACTCAGGAGAGAGACGACACTGAGCGATGCACAATCCCTCGAGAGACCTCCCGGACGGCTACGATGTGAGCGGCGAGGTACGCCACGCAGAGGCGCTGCTGAAAACTGGCGCGTTGCAGAGCGCGATCTTCAACAGCGCCAATTTCTCCAGCATCGCTACCGACGCCAGGGGCGTCATCCAGATTTTCAACGTCGGCGCCGAGCGGATGCTCGGGTACACCGCCGCCGACGTCATGAACAAGATCACGCCCGCCGACATTTCGGATCCGCAGGAACTGATTAGACGGGCCAAAGCGCTGAGCGTCGAGCTCGGCACGTCCATCACACCTGGTTTCGAGGCGCTGGTGTTCAAGGCGTCCCGTGGCATCGAAGACATCTACGAGCTGACCTACATCCGCAGGGACGGCACCCGCTTCCCGGCCGTGGTCTCCGTCACGGCGCTCCGCGACGCACAGGATGCGATCATCGGCTACCTGCTGATTGGCACCGACAACACCGCCCGCAAGCAGGTCGAAGAAGAACGGAAAAAGCTCGATCAGCGGGTCCGCGATCAGCACTTCTACACCCGCTCGCTGATCGAGTCCAACATCGATGCGTTGATGACGACCGATCCGCGCGGCATCATCACCGATGTCAACAAGCAGACGGAAGCGTTGACCGGGTGCACGCGCGACGAGTTGATCGGCGCTCCGTTCAAGAATTACTTCACCGATCCCGACAGGGCCGAAGCAGGGATCAACCGCGTGCTGAGCGAAGGCACCGTGAGGAACTTCGAGCTCACCGCGCGGGCCCGGAACGGTCAGCTCACCGTGGTCTGGTACAACGCGACGACGTTCCACGACCGTGACCGCATCCTCCAAGGCGTCTTTGCCGCTGCCCGCGATGTCACCGAGCTGAAGCGGTTCGAGCAGACGCTCCGGCAGAAGAACGTCGAGCTGGAAGCCGCCAGCCGCATGAAATCCGAGTTCCTCGCGAACATGTCGCACGAGCTGCGGACGCCGTTGAACGCCATCATCGGCTTCTCCGAGGCGCTCAGGGACGGTCTGGTGGGCGACATGACCGATCAGCAGCGAGAGTTCATCGGCGACATTTACGCCAGCGGCAAGCACCTGTTGTCGCTCATCAATGACATCCTCGATCTGTCGAAAGTGGAAGCGGGCAAGATGACGCTCGACCTGGAGCCAGTGGAGGTGTCTTCGTTTCTGGAGAGCAGCCTCTCCATCATCAGAGAGAAGGCGAGCGCACGACGTATTCGCGTGGTGATGGATGAGGCCGCCGACGTTGGTACCGATTCAGGCGGATGCTCGCAAGGTCAAACAAATTCTCTACAACCTGCTTTCGAATGCGGTGAAGTTCACCAATGAGGGCGGCGAGGTGAAGCTGCGGGCCTGCCGCGTCTCGCGTGCGGACGTCGGCACCCCTTCCGGGGCGTGGCATGGTCGGAGCGTCGCCCTGGCGGACAGCGAGTTCTCGGAGTTTCTCGAGGTCAGCGTCACGGACAGCGGCATTGGAATCACTTGCGATGGGTTGGCGCGATTGTTCCAGCCGTTCAGCCAGGTGGACAGCGGCCTCGCCCGAAAGTTCGAAGGCACAGGCCTCGGCCTGGCGATGGTGAAGTTGCTGGCCGAGTTGCATGGCGGCACCGTTGCCGTGGCGAGCGCCGTGGGACGCGGCTCCCGCTTCACGGTGTGGCTGCCCGTGCGCACGGTGGAAGACGGGGCCCTGCCGCTCGATGGCCGCGTACACGTGGAGAGTCCGGCGAGCCATGTCGGGCTGGAAGGTTGACGGTCGGACATGGCCACGGTGCTGATCGTGGAGGACAACGCGGCGAACATGGTGCTGGCGACGTTCCTGTTGCGGTCGGCCGGCCATCGCGTGCTCACTGCCACAGATGCGGAGGCCGGCGTGACCCTGGCACGGCGCGAACAACCGCAGCTGATCCTGATGGACATTCAGCTCCCGGGGATGGACGGCCTGGCGGCCACTGTGTTGCTGAAGGGCGACGATCTGACCCGCAGGATTCCTGTCGATGGCCCTGACCGCGCTCGCGATGAAAGGCGACGAGGAGCGCATTCGAGCGGCTGGGTGTGACGGCTACATCGCCAAGCCGCTGGCGTACAAGGATTTCCTAACCACCATCTCGGCCCAGCTCGCGTCACCCGGAGGGTAAATCCGGGAGAGGGTCACGAGATCAGACGACGACCGTCGTCAGCACTTGCCTCGCGCTCATCGGGTAGTCGACGCCGCGCACCTTCCCCTCGCGGGTGCCCTCGACGCGCGCGTGCAGGGATCCATCCGGGTTGAGACGATAGATGATCCGCTGCGGGAAGTCGTGCTCGGGATTCTCGAACCGCGCTTCGCCCGCCGTCGCCGTGACCAGCTTGAAGGAGGCTTCGGGCTGGCCCGACGGTCTGGCGACGTAGGCCACGTCCGAACCCGTCGCCCGTATGAGGAGTGCCTCCGATTCGACCGTCTTCCCGCTCACGACGGTGCGGCTCATGCCCATCATGGTGCCGCCGAGCGGCTTCATCCAGTGCTCGTCGACGTGTCGTCCGCCGGCGTCGCTCGTCCAGCAACCCGCCAGCCACGCGATCTTCTCGAGTTCGCCGCCGGGCGCTTGTGCCGCGGGCACGCCAAATGCGGCGAGGGTCAGCATGCCCGCCCCGACGGCCGTGATCACTCGCCTGTCCATGAGCTCACCTCGAGCCCATCATACCCGCGTCCAGCGCGCAGGACCTCAGAATCGGAAGCCGAGGGCGACACGGAACGTCCGTCCGCCCGTGGAGCCATTGAATGGGACAGGGAAGTGACTGGCCGACGTCGCCTTTCCGAAGAGCGCCCCGGAAAGGTAACCGGTTGGCAGGCCCAGGGCGTCCTGTGGGCTGTTCGGATCGGGTCTCACCGAGGTGTTCCAGCCAATCTGCTTCTGGTTGTTGAAAACATTGTAGACGTCCAGCTTCACCCATGGCCTGAGCGTCCGCAGCACCGGGACCGTGTAGTTGAGGGACGTGTCGAACAGGCCGTAACCCTTGAATGTCTCCGAGCCGCGCGGCCCGAAGTAGACCGCCCCGGGCGGCGGCGCGTCGGGATAGCCCGCGCCCCGGAGCATGCTGGTCTGCGTCGCCGTGAGCGGCAGGGTCGACGTCAGGCTGTAGACGCGGGCTGAATCCAGGCGCCACAGGCCCGAGATCCCCACGTCGCCGAATCCGCCCAGCCCGAACGTATAGGTGCTCCACATGCGGAACCGATGACGCTGGAAGCTCTGAAGGCGCCCCTCGGGAAAGAATCGCGCCGCATCGAACGCTTCCGGATAGTTCCCGACCTTCGACGTCGCGCCCGGCACGCCGTTCGTCTCGCCTTCGTAGTTGCCGTCGTTCTGGAGCTGCACGGTGTAGTGGCCATCCAGCCTCCAGCCGTTCCGGATCCGGTACTGCGATTGAAACACCAGGCCCTGGTACTGGCGGCGGGCGAGGTCCGAGTTGGCAAAGCGCGTGTTCGTCGTCAGCCCGGCATCGATGCCTTCCAGCACCACGCTCGTCGTGCCGGTCGACACGTTCTGAAAGTCTTCGATCATGCCGCTCGTCCGTCGAAAGACGTAGGTCGCTTCGGCCGATCCGCGTGTGCCACCTGTCCCATAGGAGGTCGTGAACTCCTGGACGATGGGGGACTTGAGGTCTCTCGCCATGAACACGCTGGATGGCGGCGGAACGGCCACGAAGGCGTTCCCCGGTGTGATCGGGTAATTGGCGAGATCGAACCCGGGGGCGAAGTCGCGGCCTTGCCCCGCCGGTCCCTGATACACGATGAACAGGTCCGGAGCGCTGACCACGGGACTGTTCTTGCCGATCTGCTGCTCGTTGTATCGCCCTGAATACACGCCGTAGGTCGCGTGAATCAGGTGCCTGCCATTGCCGAGCACGTCGTGGACGATCGCGAGGCGGGGAGCGATCCGATGATTGTTCACGCCGACGACCCCGCCGGTGGATTCCGCCTTCACGTGTTCGTAGCGCGCGCCGAGATCAGCCGACCAGCGGTCGTTGATCACCCAGTGGTCCTGCACGTAGAACGAATTCGTGTCCACGTTCAGCACGGCGCCTCTCGTCGCGGGGATGAAGTCCACGCCGGACACGCCAGGTACGAAGGTGGGCACCAGGCGGCCCGTTGCGTCGAGCAGCGGCCGGTCCCCCGCGTCGAGCGCGAAATCCGAGGCAAACACGTAGCTGGTGGACGACTGCGAGCCGCCGCCCCCGCGCTGGCTGCGGAACCATTCGTACCCCGTCTTGAGCTCGTGGCTGCCGGCCTTGTCCCAGTAGCTGGTGGCGCTGCCCGTCAGCTGCCGGTTGTTGCGCATCTCCTGGTCGGTGGCGTCGAAGTAGGGCGCGTTGAACACGTAGGGCCCGAGCGTCGCGGCGAAGAAGGGTGACTCGACGATGTTCGTGCTCGTGCCGCCTCCGCCCGTCATCCATTCGCGCTGGGAATACTGCGCCTGCAAGAGCAGGCGATTGCCGCGCACGCCCCGATAGTTCATGAAGGAGGACGTGTTCGGCACCGCCACGACATCGAGGCTGTGCGGATCGACCAGGAAGCTCAGCGCGCCCGATCCGTTCGTCGTGGTCGTGCTGTTGTTCAGGTATCCGCCCTGAAGGACGTGGTCCGGCGCCACAGCGCCGGTCAGTTTGATCTCGCCGCGCTTGTTGCTGGTGGTCTGCGTGTATCGGGAGAGGGTGACCGGCAGCGTGTTCGAGGCGTCGCTGTTTTCATAGCGGCCGGAACTGAAGAACCAGAGCCGGTCCTGCAGGATGGGGCCGCCGAGCGTCGCTTCGTGAATCCCGCTCACCTTGTCGAGCCGGTTCGATGTCTCGATCGGCGTCCTGACGGTCCATGCCGGGTTCACGACGTTCAGGCGATAGCTCCCGGAGAAATCATTGCCGCCGCTCTTCGTGACCGCGTTGATTACACCGCCGGTGAATCGGCCGTACTCCGCGGAGATGCCGGACGTCAGGACCTGTGTCTCCTGGATCGCGTCTTCGACGTAGAGGTTCTGCGGCTGCGCCCGGAGGTTGTCGTTGATGTCGACCCCGTTGATCATGAAGATGTTGTCGAACGCGAACGCACCGTTGATCACCACTTGATTGACGCTGGGCGAGTTCTCGCTCACCGCGGGCGAGAGTTGTGCGATGCCCTGGAGCGAGCGGGGTGTGGCGAGCGCGTCGATCTCGGCGTGCGTGAAGTTCGCGCCGACGACAGGCGTGGTGGTCGGTGCGGGCGCTGCGGCCACGACGCGCGTCGTCTCGGTGAAGCCGCCGGCCCGCAACGACGCATCCTGTTCGACCGCAAGGCCCAGAGGAACTATCACGACGCGGGTCACCGGCGCGAAGCCGGCGAGCTCGAACCTGACGTCGTACTCGCCGGCCGGCAGCGCGGAGAGTGTGTAGCGGCCAAGGCCGTTGCTGACCGCTTCCCGATTGCCCAGCAGGGCGGGCGACGTCACCGTCACCGCGACGCCCGGCATGGCGAGATCCTGCTGGTCGGTCACCGTGCCCTGGATGGTTCCGGTCTGCACACCCTGACCCAAACCGGCACCTGCCAGCATCAACCATACGGCTGGCACGAGAGCCACTCGTGCAGTCGGCGTGCGTCTGCTCGCGCCAAGACTGTCGGACATCGTTCCACAACCCTTTCGCTGCACACCGTGTCGAGACGATCGGTGCCTGTGGAACGGGTATCGGCAGGAGGCGCCGAAGTCTTGATCTCGGCCGCGCGGAAACGGAAGCTGGATCGCGCAGAATTGCCTGTTTGCTTCACTGCTGCGCTTCACGGGACCGGAGAACTGTGCGCCCATCCTGGGACCAAGGGTGGACTCTGCGGGCCGAAATCATCCTGGATGGGGCATCAGCGGCTTCGGCCCTCGTTATTTGACATAATTCCAGATATTCGCCTGCGCGCGCGACCGGCGCTGCGATCGAGCCCGCACTTGGACCCTCACCCGCGCGGCTCGCCCGCCCATCGAGATCATCAGCATGATGGAGAGCTACACACAGGACCACGCCCGGCAGCCTGGGGCGTTCATGAGCGGCGGTGGCAGCGCCGGCGCGCTGATGCGCTCTGTTGACTGGGCGAGTACGCCGCTCGGCTCCGTCGAGGGCTGGCCCGAGAGCCTCAAGACCACCGTCGGCACACTTCTGCACTCCCGCCACCCGATGTTTCTCTGGTGGGGGCCCGACCTCATTCAGTTCTACAACGACGCCTATGTCCCGAGCTTCGGCCACGGTAAGCACCCGGCCGCCATGGGCCAGCGTGGACGCGAGTGCTGGCAGGAGATCTGGCCGACGATCTGGCCGCAGATCGACGACGTGATGAGCCGCGGACGGGCGAGCTGGAACGAGGACCACCTCGTACCCATCTTCCGGAATGGCCGGATGGAGGAGGTGTACTGGACATACGGCTACTCCCCGGTGTTCGACGAGCACGGCGGCGTCGGCGGCACGCTGGTGGTGTGCACCGAAACCACCTCGCGCGTCATCGGCCAGCGGCGCCTTCGTACCTTGCGCAACCTCGCGGAGAAGACCAACTTCGCCCCGAACCTGGAGGCGGTGCTCGATTCCACACGCAACCTGCTCGGCAGCGTCCCGGCCGACGTGGTCTTTGCCCTGGTCTACCTCGTGGTGGACGGTGGAACGGGACCAGTCCTCGTTCGATTCGTGGGCCTCGACGATGAGGCATGCGCGACGCTGCACGCCGCGTTCGGGCAGGACCTGGCGCGCTTTCAACGCCTCGGCGCCCCTGTCCCGATGCCACCGGACATGAACGTGACCGGCTCCGCCTGGCCTGAGCCGGTGTCGGAGGTCTTCGTGGCCCCCGTTGCGGTCGAAGGCTCGGCCGATGCCTCCGGGTACGTGGTGTTCGGCCTCAGCCCGCGGCTCCCGCTCGACCCAAGCTATCGCGAGCACCTCTGCCAGCTCGCGGCGCACGTCGCGCACGCGCAGGCCAGGGTCGCCGCGCTGCATCAACGCGACGTGATCGAGGCCAGAGATCGCTTCCTCGTCGAGCTCGATGATGCCGTGCGGCCGCTGTCCGATGCAGGGGAGATCACGTTTACCGCGGCCAGGGCACTTGGGCAACATTTGCGCGTGAACCGCTGCGCGTACGCCACCGTTGAAGACGATGAGGACACCTTTTTCGTGACGGGCAACTACAACGAGGGCGTGCAGAGCATCGTCGGGCGCTACACCTTCACGCAGTTCGGTGCGGAATGCCTGCGGCTGATGCGGGCGGGGGAGCCCTACGTCGTCCGCGACAGTGAGAGCGACCCGCGGATTACCGATCGCGAGCGGCCCTCGGTACCATGTCACGGCCATCCGCGCGGTGGTGTGGGTGCCCATCAAGAAGGCTGGACGATTTGTCGCGGCCATGGCCGTGCACGCCACTACGCCCCGGGTGTGGCAGGGCCACGAGATCGAGCTGGTACAGCACGTCGCGAGCCGGTGCTGGGAATCGATTGAGCGTGCGCGCGTCACCGGGAGCCTGCGCGAGAGCGAGCGCCAGTTCCGCGAGCTCGCCAACTCCATCGCCAACCTGGCGTGGATGGCCAGGCCGGACGGATCGGTCTACTGGTACAACGATCAACGGTACGCATACACCGGCACAACGGCCGAGGACATGGAAGGATGGGGCTGGCAACGGGTGCACGACCCCGATGTTCTGCCCGCCGTGCTCGAACGCTGGACACACTCGATTGCCACGGGCGTGCCGTTCGAGATGGTGTTTCCGATCCGCGGCGCCGACGGGGCGTTCCGCCGCTTCCTGACGCGCGTCAACCCGGTACGCGACTCAGAGGAGCGTGTGGTCCACTGGTTCGGTACCAATACCGACGTCGAGAACGAGCGTCGCGCGACCGAGCTCAATGCACTGCTGCGTGAACGGGAGCGGGTCGCCCGCGAGGATGCTGAACTGCAGAAGCGGCTGCTCCACTCGCTCTTCATGCAGGCGCCCACGCTGATCATAGTTCTCAGGGGCCCCAATCACGTCATCGAGCTCGCCAATCCGCCGATCTGTCGCGTGTGGGGACGACCCGAGGCCGATCTCGTCGACCGGCCGCTGCTCGAGGCTCTGCCCGACATCGGAGGGCAGGCGTTTGGACCCTTGCTGGACGGGGTCTACCGCACGGGCGTTCCGTATGTCGGGAAGGAAACGCCCGCCACCTTCGAGCGCGCCGGCGGGAGGCGCGAGACGCTGTACTTCGACTTTGTGTACTCGCCGTTCCGGAACGTCCAGGGACAGATCGAGGGGGTCTTCGTCGTCGCGTCCGATGTGACGGACCAGGTGCTTGCCCGGCAGCAGCTGGACCAACTGCGGCAGGCCGCCGAAGGCGCCAACCGTGCGAAGGACGAATTCCTGGCCATGCTGGGGCATGAGCTCCGGAACCCGCTCTCTCCGATACTGACGGCCCTGCACCTGATGCGGCTGCGCGGCAACGACTCGTCCGAGCGCGAGCGGACCGTGATCGAGCGGCAGGTCACGCATCTCACCCGGCTGGTCGACGATCTGCTCGATGTCTCACGGATCGCGCGCGGGAAGGTGGAGCTGAAGGAGGAGGTCATCGAGATGGCCGAGATCGTCGCGAAGGCGATCGAGATGGCCAGCCCTCTGCTGGAACAGCGCACCCACACGTTGACCGTCAGGGTGCCGCGGCACGGCCTCGCGGTCCGCGGGGACGGGACGCGCCTGGCACAGGTCGCGTCGAACCTGCTGACGAATGCAGCAAAGTACACGGCGCCCGGCGGTACGATCACGGTTGAAGCCGAGGAGGAGCTCAGTGACGTTGTCTTGCGCGTGCGCGACACGGGCATGGGCATTCCGCCTGACGTCCTCCCCCGGATCTTCGATCTGTTCGTGCAGGAGGCGCAGGCGATCGATCGTGCGCAGGGAGGGCTGGGGCTCGGTCTGACGATCGTGCGCAACCTCGTGGAACGGCACCACGGCTCTGTGTCGGCCCACAGCGAGGGGCCCGGCCGCGGCAGTGAGTTCGTCGTGCGTTTGCCGAAGGTGACGTCTGCGATCACTCACAGCCCGTCCGTGCGCGCAGCTGCGGCCCCGGCGACAGGACAGCCGGCATCCCGTGGGCGGCGCATCCTCGTCGTCGATGACAACCAGGATGGCGCCGAGATGCTGGCCGGGGCTCTCCAGAGCAGGGGGTACGAGACGCTGGTGGCGCACGATGCGCCCGCAGCCCTGCGTCTTGCGCAGACGTTCATTCCCGATGTCGCCTTGATCGACATCGGCCTGCCGGTCATGGACGGCTACGAGCTGGCGGAACGCCTGCGTCAGATTCCCGCGCTCGAGCGAATGCGGCTGGTGGCTCTCACCGGCTACGGCCAGGAATCGGACCGCGTGCGGTCACGGGCTGCCGGATTTCACCAGCACCTGGTGAAGCCCGTGGACTTCAAGCCGTCGAGGAGCCGTGAGCGGGTGATTGCGTTCGTCCGCATAGCGCGATCGCCCGGCCACGCTCACCCAATTCATGCGCGACTACGTCGAGCACCTGGAACATCACGTGCGCCAGATGACCCGGCTACAATGGTCCGTACGTGGCGCTGCTGCAGCGGAGGGAGTTGAAGGGCATGGCAACCATCGGGCTCATCGGCGCCGGGCACATCGGCGCGCAGGTCGCACGGCTTGCCGTGGCGAGTGGCTACGACGTGGTGATCAGCAATTCCCGCGGCCCGGAAACCCTCTCGGCGCTCGTGGCCGAACTGGGTCCCCGCGCCCGGGCCGCGACACCCGTCGAGGCGGCCACGGCCGGCGACATCGTCGTGGTCTCGGTTCCACTGAAGAACTATCGCGACGTTCCCGCGAAGCCTCTGGCCGGAAAAATCGTGATCGATACCAACAACTACTACCCGGAGCGTGATGGGCACATTCCGGAGCTGGACAACGAGTCGACAACGACTGCGGAGCTCCTCCAGGCGCACCTGGGGACTGCAAAGGTCGTGAAGGCGTTCAACCACATCTACGCCGCCGAGCTCACCACGCACGGACAGCCGCCAGGTTCGCCCAATCGACGCGCCCTCGTCATCGCGGGCGACGATCCCGGAGCGAAGGCCACCGTGACCCATCTGCTGGACCAGTTCGGGTTCGACACCGTCGACGCCGGTCCGCTGAAGGAAGGCTGGCGCATCCAGCGCGACACGCCGGGGTACGGACCGCGTCGCACAGCCGATGAACTGCGGCGCGACCTCGCCGCGGCCAAACGGTACGCCGAACGGTAACTCGGGGGCGCGGACGAAGCCGCCAGAACATGATGCCGGCGCCAGCACGCGCTACGCCGAATTCCGGGATACGCTCTCCAGCATGAACGCAAACGAGATCCGCGCCGCGCAGGCGCCGCTCAAGGCGCGGTACCGCGCTGAACCGGCCGCCGCACAACTCACCTTGAGGGCAGAAGGGACCCTCGACACGAGCGCGCAGGTGTGTCGTGTGGGCACGCACATCGGCGCCGTGGAGGCCGGACTGCACCCGGCAACCGGCGGCGACGGCAGCCAGGCGTGCTCGGGCGACATGCTGCTGCAGGCCCTGGCCGCGTGTGCGGGCGTGACACTCGGTGCCGTCGCGACCGCGATGGGCGTCGACGTACGCGGCGGTCGCGTGTCGGCCGAAGGCGAACTGGATTTCCGCGGCACGCTCGGCGTGTCGCGCGAAGCAGCCGTCGGCTTCGACCGCATCCGGCTGCGCTTCGACCTGGAGACGGATGCACCGGCCGATGCCATCTCCAAGCTGATTGAGCTGACCGAGCGTTATTGCGTCGTGCTGCAGACGCTGAGGAACCGCCCCGAGGTGACGGTCAGTGCGCCGGCCCATGCCGGAGCGTGACGTCGAGGCGCAGGGCTCAGACCTGGGACTCTCTGATTGACGCGCTCGCGCTCAGCGGGGCGGCACCGTCCACAGGAACAGATCCGTTCCATCCTCGGCCCGGATCGTCACGTCCGGCACCCACGATCCGAATCGAAACTGGCGGGATACGATCCGCGTACCGGGCCGGAGCTCGCTCTTGAGTTTCGGAAGCAGGCGCCTGTTGATGCTCGGCGAGAGGTAGAGCGTCACGACCGTGGCCTCCGAGATGTCGGCCGTAAACAGGTCGCCTTCGATGAAGGTGACGCGATCCTGGACCTCACCCTGCCGCGCCAGCTCTCGCGACATCTCCACCAGCCGCGGCACCAGCTCGATGCCGACCCCGCGTGCGCCATACTTCTCCGCGGCGATGATGACGATGCGCCCGTCCCCCGAACCGAGATCGTAGACGACGTCGCCCGGACCAACGCTGGCGAGCCGCAACATCGCGTCCACGATCACCTGTCGCGTGGGGACGAACTGAATGTCGGGTGTGCGGGCCGGCGGTCGCTCCGCCGTTGTCGCGTCCTGCGCCGCCGCTGGGGCCGCCGGATTGAGGAGGGCGGCAAAAGAGAGCAGAACCAGCAATGGCCAGTGGCGGCGTGTATTCGGAGGCATCACGATCTGCTGCCGGGCCATGCGTCGCAATCATCCCAGGCGCGGCAGAGGCAGTGTCCCACACGCCCTCGAACACACCGAAAGAGGCGTCCGGGCCGTGCGTGCTGCATGATAGTGTGCGTCATTCATTGAAAGGACGAGCTCCGATGTTCGCACAGGCAATCGTCGAACGCGGCATGCTGGATGGCATCGCGAACGGGCTGGCGCGAGCGACCTATGCAATCGAGGCGCGCATCGGCCACGGGAACGCGAAGTGGCTGCTCGCCGTTTTGGTGATGACGTTCCTGTTTTTGATGTTGCGCCCGCGGCGGTGACGCCGGCCGGATGGCCTCGGCGATGTCCGGGCCTGGCCGATGCGACTACGAGTCCCGCAGCGCCTGGAGCGGATCGATCCGCGTGGCACGCGCCGCTGGCACTGCAGCCGCAATCACGGTCACGGCCATGAGGATTGCTGCGACGGCGCCGAGCGTCGCCGGATCGGCGGGTGTCACCTCGAAGAGCAACCCCTCCATCAGTCGCCCCAGCCAGACGGCACCGAGAAGCCCACCCACCACGCCTGCGGCCGCGAGCGCGAGCGCTCCGCGCACGACCTGCCAACGCACCGCTCCAGGCGACGCACCGAGCGCGAGCTGGATGGCAATCTCGCGCGTGCGGCGCACGACGCCGAAGGCGACGACGCCGTAGAGGCCGATGGCGGCCAGCGTGACGGCGATCGCGGCAAACGTGGTGATCATGACAGCGCTGAAGCGGGGATCTGCTGACGCCTCCCTGGTGAGGGCCGCCATCGGGCGTGGGCTCGCGACGGTCAGCCGAGGATCCACGGACTTCGCGGCGGCACGGACCGAGCCGACAAGCGCCATCGGATCACCGGCCGTACGAACGTGCACGTACATCCACAGGAATGGTGTCTGGGCGAATGGGGTGTACACGATCGGGCGCGGCCCATCGTCCAGACCCTGGTATCGCACGTCGCGGACGACCCCGACAATCGTGCGCCACTCGGCGGAGTAGTCCGGGTTCACGAGCCGCAGGCGGCGGCCGACGGCGCTGCCGCCCGGAAAGAAGCGGCGCGCCAGTGTCTCCGACACGACGACGACGGCCGGAGCGTCCGGTCCATCGCCGATCGCGAACTCCCGTCCCGCCAGCACTCGTGTGCCGAGCGCGCGGAAGTAGGCGGCGGAGGCGGCAATGAAGTACGCGCCCCTGTCGTTGATAGGTGAGTCCAGCTGCCCTTCAATCTCGAACGTGGTTCCCCGCTGGGCAGTGATGGGCGCAAGTCCCGTCGCGCCGCCGACAACCTCAACGCCAGGCAGTGCCGCGATCCTCTCGAGCAGGGCGGCGGCCGTCGTGGCGCGTGCGCCAGGGGTCGGCTGATGAATCAGCTGCACGTTGAACGTCAGCAGCCGCTCGGGCACGACACCGGTGTCCACGGTCAGCAGCCGGACCAGGCTGTGTGTGAGCAGCAGGCCGCCGGCCAGCACGACGACGGCAATGCCGACCTGCACGACGACGAGCGCCGACCGGAGCCGCGCGCCCCCTCGCGCCTCCGAATCTCCTCGCCCGCCTCCGCGCAGCGACGGCTCCAGACTGCTGCTCGCCAGGTGCACGACCGGCGCGACACCGACCAGCACTCCCGTGAGTGCGATGGCCCCAAACGCCACCAGCAGGACGGGAACGTTGAGCACCACGTCATCGATCCGGGGGATGCGCTCGCCGACCAGTGCCGGCAGCCCCAGCATGCCCCAACGGGCGAGGATGACGCCGACAGCGCCGCCGCAGCCCGCCATCAGCAGGCTCTCCGTGACCAGCTGGCGCGCGATGCGACCGCGGCCGGCACCCAGTGCCGTGCGGACCGCGAGTTCCTGGGAACGCGAGGTCATCCGTGCGAGCACGAGATTGGCGACGTTCGCGCACGCGATCAGCAGCAGGCATCCGACGGCTGCGAGGGCCACGAGCAACGCCGTGCGGACATCCCCCACCTGCCGCTCCCGAAGCGATACGAGCTCGAACGACACGCCGGCGTTCGTCTCGGGATGCAGACGCTGCAGCCGGGAGGCGAGTGCGGCGAGCTCCGCCTGCGCCCGAGCCGTGGCGACCCCGGGGCGCAGGCGACCGACGGCGTGGAAGATACGGAGGGCTCGGTTCTGAGCCTGACCGGGCGCCTGCGTCATCGCCGCCCCCAGGGACGTCCAGAGCTGGAACACCTCTGAGGGGAAGGCGAAGCCCCGCGGCATTACCCCGATGACGGTATACGGGAGTCCGGTCAGGCGAATCGTTCGGCCAATCACGCGGGGATCACCGCCGAACCGCCGCTGCCAGAGTGCGTGGCTGAGCACCACCGTTGCGGAGTCGCCGTCGCTTTCCGCGATCGTGCGGCCGGCCGCGGCCGACACCCCGAGTACCGAGAAGACCGATGGCGACACGACACCGCCGAGCAACTGCTCGTCGTCCAGGGTGTACTGGTTGCTCGCCCAGATGCCGGTCGATTCAAACGCGCGAGCCGACTCGCGCAGGTCCTTGTAGTCCGGCACCGAGAGCCGGGTCACGACGAGGCGGTCCGCGTCCGGATACGGCAGCGGCGCGAGCAGGGCCGCGTGGACGACCGCGAAGACAATTACCGTCGCGCCGACGCCAAGCGCGATCGTGAGCACGGCCACAGCGGTGAGGCCACGCTGCCGCGCCAGCATGCGGATGCCGTAGGTCAGATCCTGTCGCAGCTCCTCCGCCCGCTGCCGCCATCGCATGCGCGTCTCCTGCCGTGTGTCGAGGCTCCGGATATAGGCGGCAGTCGCTGCGAGGTCGCCGAACTGCCGTTGCGCTTCCGCCTGCGCCCGCTCGGGCGATGAGCCGGCCTCCACGAGCTCGCGGACGCGGAGATCCAGGTGAAACGCCACTTCGTCGCGGATGTCGCGGTCGATTTCGGCGTCAGTGCGGGAGCTGAAGCGGAACAGCCGTCGGAATGGCATGACGGACCCTCACGCCGGAGCATCGAGGACGCGGGAGACGGCGCGCGCGTACCGGCGCCAGCTGTCCTGAGCATCGCGCAGCTGGCGGCGCCCAAGGCGCGTCAGCCGGTAGAACCGCGCCCGCCGGTTGTTGTCCGACAGCCCCCACTCGGCGTCAATCCAGCCGCGGTGCGCGAGCCGGTGCAGCGCTTGGTACAAGGCGCCGTCCTCGATGCCGAGCTCACCCTCCGTGCGCTCCCGAATCCATGCCGAGATGCCGTAGCCGTGCTGAGGCGCGCCGGCGAGCGCCTTCAGGATCATCACGTCGAGCGTTCCCTGGATGACAACGAGCGACTGGTCGCGGCCCACGGCGTGCTCCCCTCAGATGCTCAGGGGACGCTACCATGCAGGGGCGAACGGGTCAAGGCTAAGGGCTAAGGGCTAAGGGCCAAAGGCTAAAGGGGGGCACACGCACGATACGGAGCACCTTCGGCCTTACCTTCAGCCTTAGCTCTGAGCCCTTCAGCCCTTAGCCCTTAGCCCTTCGGCCCTTAGCCCTTAGCCTTTGGCCGGCGGCGGCGCGTCGGTGGGGCATACTCAACAGGAATGCAAAGACGGGGCTCAGCGTCGGGAACGCAGCGCGGACGTGTCGAGGATCACGGGTTGCGATGATTGACATTACCGACGAGCTGGCGATCGACGAGCGTGAGCTCGAGGAGCGGTTCGTGCGGGCATCCGGACCGGGCGGCCAGAACGTCAACAAGGTCTCCACCGCCGTCCAGCTCCGCTTCGATATCGATCCGTCCTCACTGCCACCCGAGGTGAAGGCCCGCCTCCGCACGCTCGCCGGCAAACGGGTCACCGCGGATGGCGTGCTCGTGATCGACAGCCGTGAGCATCGCACACAGGCGCAGAACCGCGAGGCCGCGCGCGCGCGACTGGTGGCCCTGCTGCAGAGGGCGGCGCACCGCCCGAAGGCCAGGCGCAAGACCCGGCCGACGGCTGGGGCGCGCGAGCGGCGGATTCAATCGAAGAAGCAGCGCGCGGAGATCAAGGAGGCACGGCGGCCCGCCGGAGACGAGTAGCCGGCGGGCCCCCTTGGGACGGACCATGGCTGTCCAGCGTCTCTAAGGATGGAGCCGGACAGCTCACGGTTTACAAGCTTAACAATCTCTTTGCGCGGCCTTAATGACCGCGGCGCGGCATGCCGCGTGTAATTGAGGGGGCGTAGAGATGGAGGGGCCTGACTAAATAACCACCAGGCTTCCCACTCTCGGGCCCGGCTCGTCAACGGCGGACGTCACACATGAATCGCATGAGACATCCTTATCGAATCCGGGCCGCCGTGGTCCTCAGTGCCGCTCTCTTGAGCGCGTGTCGCGGGTCGGACGCGGTGGATGCGGCGCCACCGCAACAGCGGCAGCCCGTCGCCGTTCCCGTGGCTCTCGTTACCGCCGAACAGGAGCCGGTCACGCTCGAGGCCACCGGCAGCTTTCAGCCGCAGGAGTCGTCGGATGTCGCCCCCGAGGCGTCCGGCCGGGTCGTGGCGACACCGGTGGACGTTGGCCAGTTCGTCAGCGCCGGCCAGGTGCTCGTGCGGCTGCAGGGCGTGGATGCCGATCTCCGCCTCGAGGAAGCCCGCGCGAACGTCTCGAAAGCTGAGGCGGCCATCAGGCTTGCGGAATCGCAGAACACGCTCGCGATGACGACGGCGCAGCGGTACAGCGCGCTGCTTGCCACCGGCGACGTGTCGCGGACGGTGTTCGACCAGGCGCGCACGGAAGCCGAGACGTCGCAGCAGGACGTGAACACGGCGCGCGCGTCACTCCTGCAGGCCAGGGCACAGCTGGCCCAGGCCGAGAAGGCGGCGCGCGACGTCGTGGTGGCAGCGCCGTTCCGGGGGTTCGTGGCCGACCGGAAGGTGTCGCTTGGCGAGTACGTGCAGCCGTCGACGCCAGTCGTGACACTCGTTCAGATTGACCCGCTGCGCCTGCAGCTCACCATTCCCGCCGTGCAGGCGGCGCAGATCAGCGATTGGGCAGGAGGTAACCGCGCGCGTCGACGCCTACCCGGATCGGACCTTCGCCGGAGAGATCACGTCCGTGAATCCCTCCATCACCGCCGAGTCACGCTCGTTCATCGTCGAGGCGCGCGTCCGCAACGAGGATCGCCTGCTGAAACCCGGGATGTTCGCTACGGCGAGCATAGCCCAGGGCCGCAGCCGGCAGGTCATCCTGGTGCCGCGCGGCGCGGTGGTCGAGGACGTGAACACCAACTCCTTCCGCGTGTTCGTCATCGACGACCGCCAGCGCGCGCGGCTGAGGGTCGTGCAGCTTGCTCCCAGGCAGCAGGGCGACCAGGTGCGGATTGTCTCCGGCCTCGAGGCGGGGCAGCGCGTCGCCACGGGCAATCTCGGGCCGCTCTACGACACCGCGCCCGTCACCGTTGCCGCACCCGGCGCCGCACCAGCAACGCCGTAGTCAGACGCTAGGTTCTTTCATGCAGAAGCTCGCGGAACTCTGCGTTCGCCGCCCCGTCTTCGCGACGATGTTGATCGCCGCGCTGACGGTAGTCGGCGGCGTCACCTTCTTCACGCTCGGCGTGGACCGGTACCCGCGGATCGACATCCCCGTGGTGTCGGTAAACACCGTCAACCGTGGCGCCACGCCGGAAAGCATCGAGACCGAGGTCACCGATCGCATCGAGGCCGCGGTGAACACCGTGGCGGGCATCGACGAGCTCCGCTCGAGCTCTTCCGAGGGCCAGTCGCGAGTGACGATCACGTTCGACCTCTCGAAGGACCCCGACGTGGCTGCCCAGGAGGTACGCGCGAAGGTCGATCCGGTGCTGCGCGACCTGCCCGAAACGGCTGATCCGCCGGTGGTCCAGAAGCAGGATCCCGACTCGACGCCCGTCATCCTGTTCTCGATCTCGGCGCCCATGCCGATCGTCGAGCTGACCAGCTACATCGAACAGAACGTGCAGAAGCGGCTCGAATCGGTCAGCGGTGTCGGCGAAGTCGTGCTCTTCGGCGCCCGGCGGCGCGAGCTGCAGGTGCAGATCGACCCCGACCGGCTGAACGCGTACGCGCTGACGACAACGGACATCGCCAACGCGCTGCGGTCCCAGAATCTCGAGCTTCCGGGCGGCCGCATCGACCAGGGGACGCGCGACCTCTCCGTCCGCACCCTCGGTCGCGTGCGGACGCCGCAGGAGTTCGCCGACGTCGTGGTGGCGACGCGGGCCGGTTCGTCCATCCGCATCCGCGATCTCGGCGAAGTGAGCGACACGGGCGCAGACCCGACGTCCGTATCCGTGCTGAACGGCAAGCCGGCCGTCACCGTCGCCGTGCGCAAGCAGAGCGGCGTGAACACGGTGGCGCTCACCACCGCAATCAAGGCGCGGATGGCGGAGCTGCGGCAGACGCTGCCGCCCACGTTCGAGGCTCGTCTGGTGCGCGACGATTCGGAGTTCATCAACGCATCGCTCCACGCGATCCAGGAACACCTGATCCTCGGCGCCATCCTGGCCGCGCTGATCGTGCTGATCTTCCTCCGCAACGTCAGATCGACATTGATCGCCGCGATTGCCATCCCCACCTCGATCATCGGCGCCTTCGCCGCGATGGCGGTGTTCGGGTTCACGCTCAACCAGATGACGATGCTGGCGCTCACGCTCATGGTGGGCATCGTCATCGACGACGCGATCGTCGTGCTCGAGAACGTCTACCGGTTCATCGAAGAGAAGGGGATGTCGCCCTTCGAGGCGGCGATCCAGGGGACGCGCGAGATCGGCCTCGCGGTCACCGCGACGACACTCTCACTGCTGGCGGTGTTCCTGCCGGTCGGCTTCATGGGCGGGATCGTCGGGCGGTTCATGGCCTCGTTCGGCCTCACGTCGGCGGCAGCGATCCTCATCAGCCTGCTCGTGGCGTTCACGCTGACCCCAATGCTCGCCGCGCGCTGGATCAAGCCTGCGGCGGAGGGCAACCACACCCACGACGAGTCCCGCCGCGGGTTCTACGGCCATATCGATCGCGTGTACGCCCGCCTGCTCGCGTTCTCGATGGCGCACCGCTGGGCCGTCGTGATTGTGTGCGTTGTCGTGGTGGCGTCGACGGTCCCGATTTACAAGACCCTCGGCGTGAACTTCGTGCCCGACGAAGACGAGTCACGGTTCCAGGTGTCGGTGCGCCTGCCGGTGGGCTCCAGCCTCGCGGCCACCCAGTCGATGCTGGATCGGATTGCCCGGGATCTTCGGGAACAGCTTCCCGGTGTGTCTGACACGCTCGGGATCGTGGGGTTCGGTGGAGCCGGCGGGCAGGCCAACCAGGGCACGGTGTTCACTCGGCTCAAGCCGCCGGGTACGCGCCCCAGTCAGTAGGCGCTGGTGGCTCGCGCGCGCAAGCTGATCCAGCCGTATCGCGGCGAGGCGGTGGTGGGCGTGCAGGGGACCAGCGGCATAGTCGGTGTCGGCGGCCGCGGGGCAGCGATTCAGTATTCGCTCGTCGGGCCCGATCTCGCCAAGCTCGATCAGGTACACGGCGCGCGCACTCGAGATCATCGACAAGAACCCGCTCGTGGTGGACGCCGACCGCAGTTTTGCCCCTGGCCGCCCTGAGCTGCGGGTGGCGATCGACCGCTCGCGCGCGGCCGACCTTGGCGTTCGCGTCCAGGAGGTGTCCGAGACGGTCAACGCCCTGATGGCGGGCCAGCGCGTCACCACCTTCAATTCGGCGAGCGATCAGTACGACGTGCTGCTGAAGGCGCAGCAAGCGTTCCGCCGCGCGCCCGAGACGCTGGCCGCCGCGACCGTGCGTACCGGCGGCGGACAGCTCGTTCAGCTCCGGAACCTGGTCACCTTCGACGAGGGATCCGGCCCGGCGTCGATCGATCGCCTGAACCGCCAGCGGCAGATTGGGGTGTCTGCGAACTACGCACCCGGCAGCTCGCAGGCTGCGGCGCAGGCCGCCATCGAAGAGGCGTTCACCCGCGTCGGCATGGAGCCCGGCTACCGCCTGGTCACGTCGGGCCAGTCACAGGAGCTCGGCCGCGCGATGTACTACTTCGCGATTGCGTTCGGCCTCTCATTCATCTTCATGTACATGGTGCTGGCGGCGCAGTTCGAATCCTTCATCCACCCGATCACGATTCTCCTGACGCTGCCGCTCTCCGTACCGTTCGGTCTGCTGGCGCTGGCGATCTTCGGTCAGAGCCTCAATATCTACTCGGCGCTCGGCGTGCTCCTCCTCTTCGGCATCGTCAAGAAGAACGCGATCCTCCAGATCGACCATACCCTGGGGCTGCGCCGTGCCGGGATGCCTCGCGAGCAGGCCATCTTCCAGGCGAACCGCGACCGTCTCCGGCCGATCCTGATGACGACGCTCGCGCTCGTCGCAGGGATGATCCCGCTCTGCGTCGGCAGCGGACCGGGTGCCGCAACGAACCGCTCGATCGGCATCCTCGTGGTGGGCGGCCAGTCGCTGTGTCTCCTGCTCACGCTGCTCGCCGTGCCGGTGTTCTACTCGCTGTTCGATGACGCGGCAGAGTCGACGGCGTGGGAACGGATCGGCCAGCGCTGGTCCCGCGTCACCGCCCCTCTCGGCCGGCTGACAGGGCGGCTGAACGGGGCGCGGCAGGGGGTGCACCGGTGATCGCCCGCGCCTCGGTGTCCCTCGCTCTCGCGTTCGCATTGCTGTGCCCGGCGATCTCCCATGCGCAAACGCCGGCAGCCAACGACGCGCCGCTGCCGGCGGTGCCGCCGCGTGTTGGCGTGACCGGCGCGCCGCCGGCACCGATCACCATCCAGGACGCGGTTCGAATGGCTCTCGAACACAACACGGACGTGGCGATCGCCCGGCTCGCGCGAGAGGTCGCCGAACAGGACATCAGGGCTGCGGAAGGCGTATTCGACGTTCGCCTGCTGCCGACGTTCTCGTATCAGCGGACGGTGAGCCCGAGCACATCACAGTTGAGCGGCGGCGCGGCCGGGCGTCTGGAGGAGAAACGCCTCTTCGGCGGTGTGGGGGTGGACGCGCTCAGCCCGTGGGGAGGCGGGCGTCTGACGGTGGACTTCAGCGGCACACGGCTCGAGAGCAGCAACCAGTTCCTGCGGCTCAACCCGCAGTTTCCGTCCCTGTTCGGCGCCAGCTACACGCAGCCGCTCCTTCGTGGTTTTCGCATCGATCCGGCACGGCGGCAGATCCTGCTCACGCGCCGGGCGGCCGACCTCACAGGTGCGCAGCTGGCGACGGTGCTGATGGAGCAGCTCTCGCTCGTCGAGCAGGCATATTGGGACGTGGTGTTTGCCACGCGCTTCCTCGATGTGCAGGTCAGTGCCCTGGGACAGGCGCAGGGGCAGGTGGCGAGCAATGAGCGACAGGCGCAGCAGGGCACGCTCGCCCCAATCGACGTGGTCGAAGCGGAGACCCAGGCGGCGAACTTCCGGCAGTCGGTCGCGACGGCGCAGCAGGCGCTGGCCGCGGCCGAGAATCGACTGAAGCGCCTCGTCCTCGCGAACCGCAATGCGGCGCTGTGGAATCAGGCGCTGGTCCCGACGGAGCCATCGGATAGGCAGCCCCCATCCGTGACGGTGGAGGACGCCCTGAAGCTCGCGGTGGCACAGCGCCCCGAGTTGCGCGAGGCGCAGGTGGCGCTCGATCAGAACGAGATCGAGCAGCGCTTTCTCGCCGACGAGGCGCGCCCGCGCGTGGACCTGGTCGGCGCCTACACGCTCTCGGGCCTCGCAGGCAGTGCGCTCAGCGGCAGCGGCGGCTCGTTGGGATCCAGCACGGATCCCGCGGTGCTCGCGCGGTTGAACGCGCTCTCCGCCCTTGCGGGCTTCGATCCGGTGACGCTCACGCCGGGAGGCTCGGGTGGCGCGCTGCCGCCGTTTCTCTCCGGCGGCCTGGGTGAGTCGTTTTCGAATGTCTGGACGCGCCGGTTTCCCACGGCGCTGGCGGAAGTGCAGGTGGAGCTGCCCATCCGGAACCGGACGGCGCGCGCCAACGTCGCGCGCGGCCTGATCACGCGCCGGCAGCTGGAGCGCCGCCGGGATCAGACGGAACAGGTGGTCGAAGCGGATGTGCGCGACGCGTTGCAAGCGGTGGAGTCGTCGCGGAGCCGGCTCGAGGCCGCCTCCTCGGCGCGCCGCAACGCGCAGGAGCAGTACCAGAGCGAGCGCCGGCGCTTCGAATCAGGCCTCAGCACCGTCTTCCTCGTGCTGCAACGGCAGACGGCGCTCGTGACCGCACAGGGCCAGGAGGTGCGGGCGCGCACGGAGCTCAATCAGGCGGTGGCCCTCTTCGATCGGGCCACGGGCGGGACGCTGGCGCGCTACGGCGTCGCGCTGGCGGACTGACGCGGATCACCAGAACGAGTGGAGAGCCACGCGCACCGCGAAAAAACCATAGAAACACACGCAAAGCACGAGCATCGCCTCGCGGTAGAGCGGCGGCCGCAGCGCCGGCGGCAGGAAGCGCCGGTTGACGATCAGAATCTGCATACCTGCGATCGCCATGACGAACCCGGCAACGTTGGCCATCACCTTGAAGAGCGCGAAGGGTCCGGCAAGCCGCATCGTGTACACCGCCCAGCATGAGAACGCGGCGAGCACGGCGTAGTAGATGATCGATGCCTGCCCGCGGGTCCAGCGGCGCGCGGTGGCGCTGCCGGTCCACGTGAGGTCCGTGACGGTCCGCACCAGCAGGTCGGTGTTGCCAAGGTGCGTCGAGAACAGGATCCAGAACCCGTTCATGAGCGTGAGCACCCAGAAGCCGCGCCACAGGTGCGACGCCATGTACTGCGCCTGGTAGGCGCCGCTGGCCAGGCCCTGCATGTCGCTGCCCGGCGGCGCGACGCTGGTGGCCAGGTTGACGGTGAGGAAGATACCGATCCCGCAGAAGAGCGCCCACACGAACACCTGATCGATCACCACGTAACGCCACCAGGCATGCCACCGAAGCAGGTTGGCGGTGGTTACCGGAAACACGACGCCGATTGGCGACAGGCGCGCGTGCCGCGCGCCGACGGCGCTGTCGATGGCGCCGACACACGCACCCATGCCAAAGCCCTTGTCGCGGATCCAGTTGGTGATCGTGAGATTCCCGATCCCGCCCGATCCCGCTGTCGCGGCCAGCGCGCCGAGCAGGCCCCAGTCGACGGCGCCGCCGGGCGTGCGGATGGTGAAGAAGCCGTGCAAGGTACGCCACCAGTCGACGGCCGGCACGAACATCACGTTGGCGACGATCAGGAAGGTGAAGATGAAGGCGAGCATGCTCCAGGAGGCGTACTCGAGCATGCGCTCCACCGTGCCGCCGAAGAGCAGCAGTAATGCCACGACGGCGACGATGCCGATGGCGAGCCACCGCACGATGTCGACGTCCGCTGGATCGCTGCCGGGGAGGCGCCCCGCCCCCATGCTGAACACGGTAGCGGCTGCGGTGAGCGCAAGCGCGGGCCACCCGAGCTGCACGAGTGTCAGCACGACGTAGGTAACTGCCCACCACGTGGGCCCCGGCGCGAGCCGCATGAACCCGGTGTAGATCGGCTCGCCCGTATAGAGCGTGTACCGGATCGCCTCCAGGTTGAACACGAGCTGCAGCACGATGGCGATCGTGGCGATGCCCATGATCGTGGCCCCGTATTTCACGGCGGCCGCGGGGCCCACGAGCCACTCGCCCCCGCCGATCGCCGTCGCCAGCAGGATCGCCCCCGGGCCGATGACCCGCAGCACGTTGCGCGCCGTGAGCGGCGGTGGTGCCGGAAGGTCCGCCGTCGACCAGGCAGGCAGGCCTCCAGCGCGGGACGCCGTTGCCGCCGAGAGCTCCGTGGATGTGGGCACAGGGCGCGCATTGTAGCGTGAGATCCCGGGAGCGCGGTTGCTCGCGTGACTCTGTGGCGGGCCGCGTGGCCGATGGCACATGGTGGATGCGATGCCGGCCGGGGTTCCATAGCGAATAGAATCGCCCCTTGATGCGCGCATCGTTCGTCTCGCTCCCGCTGCTCGCCGGTGCGATCCTGAGTGCTGCGGAAAATGCACCGGCCGCAGCGGCCGAATTGTCGGCGATGCGATGAACCGCCGCGACGTTCTCCGCATCCTCGCGAGTCTGACGGCGGTGCCTCGCGCCCCGGGAGCGGCCGCTGCGCAGGTGTGGGCCGCTGGTGTGGCCACCGTCGACATCACGCCTGAGCGGTCGCTGTGGATGGCTGGGTTCGCGCGCCGCTCGGTCCCGTCACAGGGCGTCGCCCTTCCGCTGCACGCCAAGGCCCTGGCGCTGCGACATGGGCGCGGGAGGCCCGTGGTGCTCGTCACCGCCGATCTGCTGGGAGTCACCGCACGCATAACGGACCGGGTCGCATCGGCTGTGCGGCGGCTGCACGGGGTGGAGCGGGCCGACATCCTGTTCAATGCGAGCCACACGCACTGCGGGCCCGTGGTCGACGAGCAGTTGTCGGTGGCCTACGATTTGACGCCTGAGCAGTGGGACGACATCCGCGCCTACACGGCGCGGTTGGAAGACACGCTCGTCATGCTCGTCGGTCAGGCGCTCGCTCGTCTGAAACCAGCGCGTATCGGATACGGGCGGGGGCAGGCCTCATTCGCGGCAAACCGCCGCGTGGCGTTCACGCCGGACGGTCCCGTCAATCATGATGTGCCCGTACTGCGGGTGGATGGTCCGGGCCGTGAGCCGCTGGCGATCGTCTTCGGGTACGCGTGTCACAACACGACGCTGCAGGACACGTTCGTGGAGTACCACGGCGATTACGCCGGCGTCGCTCAGTCCCTCCTGGAGGCCCGGCATCCGGGCACCACCGCGCTCTTCGTGGCGGGCTGCGGAGCCGACGCGAACCCGAAGCCGCGGGGCACGATCGAGCTGGTGCACGCGCACGGTGCGGCACTCGCCGACGCCGTCGAGCGCACGCTGCCCGCGACCGCTTCCGTGACACACGCCGTGCGGCCCGCCTACGACACGGTGGAGCTCCCGTTCGCTGGAGACGAGGTGCGCGAGCGCTGGCACAAGGCGCTCGATATCGACCCCGTGTATCTCCGCCGGCATGCCGCCCTCATGGACGCCGCCGTCGCTCGCGACGGTCACCTGCCACCCTCGCAGACCGATCCCGTCCAGGTGTGGACATTCGGGCCGGACCTGACGCTCGTTGCGCTGGGCGGGGAAGTCGTGGTCGACTACGCGGTGCGCCTCGCCCAGGAGCTCCCCGGCCGTCGGGTCTGGGTGGCCGGATACAGCAACGACGTGTTCGGCTACGTGCCGTCACGCCGTGTGTTGCGCGAGGGCGGGTACGAAGGCGGCGACGCGATGATCTACTACGGGCGCCCGGGACCGTTCACCGAAGACGTCGAAGACATCATCGTCCGAGAGTGCCGCCGCTTGATGAGACGATGATTCGTTGTGCCGTGCAATTGGCTTCGTCGCTGCGCAGCGCCCCATGTAGCGGCTCTCGGGCCGTCGGTGACACAGGACCGATCAGCTGGGAAGAACAGTTGAAGAACGTCACGCGACGCAAATTCATCGGCACCGTCGCCGGCGGGGCCCTCGCCACCGCGCCACGGGCACGCTCGCGAGCCGCCGCGCAGTCGGGCCCGGCGCTGCTGGGCGGCGCACCGGTGCGTCGCACGCCGTTCCCGTCGTGGCCGGTGGCGGACGCGCGTGAGGAGGATGCACTCCTGGGCGTCGTCCGCAGCGGCAAATGGTTTCGTGGACAGCATGTCGCTGCGTTCGAGAAGGCCTACGCATCTCTCATGGGCGCGAGGGGTTGCCTTGCAACCGCCAACGGCACGAGCGCCCTCATCACCTCGCTCGCGGCTCTCGGCATCGGGCCCGGCGATGAAGTCATCGTGCCGCCCTACACGTTCGTGGCGACGGTGAACGCCGTCCTGTTGATGCACGCGCTGCCCGTATTCGTCGATAGCGATCTGGAGACGTTTCAGATCGACGCCAGGAAGATCGAGGCCGCGACGACCGACCGCACGCGTGCGATCATCCCGGTGCACCTCGGCGGCGCGGCCGCTGATCTCGACACGATCCTGCCGGTCGCGCAGAAGCGCGGCATCCCGGTGGTTGAGGATGCGTGCCAGGCGCACCTCGCCGAGTGGCGTAGGCGCAAGGTGGGGACGTACGGCACGGTGGGGTGTTTCAGCTTCCAGGCCAGCAAGAACCTGAACGCCGGTGAAGGCGGCGCGATCCTGACCAGCGACGACGCGCTGCTCGAGAGGTGCTATCGCTTTCACAACAACAGCCGCGGGCGCCGCAACACGGGCAACGATTTTTCCTACCACAACACGGGAGCGAACCTTCGCATGACGGAGTTCCAGGCAGCTCTCCTCGTAGCGCAGATGACACGTCTCGAAGCGCAGGCTCGCACGCGCGATGAGAACGCCGCGCACCTCACGAGCCTGCTGAAGGTCATCCCGGGCATCGCGCCCGCGCGCATGTACGAAGGCTGCACCCGCAATGCATACCATCTCTACATGTTCCGCTACGACGCGGCGGCCTTTGCGGGCCTCCCACGTGCCGCGTTTCTCAGGGCCCTCGCCGCCGAAGGCGTGCCGGCGTCGGGCGGGTACTCGCCGCTGAACAAGGAGCCGTTTCTGGATGACGCGCTCGGGACGCGCGGTTTCCAGGCGATCTACTCGAAGACGCGGCTCGACCAGTGGCGCGATCAGAACCGCTGCCCCCAGAACGATCGCTTGTGCTCGGAGGCAATCTGGATGGGTCAGACGATGCTGCTCGGACCGCGGCAGGACATGGAGGACATTGCCGACGCCATACGCAAGGTGCAGGCACATGCCCCCCAGCTCGCGCGGGAAGCCACGGCCTGAGGGCGGCCCGCGACGGCCGGAACTGAAGTTCCGGCCCCACACATGTTCAGAACTCCACCGCGTGTCGGCCCAAAACGTGCTACGGGTCGGCAAGGAGGTGATCCGTGCTCACGATTGTGCTGTCGGCTCTGCTCGCTCAAACCCCAGCCACGACCCAGCCATCGCCGGCGCTGACGCCGACGAACGCTACCCAGACCTGGACTGGCTGCGTCCAGGCCGGGAGTGCGCCATCGACCTACCGTCTGAACATCGACCCGCCTGCTGCCGGCAGCGCGGCAGGCGCCGACGCCGCCCGAGTCGAGGGCACGCAGGGCGATCCGTTCGTGCAGCTCCTGGGCGGTGAGACCAAGCTGGACCTCACGAAGTACGTCGGCAAGCGCGTACGTGTCACCGGCCGCCAATTGACGGCCGCCGAAGCGGAGCAGGAAGCCACCCGACGTCCGAACAAGCAGGAAGCGGCGGAGACCGCCGGCGGAACCGGCGGGGCCCCCCAGCGGCATGCGCGCTATGTCCGCATCCAGGCCCTCGCCGAAACAGGAGGGGAGTGCCGGTAGGCTGCACAATGCACAATGCACAATGCACAATGAGAAGCACAAGCACACTGCATTGTGCGCGATGGCGGATGCAGCACGCACGCATTGCGGAGTGCCCGGCGGTCACGGAAAAATACCGGATGAGCTTCGAGGCGCGCGTCGTATAATTGCGCGCGCATGTCGATCGCACCGGGCAGCCGGCTGGGACCTTACGAAATCATCGACAGGGTCGCCGCCGGCGGCATGGGCGAGGTCTTCAAGGCGCGCGACACGCGACTGAACCGGACGGTTGCCATCAAGATCCTGCCGCCTGACGTGGCGGGCGATCCGCTCGCGCGCGAGCGGTTCGAGCGCGAGGCTCGCGCGATCGCCGGGCTCACCCACCCACATATCTGCACGCTTCACGATGTCGGCCGTCAGGACGGCCTCGATTACCTCGTGCTCGAGTTCGTGGAAGGGGAAACCCTTGAAGACCGGCTCGTGCGGGGTGCCTTGCCCGTCGCGGAGGCGTTGCAGATCGCCGCGCAGATCGCCGACGCGCTGGATCGCGCCCATCGCGCTGGCGTCGTCCACCGCGATCTGAAGCCGGCCAACATCATGCTCGCGCGCTCCGGCGCCAAGCTGCTCGACTTCGGCATCGCGAAGGCGCACGCCTCCAGCCCGTTCTCCGAGAGCACTGTCGGGGATACGAGGACTCTGACCCAGCTTGGAACGATGCTGGGCACCGCGCCGTACATGGCGCCCGAACAGCTCGAGGCCGGCGAGGTCGACGCACGCACCGACATCTTCGCGCTTGGGGGCGTGCTCTTCGAGATGCTCACAGGGCGCCGCGCCTTCGAGGGCAGCACCCATGCGAGCGTCATCGCGGCAATTCTGTACAGCACACCGCCGGCTCCGTCGACGCTGCAGCCGCTGGTCACCCCCGCCGTGGATCACATTGTTGCTCGCTGCCTGGCCCGGGATCCCGACAACCGCTGGCAGACCGCCCGCGACCTCCTTCTCGAGCTCCGGACCCACGCCGACCCGGGAACCACGGGAGCGGCGGCCGTTGCGATCCAGGTCCGGCCCTTTTTGCGCACCCGCTGGATCGTTGGTGTGCTGATGGCCGCTCTCGTGATTGCGCTGGCGGCGGTGGGCGCGCTGCTCGTGCGCCGTGTGCCGGCCGCGCCCGTCGTCCGGGCGACAATCACCGCCCCCCAGGGCGCGCGTTTCAACTTCACCGGTGACTTCGGAGGACCGCCCGCGCTGGCGCCAGATGGCCGCCGGCTCACGTTCGTCGCCACCGACGGCTCCGGCCGGCGCCGGCTGTGGGTACGTCCTCTCGACGCCGTCGAGGCGCGTGCCATCCCCGGTGCAGACGACGCCACCTTTCCGTTCTGGTCTCCGGATGGCCGTGCAATCGGCTTCTTCATGGGCGGCAAGCTGAAGCGTGTGGATGTGGACGAGGGAGCCGTGCTCACGTTGTGTGATGCGCCCAGTGGACGCGGTGGGACCTGGAGCGCGGGCAATGTCATCCTGTTCACGCCGTCGGTCCGCGACGGCATCTACCAGGTACCGGCGAGCGGCGGCGAGCCGCGGGCGGTCACGCGCGTCGATCGCTCCCGACACACCAGCCATCGTTGGCCGGAAGTACTTCCTGACGGGCGCTCCTTCGTGTACCTCGCCGTACCGCGCGATGCGGCTCAGCGCGCGGAGAGTGCCATCTTCATCGCGTCGCTCGACGGGGGCGCGCCCGAGCCTCTCGTGCGCTCGGGGACGCAAGCGACTGTTGTCGACGGCGAGCTCTTGTACATGCGCGACTCGACTCTCGTGCGTCAGCGGCTCGATCGCTCCCAGCGCAAGCTGGTGGGCGACCCCACCGTCGTCGCGCAGGACGTGCAGCACGACCCGACAATCTGGCGGGCGGTGTTCTCCGTCTCGGCGGGTGGTCCGCTCGTGTACCAGAGCGGAGGGGAGGGAGGCCGCAGCGTTCTCGCGTGGTTCGATCGCGCGGGCCGGCGCCTCGGATCGGTAGGGGAGCCCGGCATCTTCTTCGACATCAACATCTCACCCGACGGTGCGCGCGTCGCTGTGAACCGTGACGATCCGGCAGACATCTGGGTGTACGAGGTGGCCCGGGGTACGGGCTCCCGCGTGACCTTCGATCCGAGGAACGAGTCGCTGCCGATCTGGTCTCCCGACAGCACACAACTGATCTTCTCGGCAGTCACGGAGGACAATCGCGGCATGCTGGCGTTGGCGCGGGCGGATGGCGCCATCAGCCCCACAGGGCTGCTGGTGGGTGATGTGGCCGAAGCGACCGGGTGGTCGCCGGACGGGCGCTTCGTGCTGATGAAACCCGCTGACAAGCGCTCGGCCGGCGGCGATATCTGGGTGATGCCGGTTGCGGATCCCGGTGCGCGGTTTGCGTTCGTCGCCACGTCGTTTGCCGAGTATCACGCGCAGTTCTCACCCGACGGACGCTGGGTGAGCTACGTGTCGAACGAGTCGGGCCGCGATGAGGTGTACGTCACCGCGTTCAGCCCGCCTCGCCCCGGCGCCGCGCCGAAATCGCTCGGGCGCGACCCGGCGCGTCCAGGCCGTTGGCAGATCTCGACGGCCGGCGGCGTGCTGCCCCGATGGCGGCGAGATGGGCTGGAGATGTACCTATCTCGCACCCGACGGCGCTCTGATGGCTGGGGCTATCGACGGTCGCGGCACTCGGTTCGTCGTGAGCCAGGCCCAGCCGCTGTTCAAGCCCGACCCCAAGCCCGTGGGTTGGCTATATGACGCCGCGCCGGACGGCCAGCGGTTCCTGGTGGACACGCTCGGCGAGGCGGCGGAGGCGCCGCTCGTGCTCGTGCTGAACGCTCCGCTGGACCGGTGAGGCGCCGGTGTCGGGCACGCCAGCTATAATCAGCATTCGCATGATCAACGGGCGCCGTTACGTTGTATCAGGTCGTGTGCAGGGCGTGGGGTTCCGGTTCTTCGTGCGTGACGCCGCCGCACGCGAGGGGATCCACGGATGGGTGCGGAACCTGCCGCAAGGCGCCGTCGAAATCGAGGCGCACGGAGACCACGACGCGCTCATCCGGTTCGAGCGGGCCATCCGTCGCGGGCCGGCGGGTGCGCGTGTCGACGCCGTGCTCGTCGATACGACGCCGCCCTCCGAGCGCCATCACGGGTTCCGCATCGAACCCTGATTGCAGAACGCACTGACACTCCACATGGAAATCCTCAAAGAAAAGATCCGGCACGTCCCCGATTTTCCGAAGGCGGGGATTCTCTTCTACGACATCACCACGCTCCTCCGAGATCCGGGCGGGTTCCGGACCGTGGTGGACAGCCTGGCCCTCCCGTTCCTGTCCGCGGGCATCGACGTGGTGGTCGGTATCGAGAGTCGTGGGTTCATTCTCGGCGGGGCAGTCGCGGACCGCATCGGCGCGGGATTCTCGCCGGTCCGGAAGCCTGGCAAGCTGCCGTCGACCACCGTGCGCGAGAGCTACGCGCTCGAGTACGGCTCCGACGCGCTCGAAATCCATGCCGATGCGGTGGTGCCTGGCCAGCGGGTGCTGATCGTGGATGACGTGATCGCGACCGGTGGCACCGCGCGGGCGACCGCCGCGCTCGTCCGGCGGCTCGGCGCGACGGTGCACGGTCTCGCTTTCCTCATCGAGCTGGTCGCGCTGAACGGGCGCGGTCAGCTGACGGATGAAAACGTATTCTCCGTGTTGAAGTACTGACGCCGTCAGGCACGACCCACCAGCTCAGGCTCCCAGCGATGGGCGACCTGCTCAACCGAGGTGAATGCGTGGCCGGCGGTCGGGTGCACGCTCGGCCTGGCGCAGGACCTCTCGTGTGACAGGCGCCACATCCCCTTCGCCGAAAGCGAGAAACTTCAGCAGATAGGCAATAGGGTTGCCTTCGGTCCACCCGAAGTATGCGTGTGGCGGCTTGCCTGTCCGATCGCGGATGTACAGCAGCAGCGCGGCGAGCGCATTCGGCACGGCCGGACTGGTGCACCGAAGAATGCGGTGAGGGCCGACGCTCGCGCCACTCACGACCAGGTGGTCGCTGAACTCGGACGCGTCGGTCAGCCGCACTTCGGCGAACAGGAGCGCGTGGTCGGAGGCGAGAGAATGTGACTCGATCGCCTCCCGGAGCTTGCCTTCGTATTCCTCGACATCTCCCCGATCGGGGCGGTTCGCAATGACGCGCACCGCAGGGTCGGCTGCCTCGTCGATGAACCGTGCCGCCGAGTCGTCGGGCCGCACCTCCACGATCCTCAGTTCGGTCGACCGCAGCACGCGCGAAACGAGAGAGGTCCCGATGATCGCGACGATGAAGATGGAGGCGATCTTTATGCCTTCCGGGCGTTCGATGACGTTGACAATCGTCGTGTAGAAGAAGATCGTGGCGACCCCGGCGTAGAGCCAGAATCTGCGCCGCTCACGCCACGCGACCAGGGCCACGGCAAACGCCCCCGACGTCATCAGCCCGAGGACGCCCGTCGCATAGGCGCCCCCTTGTGCCGTGACATCGGCCTTGAACAGGATCGTGACCAGAAACGTGATCGCCGTGATGATGGCGACGAGCGGTCGCGTGGCTTTGGCCCACTCAGGGGCCATGCCGTAGCGAGGCAGGTAGCGGGGCACGAGGTTCAGGAGCCCCACCATCGCCGACGCGCCGGCGAACCACAGGATTGCGATCGTGCTCACATCGTATGCGGTGCCGAAGGCCTCGCCGAGATGCTCGTGGGCCAGGTAGGCCAGGGCGCGGTCGTTCGCCTCTCCTCCTTCCTGAAAAGCCTCGGGCGGAATCAGCAGCGTGGTCACGATGCTGCTTCCCATCAGCATGACGCTCATGATCAAGGCCGCGGTCGCGAGCAATCGCCGTGCATTCCTGACCCGACCCGCCGGGTGTTCGGGCGTATCGTCCGCATCGCCGCGGACGAGCGGCATGACCGCCACTCCCGTTTCGAACCCCGAGAGGCCGAGGGCAAGCTTCGGGAACAGCACGAGCGCCGCCAGGCCCATCCTGAGCGGATTGCCATGCTCGGCCAGGAGCACCGCTTTCCACCTGGGGAACAGTTCGGGGTGCAGCCAGATGTGATGCAAGCCCCACGCAATCAGGACGATGTTCAGCAGGAGATACACGGCCACGATCGGCACCGCCAACCCCACGGCCTCGCGAAATCCCTTGAGGAAGACGCCGCCAAGTGCGGCGAGCAGGAAGAGCGTGAGCGGCACGCGATACCCGCCCACGCGCGGCATCATCGGATTCTCCAGGATGTGCGCGGCTGCGTCTGCGGCGGACAGCGTCATCGTGATCACGAATGCAGTGGACGCGAACCCCAGCAGACACAGGATCAACGTCTTGCCCCGCCAGCGTGGCAGGAGCGTTCGCAGCAGCACGATGCTGCCTTCGCCGTGCGGGCTCAACTCCGCCACGCGGCTGTACATCGGCAGTGCCGCGCACAGCGTGAGCAACACGAGGACGAGGGTCGCCACGGGCGAGAGCATGCCGGCCGCGAGGAAGGCGATGCCGGGCTGATACCCGAGCGTCGAGAAGTAGTCCACGCCCGTCAGGCACATCACCTTCCACCAGGCGTCGGTGTGCGCCGGCGGCGAGCTCTCCGCCGCACCCTGCCGCGCGCCGTGCATGAACCACCGTCCGAAGCGCGTACGCGCGCCGTGCGACACGACGGATTCAGTAGCCATGTCTCGGCGGGCTTTGCTGGCACGACCATGCGCAATGTCGGCGTAAATCTCTCGTCTGCATCGGATTTCGACTGGTCCTGGTCCTGCTCAGCACGTCACGCTCGCGCCCATTCCGGCCGCGGCTGGCGGTGGTGCCCCTCCTGCTGACTCATGGGTTCGGGTAAGGTGCAAACGCTACGCCGCCGGTTGCCGGTGGAGTTGACGCACGGCACTGGATCCAGCAGACCGCGGACGGCCGTCATGAACACGGATGTGGTCTTCTGTGGCCGTGCCATCGCCCATGAGCGTGCATCATGCCGCGAGACGTTGTACAAAAGCGAGCAGCGCACCCCTGTGGAGCCGGGAGTCCGCTCCTGGCGGACGCGCCTCCCATGGGGAAGCTGCCGAGCGTGAGATCCATGATGCGGTACGATGGCGCCAGCGGCAGCAACGGCGGCGACGCGGTGCGTGTTGCGTCATGACGGGAGGGCACAGATGTCAACGGCACCGCAGAAGGCCATCGCGTCTGCCATCGTGAGCAGAGTGCTCGATCACCTCGGCATGCACGAGGGAGACGTGCCGCCGGGCAGCATGCGCACGCTCGTCGCCGCGCTTGCTCACGATCTCGCCGCGGGCCCGGCTCCGCCGAACAGTCCTGCCGACGAATTGACCTGCCGAGTCTGCGCGTCTCCAGAGATCCGGGCCCTCGAAGTCGGACCGATGCTTGGCCGCACCAGGGTCGAGATCTTCATCGTCTGTCTGGCGTGCGATGCTGTCTTTCCAGCTCCGGGCACGCCGCCGTAGGCGGCGGAGCGAGCACGTCCAACCATCCTTTCGGCACTGCGTGCGAACCGCGCGGAGCCGCACGGCACGTAGCCAGCAACCGCGGCAGCTCACGCTGCTGGATCGCAACCTGGAGCCGCTGGCGCAGGGTTCTGCCGCAAGCTTTTGGAAATACCCGGTCGGCGGCGGACCCTCCGCACCACGATGTGGGCTCCTGTCGTTCTCGCCCAACCCTTCGTACATCGAGATACTGGCCCGCGAGGACTCAGGATGGGGTGGCGTATCGCGAGCGTGTCCCGGCGGAGCAGGCGCTGCTCGACGCGCACGGGTTCGGGAGCGAGCGGATGCATTACCGGTGCATGGTGTCAGACGCAGAGCGACGCGGACGCTTAGCCGTTATCCCCTGTTTGGGGCTCCTTCATGAGACCTGAAGTCAGCGTCGTCGTTCCCACCCACAATCGCGATGCTCTGCTCCGGCTGACGCTGCGCACAATTCTGGATCAGCATGGCGTGGATTTCGATGTCATCGTCGTCGACGACGGCTCGAGGCAAGACGTCGGGCAGACCGTGGCAGCGCTCGGGGACGGTCGGGTCCGCGTCATCAGGCACGACCATGCGAGAGGCGTCAGCACCGCACGCAATCAGGGAGCAGCGGAGGCCACCGGCACCTGGCTTGCCTTCTGCGATGACGACGACCTCTGGGCCCCTCGCAAGCTGAAGCGACAGCTTGCCGCGGCGTCCGAAACCGGTCGCAGCTGGTCGTACGGCGGGGCAGTGCTCATCGATTCGGCTCATCACATCATGGGCGGTACGCCGCCGCCAGTCCCGCAGCAACTCGTGGAGCGCCTGCCGAGCTGGAATCTAATGCCCGGGGGCTCCTCAAATGTCATCGTGCGGTCCGAGGTGTTCAACCGCGCTGGCGGTTGGGATCCCGAGCTGATAAACCTGGCGGACTGGGATTTGTGGATTCGACTTGCACAGCTGGACCTGCCCGCGTCTGTGGCAGAGCCGCTGGTCGGCTATCGTGTTCACGCGAGCAACGCCTCGGCTGACACGACGCTCATCGTTCGCGAGGCCGGCCTTCTGGATGGCCGCTATGGCAATCACGTCGACTACGGTGAATTACATCACTATCTCGCGTGGGTCTGTCTCCGATCCGGACAGCGGAATCGTGGCTTGCGGCACCTCGCACGAGCGGCGTTGCGGGGGCAGGTTCAAGGGGTTGGGCGTAGCGCGGCCGTCCTCTTCATGGCACGCGTGCGGCGCCTGGCCAAAGCCACTGCCGCGTCTCCCGCCGATCCAGCGTGGTGGCGAGAGGCAGAGACGTGGCTCGCGGACACACGAGCGATGTTGGAAACCAGGGCGTGGGAATGAGCTTGTCACCGCTGCTGGACGAGCACCGCGCGTTGTTGGCGAACGAAAGATGCACCAGGGGACCACTCATGCCGGAACGCCGCGCCCGAGGACGACTGCCGAAAATAGACCCGCTCCCTTACGACATCGCCACCGCCTGCTACGCCATCGGCACCCGCGTCGAGGTGCCTGCGGGCGCTTACCTCTATCGCCAGGGTGATACCGCCGATCGCATCTACTGCATCGCCGCCGGGTACGCCAAAATCACATCCGAGTCCCGGGCCGGGCACCAGGTTGTCGTCGCCTTCCTGGGCCCCCGCTACACAGTGGGGATCGGCGGCTTGTACACGCCGCCCGTCTACACCTTCAACGCCATTGCCGCCGACACGCTCATCGCCTATGGGTGGACCCGGGCCCAGGCAGCGGAGCTGATCCGGCATCCGGCGCTCCGGCACTACCTCGACCAGGTGTTCCACCATTACACCGAAGTGCTGGCGACCCGGTTGCACACCCTCAGCGAGGGCCTCCCGTTCGAGCGGCTGGCGGCCGTGCTGCTGGAGTTGGCCGTGATGCACGGGTCCCCGGCCCCCGGCGGCCTCATCGAAGTAGACCCCCCGGTCTCCTTCGACGACCTGGGCGGGCTCTCGGGGACCACCGTGGAGACGGTCACTCGCTACATCACCCAGTGGCGGGCGGCGGGGGCGGTGCTCCCCCGGACGGGCTGGAAGAAGCTCTGGCTCTACCCCGAGCGGCTCCGGGACGTCGTCTTTCGGGACCCTCTCCCCCTGGAGGCGTGAGGTGGGAGAATCGTCTCAGGTAACCAATCGAGGGTGGTTGCCTGAAAAAGTAAAATGGCTAGGTCAGCCGTGAAAGTTCCGGATGTGAACCGACGTTCGCTGTAGCTCAGGAGGATAGAGCACCGGTTCCTAAACCGACACCGAGCCAAAAATCCGACTCAGGCGTATCAAGCACTTAGCGGAATACGTGGAGCGTGCAGTCTGACGGATGAACGGCGCTCTCAGATGGTCACCGCTCCTGAACCATGATGCCGTGGGCTGCCAGCACCGCGCGTTCTCGTGGCGACGCGTCCACGACACGCCAGCCACCCTGCACCATCGACGCTAGCCTGTACCATACGCGCACCGTGTGGTGAAACGTCACGGCCAGCGGCGCGGCTGGGTCGTCCTCCACGATGTGTGCTTCAGCGCGTTCGCCGGTGGACGGAATCTCAATGATCACGATGCGGACTCAGACCGCTACCGCCGGGTTAGGTAGCGATGGTGATAGACAGGCCTGTTGTAGGATCGTTGATGGCGGTTCCAAGTTGCTGCATTGCGACGATCGATCTGCCGAGCGTGCCTCAGATCGACTCTACTCCAGCCTTCGCCACGCTCCAGACGTGGGCGCAAACCGAGCAGCGCACGGAGAGGACGTCGGCCGAGCGCGCCGCTCCCCGTCGGCCTCGAGTTCCGCCTCGAAGGTCCAGCCGCCGGAGGTCGGCACGGCGAATCGTCATTTCGCGTGCTTGTTACGCTCGCGGGTGGCCACACGCCAGACCATGACGTGCTCGCCCGTGTGGACATCGAAAATATCGAACGCCTCAACACATGCGCCAGGTACCGGCTCCACGTCCGGCACAAACTCTAACGTGCCATTCTCAAGAGCCGTCATCCCATCCTTGATGGAACGGTTGAACGCCTCCACCAAGGCGCTTACCTCCTCATCGTCTGCCCTGTCGAATGCCCCCGGAGCCCTGACCACACCGCCATGGTGCATCACTGTGTATCTGCGGCCTGTGACAACGGACGCCTCTGCCGCTTTGAATTACGCTTCACACTTCTCATCTGAGTGTCTCCTCAACCGGTTGATCCCTCGCGCTCGGCCGCGCGGTTTGTGGGGGCCGCTGCGGTCGTCGTCGTGGGGATCGAAGGCCGTCGGCGGCGTTGATGCGCTGTTAACTGTTCAGAACCGCGTGCGCGTTGTGGCGCGCTTGCGAGTCGGGGTTCGCCACAGTTGCGAAACAGACCGGGGTCGCAGTGTAGACAGCTTGAGCCCCCATGTCATTGATCTAGATCAACAATGCTGGCGCTCGTGAGAAGTGCCTGTGAATGGCCCCCCTAAACCGCTCGATGTCGTGCTCACCGACGGCCCCAGTAGCAGCGGGTGCCGCTGATATCACGCCGTTTCCGATGACCGTCGAGCTGTGCCGGGCGCTCGAGGCGCAGCATGCTGAGGCCAATCGATTGAAGGGGGAGGGCATCATTGCGCGGTTCGTGTTCACGAAGCGCAACGGCGCGCGGATCGGCTCGTTTCGGAAGGCGTGGGCGGCGGCCTGCGTGGACGGCCGGGCGCCCCGGCCGCATCCTGCATGACTTCCGCCGGACGAGCGTGCGAAACTTGGTGCGCGCCGGCATCCCCAAGCCGTGGCGATAAAGATGACGGGACACAAGACGCGCTCTGTGTTCGAGCGCTACAACGTGGTCAGTCCGGGCGACCTGAAGGACGCGGCGCGGAAGCTCGACGCTGCGGGACAAGGACAGAAAAGGGAGAATTCGCCGTTGACGACTGGCGAGCGCATGACCGTATAGCGGATTTCCTCTGTAAAACTGTCACGTCCCCGTAGCTCAGCAGGATAGAGCACCGGTTTCCTAAACCGGGGGTCGCAGGTTCGAGACCTGCCGGGGACGCCATTCTAATTCGCCTGAACTGTGGTATTTACGGCTGTTAAATCTATGCCTTGGACTGGGAAGCTGCGGGCCAGTGGTCCACTGGGTGGTCCATCCCGAGCAAATGCCTTCAGCTGTGCTGCACCCAGGGAACGCCAGCGCGGATCCCCGGCGGCGACGCATTCGCGGGCCGTCGCAGCCATGGGGATTTCCCTCAAATGAGGGTGTCAATGTTTGCGTACAGGTTCAAAAACAAATACGTCGATCGCGTGTGGCTCGTCCTCATCGGCCTCGCGTTTTTGATGTGGCTGGCGATCATGGTGGACCGGATGGGCGCTCCGCTGGTTTTTGGCGGCATCCTGCTCGCGATCCTCATCGGCGCCTGGCGCTCCTAGAACTACGACCGAGTTAAAGGTGTGTCCTCTGCCTAACCTGGACCGGTGGCATGACAAGCCCGGTCCAGCCGGACGCCAGTCGTCCCAATTACGTTGGATCGCGTGGTGAGCAATCGGGCGCACCGGGCTCCGGATGTTCGGCACGATTCGCGACGAGTCCCTTCACTGTAAAGGCCTTCACGATCAGGTAACACGAGCTTCAAAATGGAGCCGCGGTCCTGGCAGCCGCGGCGACAAGACGGCCGCGCCGTCCAGACGCAATAACACCGACAACCTTCAATGGGGCCGCGGTCTCGCGACCGCGGATCTCCAAGCCGTGCAGCAGGGCATCGTCGGCCACAACATGCTTCAATGGGGCCGCGGTCAACCGCGGATACTTCGTGCTCCTGACGTCCCCCCACTTCTGAGTAGCGTTTCGGTTTAGAGTCCGGCCCAGCGAAGGGGACGGACGATGAAGAAGCGGTTCACGGAAGCGCAGATCGTGGGCTTCCTGCGGGAGGCCGATGCGGGTTGCCGGTAAGGACCTGTGCCGCAAGCACGGGTTCTCGGAGGCCAGTTACTACCTGTGGCGGAGCAAGTTCGGCGGCATGCGCGTCTCCGACGCCAAGCGCTTGAAGGAGCTCGAAGTCGAGAACACACGGTTGAAGAAGTTGCTCGCGGAGTCGCTGTTGGAAAACGAGGTGACCCGTGAGATGCTGCAAAAAAGTGGTGACCGCACCAGCGCGACGCGAAGTGGTGCGGGAGATGGTCACGCGAGGCCTCAGCGAGCGGCGCGCGTTGACCGTCGTGCACATGAGCGCGGCCGCCCTGCGGTACGTGCCGCGGCCGGACCCCGATCCGAGCCTGGGCGATCGCATCGTCGCGTTGGCGCATCGCCACCGGCGGTACGGCGCCGGCATGATCTACCTGAAGCTGCGCCAGGAAGGCCGGCAGGTCAACCACAAGCGGGTCGAGCGTCTCTACGCGGAGGCGCGTCTGCAGGTCAGGCGCCGGCGCCGCAAGAAGGTGCCCCTGGCCGACCGTCAGCCGCTCGCCCGGCCGCAGGGTCCCAACCACGTGTGGTCGGCGGACTTCGTGTTCGATCGCACCGCGGACGGGCGCGTGTTGAAGTGTCTGACGATCGTCGATGACGCGACCACCGAAGCCGTGGCGGTGGTGCCGGCGCGGGCGCTGGGGGGCCTGCCGGTAAAGCTCGTCCTGGAGGCGCTGGCGCGCACACGCGGTCTGCCGCAGGTGCTGCGGACCGCGTGCTATCAGTAACTTTCAAGGCCTCAGCGCCGTTGGGCGTCCAATCGAGATGCAAATGCGAGCTGCAGCGGTAGCTGGCTCATCGTGCCTCATACGGACGGAAATCCCGAGGGAGCGGAACGGGCCAGGCGGAGTAGCGACAAGCGCGCTCGCGAACGAACGGCTCAGGACAACGGTCGGCCTAAGTTCCTCTCCGGATGCGCCGAAGCCCTCGGGAAAGACGAGGCGGTCGCCAGCGCCTGGGACCGCCACACGTGGTCCACTTGAAATGCCTCGCGCCGTTTCATCACGGCGAACGCGTAGAGCAGCCACTTGTTCATACAGGCCACCATGGCCGGCATCGTCGCCAGCGGGCGCGCCTCGCGCTGACGCAGCCGGTCATAGTGCGCACAAAGTCGAGATTATGCTGAAGCGCCGCCAGCGTCGCCAAATAGACCACCGTCCGCAGGCCCGCCCACGGCGACTGAGCATCGTGCGCCCGCGCATCGCGCCACTCTCATCCGCGACGGATTCAATCCGGCGAGCTTCACCAGCTGCCGGCCATGGCGGTATTTGCCGATCGTGCCGACCTCGGCGATCAGCCCGGCGACCGTCGTCCATCCACACCGGGCATCGTCATGAGGTAGGCCGCTTCGGCTAACGTGGGAAGCAGCATCCGAATCTCGGTCTCCAAATCGGCCATCTGATCGCTCAGCAAGTCCACACGCGCGATCGCGCGACGGATTTCGCGCATCATCGATGCGGCCCCATGCGGCAGCGCTACCGTGGATTGCGCGTGCGCATGGGCCTGCGCCACCTTGAATCGCCACACGCGCCGACCGCGACGG
>CAVXNR010000009.1:0-279939 GCA_963763095.1 Vicinamibacteria bacterium
TGCCCAGATCTTTCATGGTCAGGCAGCCCTCGAAACCGCTGTCGTGGCCGCCACCGACTGGGCCTCGGCGGACGGCGACTCCTTCGATTACGACAACTGGAGCGGTGTATCGCCGTCGTAAACGCGCTGACGCACCCCTGACGATCCCTCACATCGCAAGGGCAGAGGCGGCCCGCCGGGCCGGACCCGATCGGGTCCGGCGGACCGCTGATGCGACGCCCGGCTCGGTCGCCGTTCGTTGTAGTCTGTGCGGATGCCATTTGCGACGCTTCCGCTCCACCCGCTCCTGCTCAAGGGCCTCAAAGACCTCGGGTTCGTCCGTCCCACGCCAATCCAAGCCGATGCGATTCCGCCGGCGCTCGCCGGACGCGATGTGCTCGCCTGCGCGATGACGGGCAGCGGCAAGACCTTCGCCTTCCTCCTGCCGATCCTGCAGCAGCTCATGGAGAAGCCGCGGGGCACGACCCGCACCCTGGTCATTACGCCAACCCGCGAGCTTGCGGCACAGATTCTCGAGGCGCTCAACGATGTGGCCGTGCACACGCCGATCACCGGGGCCGCGGTCTACGGCGGCGTGTCGATGGGCCCTCAGGAGCACGCGTTCCGCAGCGGCGCCGACGTGATCATCGCCACTCCCGGCCGGCTGCTCGACCACTTCCGGCAGCCGTACGCGAAGCTGACCGGTGTGGAGTACCTCGTGCTCGACGAGGCGGACCGAATGCTCGACATGGGCTTCCTGCCCGACATCCGCCGGGTGCTGCGCCACCTGCCCGTGCGGCGGCAGACGCTGTTCTTCAGCGCGACGATGCCGCCTCCGATTGCCGCACTCACGCGCGAGTTGCTGCGGGATCCGGTGACCATCAACCTGCAGCGCCAGGCGGCCCCGGCGGTCGGGATCACGCAGGCTGTCTACCCGGTAGAGGGACGGCTCAAGTCTGCGCTTCTGCTGGCGCTGCTGCGCAGCGGCGAGATGCAGGAGGCGCTGGTCTTCACGCGAACCAAGCACCGCGCGAACCGGCTGGCAGCCTATCTGGCAGCGCAGGGGATTGCCGCCGAACGCATTCACGGCAACCGCTCGCAGGGACGGAGGACGGAGGCCCTCCAGGGGTTCAAGTCGGGCCGGTACCGCGTGCTCGTCGCCACTGACATCGCGGCGCGCGGGATCGACGTCGAAGCGCTCGGGCACGTCGTCAACTTCGATGTTCCCGCGGTGCCTGACGATTACATCCACCGCGTCGGGCGCACCGCGCGTGCGGAGGCCACCGGAGACGCGTTCACGTTCGTCTCGCCCGAGGAAGAACCGGACCTGCAGGCGATCGAGAAGGCGGTCGGCAAGCGGCTGCCGCGTGTGACACTGCCCGGGTTCGACTATTCCGCCCGGGCCGACTCGCTCGAGGTTCCCCTTGCGCAGCGCATTGCCGCCATTCGCCAGCGCCGCGCCGCCGAGCGGCCGCGCTCGCAAGGTGGACGCTCGCAGGGACGGGGGGCAGGCCAGCAGGCTCGCCCGGACGCAGCCCGCGGCGACCGTCCTCCCCGACGCGAACACCCGTCGCATCCCCAGCGACATCCCCAGGGTGCCCGACACCGCGGCGGGCAAAGCGGCGCGAGCAGCCGGGGACCGGGAAGAGGAAGATAGCCATCAACCCCACACTGAACCTGGAGGCATCGATGTTTCGCTCGCTTCGTCCTGCGGCCATGCTCGTCACCGCCCTCGTTCTCGCCTGCGCCACGCTGATCGCCGGGCAGGAGCCGAAGACGGGTTTTGCCGATCCCGTCCTTGGTCGATGGGACCTCACCGTGAAGGGTGCGAACGCCGAGTACCCGTCGTGGGTCGAAATTCACCTGCGGAAGGAAACGCAGCTGCAGGGCCGGTTCGTCGGGCAATCGGGCAGCTCGCGGAACCTCACCCGCGTCGAGTACCGCGACGGCATGCTGGAGTTCGCAGTTGCGCCGCAGTACGAAAAGCAGCAGAGCGAGCTGGTGTTCAACGGCCGACTGGCCGGAGATCGGCTGGAAGGAACGACAAAGGCCCCCGATGGCACCTCCATCAGCTGGATCGGCGTGCGCGCACCGGCGCTGCTGCGGGATGCGGCGCCAACGTGGGCCGCGGCGATCGATCTGTTCGATGGCACCAGCACGGCGGGGTGGCGCCACCGCGGCTCGCAGACCTGCTGGAAGGTCGAGGGCGGCGCGCTGATGAACTCGCCCAAGTGCGTCGACATCATCAGCGAGCGTACGTTCTCCGACTTCAAGCTGCACGTCGAGTTCAACTATCCGCCCGGCAGCAACAGCGGCATCTATCTGCGCGGCCGCTACGAGGTGCAGATTCAGGACGATGCGGGACGGGCCACTGACCCATTGCGCATGGGTGGCGTCTACGGATTCCTGCGGCCCTACGCTGACGCCGCGCTCAAAGCGGGCCAACCGCAGTCGTACGACATCACACTGATCGGCCGGCGGGTCACTGTTGCGCTCAACGGCAAGACGATCATCGACAACGAGATCATTCCCGGTATCACCGGCGGCGCACTCGACAGCAACGAAGGAGAGCCCGGTCCCATCCTGCTCCAGGGAGATCACGGGCCGGTGTCGTTCCGGAAGGTTGTGATCACGCCGGCTTCCTGATCCTCCGGCGGTGTGATCGTTCGGGGTGAGCGCCTAGCCGGCCTGTCCCGCATCCTCCGGCAGATCGAGCACGAAGGTCGCGCCCGGTCCTTCATCGAGGACCGAGAGGCGCCCGCCGTGGGCTGCCGCCGTGTGCGCCGCAACCGGGAGGCCGAGGCCGACTGCTCCGCTCGCCGGGTGCGTCGTGAAGAACGGTTCGAAGATACGCTCCCGCAGCACCGGGGGCACCCCCGGGCCTGTGTCCGTCACTGAGAGACGGACCCGCCCGGCAGTGCAGGTCATGCCGATGCGCAGCTCACGTGTCTCTGCGCCCGCGATGGCCTCCTGCGCGTTCGCCAGCAGGTTCAACACCGCCTGCTCGAGGTCGCGCGCGCTCCCGCGCACCGCGAACCGCTGCTCCGCCACCGCGCGGACCGTGCGGATGCCCGCCCGATCGAGCTCGTACGAGCGCAAGGTCAGCGCGCGGTCGACGAGCGCACCGAGATCCACTCGCGCGTGCGGTTCGGCGGGCGCGCGCACATAGCTTACGACCTGCTTGATCTTCCCGCCCGCCTGATCGGCGTGCGTGCCGATGCGTTCGATGCGCAGCAGGGCGTCCTGCGGCAGGTCGTCACGCTCGGCGAGCAGCTCGATCAGGCCGCCCATGACCTGCAGCGAGTTGTTGAGCTCGTGCGCGAGGGACGAGACGAATCGCGCCACCGTGGCCAATCGATTGATCTGGGCCAGCTGCTCGGGGCTGAGTGGCCCGGTCGTGTCGCCTTCGGCCATGGACGTGCGCCCCTCCGCGTCGACCTACTCGACCCGACCGGCGAGAAACAGCATCTCGCCTTCCCGTTCGACGTGCAGGACGAGCGCCTCCCCTACTTTGAGCGCGTCGACTGCTGTCCGGAGCGTCGCAATGTCGGTGACGACCGTACGATTGACGGCATGGATCACATCGCCCGGCTGCAGTTCGCCTTCCCACGTCGGGGGTCCCGTGCGAGCGGCGGCCGCGACCACGACTCCCGACGCCACACGCAGGTCTGGAAGCATCTGGGCGAGGGGGCGGTTGAACGTCAGTCCCAGGATTCCCAGGCGCTTGATCAGGTGGTCGTCAGGACGAGCCATCCCGGCGAAACGGTTCGGATCATCGCCGCGCTCGATCACGGTCACCGGGACGTCGAGGGTGCGTGTGCCCCGGAGAACCTGCAGCGTCACCACGTCGCCAATCGCGCGGCCGTACAGGTTCACCTGCAGCTGCCGTCCGTTCTCCATCGGTTTGCCGTCAAGCGCCGCCACGATATCTCCGGGTTCGATCCCGGCCTTTGCGGCAGGGCCCGCGGGGTTCACGTCGCCGAGCACGACACCCCAGTTGCGCGGCAGCTTGAGCCCTTCGGCGAGCGAGGTCGTGATCGTCTGGGCGCGCACCCCGATCTCGCCGCGGCGCACACGTCCATACTTCCGCACCTGATCGAAGATGTTGCGGACGATGTTGCTGGGGGCGGCGAACCCGAGCCCCTCGTTGCCGCCGGACTGGGACAGAATCAGGGTGTTGATCCCCACGACACGGCCTTCTGTATCCACCAGCGGACCGCCGCTGTTGCCGGGATTGATCGACGCGTCGGTCTGGATGTAGATCATCGGATCGTCTGGTTCGAGCTGCCGCGCGACCGCGCTTACGACGCCAAGCGTCACGGAGCTGTCGAGACCGAGCGGGCTGCCGAACGCGAGCACCAGCTGTCCCGACCGGACGGCGTCGGAGTCTGCCAGCTCGAGGAACGGCAGCGCCTGCTCGTCCACCTTCAGCACGGACAAGTCCGTCTCCTCGTCGATCGCGACGATTTGCGCGCCGATGACCCGGGGGCGCGGGCCCACGATGGATCGCGAGGCGCCCCGCCTCCCAGCCGGCAGTTGCACCTGCACCTTGTACGCGCCCTGCACGACGTGGGCGTTGGTGACGATGTAGCCGGCCGGATCGAGGATGACGCCGGATCCGGTGTTCCGTTGCTGCGCAAGCAGTGATCGTTCCTCGCTCGGGTCGGACGGTGGCGCGTACCCCACCGCGAAGACCTGGACGATCGCCGGCCCGACGCGGTCGCTCAGCGCTTCGAGCGTCCGGCTGATCTGCCGCAGGTCCGTGCCAGCGGCCGCGGCCTTGGACTGCGCCGGTTGCGCCGACGCGGGCGACGCGGACGCGGCAATCGCCGCCAGCAGCATCAACGAGCCGCGTGCGAACCCTGCAGCGCGGCCTGCAACGGCGGCGCTGCGGGCGGGCACGCGTCGGAGTGCGCCTCGTCGGAAGCGATAGAATGAGCCCATCCACGGGCGTCGGGCGCGTGGCGAGGAGTTATTCCGCATGCACGCGTGGCACGATGTCTATGTTGATGATCATCTGATTGAAACGGCCTTTCCCGTCGTCATCGAGGTGCCGATGGGGAGCAAGAACAAATACGAGCTCGACAAGGAAACAGGGCTCTTGCAACTGGACCGGGTACTCTACAGCGCCGTGCACTATCCCGCCAACTACGGCTTCATCCCACGCACGTTCTGCGAAGACGGCGACCCGCTGGACGTCCTGGTGCTCAGCCAGGAAGCCGTCGTGCCTCTCACGATCATCGAAGCGCGGGCCATCGGCGTCATGCGCATGCGCGACGAGAAGGGGCTCGACGACAAGATTATCGCGGTGAGCGTGCGCGATCCGGCTTTCTCGGATTACACCGATCACCCGCAGCTGCCGGGCTATATCCTCCGCGAGGTGCGGCGGTTCTTCGAGGACTACAAGATCCTGGAGCACAAGCAGGTGGTCATCGAAGATTTCCTGGGCCCGGCCGACGCGTTCCGGATCGTGGCGGATGCGCTCGACATGTACCGCCGGCTTCGACGTGGCGAGATCACCCGGCACTAGCAGTTGGCCATGCCGTTCCGCACCATCATCGAGCCGTTCCGCATCAAGTCGGTGGACGCCCTCAAGTTCACACGCCGTGAGGATCGGGAGGCGGCGCTCGACGCGGCCGGGCGCAACGTGTTCCTCCTCCATGCCGACGACGTGCTCGTCGACCTGCTCACGGATTCAGGGACCGGGGCCATGTCGGCGGCACAGTGGGGCGCGCTCATGCAGGGCGACGAATCGTATGCGGGCAGCCGGTCGTTCTACCGGTTCCGCGACGTCGTGCAGGCGCTCACCGGCTTCACGCACATCATTCCCACGCACCAGGGGCGCGCGGCCGAGCGCATCCTGTTCCACACGACCCTGGCGCCCGGACAGATCGTCCCGAACAACAATCACTTCGATACGACTCGCGCGAACATCGAGGTGGAAGGCGCCGAGGCCCTCGATCTGGTGATCCCCGAGGGGCGGGTCCCGGCCACCGCGCACCCGTTCAAAGGGAACATCGACGTGGCCGCCCTCGAGCGTCTGCTCGAGCGCCACGCCGACCGCGTGCCACTGGTCATGGTGACCGTCACGAACAATTCGGGGGGCGGACAGCCGGTCTCCCTCGAAAACCTGCGCGGCGTCCGCTCGCTCTGCGATCGATACGGGAAGCCTTTCTTCCTGGACGCATGCCGCTTCGCCGAGAACGCGTACTTCATCAAGCTGCGCGAGCCTGGCCAGGCCCACAGGCCGCCGCGCGACATCGCACGGGAGATGTTCTCGCTCGCCGACGGGTGCACCATGTCGGCGAAAAAGGACGGTCTTGCGAACATCGGCGGCTTCCTCGCCATGAACGATGATGCCTGGGCCGAGCGCGCACGAAACCTGCTAATCCTGACAGAAGGGTTCCCCACGTACGGAGGACTGGCCGGCTACGATCTCGAGGCCATCGCACGCGGGCTGGAAGAGGTAGTGGAGGAACCGTACCTGCGCTACCGGATCCGTTCGACCGCCTATCTGGGCGAGAAGCTCACGGCGGGGGGTGTCCCCATCATTCAGCCCCCGGGCGGCCACGCGATCTACATCGACGCCCGCGCGCTGCTGCGCCATATCCCGCCGCTCGAGTACCCGGGGATCGCGCTCGTGAACGCCCTCTATCTGGAGGCCGGTATCAGGGCCGTCGAGATCGGCACCGTCATGTTCGGGCGTCATGCGGATGGTGCGGAGTCGCCTGCCGCCATGGATCTCGTGCGCCTGGCGATTCCCAGACGGGTGTACACGCAGTCGCACATCGACTACGTGGCTGAGGCGGTGCTCCATGTCGCGTCGGTCGGCGAGTCGCTGAGGGGCTACCGGATCACGGCGAGCGCCAACGTGTTGCGGCACTTCACTGCCCGTTTCGAGGGCCTGTAAGTCACTGTCCGGTTGTGGGACGACGGGATCCCAGCAGCGCAACAGCAGGGGTCGGGCGCACGCCAGTGAACGCATCGTAAGACCTTTACGTCCAAGTGGTTGCCGGTTTCACGCCGGTGGCACACGGTTTGACCTTTGAGAGGCTGCGCGCCGCAGGTTTTTACCGCGCGCACCACAGGAGATCATGGATATTCCTCGCCCGTCAGTTGCCCGTCAGAAACGCATTCGACGCACCATTTTCGCGGTTGCTGGGCTGCTCGTGCTCGTGCTCGTCACCGTTGGTCTGGCGCAGCTGAAGCCGGCGGCGCCCACCGTGGAGATCGGTTCCGTGTGGCCCGACACCGTCAAGCGGGGCTCGATGCTCCGCCAGGTGCGTGGTCCCGGCACGCTGGTGCCCGAAGACATCCGCTGGATCCCCGCAGCGACCGACGGGCGTGTCGAGCGAATCCTCACCCTGCCCGGCACCGTCGTCGAACCGGACACCGAGATTCTCGAGCTGAGCGATGAGCGCGTGCAGCAGGAGGCGCTCGATGCCGAGTATCTGCTCAAGGCAGCTGAAGCCGACCTCGCGAGCGTCCGGGTACGACTGCAGAACGAGCTGCTGCAGCAGCAGTCGGCCGCCGCCGACATCCAGGCCCAGTTCCACCGCGCCCGGATTACCGCCGAGGCCAACGAGCAGCTCTCGAAAGAGGGCCTGCAGTCGGCGGTGACCACGCAAATCACTCGGGTCGAGGCCGACGAGCTCGAGAACCGCCATCGCATCGAGCAGGAGCGTCTCAAGATTCGCGGCGACTCGGCGCAGGCGCAGCTCGCCGCCGAGGAGGCGCGGGTGGCACAGCGGCGGGCGCTCTACGAGTTGCGACGCGGCCAGATCGAAGCGCTCAAAGTGCGCGCAGGCATTGCGGGCGTGCTGCAGGTGGTGCCCGTCGAGGTCGGGCAGCGCGTAGCGGTCGGTGCGAACCTCGCGCGTGTGGCGGCGCCGGGCCGGCTGAAAGCGGAGCTCCGGATCCCGGAAACGCAGGCCAAGGATCTGGAGGTTGGTCTCAAGGCGACCATCGACACGCGGAATGGCGAGGTCGAAGGCCGCGTGGCGCGCGTGGATCCGGCCGCGCAGAACGGCACCGTGCTCGTGGACGTCTCGTTCACGGGGCCGCTCCCGCGGGGCGCACGGCCCGATTTGAGCGTGGACGGCACGATTGAACTCGAACGGCTCGATAACGTCCTGTATGTGGGGCGCCCGGCGTTCGGGCAGGAGAACAGCACGGTGAGCCTCTTCAAGCTGCTCGGCCCGCCCGAGAAGGCCGATGCCGCCGAGCGCGTGCAGGTGAAGTTCGGCCGCAGCTCGGTGAACACAATCGAAATCGTAGGCGGTCTGCGCGAGGGCGACCGCGTCATCCTGTCCGACATGTCCGCCTGGGACGGCCGCGACCGTCTCCGCATCCGCTGAGGGAGTGCTCATGAACGCAGCCAACGACGTGCTGATCCGGCTCGATGGCGTCACGAAGGTTTTCTACACCGATGAAGTGGAGACGCACGCCCTGGCGGGCATCCACCTCGAAATCCGGAACGGCGAGTACCTCGCGATCGCGGGGCCGTCCGGCTGCGGAAAATCGACGCTCCTGTCGATTCTCGGCCTGCTCGACACACCCACCGGCGGCAGCTACACGCTCAACTCACGGTCGGTGGCCAACCTGACGGCAGCCGAGCGCGCGCGCACGCGCAACCGTGAGATCGGGTTCATCTTTCAGAGCTTCAACCTGATCGGGGACCTGACGGTGTTCGAGAACGTCGAGTTGCCGCTCACCTACCGCGGCATGAAGCCCGCCGAGCGCCGGCAGCGGGTGGAAGCCGCGCTCGAGCGCGTCGGCATGGCTCATCGCGCGCGACACCTCCCAAGTCAGCTCTCCGGCGGTCAGCAGCAGCGTGTCGCCGTTGCCCGAGCGGTGGCGGGCCAGCCCGCGATTCTCCTCGCCGACGAGCCGACGGGAAACCTCGACTCCAAGAACGGCGAGTCGGTCATGCAGCTGCTGCAGGAGCTGCACCGCGCCGGCGCCACCATTGCGATGGTCACGCACGACCCCCGCTACGCGCGTCATGCGGATCGCAGCATTCACCTCTTCGACGGGCGGATCGTGGAGGAGAATGTGGCGGAGGCGGTCTGAGACGTAGGCGTTCTTGGGCGCTGGGCGCTGGGCGTTGGCGCTGGGCGGTACGCGGTGGGCGGTAGGCACACTCTGGAGGCCGGGATTCACTGTTCACGACTGTGGTGACTGAACGCCGGGACTGAATGTAAGGCCGGGACCGACATGCCCGCCGGGGCGTGAAGGCCCCGGCGTCACAGTGCAATTCCCGGCTCCCGAGTGTGCCGAGCGCCCACCGCCCACCGCCCACCGCCCACCGTCGTGTGGAGCCGGGACTTCAGTCCCGGCGGACATGAAGACTCCCTCGCCTCGCTGTACAATCAGCCCCATTCAGAGGACACAGAGTGGAACACGTCACACCGGCGTTGACGCCCCCTGAGCTCGCGAAGAGCGGCCGCGCGATCATCAGCCTGCGGAACATAGAAAAAGCGTACAAGCAGGGCGTGCAGACGACCTACGTCCTGCGGCGGATCACGCTCGACTTCGCGCCGGGCGAGTTCGTGTCGATCATGGGGCCGTCAGGCGCCGGCAAGTCCACGTTGCTCCACATCGTCGGGATGCACGACGCGGCCTGGACGGGCGAATACTACCTGCACGGCCAGCCGATCCACCTGCTCGGGAAAAAGGAACGGGCGGAGCTGCAGAAGACGCACATCGGCTTCGTGTTCCAGAGCTACCACCTGATCGATCACCTCACGGTCTACGAGAACCTCGACATGCCGCTCTCCTACCGCGACGTGAAGCGGAAGGAACGCGACAGCATGGTGTGCGACATCCTCGACCGGTTCCAGATCGTCGGGAAGAAGGATTTGTACCCCTCGCAGCTCTCCGGCGGCCAGCAGCAGCTGGTGGGCGTCGCGAGAGCGCTCATCGCGAAACCCACGCTGATCCTTGCCGACGAACCGACCGGCAACCTCCACACGGGCCAGGGCCGGGAGATCATGGAGCTGTTCACCGAGCTCAATCGCGAAGGCACCACCATCATTCAGGTGACGCACTCGGAGGCGAACGCCGCGTACGGCAGCCGCATCGTGCGGCTGCGGGATGGATGGCTGGTGAACGACTGATGCCTGCCGAGTCGTCTCGGCCGCAGGCGCCCGCCGCTGACATCCTGCAGCGAGCCCGCGTGCTGGTGGCGGACGACCAGCCCGACGTCCTCCAGGCGCTTCGCCTGCTCCTCAAGGGCGAAGGGTGCGATATCGAGACCGCCACCTCGCCGGCGGGCGTGCTGAGCGCCGTCGAAGCGCGCGATTTCGACGTCGCGCTGATCGACTTGAACTACACCCGCGATACGACATCGGGCCAGGAAGGGCTCTCGCTGCTCAGCCGGCTGCGGGCCATCGATTCCCAGATGCCGGTCATCGTGATGACGGCCTGGGGCTCGGTGGACGTGGCCGTCGAAGCCATGCGCCGCGGGGCCCGGGATTTCGTGCAGAAGCCCTGGGACAACGAGCGGCTTCTCGCCGTCGTCCGGTCGCAGGTGGAGCTTGGCCGCGCTCTGCGGCGCAGCCAGCGGCTCGAAGCGGAGAACACGCTCCTTCGTGACCAGGGGTCCGGTCATCCCAATCTGATTGCCGAGTCGGCGGCCATGCGGCCGGTGCTGGAGCTGATTGCGCGCGTCGGTCCTTCGGACGCGAACGTCCTGCTCACGGGTGAGAACGGTACCGGGAAGGGGACCGTCGCGCAGGCCATCCACGCGATCTCGACGCGTGCTGGCAAGCCCCTCATGACCGTGAACGCCGGCGGCCTCTCGGAGGGCGTCTTCGAGAGCGAGCTGTTCGGGCACGTGAAGGGTGCGTTCACCGACGCCAAGTCCGATCGCGTCGGGCGGTTTGAGCTCGCGGATGGCGGCACGCTGTTCCTCGACGAAATCGCGAACATCTCGCTGAACCTGCAGGCGAAGCTGCTGCGCGTGCTCGAGACGGGCGACTTCGAGCGGGTGGGCTCCTCCCGCACACGGCGCGTGAACGTGCGGATCCTGTCCGCAACCAACGCAGACCTCCACACGGAGGTCGAAGCGGGGCGCTTCCGGCAGGACCTGCTCTTTCGACTCAACACGATCGAGATTCCGCTGCCGCCGCTCCGCGAACGCCGCGAAGACGTGCCGCTGCTCGCGCGGCACTTCCTCCTGCAGCATGCGCAGCGGTACCGCAAGCGGCTCACCGGCTTCGATCAGGCCGCCATGCAGGTGCTGCTGGATCACGCGTGGCCGGGGAACGTGCGTGAGCTGGATCACGCCGTCGAACGCGCCGTGCTGATGGCCCAGGGTGACGCCATCGCCGGGCGCGATCTCGGACTGCGGGCCTCCCGCGAAGCCGCCGGGAAGCTCGAAGACATGAGCCTCGAAGAGGTGGAAGGCTTCCTCATCAAGAAGGCGCTCGCCCGCTATGGAGGCAATGTGAGCCATGCGGCCAAGGCGCTGGGCCTCAGCCGCAGCGCGTTGTACCGGAGGCTTCAGCGCTTCGGATTGTGACGAGCGCCGCCCGACCTCCAGCCGTGCCTGCTCCGCCGGATCTTTCCCGCCCTGCGAAAGGCAGGAGCATGCGGTGAGGTCGCCCCGCCGATCGCTCGACAACTGGCTCACTCACGACCGGCGCGTCGTCATGATGGCGCTCGGTGCAGGACTGCCGGGCATCGTGGTGTCGCTGGTGCTGCTCTGGTCCGGCGACTTCTCGTCCCGGCTCCGCTGGACCTTGACGCTGCTGGTGCTCGCCCTCTGGTGGGGCGTGGCGTTCGCCCTCCGCGATCGCGTGATCTTTCCTCTGCAGACGATCTCGAACCTGCTTGCGGCGTTGCGCGAGGAGGACTTCTCGATCCGGGCCCGCGGGTCACGCCGGCACGATCCGCTCGGCGAAGTCCTGATCGAGGTCAACGCGCTGGCCGACACGCTGCGGGCGCAACGCATGGGCGCGCTCGATGCGAGCGGATTGCTGGGCGCCGTCATGGAGGAGATCCCGGTCGCCGTGTTCGCGTTCGATCCGGAGCGGCGGTTGCGCCTGGTGAACCGCGCGGGCGAGCGTCTCCTGGCACGGCCCTCGGAGCGGCTGATCGGCCTCGACGCGAACGCGCTCGGCCTTGCCACCGCGCTCGAGCACGAGCACTCCCCCACCATCGCCGCCACGTTCCCCGGCGGCTTCGGCCGGTGGGAGGTCCGGAATAAAGTGTTCCGGCAGGGCGGACTGCCGCTCGAATTGCTGGTGCTCACCGATGTGAGCCGGTCACTCCGCGACGAGGAGCGCCAGGCGTGGCAGCGCCTCATTCGCGTCATCGGGCACGAGATCAACAACTCGCTCGCACCCATCAAGTCGATCGCCCACAGCCTCGAGCGGCTGCTCTCCAGGAACCCGCGAGCCGAAGACTGGGAGAGCGACGTGCGCGGCGGCCTGGCCGTGATCGGATCGCGCGCGGATTCGCTCGGCCGGTTCACCGCCGCCTACGCCCAGCTTGCGCGCCTGCCCGCGCCCGCGCTGAAGCCCGTGTCGATCGACGCCCTCGTGCCCCGCGCGGCAGACCTCGAGCGACGGATGACGGTGGCCGTGCACGCCGGGCCTGCCGTGACCTTGCAGGCCGATCCGGACCAGATCGAGCAGTTGCTGATCAACGTCATCCGCAACGCCGTCGATGCCACGCTGCCCACCGGCGGCGCAGTGTGGATCGGCTGGGAGATCGCCGGCAACGTCGTCCGCATCTTCGTCGACGACCAGGGCCCGGGGCTCCCGAACACGTCGAACCTGTTCGTCCCGTTCTTCACCACCAAGCCTGAAGGATCCGGCATAGGCCTCGTGCTGAGCCGCCAGATCGCCGAGGCGCACGGCGGCACGTTGTCGCTCGAGAACCGCGTGACGGAACCGGGGTGCCGGGCGGTTCTGACGCTGCCGCTGTCCTGAACGGCATGGCGTGGGCGGCTCCAGCGTTCGTTGCCATCCGAGCGCGCCTTCACATACCATCCGCCGACGTCCATCACGATCGCCGAATGACTACTGTGCGTACCTGCCCCATCCTGCTGTTCGCCCTGCTGGCAGTTGCCGCACCCGCCATGGCAGACCCGCTGCCCGCCCACGCCCAACGCGTCGTGGACTACGCGATTGACGTGCGGCTCGATGCGGAGAACCAGTCGATCACCGGTCGTGAACGCCTCACGTGGAACAACCCGTCGAACGACACGATCGGCGAGCTCTGGTTCCACCTGTATCTGAACGCCTTCAGGAACAACCGCAGCACGTTCTTCCGCGAGTCCGGAGGCCAGCTGCGGGGTGACTGGATGCGCGAGGAGGGCTGGGGCTGGACGACGGTTCGAAAGATGATGCTGGCGGACGGCACCGATCTGACGTCCCGCATCCGCTTCGACCACCCCGATGACGACAACGCCGATGACCGCACCGTGATTCGCGTACCCCTGCCGCAGCCGGTGGCACCGCGTGCATCGATCGCACTCGTCATCGAGTGGACCGCGAAGCTGCCCGAGGTGTTCGCCCGCACCGGGTATCACCGTGACTACTTCCTCGTCGGCCAGTGGTTCCCGAAGATTGCGGTCTACGAGCCGGCGGGCATGCGCGGACGGACCACGGGGGGCTGGAACTGCCACCAGTTTCACGCGAACAGCGAGTTCTACGCTGATTTTGGGAGGTTCCGCGTCAACATCACGGCGCCGCAGCGATTCGTCCTCGGGGCAACCGGCGTTCGCACCGGCATTCGAGCGAACGCAGACGGAACGGCCACGCATACGTACGAGCAGGAGGACGTGCACGATTTCGCCTGGACGGCGGATCCGAACTACGTCGAGGTGATGGCGCGCTTCTCGGGAACAGCCGACGTGACGGCGGGCGAGTACGCCGCGACCGCCGCGCTGCTGGGGCGGTCGGTCGACGAGGTGCGCCTGTCGGACGTCGAGATTCGCGTGCTGATGCAGCGCGGGCGCCTGCCGCAAACCCATCGCTACATCACGGCCGTGAAGCTCGGGATCAAGCACTTCGGACTCTGGTACGGGAGGTACCCGTACCGCACGCTCACCATCGTGGATCCCGCCCCTGGCGCGGTGGGATCGGGCGGCATGGAATACCCGACCTTGATCACCGGCGGCAGCTCGGCGCTGCTGAATTACTGGCCGTTCAGCGGTGTGCTCGTCCCCGAGCTCGTGGCGGTGCACGAGTTCGCGCACCAGTTCTGGTACGGGCTCGTCGCAAACAATGAGTTCGAGGAGGCGTGGCTGGACGAGGGGTTCGCCTCCTACTCGAGCGGCGCGGTCATGGATTTGGCGCACGGGCCGCACACGTCGATTCTGACGCTCCTGGGACTGCGCCTCGGAGGCGAGGAGTTCATCCGCCTGCAGAACTCGCCGCGGCGCACCTTCGACCGGGTCCGGCAGCCGGCATGGACGTACAGCCCCGGCGCGTACAGCTTCTACGTCTACGAGAAGCCCGAGCTCGCGCTGCGCACGCTCGAGAACCTGCTTGGGCGCGCGACGATGGCGCGTGTGCTGCGGACGTATCACGAGCGATGGCGCTTTCGGCACCCGTCGAGTAATGACTTCTACGCCGTGGCCGCGGAGGTCTCTGGCCGCGACCTGGCCTGGTTCTGGAACCAGATCACGGAAGGAACCGGGGTCGTCGATTACGAGGTGATCTCGATCAAGAGCCAGAGGGCCGCCCCGGCTGCAGGGCTGTTCCCTGCCCGAGACGGCAAGAGCAGGCTGATCCGGTCGGCGGATGCGAGCCGAACGGCGGCGGTCTCCAATCCGTACGAGAGCCGCGTCGTGATCAGGCGGGTCGGTGCCGTCGTCTTTCCCGTGGACATCGTGCTCCGCTATGAGGGCCGCGGTCCGGAGCGTGTGTCCTGGGACGGCCGGGCGACGTGGAAGGAGCTGACCCGGACGGGACCGCACCGGCTGTTGTCGGCGCACGTCGATCCGGAGCACCGGGTGACGCTCGAGGTCTCGCGCGTCAACTCTGCGCGTCGCACCGATCCATCCGCACGTGTGGCGAGAGCCTGGAGCGCGCGGTGGATGTTCTGGGTGCAGAACCTGCTGGCCGGGATTGGACTGTGACACGTCACTCGCGCGGGCCGCGGTGCCCTGAGCTCATTTCGGCGGGGGCTCCGGAAAGCAACGTGGCGCCCCGGGCTGGTAACTGCGATATGGTCCTGGCATCTCGTGCTCGGGTTCGCGCTTGCCCTTCCGATGTACCGGTGGCTGTACGCCGCGACCGCGTACCGGCCGGAAGCCGATGGCTTTGCCTGGCGGTTCTCGCCTGGCGGGCTCGTGGACCTGCTGCAGTTCGACAGCGCGCCGGTCTTGCAGATCCTGCGGGCCGCGGTCGCGGGCGGTCTGCTCGTGGCCGTCCTCGCAAGCCCGCTCCTGATTGCCGCCACACTCGCGTCCGTACGTGACCCCTCGCGAGATTCCCGCGCCATCGGGGGGGCCGTTGCGGCGCTCTACTGGCGGTTTCTGCTGGTGATCATCATCGGTCGGGTAGTGGCCGCGGCCTCCGCCGCACTGGCCGCTACCGTAGCTGGCATGGCGCTCGCGCCGTTGTCCGAATCAGCGTGGGAGCCGGGATTCCTGTGGGCTGGCGCCATTCAGGCCGGAACGGCGGTCCTCGTCGCGGTGCTTCTGCTTGCGGCCGTCGACTACGCGCTCGTACGGCTCGAGGCGGGGCGATCACCTGGACCGCTCAGCGCCTGGTGGGCGGGCGTGCGGCAGGTGATCGCGCGTCCCGGCCTCACACTTGGCCTCTGGGCGGGCGCCGGCGCCGTGCTCGCGCTATCAGTCGGCGTCTACATCGCACTCCGTGAGCTCACCGGACGAACCGTGCCGTCGGTTCTGGCGCTGAGCGGGGTGCTCATCCTTCAGCAGGGCTTCATGTTCACCCGGACGTGGCTGCGCGTCGGTCTGCTGGCTGCCGAGCAGGACGCGTCTGACCGAGCCCACGAGGTCTCTCGACTGAGTGATTGGGGTCCCGGCGCCGAGCCGGCAGTGGATACGTCGGTTCGCATTCCCCCAACCGAAGCGGCGGCGCGGGTGCTGGATGGGGAAACCCGGTGAGCGTCACTGGCCCGCGTCAGGCGGCCTCGGCTGCGGCTGCGGCAGACCGGCGAAAACTGCTCCGGGGCAAGCCATAGACGGCGAACCCGAGGGTGCCAAGGATGTAGAAGGTCAGGACGACGCCGACGAGGATGACGACCACGGTGAGCAGCCGCACCAGCCACAGGCGCAGCAGCTCGCGATCGATGGTCGGCATGCGCGGGAGGGCCAGCGCGTTTGCAGTCATTCCGCCGGTCATCATCTGTGCAATCATCGCGTTCCCTCTCGTGTCATGCCGCCGCGGGCTGGGGAGCCGGGCTCTTGTTCGACGTCTGCAGGGGCAAGGAGAGTACCGCCATTCCAGGCCGCTTCCCCACCAGGGCCATGGGGCAGCGTAAGGGCCATCGAATGAGCAAGTTACAGACGTTCAACCCCGCCGGTCCCAGCCGGTCCCCTGCCGGGCTGTCTGCCCCTGGGGAAACAATCTACCACTCGGGGCGGACCTTCTTCCGAGAAGGCCCACCGAGGACGCGAAGGATGCAGGACCCGCGGTAACCGGCGGCAGGATGCCCGACGAACCGGCGCCCACCTTCGCCGAGCCCGTGGTGCTCTGGCGCCTCCGGCACCCGGACGGAGACGTGGCTCGCGCCACCCTGATCCCCGGCGCGCCGGACAGCACGCTGGTGTACTTCGTCAACGACGAGTTCGAACGGGGCGAAAATTTTCGCGAATGGGTACCGGCCGTGGCGCAGGCCGCACGGGTGAGGGAACAACTGATCGAGGACGGCTGGCGCGACGAGGTCCCCTAGCGGCGCCGAGCCAGCCCGCGCGCGCACTTCATTGGGGCACGCTCACTTACGGTGTCGGCCCGGGGCCGAAGGGCCCCGGGCGGTTCCACCCTACTTCTCCTCCTGCACCTGCACGTTGTGTGACGCCAGTGCATCTTTCAGTTGCGCGTACACCTTCTCGCTGACGCGCAGCACGACGGTGTCGGTCCCCGACTTGAGGGTGAGCCAGTTGTGCGGCGTCTTGCCCATGTACATGGGCGACGCCATCGGCTGCGTCGCTGCTGCGGAGGGGTCGCCGGCGACCGCGGGAGGCGCGCTCGATACACGGTGGCTTGCTTCAATGCCGGTGTAGGGCATCGTCGCCACGTCTGCCTTCGACGCGGGATCGACAATCTTCAGTCCGTCGTCGTTCAGGCGGACCGTGACGTTCTGCTCCGGCTTGCGCGCGTGCAGATCCACCAGCTTCACGCCGCTGAAGGTGGTAGGCGCCTTTTTCTGCGCTTCGGGGGCCTGGGCGGCCGACGCAGTGCCAGGCGCGATGATGAGGGTCAGGGCGATTCCGAGAGCAACCGCTCGCATGTGTGATGTCCTCCTGGCTGATGCTGATGGGGCTCAGTAGAGCACTTGTGCTTCGCCGTTGCTGGCGGCGAGCGCGTCGAACAGTTTGACGATCTGATCGCGCCGGGCCAACAAGGGGACGATTTCCGCGGCGGTCAGATACGGCTTCGTCGCTGCCGCCACCTGTTCGGCGGTGAGTGCGCGGAGCTTCGAGAGCAGCTCGCGATCACACTTCTTCAGATCCTTGTTCGAGAGAAGCGACTTGTTGTGCCGGAAGGCCCGGGTGAAATCGATCATCCACAGCTTCCACTCCTCGTCGATGAGGAGGTTTCCGACGTTGCGATCCGTGTCCGCCACGAGCTGCATGAAGACGCGCATCCGATACATCTGCTCATTCCACGCCGCCGCGTTGGGCACGGGCACTTTGTTCTTGAGCCGGTCGCCCTCGTCCATCTTGGCGTCGACCCACCACGCGAGCGCCCCCTTCTGCCCGCGCCACTCGCGCTCCACGTGCACCGGCATCATGTGGTCCAGACCCACGAGCTCCGCGACCTTGTATGCCGCCAGGCTGAACTTGTACGAATCGACGAAGTCGAGCTCGACCCGGCCACTCTCGAATCGCTCGATATTCTTGTGCTCGTCGACGGTTGAGAAAGCCGCGTCGTGCGTGAGGATGCCGTCGCTGAGCGTGACGCGCATGGGCCGCGTGACCCCCTTGACGGTGCCCTTGCCCTTGATGATGGGCGCGGTCTCGAGGAAGTGCCTGATCTGATCCCGGGAGAACGCCGGCGCGGCGATCTGGGCAGCGGATGCCGCTGGCGGCGGTGCCTCTTGTTCGCCGCGTGCGCGGACGGGCAGCAGCGCGAGCACGAGACCCAGACTCGCGAGGACCATCCCGGTCGGCCGCCCCGTCCTGCGCCAACGCCTCGGCACGGCAGTGATCTGTTGTGACATGTGGGTAGCGCTCGAAAACGAGCTGGAGCATACGCCCAGCCCTTCCTCAAGTCAACGGGAGCCGACAACACGCGTTTGTCAAAGCCGACGCGCGTGGCCGGCAGGCGGTGCTAATCGCGGCGTCCTGGCACGTGCGGGGGCTGGCCGGCCAGAGACCCCCCGAACAGCAAGGCCGCCGTGCCTACGTACCTGGTGGCGAGCTATGTTGCGATGTCCTGGTGCCAGGCGGCGGAGAGCTGATGGTGTCGCTCGCGCCGTGAGTCGGGGGTCAGCTGGCTTCACGCAGCTCCGACTGCTGCTCCAGCACTGTCGAAGCAGCGGCGGTCTCGGCGGGTGGCTGGTGTACCTGCCGCACCATCTCGATGAGCGCGAGGGTGATCGCAACCACGACAGGGCCGAGCACCAGGCCCAGCACGCCGAACACCTCGAGGCCGCCCAGCACCGCAAAGAAGATCAGCAGTTCGTGCAGCCGCGTGCGGTGTCCCACCAGCTTGGGTGAGAGGAAGTTATCGATCGACCCGATGACCAGGATCCCCCACCCCACCAGGACCGCGGCCTTGGTGTAATCGCCCGTCAATGCCAGGTACAGTGCGGCCGGAACCCACACGAGAAACGATCCCGCCATCGGGATCATCGACAGGAAGAACATCACGACGCCCCAGAGCAGCGGCGACGGCAAGCCCAGGAACCAGAAGATCAGGGTGCCCAACGTGCCCTGGATTGCGGAGATGACGAGCACACCGTAAATCGTGGCTGCCACCACCTCACGCGTCCGCACCGTGATTTCCTGTTCGTGGATGCGTTCGAGCGGCAGCATGTCGTAGACGGCGTGGCGCAGCCGATCGCCGTCGCGGAACAGGTAGAACATCGAGAAGACGACCAGCGCGGTCTGCACGACGGCCCCGACTACGCCTCCCACGACGACGAGGGTGCTGCTCGCAAGTGCCGCGCCCCAGAGCTGCATGCGCTCGGCGACAAACCTCCGCGCCGCCTCGCGATCAACGTCGACGTACTGCCCCACGCGGTCGAGCAGCCACCCAAGCAGGGGCGTGCCACCATGCGAGAACAGCTGCGTGTCACCTTGCAGCTTCGCGGCCGCGCCACTGAGCTCGTGCACCACCGCGATCGTCAGCAGGGTCACGGGAACGAGGATGAGCACCAGGACGAGTAGAGTGGACACGGCGGCAGCCGCCGTGGCGCTCCGCAGGCGCGCCCGGATACGGCGGTGCATCGGGTAGAACACCACAGCGAGCACCGACGCCCACAGCAGAACGTTTACGAACGGCTGGAGCATGAGCCAGCACAGGTAGAGGGACGCGGCGAGGGCGACGCCCAGGGTGATCAGACCAGTCATGCAGCCCACTTTGCCAGATTTGTGGCCGCGCGCGTAGCCGCAGGTCTATACTCAGCAGTACCCAGCGCGTCGTGCCCTTCTGTGACCACACAAACCGCGCCTGACCAGCGCCCGCCACGTTCGCACACGCCCTGCCCGAGTTGTGGGGCGAATCACACCGAGGTGACCGGGCATGGAGTCGCGCTCGTCTACCTGCGATGCGGCAGCTGCGGACACACCTGGGAGACCGCCGAGCGTCGCCAGACGGCCAAGCGCATTGGCCCGTCCTGGTGGTGAGTCCCCGGGAGCCGAGCAACCGCGCAGAAGTTTTGGCCGTTGTCGGGGCCAGGCAGGCCGGACTGGCGCAGACCGCCCACCGCAGGTCGTCGCCGGTGCCCGTCGCGGGGGTCAGTCGGTGAAGCGGTAGCCCAGTCCCACCAGCGTCTCTATTTGCCGGCCGGCGGGCCCGAGCTTCGTGCGGAGCCGGCCGACGTGCACGTCCACCGAGCGCGTCTCCACGTCGCGATCGTAGCCCCAGACACGTTCGAGCAGTCGATCGCGTGACAGCACCCGATTCCTGTTTTCGACGAGATGACGGAGCAGTTCGAACTCCCGCCGCGTGAGCCGAACGGGTTTGCCCTCGACGCTCACCGACACGGCGTCGAAGTCCGCCGTCAGCTGGGCGCCACGATAAGTGGTGCCGGGGCCGGGGCCCGCGTGTGATGCACCACGACGAAGGACGGCGCGGACACGGGCGGCCAACTCACGCACGCTGAACGGCTTCGTGACGTAATCGTCGGCGCCCAGGTCGAGACCCGCCACGCGGTCGACCTCATTCGTTGTCGCCGACAGGATGATGATGGGCACGTGGGCGGAATGCGGCCGCGCGCGCAGGATGCGGCACACGTCGAGACCGCTCAACACAGGCAGGTTCAGGTCCAGGATTACGACGTCCGGCAGCGTCTCGGTCACCGCCCGCAAGGCCGCATCGCCGCTGCCGACGATATCGGCCTGCGTGCTGCGGTCGCGCTCGAGCGTGTGCTTGATCAGGCACGCGATATCCAGTTCGTCCTCGACCACGAGCACACGCGTCTTCCGCGGCGTTCCACCGTCCGCGCTATCCACCCCACCCATTCGTCCATCCAGGATAGCGGCCGGCCGTTTCGCTCTCGTGACAGGTTCGTAAATTGTGCGTTACGCGGCCGCGGCAGTGGTATGCCGCTCCGGCCTAATCGATCGTGAAGATCAGGCCGTTCGGCGGCACCCCACTCATGGTGGCCAACCGCGCCACGACGTCCGCCACCGCGGCCGGATCACGACCGGCCAGCATCAGCACTCGACTCTTCGTCTTGTAGCCGGTCACGAAGGCGAAGCCGCGATGGGTGGTGAACGTGTCCAGCAGCGGCACCAGGCCGGCGTACTGCCGGGCTTCGCCGTAGTCGAGCAGCAGCACCCCGCTCAATTCCCCGAAAGTTTCCCATTCGAGCTGTGTGTCCACGGTGAACCTGGGGCTGAACGCCTTCCGAAACCGCTGCGCTGCCGACTGCAACGGGCCACTCGCGATGAGCGCGGTGGACGATAGTGCGAACTGCAGCGTATCGACATCCCGCCCGAGAACTTCGCGGGCGTGGCGGAGATAGCCGGCGACGAAGCCGTCGGAGATGGTCTTGCCATTCGCCATCGCAGCCGCCATGAGCGGGACAGCCGCGTGTCCGAGCCTGGGGATGTAGGCATCCCGATAATCGCCGGGTTCAGACCACGGCTCGTCATCGGCCATCTCCTGAACGGCTGTGGCGACCGCCTCGTTGAGAAACGTGTAAAACGAGGGCGCCAACGTGTCGGCCGAATCGACGAACTGCTGCATGACGTGCCGATGCACCTCCACGGGCGCCGAGTCGTAGAACGCGTGGGTCAGTTCGTGCATTCCGATGGACACGACCATTTCCCCGACGTCGGCACGCGGCTCTTTGAGGTTGTCAGGCGGCACCAGCTCCATGAAGAAGTGGTTGCGCACCGCCGTGCCGGTCGCCCGGTCGTTCGACACGTCCGGGCTGGGCACGACGTGCATGAAGACGTCCGTGACGTCAGGGGACGCGTGCACGAAGGCTGCGGCGCGACGCGCGAGATCCTTGCGCGCCGGCGTCAGCGCGCGCTCGACATCGCCAACCGATCGGACGCGAGCGCGTCCGACCCGTTGCCACCACGGATGCAAGCGCCGCTGAAAGTGCGACAGAGCGGAGGCGAGCACCCGCGCATCGGCGGCGGGCACCACGCTGCCGGCGCGCGCCCGGAAGCCGCGGGCGGAATCCGCGTCAAGGGCCGTGGCGATGATGAGCTGCCGGAAGCGCAGGCTCGGATAGTAGGAGAAGTAATTTGGCAGCAAGGGAGCGGCTGTGTTCGCAGGCGCGCGCCGCTCGCCATCCGCCACAATCGCCTTCCAGCGGGCGAGTTCCCTCTCGTCTGCCGGAGTCCAGTGCAGTTCGTCCTTCCAGAGGCGCTGGTACTTCTCCGTGGTGCAGGAGATCTGCTCTGCGAGGCACGCAACGTTGTAGACGACGTTTGCAAACTCACCAGCGTCGGCATGGAACACGAGCGGCGCAGCCAGGAGTGCAGCGGCAAGGATCATAGCGGTCGTAGTTTACACAAGCGAATGGCGATGCCGTTGGCGCAGAACGGATCGCGAAGCCGCACCACCGCGCACGATTCCACGCGTGACGATCCACACGACCACCACCGTCGCGGCTCAACAGGTTTGCTGAGCGCCTGCGCGTTACCAGTTGTGTCGAACGGCCGGGCGGGGCAGCTAATCCAGGTGCGTGGCGGGGTCAGTGTGCAGCATGCAAAGCAGGGACGGGATTGGCCTGGAGGAAGGCCAACCCCGTCACCGCCCGCGGCGTAATGGGCTGGGGCATCAGTGAGGTGTATCGGTCAGAGTCACGTTACCCCGTAGGCCCCAGCGCTGACACCCAACGCTGGTGACCCATCTCTGTGCAACGCCCGTGTCCGTGGAAGGTGCGGAGCTCGACTTCGTAGCCGGACAAGGGCTCGGTGGTTCTGTGTAACGTTCGAGCCTACTGCCCCGGAGGAAGGAGAAGCGTGAGCTGGGAGCAATGAGGGAACCGCCGGTACTACACACGGTCGTCCGCGTATCGGTCGCGTCCGCCGAGAATACGTGGGCGGCGGACTGGCGGGCGAAGCCGCGCACCTAACCCACGTGGCCCTTCCCGTTCAGCATCGTGTATATCGCGTCGAGCCCCGACGCATTCTGATCGTCGCTGTCGCGCACGGCCGGCGTCGGCCGGAATATTGGAAGTCCGGCTGTAGGCGCCTGGCTGGCGGCAAAGTGCCGGGACTGAAATGACAAGCCGTCCAACAAACCGCATCACAGGCGACGGCGTGCGCCGCCACCATGGGTAGCAAGGTCACGAATCGTGCTGGCGGGGAGTGCCTGATTCGGAGCGTTGGGCGGACCGATCAACGTGCGACGAGGTCACGAGGACGGCGAGCGATATCCGGAGGTACGCAACGACGTTGGTGTCGATGACCGCCTTCACGGTCGTCCGAAGGCCATCCAGGCATCGATCTCGGCGGCCGTTGGCCGACGGGTCTGGGCCTGCCAGCCGGCTTCGATCTGGTCGAGGACCGCCCGCCGCTCAGCCACGTACGCTTGCAGGAGGTCTCGTACTTCCTGCTCCATGGATCGGTTGTGACGCTTGGCCAGCGCCTTCAGTGACTGCACGACCTTCGCTGGCACATTGCGCACCGTGATCGTTGGCATCTCGGGCTCCTTGCTGGCATCATGCTAGCGTCGAACAGGCCGCCCAACAACCGCCTGCAGCCGACGGCGGTCGCTGCGATCCTGAGCCGCCGCGCGGGTACGCTGTGTTTCGCGACCTCCATGCCCGGCACAATGTGCCACTCGCTCCCGGTGCCCGTCCCGCCTATCATCGTTGGCGTGGCGAACGCGTCTCCGCCCTTTTGGAGGACTCACAGATGCATCGGGAATTCGTGCCTCTTGCGCTTGCCGCGGCAGCGGTGACGATGCTGGCCTCCGTTGGCGGCGAGCGAACGATGGCCGCCGGGCAGCGGAATGCGCCCGCCGATTCCGCGAAGTTCCTGACGCAGCCGCTCGTGGAGGAGATCTACACGGCCGATCCGTCCGCGCACGCCTTCGGCACACGGCTGTACTTGTACGCCTCGCACGATATCGAGGCCGGCGTGCCTCAGGACGACCTCGGCAGCCATTTCGCCATGCGCGACTATCGCGTGCTGTCGATGGAGACCGTCGGCGGCCCGGTGACGGTGCACGGCGTGGCGCTCGACATCAAGGGCGTGCCGTGGGCCGGCCGGCAGATGTGGGCGCCCGATGCGGCCGAGAAAGACGGCAAGGACTTCTTCTACTTCCCGGCCAAGGATAAGCAGGACGTCTTCAGGATCGGCGTGGCAGTCTCGAACTCACCCACAGGCCCGTTCACGGCGGAGCCGCACGCGATCGAAGGCGCCTACAGCATCGACCCCGCCGTGTTCATCGACGACGACCGCAAGTCTTACATGTACTTCGGCGGCATCTGGGGCGGACAGTTGCAGCGATGGGCGACTGGGAGCTACGTCGCAAAGGACACGTATCCCGGGGATGATCAGCCGGCGCTCACGCCCAAGATCGCTCGCATGAAGGATGACATGCTCGGGTTTGCCGAGACGCCGCGCAACGTGGTGATACTCGATGAGCACGGGAAGCCCCTCACGGCCGCTGACAACGAGCGACGGTTCTTCGAGGGATCGTGGATGCACAGGTACGGTGGCACGTACTACTTCTGGTACTCGACCGGCGACACCCACTCCATCGTCTACGCGACCGGTGACTCGCCGTACGGGCCATTCACGTACCGCGGAAAGGTCCTGGAACCGGTGCTCGGTTGGACGACGCACCACTCGATCGTGGAGTTCAAGGGGAAGTGGTACCTCTTCTATCACGACTCCCAGCTCTCGGGTGGCAAGACGCACCTGCGAAACGTGAAGGTCGTGGAGTTGAAGTACCGGCCGAACGGGTCGATCGAAACGATTGACGCCTACAAGGACTGACTGGACACTACAGGCTGCGGCGTCAGTCGCGCCTCCATGACGTCCTCGCCGCGTTCGAGGCGCCAGAGGTGGACGGCGGCTTCTGACCTGTTCCAGGGCGCCGATCCGCCCTAATCACGGCATCGGCCGTTTCACCTTTCACCATTTCCCCAAAGCCGGCACCGCTCCCACGCGGCCGCCGTCGTGCTCTGTGTCGAGCCGGGTATCGGCGCGCGATTTGCTGGCCGTCCACTGTGCGGTACATCGCCCTCGCCTGTGACTATGACGGCACGATCGCAGCCGATGGGCTCGTGGATCAGTCAACGCTGAAGAGTCTGCAGCAGCTGCGCGAGTCGGGTCGGCGGCTGATCCTCGTGACCGGACGCGAGCTGCCCGATCTGCTTCGTGTCTTGCCTCACATCGACGTGTTCGACCGCGTGGTGGCCGAGAACGGCGCGCTCGTGTACCGTCCCGACACGCGCACCGAGACCGCCCTGGGGCCGCCGCCGCGCCCAGAGTTCGTGGAGTCGCTGCGGAGGCGCGGCGTCACGCCGCTGTCGGTCGGCCGCGTGATCGTGGCCACGTGGGAACCGCAGCAGGAGGTGGTGCTCGAGGCGATTCGCGAGCTCGGGCTGGAACTGCAGGTGATCTTCAACAAGGGCGCCGTGATGGTGCTCCCGTCCGGTGTGAACAAGGCGACGGGGCTGACATCAGCCCTCGAAAGCCTGCATCTCTCCCCGCACAACTGCGTTGGCATCGGCGACGCCGAGAACGACCACGCGTTTTTGTCGCTCTGCGAGTGCTCCGTAGCCGTGGCCAACGCGTTGCCGGCCCTCAAGGCGGCCGCGACGCTGGTCACGAGCGGGACACGCGGCGCGGGCGTGAGCGAGCTGGTCGATCGGCTGCTCGCAACGGACCTGCACGAGCTCGATGACCGCATCTCGACACGACATCTGCCGCTCGGCAGGTTGCCGGACGGGTCGCAGCTCCTCATCTCTCCCTGGACGGGAGTGGTCCTGATCGCCGGCCCGTCCGGCAGCGGCAAATCGACGGTGACTGCCGGCTTGCTCGAGCGGCTGACCCAACAGAAGTACCAGTTCTGCCTCATCGATCCTGAGGGCGACTACAGCGACACGGAGTTCGCCATCACGGTCCGCGGCGCGGCGATCTCCACGCTGGTGGATGAAGCATTCGAAGTGCTGGCGAGGCCCGCCGAGAACGTCGCCGTGAACCTGCTCGACATCGCGCTCGAGGATCGATCCGATGCCGTCGAGCGGCTGCTTGCACGCGTCGTCGAGCTCCGGGCACGCACCGCGCGGCCGCACTGGATCGTATTGGACGAGGCCCATCATGCGTTGCCGGCTGCCTGGGCGCGGACCGACCTCGCGGCGGCTACGCGTCCTGGCCTCGCGCTGATCACGGTACACCCCGAACAAATCGCCAGGAGCGCGCTCGCCGACCTCGATCTTGCGATTGCCGTCGGACCGGGGCCGCACACGACGCTCGCGTCGGTCGCCACGACGCTCGGCACAGCGGCACCGGCCGACATCGCGGAGTCCGGGCCCGGAACCGCGGTAGCTTGGTGGCCGGCAACCGGCGGCACGCCAATTCAGTTCGAGGTGATGCCACCTGAGACCCACCTGCAGCGCCACCGCCGCAAGTACGCGCTTGGTGAGCTCGGCGAGGACAAGAGCTTCTATTTCACCGGTGCCGATGGCCGACTCAAGCTGCGGGCTCAGAATCTCATGCTCTTCCTGCAGATTGGTGAAGGTGTGGATGATGAGACGTGGGCTTTTCATCTCCGGAGCGGTGATTACTCGCGCTGGATCAGGTCGGTGATCAAGGATGACGAGCTGGCCGACGAAATCCAGGTGCTCGAGAACTCGACCCTGTCCGTCCAGGAAAGCCGTAAGCGCGTCCGAGCAGGGATTTCAGCACGATACACGGCGCCGTAGACGCGGGTGGCTCGCGGCGACTGCGTGATGTATTCAGGATCCGACCAGGAGGCTCGGCCGGCGCTCACACCGACAGCCACCAGATCGCGCGTGGCCTGCTCGGGCACGCAGCCGCGGTGATCACCGCCAGGCTCTAGAATCAGCTGGAGGTCAGCCAGCCGTCGTCCCACTCACTGGTACTTCACCTCGAGGACCGGCGGGTTCCCTCCATCCTTCGAGGTGAAGCCCACGTCGTCGTTGGCATTGGTGCATGGCGTGTTCAACGTCGGTCGAAAGAGGAGGCCATTGTTGGCTAACGTTCCGTCGGCCCAATCACGAATCAGCGTAAGCCCCGACGAGGACAACGGAACCGTGAGGGTCCCCGTCGACAGCGCGCCGGTGAAGCTCGCGCGAACCGTCGAACCGCGGTCGCCCGATCCGTTGGCGCCCGGCGCGTCCCAGGAGAGGCCGGGAGCGTACCTGGAGCCAGTTGGCGCCACCCTCCGTCCAGGGCTTATTCAGCCGGAAGAACGCGAACTGGCCGCTGGCTGACGTGCTCGTGATGTTGAGCTTCAGGTTGGCGCTGAGGATGCTCTTGCCCCGCAGGCTCGAGACGTCCCACTTGATCAGTGCCTCGGCGAGATGACAGACGCCATTCACGTTCCCTGCCCCATACAAGTAAGGCGCGGTGGCGTACGCGCCTTGCGGGTTCTTCTGCTCCAGTCGAACGTCAGCGATCGCCTTCAGCTGGGCGAACCCCGGAGTTTCGCTTTCACTTCTGCTCCCAGGGGTGGTGAAGATCAGGCACACGGAGCGCGATTGGCCCGTCGCCGTCTTGCTCGTGATTCGCACGTAGTGGCCGGTCGAGGCCGCGAGCGGCGCAGTGACCTGGTACCACTCGCCAATCTCCGCCTTGCTGGAAGTCCAGTCGAACGACTGGTAGAAGTTGGACGTCGGCGTGGACAGGTTGCGCTCAGCGATGATCGCGCTGCCCGGTGAGCTGCAGCTGCCGCGACCGATATCGACGTCGTACTTGTGAGCCCACTGCCCGCCGTGCCAGGTGATGCGCGGGGTGGTCGAGGACGACGCCACCACGCTCCAGGGAACGTGAGGAGGCAGTGGGACCAGATCGCCCCACAGCGCCTCGGCGCGCGAGGCCCCGGAGGAGTCGTAGCGCACCCAGATTCTCCTGGAGTCGGCCCACTTCGCCTCGAGCCGAGCTCGCGTCCGGTCGAAAGTGTCCTGACCGTCCGAGATGTAGTTGATGTCCAGGTTCGGCTCGTCAGCGTAGATCTGACTGCCGTTGTAGATCTTGTGCAGTCCGATCAGCACCGTGGTCTTTTGATGGTTGATCTTGCACGCCGGGCTCATCCGCACGCCGTTGTACTCCTCGAAATAGCGCTTCATCCGCACGCTCGCGCCGGCCGCGTACACCCGGTCGACGAAGTTGCTGGTCCAGGCGTTGATTGCTTTCCCCGGCCGGTGATACGTGTCGCAGGCGTCGTTGAGGATCTTGACTCTCACCCCGCGTCTCGCCGCGCGCTCGACGGCCGCGGTGAGGACCTCGCTGCGGGTGCGAAAGCCAGACATGTAGATGCCGACCGTCTCGCGATCGATATCGGCCGCCAGGCGCGTGAAGAAGTTGTTGCCGCCCCAGTGGAACCGCGAATCGAGCACCAGGCTGGAGCTGTAGGCGCGCTGGCGAATCGAGCTGCCTGACGAGCCCATGTTGTTCGAGAAGTCGGAGTACACGGCGCTGTCGATCCACAGATCGTCGAACCGGCGGCGCATGCTGTTGACGAGCGCCGAGTCGGTGGTCCCGAAGATCATCTCGTCCAGGGTCGACCAGTTGTTATAGTTCAGGTTGTAGAGGTTGCCGGAGCCGAACCAGCCGAAGTTCTGCCCATCGAAGATGACGAACTTCTGGTGAGCGATGACCGCGGGCCCGCCGCTCTTCCTGCGAATATAGAACTCGCCGTTGTTCTTGTGGGTGGTCATCGCGGAGAGCGTCGACGTGTGCACCGGATCGAACATCACCCGGACCTGCACGCCCGCCCGCCAGCGCGCGACCAGCGCGTTGCGCACGACGGAGTCGGTGAAGATCCACTGCGCCACGTCGATCCGGCGGGTCTCGGCCCGGATCTTTTCCACCAGGAAGTCGGTGCAGTCCTCGGCGGCCGCGGGATCGCACATGTAGCTGATGGGCGAACCGCCGACGGTGCCTGTGCCTGCCGCCGCCGTGATCTCGCCCAGCGGCTCGGGTGCCGCGCCGATCCGCTGGTCATGAAGCGGTTCGCACGAAGCGGCTGCGACGGAGAATGGCCGGACAGTTTTCGAATGTGGCATCACGCAATCCGGTTCCACCGCAGAGATCGTGGGCGGCACGCTGTCGCCTAAGGGCGGGGTGTACAGGAGCCGGTTCGGGGAGACGGGTCCCGCCTTTCGAATGACGCCCGCCGTGGCACTGCCGATAATCGCACCGGCGACTTGGGCCGGGGACGCCTCCGGACTGTGTTGAAGGTACAGGGCAGCGGCACCAGCGATGTGTGCCGATGCCATCGAGGTGCCGCTCAGCGTCGCCCGATCTTCATCGCTTCCCGCATATGCCGACAGGACGCCCCCTCCGGGAGCGAACAGGTCGAGGCATCTGCCATAGTTGGAGAAGGGCATCCGTGCATCGTCGGCCGCGGTGGCACCGGTCACAATCAGCTCTGGCACGCCGCCCACCAATCCACCGCACGCGTCAACACCGCCGTTACCGGCCGCTGCGACGAACGTGATACCCGCCGCGAGCGCGGCACGCGCACTCTCGTTGAATGCTTCACTCGCGCCGCCTTCGAGGCTCATGTTGATGACCGCTGGCCGCACGTGGTTCGACGTGATCCAGTCGATTCCCGCCAGCAGGTCTGAAACCAGGCCCGTGCCATCGCATCCGGTCACGCGGACTGAGTGGAGCGTCACCGACTTGGCCACGCCGGACCGGACACCACCCACGATCCCGGCCACGTGTGTCCCATGCCCGTGGCAGTCTCCCGCTCCATCTTCAAAAGGCCGCGCATTGAACGCCGCGAAGGCGCGACCGCCGAATTCGAGATGCGTCGTCCGAACTCCCGTATCGACCACGTAGACGTTGACGCCGAATCCTTCCGCTGAGTAGCGGTAGACACCGTCAAACGTTTCTGCGCCACTCAGTGTGATCACCCGCTGGTCGATCCGATCCAACCCCCAGCTATCGTCCTCGTTCAACGACTGCTCTCCAGTCGCCCTCACGACGGCATCTTCCTCGACATACGCGACCGCCGGGTCCGACGAGAGCGCGCGGGCCGCCGCCTCTGATGCCTGGATGGCGAAGCCTCGGTAGGCGTTCCGGTAGACGTGCCGCACGCGCCCACGACCGAGCGCCTGAGACATGCGCGCGAGTGCGTCCGGGTCCGCGCCACTCCGCACGCGGACGATATAGCGGCCCTGAGCGGCGTGTTGCGCACGGCGGACAGCCCCGGATCTGCTCTGTGCACTCGGGAAGTCGACGACTGCCAGCATCAGCAGTACGACGGCGAGTATACGGACGACAAACGCGTTCGAGCTCGAGGATGGGCTCATGACGGACTCCCTGCGATGGTTGTGCGCCACCCCGGATCACGGCGCTTCATCCACTCAACGCGGGAAAGTCACAAGAGACCTCTCACGGCCCTCCCCACCGGCCGGCATCACGTGACGTCAAAGAGCGCTTGGGGATACAAGGCTGGCGGTCAGACGACGAACTCCGCGGAATCCACGTTGTTCCACCGCGGGGGGTGAGTGTCCGTGGAAGCGTCGCCCGGCCCGGGGGTGTGGTCGCCCGCCCGTACAGAGCCCGGACGGGGATCGGCGAGGTCAGGTCTGTCGATGTACGGTCTTGGTGAGAGACGCGAGCGAGGAGCCCGAACTCTATCACTCAGCTGTGACAGCAGCTGGCCGGGCGCGGTTTGACTCGAAGAGAAGAACCCTCGTGCGACGGGTCAGAAGCGGACGCCCAGCAGCCTGCTGAAGCGCGTGCGCCGGTCTTCGGCCGTCGGGCGGAGATCGTCGAGCAGCTTGCGGAACGCCGGGTGGGTCCGAATCGGGTCGAGCAGCGGGTCGCGTTCGAACCACGAGTAGCACGGAAACCCGGTGTCTGCGGCTCGCCGCAGCCACTCGACCGCCCGATCTGGCTGCCGGAGCTGCGCGTACGCCGTGCCGATTCGGTGGCTCACATGGTGATCGGGCTGGGAGTGCGCGACGAAGGTTTTCAGGCGCCGCTCTGCTGCACCGGAGTCGCCCCGGGCGGCGAGCATCGCCGCCAGCGATGCCCGCGACCGGTCCCGAATCACCTGTGGGGAACTTGCCTCGAGGCGCTCGAGCATCGCCACGCTCTTCTTGTAGTCGCGCACGTAGTACCACGCTTCGCCAAGCAACCAGCGCGGACCGTCATCCGAGACCCGCCCGACCTCGACCAGCAGCTGCTCCGCTTGCTTGAATCGGCTGTCGTACAACGCCGTGCGACCCCAGTTCCGGGCGGCCTCCAGACGCGATTTCGGGTTGGCGGCCAGCCCGGCGCGTGCCGCGTGATCGGCGAGATCGAACAGCCCAAGGTGGTAGAAGGCCGTGGCCATGTTGTAGTGCGGCAGATCGAGGCTCGGGCTGAGCTCCAGCGCCTTTGCGCTCTCAACGATCACTTTGTCCCACTCGAATTCCAGATACCGCGACACCGCCGCGAGTGCCTCGTGCGCCTGCGCCAGCGCGGGATCGATCCGCGAGGCGTGCTCGGCGGCCTGCATCGCTGCATCGTACCGCCGCTTCCGGTCTGCCGGAGTGCTGGCGTACCAGGGGCGTCGCACGAGCGCCATCGCCAGCCCCGCCAGCGCCGGGGCGTGTTTCGGGTCGAGTTCCAGCGCGTCTTGGAAGGCGGCGACGGCCGCATCGACGCCCTGCTCGCCGATTTGCACGAGAACCGCGCGGCCTCTGCGATACGCTTCGTCTGCGGCGACGTTCGTCGTGTACTGGCGCAGGAGCCGCTCACGCTCGCCGGTACTGAGCTTGAGGTTCAATGCGCCGACGACCTCGCTCGCGACGCGTTTATCCGCCCCCGGCAGGCCGGCCTGCTGGAAATCCAACCGCTTCTCCCAGATCGTGCGGTCGTCAGCAGCGTCGGCGAGCCGCAGCGTCAATTCAAATCGTTCGGATACACGCCGCACCACCCCGAGGAGCACGTACATGACGTCCAGATCGCGTCCGACCGCGCGGATATCGATGCCGCCTTGCGCGTACCGCGCCACGGCGCCGCTCGGCAGAACCCGCAGCGACCGCACAGCGGCAAGTCGCGTGATGATGCTGTCGGCCACGCCGACGCCAAGATACTCCTGGCCGCCGAGCGATCCTTCGATGCGTAGCGGCAGCACGGCAAGCGTCGGCTCGCGCGCTGGACTGGATGTGCGCCACTGCTGCAGGAGCCACCAGCCGAGGCCGAGAGTGAACACCACGGCGGCAACCCCCACGGCGGCCGTGCGCCGCCCCGGCGATGCTCGCCGCGTCGCGCTCTTGGCGACGTACGAGCCGGGGGCTCCCGCAATCCTGTGGTCCGACGAAGGCACACTGTAGCCGCCTGCTCGGTAGAGTGCCGCCAGCGCATCGCGCACCTCCGCGGCGCTTGCGTACCGGTCGGATCGGTCCTTCGCCAGACACCGCTCGACGATCGACCGGACCACGTGCGGGGTGTGCAGGGGGAAGGAACGGGGCGGGTCGTGCAGAATGGCTCCAGCCAGTTCGAATTGGGTCTGTCCCGCGAACGGCAGCTCCCCCGCCGCCATCTCGTGCAGCAGCACGCCAAGCGCCCAGATGTCGCTCTGTGCGTCCGCGGGTTCCCCCCGGAGCAGCTGCGGAGACATGTATGCGGGCGTGCCGGCCAGCACCTGCGGCGGACCGATCGTGTGTTTCGTCAGAGCCTCGACCGAAGCCCGGTCGAGGCGCCGCGCGATGCCGAAATCGACGACCTTGATTCGATGCGAGTCGGTGACGATCACGTTCGCGGACTTCAGATCCTTGTGCAGGACGCTGCGCTCGTGCGCGTGCGCGAGCGCGTCCGCGATATCAATCCCGTACCTGAGCACCTGCTCGATTGGGAACGGCGACTCGACCAGCAGTTGCGCAAGCGTGCGGCCCGGGAGGTACTCCATCACGAGGTAGGGACGCCCATCGAACTGATCGACCTGGTGAACCGTGCAGATGTTCGGGTGGGTGAGCCGTGCCGCCGCCTGCCCCTCTCGCTGCAGGGCCTCGGGCGCAGGCACGTGCCCGTCAACGGTTCCGTGCAGCACTTTGAGAGCGACATCTCGCTCGAGCACGTGGTCCCACGCCCGGTAGACCTCACCCATGCCGCCGACCGCGACGAGCTCGAGGAGGTCGTAGTGCCCGATGCGGAAGCCCGGCGGAAACGTGTGCCGGCCGGCCAGGTCTGCCGCAGCTTCCTGCAGCAGCGGCAGCTCGAGAAACTGAGAGTTCTGGTCGTGGCTTGCGAGCAGCGACTGGACCTCGGCCCTGAGCTCGAGATCGCTGCCACATGCCCGCTCGACGAACACTGCCCGGAGGTCCGGCGGCTGCCCCAGCGCCTCGTGATAGATGCGCTCGACGCGCTCCCAGCGTTCAGGATCCACCGCGCAGCTCCCGCCGCAGCCAGGCCTTTGCCAGGCTCCAGTCGCGCATCACCGTCACTGGTGACACCTTCAGCAGGTCTGCGGCCTCCTCCACGGTGAGCCCTGCGAAGTAGCGGAGCTCGACGACTCTCGCCTTTCGCTGATCGAATGCCGCGAGTCGCTCCAATGCCTCGTCGAGCGCGATGAGCGCGGGGGCGCGCTCTGGTGCGAAGACCGCCGCTTCGTCGAGCGGCACGTATACGGCGCCTGGTTGTCGGCGCTTGGCTGACTGCCGCGATCGCGCGTGGTCGACGAGGATGCGGCGCATGAACTGCGCAGCGAGGCCAAAAAAATGCGCACGGGATTGCCAGTCCGTGCGCGTCTGCCCCATCAGGCGCAAATACGCTTCGTTTATGAGCGCGGTGGTCTGCAGCGTGTGGCCCGGACGCTCCCGCCGCATGTACCCGCGGGCGAGTCGATGGAGCTCGTTGTGAATGACGGCCATCAGCTCGTCGCGCGCGGTCATATCGCCACTGCGCCACGCATGCAACAGTTCGGTAATCCGATCCTGCGGTTGCGAGGACATCCCGAGACCCTCGTCCCTCCGAATGGGCTGCAGATCGAGTCAGCGCGGGACACGAGCCTAGCACAGGCATGCGGCGCACCTGTCCGTGCGCCCGCAACGCGCTGCACTGACGAGCTCGCCCCTCCTGGGGCCGTCATCTCACGATGGTTCCCTTTGCCTATAACGCGAGAAAGTCGGACGAAATCTATCAATCGACGCCAGAGCGCGGGGCAAGCACCAGGGCGAAGCGCAGTGGTTCTCGGCAAACATGCTCGGCCCGCCCGTCACACATCGCCGCTGAGCGAGCACCGAGGATGTGCTCGCCAACGCGCACCGCTGGCGGCGAAGAGTGTGGAACTTGCGTGGACCTGTCCCTTTCCGTATGCTGGCAAGCCGTGTCGTCAGAGCCCCGACAAGAGCAGAAATCGAAGCCCGCTGGTTCCTCCACGACAGTTCACCTTCGCATCGACGACATGGGCGAATCGCGGGCGGTCGGCGACGCCGCGGAGTTCTATCTCGTCGCGATCGAGGGGCGCCACACCGGCCGATGGATTCAGCTTGGGGCAGCTCCGGTGACCGCGGGCCGCGATCCTCAGCTGGAGATCGTCCTTGCCGACAGTGATGTTTCGCGGCGGCACATGTTCGCGACCGTCGTAAACGGCGGCGTCGTGATCGAAGATCTCCAGTCGACCAACGGGACGTTCGTCGACGGACGCCGCATCGTCAGGAGAGCCGCGCTTCCAACCGGTAGCGTACTGCGCGTCGGCGAGCACGTCTTCCGCTGTGAACTGTGCAGTCATCGCGAGATGACGCAGGCGGTGCAGGAACAGCGGGATCTCCAACGAGCCGTCAACTACGTACAGTCCCTGCTGGCCGCGCCCATATCTGCCGGCCCGATCCACACCGAGTGGATGTTCCGGCCCTCAGCCCGGCTTGGCGGCGACGCGTTCGGCTACGAGCATTTGGATGCGCGCACGTTTGTGCTTTACCTGTTCGATGTGTGTGGGCACGGCGTCAGCGCGGCCATGCACTCCGTATCCGTGCTCAACGTGCTGCGGCAGCACGCGCTACCATCCACCGATTTCAGAAACCCCGTCGAGGTACTCTCGGGTCTGAACGCAATGTTTCAGATGGATCGGTGCGCCGATCAGTACTTCACCCTGTGGTACGGGGTGTATGACTCGATCACTCGGACGCTGACCTATGCCACCGCCGGACACCATCCCGCCTACCTGGTTCCTCCCGATCGAGGCGGCGCCCTGCCCCTCAAGACATCCGGGTTGATCATCGGCGCCGTCGTCGAGCCGCCGTTCAGCGCCGCGCAGGTCGACGTGCCCGCCGGGGCCAGGCTGTACGTGTTCAGCGACGGTATCTTCGAGATCGAGGCCGAGGACCGCCCGTGGGGTCTCGATGATTTCGTCGAGCTCGTAGGGGGGCCCATCGTCGCCGGCGCCAGCGAGTGCGAACGACTGTACGGCGCGGCCAAGGCCGCGTGTCGTCTGGGTCACTTCGAAGACGACGTCTCCCTGCTGGTTGTTACATTCCCGTAACACCGGAGGCATATGCTTTCGCGAGCATGACCACCGTGGGAGGACCGTGGACGTGAACATGGCGATTGCAGGGCTGGACAATGGCGTGACGAAGATTACGCTGTCAGGCCGGCTCGACACTCCGGGCGTCGACCGGATCGAGGCTCGTCTCATCGCGACCGTCGTTCCGAACAACAGGAGCGCGATCATCGACGTGTCGGGCGTAGACTTCATCACGTCGATGGGAATCCGGATGTTGATCACGGTGGCGCGCAGCCTCGCGCTCCGTCAGGCCAAGGTCGCGCTCTACGGCGCGCAGTCGATCGTGAACGAGGTGTTCGAGCGCGTTGCCTTGCCCGAGATCATTCCCGTCGTCGACAACGAAGCAGACGCGATCAGCGCAGTATTGTGCTGAGCCGGCATCGTGTGCCTCTCCGGGTCGCGCGCATGCAGATCGGCCACGTGGCAACCTTTTCCGGCACGCGCGCGGGGTTCGGTCGTGCGTTCGCGGACTTTCGCCGGACGCTCGACCAACGTGAGCTGCCGCAGAAAGCCCGCTGCGAGTGCGAGCTCGTGTTCGAAGAGGTCGTCACCAACATCCTCCGACATGCGTACCGCGATGATCGGGAGCACGACATCACGGTGTCGATTGATTTTCCCGATTCGGCAATCGTCATGCAATTCGAGGACGACGGCGTACCCTTCGATCCCTCGAAACACCGGCCTGCCACACCGAGCGGATCGATCCTCGACGTACAGATCGGCGGCCGAGGATTGACGTTGCTGCACGCGGCAGCCAGTCGCCTCGAATACACTCGGACGGCAGATCACCGCAACCGTCTCACGGTGACGGTCGGCACGGGTAGTCAGACCGGCTAGCCGGCAGTATTCGATCCTGCGATCAACAGGATCGTCGCGCCACCTCCTCTAGAGGGCGGTCGTATCGCCGTCATCCAGAGTGCCCTCCCCGTTCTCTGGTACGCCAGTGTTCGCGGACGATCCCTGGTACCGGAGCTCGCCCTCTTCTCGCCGCGCGTTTAAGGTCCCGGCACTCCAGGGGCTTATGCAACGGTTCGCGTAACTCTCCGGTTAGTGACGCAGTCGGCCGGTCGAGACTGGTCGTCGGAGTGGATCTACCGGTTCCGCACCGGCGGGTGACGTTCGCCGTTCATCAGCGGTTCATCAATCCGTCGGTAACCTGCCGGTGCTCGCCCGTCGAGGCTCGCCATCTTTCGCTGTCGCTTGGTGTCAACGGTGAACATGGTTCTCGCCACGGTCTGCGTCTGCACTCTGAGTGTCCTCCCGGCCGCGCCCGCGAGACACCTGACGCCGCGCTCACTCGAGTGGATCGAGGGCGCCGCGCAGTCTCCGCCTGCTCAGCCGCCATCTTCGGACTCCGGCCGTGTCGTCGTGACGATCGCGCTGGAAGGCGTGCGCGTTCCTGCGGTGTTGGCGTCACTGCGCAGCGTGGACCGTAGTGTCGTCGTCGGCCAATCGACGAGCGATGCGATCGGACAAGTCGCGTTCCCCGACGTGCGGCCCGGTCGTTACCTCGTTCGCGCCGTCCGCGAGGGGTTTGCGGACGCGGAGTCGGCGCCATTCACTGTTGATGCCGGTGAAACAGAGCAAGTGCTCGTCGAGATGCGGCTGACGTTCGTGCGCGAGAGTGTAGAGGTGGTCGTCCCGGCGAACTCGCCGACCGAAAGCCTGCAACCGGTTGCCGTCAGCGACGTGCTGACCGGCGCCAAGATGGATATCCAACCGCTCGCGGGCGACGATTTCCAGTCGCTCATGACGATGTTGCCGGGCATCGTTCGCGACCCGCAGGGGCGGCTCCGCATCAAGGGCGGGTCGCCGACTTCCGGCGCGCTTCAGATCAGCAGTGCCAGCCTCAACGACCCGTCCACTGGCGACTTCGATCTCGAGTTGCCGAGTGGGGCCGTCGAGTCGGTGGAGGTGTTGTCGAACCCGTTTGCGGCGGAGTACAGGCCGGTTCTCGACAAGCGTCACACAGGTGCGCACGAAGCGAGGCACCAACGACTGGATCGTCAAGCCAGACAATCTCATACCTGGCTTCGGCAAGGGCTTCGCGTTCGTCAACAAATTAGAGCCGCGGCTATCGATCTCGGGTCCGCTCAAGCGGGACCGATTGCTGTTCGGCCAGTATTTCCAATACCGGTACGTTCGCACGCCGGTGAAGAGCCTGCCCGGCGATCCGCAGCTGGGACTCGACAGCTTCGACTCGTTCACGCGGCTCGACGCAGTGCTGTCGTCGCGTCACGCGCTCACTGGCGGCGTGATCTATTTTCCGCGCAAGATCACGAACGCGACGATGGCGACGTTCCGTCCAGAGGAGACGACGCCGAAGTTCACGCAGTCCGGATTCTCTGCCGGTGCCGCCGACCGGCTGATCGTGTCCGCGCATGCATTCCTCGAGTCGACGGTCGCAGGCCGGTTCTTCGAGGTGGATGAGAAGACCAAGGGTCAGCTGCCCATGGTGTATGCGCCACAGACCCAGAGCGGCAACTTCTTCAGTCGTCAGGAGCGAAACGTCAAGAGCGTTCAGTTCGTCGAGGCGCTGACCTACTCGAAGGACAAGTGGGCAGGCGATCATCTGTTCAAAGTCGGCATCGACTTCCAGCATTCGCGCTTCGACGGCGACAGCTACAGCCAACAGGTCGACGTCGTCCGCCTCGACGGCTCACTGGCCGAGAGGACGACATTTTCGCCGCTGCTGGCGCATCCCGATGTCACCGGCACCGAGTTCGCGGCGTTTGGCCAGGATCGGTGGCGGGTCAACGATCGGCTGATGTTCGAGCTGGGATTCCGAATCGACAACGACGACATCGTCGATCGTGCCAACTTCTCGCCACGCGTGGGCATGTCCTTCAGCGTCCTTCCGGAGGGCCGGGGGATTCTGCGCGGCGGGTTTGGCAAGTTCGCGGAGCGAACCCCGCTGACGATCGGCGCCTTTACCCAGTATGAAGCGCAGACGGTCCGTCGTTTCGCCGCTGATGGCCAGCCGCTGAGCGCTCCGGTCACCTTCGCGCACGTCGTCGAGGGACCGCTGAAGACGCCGGAAGGCATCGTGCAGACGGTGGCCTGGGACCAGCGGTTTGGTCGGCGCCTCTTCTTCAAGGCCGCCTACCTCCATCGCAACGGCGTCGCACGCCAACATCGTCGAACGCGACGCGAACCGCGGCCTGCTCACGCTGTCGTCCAGCGGCGAATCGAAGTACTGGGAGGTGGAGACCACCGGCCGATACCTGGCGAGCGAGCACCGCGACTTGACCGTCTCGTACGTCAGGTCTCACAGCACAAGGGATCTGAACGACTACGACCAGTTCTTCGGCAACTTCAGGAACCCGATCATCCGGTCGAACGAGGATGGCCTGAGCTCGACCGACGTGCCCAACCGGTTGATCGTGCGCGGCAACATCGGCCTGCCCGGCCGGTGGGTGTTTGTGCCGCTCTACGAATGGCGCACGGGCTTTCCCTGGTCGGCGGTCAACGAGTTCCAGGACTTCGTCGGGGAACGCAATCAATCCGGGCGATTGCCCTCCGTGTCGTCGCTCGACTTCACGCTCGCGCGGCCGTGGCACTTCCGGAAGTACCACTTCACGGCAGGCATCAAGATCTACAACGTCTTCGACTCCGGCAACGAGCGCGACGTGCAGACCAACATCACTGCGCCCGACTACGGCCGGTTCTACAATCCGATCCAACGCTCGATCGGATTCGTGGTGGGCGCCACGCCCCCCTGACTCCGGCGAGCCTGCGATGCTGGGCGTCGACGTGCCGGAAGTGGCTGAGGATGAACGCGTCCGAACGCCGGGGCGATCGTCGGCAGTAGAATCGACCACTGAATCATCGACGAGCCATGCGAGTGCTGCTGGTTGAAGATGAAGCGCACGCCGCGCAGATGCTGGCTAAAGGCCTGCGCGAACAGGCGTACGCGGTCGACATCTCTCGAGATGGGCACGACGCCTTGTATCAGGCGAGCATCACGGACTACGACGCCGTCATTCTCGACGTGATGCTCCCCGGCCTCGACGGGCTCGGGGTCTGCGAGGAGCTGCGGCGTCAAGGCTCCCGTGTCCCAGTGCTGATGCTGACGGCCAGGGACGCGATCGACGCCCGGATCGCGGGCCTCGACAGCGGCGCGGACGACTACCTGGTCAAGCCGTTCGACTTCGGCGAGCTCCTGGCCCGGTTGCGGGCCGTGATCCGCCGAGGCCAGCTGCCCCTCACACCGGCCGAACTCACAGTCGGACACCTGAGAATCCACCTCCGGTCGAGGCAGGCCTACCGTCACGGGGAGCCGATCCGGCTGACGTCCCGGGAATTCGCCTTGCTGGAGTACCTCGTCGTGCACGCCGGACAAGTCGTGGGACGCGCGGCGATCGCGGAGCACGTGTGGGATGCGCCGTTCGAATCGATGTCGAACGTCATCGACGTCTTGATCCAGCGCGTCCGCCGCAAGATCGACAACCCAGGCCACCCTTCGCTGATCACGACACGGCGTGGCGAAGGCTACATGTTGGCGGCCGTCCTGGCCGGGGACACGTCTTCATGATCTGGTCAATTCGCACACGACTCACGGCCTGGTATCTGGGGGTGGTTGTCGTTGTCCTCGTGAGCGGGGCCATCACTGCCGCGAGCGTGCAGCGGCACCGTGGGATCGACCGTCTGGACGAAGACCTCGAGCGCACGATGGCCACGCTGGTCGCGGTCATGCGCAACGAGTTCGGTGAGGGCATGACCTTGGCAGGCGCGACATCCGAGGCGAGCCAGGAAGTCGTGGCGCCCGGCCGGACCCTGGTCGTCATCGCCGCGAGCGGGCAGCCTCTTGCCTGGGGCCTTCCCTTGTCGACGCCCACCACCTCTGTGTTGGCGTCGGCGGCGGACCGCCAAACGGTTGCCACGAGCGCGGGCGCGATGCGCGTGCTTCGGCGGACCGTCGACGATGGTCCCGGACGCCAGTTCACCGCTCTCGTCGTGGCCCCGCTGCGGGAGATCGAGTTCCAGCAGACGGAGATGGTGCGGGCGATGTCCATCGGCGTCGTGTGCGCCTTGCTCATCGCTGGCGCGGGCGGATGGCTCATCGGCCGGAAGACGCTCGCCCCGTTGGCCACCATGGCCCGGCAAGCGCAGCACGTCGACGCCAGCGACCCACGTGGGCGTATCGTCGTGCCGCACGCTGACGCGGAGATCGGCCAGCTCGCGGCGGCCTTCAACGGTCTCTTGGACCGCTTGACATCGTCGCTCGATCATCAACGCCAGTTCATGGCGGACGCGTCGCACGAACTCCGCACCCCGGTGTCGGTCATCCGCACGACGGCGCAGGTCACGTTGAGTCAGGGCGAACGCTCCACCGCCGAGTACCGGGAGTCGTTTGCGATTGTCGCCGAGCAGACGGCGCGCCTGTCGCGGCTGGTGGACGACATGTTCCTGCTCTCGCGCGCCGAGGCGAACGGCGTGTTCCTGCGGGCGGAGTTCGTCGAGCTCGACGAGATCGTCGCCGAGAGCGTCCGCGCTTTGCGCGTCCTGGCGCAGCAGCGTGGTGTGACTGTCACCCTTGGGGGTTCCCAAGAAGTGGGACTCACCGGAGACGCCGCCCTGCTGCACCGATTGGTGACCAACCTGTTGGACAATGCGATCAGACACGCAGCCGTGGGTGGTGGCGTCGCTGCGGACGTCCACCACGTCGACGGCTACACCGTGCTCCGCATCACGAACGACGGTCCGGCCATCGCGCCCGCGGATCGCGGACGGATCTTCGAACGATTTGTTAGGGGCGGGCAGTCCGATGGCGCGGGGCTCGGGCTTCCTATCGCGCGCTGGATCGCCGCCGCCCACCACGGGTGCGTGGAGCTCGAATCGAGCGAGGAACACCGAACGACGTTCTCCGTCAGACTGCCGATCGACCCCCACTCGGCTCGACCCGACACTCCGCCAGGAGCCTGGCGCTGAGGCACGGACGTCTTCCGCTGCCGGCACGATCTCGAACGTCATCGTTCGTTCATCTCCCGGTCCCGATGATGGCGGACCAGCACCGGCGAGGGTCGAGCCGCGCTCGCGGGAATGAACAACTGCCGGCGTCGGAAGGCGCGAAGTGAGCGCCGGTGCCGGCGTCGGGCTCGTGGGACGTGGCGGCCTGGCGACGTGAGGGCGTGATGCTGGTGGAGAGGACGCGGCGGCGCAGGGTGGCTGGATTCTGGGCGGCTCTCGTGTGTTGTGCCGTGGCACCGGCTACGGCCCAGACAACATCAACACCGGCGCCCGCGAACGTCGAACAGCCTTTGACCTTCCAGGCCGCCATGGCACTGGCCGCCGCCAACAACCTCGACGTGGGTGCGGTGCGGCATTCCCGCGCCATTCGCCAGGCCGAGGTCCGCGCGGCAGGACAGTGGGCGAACCCCGAGTTCTCGTCCGAGGTCACACGGGACACGCCGCACGCGGATCTTGCGATCGGGATGCCGCTGGATATTGGCGGCGTGCGTTCCCGGCGGATCGCGGTTGCAACGGAGGCGCTCGCCATGGCCGACATCGACGAGGCCGCCGCCTTGAAGGACGTGCGCCGCAGGTTGCGCGTGGCGTTCTACGGCGTGCTGGCGGCGGACGAACAAGTGGCCCTGGCGGACGGCGCGCTGACAGTGGCGGAACGGGTCAAAGAAGTGGCGCAGGCGCGGTTCGAAGAAGGCGCCGCCCCACAGTTGGACGTCATGGCAGCCGATCTCGGCACCGTGCGGGCACGAGTCGATCTCGATCTCGCGCGTTCCTCCCGGCGCGCATCGCGAGCCGATCTCAACGCCCTGCTCAATCGCCCGTCCGGCATGACGGTCACGCTCGTCGGCGCAGCCGCCGACGTTCCGCCGCTGCCGACGTTGGACGCGGCGACGGCCGCGGCGTTGCGGTCGAACGTCGATCTCCGCGCCATCGACCGCGAGATTGCCGTCGAAGCCCGTCGTCTCGACGTGCTGAAGGCCGAGCGCGTGCCGACGCCGACCTTCACCTTCGGCACCGCGCTGGACGCGCCCGGCGAATTCGACGTGGGCCCGCATGCCGGCGTCAGCCTGACCATCCCACTCTTCTCGCGGAACCAGGGCGAGATTGCCGGCTCGCTGGCTCGCACCGACACCGCGCAGACCAGGCGAGACGCGCTCAGGCGCCAGGTCGAGGCCGAAGTGTACGCGGCCATCGAACGAGTCACGGCGCAGCGTGCGCAGGTGGAGGCGTTTCGTACCGAACTCGTGCCGACCGCCACAAGAATCGAAGAACTGGCCGAAGAGAGCTACCGGCTCGGGCGTGACCCGATCCTGATGGCGCTGGCGGCGCAGCGCAGCCTCAAGGACCTGCGCTCTGAATACGTGCAGGCCCTGCTGGCACTCCAGACGGCGATCGCAGACTTGGAGGACAGCCTTGGTGCACCGATCGAGTAGGAGCGGCGCCCGGGCGGCAGGGTGGCTCGTGCTGGCCGCGGCGGCCGTCGCGTTGCCGCTGGCCTCCTGCAGCAAGAAGGTGAGCGAAGAAGAAATCGCCGCGGCCGAGGAGCCGACGATCGCCGCGGAGGTTGGTTCCGTGACTCGTCAGGACCTCGTCGAACCGCTCGTTGTCCGCGGTGCCGTTGTGGCGCTGCCCAACCAGGACGTGAAGATTGCCGCCCTCGTTGCCGGGCGCGTGGATCAGCTTCCGGTCGCCGAGGGTGACGCGGTCGCGGCCGGCCAGGTCCTCGCGGAGATCGACTCGCGCGCGTTCGTCGACCAGCGCCGCCAGGCGGTGGCCGGGGTGTCGCAGGCCAGGGCCGCCCTCGAGAATGCGCAACACAACCTCGAGCGGAACGAACGTCTTTTCTCGCGCGGGATCGCCGCCGGCAAGGAAGTCGAGGATGCCCGCGCCCAGCGTGCGGCCGCCGAGGCTGCCCTCGAGACGGCCAATGCGGCCCTCGAGACGGCCGAGCGCCAACTCTCACGCACCCACGTGACGTCTCCCATCGCAGGCTTAGTGGTCAAACGGCTCGTCAGCGTTGGCGAGCAGGTTGACGGGACGGCCGCGCAGCCCATCGTGGAGGTCGCGAACCTCGATCACGTCGAGGTCGCAGCCGCCGTGCCCGCCGAGTACCTCGGACGCGTCAAGGTGGCACAGCACGCCGAGGTGTCGACCGATGCCTACGCGGACCAGTCGTTCGACGGCGAGATCATCGCGATCGCGCCAGCGGTCGACGCTGCCACGAATACGGCACTCGCCAGGATCCGCCTCGCCAACCCCGGCCGCCTGCTCAAAGTCGGGATGTTCGCGCAGGCGCGTATCACCGTCGGTGAACGAAAGGGCGTCCTCACGGTGCCGCCGTCCGCCGTGGCAAAGGGCAAGGACGATTCGGCCGTCTACGTCCTATCGGGTGACGTCGCCACCCGGACGAAGGTCACGTTGGGGCTCGAAACGTCCGACGCGGTCGAGATCCTCTCTGGCGTTACCGAAGGTCAGCGTGTCCTGACCAGCGCAGTGCACGGCCTTGGCGAGCGGGCACGCCTCACGAAACCCCAATGAACGTCGCGCGCTTCGCTGCCCGCAACAGCCGAGCGATCCTGCTCGGCATTGTGCTGCTCTCGGCCGCCGGCGTCTGGGCGATGTTCACCCTGCCCAGCAACATCTACCCGGAGGTCGAGTTCCCGCGCATCGTCATCGTGGCGAAATCCGGCGACCTCTCGCCGGGCCTCGTCCAGTTGGCAGTCACGCGCCCGCTCGAAGAAGCCGCCCGCACGGTCCTGGGTGCGCGCCGGGTGTCGTCGAAGACGATCCGGGGCGCCTGCGAAATCTCCGTCCTCTTCAATCCCGAGGCCGACATGCCGTACGCCCTGCAGCTCATGCAGGGCAAGATCGATGAGGTCAAGGCTTCACTCCCTTCGCAAACCACCGTGGCAGTGGAGCGGATGACGCCCTCGCTCTTTCCAGTCTTCAGCTTCAACGTCACCGGAAGCATTCCGCCGGAGGATCTTCGTGACCTCGCGGCCTTCGAACTACGCCCGCTCCTGAGTCGAGTCCCCGGCGTGGCCAACGTCGAGGTGCTGGCGAGTGAGGAACGCGAGATTTCGGTCATCGTCAATCCGGTGCGCCTGAACGCCGCGAAGCTGTCGATCGACCAGGTTGCCGAGGCGTTGCGGACCACAAACGTCGTCACAGCCGTCGGCCGGCTCCCCAAGGACTACCTCCAGTACCTCGTGCTCGCCTCGGCGGAACTGACGAGTCTCGAGGACGTGCGGAAGGTCGTGGTGGTGTTCCGCGAAGGCACGCCCGTCTACTTGGGCGACATCGCCGACGTGCGCGTGGGCGTCATCGATCGAACCACCCTGATCTCAGGCGCCGGGAAGGCCGCCGCGGTCGTCAGCGTCGCGCGACAGATCCGCGGCAACATCCTCGACGTCGTCGACGGCGCGAAGGCCGCTTTGAACGAGTACCGCGCGTCGTTGCCGCCGTCCGTGCGGCTGACGGTCGTCTACGACCTCGCGGACTTCGTGCGCAACGCCGTGGCGAGCGTCCGCGACGCGATCGTCATCGGCGGCCTGCTCGCGGTGTTGGTACTCGTCTTCTTCCTGCGTGACTGGCGCGTCACGGCCATCGCGGCGACCTCGCTCCCACTGACGATCGTGGGCACCTTTTTCGTGCTGCACCTTGTCGGCGGCACCATCAACCTCATGTCACTGGGCGGCCTCGCTATCGCGATAGGCCTCGTCATCGACGACGCGATCGTGGTCCTGGAGAACATCCACCGGCACCGATCGGCCGGCGAAGCGGTGGCCGTCGCGGTCGAGCGGGGCACGCAGGAGCTGCTGGCCGCCGTGATTGGCTCCACGCTCACCACCGTGGTCGTATTCGTGCCGCTGGGGCTGCTCCAGGGAGTAGTCGGGCAGTTCTTCGCCGCGCTGTCCATGACCCTCGCCGCGGCCGTCTTTCTGTCACTGGCATACGCGCTGCTGTTCATTCCCGGCATCGCAGGACGGTTCCTGCGCCCTCACGATCGGCCATCGTCCACGCTTGATTGGCTTTCGCAGCGCTACACCGGCGTGCTGCGGTGGGCGCTTGGCCGTCCCGCGGTGATCATCGTGGCGACCCTGGCCGTGGCGGCGCTGAGTGTGCTGCTCTTCACAAAACTCGAGACGGGCTTCCTGCCGGAGATGGACGAAGGCGGCTACATCGTCGACTACTGGACCCCGGAAGGTACGTCGTTGCCAGAGACCGACCGCATGCTGAAGCGGCTCGAGGCCGTGCTGCAGGCAACGCCGGAGATTGCCAGCTTCGCGCGGCGCACGGGCGCAGAGCTGGGGATGTTCGCCACCCCCCAGAACACCGGCGACATCGTGGTGCGTCTCGAGCCGCGCTCGGAACGATCACGGACGGCCGAGGAAGTCGTCGAGGCGCAGCGGGCAATCTTCGCGAAGGAGATGCCCGGCATGACGATCGAGTTCGTCATGCTGCTGCAGGACATGCTCGGCGACCTGGAGGGCAGCCCCGAGCCGGTCGAGGTCAAAATCTTCGGCGACGACCTCACCACGCTGGAATCGTTGGCGGCGCGCACGTCCAAGACACTCGAGAAGATCCGCGGGGTGGTGGACATCGTGGTGCCGCAAAGAGGGAATCCCGAGCTCAGTCTGCACGTCGATCCCACGCGCGCCTCCAAGGCCGGCCTCACGGTCGCACAAATCACAAGCCAGCTGACGAGCGGTCTTCTTGGACAGAAAGCCACGTCGTTCAGGAGGAATGACCGGCTGATTGATGTCCGCGTGCGGTTCCCTGATCGGCAGCGGTTCGACCTCGGCTGGCTGAGGGAGTTCCCGTTGACCACAGAGGCGGGCACGCTCGTCCCGCTGTCGGCGATCGCGATGGTCGACACGGCGGAGGGGGCGACCGAACTCCACCGCGAAGACCTCCGACAGATGATTCCAATCACCGGGCGTCTGGAGGGGCGTGACCTGGGCAGCGGGATTCGTGACGTCCAGGCCGCACTGGCAGGGCAGCAATGGCCGATCGGGTACTCCTGGCAACTCGGTGGGCAGTACGAGAGTCAGCAGGGCTCCTTCCGATCGATGCTGCTGGTGCTGTCGATCGCCGTGCTCCTGGTGTTCGGCGTCCTGGTGGCGCAGTTCCGCCGCTTCCTGCCGGCGATCATCATCCTGTCGGCCGCCCCGCTTTCGCTGGCAGGGGCGTTCGGGCTCCTGTTGCTGACCGGGACCCCACTGAACGTGTCTTCGATGATGGGCCTGATCCTCCTGATCGGGTTGATCGTGAAGAACGGCATCATCCTCGTGGATTACGCGGATATTGTCGCCGCTCGCGGCAACGACGGCGTCGAAGCCCTCGTCGAAGCAGGCGCCGTGCGACTGCGGCCCATCCTGATGACCACCTTGTGCACGTTGTTCGGCCTCGCGCCGCTCGCCCTCGGACTCGGCCCCGGCGCGGAGATGCAAAAGCCCCTGGCGATCGCGGTCATTGGCGGACTGACACTGTCGACCATCATCACGCTGCTATTCGTACCGGTGGCGCTCGCGCTCGTGCGTGAGCGTCTCGGCGTCCCGCTGAAGACGCCCCGGCGCAGCTGAGAATCGCCCGGCCGGCTGCGCCGGCTACAAGCTGCTACAGCTTGATGCGGGCGCTTCCTGATGAGATCATCGATTCGGCAGATGCCGAGCTGGTGGCGTTGGCGGCGGCGCGCACTGTGCGCCTCGAGCGAGCGCGGCGACGCGCCGAGCGCGAAGCGCCGTGCCGCGCGCAGTCAGTTTCGGGTGATAACTGGTGGGCGGTGACGATCGCAGTCCCGACGTCCGGGTGCTGGACCTTGGTGGGTATGGCATGACGATGGCAAGGGCCATCCCGACGGTGTCGATTCGGGGGCAGCCGTGATCACTATTCGCCTGCACGACGGAATCGAGACGCGATTCGAACTAATAGAGGACGACCGCCGAGTCCTGTGGATCAGAAACGGGCCTCATCGGCGCCACGTTCTGTGCCACGCACTCCGTGAGCTCGGTTGGTCGATCGTCACGGCCGATCCGGCTGACCAGGCGCGACTCGACGCGGCCGGCCTGTGGAGTGCGAAGCGACAGGGAGCGCCGGCTCAGTCGTTCGACTCCGGCTCCATTGGCATCTGAAAAAAGCGCTCAGGTCGCGTGAGAGTCGCTGAACGTCGTCTCCCCCCGTTGAACTTCCGTTGCACTTGGAGAGGCGAAAGTTGGTCGGGATGCCGGGATTCGAACCCGGGACCTCCTGCACCCCAACGATCAGTTAACCGTGGCCGGATCGTGCCTCGGTCGTGTTTTCTGGCGTCTTTTGGGTCGCCTCATTGCCCCCATGTCGCGGTGTGCCCCTCAGTTCCGGGTTCCGTGGCACACGGTGACACACAGCCAATCCGCCGCTCGTACGCCTCCATCGCGTCATGCTTCGACCGCACGGTGTTCTTGAGGTACGCGGAGGTCTGCTCGATCGTCGTATGGCCCAGCCAGTCCCGCACGGTTATGCAGTTGGACGCCACCCTCGAGCCAGCGTGAGCCCGCCTCGCGCCGCAAGTCGTGGAAAGTGCAGGCCGGTGATCTGAGCGCGCTTACAGGCCAGCCGCCACGCCGTCTTCACGTCCGCCACCCGCTGCCCGATCTCGTTCCCGAACACGTAGGCATCCGGCGGATGCAGTTGCCCCGCCGGGTCCGTGCGCCTCATCTCGAGGATCGTCCAGCAGGCGCGTGGAGATGGGCACGGCGTGCCGTCCATCGTCTTCGTCTTGCCCGCAGGCAGGAAGATCTCGTGCTTTGTCCACCCCGCGGCTTGTTAAGCGGCGCTCTGCAGGTTCAGCAGAGGATGCGGCCGCGTTCATCACTGGGGCCGACCTTTTAACTCAAGGAGTCTTGGGGATCGATGCGTATGAGTGTGTACACGATCCGCTTAGTTTTGATCTCAACAAAGCCGTGCGGGGTGTGCGGCGGAATTACAACAACATCGCCAGGCCCCACATCTTGGCGTGTCCCCTCGAGGATGAGCGTGCCTATAGAACTCGGACCAGTTAGGCGGCGCACATCCGGGTCGTCTGCGGGCAAAGGGCGACGCCGACTCGATCGTGCCGCCGGTGACGAGAACGCCTCTCCCTTCAGTTATCTGGTACACCTCGGTAATGGCCTCATGCACAATGGCGTCTGGCGGCGTTTGCCCGTTTACCTGGGAGCGACAGACTACCGATAGACCACGTTATATTGTGACTCAATCGACACTACGCGTAGCACGGAGTCCGCGACTGGGCCGGCATTATTCTCACGCACAACCGCGCTCACTTCGGCAGAGCGCACCGTAATCGCAGGTGGCGATTTCGTCTCAGGGGTAGGCGACGAATTGTGCGCCGAAATGTTATGTGACGCTGTAACTGACGCTGTAACTAGAACGCTAAAAGCGAGCCACTCAACAAGCATTCCTTCACCTTCAATGGATGGCGGATAGCCGGCCCGACTACTCTGGGAGTAGGCCGCTGACATCCCACGATGCGCCAGCCCATTTCAGGGTAGCCGTCAGCAGACATTGGCGGCCGGCGCGACCACCAGCGCGGGATCGTCGAGTTCTGGCGTCGTGAGCATCGGCGGGGCGCGCAATGATTCACTTGGCGGTTATTGTCGCTGGCTGGCCCACCGCCAGTGCCGCAACGCGTAGATCGCGGTGGCGATCGCGAGAATTGCTGCAACGACGAGTACCTCGCCCCGCGCCGCACTCGAGAGCAACCACAGGACGAAGCCCGTGGCAGCGACAGGCACCACGGGGCCGGCGGGTATACGAAAGGGTTCACTCCGGGCGCGTACATCCCGGCGCCGCAGTATGAGCGTCGCGAGACAACAGCCGAGCAAGACGACGAGCGTGGGCACGACCGAGAGCGCCGCGAGAGCGCGAAAAGTCCCCGTGAGCGCGAACACGCACGCAAGGGTCGCGTGCGTGGCGATGGCGACGTGGGGCGTTCGGTAGCGCGGGTGGATTGCCCCGAAACGGCTGGGGACCACCCCGTCCCTGGCGAAGGCGAAGAGCATTCGTGGCGCAGCCAGGACGTTCCCGGTGAGAAACCCGAAGGCGGAGATCACCGTACCGGCGAGGATCACCTGGCTCCCAACCTCTCCGCTCGCGCGGCCGGCCGCGGCCGCGAGCGGAGCGCGCTGCTCGCTCGCGAGCGCCGGGCCGAGGATGCCTTGGGCCGCAAGGTGCACCCCGATGTAGAGGCCCGTGACGATGACGAGGCCCGAGCAGATCGCGCGCGGAATCGTCCGTGTCGGGTCCTGCACCTCACCGCTCGCTGTGAGGGCGGTTTCGGTTCCGGTGAACGCGAACACGAGGATGAACGCGGCCCTGGCGATGTCGTGTATCGAGGGAAGGCCGGTCCAAACGAGATTCCGCGGCGCCGACTGGAAGAGTCCCACGACGACGACGAGGAGCAGTGGCGCGAGCTTGGCCGCTGTGACCACCTCCACCAACCTCGCGCCCGTGCGAACCCCGCGGATGTTGGCGATCGCCAGGCTAGGCAGCAGGACGACAGGAAGGACGGTGCGCACGATGCCGCCCACCTCGAGGCCGAGCGCAGCCGTGACCGCGTCGACCGTGACGACGGCGATCGCCGCGCCGGAGATGACATCGCCGCCGAACCAGAGGAGGATACCGGCAAGGAAGCCAACGAACGGGCCGAAGGCGGCCTCGACGTAGGCGTACGTGCCCCCCGAGCGCGCCACCCGGCTCCCCAGTTCCGCGTAGCAGAGGCCGATCAGGCCGATGCCGAGCGCGCACGCCTACATAACCGAGAACGGACGCAGGACCGAGGATGGCCGCGACCGCTGCGGGCAGCACGAAGATCCCTGACCCGACAGTCTGATTGACGATGTTGGCCGTCAGCGACCGTCCGCTGATGCCGCGAACCAACCCTTCCGCGACGTCATCAACATGGCTTGAGATCGGCTCGTCCACGTGGCCCTCGATAGTTGCGCGTCTCCATCGTCACAAGGCGGGCCCAATGTCTCGACCTGCCCGAGACCCGGTCAAGAGGGGTCAGCCAATCGGTCTCTCTTCCGCCGGTTCCGGGGCGAGCGTACGGATAGGAGGGTTTCCCGGCGCCACCTTCTCCCTTCGCTCTTAGGAGCCCCGTTGTCCGAACGTCCGACCCGGCCGCCGGTCTAGCCCGTACCATCGGGCCGCTGGGTCTCACCGCGAGCGTATCAACGTCATCATCGGTTCTAGCATCTTCGTGTTTCCGGCCGTCGTTGCCGGCGACCTGGGCGCGGCCGGGATCCTTCCCTATCTGATCGCGGCTTTCGGGATGGGGCTGATCGCCCTCTGCTACGCGGAATCCGGCAGTCGAGTGCCGGCGGCCGGTGGGACCTACGCCTACGTCGAGACCGCGTTCGGACCCTTCGCCGCGTGGGTCATCGGCCTCCTCATGTATGTCGGAGTCCAGCTCATCGCCTCGGCCGTCGTGGCCTCGGTATTCGTCCGCTCGCTCTCCGTCCTGGTGCCCGGCGTCGGCGGCGGTCTTCCCGGGCGCTCCTCATCCTGGTCATCTACGGGGCGTTCGCCACCGTCAACGTCCGGGGCGGCGCCAAGGTCGGTGCTCGCGTGGTGGAAGGCGTGACCATCGCCAAGCTTGCCCCGCTCGTGCTCCTGATGCTAGTCGGTCTGATCGCCTTCCGGCCCGAGTTCGTCCGGTGGGACGCGTTTCCCCCGGTTGCCGACCTAGGGCGGATGGCCATGCGGGTCCTCTACCTTTTTGGCGGGATCGAAGCGGTGCTGGCCGTGAGCGGTGAGCTCCGCGACCCCTCGCGCACCATCCCGCGAGGTGCGCTCGGTGGTCTGGCCGTCGCGACGGCGATCTATCTCGGTGTCCAGTTCGCCGCCCAGGGTCTCCTGGGACCGGCGCTGCCGAGCCACGATCAGGCGCCGCTGGCCGATGCCGCCGCCGTCGTCTTGGGATCGACCGGCCGAAACCTGCTGCTCCTCGGAACGGTGATCTCGACCCTCGGCTTCCTGAGCGCCGATCTGCTCACTTCGCCCCGGACGCTCTTCGCCATGGCCGCCGCCGGGCGGCTGCCGCGCCAGCTCGCCGCCGTGAGCCGGCGCTTCGGATCGCCCGCGGTGGCGATCGTGGTGCACGCTGCCCTGGCCGCGATGCTCGCGATCCAGGCCGATTTCGACACGCTCACCGCCCTCGCCTCGAGCGCGCTCCTCCTCATCTACTTCGTCTCCGTGGTTGGGCTCATTGTGCTGCAGCGTCGTAAGGTGGGAGAGGAGGGGCTGGCCTTCCGACTCCCCGCCGGCCCGCTGATCCCGCTGGCGGCGACGGCCTTGGTCGTCACGCTCATGACCACCCTCGCCTGGCGGGAGATTTGGCTGTCCTGGTCGTGGTAGCCTTCGCGACCGTCACCCATATCATCTCCAGGGTCCGCCAAGCCTTGTCGCAGAACCCAACGGAGCTTTTGCCGCCGAAAGAAGGTTAAACGTTCACGGCGCCCGCACGACTCGCTCTCGTTCTATCTCGGACCCTTTGTGTTCCCTCGTGGTCCACCTGGAGCGCGCGGTTGAAATCGCGGGCACACTCAGGCCCAGTTGGCCAGCGTGCGCCGGCCGACACGTCAAGGCGCACGGCCGGCTTGCCGTGCTCGCCAACCAGCACTGAACGGATGCGCGGCCGTTTCATTGTCGTCTCGAAATAGAAACGCCCCCGTGTTGCAAGTTCGTTGCAAGCACGGGGGCGAAAGTTGGTCGGGATGCCGGGATTCGAACCCGGGACCTCCTGCACCCCAAGCAGGCGCGCTACCAGGCTGCGCTACATCCCGAAAAAGGCAGGTCGCGCTCGACGAGCGCGTCACTCGCCCACGGCGGTTTCGGCGCGGCGGCGTCTGGGGGTGCGGCCGCGCCCGATCGGTTCTGGGGCTGGCGCCTCGTCGCCGTTGACGCCGGCGCTCGGCGAGGGCACTGATTGCCCCGGCTTGGCCGATAGCATCTCCAGCAGCGAGCGGAGCGCGTGCCGGACGCCGTCGATCCGCTCCCGCATGTCGGCCGACACCGACGCCGGCTTCGACACCGGCTCGTCATAGAACGGCAGCTCGTCTGCCTGCAGGGTGCCGCGTTCTTCTTCCAAGCGGCGCCGGGCGCCGGCGATGGTCAACCCCTCGCCGAACACCAGCTGTTTCAGCCGCTGAACGCGCTCCACGTCGGCCTGCCGGTAGAACCGGGGTCCGCCCGCCGTGCGCGTCCTGCCGAGATCGGGAAATTCCTTCTCCCAGGACCGCAGCACGTACGGCTGCACCTTGATGATCTCGCACACGTCAGCGGACTTGAGCAGCGCCCGCCGCGGTATTTCGGGTGTTGGCTCAGCCACATCCGCTCTGGACAAGGGTCGTCAGGTCCGCGTTCGACGTCGGAGTATAGCACCAGATCTCGCCGGTTCGCGCCACCAGCCCAGCACCAGTGCCGCTAGCGCGACCAGACTGCAGGCGAGAGGCTGCAGGCTGCGGCCCGGTCGGGCCTGAGGCCAGACGCCGCCCGTCGCCGGCAGCCCGTAGCCTATAGCCTTAGCCTTTGGCCTTTGAGCCTTTAGCCTTTAGCCAACGACAATCACCCGGCCGAACTCACGCTCTCTTCGTCCGGCCGGCCCGTCGACGTACGTGAATCCGGATCGGCGTACCGAGGAAGCCGAACTCGTCCCGCAGGCGGTTCTGAAGGAACCGCTCGTACGAGAAATGGAAATTGGTCGCAACGTTCGTGAAGAACACGAACGTCGGGGGCGCGACCGCCGTCTGCGCAGCATACAGGATGCGGACCTCCCGCCGGCCCGGGCTCGCCGGGGGATGCTCGGCCGTGACCTCTGCCACGAACCGATTCAGCTCGCCCGTGCTCACCCGCTTCCGCCTGGACGCCGCCACGCGATCGATCATCTCGAGCAGCCGCGGGGTGCGCTCGCCGCTCGCCGCCGAGATGTGCATCACCGGCGCCCAGTCCAGGAACTTCAGTTGATGGCGCACCGTCTCGTCAAAGCCCTTGGAGAAATCGGGACCACGGTCCTTCATCAGGTCCCACTTGTTCGCGGCGATGATGACGCCACACCCTGCTTTGTCGGCCTCCCCCGCGATGGCCGCATCCTGATCGGTGGCGCCCACGGTCGCATCGACCAGCAGCACGACCACGTCGGCGCGTTCGATGGCGCGACGGGCCACCATCACGCTGAGGCTTTCCAGCTGGCCGGATCGCGACACGCGCCCCGGGCGCCTGATCCCCGCGGTATCCACGATCCGGAACGTTCGCCGGTGCCAGCGCAGTACCACGTCGACCGCGTCGCGCGTGGTGCCGGGCACCTCGCTCACTACCATCCGCTCCTCGCGTAGGAGCCGATTCACCAGGGAGGACTTCCCGGCATTCGGGCGCCCGATGATGGCGATGCCAACCTCCTGGAGTTCGGGAGTGGAAGCGGTCTCGCCGGCCTGGTCTTCCTCCGCAGCTGCGTCGGACGACGGCAGTTTCCGGGCGCCGCGGAAGCCAGGCAGCCGCTTGATCACCTCGTCGAGGAGGTCGTCCACCCCCGTGCCGTGTTCGGCCGATATTTCCACGACCGGGTTCAGGCCGAGCTCGAAGAACTGAACGGCGGCCTCCCGTGCGACGCGGATGTCGGTCTTGTTCACGACCGCCACCATCGGCTTGCCGAGCGCCCGCACGCGCTGCGCCACATCGAGATCGCCGGCGACGAGGCCGGACTCGCCGTCGAACACGGCCAGCACGAGATCGGCCTGCGCGAGCGCCCGATTCCCCTGCTCGACGACGAGGGCGTGCAGCGGATCCTCGCTTGCCCCGAACAGCCCGCCCGTGTCGACCATCGAGAAGCGGGTCTCGTTCCACGTCACCGGATACTCGATCGTGTCGCGCGTGGTGCCTGGCACTGCAGTAACGATGGCGCGGCGCGTGCGGGTGATGCGGTTGAACAGCGTCGACTTTCCGACGTTGGGGCGGCCGGCGAGCACGACGAGTGGAAGGGAATGGTCCACGGATCAGGTTCCCAACCGATTCGCCCCACAGACGAGCGGCATCATGCCGACCATGGACGGCTCCCGATGCGCCACAGAACGGTTGTTGACTCCATAAGTCCCGCGTTTTATGATACTTAACGGTTTCGCAGGAGTCTCCCGCATGATCAAGCTCGACATCGTGAACGAGGTTTCCAAAATCGCCGACATCACGAAGGTCAAGGCCGAGCTTGCCGTCGACGCGGTGTTCGATGCCATGCGGGTGTCGATGCAGCGTGGGGAGCGGATTGAACTACGGGGTTTCGGCGTCTTCCAGGTCAAGCCCCGCAAGCGCGGCATCGGCCGCAACCCCCGGACGGGCAAGGAAGTCCGCATTCCACCGGGGCGGACGATTCGATTCAAGCCTGGCAAGGACCTTCAGAATATCAGCTAGTCGGCCTCTGCACCCGGGAACTCACGATTGTCCACCTCCGCTCGCGTTCCGTCTGCCCCGCAGGAGCCTGAGTTCCTCGGGCTCGACCCAGCCGACGCTCGTGCTTTCCAGCCAGCTTACGCCCCGTGGCAGGCCCCCGGACCCGTGCGGAAACGGCGGCCGTGGATCAACGCGGTGCTGCTCCTGGCAACCCTGGCCACGACCACCGGCATGGGCGCCCTGCACTATGCCGGGTTCAAGGCAGGGTTCACCAACGCGGTCCCCGCGCTCGGTGTCTCGCTCTTCCTGAACGGCCTCTGGTACAGCCTCACGATCCTGGCGATCCTGGGCTGCCATGAGCTGGGCCATTACTACGCCTGCCGCTATTACCGGGTGGATGCGTCACTGCCGTACTTCCTGCCGGCGCCGATCCTGACCGGGACGCTCGGCGCCTTCATTCGCATCCGGGAGCCAATCCGGACGAAGCGCATTCTGTTCGACATCGGCGTGGCGGGTCCGCTCGCCGGGTTCGTGATCGCCGTGCCCGCGCTGGTGATCGGACTGATGCTCTCGAATCTCGCGCCCTTGCCGCCGACGTTCAGCGGGCTGGCACTCGGAGAGCCGCTGCTGTTCAAGGGAGCCGCACGGATGATCTGGGGAGCCGAGCCACACGGCTACGCGTTGAACCTGCACCCGATGGCATTCGCCGCGTGGTTCGGGCTGCTCGCCACAGCGCTGAACCTGTTCCCGATCGGCCAGCTCGATGGCGGACACATCGCGTATGCAGTGCTCGGGCGGCGCGCCACGGTGGTCACCTACGGGGCCATCGGCTGCGCGCTCGTCCTGACGTATTTCTCATCGAGCTGGCTGGTGTGGACGGCGCTGGTGATCACGATGCTGTTCTTCTTCGGGCCCCGTCACCCTCAGACGACCGACGAGCATGTCCCGCTCGATCGTGCCCGCCTGGGCATTGCCATCCTCGCCCTTGCTATCTTCATCGTCTGCTTCACGCCAGCGCCTATCGAGGTGATTCAGCTGCTGCCGCACTGAGTCTCTAGAGGGACATAGCAGGGCTGAAGCCCTGCCCCACAAGAGTCACATCACTGACAGCGGATCGATGTCGATGGTGACGCGCCGCTGCAAGTCAGGCATCGCAGCCACGGCCTGCTGAAGCGCCTCGCGCATCGACGTGCGCCTGGTGCCTTTCAAAAAGATCTGCGCGCGGTATTCGCCTCTCAACTTGCCGAGCGGTGCGGGGGCCGGTCCCAGCACCTGGAACGCCCCGGCCACGGCCGCGATCCGCACGCGCGCCGCGAGATCGGCCGCGTCGTCCATCGCCCGGCCGAAGGCTGGCGCGCGGACGACGGCGTTGATGAGGCTCACAACCGGTGGATACCGCATCGCCCGCCGATAGCGAATCTCGTGGTCGTAGAAAGTGCGGTAGTCCTGGCGGCACGCGAGCTGGATGCTGTAATGCTCCGGAAACAGCGTCTGCACGATCGCTTCGCCGGCGAGGTCTCCCCTGCCCGCCCGGCCAGCGACCTGCGTCAGCAACTGAAAGGTGCGCTCGCTCGCCCGAAAATCCGGCAGTCCGAGGCCGACGTCCGCTGAAATTACGCCTACCAGCGTCACCGCCGGGAAGTCGTGTCCCTTCGCGATCATCTGCGTGCCGACGATGACGTCCAGCTCACCGCGGGCAAACCGCGCCAACACGCTCTGAATCGCTCCCCGGCGCTGCATGGTGTCGCGATCCACTCGCGCCACGCGTGCCGAGGGCATCAGGCGGCGCACCTCCGCCTCGACCTGCTCCGTCCCGTATCCGACGTGTTCCAGGTAGGGCCCAGCGCAGTTCGTGCACGCGTTCGGCACGGCCGTCGAGTGATTGCAGTAATGGCAGCGCGCCCGCGGAGCGCCGTGCCGCGGCCGGTGGACGGTCAGCGAGATGCTGCAATTCGGGCAATCGAGCGTCGCGCCGCACTGGCGGCAGAACACCGAGGTCGAGAAGCCACGACGATTGAGCAGCAGCAACGCCTGCTCGCCTCGCGTCAGGCGGCGCTCGAGCGCACCGACCAGCGTGGCGCTCAGAATGACCTCCGGGCCCTCTTCCGCGAGCACCTCGCGCATGTTGACGACGCAGACGTCCGCCAGAGGACGATTGAGGACGCGGCGGTCCAGCGTGATGAGCTCGAACCGGCCGTCCAGCGCATGCCTGTAGCTCTCCATGGACGGCGTGGCCAATCCGAGGACGACGAGCGCGCGGGCCTGCCGCGCGCGCACGATCGCCAGATCGCGTCCGTTGTAGCGCGGCGTCTCCTCCTGTTTGTAGGAGTGATCGTGCTCCTCGTCGACGATGATGAGGCCGGGATCGTCGAGCGGCGAGAAGACCGCCGAGCGCGTGCCCACGACGATGTCGACTGCGCCGCTGCGGATGCGGTGCCATTGGTCGTGGCGTTCGCCGTCCGACAGCCCGCTGTGCTGCACAGCGACGCGATCGCCAAAGACCTCGCGAAACACGGCGGCGACCGCTGGCGTCAGTGCAATTTCCGGAACCAGGACGAGCACCGTGCGACCGGCCGTCAGCGTTTCGGCCGCCACGCGGAGGTACAGCTCCGTCTTGCCGCTGCCGGTCACGCCGTGCAGCAGTGCCACGTGGAACTGGCCGGCCGCCACGTGCTTCCGCAGCCGGGCGAACGCGTCGGCCTGTTCGGGGGTGAGGTCCCGGCTCCCCGGCGCGCCGCTCGCTGACGGCGGAACGGCGCCGGCAGCCAGCGCCGCGGCCGACACGAAGGGGTTGCGCTCGCTTCGCTCGTCCCGCACGGACACGAGACCACGGCGCGCGAGACGCTTCACGGTCTCCGCACCAACGCCACGCTCTCGCAGCACGCGCACCGAGAGGCCGTGCGGTACGCCGCGAAGGGCATCAAGAGCAGCGGATTGCTTCTCCCCGAGCGCAGCGAACGCGGCGGCTGCCTCGTTGTCCGCAGTCGTGGCCGTTACGGCACCAGCGAGCGCCTGCCCTTCCACGGTGAGCGACACGACCCTCACCGTGCGAAACGCGGACGCCTTGCCTCTCAAGACCGGTGCCGACGCGATCCAGCCATCGCGCAGGAGGCCGCGGAGGGCCGTATCGATGCTGCCGCGCACGCCACCGGCAGCCTCCCCGATCTCTCGTGTGCTGAAGCTGCGACCATCCGCGATTGCACGGAGCACCACGATCGCCGCGCCGCCGGCATCGCCGCTCGCCGACGTCAGGCGGGCGCGGCCGGCATCCGTGATCGAGACACGACGCTCGCTCTCGACCCACGCAAAGGGCGGCATGGCCGCGGCGACCGTCTCGCCGGGACCAGCCACGTAGTACTCGGCCGCCCAGAGCGCGAGATCAACGATATGTCCAGGCAGGAACGCCGCGTCGTCGAGCACCTCCAGCACTGATTTGAGCTCGACGCATGGCGGTGCGTCGGCGAGGGTGCCCACCACGCACCCCGTCACCTGCCGCGTGCCGAGCGGCACGAGCACCCGCGCTCCCCGCACCGGAGGGGTCATCCCATCAGGAACGTCGTACGTGAGGAGGCTGAGAAAGGGGACGGGGACGGCTACGAGGACGGGCATTCAGAATGCACGATGCAGAATGCACAATGCACAATGCAAGAGGCCGAACCAGCATGCCTGGCGGAAGGAAGCGCGCAAACGCGAAGCGCAATCACCATCACTCGTGATGGGGTTGGCAGCGTGTGCATTGTGCATTCTGCATCGTGCATTACGTCGAAGGCCCGTCCTCCCTCAACACCTCCATCACTGCCTTCATGTCCTCCCACACGTCACGCTTGGCCGCTGGGTTGCGCAGGAGGTAGGACGGGTGAAATGTCGGCATCACGCGGGTGTCGCCGACCTGATGAAAGCGTCCGCGAATCCTCGAGATCGGCTCTGTGGTGCGGAGCAGGGTCTGTGCGGCGAACTTGCCCAGCGCGACCACGACGGCCGGCTTGATGACGTCCATCTGCCGCATCAGGAATGGCTCGCACTGCTCGATCTCGTCGGGCTCGGGATTGCGGTTGCCCGGCGGGCGGCACTTCACGACATTCGCAATGTAGACGTCCTCGCGCTCGAGGCCCATGGCCTTGATGATCTGCGTCAGCAGCTGACCGGCGCGGCCGACGAACGGCACGCCTTGTTCGTCTTCCTCGGCACCGGGGCCCTCGCCGACGAACATCAGCCGCGCCTCGGCGTTGCCGGTGCCGAATACCAGCTTGATTCGTCCCTTGTGCAGCTTGCAGCGTGTGCACTCACCCAGGTCTGAGCGGACGATGGCCAGCGCCTCGGCGGGTGACCGCATGAAAGGCGTGCCATGCGACCCAGGTGACGCTGAGGCTGACGCTGTGCCGGCCGCAGGGGGCATGACCTGCCCGCTATCAGGTTCCGCTCGAGCGTCCGGCGTGGGGGCGAGAGCCGGCGGTGCCGGAGCGGCGCTTGCGCGGGCACGCCAGGCACGATCGCGTGAAAAGCCCTCCACGCCGAGCTCGGCGTAGTAGCGCAGGTGTTCGACAACATCACGGGGATCCGTGGGCATGGACGCGATCAGGATACCGGGGTGGGTACGGTCGCCAGCAGCTGGGCGAGCCGATCGAGGATTGTACCGGCAACCGCGGCCTTGCTGGCGAGGGCGACCGTTTCGTCGGGCCCGTCGCCGATGAGGGTAACCGCATTCGTGTCCACCTCGAACCCGGCGTCGGATCGTGACACGTCATTCGCGACGATCACGTCGATTCCTTTACGCAGGCGCTTGGCGCGTGCGCGCTCGACGACATCGTGTGTCTCCGCAGCAAAGCCGACCAGGACCGGTCGCCGGCCCCCTCGCGCTGCGCGCCACGACGCCAGGGCTCCCAGGATGTCAGGCGTCCGCGTCAGCTGCAGCGTCATTGTCTCCGAGTCGTGGGGAATCTTCTGCACGGCAGGTGACGCCGGCGTGTAGTTCGCGACCGCTGCGGCCATGACGACCGCGTCTGCGCCTTCGGCCAGCGACAGCATCGCGTCGTGCATGTCCGCGGCCGTCCGCACACGCACGACCTCGCGCACAGCCGGCGGCTGCAGCCCTGTCGGCCCGCTCACGAGCACCACGTCGGCGCCGCGGGCAGCGGCTTCCGCGGCGATCGCATATCCCATACGGCCGCTCGACCGATTCCCCACGAAGCGCACGGGATCGAGATCCTCGAACGTCGGCCCGGCGCTCACAATCAGGCGCCGGCCCCGCAGCGGCCCGTCGCCGCGTACCAGCTGATCGGCAGCCGTCACGACCTCGTCCGGTTCGGCGAGCCTGCCCTTGCCGACCCATCCACAGGCAAGGAAGCCTTCACCGGGCTCAACGAAACGAACGCCGCGCGCGGCCAGCGTTGCGAGATTGCGCTGGACGGCCGGGTGCTGGAGCATGTGCGTATTCATCGCGGGCGCCACCAGCACCGGCGCGCGCGTGGCGAGATACAGAGAGGACAGGAAGTCGTCGGCGATACCGTTCGCGAGCTTGCCAATGGTGTTGGCAGTGGCTGGCGCGATGAGCAGCAGGCTGATGTCGCTGGCAATCGAGATGTGCTCGATATCCGCGTTGCTGCCGGGGCTCCACTGGTCCGTGATCACGCGGCGGCTGGTGATCGCCTCGAACGTGAGCGGGCCCACGAAGCGGCGGGCGGAGCGCGTCATGATCGCGACGACCTCGTGACCGCGCTTCTGCAGACCGCGTGCGACCTCGATCGCTTTGTAAGCGCCAATCCCGCCGGTGATGCCGAGGGCTATCAGAGACATGTGCCGTTCCAGGTTCGGTGTTACACGCGGCGGGGCGCGGCGCGGAAGCTCTCGATGATCGCGTCGGCCTGGGGCTGCATCGCGCGCAGCCGCGAACGTTCTGCTTCGACAATCGCCCGCAACCGCGCGACCGCGCTGTCCACATCGTCGTTGATGACGACGTACTCGTATTCCGCGACCGCGGCGACCTCCTGCTGCGCCACCGCGAGCCGCCGCTGAATCTGCGGCTCGGAATCCTTGCTGCGCCGCCGCAGGCGGTCCTCGAGGATCTCGAAGGAGGGCGGCAGCACGAAAATCCCGACGTGCTCGAAGCTGGCATTCCGGACCTGGCGGGCACCCTGCACGTCGATGACGAGCACGAGGTCGCCGCCCGCGGCGAGCGCACGGCTGGTCTCGGCCGCGCCGGTGCCATACCAATTGCCGAACACCTGTGCGTGTTCGAGTAGATCGCCATTGGCGATCATCGCTTCGAAGCGCTCGCGGGAAATGAAATTATAGTCGACCCCATCCGCTTCCCCGGGCCGTGGCGGCCGGGATGTATACGACCGCGACATGGTGATGCCCTGCATGTCGCGCACGAGACGCTCCACCAGGGTCGTCTTGCCTGTGCCGGACGGTGCAGACACGATGAACAGCCGCCCGCTCATCTCGTCTCACTCGACATTCTGGACCTGCTCCCGGAGCTTCTCCAGCTCGGCTTTCGCGGTCACGATCAGCTCCGAGACTCCAATCCCGTCGGCCTTCGAACCGATCGTGTTGATCTCGCGGTTCATCTCCTGCAGCAGGAAATCCAGTTTGCGCCCGCAGGGCTCGGGACTATCGCTGAGCGTGTCCCAATGCACGAGATGCGCCTGGAAGCGGGTGACTTCCTCGCTGATGTCCGATCGCGCGGCAGTGCGTACGATCTCGGCCGCCAGCGTGGTGCGGTCCACTGACACGTCAGCGGCGAGCTCGTGCACGCGGTCGTGGAGCCGCGCTTCGAGCCTCGTGCGGCCGGCTGCCGCCGCCTCCGCAAGACCATCGATCAGCGCTTCGAGGAGGGCACGCCGCCCGGCGAAATCGGTTCGAAGCTGCGCCCCTTCGTGCGTCCGCATACGATCGAGGTCGGTCAACGCCCCGTCCACTGCGCGCTCCACCGCGTCGAGGAATGAGGCGGGAAGCGGCTCGGCGCTCGCCGAGCCCTCGCGAATGGAGAGCGCCTGTGGCAGGCGCAGCAGATCGCCCGGCGTCAACCGCCCCTCGATCAGTCCTTGATCGCGCGCCTGCGCCAGCGCGGCCTGCAGGGCACCGAGAAATGCGGCGTTCAATTCGACCTGCAGCGCAGCCTGCTGCCGCGGCTGCAGGCTGACGCTCAGCTCGACACGTCCCCGGGCGACGTGCCGCTGCACGGCAGCGCGCAAAGCGGGCTCGCGCTCGCTCACGCTCGCCGGCGTCCGCAGCTGCAGATCCAGATACCGGTGGTTCACCGCACGGATGGTGACGCCGATCACGCCCATGTCGTTTTCATGCGTGATGGACGAGAAGCCGGTCATGCTCTTGATCATCAGTCGTCCTGGCGCTCGCCCACCGCGACACTCACACGGCCTTCCGCCGGCTCGACCAGCACAGGGGCGGCCGCTGGTGCGCGCCGCCCTTCGAGCAACTGCATCGAATGCAGGCGGGCGTACACACCCTGTGGACGCGTCACGAGCTCGTCGTGGCGTCCCACCTCGACGACTCGGCCGCGCTCCATCACCACGATGGCATCAGCGCGACGGATGGTCGACAGCCGGTGCGCGATGACGAACGACGTGCGGTTCATCATCAGGTTGGCCAGCGCATCCTGCACCAGCAGCTCCGACTCCGAGTCGAGCGCGGAGGTCGCCTCATCGAGAATCAGAATGGGCGAGTTCTTCAGGATCGCGCGCGCGATCGCGATGCGCTGGCGCTGCCCGCCGGAGAGCCGCTGGCCACGCTCACCGATCTGCGTCTGGTACTGGTGTGGCTGGGCCATCACGAAATCATGCGCGTGCGCCGCGCGCGCGGCCGCTTCAATCTCCTGGCGGGTGGCGGCCGGGACGCCATAGGCGATGTTGCGCGCAATGGTGTCGTCGAAGAGCACCGTGTCCTGCGTCACGATCCCGATCTGCGCGCGCAGGGACGCGATCGTCACGTCCCGGATATCCACCCCGTCGACCAGGATCACCCCCGACGTTACGTCGTAGAAGCGGGGCAGCAGATTCACCAGCGTGGTCTTGCCCGCGCCGCTCCGGCCGACGATCGCCACCATCTCGCCCGCCCGGACCGTCAGGCTCAAATTGCGCAGAATCGGGCGCGTGCTGGCATCGTCGTAGGCGAACACCACGTCACGGAATTCGATCTGGCGTGCAAACGGCGCGAGTGCCGGCGCGCCGGGCCGCTCCCGCACCTCGGTGTGCTCGTCGAGCACCTCGAAGATGCGCTCGGCGGCGGCGATCGCCTGCTGAAGGCTGGCGTTTACTCGGCTGAGTTTCTTCACCGGGCCGTACATCAGCAGGAGCGCCGCCACGAACGACGTGAACTCCCCAGGGGTCAGCCGTCCGGCGGCAATTGCCCGGCTGCCGTACCAGAGGGCGACCGCGATCGCCATCCCGCCCAGCAACTCCATGAGCGGCGGCAGGATCGACACGATGCGCGTGACGATCATGTTCGTGCGGTACAGCCGGTGGGACGCCGCCTCGAACTTCTCCGCCTCGCGCTCCTCAGCCGTGAACGCCTTGACGATGCGGTGGCCGGTGAAGGCCTCGGTGCTCACGTGCGACAAGTGCTCGAGCGCTTCCTGGCTGCGGCGCGTCGTCTTGCGCAGGCGCTTGCCCAGTTGCGCCAGCGGGTAGACGATCAGCGGGGCGCCCGTCAGGCACACGAGCGCCAGGCCCGCGTCATAGTAGAACAGCAGCCCGGCGTACCCGACGAGCGCGAGGGATTCCTGCAGGAGATCGCCGATGGTCTCCGAGACAGCATGCTGCACCTGGCCGACGTCGTTGGTAACCCGCGAGAGCAGTTGCCCAGTTGCCCGGTGCGCGAAGAAGCTGGCCGATTGCCCCAGGATGTGGCGTTGCAGGAGGTTGCGGAGGTCGCGCACGACGCGCTGCCCGATGTCGGCCATCAGGTACGCGGAGAAGTAGGAGCCGAGTCCCTTGAAGACGTAGAACGTGATGATGAGCGCGGCCACCAGCGACAAGTCCTGCCCGTGCGGCAGGACCTTGTCGAGGATGTCCTTGATCAGGTACGCAAGCGCGGCCGACGCTGCTGCGTACACGAGCATCGCCGCAAGCGCCCACCCGAAGCGCAGGCGATAGGGTCTCGCGTAGCGAAGCAGTCGGAGGAGCGCGTTCACTCAGTGAATCGGTTTCAGCGCCGCCGCGGGTCCACCATCAACGCCCGATCGAGAAGTACGCGAAGCCGTGCGTCTGCATCTGCTCGGGATTGTAGATGTTCCGGCCGTCAAAGATCACCGCCGAGCGCATCAGCTTGCGCATTCGCGGGAAGTCCGGCTCACGAAACTCGTTCCACTCGGTGACGACGGCGAGCGCATCCGCTCCCTTCAGAGCGTCATAGCTCTTGTCCGCGAGGTGGATCCTGGACCCGAACAGCCCACGTGCCACCTTGCCGGCCTCGGGATCGTACGCCTGCACTCTCGCGCCCGCCGCGAGCAGCCGTTCCACGATGGTGATCGCAGGCGCTTCGCGCATGTCATCCGTGCGAGGCTTGAACGCGAGTCCCCAGAGGGCGATCGTCTTCCCGGACAGGTTGCCAAAATGGTTTTGCATCTTCGCCACCAGACGGCCCTTCTGCCGCTGGTTGACGCTGTCGACGGCCCGCAGCGTCTCGAAGTCGTAGCCCTTGTCAGCCGCGAACTTGAGGATGGCCTTCACGTCTTTGGGGAAGCAACTGCCGCCATATCCGACGCCAGCGAACAGGAAGGACGATCCGATGCGCCGGTCCGACCCGATCGCCTTCCGCACCTCATCAATGTTGGCGCCGAAGGCCTCGCAGACGTTGGCGACCTCGTTCATGAACGAGATGCGGGTGGCGAGCAGGGCGTTGGCCGCGTACTTCGACAGCTCGGCGCTCGCGCAGTCCATCACCATCACCGGCGCCCCGGTTCGGGTGAAGGGAGCGTACAGCTCCCGCATGATCTCGGCGGCCCGGGCGTCTTCGGCGCCGATCACGACGCGGTCGGGCTTCAGGAAGTCCTCGATTGCCGCGCCCTGCTTGAGGAACTCCGGGTTGCTGACAACGCTGAATGGGTGCTTGGTTTGGCGGCCGATGAGGTCGCGCACGCGCGCGGCCGTGCCCACAGGCACCGTGCTCTTGTCGACGATGACCTTGTAATCGTTCATCGCCCGGCCGATGTCGCGGGCCACCGCGAGCACGTGCTGGAGGTCGGCGGAGCCGTCTTCTCCCTGGGGCGTACCGACAGCGATGAAGATGATTGCTGACTGTCGCACCGCCTTGTTCAGGACAGTCGTGAACACGAGCCGCCCCTCGGCCGTGTTCCGCTGGACCATCTCTTCCAGTCCTGGTTCGTAGATGGGCATACGCCCGCGCCGGAGGAGGCGAACCTTGGCAGCATCCTTGTCGACACACGTTACGTCATTGCCGTTTTCGGCGAAGCACGCGCCGGCAACCAGCCCGACATAGCCGGTGCCAACAATCGCAATCTTCATGCAGGGGACTCCTGGGGCACAGAAGGGTCCTGTGCTTGAGGAAAAAACACGAAACCGTACCACACTGCGACGGGTTGAATCAACCTACTGACGCGCAAGGACTTGGCGAGCCATCGGCGAACCCTTGCCCCCGTCGCGGTGCCCTGTTAGCCTTCCCCCACGTGCGTGTCCTGCTCGACTATCGCCCAGCTCTGCGCAACCGTTCGGGTGTAGGCGAATACGTTCATGAACTCGCCGGGGCACTCGCGGCGACGGCGCCGCCTGATCATCGGCTCGAGTTGTTTACGAGCTCCTGGAAAGACCGGCCGGATCCGCAGTTGGGAGCCGGCGCACCCGGCGTTCCGGTGCACGACCGGCGGGTGCCTGTACGGGTATTGAACTGGTGGTGGCACCGGGTCGGTGTGCCCCGGGTCGAGCGGCTGGTCCGCGGCCGGTTTGACGTCGTTCACGCGGCACATCCCCTGCTCATTCCGACTCTCGGGGCGGGAGTTGTGACGATTCACGATCTGGACTTCCTGGATCACCCCGAGCGCACCCGCGCCGAGGTCCGGCGCGATTACCCGCCGCTCGTGCAGACACACGCAAGGCGCGCCGACGGCATCCTCACCTCGTCGGAGCACTCGGCGCAGCGGATTGTTCAGGCGCTGTCCATTCCCCGCGAGCACGTGGTGGTGGCGCCTCCGGGTCCGCCTCGCTGGACCGCCGGGGGCCGCCAAGAGCCCCGAAATCCGGCGGGCTACGTGCTCTTCGTGGGCACGCTCGAGCCCCGGAAGAACCTCGGCGCCCTTCTGGACGCCTACGCCCTCCTGCGAGCGCAGGAAAGAGACATCCCGCCGCTCAGGGTAGCGGGTCGCGCCCCGGCATCAGCGGCGGCGTGGGTTCGCCGCATGAGCGAGTCACCGCTCGTCGGCAGCGTGGACTATATCGGCTACGTCCCCGACGCCCAACGACGCGCGCTCTTCGAAGGTGCCTCGCTCCTGGTGCTCCCCTCCTGGCACGAGGGCTTCGGCCTTCCAGTGCTCGAGGCCATGGCACTCGGGGTGCCGGTCGTCACCTCCGATCGCGGAGCACTTCCCGAGGTCACCGGCGATGCTGGCCTTCTCGTGGCGCCAGACGATCCGCTAGCGATTGCCGATGCCATCCGCCGGCTGCTTCGCGAAGACGGCCTCGCTGAGGCGTGCGTCCGGCGTGGGCTGGGCAGGGCCGCGACACTCTCGTGGACCCAGTCGGCCCATACGGTCTGGCGGCTCTATGCTGACGCCATGCGCCGGCGCGTGAGGCGACGTGCAAATCGCGATTGATGCGCGCGAGCTCGTCTCGAGGCCCACGGGTGTGGGGCGATACCTCACGCGCCTGATCGAGAGCTGGGACGCGTTGCCCGCCGCACGCACGCACAGGTTCACGCTGCTCGCGCACGGGCCCATCAGCCCCCCTCCGAACACACTCGATATGCAGCAGGTCGTGCTTCCGGGGCGAGGCGGGACAGGCTGGGAGCAGGCTACGCTGCTGACGGCGCTCCGGCGCCTGTCGCCGGACGTGCTGTTCGCACCGGCTTACACCGCCCCGCTGATCTGCCCAGTCCCCGTTGTCCTGGCAGTGCACGATGTGTCGTTTGCCGCCCATCCTGAATGGTTCCGCTGGCGCGAGGGCGCGAGGCGCCGTCTCGTTACCCGCCTGGCCGCCCGCCGGGCTGCCGTCGTGTTGACGCTCTCCGCGTTCTCGCGGGACGAGATTGTCCGGCACCTCGCGATCGAGGCATCCCGCATCCGCGTGATCCCGCTGGGTGTGGGGCTGAGCCTCGACGCTGAACCACCAGGGTCCGCCACATCCCCCGGAGCGCCCCTGATCCTCTTCGTCGGATCCGTCTTCAACCGGCGCCATGTGGACGCACTCATCCGCGCGATGCCGACGGTGCTCCGCCGCGTACCCGATGCGCGGCTCGCGATCGTCGGTGACAACCGCACCTGGCCACGGATCGATCCCGCTGGCCTTGCCGACGAGCTCGGCGTCGGGTCCCACGTAACGGTCACGACGTTCGTGGACGATCGGCGGCTGCGGACTCTCTACGCGGAAGCATCCGCCTTCGCTTTTCTCTCCGAGTACGAGGGCTTCGGTCTGACGCCACTCGAGGCGCTCGCCGCCGGGGTCCCGCCCGTTGTTCTCGATACGGCAGTGGCCCGTGAAGTGTACGGGGCGGCCGCTACCTACGTGGCAGCCCCCGATGCAGGTTTGGTCGCGGACGCGTTGACGGCGATGCTCACGGAGCCCGAGCACCGGATCCGGGTGCTCGAAGCCGCGCCCGCTGTGCTCGCGCAGTACCGCTGGGCTGGGGCGGGCGCGGCGACGCTTCGTGCCATCGAGGACGCCGCCCAGTGATCCTGACGATCGCGATTGTGGCGTTCAACGCCCGCGAGGACCTCGCGCGTTGCCTGGCCTCGTTGACGGCAGCGCCTCCCGCCTGCTCGCACCAGGTTGTCGTCGTCGACAACGCCTCGACGGATGGGGCTGCGGAAATGGTGCGCACCACGTTTCCGCAGGTGCGGCTGCTGCGTGCGCCAGGTAACGTGGGCTTCAGCGCAGGCAACAACATCGCGTTTCGAGACAGCGCCAGCGAGTTGGTCCTGCTCCTCAACCCCGACACCATCGTTCCCGCGGGGGCGATCGATACGATGGTCGCGGCTCTGCGGTCGGATCCGGCGGCCGCCGCGCTTGGTCCGCGACTGGTGGACGGTGACGGCAGGGCCGAGCTGTCGTTCGGGCCCATGCCGAGCCCCTGGGGCGAAGCGTGGCAGCGATGGCTGGGCCGCTCGCAGCGGCGAGGGGCCTGGCCGATGCACGCGTGGGTCGAGTCGAACACGCGACGGTCGCGCACGGTCGCATGGGTCAGTGGCGCGTGCCTGCTCGTCCGCCGGGCCGATGCGGTCGCGGTGGGGCTCCTGGATCAGCGGTTCTTTCTCTACTGGGAAGATGTCGACTTCTGCGCTTCGTTGCGGGCGGCCGGACGGCAGATCCGCTTCACGCCTGCTGTCGAGGTCATCCACGTGCGGGGACGATCCTCTGTCGGCGCAGGGAGGGCCACCGCGGTTGCCTACCGGCGCGGACAGCTGGCGTTCTATCGCAAGTGGCGCCCGGCCTGGGCGACCCTGCTGGCCTGGTACCTGCGGGTGCGAGGGCAACATCCCGATCTGTTTCGGGAAGCGGCCCCAGGGGACGGCTAGAATTACGGGGTGGCCTCCGGGCCACACTGCCCCGCCGCTGCGCACGCGGTGTTCGCGCACGGCTCCCCGGCCGAAGGACCGTTTGCGTGCGCATTGCGATAGACGCCAGAAAGCTCCACGACTTCGGGATCGGCACCTACATCCGGAACGTGCTGCGCGTCCTGTCGCGGATCGATCACGACACCGAATACGTCCTGCTGTGCCAGGAGCGGGATCGCGGCGTAGCGCCGTCGCTCGGGCCGAACTTTCGCGCACTGCCCGACAACTCCAATCCCTACTCAGTGCGCGAGCAGTTCTCGATTCCCCTGGCGCTGCGCCGCGAGCGTGTCGATCTCTTTCACGCGCCGCATTATGTGCTTCCGCCGCTCAGCCGGCGGAAGTCGGTGGTCACGATCCACGACTGCATCCACCTGATGTTTCCGGAGTACCTGCCGAACCGGCTGTCGCTGACGTACGCGCGGGCCTCGCTTTGGACAGCGGCGCGCGTCTCGAACCGGATCCTGACGGTCTCGGAGACATCGAAGCGCGACATCCTGCGCTTTTTCGACGTGCGGCCGGAGAAGATCAGCGTCATCTACAACGGCATCGACGATCGCTTCCGCGTTCAGCCGCCGGAGGAAGAGATGTCGCGGGTGGCGCAGCGCTACCAGCTGACCGGCGACTTCGTGCTGTATGCCGGCAACGTCAAGCCGCACAAGAACCTCGAGCGGCTGATTGATGCATTCCACCTGCTGCGAGAGGACGGACTGGACCACCTGAAGCTGATCGTCATCGGCGATGAGATCTCGAAGTACGCCGAGTTGCGGCGGGCGGTGCACCGCTACAACCTCCACAAGTACGTGCGGTTTCTGGGCTTCATGCCGGACGAGACGCTCGCGGTGCTCTACCGGCTGGCCGCCGTGTTCGTGTTCCCATCGCTCTACGAAGGCTTTGGACTGCCGCCGCTCGAAGCCATGGCGAGCGGCGCGCCGGTTGTCACGTCGAACGTCTCGTCGCTGCCGGAAGTGGCGGGGGACGCGGCCGTGCTGGTGGACCCGCGCGACCCGCGCGCCATCGCGGATGGCCTCCGGCGAGTGCTGACCGAGCCCGGGCTCCGGGAGACGCTGCGCGCCAGGGGACTCGCGCGGGCCGCGGAATTCTCGTGGGACCGCTCGATCCGGCGGATCCGGCAGATCTACGGCGAGGTGGCGGCCGAGCCGTGATGCGCGTCGCACTGATCCACGACTGGCTCACCGGCATGCGGGGTGGCGAGAAGGTGCTCGAAGCGCTGTGCGAGCAGTTTCCGTCGGCCGAGCTGTTTACCCTCGTGCACGTCGCCGGCGCCGTCTCACCTACGGTCGAGGCGCTCCCCCGGCACACGTCGTTCCTGCAGGTGCTTCCGCAAATCCGGCGGTTCTATCGTCACGCCCTGCCCGCCTTCCCGATCGCCATCGAACTCTTCGATCTGGACCGGTTCGACCTCGTCGTGAGCAGCAGCCATTGCGCCGCAAAGTCAGTCATCGTACCCGGCCGCGCCCGGCACGTCTGCTACTGCCACACGCCCATGCGGTATGCCTGGGATCAGTTCCCGAGCTACTTCGGGCCGGATCGTTTGGGACGGCTCGGCAGCCTCGCGGCCGCTGCCGCCATGCGACGGCTGGCGCGGTGGGACGCGGCGACCGCCGGGCGCGTGGATCGCTATGTGGCGAATTCACGGTATGTCGCCGGGCGGATCCGACGATATTATGGTCGTGATGCGCTGGTGGTGTATCCTCCCGTGGACACGGCGTTCTACAGTCCAGACGGACGGTCACCGGAGCCATACTTCTTGATCGTGTCCGCGCTGGTCCCCTACAAACGCATCGACATCGCCATCGAGGCGGCGCGCCTCGCCGGGCTACCCCTGCGCATCGTTGGCGACGGGCCGGACCGTGGCCGGCTTGAGGCCGCCGCTGGCCCGGGCGTCACCTTCCTCGGGACCCTCACGAACGAGAACATCCGGGAGTTGTACCGCGGCGCGACCGCCGTCATCCTGCCTGGCGAGGAGGACTTCGGGATTGTCGCCGTCGAGGCCCAGGCCTGCGGCCGGCCGGTGGTCTCGCGCGCGGAGGGCGGGGCGCTCGAAACCGTGATCCCCGGCAGTACCGGCGTTCTCGTGGACGCTCCCGGCTCGGAGGCACTCGCCGCCGGTCTGCGAGAAGCCGCCGAACGGCCGTTCAATCCGTCCGTCATCCGCCGGCACGCGGAGCGATTCAGCCGGGAGCGATTCGCCGCCGAGAATCCTGGCGGCCATCGACCGAACGCCGAGCGCGCCCGGGAACAGCCGGTGGTAAGGCGCCACAACCGCCTGCTCGCGGCCTGCTACGTCGTGTCCGACGCGCTGCTCGGCATGGCGGCGTTCCTGCTCGCCTACCTGATCCGGTTCGAGACACCCATCTTCGCCGTCACCAAGGGCTACCCGCCGTTCGCACAGTACGTGAACGTGCTGCCGTTCATCGGCGTGCTGGTGCCGTTCGCGTTCCACGTGCAGGGGCTCTACCGGCTGCGGCGCGGCCGCTCGCGGGTCGACGACTTCTTCGCCGTCCTCGTCGGGAGCATCCTGGCGGTCGTCTTCGGAATCGTCGCCACGCTGTATTTCCAGGCGTACTACGTCCCCGACGAGATGAAGGACCGGGGCGCATACGAGGTCTCACAGCTCGTGTGGGCGGTCTTCCTCCTGGTGAACGTGCTGTTCACGTTCGCCTCGCGCGAGGTGGTCCGGGAGCTGCTCGAGCGGCGCTGGCGTGCGGGCATCGGCCTGAAGCGCATCCTCATCGCCGGCGCCGGAGAGCTGGGCCGGCTCGTGGCCGACAAGATCCTCGAGCACCGCGAGCTCGGGTATCACATCGTCGGGTTCGTCGACGATCGTGCCGGCGGCGACATGCTGGGCCACCGGGGACTGCCGCTGCTCGGCACGCTCGACGAGGCGGGCGAGATCGCCGCGCGCGAAGGCGTCGATCACCTCTATGTCGCGCTGCAGGCCGACGAGTACCTCCGCATGCTGCACCTGCTCGAGGCGATCGGGCAGGAGTGCATCGACGTCAAGGTGGTCCCCGACCTGCTGCAGGTGATCGCGCTCAGAGCGCGGCTCGAAGACCTCGACGGCATCCCGATCATCAACATCAACGACGTGCCGCTGCAGGGCTTCAACAGCGTCCTGAAGCGCTCGATCGACATCGGGCTGTCCGCGTGCAGCCTCATGTTGCTCGCGATCCCGTTCGGGGCCATCGCCGCTTTGATCCGGTCCACGTCGCGCGGGCCGGTGTTCTACCGGCAGGAGCGAATGGGACTCGACGGGAAGCGGTTCGTGATCTACAAGTTCCGCTCGATGTATCAGGATGCCGAGCGCGAAACCGGGCCGGTATGGGCGAGCCAGGACGACCCGCGGTGTACGCCGATCGGCCGCCTGTTGCGGCGCACGAACTTCGACGAGCTGCCGCAGCTCTGGAACGTGCTTCGGGGTGACATGTCGCTCGTCGGCCCACGGCCCGAGCGGCCGTTCTTCGTCGACCAGTTCAAGCAGCGCATCCCGCAGTACATGCTCCGCCACAAGGTGCGCGCGGGCCTGACCGGCTGGGCGCAGGTCAATGGGTGGCGCGGCAACACCTCGATCGAGAAGCGCATCGAATACGACCTCTACTACATCGAGAACTGGTCGGTGTCGCTGGACGTGAAGATCATGTGGCTGACCGTCGTGAAGGGGTTGTTCCAGAAGCACGCGTACTGAAATTCCGGTTCCGGGTTCCAGGTTGGGCCGGGCGTCCCGGGGAAACTGATTCCATGCAGCAACGAGTGGTCATCACCGGCGCAGCCGGCTTCATCGGCTCACATCTGGCCGAAACCCTGCTCGATCGCGGATACGCGGTGGTCGGCATCGACAACCTGCTCACGGGTGACCTCGGCAACATCGCGCACCTGCACAACCGCGACTTCACCTTCATCAAACACGACGTCACGAACTACATCTACTTGGACGGGCCGGTGGATTTCGTGCTGCACTGGGCGAGTCCGGCGAGCCCCATCGATTACCTGGAGCTGCCCATACCGACGCTGAAGGTCGGCGCGCTCGGCACGCACAAGGCGCTCGGTCTGGCCAAGGCAAAGGGTGCCCGGTTCGTCATCGCGTCGACGTCTGAGGTGTACGGCGACCCGCTGGAGCACCCCCAGAAGGAGACCTACTGGGGCAACGTGAACCCGATTGGGCCCCGCGGCGTGTACGACGAAGCCAAGCGATTTGCCGAGGCGATGACCGTTGCGTACCACCGCTATCACGGGCTCGACGCGAAGATCGTCCGCATCTTCAACACCTACGGCCCGCGCATGCGTCTGCACGACGGACGTGCGGTGCCGGCGTTCATGTCGCAGGCGCTGCGGAACGAGGACGTCACGATCTTCGGCGACGGCTCGCAGACCCGCAGCTTCACCTACGTCACCGACCTGGTGGACGGCATCATCCGGCTGATGCTCTCGAACGTGAACGATCCGGTGAACATCGGGAACCCGCGCGAGATGACGATCGAGGAGATCGCCCGTACCATCATCCGCATGACGGGCTCATCGAGCCGCATCGTCCACCGGGACCTGCCGGTCGACGATCCGAAGGTGCGGCAGCCCGACATCACGCGGGCACGCACGCTGCTCGGATGGGAGCCGAAAGTGACGCTCGAAGAGGGCCTCGAGCACACGATCGCCTACTTCCGGGGCAAGCTGGACGCGAGCTCGTAGCCGAGTCACACACCCCTCAGCCCGCGTGGTTCACGATGCGGGCGGCGTGCGTGATGTAGTGCAGACTCGAGACGATGGTGATCGCCGCCGACGCGTAGACGAAGACGTCGAGGATCGGCGAGTGCGCCTCGAGGTAGTTGAAGATCATGAAAATCAGGGCCGTGGCGACATAGAGAGCGGTGGCAGCCTTACCCAAGGGCGAGGGCGTGAAGGTGCGGGGCCCGATGGCAAGATTGACGATCGCAACGGTCGTCACGATGGCAATGTCGCGGCTCAGGATGATGACCGTGAGCCACAGCGGCATCCGGTTGACGAGCGTCGTGCCCGGCACGGTGAGGACGATGAAGGCGCTCGTCAGCAGCAGCTTGTCCGCCATCGGGTCGAGCCACGCACCCAGCGTGGTCTTCTGACCCGCACGCCGCGCGATCAGCCCGTCGAGCGCATCCGTCACGCCCGCGACGAACAGCACGGCGAGCGCCCAGCCCAGATGCGCGTAGATGACCAGCAGCACGAACGCCGGGATGAGCAGCATCCGCAGGAGCGTCAGCTGATTCGCGACGGTCAGATTCGACATGTGGCGTGTCACCGCCCTCGGCGCCCACCCGTCGGAGCCGCGAGCGCTTCGAGACGGTCGACTGCACCGAGCAGCTCCGCGCCCGAGACCGGGCGGGACGGCCCGAACGCGTCTCCCGCGAGCGGCAGGACGCCGGCGGCAACCGCCTGGGACACGGCCGGATACGTCGGATGGCTCGGCGACACATCGGCGGCCGCCACGCGGGCCGACCGCCACCCCGCCGCCGAGCCTGGCCGGACCGCAGCAATGACATCCAGCACACGGCCGACGATCTGTGCGAGATCCACCCGACGAACGCCCTGTTGGGGTTGGAATGTATGGTTCGGCAGCGGCTCCATCACGCCCGCACGGACCACGGCGAGGATCCAGCTCGATGCCCAGTGCGACCGCACGTCGGTCACCGGGACGCCCGGCCTGCTTCGCTGCGCCAGCAGATCGGCCAGACGAACGCCGAGCACCGCCGCGACGTCACCGCGGGTCACCTCCGGAAGCCCGGCGATCGCGTGATACTCCGGGGGGAGCCGCGCAAGCGCGACGCGCTCCCTGGCGGCCGCAAGCTTCGCAGTCACTTCAGGCGTGGGGTCGATCGCCTGCGCCGCAGCATAGGCCCTCACCGCCCCTTCCGGGTCGTTCTGGGCCAGCAGGACATCCCCGAGCATCGACTGCGCATTCTGATCGGCCGGGTCGAGCGACACCGCCTTCTGCAGATGCTCCACCGCCTTCGCCGGTTGCCCCGCACGGTCCTCGACAGCCGCGAGCTCGCGAAAGAGGAACGCGGTTTCCGGCGCCACTGCGATCGCCTGCTCGTACGCCGAGCGCGCCTCGTCCAGACGCCCCTGCTCGGCCGCCCGCCGCGCCGCGGCGATCCTGTCCTCGGTGCGCCTGAAGCGCAGCACTTCGATTCGCGGTCCAAGGTCGAGCGACGGGTCCGCGGCCGCGGCCGCTTCGAGGCTGCTGAGCGCCTCAGCGTCGCGGCCGAGCGCCAGCAGCGCCTGCGCACGCCCTGCGAGGGCCGGCGCATAGCCCGGCGCGTGTTTCAAGGCGCCGCTGAACTGGTCGAGTGCCTCGCCCGGCTGCCGGCGCGCAAGCAGGAGATAGCCCAGTCCACTCGCCGCCGGGGCGAACTCCGGCGACCCCCGGAGAATGCCCTTGAACTCGCGCTCGGCCGTCCGCAGGTCTCCAGCCTGCAGCCAGCGCCACGCAATCTCCTGCCGCGCCGTCGTCTCCGCATCAGCGGTGTCTGGCGGGGCTGGATAGACGAAGTCCGGAAAGCTGAGGGCGCCACCGGCTGGCGGCGGCGGGGCCGTCCTCGCCGCGCACGCGGCAAACACGGTGAGCCCCGCAATCACGCCGGCGCGGCACACCAGCGCAGCCGCATTCGAGATCCTCATGGGGGCGGTGCTTCCTGCAGCCGCGGCAGCGCCCGGCGCGGGACGTCCGCATCGATCGACACACGGCCATCGAGCGTCACGTGCCGCAGGACGCGCGCGTGACGGTAGACGCGTGCGACGCGCTCCGGCGTATCCGCAGCGTGCGCGTCGAACTCCAGCGTGACACGGCGCACGTCGAGCGCCAGGCGTGAAGTGATTGTCTCGATCAACTCGCCATGACCGTCCCCGGTCTTCGCGGAAACATAGAGCGCCGCGGGGTCGGCCTGGCGGAGCCGCCGCAGCTCGCTCGGATCGAGCAGGTCGCACTTGTTGTACACGTCGAGACGCTCGACGTCGCCGGCGCCGATCTCCTCGAGAACCGCACGCACTGCGGCCACGTGCCCCTCCCGCTCGGCACTGGCCGCATCGATGACGTGCAGCACGAGGTCGGCCTCGCTCACTTCCTCGAGTGTGGCGCGGAAGGCCGCCACCAGCGTGTGCGGCAGGCGCTCGATGAAGCCGACCGTGTCCGAGACGAGCAGCTCACGGCGGTCCGGCAGGCGCACGCGGCGGACGACGGGATCGAGGGTGACGAAGAGCGCGTCGGTCGCCTCCGCCGCCTCTCGTGTCAGCAGGTTGAACAGCGTCGTCTTCCCGGCGTTCGTGTACCCGACGAGGGACACCGTCGGGATGGACTGTTTCTGGCGCCGCTCGCGCAGCTGCGCGCGCCGGCGCCGTACCTCGTCGATGGCAGCGGAGATCTGCTGAATGCGCTGCCGGATGCGCCGCCGATCGGTTTCGAGCTTCGTTTCTCCAGGACCGCGCGTGCCGATGCCGCCGCCCAACCGCGACAGGGCCGTGCCGGAGCCAGCCAGTCGCGGCAGCAGGTACTGCAGTTGCGCGAGCTCGACCTGCCACTTGCCTTCACGCGTCCGCGCCCGCCGCGCGAAGATGTCGAGAATGAGCTGTGTGCGATCCAGCACCTTCCGTTGCACGCGCGCTTCGATCTCGCGCAATTGCGCCGGCGACAGCTCGTTGTCGAAGATGACCACGGCCACATCCGCCTCGTCGCACGCCGCGGCGAGCGTGTTCACCTTGCCGCTGCCGAGGAACGTGGAGGGATCGGGCCTCGGGCGCTCCTGCGACATGCGCAGCACGACGGTCGCCCCCGCGGCATCCGCCAGGCCGGCGAGCTCGTCGAGGGACCGTTCCGCCTGCAGGCGCCGGGAGCTGGCCGTGATCAGGCCTACGATCGCGGCACGTTCGGGATGCGGGGGTCTGCGCGGTGGTGGCATCAGCCGGTGGTGGATGCGAGGCTGAACGAAGGGTGGCCGGACGAACTACGCTGGATATCTGTCGAGAAATTCTAGCACGCGCTCCCATGCCACCGCGCCGGGCCTGACGAGCAGCGGCGGCTCCGCCGTGACGTCCACAATGGTGGAAGGCGGACCGCCGGGAGCGGGTCCGGCATCGAGCAACAAGTCGAGACCGCTCGCCGCGAGCGGCTGCAGAAGGTCCGGATCGGCCGTCGCTCCCGCACCCGAACGGTTGGCGCTCGTCGCCGTGATCAACCCGCCTGCCGCCCGCGCCAATGCACGCGCGACCACACTATCCGGGACGCGCACGCCCACGAGCCGGCTCTCGCTGTGCACAGCCGGCGCCAGACGTCGCGTCGGCCCTCACGAGCAGCGTGAGCGGACCGGGCCAGAAGTGACGGGCCAGCGCGCGTGTCCGACCCGTGAGCCGCCCGGCGTGTGCCGCGGCGAGCTCGTCGCACGCGATCAGCGGGATAGCGCGATCGCCCGCGCGCCCCTTCACCGCGAACAGCCGGGCCACGGCCCGGAGATCCCGCGGATCGGCGGCCAGCCCGTACAAGGTGTCGGTGGGATACGCAACGATGCCCCCGTCGCGAACTACCGCCGCCGCCTCGGCGATCGCCGTCGGGTCAGGACGACGCGGATCGACGATCAGTCGCTTCATGTGAACGGGCGTCGTTTGGCAAGGCGGACACGTGCGGTCAGAATACTGCGTCGCGTCTCTCTCCGGCACGGGCTCCGCTTCCAATGACCCACCTGCTGCAACTGCTCCTGGTGCTCGCCCTCGTCGTGGCCGCGGCAAAGCTGTCGGGCGCAGCGGCCAATCGCGTGGGCCAGCCCGCCGTGTTCGGTGAGATCCTCGCCGGGCTGGTGCTCGGGCCCACGGTCCTCGACGTGCTCGGGTGGCCGATATTCGCGCACACCCTACAGCCGGCGCACGGCGGACCGCCGGGCCCGCTGATCCACTCGGTGCGGGATCTCGCGGAGATCGGCGTGATCCTGCTGATGTTCATCGCCGGCCTCGAGACCGACCTCGTCCAGATGCGGCGTGTGGGTCGGGTGGCGTTCTGGGCCGCGTTCGGCGGCGTTGTCCTGCCGCTCGCAGGAGGGGCATTGACGGCGGTGGCGTTCGGGCTGCCCCTGTTCTGGACGGGCCTGTTCATCGGGACCATCCTCACGGCGACAAGCGTGAGCATCTCCGCCCAGACCCTGATGGAGTTGAAGGCGCTCCGTTCACGCGAAGGGTCCACCATTCTGGGCGCCGCCGTGATCGACGACGTGATGGGGATCATCCTGCTGTCGGTAATCGTGGCATTCGCGCGCGCCACCGGCGGGGTCAGCTCCCAGGAGATTGCCTGGATCGTGGTCCGGATGGTGCTCTTCTTCGGGAGCGCGATTCTCCTCGGCCGGTACTTCGAACACGTCGGCGCCTGGGCCGAGCGACTGGCCGTGAGCCAGGGCCTGCTGGCCGTCGTGCTGGTCGTCGCGCTCCTGTATGCCTGGGCGGCGGAGTACGTGGGCGGCGTGGCCGCCATCACGGGCTCGTATCTCGCGGGAGTCCTCTTCGCGCAGACGCGCTTCAAGGCGGCGATCGATCACGGCATCCATCCGCTGACGTATTCCATGCTGGTGCCGGTCTTCTTCATCAGCATCGGCCTGCTCGCCAACGGCCGCGCACTCGGGGACCGAGTGCTGTTCACCGTGCTGCTGGCGGTGGTCGCGATCGTGACGAAGGCAGTTGGCTGCGCCAGCTTCGCGCGCCTGTCCGGGTTCACCACCACGGAGTCCGTGCGCGTCGGCGCGGGGATGATCTCACGCGGCGAGGTCGGGTTGATCGTGGCGGGCTACGGCCTGGCCAACGGGCTGATTGGCCTCGACGTGTTCTCGGCCGCCGTCATCATGGTACTGGCGACCACGATGGTGACGCCCCCGCTGCTGCGCCTGACGTTCCCGCGGCGCCCGTCGATCACGCCCCCGCCCGTCGAGGAGACCATTGGCAGCGAGCCGCAGGAACTCGAGATAGTTGACACGCGCGAGCGTTGAGCACTGTCCTACGCGTCTGCGATCACGGGCGTCTCCGTCACCCGCGGCTGCTCGATCATCACGCGGCGTACGAGCACCGCCAGCACGCAGAGGGCGACCGCATCGGCGACAAAGACCATGCGGATGTCTGTTGCGGCGAGAAACCCGCACGCGACGGGGCTCAACGCCACCCCTGTCAGTGACGCACTCGACAGGAAGCCGAAACCGGACCCGCGCGCGTTGGCTGGCAGGACGCCCGCTGCTGCCGCATACGCCGCGGTCATAGCCGCTCCGATGCTGACGCCGAAGACCGCTGCGGCGAGAACGAGCGCCCAGGCGGCCCCAATCGCCGCGAAGAGGGCGACCGCGGCGGCCGATACGAGCGCCGCTCCGCTGATGACGTCCCGTGCGGACCAGCGCCGCAGCAGCCGCGCGCAGAGGTGGTGGCCGAACGCCGCCGAACAGGCGAGCGCGGAGAAGACGATACCCGAGACGAACGCGACGCGAGCCGGTGCGACGCCCATCGCCCCGACATGGAGCGGCAGCACGGGCCCGAAGCTGCGATCGACGAACTGCAGTCCGAAGATGGCCGCCATCAGCAGCAGGAAGTTCTCGAACGCGAGCACGTTGCTGAAGGTGACGCGCGCCGGGACACCGGCCGACGACGTGTGCTCGATAGCGGGCTCCTTGTAGAGCACCAGCAGCTGGACGAGGGCGATCACGTAGAACGCCGATGTCACCAGAAACGCCGTGCGAAGTCCGACAAGACCCGCTACAGCGCCACCGATCACCGGGCCAAGCGCCGGCCCAAGCCGCTGCGCCGTCTGCACCATGCCGATCGACTGCGGGACCCGATCTCTGGGCGACGACTCCGCGGCCATCGCGAGGCACAGGGGGCCATACCCGGCAAACAGGCCCTGGATGGCGCGGAGGGCGAATAGATGCCACGGCTGGGTCACCCAGGCCATCGCGGCCATGATCACCACGAAACTCCCGAGCGAGCGTGCGACCATGAGCTTGCGTCCGAACCGGTCGGCGAGGCGTCCCCACGCGGGCGCCAGCAGTGCCGTTATGGCGGGGGTGATGCCGAGGGTGAAGCCGGTCCAGAGCGCGATGGCCCCGACGTCATGCAGGCCGAGCTCCGCCATGTAGAGCGGGAGGAACGGCATGACGAGCGTGAAGCCCGTGAAGCCGATGAAGCTGACCGCTGTGAGGGCCGCGAGGTTGCGGCGCCACGCCAGAACCGGACCGCCGCCCGCGGCAGGGACGCCACCGGGCCGCTGGACCCCGGTCCCCATGTGCCCCTCAGAACCGGATCTTCACGTCGTCCGCGTCGTTGACGTGAATGCTGTCAATGAAGCGCACCTGCCGCGGATCCGTCTGCATGACGAGCGATTCGGTGCGAATGCCGTCACCGAAGAACCGGACGCCCTTCATCAGCGAGCCGTCGGTGACACCCGTGGCCGCGAAGATCAAGGAACGTCCAGGGGCCAGGTCGGCGGCGCGATACACGCGTTTGGTGTCGGGAATACCCATGGCCTGGCAGCGGGCCTCGTCCTCTTCGGTGCGCACGACCAGCCGCGCGTAGATTTCGCCGTTCAGGCACCGCATGGCCGCCGCCGTCAGCACCCCTTCCGGCGCGCCGCCGGTGCCCATGACCGCGTGCACCCCCGTTCCGACGACCGCCGCGACGATTGCGGCGGATAGGTCGCCGTCGCCGATCAAACGAATCCGCGCGCCAGCGGCGCGGATGTCGGCGATCAGCTTCTCGTGGCGCGGCCGATCGAGCACCACGATGACGAGATCGTCCACCTCGCGGTCGAGCGACCTGGCAATCGCCTGCAGGTTGTCGGCAACCGGCGCGTCGATGTCCACCGCGTTCTTCGCGGGCGAAGGGACGACGAGCTTCTCCATGTAGAGATCGGGCGCATGGAGGAGACCGCCGCGTTCGGAGGCGGCGAGGACCGCAATCGCGCCGGGCGCTCCCGTGGCGCACAGGTTCGTGCCCTCGAGCGGGTCGACGGCGATGTCAATCTGCGGCGGCCCCAACCCTGCGCGGCCGCTGGCCCGCCAGACGTTCGCCAGACCGACGTGCTCGCCGATGTAGAGCATCGGCGCCTGGTCACGCTCCCCCTCGCCGATGACGATGCACCCATCGATCGGCACGCGATCGAGCTCGCGACGCATCGCTTCGACAGCGGCATGATCCGACCGCTTTCCGTCCCCCAGGCCCATGGTGTGGGCGCACGCGATCGCGGCCTGCTCGACCACGCGGAGGAACTCGAGAGAGAGATCAGATTCCATCACGAATCCATCGCGGGCACGCCCACTGCCGCGACCCGGTCACGGCAGTCGTCGATCAACGGGAGGCAACCGTCGGCTGCATCGGCGGCAGATCGCAGCGAGTCGGGCGGTCGGTGCGATACCCGAGCACGTAATCGGCCTGCATCACCTTGTGAATCTCGCGGGTGCCCTCGTAGATGACCGCCCCCTTGCAGTTCCGGTAGAAGCGTCCCACGGGGTACTCATCCGAGTAGCCGTTGGCCCCGTGCACCTGCACGGCATCGCTCGCGGCACGCTCCGAGGCGACGGTCGCAAACCACTTCGCCAGGCCGGTCTCGCGAGTGTTGCGGCGGCCCTCGTTCTTCAACCAGCCGGCCCTCAGCCAGAGCAGGCGCGCGGCCTGGTAGTCGGATTCCATCTGCGCGATCATTTCCTTCACGAGCTGATGCTCGCCGATTTCCACACCGAAGGTCTTACGCTCGCGGGCGTACGTGGCGCTCGCATCGCGGCACGCGCGGATGAGCCCCGTGGCCCCGGCGGCTACGGTGAATCGGCCCTGATCGAGGGCGAACATGGCAATCTTGAAGCCCTCGCCCGGCCGTCCCACCATGTTGGCAGCCGGCACCTCGACCTCGTCCATCTTGAAGGACCCGGTGTTCCCCGCGAGGATGCCCCACTTCTCCTTGAGCGTGGCGCTCGAGAACCCGGGCATGCTGCGCTCCACGATGAAGGCGCTGATACCGGAAGTGTCTCGCAGCTTCTTCTTCTCGAGGTCCGTCCAGGCGAAGACGAGGAAGTTGTCGGCCACGTCGGCGAGCGAGATCCACATCTTCTCGCCGGTGATGCGGTAACGGTCACCCTGCTGGATCGCGACGGTCTGGATGCCGCGCACGTCGGAGCCTGCCGCCGGCTCGGTGAGGCCGAACGTGGCAATCTTCTGGCCCTGGGCCTGCGGCACGAGGTAGCGCTGCTTCTGATCCTCCGTGCCCCACGCCAGCAGAGTCAGAGAGTTCAGGCCCACGTGGACGGAGAGAATCACGCGAAGCGAGGTGTCGACATATTCGAGCTCCTCGCTCGCCAGGCCCAGCGCGATGTAGTCCATCCCGGCCCCGCCGTACTCGGCCGGCACGCAGACACCGAGTACACCGAGATCGGCCATCTGCGGCAGTACGCGCGGGTCGAACCGGTGCTCGCGGTCGCAGTCCCTGATGTGTGGCGCGACCTCGCGCGCCGCCCACTCCCGCACCGATGCCTCCAACAGGAGCTGTTCGTCAGACAAGTCCAGATTGATCATGGCAGTGGTCTTACGTGATGAAAGGTGGACGATATTCAGCTACAGACTGCAGGCGACAGGATGTAGTCTGCCGCCTGGATTCGCGTCGCCGCTAATGAAGGGATAAGGCGGACAGTTCTCGGCCGATGGTACCACACGGCCTGATAGCCGGCCCGACAGGTCGCCCCGCCGGTGCTAGGCGCCGAGCGATTCGGGCGTCAGGTACGCAGGCTTGCGAAAGAGGATTTCACGCACGTTCGTCTGCAGCAGAAACGAATCCGACACGCGGAGCGTGTCGAACAGTCTGATGATGTCGCGGTTCTGGAGCACGCGCTGGCGGCCGCGCGAGGCGGGGTACGTTCGGTGGCGGAGGGTCTGGTCGTCAGCAATGACGAACTTCGTGTAGTGCAGATCCGCGGGCTGCGGCGCCGTGCCGAAGAACGCAAGCAGCGCCCCATTCACCTTCATGATGCGCGAGAGCTCGGTGGCCAGCACCTGCGCCGCAGGCGCTTCCAGATAATCCATCAGATCCCAGGCGAGGATCCCGTCGATGCTGCCGGCTGGCTGCGTCAAGCGGTTGCCGAGAAACGCGGGCAGGTCGGCAGTGGTTCCGGACCGTACGTGCTGCTCGATGTCGGTGTAGAGATCCTCGATGAACACCTTGCAGCCAAGCGTCTCCCCGAAGAACGTCAGGTTGGAGCCGATGACCGGGCCCAGATCGAGCAGGACCGGAGCTTCCTGGGCCTCGAACGTGCGCAGGAACTTACGGAGGGCCTTCGTGGGTTGCACGGGGGCTTCGCGCGAAGGCGGCGGAGCCTCGATTGTGGGGGAGGCGGGCGTCGACTCCGGAGCGCGGCGACTCCCCAGGCGCGACAAGAACCCGGTGAGACCGCCGCCCGACTCGTCCGCCAACTCGACCCCTCAGTGTGGATGGATACGGACGGCGGCGCACCGCCGTCCGTAAGGTTGCGGTCTCGGCTAAACGCCCATCTTCATGGCTGGCTGCGGCGTGGGCGCCATCTTGCCTTCGGGCCGCGCGTCCGCCGGTTTCGTCTCGGTCCGGACCGACTTGACGCCGCCGGCGCGCTGCATGTCGACGCTGCCGCGGAAGTGCGCGCCCTCGGCAATCGCCACGCGCGGCGAGATGATGTCCCCGTCGACCGACCCCTTGTCGCGGATGTCGACCTTCTCGTTCGCGGTCACGTTCCCGGTGATTTCGCCGAGCACGATGACGGCCTTGGCGAATATCTCCGCCTTGATGCGCCCGTTCGGGCCTACCGTCAGCACGTGATCGCGCAGTTCGACCCGGCCCTCGACATAACCCTCGACCGTGAGGTCCTCGCTGCCGTTCAGCTCACCCTTGATGACCACCGACTTGCCGATATTGACCACGTCCCGTAACGTGGGGCGCGGCTCGTCGGAGCGCTGGGGCACCACCGGCGCCGGCGCTGCGTGCGCCGCCGGCGCGGCCGGAACTGGAACCCCTGCCACCGGCCCAGACGGCTTCACCGCCTCATCCCGTTTCCACATCGTTAAAACCTCCGCTATCCGTGTGTTCTGTTCGAACGCACCGCCCCGGAACAATGAACTCGCTGCAGGGGAACCAAGCCCCGTCAGTATATGGGAGGGGCGAAAAGGTTGTCTACCCGTTTTAGTGCCGTCAGTTAGGGGCGATGCTACACTTCTGGAAACGATGCGCATCTACCTCGATCACAACGCCACCACGCCCCCTGCCGAGGCCGTCGTCGAGGCGGTGACGCGGGCGATGCGCGACCTGGTCGGCAATGGCTCGAGCGTCCACAGTTTCGGGCAGCAGGCGAAGGGGGCCATCGACGGAGCCCGGACGTCCGTCGCAGCGCTGGTGGGGGGCGATCCCGCCGAGATCGTCTTCACCGCGGGCGGCACCGAGGCGATCAATCTGGCGATCCGTGGGGTCGCCGAGGCGCTCGAGCCGACGGGCCGCCGCGGCATCGTGGTCAGCGGTATCGAACACGAAGCCGTCCTGCAGACCTCGCGCGCGCTAGCCCGACGCGGGTGGACGCTGACGGTCGTTCCCGTCGAGAGCAACGGGGTCGTGTCGCCCGAGGCTGTCCGGGAGGCACTGTCGGACACGACGGCGCTCGTATCGGTCATGCACGCGAACAACGAGGTCGGCACCATTCAGCCGGTCGCGTCCATCGCGGCGCTCGCACACGAGCGTGGCGCCCTCATGCACACCGACGCGGTGCAGTCGGCCGGGAAGATCCCCGTGTCGGCCCGCGCGCTCGGCGTCGATCTCCTGTCGATCTCCGCTCACAAGTTCTACGGGCCCAAGGGAATCGGCGCGCTGTGGGTCCGCCGGGGCCTGCGGCTCACGCCGCAGATGACGGGCGGACGGCAGGAGCGGAGCCGGCGCGCCGGCACGGAGAACGTTCCCGCGCTGGTGGGCCTGGGCGTCGCCGCGCGACTGGCCCTGGCAGCGCTCGACGCGTACCAGTTGCGGATGGGCGGCCTGCGCGATCGCCTCGAATCGGGTGTGCTCCACGGCGTGCCGCACACGGCCGTGAACGGGGCGCCCGGCGAGCGCGTGCCCAACACGACGAACATCAGCTTCGAGCGCGTCGAGGCGGAGTCGCTGCTGATCGCCCTCGACCTGGAAGGCATCGCAGTCTCAACCGGGTCAGCCTGCTCGTCGGGCACTCTCGAACCTTCCCACGTGCTGAAGGCCATGGGACTGGGGTCTGCCCGCGCGCAGAGCTCACTCCGCTTCAGCCTCGGCGCGGCGAACACCGAGACCGAGATCGAGCGCGTGGTGACGGTGCTCCCGGGTCTGGTGCAGAAGCTGCGCGCGCTCACCCGTGCCGCCGTTGGCGCATGACCACTCCCCCGACAGGCCCTGCGCGGGTAGTCGTCGCGATGTCCGGCGGCGTGGACTCGTCCGTTGCTGCCGCGCTCGTGGCGCTGAGCGGCGTCGAGACGATCGGCGTTTCGATGCAGCTGTACGATCAGCGCGAAGGCGCCGCGGGGGCCGGGTTCGGCAGCTGCTGCACCATTGATGATCTCGCCGACGCTCGACGGGTCGCGGCCGCCATCGGCATCCCCCACTACATCATGAACTTCGAGCAGCAGTTCGAGCAGCAGGTCATCGCGAACTTCGTTCGCGAGTACGCAGGCGGGCGCACGCCCCTGCCCTGCGCGCATTGCAACAGCGACCTGAAGTTCGCCACGCTGCTCGAGCGCGCGCGCGGCCTGGGGGCCGACCACGTGGCCACCGGACATTACGCGCGCGTCGAACACGACGAGACGACCGGACGCTATCGCCTCCGCCGCGGCCTCGATGCGTCGAAGGATCAATCGTATTTCCTGTTCTCCCTCGACCAGGCGCAGCTGTCGCGTGCCCGCTTCCCCGTCGGCGCACTGACGAAGTCTGAGGTGCGCGCGCACGCACGCGCTCTCGGATTGCTGGTCGCGGAAAAGCCCGACAGCCAGGAGATCTGCTTCGTGCCGGATGGCGACTACGCCAGCTTCGTCGCCCGTCACGCGCCGGGGGCCGCCGCCGGCGGCGCCATTACCGACCGCGCCGGGCGCGTGCTCGGCCGGCACGAGGGTATCCATCGCTACACCGTCGGGCAACGCAAGGGGCTTGGCCTCTCTGCGTCGAAGCCGCTCTATGTCCTCGCGCTCGATCCATCGGACCGCACCGTCGTCGTGGGCCCTCGCGAGGCGCTGGAAGAGACGCGGCTCACGGCAGCGGGTGTGAACTGGATCGCGGGTGCTGCGCCGGGAGGCCGGATCGAGGCCTCCGTGCAAATCCGCCATCGTCACGCGGCAGCGCGGGCGACGGTGCATGCGGCCCCTGGCGGGCGGGCGCAGGTTCAGTTCGAGGAGCCCCAGCGCGCCATCACGCCGGGCCAGGCGGTCGTATTCTACGCGGATGACGAGGTGCTGGGCGGAGGCTGGATCGAGCGAACCCCGTGACGTCGTGGCTCGCCCTCGAAGATGCGGGCCGCTGGGATCAGGCGGTCGCGGCCGCCTCGCCGATATGTTGCGGAACTCCCTCGAGGTACTTCTCGGCGTCCATGGCGGCCATGCAGCCACTGCCAGCCGCTGTGATGGCCTGGCGGTACACGTGGTCCTGCACGTCACCCGCGGCGAACACGCCGGGCACGCTGGTGCGGGTCCCCGCATGCGTGAGGATGTAGCCGCTGGGGTTCATCTCCAGCTGGTTGGCGAACAATCCGGTGTTTGGTGTGTGGCCAATCGCGACGAAGACCCCGTGAACCGGAAGTTCGGCCCGTTCGCCGGTCGTGAGGCTGCGGATCGTGATGCCGGTCACCTCACCTTTCTCGATGTCGGCGATCTCCTCCACCACGGAGTTCCACACAAACCGGATCTTGGGGTTCGCGTGGGCCTTGTCCTGCATGATCTTCGACGCGCGCAGCTTGTCGCGGCGATGCACCAGCGTCACCTCTGACGCAAACCGCGTCAGGAACAGGGCCTCTTCGAGTGCCGTGTCCCCACCTCCAACGACCGCAATCGGGCGGCCCCTGAAGAACGCTCCGTCGCAGGTGGCGCAGCTCGAGACACCGCGGCCGACGAGCGCTTTCTCCGAGGGCAGGCCGAGCCATCGTGCCGATGCACCGGTTGCAACGATCAGCGCGTCGGCGGCGTACTCCGCCTCGTCGGTGCGGACGGTGAATGGGCGGCGGCCGAGCTCGACGGCGGACACCTGACCCTGCACGATCTCGGCGCCGAAGCGGACGGCCTGTAGCCGCAGCTCCTCCATCAGCGCCGGTCCCATGATCCCGTCGCGATGCCCTGGCCAGTTTTCCACGAGCGAGGTGAGCATCAGCTGCCCGCCGGCCTCGTAGCCCTCGATCACCAGCGGTGTGAGGTTCGCCCGGGCAGCGTAGATGGCGGCGGTGAGGCCTGCCGGCCCGGAGCCGATGATCAGGACCTGCCGACGGGCGCTCATGACAAATGCTTTTCCATGATGGAGACGAGCTGCTCTCGGGTGGCCACGCCGACGATCTGATCCACCACCTGCCCCGACTTGAACACCAACAGAGTCGGGATGCCGCGAACCGAATACTGCATCGGCGTGCGCGGGTTCTCATCGACGTTCATTTTGCCGACAACGGCCCGGCCGTCGAAATCAGCGGCAAGCGCATCCACCGTCGGCGCGATCCGGCGGCACGGCATGCACCACTCCGCCCAGAAGTCGACCAGGACCGGCTGGCTTGACTGCAACACCGTGTCACCAAAATTGCTGTCGGTGATCACCTGAACTTTTTCTGACGCCATGAATTCGTCTCCGTGCTCCGGCAGCAGCCCTCCGCCGGCGGCCGCCCGGACGTCCTGCCGGTCATCCGCCGCGGGCGATCCGTGCCCACTAAAACCACGAGTGTATCAGATGGGGAGGACCTCGTTTCCCTATGCTGAGACGCGAATTTCGCCCGTGAAGGTACGCCGCAGCCCTTGCGCTGTGCCACGGCGCGAGCCAGAATCGCCTGTGCCGCACGAGCCTCGTCCCCCCCGTCCCGGCCGCGTAGAGCCGCGCGAGATTGTCGAACTGCGGGCCCTCAAGACGCAGCACCCGGAACTCGCGGGCGCAGTCGCGATGCAGATCGAGCTCGTCGAACTGCAGCGGCGCATGCAGGCCCGAATGAGTACCCCGTTCGTCCAGCGCGACGAGGCGTTCGTCGAGGGCCGGATGCGCAGCGGCGAGCGCCTCGTCGACTTCGCCGACGTGCAGCTCGACTGGTCTGATTTCCGGCTCGTCTTCCGCCAGACCGGGGACGTGCTGCGCCGCTATGAGGTGCTCGATACCGCCGACCATGCGGCTATCCAACTGCTGGCGCGCGACGGGGATCGGCTGCAGGCGGTCACAACCGACTACTACAACCGCACACCGCGGCCAGACGCCGCAATCCCCGCGGACGCAAGCCAGCCGGCCATGCTCGACCAGGTACTCGGCGTCGCCCTTCGCCCCTTTCTCGCACGCTGCGCCGACGTGTGGATGACCAGGCTCGACCCGGCCGAGTGGAACCGTCCCTGGTGCCTGCTGTGCGGCGGTGAGCCGGAATTCGCGGTGCTGCCGTCTGGAGGGGATCGATGGCTGATCTGCGGCCGGTGCACCGCCCAGTGGCCTTTCAGCACGGCGTGTCCGTTCTGCGGCAGCGACACGCCGGGCGGCATCACGTCGTTCGCCAGCAGGGACGGTCGCTATCGGGTGTACGGGTGCAACGCCTGCCGGAAGTACCTGAAGGCGTACGATGCGCGAGGCACAGGGCGTCCGGTGATCCCTGCAGTCGACACCATCGCCACGCTGCCACTCGACGCTGCGGCAATCCAGCGGGGGTATGACGGGTAGGAACTCTAATCGTTAACCGTCGACCGTTAACCGTTGTCCGTTAACCGTCAGCGATTGCCCAGCGTACAGACGGCTGGCAATCGGGACGTGACAGTCTGCGGCTACACCTACGGCTGTGACGGCCGCGGCGGTGACTTCGGCTGCCGCTGGCGCCGCCGGTACCAGCAGATCCTTCGTCTTGCTGCTCAACCAGTTGAACAGGTGGCGGGTTTCCATGAACCGCCCGGCGTTGGACGACGCCCCGAGCACGACGACGGCGACCTGCTGGTTCGTCTGCGGCAGGCGCAGCAGCGTGGCCAGGCAGTAACCCGCCTTCGAGATGAAGCCGGTTTTCCCCCCGCGCACGTCCACATCGCCCTTCATCACCAGCTGGTTCGTGCTGTGGATGCTGATGACACGGCGCTCCGTCCGCACCGTGTAGTACGGCGTACGCATGATTTCGGCAATCCGTTCGTCAGCCGCAGCAAAGGCGATCAGGCGCGCCATGTCGAACGCTGACGACATGTTCGAGGCATCGAGCCCAGACGCGTCGCGGTAGGTGGTGCTGTCGAGACCCATCTCCTGAGCCTTCGCGTTCATGCGGGCAATGAACCCTGCGGAACCCTCGGGCGACGACCGGGCCAGGGCGCGGGCCGCGGCGTTATCGGACGCAATGAGGGTCAAGTGCAGCAGATCACCGGTGCTGACGCGATCCTTGGGTCGGAGATAGGTGTGGTTGGCGGCGTAAGTGTCGGCGCGATCGATGACGACCATCTGGCTGAGATCCGGGTCGTCCTCGAGGACGACAGCGGCCGTCATCACCTTCGTGATGCTCGCAATCGAACGCTTGTCCAGGGAATTGGCCTCCCAGAGCACCTGTCCCGTTTCCGGGTTGTAGATGATCGCGGCAGCGGCGCGGACGTCCGGAACGAGCGCACCGGAGGCGTCCGTCTTGTAGCGGGGCTGCTGCGCCTCGAGCCACTGCGTGTGCCGGGCCCGCGCGCGGGCGAGGCGGGACCGTCGGATGCTCGATACGCGGGTGCGGGTCGCGCGCTTCCGCGACTTGGAAACCTTGGGCCGCGCCTTGACGGCGATGCCGCTCCGGGCCGAGGCCACCTTCGTGCGTGTGCGTGATGCCGCGTCTGCATCCGCAACCCATCCACCCAGGCTCATCAGAGCCGCGGCAAAGACAGCGATCCATTTGGTCGTTCGTATGCGCACCGTGGGTAGCCTCTGATGGGTTGACACTGTCAATGTCATCGGCATAGTAGCAGACAATCTGTAGTCTGCAAAGCACTTAGACGCGAATTCCTCCTAAAGGCTCATCAAATCGATACAGTTCGTGGAAACGGGTAATCAAGACACCTGCCGAACGTCTGCCGTAACGGACACGAGCGTACCCGGGTTGGCACGGAAGGTCAGACTCGGGAGGGGGATGCTCCGGCGGACGCGGTGGGATGGTTACGCTGGCTGCAGCTCGCCCCGGCCAGGGTCCGTGACCGCGCGTAACCGCTCCAGCTCTCGAGTCCGGCCGGCATGCAGTAATCGGCGGGCAAGGACGAACCTGAGAACGAGGGCGAGGTGCAGGGCCGTCACCAGCGCCAGGTCCAGCGAGTCTTCACGAGCCCGGGCGGTCGGGTCAGTGGTCTCCGGAATCGCGATCACCACGCACAGGTAGTTGGCGCAGAGCACCGCTATAAAGACCCACACGAACAGCGGGTCGCCCACGCTCGACGGATAGCGGCTCGCCAGGTCCGCCGACGCGCTCTCCCATCCTGAAACCGCACGACGTTCCTCGAAGACCACGCGCAGGTAGTTCGAGACGCGCTCAGCCGCGCGAACCGTGCCCAGGTTCACTTCGAATGCGGCGAGCAGCACCACGAGCGGCACCGTCAACAACAGCGGCGCGGGCACCACGAGCATGATGGCCGTGGCCAGCGCCGCCCAGCCGAGCCACGTCATCGCGAGCAACAGCACCCGCGCGATGGCCCGCTCGCGAATAGATGCACGCAGTGCACGGAACTCTTCGAGCTGGATCGCGTCGACGCTCATAGGTGCGCCGAACTATCCGCGTTGGACGCACGGCTGTCAAGCGACTCGAATCCAACACGTTGTCGCAGGCATCCAAAGGGAACGAGACGGCGGCGGCGCGTGCGCGCCACGCGTGCAGCCGGGCCGGTCGGCCCACGCGCGGTGTCTGGTCGATGCGGCCGGGATCGCGCCGTGATCGGCGCGCCAGCCGCAACCAGGGCGCGCGCGAGGATCGCGCGGAAGCTCACTACCTCAGCGGTACAGCATTTGCTATGAGCACGGTTGTTCGCAGGAGAATCCTATGAGTCTGGTGCGGTTGCTCGGGTTCAGCACATTGGGCTGCGGATGCGTGGTGGGCCGGTATCGCGACGTCGCCACGAGCCGCGAGCTCGCCTACGTGGAGGAGAAGGGCGCCGACTGCCATCAGCACGGGCACCGGCGCAATCACACACTCACGATCCCCCGCCGCAACACCGTCGCGATCGCGCGCGCGTCCTGACGGTCAGGCTTCGAGCCGCTGGCCGTTCCGGGTAAGATCCCGGCTGGTGCCCGCCGCCCTGACTCCCCACACCACCCTTCGCCGCGGCAACGCGACTTACCGGTTCTTCCTCGGCGACTGCGTCGACGTCCTCCCGCACCTGCCGTCTGCTTCCGTGCAGACGATTGTCACGTCCCCACCGTACAATCTGGGAATCGCGTACCGGACGTACAAGGACCGGCTGCCCCGCGGCGACTACCTGGCCTGGACCGGTCAGTGGGTCGAGGCGGCGGTCCGCGTGCTGGATCCGATGGGATCGCTGTTCCTGAACGTCGGCGGCAAGCCGACGGATCCCTGGACGGCCCTCGACGTCGCTCAGGCCGTTCGCCCGCACCTGCACCTCCAGAACACGCTGCACTGGGTCAAGTCGATTGCCATCGACCAGGACGCCGCCGGTGCCGCGTCTGGACTCACAGAAGCGCTGGCGGTCGGGCACTACAAGCCGATCAACAGCCCGCGTTTCGTCAACGACTGCCACGAGTTCATCTTCCACTTCACGCCGACTGGCCGGACGCCACTCGACCGGCTCGCGGTTGGTGTGCCCTACCAGGACGAATCGAACATCGCGCGCTGGCGCGGCGCCAACGGCGGACTGCGCTGCCGGGGGAACACGTGGTTTCTTCCCTACGAAACCATTCAGGATCGCAAGGAGGACCGGCCGCACCCGGCCACCTTTCCGGCCCGTTTGCCCGAGTACTGCCTCAAGCTGCACGGGTTGTCCCGCATCGGCGAGGCTGTCGATCCGTTCCTGGGCCTGGGCAGCACGGCCGTGGCCTGCGCCCGTCTGGGGGTAAGCTTCGCGGGAATGGAAATGGACGAAGGCTATCTGCGGGAGGCGATCGCCCGGACGCGAGCGGCGCTCGAGGAGCCGATAGCGCCCAGGCTGTTCTAGACGCTCCTACTTGGCCTTTGGTACCGGCGGCGGTCGCAACGAGTAGGCGCGACGCGACCACACGTTCACGCGGTCGCGCTTTGTCTTTATATCGAGCTTCCGGTTGCGCTGGGTCGGGTCAGGGTTCGTCGAGTAGTAGCCCACCACGTAGTAGTCACTGGTCTCGTTGTCGATCCGCTTCAGCGCCTTGTCGAAGTCGTTCTGGTTCACGACCGCGAAGCCGCCCGTCAAGTCGGCGAGGGTGCGCAGGCTGTCCTGGGTCTTGCGCACGTAGTTGGCCCACTCGGTGGGATCGACGTTCTGGTCGAGGTCCGACCCGGCCACGAGCCCGCGCGGGTCGATCGTGTAGATCGTGGCATTGGCGCGATTCGCCGCGCGCGTCAATTCCGAAAGTTCACGTACGAGATCTGCATCTGCGAACTCGTTGCTCTGCCGTGTAAACGGATCGTAGTCATTGCCCATGAGCGAATTGTCGCGCTTCTGCCCGAGAATGTTCGGGTCGCCGTAGCGCGCCCCTTCAAAGGGGTTGAAGTCGTACCCGTTGCTGACGAATACGACCGCTTTCCGACGGTTGTGGATCTTCTCGAGGTTTCGCACCATGTCGTATGCGGTCGAGAAGGCGACGTGCGCCCGGTAACGCAACTCGCTCGGCCCGTTCGGTCCCTGCCCGGCCTCGATGATCTCGCTCGGCTTCAGCGCGCCACCGCTCATCTTCTTGATCGCCTCATCCAGACGCTTGCGGTCGTAGGTCAGATCGATGGCGATTGACGATGTGCCCGTGGACACCACTCCGAACATGTCGCCCTCGTGGACGAGCTCCTTGCCAATCTTCTGGAACAGCTGGCGCAATCGCGGGGTGTTGCCGAAGTCCAGGTGCAGGTCGTCGACAAAAAACAGAAGGATGCGCCCGGCGGTGTCATTGGGCGGACGCGGGGGAGGCAGGATGATGCCTTCCTGCGGCGGCGGCGGCGGCGGCAGCAGCTGGTTCAGCACCCTGCCCCCGTGCACCAGCGTGAAGGTCGCAATCTCCTGCCGCACTCCGTCTTCGTAGATCTCGAAATCGTCCTTCTTCAGGTCCGCTACGAACTGCCCCGCGTCGTCCCTGGCAATCACGTCGGTGGTGACCAGGTCGATGGCGACGCGAAAGGTGGGCTCGCCCGCCTGTCCTCGGCTCGGCGGCGCCCCGGCCGCGCCCGTTGCCGGCGGCTGGCCCTGAGCGGTCGGAGGTGACGGCGGACTGCGCGGTCAGGCTGACGGAAACAACCGCCAGGGCAACCGCGAGCCGGGCAGAAACAGGAACACGAATGTGCATATGACCCTTGAAGTATAGCGCGCGCCGGACGGCAGCGCACCGCGCACCGCCTCGTACGAGGGTCGCCGGACAGGCGTCCGCGCGACACGCGCTGACACGCAGACGGCGCCCAAATCTGACGTCCAATCGTGGGAACTGGTCGGCAGTCAGTCCGCTGGACGTTGGGGGTTGTCGGGAGCTGCGGCGGGCCCGGACGGCGCGTCGACGGGGTCGCCGGCAGCGGCCGGCGTGTCCAGCCCCGACCGCGCACGACGGCGGCGCGGGCGGCCGAGACGTTGACGGACGGTCTCCAGCACTGGCTCGAAGTCCTCGAGCCCGCGGCCAACCTCCTCGTCGGTCACCCAGGCGTCCGGGTTCAGGCGTTCGGCCAGGACGCGCAGCTCGTCGCCCATGGCCGCATCCGTGACCTGGCTGGAGATTCGCGCGAGTACCTCGGCGTATCGGGCGCGAACCCTCAGGAGGCCTTCCGAGCCAAGGGCGCGGTGCACCGCCGAGCGCTCGATGTGGTCGTCGTCCCGTCCCTCCGGCTCACGACCCTCGAACGGGGGCGCCGCAGATGCCGTGGGGCTCTCGACCCCGGTCGCGCTGCCCTGCTCCTCTGCATCGCCAGCTGCCTGCGTTTGAAGACGCGGCGCCAGCGCAAGAGCTCGGCGGGTGGCTGCGCGTGCGGTGGCCGCGCGCGCCGGGCACGCCACCCGTCGGGTGGTTCCGCCTCTGCCGGGCGTGCGTCGAGGATTGTCGGCCAGTCGAATGCGATACCCGGGTTCGCTTCCTCAATGGCCCGAATGGCTGCCGAATCGAGGGCGGGCCGACCGACACGCACGGCCGGCGGCGAGCGAAACCAGTACAGGACTCGGCTGCGCTCCCGGCCTCGACGTCCGGTCGTGTGCACGAGGAAGGTGTGCTCATAACCCCGCTCGTCGCGGGTGAATCGAAGACGCGGCACGAGGCCCTACCTGCGTTTCTGGGTTTTTCGGGGTGCAGCCTTGCGCGCCGGAGCCTTTCGGGCGGGGGCGGTTCTCGTCGCGGCGCGTTTCGCAGCCGGCTTTGGCGGAGTTCTGCCGTTGCCTTTGGGCCGTGCCGATGTCCCACGGCTTGCCGCCGCTTCCGGCGGACGTGCGGCGACTCTGGCTCTGGGCGTTGGCGCAGGTGGCCGCGTCGGGGCCGCGGGCCGGCCGCCTTCCGCGCGTGGGCGGGTGCTTTCGTGCTGAGCGGCATCGCCGGCTCCGAGGCCCGCTGAATCAGCGTAAATCGCACCTGGTCGCCGACGTTGTCGTAGCTCCACAATTCCGTGAGCAGCACCTGGTAGTCGGTGGCCATCCGGCGAGCGACGTCGATGGCACTGGCTGGCACGTACAGGTGGAACGGTACTTTCAGGCGGCTCAAGACTCGCCCACTGCGACATCGCCTCGAGATGGTTCACGGACTCCACGGTCTCCACCTCGGCCACGGCAAGCACCTTCCGGCCCTTGTCGCCGGCGTACAGAACCGCGTCCGGGAAGACCGCGGCCGGGCCCGTGCCAACAGGAGCATTCTGCTCCAGGCCGGGGTTGATACCGACCTCGAACCGGCGGCGATACCGGGCCGGCAACAAGCGGATGATGCGGTCATGCTCGAGCTGCTCGCGCACCGGCCGGACCAGAATCGGACTCACTAATGCCTCCGCACAATGCCGCCCCAGAATCAACGCCATACTATACACAACGCGCAGCTGAGATTCGCGGCGTTTCAGGCTCGGATCCCGCCCCGAGCGTCGAAACGCCCCGGTGTGTCGCGGCTCGGCCGGGGCCGTCCTGCTGTGCATGCATTCTGATAGTCTTCAGTCCGCGACTGCTAACGGCCGCTCTTCACACCTTCAGACGTGGGCTCGATGACCAAATCCTTCAGTGTTCTGATCCTCGTCGCTTCTCTGTTTGCCCTTGTCCCTGTCGCCGCGCAGCAGCCGGCCGCTCCCCCGGGCCTGACCCCGGCCCTGCAAGGATTGCTCGAGGAGATCCGGCGGGCCGACAAGGGCCAGCTGGCCGTGTCGGAAGAGGATGGGCGATTCTTGCGGCTCATGGTTGCGTCGAGCGGCGCGAAGCGGGCGCTCGAGATTGGCGCGGCGAGCGGATATAGCGCCATCTGGATTGGCCTGGGACTGCGGGAAACAGGTGGCAGGCTGACCACCATCGAGTACGACGCGCAACGGGCCCGCGAGGCCAAGGCGAACATCAAACGGGCCGGTCTGGACGATGTGGTGACGGTCGTGAGCGGCGACGCATTCAAGGAGATTCCGAAGGTCCAGGGGGCTCTCGACTTCGTCTTCCTCGACGCATGGAAGCCGGATTACAAGAAGTTCCTGGACCTCGTGTACCCACGGCTGCCGCGGGGGGGCCTCTTCCTGGCTCACAACGTGGTCAACAAGCGCGATGAGATGAAGGATTTCCTTGCGGCGGTCCACGACAACCCTGACCTGTTCACGACGATCGTGGCCCCGTCCGGTGAAGGCGTGTCGGTCTCCTGGAAACGGCGCTGAGCAGCGGTGGTACCTATCCACATCATCGGCGTGCCGCTTGACCTCGGCGGAGGACGGCGAGGCGTCGACATGGGGCCTTCCGCGCTGCGCATCGCGGGGCTCGATGAGCGCATTCAGGAGCTCGGCTACGCTGTTCTGGACAAAGGCGACCTCGAGGTGCCGATTCCGGAGACGCAGCAACCGGGAGACGAGCGGAAGAAGTACGTCCGGGACATCGCACGTGTCTGCACCACGCTGTACGAGGCGGCACTCGCGAGCCTCGAGGCCGGGGCGCTGCCACTCGTCCTCGGGGGGGACCATAGCCTCGCCGCGGGGTCCGTCGCGGCGAGTGCCGAGATGGCGCGGCGAGCAGACCGGCCGCTCGGTCTCATCTGGGTCGACGCGCACGGCGACATGAACACGCCGTCCAGCAGCACGAGCGGCAACGTCCATGGGATGCCGCTGGCGGCGCTCCTCGGGCCCGAGCCCACCGAGCTGTCGTGCATCGGCGGCTTTTCCCCGAAGGTCAGTCCGGAACACACCGTCCTCATCGGCGTGCGAAACCTCGACGCGGGTGAGAAGCTGCGCGTCCGCGAGTCGCGCGTGCACGTCTTCACCATGAAGGACATCGACCGGGCGGGCATAGCCGCCGTGGCCGAGCAGGCGATTCAGCTCGCGGGCCGCGCCACCGAGGGTCTGCATGTCTCGTTCGACATCGACGTGTGCGATCCTTCTGTCGCGCCGGGTGTCGGGACGCCGGTCAAAGGCGGTCTCAACTACCGCGAGGCGCACATGGTCATGGAGATGATCGCCGACTCGGGCCTGCTCCGCGCGCTCGACATCGTCGAGGTGAACCCCACGCTGGACGTGCAGAACAACTCGGCGGTGCTCGGGACGGAGCTGGTCTTGTCAGCCCTGGGGATGAAGATTCTGTAGGCCCGCTGCGGGCGCGAACATCGAGGCCCTGAAATCCCACTCACACACTGAAGGAGAAGACGATGCGTAGCTGGAAGACGATAGCGACCCTGGCTGTTGTGGCGGCGTGTGCAGCAACCATCGCGCAGGCACAGGAGCAGCGCAAGAGCCCGCACGAGACAGCGAAGGCGACGATCGACGGCGCCAACATCACCATCGAGTACAGGCCGTCCGTCGATGAAGGGCCGAAAGATCATGGGCGAACTGGTGCCCTTTGGCAAAGTCTGGCGGACGGGCGCCGACGAGGCAACGACGCTCACGACCGACAAGGAACTCCAGATCGCGGGGACCATCGTGCCCGCGGGCAAGTACACGCTCTACACGCTGCCGGGGCAGGCCGACTGGCAGTTGATCGTGAACAAGCAGACGGGCCAGTGGGGGACGGAATACGACCAGAAGCAGGACCTGGGACGGGTTCCGCTCAAGAAGGCCGCGACGCCGGCACCGGTCGAGCAGCTGACGATCAGCGTCGACAAGAACCCCGCCGGGGGTGGGCTGCTGAAAATCGCCTGGGAGAACACGGCGCTGACCGCTCCGATCACCGTGAGGCCATAGGGCGAGCGGCTGACGCTCAACTCAGGCTGCGGGCTGCAGATTCCAGGCTGCGGGCGGGGCTGGCCTCAGGCCACCGCTCGGCCTGCAGGGCTTGGAGTCTGCGGTCTGGAGGCTGCAGCCGACGCACATCTGATCAGACTTTGATCGAGTCCGTGAGTTCTTTCACCGCGGCTGCCGACTTGTGGAGGGCGGCGGTCTCGTCCGCGGTGAGCGTGTACTGCATGATCTGCTCGACACCGCGGGCGCCGAGCTTCACGGGCACCCCGACGAAGAGATCGCGCACGCCGTACTCCCCCTGCAGGAAGACGGAACACGGCAGGATCTTCTTCTTGTCCTTCAGGATCACTTCCACCATTTCGGCGGCCGCCAGCCCCGGGGCGTACCAGGCGCTCGTTCCTACCAGCTTCGTGATCTCCGCTCCCCCATCTGCTGTCCGCTTCACGATTGCCGCGATCTGGTCGGGCGGCAGCAGTTCGGTGATGGGCACGCCGGCCACGGTCGAGTACCTCGGCAGCGGCACCATCGTGTCGCCGTGGCCCCCGAGCACGAATGCGTGCACGTTCTCGACCGACACGTCGAGCGCCTGCGCGATGAAGGTGCGCATGCGCGCGGAGTCGAGCACGCCGGCCATGCCGATGACCCGCTGGCGCGGGAAGCCGCACAAGCGGTAGACGGCCTGACACATCGCGTCGAGCGGGTTGGCGACCGGCACGATGATGCAGTTGGGCGAGTGCCTGACGATCTGCTCGGTGACATCCTTCATGATGTTGTAGTTCACCTGCAGCAGGTCGTCGCGGCTCATGCCCGGCTTGCGCGGCACCCCGGATGTGATCACGACGACGTCCGAATCGGCGCTGTCTTCGAAGCGATTGCCCCCGATCAGGCGGGCGTCGGATCCCTCGATCGGACAGGCCTGGAGGATGTCGAGCGCGATCCCCTGGGCCTTCGTCTCAGCGATGTCGATGACCACCACGTCGGCCAGTTCCCGGTTCGCGATTGCGCGCGCCACGGTGGCCCCGACATTGCCGGCTCCGCCGACCACAGTGACTTTCCGGTTCATGCCCGCACCTCCGCCTGCATGTTCTCGACGATCGCTTCGGCGAACTGCGAGGTCTTCAGCTCGGTTGCGCCGTGCATCTGCCGGGCGAGGTCGTAGGTCACCCGCTTCTGCGTGATGCTTGCGCCGATGCCCTGCTCGATCAGGTCGGCCGCCTCGTGCCATCCGAGATGCCGGAACATCATCACCCCCGACAGCATGACGGACGCGGGATTGATGACGTCCTTGCCCGCGTACTTCGGCGCGGTGCCGTGCGTGGCCTCGAAGAACGCGATCTCGTCGCCGATGTTGGCACCGGGCGCCATGCCCAGCCCGCCCACCTGCGCCGCACACGCGTCAGACAGGTAGTCGCCGTTGAGATTCGGCGTCGCGAAGACGTCGTAATCGGCCGTGCGCGTGAGGATCTGCTGGAACACGCTGTCGGCGATGCGGTCGTTGACGAGGAGCTTGCCTTCAGCCGACGCGCCGTTCCAGACCTCGTCCTCCGTGACGATGCGGTCCCGGAACTCCGCCTTGGCCACCTCGTAGCCCCAGTCGCGGAACGCGCCCTCGGTGAACTTCATGATGTTGCCCTTGTGCACCAGGGTGACCACCCGCCGGTTGTTCGCGAGCGCGAACTGGATGGCCATTCGCACGAGCCGCTTCGTGCCTGTTTCCGACATCGGCTTGATGCCGATGCCGGAGTCGGGCGCGACGTTCTTCCCCATCTCACGGCGGAGGAACTCGATCAGCTTCTCGCACTGCTGCGTGCCTCGCGCGAACTCGATGCCCGCGTACACGTCCTCCGTGTTCTCGCGGAAGATCACGACGTTCATCAGCTCGGGGTGCGTCACGGGCGACGGCGTGCCGGTGAAGTAACGGACCGGCCGGACGCAGGCGTACAGATCGAGCACCTGCCGCAGGGTGACGTTCAGGCTGCGGATGCCGCCGCCTACAGGCGTGGTCAGCGGGCCCTTGATCGCGATGCGGTACGTCTTCACGGCCTCGAGCGTGTCGTTCGGCAGCCACTCGTTGGTGAGGTTCTTCGCCTTCTCGCCGGCGAGCACTTCGAACCAGACGACGCGACGGGCGCCGCCGTAGGCCTTCGCGACCGCGGCGTCGAACACGCGCTGGCTGGCGCGCCAGATGTCGGGTCCGGTGCCGTCACCTTCGATGAACGGGATGATGGGGTCGCTCGGCACGACCAGTTGCCCGGCCCTTCGGCTGATCGGCGTACCGTCAATAGGGGGAGTCAGGTGTGTGAATTGAGCCATAAGAATGTCCCGGCGGGCCTGCGCGCGACGCGCGCGTGATGGAGTGGCGGTGTTAGGTCACGTCCCCGCCGCGCGTGACCCGGTTGTGCACAGCAGCTGTGGATAAGCCTGTGGAAAAACCTGTGGAAGCTGCGCACGAGGCCGCATCAAATCGAGCTGAAAAGCGGTTTGCACCACCGTGGTGCGTTCGTCGGCGAGTATACTCTAACCGCTGCACGCCGCCCTCCGGCGCGGCCGAGCAGGCCGCCGCTCTGCCGGCGCGCATGTCGAGTTCGCCTACCAGGATATTCATTCTCCAGATCGGGACTGTCATCATGAAAATCGTCATTGCCGATGATCTGCCTGCGTCCGCTGCCGACCTGCTCCGTGCCGTCCCGGAGTGGACGGTCGACGCGCGCGCCGCGCGTCCCGCGCCCGAGCTTCTCGAGGCGCTCGCCGACGCAGACGCCCTCATCGTGCGGAGCGCGACAAAGGTCACGCGCGACCTGATCGCAGCCGCCCCGCGCCTGCGCGTCATCGCCCGGGCGGGCACCGGTGTCGACAACGTCGATCTCGAGGCCGCGACCGCGCGAGGCATCGTCGTGATGAACGCGCCCGGCGCCAACAGCATCAGCGTGGCGGAACTGGCGATGGCCTTCATCCTCGCGCTTGCCCGGCCGATTCCCGCGGCCGATGCCGCCATGAAGGCGCAGAAATGGGAGAAGAAGAAATTCACCGGCAGCGAGGTCCGGGGCAAGACGCTGGGCATCGTGGGCCTCGGGCGCATCGGCCAGGAAGTGGCGCAGCGGGCGCGCGCGTTCGAGATGCAGATCCTGGCGCACGACCCGCACATCTCCGCGCAGATCGCCGCGCAGTACGGCGCGAAGCTCGCGACGCTCGACGAGGTCTGCGCGGCGGCCGATTACCTGACGCTGCACCTGCCCGTGACCGCCGCGACCCGCCACATCATGAACGCCGACCGGCTGGCACGCTGCAAGCGCGGCATTCGTCTCGTGAACACCGCGCGCGGTGAGCTGATCGACGACGCCGCGCTCACCGACGCTCTGAAGAGCGGCCAGGTCGGTGGCGCGGCGCTGGACGTGTTCGTGAAGGAGCCCCCCGCCGACTGGACCCTGGCCAGCCTGCCCAACGTGATCGCGACCCCGCACATCGCCGCCTCCACCGGCGAGGCACAGGAGATGGTGGGGGTCGAAACCGCCGAAGCCGTTCGTGACTTCCTGGCGGACGGCATCATCCGCAACGCGGTGAACTTTCCGTCGATGCCGGCGGAGGAGTTCGTGCGGCTGCAACCGTACGTCACTCTGGCGGAGCGCCTCGGGTCGCTCGTGTCCCAGATGGGCGACGCGCGCATCGGCAGCGTGGGGGTCCGCTACTACGGCGGACTGGCGAACGGGAGGAACGACCTCATCGCCGGCGCGGTGCTCGTCGGCCTGTTCAAGCGGTACCTGTCGGGCGGCGTGACGCTGGTCAACGCCAAAGCCGTTGCCGCAGAGCGCGGGATCGAGCTCGTCGAGTCGCACAGCTCCCGCGGGCGGAACTACACGTCTCTGCTGTCGGTCCAGGTCCACACCGATACCGGTCAGCGATGGGTGGAAGGCACGGTGGTCGAGCACGGAGGACCGCGGCTCGTCCTCGTGGACGGTGTGCCGGTCGATGCCCCGCTCGAAGGCACGCAGGTCCTGATCAAGAACGACGATCGACCTGGCGTGATCGGCGCGGTCGGGACCGTGCTCGGACGGCACGGCGTGAACATCGCGAACTTCGCTCTCGGGCGCAGCGCCGAAGGCGCGATCGGCGTGGTCGGCGTGGATGATGTCGGCGGCGCGGCGCTGACGGGCGAGGTACTCGCGGAGCTGAGGACAATCCCGGCCGTGCAGTCGGCCGAAGTGATGCGGCTGTGACCGAGCCGCAGGTTCGTCAGTGAAGCGCGAGCTGAAACGTGTCGTCGGTCGTCAGATCGCGAAGCTCCACGACATCGTTGCCGATCCGCAGCACCTGGAAGCGGAGCGCAATCTGTTCGCCCTCGCGTACCAGGTACAACTGGCGGGGCGTGGCGATCACAGCCGTCCGGACGGGCGCCGCGCTCTCGTCTTCGGCTGCCACGCCCAGCAACTGCATCGGCGGGCGGTCCGGAGCCAGCAGGCCCTGCTCGGTGCTTCGAGGCTGGAACGCGGTGCCGCGGACGCCGGACGGCTGACGCCGGACGGACCGGTCAGCACCGAACCGGAAGGGATTGCGGCCGGACTCGGGGGGCGCGGGCATTACGTCAAGTCCGGTGCGCAGCCGGGCGATCTCGACGTCGAAGCCCGGGTCGACTGCCGTGACGGAGGCCCCGCGGTCCGGCGTCTCCCCCGACGCCTGAGCCCGAACAGCGGAAGTTCCCGCCGGGGCGCCGGCCGGCACGGCGGTGCCCTGAGCGACCGCCCACGCCGTCAGGCCGCCCACCGCGCCGACAATCAGCAGAACACGCACCGTGGCCATCAGGACAGCGTCATCGTAACACCTGCGCTGACCTCCAACCAGCGTTTGAACACTGCAGCGACGCCAGCCCCGGCGGTCTCATCGACGAGCTGTGCTATGATTCGACGTGCCCGTCGCCGTAGCGTCCGACGAGACCTCCCGCACCGTTCTCCCCCGCAGCATCGTTGTCATCCCGGCCCGTTACGCATCGTCGCGCTTCCCCGGGAAACCGCTGGCCCTGATTGCGGGGCGGACGATGATCGAACACGTCTACCGCCGTGCGGCCGAGTCCCGAACCGTTGACGCCGTCATCGTTGCCACCGACGACGAGCGCGTGGCTGAGGCCGTGCACGCGTTTGGTGGCGATGTTCGGATGACGCGGGCCGACCACCGAACGGGAACGGAGCGGCTGGCGGAAGTCGCCCAGTCGCTCGCGTGCGACCTCGTGGTCAACGTCCAGGGCGACGAGCCGTTGATGGATCCGCGGATGATCGACGAAGCGGTCGCCCCGTTCGCCGCGGACGCGGAGCTCCCGATGAGCACGCTGCGGCGCGCCATCGGCGATCCGGCGGAGCTCGCGAGTCCCCACGTGGTGAAGGTCGTCGTGGACCGCCGCGATCGCGCCCTGTACTTCTCGCGGGCTGCCATTCCGGGGCGCCATGACGCCGGTGCCTCCGGCGCGGCGGGCGCCTTCAAGCACATCGGTCTCTACGTGTACCGCCGCGAGTTCCTGCTGACCCTCGCTGCGCTGCCGCCGACGCCGCTCGAACGGGTGGAGCTGCTGGAGCAGCTGCGAGCGCTCGAGCACGGCTACCGGGTGCTGGCCGTCGAAACGCAGTTCGACTCGATAGGTGTAGATACGCCAGACGATTTGCAACGGGTGCGCGCCATCCTGGAACGTGACGGCGTTCCGGTGATCGCGCGCTGACTGGACACGCGCTCAGGCGCTCGACCGCAGGCGGATGCTGCCGATGAACACCCACGACTCCTCGCCCATCAAGTACATCTTCGTCACCGGCGGCGTCGTGTCGTCCCTCGGCAAGGGCCTCGCCGCCGCATCCATCGGAGCGCTGCTGGAGGGCCACGGCTACCGCGTCACGATGCAGAAGTTCGACCCGTACATCAACGTCGATCCGGGCACGATGAGCCCGTATCAGCACGGGGAGGTCTTCGTCACCGACGACGGCGCCGAGACGGACCTGGATCTCGGGCACTACGAGCGCTTCACCAACATGGTGACGACGAGGAACAACAACTGGACGACCGGCAAGATCTACCAGTCGGTCATCCAGAAGGAGCGACGCGGCGAGTATCTCGGGCGCACCGTCCAGGTGATTCCGCACATCACCAACGAGATCAAGGACAGCATCCGCGCGGTCGCCAAGGACGTGGACTTCGTGATCGTCGAAATCGGCGGGACGGTCGGCGACATCGAGAGTCTCCCGTTCCTCGAGGCCATCCGGCAGTTTCGCCAGGACGTCGGACGCGACCACACGCTCTATATTCACCTCACGCTGGTGCCGTGGATCGGAACCGCAGGCGAGCTGAAGACCAAGCCCACGCAGCACAGCGTGCGCGACCTGCGGTCCATCGGCATTCAGCCCGACATCCTGCTATGCCGCACCGATCGCGTGCTGCCGCGGGATGTGAAGCGGAAGATTGCGCTGTTCTGCGACGTGGACGAGCAGGCCGTGATCACGGCCCGCGATGTCGACACCATCTACGAGGTGCCGCTGGCGCTCGCAGAAGAGGGGATCGACCGGATCATCCTCAAGCTGCTGCAGCTGCCGCCGTCCGAGCGCCGGATGGAGCGCTGGGAGCAGCTGGTCGAGAGCATCCGCCATCCCAAGGGCGAGCTGACGATCCATGTCGTCGGAAAGTACGTCGGCTACGAGGACTCGTACAAGAGCCTCAACGAGGCGCTCTACCACGGCGGGTTCGGTCACGGCGTCAAGGTGAATATCCACTGGGTGGAGGCGGAGGCGCTCGAAGAGCCTGGCGGGGAGCGCCTGCTCGACGGCGCGAACGGCATCCTGGTGCCTGGAGGATTCGGGAACCGCGGCACGCGCGGCATGATGCGCGCCGCGGAGGTGGCACGATCGCGCGGCATCCCCTACTTCGGGATCTGCTACGGCTTCCAGTGGGCCGCGGTCGAGTACGCGCGCAACGTCTGCGGGCTGAGCGAGGCCGACTCCACCGAGTGCGCGCCCGACACGCCGCACAATGTGATCTACAAGCTGCGCGACCTGCTCGGCGTGGACGATCTGGGCGGCACGATGCGGCTCGGATCCTACGAGTGCGAACTGCAGGCCGGATCGCTGGCGCACCGCATCTACGGGACAACGCCCATTCACGAGCGTCACCGTCACCGGTACGAGTTCAACTGCCTCTACGAGCGCGCGCTTGCCGAGAAGGGCCTGCTCATCTCCGGCCGCTCCCCTGACGGGAAGTTCGTCGAGATCGTGGAACTGCCTGGGCATCCCTGGTACATCGCCGTGCAGTTCCACCCCGAGTTCAAGTCCAAGCCGCTGCGCCCGCACCCCCTGTTCGCCAGCTTCGTCGCCGCCAGCCACACCCGGAAGCATGCCGGCCTGGCCACGACGGCAACTGCCGGATCCGCCGCCTGATTGCGTCTGGCGCGGACACGTCGGCCGGGACTGAAGTCCCGGCCCCACATCGTCACTGCGGCGCCGGAACTTCAGTTCCGGCGAGTCACTTTGGAGCCGGAACCTGTTCCGGCGGTGTCACTGTGGAGCCGGAACTTCAGTTCCGGCGGTGTCACCGGCCCGAAGTGTGGAGCCGGGAGCTCAGTCCCCGCGAGACGAGTCCGCCTGACCCGGCCCGGGCGGACCATCGGGTATGATCGCATCCGTGCACGCCGTTGAGATCGGCTCGCTGACCGTCGGCGGCGGCCGTCCCATCGTTCTGATCGCCGGGCCGTGCGTCATCGAAAGCGAATCCCACGCGGTGGGCCTCGGGCATGCGATCAAGGCCATGGCGGTTCGCTGCGGTGTGCCCTATATCTTCAAGGCGTCCTACGACAAGGCGAACCGCACCTCGCTCACGTCCTTCCGTGGGCCCGGGCTGGACGCCGGCCTTGCCGTGCTCGCGCGCGTGCGCCGCGAGGTGGGGGTACCGGTGCTGACCGACATCCACGAGCCGGCCCACGCATCGGTGGCGGCGGCCGCGGGCGTCGACGTGCTGCAGATCCCGGCCTTCCTGTCGCGGCAGACGGATTTAATCGTCGCCGCGGCGCGGACCGGGTGCGTGGTGAACATCAAGAAGGGGCAGTTTCTCGCTCCTCCCGATCTGCGGCATGCGATCGGAAAGGTGACCGGCTCGGGCAACACGCGGGTGCTCGTTACCGAGCGCGGGTTCTCGTTCGGGTACAACAACCTCGTGGTGGACATGCGCGCGTTTCCAATGCTGCGCGAGCTGGGCTGGCCCGTGATCTTCGACGTGACGCACAGCCTGCAGCTCCCCGGCGCCGGCGACGGCGTCACCGCGGGGCTCGGCCAGTACATCGAGCCGCTCGCGTCTGCGGGCGTCGGTGCAGGCGTGGACGGCGTGTTTCTGGAGGTGCACGAGGACCCACCACGTGCCATGAGCGATGCGCAGAACGCGATCGCGCTGGACCGCCTCGAGTCGCTGCTCCGCCGGCTGGTGCGGATCGACGCGGTCGCCAAGGACTCCTGATGCCAGGAACCGTGATGCCGGATCTCGCGCTCGCCCGGAGAGTGCTGCGGACCGAAGCCGACGCCATTCTCGGGCTCATCGACCGCCTCGACGAGCGCTTCGCCCGGGCGGTCGTGATGCTGCGTGACTGCAAGGGCCGCGTGATTGTCACCGGGATGGGCAAGTCGGGCATCATCTGCCGCAAGATCGCGGCGACGTTATCCAGCACTGGGACGCCCTCCTTCTTCCTGCACCCGGCCGAGGCCATCCACGGCGACCTTGGCATGGTGCACCGGGACGATGTCGTGATCGCGCTGTCGCACAGTGGCGAGACCGGAGAGGTGCTGCGCCTGCTCGAAACCATCCGCCGGCTCGGGGCGCGCCTCATAGCCGTGACCGGCTCGCCGACATCGACGCTGGCGCACGCCGCGGATCTGACGCTCGATTGTCACGTGGCCGAGGAGGCGTGCCCGCTGAATCTCGTGCCCACCGCCAGCACCACGGCGGCCCTGGCTCTCGGGGATGCGCTGGCGATGACGCTGCTGATCGAGAAGGGATTCCGGGAAGAGGACTTCGCGAACCTGCACCCCGGCGGAAAGCTCGGCAAGAAGTTGATGCGGGTGGAAGCTCTCATGCACGCTGGCGACCTCGCGCCCGTCGTGGACGTCGGGACGCCGATGGGCGAAGTGATTTACGAGATGTCCCGCAAGGGCATGGGGATGACCTGCGTCGTGCGCAGCGACCGCTTGGCGGGCATCATCACTGACGGCGACCTCCGGCGGCGGATGAGCGACACGCCGGCGGTGCTGTCGTTGCTTGCGGCCGACGTGATGACGAGCCATCCAGTCACCATCGAGCGCTCGATGCTCGCGGCGCAGGCCCTGCACGTCATGGAGCAGCGCAAGATCACTTCGCTCATCGTCGCCACGCCGGACGGGGTGGTGGAAGGCGTCCTGCACCTGCACGATCTGTGGCGCACGGAACTGTTCTGAGTGACCCGCACCGCCACGACCGCCACGACGCTCGAGGCACGGGCGGCCCGGATCAAACTGTTGCTGCTCGACGTGGATGGCGTCCTCACCGACGGCAAGATCCTGATGCACGCTGACGGCAGCGAGTCGAAGCGCTTCGACATCAAGGACGGCGCGGCGCTGGTCTGGGCGCAGCGTGTGGGCCTGCGCGTCGGCCTCCTCTCGGCGCGGCCATCCGCCGTCACGGAGCGGCGCGCGGCCGAACTGCGAATCCGGCTGCTCGTCCAGAGTCACGGACCGAAGGTGCGCGCCTACCAGCAGATTCTCCGCAAGGAGAAGCTGGAAGACGCCGACGTGGCCTACATGGGAGACGATCTGCTCGACCTGCCGGTGCTGACGCGCGTCGGGTTCTCGGCGGCGCCCGCCGACGCGGTCGCCGACGTGCGCACACGAGTGGACTTCGTCGCGCGCGCGGGGGGCGGCAACGGGGCGGTGCGGGAGGTAGTGGAACTGCTGCTGCGTGCCCAGGGACGCTGGGATGCATTCGTAACGGAGTGGACGAGCGAGGCGGGGCGCCGTGATGGGTGATTACGGCGCGTTCCTCGCCGCGCTGGTGGCCCTCCTGCTCGGCCTGGCCGTGGGAAAGGCCTGGGAGCGCTACAAGCTGCGCGACGGACGGTGGATCGACCGGCGCAAGGCGCGCCAGTCGCCGCACTACATCATCGGACTGAACTTCCTCGTCGCCGGACAGATCGACCTGGCGATCGAGGAGCTCACGAAAGCCGCGGGGCTGGACGCCGATGCGCTCGAGATTCACATGATTCTGGGCAACCTGTACCGGGAGAAGGGACAGGTCGGCCGAGCCGTGAACGTGCACCAGGCACTGCTGCAGCGGCCAAGACTCACACAACTCGAGCACGCGCACGTGCTCTTGTGTCTTGGCCTCGATTTCCGCAGCGGCGGCTTCATCGATCGTGCGCACGAGGCCTTCAAGGAAGTCCTGCGGCTGGACCCGGGCAACCACTACGCCTTGATGAACCTTCAAAAGCTGCACGAAGAGCAGCACCAGTGGCAGGAGGCGTACCAGCTGCAGCAACAGGTGGGGGCGCTCGATCCGGCGGCTGATTCGACGCGCACCAACGGCGTCCTCGCGTTCCTCGAGCATGCCATCGGCGTCGATGCGCACCGCGCCGGCGACCTCGGCGAGGCCGCCCGCCGCTTCCAGGCTGCGATCGAGCTGGATCCTCACGCCGTGCCGGCATACCTGAATCTGGGCGACCTTCGGCTGGCGCAGGGCGACCCCGCCCAGGCAATCGCCACCTGGGAGCGCGCCGTCGAGGTCTCACCGGGCCGTGCCTACCTGGCCTTCGATCGCCTTCAGGCCACCTACCCGATCGTGCAGGCGCCGGAACGCTTCGCCGAGATGTGCCGCGGGCTCATCGCCGCCTCTCCGCAGGACTGGCGCGCCCGGCTCGCGCTCGCGCGACACGTCGCCAGCCGGGGGCTCGATGGTGAGGCGTTCGAGCTGCTGCTGCAAGCACTGTCACACAACCCGCACGCGCTTCTGATCCATCAGGCGGTGTGGGACTCCCTGTCGCGCCTTGGCTGCCCGCGCGAGCTGATCGACCGCTATCTGACGTTGACGCGCGACGTCATCTTCTATCTCGATCCGCACATCTGCATGCGGTGCCGCTACCGGAGCACGGAGTTCCTATGGCAGTGCCCCCACTGCCACGAGTGGAACTCGTTCGTAGAGGAACGGATTGCCACCGCTCGCGACGAAGAGGTATCAGACTGACAGCGCCGCAAGGAGCGCATCGACCTGCGCGTCTGTTTCCGCATTTGTCCCGTCCGTTCGGATGACGTGATCGGCCCGCCGCACCTTCTCCGCCAGGGGAAGCTGCGCCTCGATTCGCTGCCGCGCGTCCTCGAGAGAGAGGCCGTCCCGTGCAGTCACCCGCCGCACCTGCTCGGCGGGCTCGCACGCCGTGACCACCACCGTGTCGAAATCCGCGTCGCGCCCGGTCTCGTACAGCAAGGGGATGTCGGCCACCGCGAAAGCCACCGGCGGGAGCGCGGCAAACCATCCGGCGATGGCCTCATACACGGCCGGATGCACGATGGCCTCGAGATCCCGGCGCGCCTTCTCGTCGCCGAAGACAATGCTGCCGAGCGCCTTCCTGTCGATGCCGCCGTCCGCCGACCGGACGGCCGTGCCAAATCGTTCCAGGATGCGCGCGGCGCCAGGTGTGCCCGGTGCGACCGCCGCGCGCGCGAGGGTGTCGGCATCAATCGTAGGAACGCCGTGGTGGGCGAACCGCCGCCGCACCCACGACTTCCCCGTCGCAATCCCGCCGGTGAGCGCGACCCTGCGCATCCGACGCGTCAGGCCCGGGACATGGCGGGCCGTCTGGCGAGCCGGGCCTCGGCTGCCACCAGCGTGTTGTTGAGCAGCAGCGCGATTGTCAACGGACCCACCCCGCCCGGCACCGGCGTCAGCGCACCGGCCACCGCCGATACGCCGGGGTGGACGTCGCCGACGACGAGCGCGCCACGCCTGGCGAACGCCGCGTGGCGCGGGGATTCGGGCGGGAAGAGTCGGGCCACCTCCTCGGGGTCGGTCACCCGGTTGGTCCCGACGTCGATCACGGTCGCGCCCGGCTTCACCCACTCCGGCTGCACGAAGGCGGTGCGACCGATTGCAACCACGACGAGGTCCGCCTCTCGCACGACCGATGGCAGGTCCTTCGTCCGCGAGTGGCAAATCGTCACGGTGGCGTGCTCGTGGAGCAGCAGCATCGCCATCGGCTTTCCCACGATGTCGCTGCGCCCGAGCACGACGGCACGCGTGCCCTTCAGCTCGACGCCGGAACGGCGCAGCAGTTCGATCACGCCACGCGGCGTGCACGGGACGAGACGCGCCCGATTCTGCACGAGCAGGCCGACGTTCACCGGCGTGAAGCCGTCCACGTCCTTCGCTGGATCGATCGTGTCGAACACCACCTGCTCCGCCTCGGGTCCCATGCCCTCCGGAAGGGGCGACTGCACGAGAATCCCATCGTAGCTGTCGTCGTCGTTGAGACGCTGGACGGCCGACAGTGCCTCGTCGAGGGACGCGGTAGCGGGCACGCGAATCAGGTCCGTGCGGCAGCCCACGTCTCCGGCTGACTTGAGCTTGGTGGCGACGTAGATTTCGGAGCCTGGATTGTCACCCGCGAGCACGATGCCCAGGCCTGGCGGCCGGCCCGCGCGTGCCGTGAACTCGGCGATGCGCGGGCGCAGCTCTTCGCGGATCTGGTTGGCGACTGCGGTGCCGTCGAGAACACGAGCAGACATGAGGACCCCTGAAAAGGTTGAAAGCGCCGTGAGGCCAGGACGAGCTCGCCTCTTTTCGATGATCGATCATGTGCGAGCCGAACGGCTGGCGCAACGGCAGTCGCGGGGCGACGCAGGCGGGTCCACAGTCCGTGTCATGACGGCACGTACGAAGCGCACGTCAGACGCGCAGGGCTGTTCTCGCCGTCTGCTCCAGCTCTTTGAGGCTTGCCGGCCGCCCGAGCACGACGAGATCGTCGCCGGGCCGCATCAAGGCATCCGCGGACGGATTGAACTCCATCAGGCCGCCGCCGCGCTGGATACCGACGACGATGACGCTGAACCGCTGTCTCAGGTTGGCTTCCACGAGCGACCGGTCGGCGAGCTCCGAGCCGGGCGCGATTTTGATCTGCTCCATCGCGAGCTCGAGGTTGCCCGAGCTGGTCGCGAGCTGCACGAAGTCGACGACCGCCGGCCTGAGTGCCGTCTGCGCCATCTGCACGGCGCCGATGTGATAGGGAGAGAGCACGCGGCTGGCGCCCGCCCGCAGCAGCTTGCGCTCCGCGTCCTCGGTTTCGGCGCGAGCCACGATGAAAAGGTTGGGCGCGAGCACCCGAGCGGTCAGAATCGCGTACACGTTCTCGGCATCGGTGCCAACCGCGGCGATGAGGCCTCGCGCGCGTTCGATGCCGAGGCGCCGGAGCACTTCCTCCCGGCTCGCATCGGCTTCAACCGCCAGCATGCCCGCCGCGATCACCTCGTGCACACGTTCCGGGTCCCGTTCCACGATGACGAACGGGGTGCCCTCACGGCGGAACTCATCGGCGACCACGCTGCCGATCCGGCCATAGCCGCAGATGATGAAGTGGTCTTCGAGATCGTCAATCATCCGGCGGGTCCGCCGCTGCTCCAACCGGAGGTGCAACCCTCCTTCGACCACCAGGGTCGCGAGCAGCGTGAAAGTGTAGAGTGCCGTTCCGACGCCGCCGATGAGCAGGACAATCGTGAAGCCCTCTCCGGCGCGCGAGAGTGGGTGGAGTTCACGGTAGCCCACGGTCGTCACCGTGATGACCGTCATGTAGAGGGCGTCCCACGCCGACCACCCCTCGATCAGCTCGTACCCGGCCGTGCCGCCGGCGATGACGAGCAGTAACAGGCCAACCGCCAGCCCCGGGCCAGGCAGCCACCACCGCGAAGTACGGGGAACAGGCCGCGCACGCGGGCGCAGGGCGGGATCAGGCACGGGCGACCCGCTACCGGCCCCGCGGCTCCCCTGCGGCCGCTGTTCCGGCACGGGCGATGACGCGCCCCGCGATCAGCAGCAGCAGGCCGATGCCGAGCACGTACAACCCGATGGTGTCGGACTGCTCCGGCGTGACCCCGATCTCGTGCCACTTCGCGCTGGTCTCGGTCGTGATCCCGGACACGGTCATGAGGCCGAGCACCGTCATGAACAACCCGTTGAAGAGGCCCAGCAACCCGGCCACCGTGACGAAGTTGCCGATCGCTTCGGTGCTCGTACGGCGCGCAGCCTCGGCGGCGTTGCGCAGCGGGCTGTGCTGCCGCCCGTAGAACCAGTAGATGACCATCCCGATGTTCAGCCAGACGAGGAAGCGGACCCAGGTCAGGACGGCCAGGCTGAGCATCAGGTAAAGGCACGAGACGATCCCGAGCACCGGGAATACGGGCCCGAAGGGTACGCGGAACGGCCGCTTGGCTTCGGGGCGTTTTACCCGCAGCACGAGGACGGCCGCGCAGACGACGACGAACGCAAACAGCGTCCCGATGCTCGTCATCTCGCCGACGACCTGAATCTTCGTGAAGCCTGCGACGATTGCGACGATCACGCACGTGATGATCGTCGTCAGGTACGGAGTACCAAAGCGCGGATGCACTTTGCTCACCCCGGCGGGCAGGAGCTGGTCGCGGCTCATGGCGAAGAAGATGCGCGGCTGGCTCATGAGCATGACGAGCAGCACGCTGGTGATGCCGGCCACGGCACCCGCGGACACAAGGTAAGAGGCCCAGTCCTGCTGGATGACCGCCAAAGCGAACGCGACGGGCGCATTGAGGAACCGGGTCACCTCCGTCGGATCCGCCGTAGCGACGCCAGGCAGCGCGTCCGCGACCGACCGGTACTGCGTGACCGGCACGATCCCGGTCAGCACCGCGGCCACAGCCAGGTAGAGGGCCGTGCACACCACCAGCGACGCGATAATCCCAATCGGCAGATCGCGCTGCGGGTTCTTCGCTTCCTCCGCGGTCGTCGAGACCGCGTCGAAGCCGATGTAGGCGAAGAAGACGACGGCGGCAGCAGCCATCACGCCAGACCACCCGTATGGCTGGTACGGCACCCAGTTGTCAGTGTGCACGTATCGCGCGCCAACCGCGATGAAGAAGAGCACGGCGGCAAGCTTGATGGCGACCATGACCGCGTTTGCCCGTGCCGACTCGCGGACGCCCCTGACGAGCAGGACCATGATCAGCAGCACGATCAGGATGGCCGGAAGGTTGACGAGCGTGCCAGGCGCGGAACCAGGGGCCGCGGACATCCAGATCGGCAAGTCGATGCCGGCCCCGTGCAGCAGCCGCTGCATGTACCCGCTCCACCCGATCGCGACCGTCATGGAGCCGACCGCATACTCCAGGATCAGGTCCCAGCCGATCATCCAGGCCACGACCTCACCAAGCGTCGCGTACGCGTAGGTATACGCGGAGCCCGCGATCGGGATCATCGACGCGAACTCGGCATAGCAGAGCGCGGCGAAGCCGCAGGCGAGCCCGGCGACCATATAGGACATCGTGATCGACGGTCCCGCCTGGTTGGCCGCGGCAGTGCCGGTCAGCACGAAGATTCCGGTGCCGATGATGGCCCCGATGCCGAGCAGCGTCAGGTCCAGCGCGCTCAACGTGCGCTTGAGATGCTTCTTTCCGTGCTCGACGTCGCCGACCAGCTGTTCGATCGACTTCGTCTTCAGCAGATGCGAGTCCATTCACCCTCCGGAGGCGGCGCCCGCGCGGCCTGCCCCGCATGTGATGCGCGGGCCGGCTCAGCCGGGATTATATATTGGGGCCAACGTCGCCAAGGCGTGCGAGGAACTGGCGCGTGCGTACTTCAGGATCGCCGGTAGCGAACAGGTCTCCGATGACGGCGATGCTCGTCGCGCCCGCGGCCAATACCTGCGGTGCGCGATCGAGCGTGATGCCGCCGATCGCAACCACGGGCACGGCCCCATCGGCCTTGGCTGCGGCGAACTGCACGAGGTCCAGTCCTACGGCTTCGTAACCCGTGTCCTTCGTGAGGCTCCCGAATATCGGCCCGACGGCCAGGTACGTGATCGGCTCGGCCCGTGCCGCCTCAACCTGCTCACGCGTGTGTGTGGAGAGGCCGACGATCGCCGATGCGCCCAGGAGGGCCCGTGCAGCCGACGCCGGCAGATCGTCCTGCCCGACGTGCACGCCGGATGCACCCGCCATGCGCGCAATGTCGGGCCTGTCGTTCACGACAACTGCGGCGCCGTACGGGATGGCCGCGGCCACAACCGCATCACACCATTCCAGGAACGCACCGCCCGGCACGCGCTTGGCGCGCACCTGAAGGAAGCGTGCGCCGCCGTCCAGGCACGCGCGCGCCGCGTCCGGCACCGTCCAGCCGCACGCGGCCGTAACGTCCGCATCCACGATGGCCGTGAGCGCCGGCAGTATCACCCGGCGGCCTTCAGCTGGTCTGCCGGCATGCCGGTGGCGAGGTACCGGTCCATGAAGGCAGTGCTGAGGCGCCCCGCCTGGAAGTCCGCGTCAGCGAGCACGCGCAGGTGCAGGGGGATCGAGGTGCGGATGCCCTCGATGACCGTCATCTCGAGGGTGCGCCGCATGCGGGCGATCGCCTCCTGGCGATCGCGGCCATGAACGATCACCTTGGCCACCAGCGAGTCGTAGTAGGGCGAAATGGTGCACTCGGTGTGCGCGCAGGTGTCGATCCGCACGCCCGGGCCGCCCGGCACGCTGAAGGCGTGGATCACACCGGGCGAGGGACGGAAGGTGTCCGGATCTTCGGCGTTGACGCGGCATTCGATCGCGTGGCCCGTGAACGTGATCTCGCTCTGCTTTACCGAGATCCGTTCGCCGGCGGCAATGCGGATCTGCTCCTTCACGATGTCGACGCCGGTGACCATCTCGGTGACCGGGTGCTCCACCTGCAGCCGCGTATTCACTTCCATGAAGTAGAAGCGCCCGCCGGAATCCATCAGGAACTCGAACGTTCCGGCGTTGGTGTACTGGACGGCGCGCGCGGCGTCCACGACGACGCCGCCCATCTTGCGGCGCATCTTGTCGGTCAGTGCCACCGACGGCGACTCCTCGATCAGCTTTTGATGCCGCCGCTGAATCGAGCACTCCCGCTCGCCCAGGTGCACCACACTGCCGTTGTGATCGCCGAGCACCTGGAATTCGATGTGACGCGGCGCGACGACGTACTTCTCGATGTACACGTCGCCAACGCCGAAGGCGGCTTCGGCTTCGCGCTGCGCGGTCTTGAGGGCCGTCCCGAGCTCCTCCGCCGACTGCACGATCCGCATGCCGCGGCCGCCGCCGCCGGCGGTTGCCTTGACGATCACCGGGTAGCCGATGTCCCGCGCGACCTTGAGCCCCTGCTCCTCCGAGTCGACCGGGCCATCGCTGCCGGGCAGAATCGGAACGCCCGCCTTGCGCATGGCGCGCCGCGCCCGCGCCTTGTCGCCGAGCAGACGAATCACATGCGGTGAGGGACCAATGAAGCGGATGTGGCAGGCTTCGCACACTTCCGCAAGGTACGCGCTCTCCGACAGGAAGCCGTAGCCCGGGTGAATCGCGTCTGCGCCGGTAATCTCCGCGGCGCTGATGATCGCGGGTACGTTCAGGTAGCTCTTCGCGCTCTGCGCAGGACCGATACAGACGTCTTCATCGGCAAACCGGACGTGCAGCGAGTTCTCGTCGGCTTCGGAGTAGACCGCGACCGTCTTGATGCCGAGCTCCCGGCACGCCACGATCACGCGCAGCGCGATCTCCCCGCGGTTGGCAACGAGGATCTTCTTGAACATGCTAGCGGGCCCGGATCGCGAAGAGCCGCTCGCCGTACTGTACGGGCTGCCCGTTCTCGACGTAGCACTTGACGATTTCGCCTTCGTACTCGGAGGTGATCTCGTTCATCAGCTTCATCGCCTCGATGATGCAGAGCACCTGATTCTTGCGGATCGTGTCACCGACTTCGACGAAGGAGGGAGCATCGGGGTCAGGCGAGCGGTAGAACGTGCCGACGATGGGAGACTTGACGACGGCAAACTCAATCTCGCTGTCGTCCTCAACGGATGCCGCGGCGCCATTGGTGGCGGCCCCGGCGGCGGCCGCAGGCGCCTGCGCGGGCGGCGCCGCCGCAGCGACCGTGGTGACCACCGGCAGAGCCCCGGGAGCCGCGGCCACGGGAGCGGCGAGGGTCACGACCTGCGCGCCGGACTGCCTGCGGATACGAATCTTGAAGTCGTCACGCTCGAGCTCGAACTCGGACAGCTCGTGCTCGCGGACAATCTCCAGCAGCTGCTTGATCTCTTCGAAGGTCATCGTGTCATGGACGTTCGCCAGGAGTCGCGCCGCGGGCGTCAGCACACCAGCAGGTCACGGCCGACGGTCGTCAGTACTTCACACCCCTCCGCTGTCACCAACACATCGTCTTCGATTCGCACACCGCCGAATCCGGGCACGTAGGCGCCCGGCTCGATGGTCACGACCATCCCGGTCTGCAGCGTCGTCGCCTCCGGGAGGTGCCCCGGAGGATACACCCGGCCCAGGCTCGCCGGGTGAGCGCGCGCCACCCTGGGGGCCTCGTGCACCTCGAGCCCAAGCCCGTGGCCCGTGCCGTGGCCGAAAGCCTCCCCGTACCCGTCCGCCGTCAGTGATCCCCTGGCCGCCGCGTCAACAGCGGCGGTCGCTACCCCCGGGCCCACAGCGCCCACCGCGGCCGCCTGGGCGCGCCGGACGGCGTCGTACACCCGCACGGCCCCGGGCGACGGCGATCCAATGCTCACCGTCCGCGTCAGATCCACGCAGTATCCGTTGTAAACCCCGCCAAAGTCCAGCACCACGAGGTCGCCGTTCGCGAGCCGGCGGTCGCCCGCTCGTGCGTGAGGCAAGGCCGAGTTGGGGCCGGAGGCGACAATCGTATCAAAAGCTGGACGGCTGAACCCGGTGCGCCGCATGCCCGTTTCGAGCTCGACCGCAACGTCGACTTCGGTCAGACCCGCCCGGATGTCGGCCATGACGCCCTGGAGGACGGCCGATAACCGCCGAGCCGCTTCGCGGAGCGTTGCCTGCTCGCCTGCGTCCTTCCTGATGCGCACGCTCTCGATGACACCCTCGGTGGCGACGAGCTCAACAGCCGGCCCGCCTCGAAGCGTTGCCTCGAGCCATCGCAGGCGGCTCACCGAGAGGTGCGCAGCCTCGAACCCCACGCTCGCCAGGCCGAGCCTGGCCATCGTCCCCACGAGCGTCTCCTCATAGCTCTCGCCGACGGGGCACACCTCGAGACCAGGACACGCTGCGGGACCCGCCTGCAGGGCGGAGGCTGCAGACAGGTAACGAAAGTCGGTGATGAAGTGGAGCGCCTCCCGGGTGAACAGCAGCACGGCCGACGTGCCCAGTGAAATTCGTGAGATACGCGATGTTCGGCAGGTGCGACACGAACAGCGCTTCGCCGCCCATGCCCGCGAGCACACCTCGGACTTGTTGGTGCCGTGCGGCCAGCGCTGCGGACGAGGCGAGGCTCACCCCGACAGTCTACTGTCACCGGTTCGTCCACCGTTTACCGTTTACCGTCGACCGGTCACCGTTCACCGTTCACGTTCACCATTCGCTCACCATTCGCCCTCACCGCTCGTTCACTGCTCAGAGGTCCGGTTCATCCTCCTCTGACGGGACCAGCCGGATGTCCACGGTGCGCGGCACCTGCGCTCGCGCATCGCCCGTCAATGCCGTGATGACGATGGTGATGAATGTGTGCCGGGTATCGCCGAGCAGCGGCTCCGGTGCGGTGTACATCAGCGACGTGCGTCCGTCGCCATCGGTGGTCAGGTTGCGCGCCGACAGGCGACCGAGATCCCGCAGCAGCCCGTCGGCCATGATGTCAGCACGCAGACCCAGGGCCGGAAGCGGTGCGCCGTAGGCGTCGCGCGCGACGACGGCAATGACAGCGCGCGACGTACCGTCACGCGTGAGCACATCCGGCGAGGCGTACAGCGTGACGGAGAGTCCCAGCTCGGAAGGACCGGTGACCGGGGGCGCCTCCGTGCTCGTCAGCCTGCAGGCAACGGAGCAACCGATCGCAATCGCAGTGAGAACAGATCGCCCGCGTGCATGGAGGCTCATTTCGGATCCGCCCAGTCTGCAAAGACGACCGACAGGGCACCTGATGCACTGACTTCGTGTCCGACCATGTCCCGCCCGTAGAACTCGACGTCGGCGATCGCGGAGATCGCGACCGCGCCGCCACCTCCCCGCAGATTGCGCAGGGGGGGTTCCTGCTTCGCCTGCACGCGCACCACCTCCAGCGCGACTACCGCCGGCCCGGTGCCGTCGAGGGTGACTGTGGCCGCTCCGTCAAACATGTAAGGCACGTCCACCCCCGGCACGTTGCGTCCATCGGTGCGGCGGTACGACACGCGATAACGCGTGATCGTCACCAGGTTGTTGTCGGTCGGCGCTGCGGGGCTTCCGGGCTGCCCCACATCCTTGAGCGCCAGTCGAAGCTCCGCCTGTCCACCGTCGGCGAACAGTGTGGGAACCGATGTCTGCTCACCGTCCTGCGTGCGCTCCACGAGCGTCTCGACATCCGAGTGCAGCACGCTCGAGAGCCTCGCCGGCTCCGCCCCTGGCGCCGCTTCCAGCCGATTGATGACGAGCACCACGGGCGAGCGGCCGGAGCGTACCGCTTCGCCGCACCCATTGGCAGCGGCACTGACCACCGCCAGCGCGACGAAGCCGGCCAGTGTGGGTCCCGCGGATTTCCGACACTGGCGCAGCGATAGTGAAGGCGGCTCTCTCTTGTTGCGCATGGCGAACTCCGGGGCCGAAGCGAGCGACGGCCTTGCACCCGTCACGGCGGTGACAGCCTGATGATTCGCGGCGTGATGAAAATCAGCAGCTCGCGGCTCTCGTCCTGCACCGCGTCCCGCCTGAACAGCCAGCCAAGCAGCGGCAGCCGGTGAAGAGCGGGCGTGTGTTCGGAGACCGACTGGGCGCGGCTGACGTATATGCCTCCGATCACGGTGGTCTGGCCGTCGTTGACGAGCACCTGCGTCATCGCGCGCTGCGTGTCGATCGGGGGAATCTGCGAGGTGCCGACCGCGCGGCTGAAATCGGCGGATGCGTTCTCGACGATGATCTTCATGATCACCGTGCCCGCGTTCGTGATCTGAGGCGTGACTTTGAGCGAGAGCGCCGCATCCTTGAACATCACGGTGACCGTATTGTTGGCTACCGTCTGGATCGGGATCTGCACACCCTGCGTGATCTCAGCCTCCACGTTGTTCTGTGTGGCAACACGGGGCGTCGACAACAGGCGCCCGTGTCCCCCGCGCTCGAGCGCCGTCAGGGCCACATCCAGGCTGAAGGCCCCGTTCACAGCCCCGAGCGCAAGGCCAATTGCCGTGGTGCCGGTTGCGATGCCGAGATCCACGGCCGTGGGTGTCGCCGACGGCCCCTGCGTGCGCCCGGTGCGACCGGTGATTGAGCCGCTGTTCGGGAACGCGAGAGGCGTGGTGTTCCCCAAATCAGGGGCGAGGCGGCCACCGAGCCCCCACTGGACCCCGATCGTGCGCGCGAAATCGCGCGAGGTCTGCACGATCCGCGCCTCGATCTCGACCTGCGGCTGCGGCGCATCGAGCGCCGCGACGATGGTGAGTGCGCGGTCGAGGGCGGGCTGCAGGTCGGAGAGCACGAGCGTGTTCGTCCGTGGGTCCACCTGCACGGTGCCTCTGGGCGTCAGCGCGCTCTTCGTCACCAGGCGCGCCACATCGTCCGCCTTCGCGTAGTTGAGCGTGCGCGTGGAAATGCGCAGTTCGCCAGATAGCGCCTGTTCCTCCGCCAGCTTCCGGCGGCCCTTCTCTTCCTCCGCGAGCGCGGCGAGCGGAGCGACGCGGACGATCGTCCCGTCCAGAACGTACCCGAGCTTGTTCGCGCGCAGGATGACATCAAGCGCCTGATCCCACGGGACGTCGCGCATGGCAACGTCCACAGTGCCACGCACGGCGGGATCGATGACGACGTTCAGGCCGCTGATCTCGGCGAACATGCGCAGCACAGCGCGGAGGTCTGCGCCTTCGAACTCCAGGCTGACCGGCTTACCGGTGAAGATGCGGTCGGTCCGGAAGCCCTCGTGCACGGCCTGCGGCTCGTGCGACCCGCATGTCGCGGCAAGTGCGAGCGCCAACAGCCATCGGCCGGCAGGCATTAACGGCCCTCTCCAGGAGGAAGGAGCGCCGGCTTGCCAGGCTGCCGACTCGCACCATCGCCGACTGGACCGCGTGTGTCGGAGACCACCACGAGCCCGCCCGGGACGACCGCCTGGACAACCCCATCGCGGAGGCGATCGCCTGGCCGGATCACGTAGTGCTTCCTGTCTGGACCCTGCGCGAGAGCCACGCGGCGGCCGTCCACTGTCAACACGCCGCGCACGGCGATCTGGTCCGTCGACAGACCGGCGAACCCGTCGGGCGGCGGTACGGGCGTGGCCCCCGACTGCGCTGGCGGCCCATCGGCCTCCGGGGTGGGGCGAACAAACGGGTCCCGAGGCGCCCGCGCTGGCGGGCTTTGTGCGTCGCTCCGGGGTCCCGACTCGGAAGACGGAGTTGCGTGCTGTGCCAAGGCCGGCCCAGCGACGGTGCCGCTGACCACGAGCGCTGCCACGCACGTGCAGAGCAGGGTCGTCATCGCAGCCCCGCACCCTGGGCGTGTTCCCCTGTTGCTGTCCGGCGGACCCGCGGCGCCGTGCCTGGCGGCGCATCGTTCCGCCGCGATGGCGTTGCGCGGAACGAACGTGGCGAGCCGGCAGGCGCCGGTAAGCGTGCTCTCCTCTTCCGGTCGCTCGTGCGCACGCACACGCAGGGCACTCACGCCAAGCAGGCGGGGATCATCGGCGACGCGCCGGAGAAATGCCACGAGGGCCGCGTAGGTGCCATCGAACTCCAGCGCGACAGACCACTCGGTGACCGATTCGCGAATTGCCGGTGCCATCGGCTTGAAGGCGGTGATCCACAGTCCGGACTCCTCCGCCAGCGCCTGCGCCTCACGCAGGACCGTCGCGGCATCCGCGTCGCCTGGATCGGCGCCCCGGAGCGCTGCGAGACGCGCCCCGAGTGCGGCAACGACACGGCGGCCATCCGGCAGCCGTTTCCCAGCGGTGACTGCCGCCGCCAGATCGCGATGGGCTGTCGCCAGCGCGCCTTCCCGCGCCGCGAGCGCCTCGCGCACCGGTGTTACCCAGAACAGGTGAAAGCAGATGGCGCACGCGCCAGACAGGCCGAGCCCGACGCCTGCCTGCGCAGCCCACGGCAACCGTGCGAGCGTGAACTGCATGGGTCATCTGCTCCGTTCAATTGTCGACCGGCCGTCCGCGACAGCATTCGGCGGCGGACGCACGCCGGGCCCGCCGGCGCCTGGGGGCAGCGTGTCGAGAGATACGATCAGCGAGAACGCGATCACGTCCGTTCCGGAGTCGTCGGACGTTGCACGACTGTCGAGTACCTCCACGCTGCGAAACGCACCCGACCCCTCGAGGCGTTCGACCAACTGGAACAGTGACGACAGCGCCGGCGCTCGCCCATCGATGCGGACGCCGCCCGGGCCGTCGTCGGTCACGGCGGTGAGCCAGCAATCCCCAGGTACGGCCCGCCCGATCGCCTCGAGGCCGCGGACGGGCGCACGCTGGGACACGCGGAGCTGAAGGAGCACGTCGATGCGCTCCTGGGTCTCGCGAGATGCACGCTCCAGCGCGCCCGTATCAGCGGCGACCATACGCAGCCGTGCAAGATCGTGTCGCGTACGTGCGAGCTCGCCATCGACCCGCGCCGTGCGGCGGTGCAGCGCCAGACCCCACCAGACAAGGCCGCACGATGTCAGGGTCAGGATCACCACGAAGGCCAGTGCACCGCGACGTCGATCGGGGGACGACTCGGCCTTCCTTTGGTGAGCGGGCGCGCTCCGTAGCAGGTTGACGCGCGTCACCGGCCGTCCTCCTGCCGCAACGCGAGGCCCACGGCCACGGCGGCGATTGAAGGGGCGACGGAGCCGCCGGCGGTGACGTTCTTTGGGGCTCCCCCGAGCAGTCGGAAAGGGTCGAACGGCACGGTGGCGATGTCGAGACGCTGGCGTAGTGCGTCAAGGAGTCCGGCGACCAGGGAGCCGCCGCCGCACACGAACAGACGGTCAATGCGTTCGGCACCCGTGGCGGCGCGAAAGAAGTCGAGCGTGCTCCGGATTTCTCCGACCAATGCGCCAGTGGTGGCGTGGAGCATCGACTCCATCTCGGCTCCCGCTGGTTCTCCGGGCATGGCACGCGTCTTCACTTCCTCTGCGGCCTCGAACGACAGGTCGAGAGCCGCCTGCATTGCCTCGGTGTACGCCTGGCCGCCCAGCGTGACCTGGCGGACGAACACCGGCTCGCGATCCACGACGATCGTCACCGTTGTCGCGCTCGCGCCCACGTCGAGGAGTGCCACCGTCAAGCCCCGGCCACCTACGCGGTTGGCGGTGTAGGCGTTCCGCAGTGCAAGGGCGCCGATGTCGACGACCCTGGCGGTGTGTCCCGCGTCCGCGATCACGGCGACGAGCGCCGCGACGCTCTCACGTCGCGCGGCCACGAGCAGGACGTCCATGTTTCGGGCCCCATCGCCGGCCGTTCCCAGCGCTTCGTAATGCAGCTGCACGTCCGACAGCGCAAACGGGATGTGCTGCTCGGCCTCCCACATGATGGCGGCATCGAGCTCGGCGCTCGTCATGGCCGGCAGCGTGATGCGTTTCACGATCGCCGACTTGCCCGGGAGGGCGGCAGCGATGTTTGCCGAACGAACACCCGTGCGCTCGAGCAGGCGCCGAATAGCCGCGCTCACACCCTCGGGGTCCCTCAGCCCGTCATCGCCGAGCACGCCGGGGAGCAGGGGCTCTCTCGCAAAAGCTGCTACCCTGTAGCCCTGCCCGGCGCGCGTCAACTGCACGGCTTTGATGCTGCTGGTGCCGATGTCGAGACCGATCAGTGGTCCTCCCGCCCGGAACCCGGTCTTTTTCACGAGCGTGCTGACGAGGCCTCGCATCACAGCTCTGGCGTAAGGCAAGTGCAATGCCGCGCTCCGCGGTGGGCACAAATACGCCTCGAGCAAGCACTGACGGTGGGTCCGTGTGGCGCGACGCGAACATGCGCTGAGAGGGCTCCAGAGCCAGTGCTCTGGTCCTCTGCGGCCCTCAGCGGCGCGTCACGGGAGTGACCTCGGCTGCTTGACAGTCCCGCGAAGCCTGCGTATCATTTGGGTTTGCCGTCGCTCGGATAAGCCTCGGAAGGAATCTCCATTCATGCGAACGTTCGTCGCCAGCGCCAAGGGCGTTGATTCGCGCTGGCATGTCATCGATGCGGAAGAGCAGGTGCTCGGGCGAGTCGCCACGCTCGCGGCCCGGTTGCTGCAGGGCAAGCACAAGCCGACCTACACGCCCTTCATCGACACCGGCGATCACGTCGTCATCGTGAACGCCGAGCGCGTGAAGCTCACGGGGGCGAAGGAAGAGCAGAAGCTCTATCGTCGGCACAGCGGCTATGAGGGTGGGTTGCGCGAGGAGCGCGCCAAGATCGTGCGGCAGCTGAAGCCAGGCCGCCTGGTCGAGGAGGCCGTGCGCGGCATGCTCCCGAAGACGAAGATGGGCGATGCGATGTACGGCAAGTTGAAGGTGTACGCCGGCCCGGCGCACCCGCATGCGGCGCAGAAGCCGACGAAGATCGAGGTAGCGTAACGTGGCAGTCACCGAATACTACGGCACCGGCCGTCGCAAGTCGTCCACCGCCCGTGTGTTTCTCCGCCCCGGTTCGGGCACCATCACCATCAACCGCCGCGCCTTCGACGATGCGTTCCCCACCGAGGCGCTGCGCACCCAGATCAAGACCCCGCTCGTCATCACCGAGAACGCGGACAAGTTCGATGTCGTCGCGACCGTCGCCGGCGGCGGCGTCGCCGGTCAGGCCGGTGCCGTGCGGCTGGGCATCGCCCGCGCGCTCGTCCTGTCGAATGGCGACCTGCGCAAGGCGCTGAAGAAGGACGGGCTCCTGACCCGCGACGCGCGGATCAAGGAACGGAAGAAGTACGGGCTGGCCGGCGCGCGCAAGCGTTTCCAGTTCAGCAAGCGCTAACGGTGTGGCGCATCGGCCGTGTCGGCCGCGGCGCCTGGAGCATGTGGGAGGCAGCTTGACCGCGATTGCCATGAAAGACCTGCTGGAGGCCGGTGTGCATTTCGGCCACCAGACGAAACGCTGGAATCCGAAGATGAAGGAATACATCTTCGGCGAGCGCAACGGCATCTACATCATCAACCTGGGTAAGACGGTCAAACTCTTCCGCCAGGCGGAAGAGTACGTCGCCAACGCGGCGGCCGACGGCCGTACGATCCTGTTCGTCGGCACCAAGCGACAGGCCCAGGATGTGATCGCGGAAGAAGCCGCGCGCTGCGGGATGTATTACGTCAACCAGCGGTGGCTGGGCGGGCTGCTCACGAACTTCACGACCATCCAGCGCAGTCTCGGGCGTCTGCGCGATCTCGAAGCGATGGTCACGGATGGCCGATACGACACGCTGTCCAAGAAAGAGATCGCGCGCAACGAAAAAGAGAAGCGCAAGCTGCAGAGGAACCTCGACGGCATCCGCACGATGGGCCGCCTGCCAGACCTCGTGTTCATCGTCGACACGCGCAAAGAGAAGATCGCCGTCGACGAGGCGCGCAAGCTGAAGATTCCGATCATCGGCATCGTCGACACGAACTGCGATCCCGACGAGGTCGACTACCCCATTCCCGGCAACGACGATGCGCTGCGCTCGATCCGGCTGTTCGCGTCGCGAATCGCCGATGCGGTGCTCGGCGGACGGGGCGTGCGGGAGTCGGCACAGGCCGAGGGCGCCGAAGGCAACGACCTGGCGGGCGACGATCGCCGGCAGCCGCGGACCGTGCGCCGCCCGCGCCCCGAAGCCCAGGCGGTCGCCTCCACGGCGGCTTCCGCCTAGCTCCCGCGGCATCGCACGCAACACGCTTTCCGCGCCGGCCCGGGCTTCCCGGCCGGCGCTTCTTTCTGTACGACGCCTCAGGCAGCCCCGAAAACGGCGCGACGCCCGACATCGACCAGCGGAGAAGACGACATGGCAATTACGGCGGAACAGGTCAAGGCCCTGCGCGAGAAGACCGGCGCAGGCATGATGGAGTGCAAGCACGCATTACAGGAAACCGGTGGCGACGAGGAGAAGGCCATCGACGCGCTGCGCAAGAAAGGGCTCGCTTCGGCGTCGAAGCGCGCCGGACGAGCGACCAGCAACGGCGTGGTGGGCAGCTACATCCACATGGGCGGCAAGGTGGGCGTGCTCGTCGAGGTGAACTGCGAGACAGACTTCGTGGCACGCACCGATGACTTCCAGCAGCTCGTGAAGGAGCTCGCGCTCCACATCGCCGCCGCGGATCCGCGATACGTGCGCCGCGAAGACGTGCCGGCGGATGTGCTCGATCGGGAGAAGGACATTTACAGGGGCCAATTCGCCGACTCGGGCAAGCCCGCCAACGTGATCGAGAAGATCGTCGAGGGCAAGCTCGGCGCGTACTACTCGCAGGTGGTGCTGCTCGACCAGCCCAGCGTGCGCGACCCCGACGTGACGGTCTCGCAGCTTGTGGCGCAGGCGTCAGCGAAAACTGGCGAGCACATCACCGTGAGCCGGTTCGCCCGGTTCAAGGTGGGCGAGCTCGCCGCGCAGTAGCGGGTCGCCTGCCTTGGGGGCTGCGCCGGTTTGTGTCGGGCGGCCCCTTTGAACGCCCAGCTGCCGACGCAAGGGAGCGACGGCATGTCCGGTCCTTCCGCGTTGATATAATCCTCGTCGAATGTCATCCTCGTCCGACCAGGCGCTGCGTGCCCCTGCCTACCGGCGCATCCTCCTCAAGTTGTCCGGCGAAGCGTTGATGGGCGAGAAGGCGTACGGCATCGATCCCGCCGTGACGACCCAGATCGCGCACGACGTGCAGGAGATCCAGGGGCTCGGCGTGGAAACCGCCATTGTCATCGGCGGGGGAAACATCTTTCGTGGCGTTGCGGCGAGCGCCCGCGGGATGGACCGCGCGACGGGCGACTACATGGGCATGCTGGCCACCGTCATCAATGCCCTCGCCCTGCAGGATGCGCTCGAGCGGCAGGGCGTGCTCACGCGTGTGATGTCGGCCATCGAGATGCGCGCGGTGTCGGAGCCGTTCATCCGCCGCCGGGCGATCCGTCACCTCGAGAAGGGACGGGCCGTGATCTTCGCGGCGGGCACGGGCAACCCGTACTTCACGACCGACACGGCGGCCGCGTTGCGCGCAATGGAGATCAAGGCCGAGGTGATCATGAAGGCGACCAAGGTCGACGGCATCTACACCGCCGACCCGATGAAGGATCCGACGGCAGAGCGGTACGACCGAATCTCGTATCTACAGGTGCTGGAACGGCGGCTGCAGGTGATGGATGCCACTGCGATCTCCCTCTGCATGGACAACCGCCTGCCGATCCTGGTGTTCAACCTGCGCACGCCAGGCAACCTGCGCCGCGCGGTGCTTGGCGAGCCGATCGGGTCCACGGTTTCCGCCTGATCTCATTCGGGTCCCACACGTGGAGCTGACACGATGGACGTCAACGACCTCAAAGGCCTCTTTGCCGAAGTGAACACCCGCATGGACGCCGGTATCGAGCGCGTGCGCCGCGACCTGGCCAACGTGCGCACGGGCCGCGCCTCGGTGGGCATGCTCGACGCGATCCACGTGGAGGCATATGGCGCGCGGGTGCCGCTGAACCAGGTGGCGAGCCTCTCCATTCCGGAACCGAGCCTCATCGTCGCACAGCCCTTCGACCCGTCCCTGATGGGCACGATCGAGAAGGCAATCAGGTCGTCAGACCTGGGCCTGAACCCGTCGAATGACGGCAAGGTGATCCGCGTCCCGATCCCGGCGCTCACCGAGGATCGGCGCAAGGAACTCTCGCGGCACGTGCACAAACAGGCCGAGGAAGGCCGCAACGCGCTGCGGATCGTCCGCCGCGACGCGAACGAGCGGCTGAAGAAGCTGCTCAAAGAGCATCTGATCTCGGAGGACGACGAGCGGCGCGGCCTTGACGAAGTGCAGAAGATCACCGATCAGCACATCAAGACCGTCGACGATCTGCAGAAGAAGAAGGACCAGGATCTGCTGGGGCACTGACGAGAATGAGATCGGGAGGTGTTTCCTCCCACGAACTGTAGAAACACCTCCCGATCTCATTCTCATCCCGATGTCCTTCTTCTCCCACCTGGAATGTTCCCGCCCCTGCGGCGCCGGGCCGTTCGACGCACGCGAGCGACACCACCTCTGCGCCTGCGGGGCTCCGCTGCTGGCGCGCTACGACCTGGCGCGGGCGCGGGAATGGAAGCGTGACTCGCTGCGCGATCGCGTGCCGAGCATGTGGCGGTATCGCGAGGTACTGCCCGTGTTCGGCGGTGAGCAGCCCGTCACGCTCGGTGAAGGCTTCACCCCGCTCTTGCACAGCACGCGCCTCGGCGCGACGCTGGGGCTCGATCGCCTGTACATCAAGGACGAATCGCTCAATCCGACGAACTCGTTCAAAGCACGCGGGCAATCCACTGCCGTCACGCGTGCGCGCGCACTCGGTGCGCGCACGCTGTCGGTTCCCTCGGCCGGGAACGCCGGGACCGCGCTGGCGGCCTACGCCGCATGCGCCGGGCTCGAGGCGCGCGTGTTCCTGCCGCGCGACGTCAAACGGCCATTCGCGCGCGAATGCGAACTCTATGGCGCACAGCTCACGCTGGTGGACGGGCTGATCACGGATGCCGGCCGCATAGCGGCGGAACAGGGCGCGGCCCTCGGTTGGTACGATGTGTCCACGCTCAAGGAACCGTACCGGCTAGAGGGGAAGAAGACCATGGGCTACGAGCTCGCCGAGCAGCTCCAGTGGCGGCTTCCCGACTGGATCATCTACCCGACCGGAGGCGGCACCGGGCTCATCGGAATGTGGAAGGCCTTTGAGGAACTCGAGGTGCTCGGCTGGATTCCCGCCGGGCGCCGGCCCCGCATGGTGACAGTGCAGGCCGAAGGATGCGCGCCCATCGTGCAGGCGTTCGAGCAGAGACTGGAGAGCGGCGTCGTGGTCGACCATCCTCGGACCGTGGCGGACGGCCTTCGAGTGCCGCGCGCGATCGCGGATTTCCTGATGCTTCGCGTTCTCCGCGCCAGCGACGGTGCGGCCGTCGCCGTGAGCGACGAGTCAATGGTTGCGGCGATGCGGCGAATGGGCGCGACCGAGGGCGTGAGCGCCGCGCCCGAAGGCGGCGCCGCACTCGTCGCGATCGAGCGGCTCGTCGCGGAAGGCCGTATCACGCGCAGCGACACCGTCGTCCTGTTCAATACGGGCGGCGCGCTGAAGTATCTGGATGTCCTGAACTAGACAATATGGAATGACCGGCTCGCTATCGTAACGTCGTAGTGCTGTCGCACTCGACAAGGTGGTGGATGCCACCGTGATCGCGGGTTAGCGCCTCGCGGCGTCAGAGCCGCACACGAAAGGAGCCGGTCGTGAAAAACGTTACCACGTACGTGGGGATCGATGCGCACAAGAAGGACCTGTTCTTCGCGATGCTCGTCGGGAGCGAGCCGAAGCCGGTGACCTGGACGACCGCGAACGAGCCGAACGCGATTCGGCGGGTGGTGCGGAGGCTCGAGCGAGAGGCGCCGGGGCCGGTCCGCGCGTGTTACGAAGCGGGGCCCTGCGGCTATGCGTTGCAGCGACAGCTGACAACCGCGCGGGTCGCGTGTCAGGTGATTGCGCCGGCGCTGATTCCGCGGAAGGCCGGCGAGCGGATCAAGACCGATCGCCGCGACGCGCGCAAGCTGGCGGAACTGTTTCGGGCCGGCTTGCTGACGGAGGTCCGGCCGCCGACGCCCAAGGAGGAAGCGGTCCGCGATCTGTGCCGCGCCCGGGATGATGTGCGCGAGGATCTGCAGCGGAGTCGTCATCGGCTCGGGAAGTTGCTCCTGCGCCGAGGCCTGCACTACAGCGGGCGCCACTGGACCCCGGGGCATCGGCGCTGGATTCGAGAGTCTCCCGTGGGCGGAGCCCGCGGAGCGCGTGGTCGTCGACGACTATCTGCTGGCCATCGAGCAGCTCGAGACGCGCCGGGGTGAGCTGGACGCGCAGCTGGCCGAGATCGCCGAGACGGACCCGTATCGGGAACGCGTCGGGTGGTTGCGGTGTTTTCGGGGGATCGAGACGTTGACCGCGATGCTGATTCTGGCCGAGCTGCATGACTTTCGGCGGTTCCAGTCGCCCCGCGCCTTGATGGCGTATCTCGGGCTCGTGCCGGGCGAGGACTCCAGCGGCGAGAAGCATCGGCGCGGCCGCATCACGCGGACCGGCAACACGCTCGTCCGCCGGCTGCTGGTGGAAACGGCGTGGCACTATCAACACCGGGCGAGTATCGGCGTCGCCCTGAAGCGGCGACGCGACGGACAACCGGGCCGGGTGATTGCGATCGCGGACAAGGCGCAGCAGCGATTGTGCCGGCGGTTCCGACGCCTGATGGAGCAGCACAAGCCCGGACCCAAAGTGGTGGTGGCGATCGCACGAGAGCTGGCGGGATTCCTGTGGGCGGCGCTCCAACCGCCACCCACCCCCACGCACTGACGACACGAGACGCACTCGACGGGAGCGACTGGCACGACGATGCGGGTCAGTGACGGGCCGCGAAGACGGCGGATGATTCGAGGCACGATTGCGAGGATCGGCGAGCTAGCAATGCGATCCGGACCCTGGTCCCAACTCGCGACCCTAGACTGCACGTCCTCCCGACGAAGCACTGTCATGCGTGCTCTGCCGCGGGTGACCGTGGTAACCACCGAATATCAGCGTGACTCGTCGTCGAAGCGCCCTCGATCGTCCGTCGTCTTGGCGGCCCCGTCTCGCGCCTCACCGATGTCATACGGCGGACACGGCGTCCAGGGCTTCGCGCCCTGCGGGCGGCGCCTGCGGCGCCCCTGGACCCCGCGCCCGCCGTATGACGAACGCGCTCGTATGATCGCGTCGACCCACGACGGTGGTTTGACGGAGGGTCATTCCATATCAGCTAGCTCGAGCTCGCAAGCCCGAATCGGTCCTCACTCCCCGAAACCGATCCCGACCGCTCGCGCGGTCCGCACGACATCCGAGTCGACCGGCACTGTGCGTGTCCTCCCAACGATGTCTGCCAAGGGCACCGTCACGATGTCTGGCGGGCGCGACGCCACCATGACGTCATGCTCGCCGGCCAGGAGGACATCGACGGCGGTCGTGCCGAAGCGCGTGGCCAGCACGCGGTCGTAGCTGGTGGGTGACCCGCCGCGCTGAAGGTGTCCGAGCACCACCGTGCGCGTTTCCTTGCCGGTGAGCTGTTCGAGGGCCGCCGCCACCAGGTGGCCGGCACCGCCGAGGCGTTCAGCCTTGCCGAGACCAGCGGCCTGAATCACCGATACGCGTCCGTTTCGGGGCTTCGCGCCCTCTGCGACCACGACGATGCTGAAGTGCGCACCCCATGCGTCGCGCGCCGTGATCCGCTCGGCCACCCGCTCGATGTCATACGGGAACTCGGGCAGGAGGATCACGTCGGCGCCCCCGCCGATGCCGGCGTGCAGCGCGATCCAGCCAGCGTAGCGCCCCATGACTTCGACGACCATGATCCGCCGGTGCGCCTCGGCCGTCGTGTGCAGGCGATCAATCGCCTCGGTCGCAAACGAGACGGCGGTATCGAATCCGAAGCAGTTTGTCGTGCCGACGATGTCGTTGTCGATGGTCTTCGGCACGCCGACGATTGGAACGCCGAGAAGACTGAACCGGTGCGCGAGGCCCAGGGTACCGTCCCCGCCAATCACCACGAGGCCCCCCAGGCCCATGTGGTGGAACATCTCGACGACGCGGTCGGCGTACGATTGTTCGACGCCCTCGGCGGTGGTGATCCGCCGGACGAAGGGATCACCCGTGTTGACGGTACCCAGGATGGTGCCGCCCCGGCGCAGGATCCCGGTGACGTCCCTGGTGTTCAGGACGCGGCATCGATTGAACTCGAGCAGACCGTCAAAGCTGTCTTCCACCCCGAGGACGTCGATGTTGGCATTGCAGCCCGCCTTGACGACGGCACGGATGACCGCGTTCAGGCCAGGGGCGTCGCCCCCGCCGGTGAGGACGCCGATTTTCCTGATGGGCTTCGACATGGTGGATGGGAACGATCACAGGGCGCGCGCAGCACCCGGCGCCGGGGTTGAGCGGCACGAGATGCCGCAAATGTAAGGAGTTTCTGGAGTATAGCACTCGGTAGAGTGCCGTTCCGGCGGTGGTCTGACCAGGCGCCTCAGCATTGCGAGGCTCCTCGAGCGCATGCTACACTCCTGGGTCCGACTGCGGGAAACGAGCCGTGCGGTCGGGAGATCGACCTGCCAAGTGGGCGGCTAGCTCAGCTGGGAGAGCGCTGCGTTCGCAATGCAGAGGTCGGGGGTTCGATCCCCCCGCCGTCCACCACTTAAACGCTCACGTATCAATAACTTACATGGTCAGGCTCGGACGAGCCTGTTGTAGTACGCCCACGCGATCGTGCGCGCGTCGTGCTCGGTCGCAAGGTGGTCAGTGCGGCCTGAGCGGTGGATGGCAATTTTTACCATCCACTTTCTTTTCCAGCGACCGAGCTAGCAGGGCGGTTCTCACCGTGTCAAAACACAGCCGAACGCCACCGCTGTACAAGCTGACCCTATCGTCCTGGCATCACCCGATGGACGATGCGAACCTGGCATTTTCGGGCGCGATCCACCATTACAGCGAAATTGGGAAATTGGTCCGCACGGTCAAGGTAACTCCCGACGTCAAACGAAGGTTGCACTGGCATTTCCGCGGGTTCTTCTGGGAACTGTTCGCGGCGAGAGACTGTCTCCTAAAAGCGCGTGGGGTTGTCCATGAGCCGTATGTCCGGCACGCTGAAGGACTCGAGGGCATCCCGTGGTTTGAACAGGTGCGCAGGTACCGCAATCACCTGCATCAATCGACGTACGTCCTGACGGCAATCATCAAAGATGGTGTGATCGAAAGCCTGGAACTCCAGCAGTTGGACCCTGCCGACCAAAGCGGGCAGCCAGAACCGGCAGGTGAGGCACTCGGGGTGCTCCATTCATATCTGTCGGACATGGGCAAGTTTCTCAAGGACGCACCAACCAAGCAGCGCACCTCGCCCGGGACTCCCTAAAGCATTGGGCGCGTGCTCGCACGCTCGGTCGCGCGCGCGCGTGCTGGCCCGTTACTGGGTCGGCGCCGCGGCGCCGGGTCATCGCCACACGGACACGCCAACCGCTGGCCCCCGTGGCGCGGGCACGCCTCGAGACAACAGAATTCGTGATGGTAACGACCGAGCGGTGTGCCGCCAATCGCGGCAATGGGGCGGACGTGTCACCGGCACGCCCGGCTCGCTGCCGTAGGCGACATCGCCTGGTCGGCTGACGCATCCCACCAATGCGCTCATCTCCTGCCGAGAGGCAGGGCAGATCGCCATTTACTCACTCCTCCCCTGTGAGTCCACCGTGATGTCCCACGCGAGGTTTAGCCAGCGTGCGGGGCCGAGCCATGAACGCTACCGTTCGATCTTCGTCCACTTCGACAGGTCGAACTGCTCGCCCGGCATCAGCCAGTAATACCACAACCCTCCGTGACGGGCATTGTCGTAAATCGCGACTCTGCCACTGCCGATCACCTCGAAGGTGTCTCGTCGCACGACAAGTGCCGCGTCATCGTCAATGCCAATGCCGAGAATGTTAGGGTGCGCATCAACCACATTCACGAGTTCGGCATCGCGTTGGGCCGATGTCAGGTGGGGATTGATCGCGACGTTCGTCAGGAAGCCGAAGCCAGTGGTTCGGCCCGGCGCCATCAAGAGCGGCTTGTCGGGACGGCCGCGAATCACGAAGGAGCCTTGCATTATCGCACCCGCAGAACTGCCGAAGATCACACCACCTCGGGCCAGGAGTGCCATCAGTTCTGTTTGCGTGCGCGTCCCTAAGTACGCCTCCGCGTACCGCCCGGCATTGCCTGCCACCAGGTAGACGCCAGTCGCGGACCTGAGCGGCGCGACGAACGAATCTGCGTTGGCAACAGTTCGCTCCCGAGTGTGAAGCACTTGCACGGCGTCGACGCCCAACCACCCCTTCAGATACTCTTCGGTACTGACGCCACTCCCTTCGATCGCGCGGCCAGTCAGGGTCCAGGATGACGTTTGCGTCCCCGAACCGAATCGAGGAAGGGCCTGTTGCGAACACGACGATCTGCGCCCGACGCCCGCCGGCCATTTTCACGAACCGGTGAACAACCGGCTCCGTTGCACCTCCGCCGTCTACGACAAGCGTGCCAGCAGCGGGCCCCGTCGATTTCTGAGCGGCGAGAGAGCCGCTGGAGAATCCGACGACCGCCACGGCGACAACAGTCGGCCTGAGCAGAGTGACCGCAACCTGCGCCGCAACTTCGAAAGCGACTGCCATCTCAACCGGCTTCATGTGGGGCCGCCCCTTGTTCGGATGTCGTAGTGAACCTGCACCACGCCATCAGGAAAGGCTTTCACGGCACGCAGTTTTAGCGGCACCTCGCGATGCTTTGGCGCGATGAGTGGAATGCCTTCCCCGATGAAGGTTGGTACAAACAGTGATGATGAATTCGTCGATGGCGTGCTTCGTCCAAAAACGACGCGATGATCTCCCCGCCTCCCATCATCCAGATGTTCTTGCCTGCTTGGTTCCGGAGGCGTTTGGCAAACGCACCAATCGACTGGGCGACGAATTCGACGCCGGCGGGCACCGATGTAGGGAGCGGCTGGCGGGAGAACACGTAGTGCCGATCGTCCGCGCTGAAGTGTGCGCCCATGTCGACACTCAGGTCGAACGTCTTGCGACCGAGGAGCTTGGCGTCGACCGACCGCATGAATTTTGGCATACCGTAGAACCCTTTCAGCGCGGGTCGCTTCGTTAGCCAGTCGAGGCTGCCGTCGGCGCGGGCGATGTAGCCGTCAGTATTGTCGCGATATGGACGATGATCTTTCGTTTCTGTGTCATGTCGGCACCAACCTTCGCTCCGATCTCACCGACTGTATAACTACGCCGCTTGAGTCGCCCGCCGTTCAAAGGTGGTCACGGCGCCACGCCGCGCTCCGGCGCTCACGGTCGATGTCGTCGGCGATCGCCTCGACAATCCACGGGGAGCGCACGCCAGCCTGTGCCGCCAGCGCGTGCACGGCCGCTCCGGTGCTCCTGATACGTCGCCTCCATCGTCGCCGCGTAAAAGCCGGCCTGGTTTTTGACTGAGGCATGGAGACTGCTACGACGTTCGTCGTAGCGATGCTCAATGAGCGCTTTTTCGTGCTCCGGTCGATAGCTATGCTTACGCACCACGAAAATGATTCCCAACCGATGTAACTGGTCTGTGAGCCATGCAGGCCGATACTTGCCCGGTGACGGCCCGGCGAATCGTACGGCAGTCCCGTCGCGCCCGACGTCCCGGTGCCGGCGGTTCATCGGCGTTGTCGTCACGTTGACCGTGTGGTTTGCCATTCCCGCTGCAGCCGGTCGGCAAGAGGTGGACACCGATCGTTCGACGATCACTGTGCGGGTCTCCAAGGCCGGCCTGTTTCGCGCGTTCGCCGACAACCACGAGATTCAGGCACCAATCAGATCCGGCTTCGTCGAAGACGCCGTGAACGGGCGCGTCCAAGTTGTGGTGGATTCGCAACGGATGCGGGTTTTGGATCCCGGCCTCTCGCCACACGATCGTGCGGAGGTCCAGGCGCGCATGCTCGGGCCGGACGTGCTCGACGCGACGCGCTTTGTCGAGATCCGCTTCGAGTCGACAGCCGTCGAGCAGGCTGCACCGGGTGGGCGTACCGTGCACGGTGCACTCACGTTGCATGGTCAGACACGGCCTGTGACGGTCAAGGTCGTGCGCGATCACGACCACTACCGAGGGTCAGCGTCCCTGAAGCAGACGGCGTTCGGCATCACGCCAATCACAGTCGCTGGTGGAGCGGTGAAGGTGAAAGATGAGGTCTCGATCGAGTTCGACATCGTGACTCGCTCGACCCCGCATTCGGACTACTAAGGTTAGCCACTCGTGAAGCACCCGACGATCGCCGCGACTGCCAGCTGTTACTCGTTCGCGGCGCCTGGCTCACTGCCGTGATCGGAACCGCCGCACATGCCCGGATCCTCTCGCAGCGAATTGCCCTGGAGGAGACGATGCTGCTCTCAGATCCACGCTACCGCGTCGCCATGGCCCACAAGCCCAGGTTTGCTTTCAATCTCCTTCGCAGGCGTGCCGGGCACCGCGCGGTCCGGATCCTGACCGCGATCGGGCTGCTTGTGCCAGCGCAGGGCCTTGGCGAGCCCGTTTCCGTACGTCATACCGAAGGCATCGTGCATGGTTTTCTCGCTCTTCGGACGATCGACGGCGCCCTTCTCGCAGACGGCGATTTGATCCAGACAGCCCGCGGCGAACGAGTCACATCTCGACTGGTCTTTCACTTCAAGGACGGATCGCTCCACGACGAGACGGCCGTTTTCTCTCAGCGCGGACGCTTTCGATTGGTCAGCGACCATCTCGTGCAGAAGGGCCCCACCTTTCCGCAGCCGATCGACATGACGATCGATGCCGTCAAAGGTGACGTCGTCGTGCGATACCGCGATGATCACGGACAACAGAAGACCGAGTCGGAACACCTGGACCTGCCGCCCGACCTGTCGAACGGACTGATCTTGACGCTGTTGAAGAATGTACGCGCGGATGCGGCGCCGAAGTCTCTCTCGTTTGTCGCCGCAACGCCGAAGCCGCGCCTGGTCAAGCTCGAGCTGGCGGTTGGCGGCCGTGAGCGGTTTTCTACTGGCTCCATCGCCCGAACGGCCACGCATTACATCCTCAAGGTTGACATCGGCGGCCTCAGCGGCATCCTTGCACCGCTCCTCGGGAAGCAGCCGCCCGACGCGCACGTGTGGATTCTCGGTGGCGGAGCGCCAGCATTCGTGAAGTCTGAGCAAGCGTTGCACATGGGCGGTCCCGTGTGGCGCATCGAACTTGTGAGCCCCGCATGGCCTCGGACGCGCGCGGCAAAACACTGATTTTGTAGCGTCACCCTGATGAGCGATGGCGAATGGATACGAGTCTGATTGCTGTCGCAACCATCACGTGGGCTCGCACGCCGTTCGAGGAGGAGCGACTTCGTCGCTCGCTCGAGCAATTGGCCGAAATGCGCCTTCCTGTCGCTGTCGCGGACGCCGGCACGGTGCCCACCTTTACCCAGTTTCTGTCCCACCTTCCAGGATTCCACGTGACGGTGCCATCAGAGCGTGGGCTCGTGGCGCAGGTTGTCGCCAGCATCGATCTCGCCGCGGCTGTCAATACACCGTTCATCCTCTATACAGAGCCCGACAAGTCGCTCTTCTTCGAACGCAGCCTTCGCGCGTTCATCCGGCGCACTGCTGAACACCCGGGCGGGCGCGAGCTCGGTGTAGCGCTCGCATCGAGATCGCGCGAGAGCTTCGACACGTATCCACCCATGCAGCGCTATACCGAGGGCGTGATCAATCACCTGTGCGGTGACGTGGTCGGTGCCCCTGGTGACTACTCGTACGGCCCATTCATCATGACTCGCGCGCTCGTGCGGCAACTGCTGACGATGAGAGCGCACCTCGGCTGGGGTTGGCGCCATTTTGCCTTTCGCGCCGCACATCAACTCGGCCTGGCGGTCGATCACGTCACGGACGAATACCCCTGCCCCTCCGACCAGCATGCGGAAGACGATGCTGAGCGCCTGCACAGGATGCGTCAGCTGAGCGAGAACATCGCGGGGTTGATCGAGCAGCCGTGAGGATGCGCTGACCATTCAGTGGTCAAGTACGTCAGGTCCGCGTCAACGCACGGCAGGCACACGAGTCCGTTGTGGCGCGGGCCGCGGACCGGACCACCGGCATCGTTGGTCCTACTGAGCAATAAAACGCGTCCCTGTGCGTCGGTATTCCGGCGGACACGCCTTGCATTCACATCAGAGTCAGCCGGCCTATCAGGTGGCGGTGGTTTGATCGACCCGCTACGCGCGTACGGTAACTCACCCGCGCTGATCGAACCACGGCAGGTGCCCCTTGGGACCGTAGAAGTGGCCCGTCGCGGTCACGTAATACTCCGGGCGGTTGGTCGTCTTCTGCGTGTCGTACACATAGCGGAGACCGGCCATCGACGGGCCGAGGTAATACCGCCCAGAGGTCTTGGGACCGAAGACGTGATTATTGCTGACGTGAAACTGTCCCGAGTATCTGTGATCGGGACCAAAGATGTAGCCGTTATCAGCAATGTAGTAGCCCGTGTATACGGCCTCTACATCTCGTCTCATGATGCTGCCCCCATCGGGACGACGACACCATACTACGGGGCGCTGCCTCTCTCGAGAGGATGGGCACCGGGAGCAACGTCGACGGATTGGGAGCAACGTCGACGGCTGGGCGCCCGGCCAGCGGCCGCGAGTCTTAGCCGCCCTCTCCCGTCTAGGCGAGCATGCCACGTACCACAATCGTGGCGCTCCGCATCGTGACACTCATCTCCGTGAACGGTAGAACGAGCAGGCTTCGCAAAGGAGTGAGCACATCCCGCCGAGCGCAGGGCCGGCACGGCATGTCTTCTGCACGCGTGGCGCGTGGATGTCGGTCCCAGCGCCAATCGTCGCCTCGTCCACCACTTTCCTGTGGCATCCGTAGCTCCGAGAAAGGAAGGCTGTTGTGCCTCGTCTCATCTGCGCGGCGGCGCTCGCGTCGTGCTTAATCGTTCCTCTGGCGGCGCGGGCCGATACGATCACCATCTCGGGAGGCGCCCTCACGTCCGTGGGTGCGCAAGGAAACATCTCGTTCACCCTCACGGGCGATGGCTTCTCAGTCACCGGGGGCCGCGAGCCTGGCAATACGGGTCCTCTCGCATCGTGTTCCCCGTGTGTGGCTGGCGACCCTATAGACTTCGACAGCCGCTTTGTTGGGGAGTTCACCCTCGGCTCGGGTCCCGCCACTGTCGACGGCGTCTCCTATGCCAGGCTGTGGTACGCCGGAGTGCTTGCGTTTGATGGCGAGACGATGGCGTTCCCGGGCGGCAGTTCGAGCGTGGACTTGACCTCGCCGTTCTCGCTGGTCTCCGAAGGGGTATTGGGTGAGCGTTCGTTCCTCGAGGGATATCTCACAAATCCTTCTTCCAACCCCGGGCCTGCGGTCTTCCGAGTCGACCTGATTGGCCGGGGTGTGGCGAGCGCCACCTTCCGTGAGGGCGTGACGGGAGGCCTGTTCGACTTCGACCAGGTCACCTACTCGTTTCTGAGCGCGGAACCTGTGCCTGAGCCCACGAGCCTCCTCCTCCTCGCCACGGGCCTAATCGCCGCGGGTGTGCGGGGATGGCGCTCACGAACGCGGAGGTAGGGAGAAGAAGGTCGCACCGGCACACCGCTGTCGAAGTCGCGAAGTCGCGCTGCGACAGAACTCAGCCGTTTGCCCGGGCGACGTGGGTGGGCAACTCGTCGGTGATTGTGCCCGCGCCTCTATCCGGGCGCCTCTCCAAGGTGGCCTTTCATTTGCTAGACGGACTGCGGGCCGTCACTGAGCCCCGGAGGTGAGCATGTTCGGAGTGCTTGGGTGGATTATCTTCGGTCTGATCGTCGGCGCCATCGCCAAACTCCTGATGCCGGGTCGCGACCCGGGTGGGTTCATCGTCACAATGCTGCTGGGCATCGCGGGAGCCCTACTCGGAGGATTCCTCGGGCGCGCTCTGGGCTGGTACGGCGAGGGTGAAGCCGCCGGCTTCCTCATGTCGCTCCTCGGGGCGATCCTGCTGCTCGCGATCTACCGGATGGCCATCGGCAGGCGCGCGCGCGTGTGAGTCGCGGGAACAGCCGTCGCTAGGGGCGGCGCTGTTCCACTCTCCTCTGTTTCGGCTCTCCACGCTTGGTCTGCGCCTTGACAGCGTGCGAGCCACACACCGACAATTGACCGCGCTCCGTCGTGCACGCGCTCGCACGGGACGCGTGCCTCCCCCTGATGCTCGCGCTCGCCCACTCACTGTCGCTGATGGCGGCCATTGCCGCGATGCGCGGGCGCCATGCGGAAGCCGCCGACTTCTCGCGCGTGGCCGCCCGCCTGGCATCCGGGAGCGGTGACCCGGCCGACACCGACCTAGCGACCGTGCGCGAGGCGCTTGCGCGCATTCGAGACCTCGGCCCCGAGTCCGCCATCGACGAAGCGGTCGCCGAGGTGCCGCAGGATCTCCGGCTGCTCGCAGCAGGCGGACACCTCGACATCGCCGATGTCGCCGAGCTGCACCGGGTGACCGGCGCCACGTCGCTCGGCGAGTTGCTCGATCGCCTGGGCTCTCCCCCGCTGGTCGGCTCCGTCGACGCAACGCTGCTGGACCGTGCGCGCGCCGGCATCGCGCAAGTGTCTGCTACGCGCCCGCGGATTCCGCTCGGTCGCGCGTGGAGCCTGCTCGACCCTGTTCTGACTGCCATTCGGGACGTTTCCCCGGAAGTCGAGCGCATCGTCGCGACAGGCAGCTTCCGGCGGTTCGCGGCCGTGACCGGCGACCTGGAAGTGCTGGTGGCCTCGGCCGATGCGACAAGGACGATCGCGCGCCTGCTCGCGCTGCCGTTCATCTCCTCGGTCCTGTACGCCGGCCACGACAAAGTCGTGGTCCGGTTCGATCGGGCGGAGCTGACGATCCACGTGGTCAATCCGGACTCGTTCGTGCCACGCCTGGTGTCGCTCACGGGCTCTGCGGCTCACGTGTCGCAGGTCCGGCAGCGCGCCGCCAGCATGGGACTGACCCTCACCCGGGACGGGCTGATCGATCACGAGGGCCGCGCTCCCGCATTTGCGTCTGAGGACGACTTGTACGCCGCGCTCGACCTGGCGCCCGTGCCGCCGGAACTGCGCGAAGGCGCGGGGGAGGTGGAGGCCGCCGCCAGGCGCGAGCTGCCACGGCTGCTCTGTCACGAGCAGATCCGGGGCGACCTGCACATGCACACCGACTGGAGCGATGGGCGCGACCCGCTCGAGGGGATGCTGCTTGCGGCGGAGGCGCTCGGCTACGAGTACGTGGCCATCACCGATCATTCGCAGACGTCCGCAATTGCGCGGGGACTCGATGTCGATCGCCTCGAGCGTCAGATCGAAGCGGTTGCAGCGGCACGGGAGAAGCACCCTACGATGGCCATCCTGCAGGGATCCGAAGTCGACATCCTGCCGGACGGCTCGCTCGACTTCCCGGACGCCGTGCTGGAACGGCTCGATGTGGTGCTCGCCTCGCTGCACGACATGGCCGGACATTCCGGCGCGCAACTCACGGACCGCTACATCCAGGCGATGCACAATCCGTTCGTCCACATCGTGACGCATCCCACGAATCGGCTGGTGCCGAACCGCGAGGGCTACACGCTGGACGAGCCGCGTCTCTTCGACGCCGCCGTCCAGACCGGCACGATGCTGGAAATCGACGGCGCTCCCGGCCATCTCGATATGGACGGCGCGATGGCGCGCCGCGCGATAACCGCGGGCGCTCTCGTGTCGGTCGACGGTGACTGTCACCGCGCGGACCTCCTGGGCCGCCACATGCTGTTCGCCGTCGGCACCGCACGGCGCGGATGGGTCGAGACCCGCCACGTCGTCAACGCGCTTCCGCTCGAAGGGTTGCGCGCACGGCTTACCGCGAAGCGTCAGGCCAGCTGAGCACGTGGGAGCCGGGCTCGTCTATCGCGGGGTGGCGCGGCAGCGGCTGATCGCAGCCGCGGTGGTCGCGGCGGGTGCATTCGCGCTGTATCGGGCCACACTGCTCCCCGTCGCTGGACTTCGGCGACACGGCGGCTTTCCAGGACGCCGGCGGTGCGCTCGAGGTCACGCCGCGCCAGGGATATCCCCTGTATTTCGCGATCGGGAACCTCGTCGTGTGGCTGGCCGGAGGCGAGCCCGCCTTCGGCATGAACCTCGCCTCCGCCATCTGCGCCGCGCTCGCGTGCGGGCTCCTCACCTGGCTCGCCGCCGATCTCACCGGGTCGCTTTCCGCCGGTGTCTTCACGGGCGCGCTCTTCGCGGGCTCGTATACCTTCTGGTCGCAGGCGGTCATCGCGGAGGTCTACGCGCTGCACGTGCTGATGCTGACCGCATCGCTCATCGCGCTGACGTGGTGGGCGAAGCGCCCCGAGTCGTTGACGCGGCTCTGCGTGTTCTTTGCCGTTTACGCACTCGGGTTCGGGAATCATCTGATGATGGTGCTGCTGTTCCCGGCAGCCACGCTGTTCCTGGCCTCCACCATCCCGGGTGGGCCACGCGCGCTCCTGCAGCCGCGCATCGTAGGGATGGCCGTGCTGATCGCGGCGTTGGGGGCGCTTCAATACGCGTGGAACTTCCGCAGCATGTACACGAGCCTTGTCCCGCCCGAGAGCCTCTCCGAGGCTCTGCAGACGTTCTGGTTCGACGTCACGAAGAGCGACTGGCGCAGCACGATGATCATGGGCGTGGACGAATCGGCGCTGCGGCCGCGGCTCGGGCTGTACTGGTTCGATGTCGTCCAGCAGTTCGGCAGGATGGGCGTGGCGGTGGCACTGATTGGCATCGCAGGTCTCGTCCGGCAGCCGCGGATGTGCCTGTTGATCGTCACCACGTGGATGGTTTCGGCGTTCTTTGCCTACACCTACAACGTCGGCGATGCCCACGTCTTCTTCCTGCCATCGCACGTCTTCGTGGCGCTCACGGCCGGTTACGGCGTTGCGGTCCTGCTGCAGGTGGCGGCCTCGCTTCAGCCTGCCGCGGTGACAATCATCGCCGTCGCCGCGCTGACTTTCGCCGGCTGGCGGGTGTTCGATACCTGGCCCGCCGTGGATCGGAGCGGCGACACGCGTCCTTCGGACCTCGTGCGCAAACTGGCAGGCGACCTGCCGTCCACGCGTGCAGTCCTCGTGGCCGACCTGAACTGGCAGCTGCAAAACGGGCTCGACTACTACGCGCGCCACACGAATCCCGACCTGCTGCACCTCCGGGCCGCGGGCCGGCTGCTCACGCTGCCCTGGCTGATTCAGGACAATCTGCGGCACGGCCGCGACATCGTGCTGACGCGCGGCTCCGCCCACCTGGTGAAACAAGCGTTCGGGGATACCTGGCGCATCGAACAGGAGCGGCGTGGGACACCACTTCGCGAGCAGGTCACGCAGCTCCCTCGCGGCACACCGTTCGTGCTGGTACTGCTGAGGGCCTATCGGGACGTGCCGCTCGACGTCGAGGAGCTCACGGCCATCGTGGCTGCCTTGACTGGACACACAGCCACGCTGCCCACGGACAGCGTCTATACAGTGATGGTCGGGCGTGCGGGTGAGCGGCCGGCGGTCGTGCGGAGCGAAAGCAGGCCATTCCGGCTGCGCATGTCCGTGTCTGACCTGAACTTGGACGTCCGGATGGAGTCCTGGCTGCCGCCCGACACGATACGCCGCGCCGGCTTCGGGCACGTCGTCGTGAACCGTCATCACGTGCTCACCCTCGAACGCGGTGTGAGCCTCGTAGCCCTCGGCCAGAATGGGGAGACACGCCTGGCGGGCTATGCCTCGGGGCTCTACGCACCGGAACCACGGTTCCGCATCCGGGCGACGCCCGGCGCATGATAGGGTCAACAGCCGTGCTACTCTATGGACCAGCTCAACGCCTGCGCCGCGCCGTGATCATTGCCGCCTGTGGCGTCCTCTGGGCGGCGACGGTTGTCGCCAGCGCGTCGCCCGAGCCCGAGGCGCTCGCCCGGGCCCTGCAGCGCAAGTACGACACGGTTCGCGACTTCTCCACCGACTTCGTGCATAGCTACCAGGGTGGGGTGCTGCGCAAGACGGTGACCGAGCGGGGTCGGCTGCTGGTCAAGAAACCCGGCAAGATGCGTTGGGCGTACACCGGCGACGAACAGAAGGTCTTCGTCTCAGATGGCCGGAAGCTGTATCCCGTACATCCCGGCTGACAAGCAGGTGTACGTGGGGTCCGTTCCCGCGGACGATCAGGCATCCACTCCCGCGTTGTTCCTCGCCGGCAAGGGCCAGTTGCTGCGCGACTTCGTCATCAGCGCCGGCACGGTGCCGCCGGGCGCACCAGCCGGGAGCGCGGCACTGAAGCTCGTGCCGAGGCGCGGCGACGGCGATTACGAGTGGCTCGGCCTCGTGGTCGACGAGGCGTCGCTGCAGCTCCGGATCCTCGTGGCGGGCGACAAGCAGGGCGGTCGATCGACCTTTACGTTCACCAACATGAAGGAGAACGTTGGCCTCTCCGACGGTGAGTTCACATTCAAGATTCCCCGCGGCGTCGATGTCGTCACCGACACGCCTCGCTGACGCGATGGGTCGAACCCTGCTCGCCGGCGCTTGGTCTTCTGGCGCTCGCCTCGGCGATGGGGTGTGCCTCTGGCGCAGTAGGACGCGCTCGCGTGGCGGAACAGCAGCAGGACTACGACCGCGCCGTCGTCGAGTACACGCAGGCGCTCAAGGAGCGGCCAGAAGATAAGGAGGCGCGGCTCGCCCTGGATCGCGCGAGGGTGCGCGCATCGCAGCAGCATTTCCAGCGCGGCCGCCGGCTCGAGGCCGTCGGCCGGTACGAGGAGGCGCTCCTCGAATTGCAGGTAGCCGCGGAGCTGAATCCATCCAACGGCGACGTGGAAGATCTGCTGCGATCGACCCGCCTGGCCCTGCGCAACAAGATTGCGGTATCCAGGGAAGGCAAGACGAAGCTCGAAACGCTGATGGAGCACGGGCGCGAGTCGGGACCCATCGGCCTGGAGCTGCCGAAAGACATCAAGCTGCCGTCCTCGCTCGTTTTTCGAGACGCCAGCAGCCGCGACGTCCTGACGGCGCTTGCCCGCTTCGCCAATGTCAACATCACCTTCGATCCCGCCTTCCGAGAGACGCCAATCACGATCGAGGTGCGGAACACCACGTTCGAAGACGCCCTTTCCTCGGTCACCGCGACCACGCGGACGTTCTTCCGGGTGACGGCGCCGCGCACAGTCACCATCGTGCCAGACACCCCGGCGAAGCGCCGCGAGTACCAGGAGGAGATCGTCCGGACGTTCTATCTAAGCAACGCGGAGCTGAAGGAGACGATCGATCTCCTGCGCATCGTCGTCGACGCGCGCCGCGTAGCGGGCATGCCCGGCACGAACGCGATCTCGATAAAGGATTCGCCCGAACGCATCGCCGCGGCCGGACGCGTCATTACAGCGATTGACAAGGCGCGGCCCGAAGTGGTCCTCGACGTAGAGTTGCTCGAGGTGGATCGCACCAAACTGCGCGAGTACGGGCTTCAGATTGCCTCGCCAGGTAACCCCCCGTCCGCCGGGATCAACGGCACAGCGGATGTCAATCGCCCGAACTTTACATTGCGCGATCTCCGCGAACTCACGGCGTCGGATGTGTTCCTCACGGGCGTTCCCGCCCTCTACTACCGTCTGCTGAAGAGTGACACCAACACACGCACGCTGGCCAACCCGCAACTGCGTACCACCGACGGTATCGCCGCCCAGGCGCGGTTCGGCGAGCGGGTACCCGTCCCGGTCACGACGTTCTCCCCGATCGCCACCGGCGGCGTGCCTCAGCAGCCCATCACGTCCTTCAACTACGAAAACATCGGCGTGAACATCGACATCACCCCGCGCACGCACCACAACGATGACGTGTCGCTGACGATGAAGGTGGAAGTGAGCAGCATCTCCGGCACCGGCTTCGGCGGGCTGCCGACGTTCGGCACCCGGTTCATCAACACGGTGCTGCGCCTGCGGGACGGGGAGACGAACGTGCTCGCCGGCCTTATCCGCGACGAGGAGCGCGTCCTTCTCGAAGGCATTCCCGGGCTGAGCGACATTCCCGGGACTGGGGAAGCTGTTCACGCGGACGCGCAAGGAGGCACAGGAGACCGATATCCTGCTCACGCTCACGCCGCACATCGTGCGCGTGCTGGAGCTGAGCGAAGCGGACCTGCGACCGTTCCGCGTGCGCAGCGGGCCAGCCGCGCCGCTGATCGATCTGCCCGCGCCAGAGCCCCCGCCCGCCCGCGACCAGCCGCGGCCGTTGCAGGAGCGTCCGTCCGCTCCGGCTACCCAGCAGCCGATCGGCCCGATCACACCCCCGGTTCCGCCGGCGCAGCAGGAGCCCCCCTCCCAGGAAGCGCCGCAGGATCCGACGACGACCCCGCCGGGCTGAACCCGCAGTCGGCTGGGCGCGGGTGAGCGACGCTCGAACTGCTGAACGGGGGCGCCCGATCGCGGGGCCGCCGAGCGCGACGAACACAGCTGCGCGACCGTTACGGCAGAGTCGCCCTCGTGGATCGACTACACTGCCGGAAACGCCGGTGTCCCCCACACACGAGGCACTCCGGCGTGAATGGCCTGCGAGCGGAACTCCGTGACAAGTGGAACTGCCGTCGCTGACGCTCGTCGGTCGATCGCCATCGGTCTGGCCGTGTCCGTCTCGTACGTGCTCGCGGCCGAACTCGGGTTTCAAGTTGCCTTTGTGGCCGAGCAGGTCACGACCGTGTGGGCACCCACCGGGATCGGCATGGCGGCTCTCCTTCTCTGGGGACACGCGCTCTGGCCGGCGATTTGGCTCGGCGCGTTCATCGCGAACGCCGGGAGTGACGCGCCACTGTGGACGGCCGCGGCCGTGGCCACAGGAAACACCCTGGAGGCCGTGGCAGCCGCCTGGATGCTACGCCGTGTTCCCCGCTTCGACCCCACGCTCCGGCGCATCCGCGACGTACCTCGCGTTCATTCTCATCGGCGCCGCTCTGAGCACAACAGTGAGCGCGACGGCGGGGGCGACCACATTGTGCGCCGCGGCGGTTCAACCGTGGAGCCGCTTCGGCGTGCTGTGGTTGGACTGGTGGCTGGGTGACGCACTCGGGGCCCTCGTCGTCGCCCCGGTGATCCTGACGACCGTTCGACGGACGTCATGGACGCGACGCGATTGGCTCGAAGCGTGCTCCCTCGTGAGCGGCGCACTGATAGCCACGCACGTGGTATTTGGCCAGGTGTTTGGTCCCACCAGTGCACATCCTCTCGAATACGTTATTTTTCCCTTCGTGATTGCCGCGGCAATGCGAGGCGGTCAGCTCGTGACCGCGGTGGTCGTCCTCGGGGCCTCCGTCGTCACCATCTGGCACACCGTGCAGGGCGCCGGGCCTTTTTCGAGTCCGCAACTTCACCAGAGCCTCGTGCTGTTGCAGGTCTTCATGGGCGTGCTGGCGGGCACAGGTCTGCTGCTCGCCGCCGCGATGGCGGAACGCGAAACAGGAAAGCGGCGCCGCGCCGCTGGGTACGCGGTAGCCGAAATCCTTGCGGGCGCGCAGAACCTGACGAGCGCCGCGCCGGCAGTGCTGCAGGGAATCTGCGAGAACCTCCAGTGGCAGTTCGGTGCCCTCTGGCTCGTCGACGAGGAGGATCAGCACCTGCGATGTCCTGCCGTCTGGAGCGAACCGATCCCCACCACGCGCACGTTTGCCGCTGTCACCAGCGGCATGGTCTTTACGCGCGGGGTAGACCTGCCCGGACGGGTCTGGGCCACGGGACAGGCGGCCTGGATCGAGGATGTCGGACACGACCCCAATTTCCCGCGCGCCCTCGCAGCCCGTCCCGCAGGCGTGCATGGCGCGTTCGGCTTCCCCATCAGCCTGGACGACAGAGTCGTCGGCGTCATCGAGTGCTTCAATCGGACAGTCATGACGCCGGATCTCGACCTCCTGCGGACGATGTCGACAGTCCGCAGTCAGATTGAGCAGTTCATGGGGCGCAAACGGGAGGAAGCCGCAGTCGTGGCGGCACAGCGCCGGACGTCGGCGATCCTCGAGACCGCTCTCGATCCGGTGATCGGGATGGATCATCTCGGCATCATCACCGAGTTCAATCCGGCGGCTGTCCGAACCTTCGGATACTCGCGCGAGGCAGCGCTCGGCCGCGAGCTGGCCGAGCTCCTCCTCGCCCCGGCTCTGCGCAGCCAGCACCGCGAGGAGCCTGGCCCAATATCTCACCACGGGCAGCGGACGGTTCATGGATCGCCGGCTGGAGACCCTGGGGTATCACGCGGATGGCCATGAGTTCCCCGTCGAGATCGCAATCACGCGGGTGACGAAGGAGGACCCGCCCGTGTTCACGCTGTTTGTCCGGGACCTGACGGCACGACTGGCGGCCGAACGGGAACGCGAGGAACTCCTGCGCCGCGAAGCAAGGGCGCGGAGCGACGCTGAAGCCGCGAACCGCGCGAAGGACGAGTTCCTGGCAACGTTGTCGCATGAGCTTCGCACGCCGCTCAACGCAATCGTCGGTTGGACGCGAATGCTGCTGGACGGCACGATGGACACCCGCAACACCAGAGCGGGCGCTGGAGGTCATCGACCGCAATGCGCATCTGCAGACTCAGCTCGTGGCGGACATCCTCGACGTCTCCCGCATCATCACGGGAGGGTTGCGGCTCGATGTACGGCCCGTGGATCTCGGTAGTGTGATTGGCGCCGCGTTGGACGCGGTGCGCCCGGCCGCCGAGGCGAAGAGAGTCCAGCTGCGCTCGCACCTCCCCGCCTCAGCACGGCTCACGCAGGGAGATCCCCAACGCCTGCAGCAGGTCGTGTGGAATCTGCTGTCGAATGCGGTCAAGTTCACCGACACCGGCGGAACGGTCAGCATCGACCTGATCGATGCGGGATCCCGGGGCGTTCACGTCAGAGTGCAGGACGACGGTGCCGGAATCGATCCCGGGTTTCTGCCGCACGTGTTCGAACGATTCCGGCAGGCCGATGGATCGGTCAGTCGTCAGCATGGAGGTCTGGGGCTCGGGCTGGCTATCGTTCGACACCTGGTCGAACTGCACGGCGGCACCGTGCACGCGGACAGCCCTGGCGCGGGCCGGGGTTCCACGTTTACGGTCGAACTCCCGAGATTGGAGCCGGAGGCCCCCAGCGCATTGCGCCCTCAACGCTCGGGCGTGAGCGGGGACGATGAGGCGGCGCGGAGAATGGCGTTGAGAGGCTATCGACTCCTGGTGGTCGATGACGAGGCGGACGCCCGCGAGCTCATGACGGCGATTCTGACCGGTGCTGGCGCGCATGTGGAGACCGCTGGCTCCGTACCGGACGCCCTGCGCCAGATAGAGGTGGCGCGGCCGGATGCGCTGCTCGCCGATCTCGGCATGCCCGGCGTTGACGGGTATGCTCTCATCCGGGAGGTACGGAGCCGGGACGCGGAGAACGGGCGGCATCTGCCCGCTGCTGCCATCACAGCCTACGCTGCCGATCGCGATCGGCAGCGCGCCGTGGCTGCCGGATTCGACTGCCACGTGTCCAAACCGATCAGCCCCTCGGCTGTCGTGGACGCGGTCCGTTCGATATGCCGCGACCCGGACCACGGGTCGAACATGCGCTGATTGCCGGCTGCGAATCCGCGAGGGTACCGTGCCTGGAGTTGAGATGATCGATGGTCTTGTCGAAGCGGGCTCCCGACTCGTGCAACTCGCCATCGCGTTCCTCCTGGCGCTTCCGATCGCGTGGGATCGCGAGCACAAGGAGCGGAGCGCGGGACTGCGCACATTCACCCTCGTCGCCGTGTCCACATGCGGATTCCTGATGGCGGCCCGCAGCTCGTTGGGGCCGTCGGTGGACGCAGAGTCACGCGTGTGGCAGGGACTGCTCACGGGTATCGGCTTCATCGGCAGTGGGGCCATCCTCAAGACGGAGGGCACCGTGCACGGCACGGCCACCGCCGCCAGCATCTGGAACACCGCTGCCGTCGGCGCGGCCGTGGCGTATGGCAAGTACGACATTGCCGTCGTTCTGAGCATCGCGAATTTTGCCGTGTTGCGGTGGCTGGCGCCGTTGCGGAGCCAGCAGAGACCGACCCGCCGCACACGCGAGCTAGTGGAGTCCACGGCTCCCGATCCTTCGCGGCCGCCGGACGGTCGTCCGGCGGCGGGTGGAGTGACGAGAACATGTCGTAGACGTCCTACGTCCAAGGTCGTAGAATGCCTACGGCCCACACCTTGACTCCTGCACTCAGCCCGACGTTCCGGCCGGAGATAGAGGCGATGCAGACCGAGTGGCATCGTCCCGGTGATCGTGCCGATACACGTCGTTGCTGGCGCACTGGCGCTGGTCTTCGGCTATGTCGCCCTGTATGCGGCCAAAGGAGCCCCGCTGCATCGCAAGAGCGGGATCTTCTTCGTCTACGCGATGCTCACGATGTCGCTCACGGGTGCGTTCATGGAGGCACTGATCACCAGGCGAATCTCCGTCTCGGTGGTGGCCGGCCTGGTGACCTTCTATTTCGTGACGACCGGGCTGCTGACGTTGCGGCCCCGCGTTCAGATGTCCGGGCGGATGGATGCGGCCGCCATGGTGTTCGCGCTGACGGTCGGCCTTCTTGCCTTCCAGGCCGGGTTCGAAATGGCGCACGAGCGGCAGGCCCGAGGCGGTCCCCAGCTTCATCTTCGGGGCTATGGCGCTGCTGGCCGCGGCAGGCGACCTGCGCATGATCCGTGCAGGGAGGGTCGAGGGTCCCCGTCGGATCGCGAGGCACCTGTGGCGCATGTGTTTCGCGATGTGGATTGCGGCAGCGTCGTTCTTCTGGGGCCCGCCGCGCCGGGTCCCCGAGGTGCTGCGCATAGGCGCGCTTCTCGCGTTGGCGGTGCTCCTGCCGATCGCGGTGATGCTGCTCTGGCTGTGGCGCATCCGCGTCAGACGCACGTTCGCGGGAATGGTTGGTTTCAGCGCGTCGCGGAGCGCACCGCGACGCGACCGTGCTGTCCGTCCAGGCAGATAGACTAGCAAGCGATGGCCAAGCGTCCTGACGATCGGCCCCTGGACCTCCTCCAGGGCACCCTCGACATGCTCATTCTCCGGACCCTCCAGTGGGGGCCCCAGCACGGCCACGGCATCGGACAAGCGATTCGGGCGCGATCGGACGACCTGCTCAAGGTGGAGACCGGCTCGCTCTACCCCGCCTTGCACCGCCTCGAGAAGCGCGGATGGCTGAGGTCCGAGTGGGCCGTGAGCGACGCCAACCAGCGGGCCAAGTACTACCGCCTCACGGCAGCAGGCAAGGCGCAGTTGTCCCGCGAGCAGGATCGCTGGTCGCAGATGGTGCAGGCGATCGGCCGGATCATGAACCCGGCCCCGGCGCCCGAGGAGTAGCGATGGTCCCTGACGAGCGCGACCTCGACGAGGAAATCCGGAGCCACCTGGCCCTCAGCGTCAGGGAACGCATCGAGCGCGGCGAGGATCCGGAGGCCGCGCGCCTGGCTGCGATGCGAGAGTTCGGCTACGTGCCTGCCATCCGTGACTCGATGCGGCGCGTGTGGTACAGCCGCCCTCTCGATACGATCGCGAGCTTCGGGCAGGAGATGCGAATCGCCCTGCGCTCGTTGAGGCCGTGCCAAGGGGCTGGCGGCCACCGTGGTGGTGACGCTTGCGCTCGGCATCGGCGCCAACACCGCAATTTTCAGCGTTGTCCGCGAGGTGCTCCTTCGTCCGCTCGTCAACCGAGACCAGGACCGCCTGATCTACATCCGCCAGAGCGCGCCTGGCCTCGGCGTGGAGAACACCACCTTCTCGGTGCCGGAGATTGAGGACCTCCGGGCACGCATCACGACGATCAGCGCCTTCGCCGACTTTTCGACGATCGAGTTCACGATGGTCGGCTTCGGCGAACCCCGCGTAGTGCACGCCGGCGTTGTCAGCGGCTCGTACTTCGAGGTCATGGGTCTTCGCCCGGTGCTCGGGCGCCTGCTGAACGCGACCGACGATGGCCGCGACGCCGCCGGTGCGGCCGTTCTGACCTACCGGTTCTGGAGCACCGCCCTCGAAGGCGATCGAACCGTGATCGGCCGGACCATCCGCCTTGGGACCCGCACCGCACTCGTGGTTGGCGTGCTCGAACCATCCGTGCCATATCCCGTGGAGACGGAGATCATTGCGAACGTGGTGACCAGCCCGCACCACCTCGGCGCAACGATGGTCTTGTCGCGAACGCACCGGATGACCGAGCTCTTCGGCCGTCTCGAGCGGGGAGCGACGCTCGAGTCGGCCACGGCGGAGCTGGCAAGAGTGCACGCCGCGATGAGACGCGAGCACCCCGAGGCGTACTCACCGGGCGCCAACATGCAGTTGAGCGCGAAGCAGCTGCGCGATCAGATCGCGTCGCCGGCGCGGGCGATCCTGCTCGTGCTCCTCGCAGCCGCCGGGCTCGTCTTCGTGATTGCCTGTCTGAACGTCGCCAACCTGATCCTGGCCCGATCAGTGCGCCGCGAAGGTGAGCTGGCCGTGCGGGCCGCTCTCGGCGCGAGCGCCGGTGCGCTGCGGCGCACGCTGCTCGCGGAGAGCGTGGTGCTTTGCGGCGCGGGCGCCGTGCTCGGCGTGCTGCTCGCCCGCCCCCTGGTGGCCGTCGTGGGCCGCTATGCCGCGCGGTTCTCGGTGCGGGCGCTCGACGTCACGGTCGACGCGAGCCTGTTGTGGGTAGGTGCCGGTCTGGCGATGGCAGCGGCGGTCGTCCTCGCGTACGTTCCGCGGCTGCCCAACTCCCACGCAGCCACAGGATTGGGGCTCGCGAGCGCGGGACCGACGAATCACCGCCAGCACCAGCAGCCGCCTGCGGGTCTTCGCCGTCACGCAGATCGCGCTCTCGTACGTGCTCCTCGCCGGAGCGGGCATGCTGCTCACGACCGCTGGTCGCGCTGCAGTCAGCAAAGACCGGCTACAACATGCAGGTGCTGGCACTCGACGTGCCCATGCCCTTGGACGCCGGTAACACCCAGGTCATCGACTTCTTTCAGGAGTCGGTGCGGCGGATCGGCCGTCTGCCGGATGTAGAAGGGCGTCGCGGTTGGAGGTTTCGTGCCGTGGCGCGATGCGGGCACTTTCGGTGCCGGGTTCGGGTTGGCCGTCGAAGGCTACACGCCAGCCGACGGCGAGGAGAACCCCCGTGCCCGGTTGCGCACCGTCACCCCGGGCTTCTTCGCTGTGCTCGGCGTCCCGATGCTCGCCGGCCGCGATTTCACCGCCGAGGACCGCCGCGGCAGCGAGCGGGTCGTGATCGTGAGCCAGAGCTTTCGTGCGGCGGCTGTTCCCGAACGGCAACGCAGTGAACCGAAAGCTGTGGTGGACGGACCCGTACTTTGGAAAGCCCGAGCCGCGCCGTATCGTCGGCGTCGTGGCGGACGTTGATGACGAGAGCGTCGTGCCGCGCCCCGCCCTGACGGTGTATCACCCCTTTTCGCAGATGCCCGTCGGCGGCAGGCTCTTCGTGCACGCGGCTGGCGACCCGTATGCGCTCGTGGCACCGGTGACGCGGATTATCCGCGCCGTCTCCAAGGACCAGCCGGTGGAGCGCGCTGCGACGCTTGCGGATATTCGCGCCAGCGTGCTCGCGCCCGAGCGGCTGAACGCGTTCGTGTTCTCCGGATTTGCCGGCGTGGCGCTGCATGATCGCCGCCGTCGGCGTCGCAGGCGTGCTCGCGTTCTCGGTAAGCGCGCGCACACGCGAGTTCGGCGTCCGGCTGGCCATCGGGTCCACTCCGCGGGACCTGCTGGTAGGGGTGATGTCTGAAGGTGCGCTCATCGTGGCGATCGGGCTCCTGGCCGGGGCCGCGGCGGGCGGCGCGCTTGGCCTTGCGGCGGCCAGCTACTTCGACAACGTGCGGCTCCCGGGCCTCGTGCCCGTCCTGGGCGCGGCAGCCATCATCGTCGGCGCCGCTGTCATCGCATCGCTGATGCCCGCGGCGCGCGCCTCGCGTGTGGACGTCCTGCAGGCGCTCAGGTCGGAATAGACAGGTGAGTGAACCGGCGCGCGTCGTCAGGTCAGCTTGGTCACCCGCCCACCGATTGCCTGCAGCCGTTCAACCAGCCGGCTGTAACCGCGCTCCACGGTCTCGAGCGGTGCGACACGGCTCTCGCCTTCTGCCGCCAGCGCCGCCGCGATGAGCGACATGCCCGACCGCAGGTCACGGCTGTCGAGCGTCCGCCCATACAGTTTGCGCGGCCCGGTCACGATCATGCGATGCGGGTCGCAGAGGAACAGGTCCCCGTGCATCCCGCTCAGCTGCTCCAGCGCAAACAGCCGGAGCTCGTACATCCAGTCGTGCACCAGGGTGCGGCCCTCCGCCTGCGTCGCCAACACCGTGACCAGACTCACGAGATCGCTCGGGAACCCGGGCCACAGGCCCGTGGTGATCCGGCCGGCTGCCTTCAATCTGGACGGCTCGACCCGCAGGAGCCCGTCTTCCAACGTGCACTGCACGTTGAGCCGCCGCAGCACCGCCACTGCAACCTCGACGTCTGCGGCACGCGCGCCGATCACGTCGAGTGAGCCGCCGGTGATCGCGGCGACGACGGCCCAACTGCCCGCCTCGATGTAGTCGCCGCTGATCGCGTGCGAGGCGGCGCCGAGAGGGGCACCGCCTTCGATGCGGATCCGCGATGTGCCGGCCCCTTCGATCCCGACGCCCATTGCCCGCAGGAACTCGCACAACTCGACCACGTGCGGCTCGGTTGCCGCGTGGCGGATCTCGGTGAGACCAGGCGCCGCAGCCGCGGCGAGCAGCGCGGTTTCGGTGGCCGTCACGGACGCCTCGTCCAGGTACATCGATACCGGCCGCAGCCCGTCGGGGGCATGCAGCCCGTGTCCGGCGGCAACATTCAGGGAGACGGCGCCCATGCCGTGAAGCGCAGCCAGGTGCGTCTTGATGGTGCGGCGGGCCGGAAAATCGCCTCCCGGCGGCGCCAGCAGTGCGCGCCCGCGCCGCGCCAGCAGCGGGCCGAGCAACAGAACCGAGCCCCGCAACCTTCCCACCAGTACCGGATCCGGTTCGTCTTTCGTCACCGCCGGACACCGAACGCGCATCGTCGTCGTGCCTATCCCCTCCACTTCCGCGCCGAGATCCAGCAGCAGACGCGCCATCACCTCGACGTCGGCGATACGGGGCACATTGGTCAGCACGCATTCGTGCTCGGTGAGCAGGCAGGCGGCCAGCAGCGGCAGCGCGGCGTTCTTGTTGCCTTCGATCTCGACACGGCCGGACAGGCGGTGGCCGCCTTCAATCAGCAGGGTGGACACGAGGAACCTCCGATTCGTCGGCGAACTCACCAACGTACGCGATCTCGTCCCGCAGCTCGACCCCGTGTCGGTGGCGCACGGCCGCGCGGCAGGCCTCGATGAGCGCGCGGATCTCACGCGCGGTGGCACCGCCCTCGTTCACGATGAAATTCGCGTGCGTTGGGGACACGACCGCTCGGCCTTCACGTGCGCCCTTCATGCCTGCGCGATCGACAAGGGCGCCGGCCGAGCGCGGTATTCCGTCGGGCAGGGTCTCGCCCGGCGCCGGATTCTGAAAGATGCACCCGGCGCTCGGGACGTGAAGCGGCTGCGTGCGCTTGCGGTATGCCAGCGACTGGCGCGCCGTTGCACGGAGCGCGGCTGGATCGCCGGGGCACACGATGAAGCGCGCCGACAGCAGCACCTCGCCCGTGCGCTGGAGCCGGCTGCGATCGTATCCGAAGTCCATTTCAGCCGCGGGTGTGTCCACGACACTGCCGCCGGGCTGCCACAGGCGGACGGACTCGATCAGCCCACTCAACAGATGACCGGCCCAATGGGCGTTGCCATACACGCCGCCGCCGACTGTACCTGGAGTCCCCGCCCACGCCTCGACCCCGGCCAGTCCGCGGCCGATGGTCCACCGCACGAGCTCGTTGATGGTGACCGCCGAATCGGCACGCACATAACCCGGCAACTCGAGGCTCACGGCGCCCCCGCGTGGACGGAGCACGAGCCCCCGCACGCCTCCATCGCCTATTAACACGTTCGATCCACCGCCGAGCACCGTGACAGGCACGCCGGCATCGCCCGCCATCACGAGCGCGCCGGTCATGTCAGTCACTCGATCGCGGCTCGAAGAGGAGGTCGGCCGGTCCGCCGACCTTGAACGTGGTGAACGGCGCAAGAGGTACGTGCGTCCGCACGCGTTCGCTGCCGAACGTTGCCGTCAGCAGTCGCGCGAGATCCGCGACAGCATCACGCATGGCAGCGCTCCCCGATTGCCGCCAGTTGCGCTTCCATATGCCTCAGCGCCTGGTGCGCATCCTCGGGCGTGCAGGGTTCGAACGCCACCGCGTGTCCCGGCCCCAACTGGCCGGCCAGCGGCAAGTCCGCCGCAATCACAACGGCCACCGCGGCGTAGCCGCCCGTCGTCTGCCGGTCGGCCATGAGCAGGATCGGCTCGCCAGAAGGGGGTACCTGCACGACGCCCATCGTCGTGGGCCCCGTGACCATCAAGGCCGTCGTGCCCGCCGCTGCGATGCCGCCTTCGAGCCGATATCCCATGCGATCCGATTGGGAGGAGACGCGGAACGAGCCACGCATCAGGGCGGTGAACGCCCGATCCGCCGCTGGTTCCTCCGCCGGCCCGCGCATCGCCCGCAATCGCGTGATCCCGTCCCGGGCGGGTCCGACAGCCGCATCCGGCAACTCACGCGCGCCTGGATGCACCTGGGCGGCGGCGTAGTAGAGACGGTCACCGGCGTGAACCGCGCGCCCCGCAAACCCACCGAAGCCGCCACGCATGTCGGTCGATCGGCTACCGAGCACGACCGGCACGTCGAATCCGCCGGCCACGGCCACGTACGCCCGAGTCCCGGCCTGGCATTCACCGATATCGATCGTCGTTCCGGCGGCGGCCTCGAGCAGGAGTGGCGATCGCGCGTGCTCACCGTCGATCGTGATCGCGCACGGCGCCCCGGTGATCGCCATCCGCGTGCCGACCTCGCATTCGAGCAGCGGGCCGATGATCGTGACCTCGAGGACCGCAGCGCTGTCGGCATTTCCGAGCGCGATATTGGCGAGGCGATGTGACCACGAGTCCATCGAGCCTGCCACGGGCACGCCTGACGACTGATGGCCCCAGCGGCCGAGATCCTGCACAGTCGTGAGCAGCCCGCCTCGGTGCACCATCAGGCTCATCGGCTTCGGTCCGCGCGGCGCCTGGCGTCGAACTCGAGCGAGGAGACCGACCGGAACCGGACACGCTGCCCGGGCGCTAGCAACGCCGGCGGTTCGTTGCGGGAGTCGAACAGCGCGAGCGGTGTGCGGCCGATGATCTGCCACCCGCCGGGGCTATCGAACGAGTACACGCCGGTCTGCGGCCCTGCGATGCCGACGGACCCGGCGGCCACCCGCATGCGAGGCGTCTCGCGCCGGGGCATGGCGATGCGCTCATCCACGCTCGCCATGTAGGGGAACCCGGGCAGAAACCCAAGCATGAACACCCGGTACTCCCGGGACGCGTGTACGTCGATGACATGATGAGGGTCCATCCCTGCCCACGCCGCCACGGCGCCGAGATCCGGCCCGAATCGGCCTCCGTAGCAGACAGGGATCTCGATTGGATCCATGCGTCCCTGTTCGGTCCGCGGCGGCGCCGCCGTCACCGCATGCGCGACTACCTCCCGCAGTACCGGCACGTCAGTGCGCAACGGATCGAAGTGCACGGCAAATGACCCGTACGCCGGGACCACGTCGCGGACGCCCGGCACGCGTGCCTGGCTCACAATCTCCGCTGCCGCAAGCACGTGAATGTTCACCAGCACGTCGATCGTGTGCCCGAGCTCGACGAGCAGCGCGGCATCACCGAAGCGCGTGATTCGCATGGGCACAGGAGGCACGGCACGCAGGCTATCCGGTCCGACATCAGCTCGGGACGTGCTGCAGGGCCCCGACCAGCTTGCGATGGATGCCGCCGAAGCCGCCGTTCGACATGATGAGCACAACATCCCCGTCGTGGTGCTCGCGGGCGATCGTCTCGACGATGGCATCGATCGTGTCGATGTGCCGCGCCTGGCGCCCCGCCGCGCCGAGATCGGTGACCAGTTGATCGACGGACAGCCGCTGGTCCTCGGGCAGGGTGGATCGGTAGACGCGGGCAAGCACGGTTTCGTCGGCGCTCGCAAACGCCCGCGCGAAGTCGTCCTGGAACACGCGGCGGCAGGACGATGCGGAGCGCGGCTCGAAGACCGCCCAGACGCGCCGCCCAGGATGGCCGGCGCGCACCGCGGCAATCGTCTCGGCGACTGCTGTGGGATGGTGCGCGAAATCATCGTAGACGGTGACGCCGTTCACGCGACCCACCACTTCGAGGCGTCGCTTCACCCCGCGGAACTGGCGCAGTCCTTCCGCGAGGGTGCCCGGCGGGACGCCGAGCGTGCTGCCGATGGCGAGCGCACCGACAGCGTTCCGGAGGTTGTGCTGCCCCAGCAGCGGCGACTCGAAGGCGCCGACGTACGACCCTCCCCGCTGCAGCTTGAAACGCGTGATCCCGTCGGCGACTTCCACATCGTAGCCGCGCCAGTCGGCCCCGGCCGCCAACCCGAATGTTTCGACCGGCGAGACTGCCGCGGCGCGCAGCGCCGCCGCGTCCGGATTGTCGCTGCCGAGCAGCAGGAGCCCGTTCCTGGGCACCAGATTCGCCAGCCGGCTGAACGCCAGGCGCACGGCATCCAGATCGGCGTAGATGTCCGCGTGGTCGAACTCGATGTTGTTGACGAGCGCAATGTCGGGCAGGTACTTCAGGAATTTCGCGGTCTTGTCGAAGAAGGCGCTGTCGTACTCGTCGCCCTCGATGACGAACTCGCGCCCGTGCCCCAGCCGGTAACTCGACCCCTCCTCACCGAAGTTCAGGGCGATGCCGCCGACGAGCACCGTTGGATCGAGCTGCGCGTGCGCGAGCAGCCAGCCAGCGAGCGAAGCGGTCGTCGTCTTGCCGTGTGTCCCGGCGATGACAATCGAGCGGGCGCCCCAGAGAAACTGCTCGCGAATTGCCTCGGGCAGTGAGCAATGCCGGATCTTGCGACCGAGGACCTCCTCGAGCTCGGGGTTGCCACGCGAGATGGCGTTGCCGACCACCACCAGGGAGAGGTCCGAGGTGATGTGCTCGGCCTTGAAGCCGACGAGCACGGGAATGGCTTCCCGCTCGAGAAACGCATCCATCGGGGGGTAGATACCCTCGTCCGATCCGCGGACGTGGTGCCCGCGCCGCTTCAGGAGCGCAGCCAGCGTCGCCATCGCGGTGCCGCATATGCCGATGAGGTGTACGTTCACCTTGCCGTGTCCGTTCTCCATGAGGCGGTCCTCACGCGACCGCGGCCTCTTCGATGATCACGCGCGAAGTCGGCCCGGCGATGACACGCGCCGCGACGCCGAGTGGCAGCGTCAACGCCGGTCCATCCACATGGCCGACGGGAAGGCCGAACACGACGGGGCCCGCAAACGCGCGCAGAACCGCGGCGACCGTCGCCCGAGCCGTGGGCTCGCCGCACGGGTCGTCACACCCCGGGAACGTCCCGAGCACGATCGCGGCCGCACGGGAGAGGATACCCGCCAGCTGCAGCTGCGTGAGGAGACGGTCCAGCCGGTACGGCCGCTCGGCGACATCCTCGATGAACAGCACGCAACCTTCGGGGGGATCGAACGCGAACGGCGTTCCGAGCGATGCGGCAATCTGCGTGAGCGTTCCGCCGAAGATCGGGCCGGCTGCTTCTCCGGGCACCAGCGCCTCCAGCGCCGGCGCCGGCAGCTCGCCCATTGGATTCGACACCGTGACCGCGCGCAGGAATGTGTCGCGATCGTACCGCTCGGCGCCGATGGCGAGGCGTCCTTCGAGCATCGGTCCCTGGAAGACCACCTGGCCCAGCTGTCCCAGCCAGATGTGCAGCGACGTGATGTCGCTGAAGCCGATGAAAACCTTCGGGTGGTGCCGCGGCAGATCCGGGTCGAGCAGCGGCAGCACGTGCACGCTGCCGTAGCCGCCGCGCACTGCGATGATGCCGTCGATCGATGGGTCACGCCAGGCTCGGTCGAGGGCCGCCGCGCGAACGGCCGCGGTGCCAGCCACGTACCAGGTTCGCTCGAAGATGGAAGCATCGTACGAGCGCATCGAAGCCGAGCGCGGTGAGCTCGGCGACACCCGCGTGAAAGGCGTCCACGTCGAAGGCGCTCGCCGGGGCCACTACGGCAAGGCGGGCGCCGGGACGAAGCGCAGGTGGCTTCCGGAGCGGGAACCGCCACCGGCCGTGCGCGGCAGAGGGCATGGCCATCAGACGAAGCGGGCAATTTCTTCGGCGATGGCCGCATGCGACTCGCGGCCCAGCACCGAACGCCATCCACCCGGCGCGCGCGGCCGCCCCGCACGTATCACGGCGAACCGTTCCTTCATCCGCCGGTGGCGCAGCAGGCTGTCTTCGATCTGCGACCACGGCAGGCGCTCGTCCTCGACCGCGTGGATCAGTTCCTCGAGCGCGGCGAACTGCAACTCCGTCTTGCCGCTGCACACGAGCACGCCGTCGCACCCGGCCGCCACCGCCTGCACACAAGCCTCCGGCACCGGCCAGCGCGCGGCAAGCGCCTGCATCTCCATGTCGTCCGTGAAGATGACGCCCGTGAAATGCAGCTCGTCCCGGAGAATGCCGGTGACGATGCGGCGCGAGAGCGTCGCAGGCCATTCCGGATCCAGCGAGGGCACGAGCATGTGGGCCGTGATGATCGATGCAACCTGGGCTTCGATTGCCGCTTCGAACGGCCGGAACTCGATCGCCCGGAGCCGATCCGGCGGGTGCTCGACGATCGGCAGCTCGTAATGCGAATCGACTGACGTGTCGCCGTGACCGGGAAAGTGTTTTCCGCAGGCGGCGATCCCACTGTCCTGCAGCTCCGTAATGATCACGCGACCGAGCTCCGACACATCTTCCACCGTATCGGCGAGCGCACGATCGCCGATCGCCGGGTTTTTCGGGTTCGTCAGCACATCCAGCACCGGCGCATAGTCGAGCGTCACACCCACCGCAGAGAGCTCCTCGGCAAGCGCTCGCCCAAACCGCCGCGCTAGGTCCACGCTGCCGGAGCGACCCAGGGCGAGCATGGGCGGCCATTCGGTGAACGGCCGCTTCAGCCGCGCGACACGGCCCCCCTCCTGATCGACCGCCACCCAGGGCGGGAGCTCAGTGCCGAGCGCCTCGATTTGCCCGGCCACTTCCCTGACCTGATCGGGATCCTCGACGTTCCGCTTGAACAGGATCACGCCGCCAACGGAGAACTCGCGCGCGAGCGCCTTGAGCTCGACCGGGATCTCGGGACCATCGAAGCCCGCGACGAGCAGCTGGCCGATTTGCTGGCGGAGTGCGAGTGGGGACATGTGATGAGCGCGCCGTGGCGAGCGCAGCGACGAGCCATTATAGCGGGGCTTGCGAAAGTCTCAGACGAGTGAGGCTAAGGGCTAAAGGCCAAGGGCTTGAGAAGAATGCCGCGAAGACGATCGACCTCCGGGGACCCGAGAGTTACGCGCGATGGATGCACGCCGGCGTCCCCGCGGAACTGGCCGAGCGACTTCGTATAATGCAGCCGTGCCGCACACCGTCAAGGGTAGGGGCCCGCACCGTGGATAACCTCGCGATCGCGCGCCTCCTCGGGGAGATTGCGGACCTGCTCGAGATCAAGGCGGAGAACCCGTTCAAAATCCGGGCGTACCGTAACGCATCCGACAGCGTGGCCGCCGCGGCCGAGCGTCTGGCCGACCTGGATGACGCCCGCCTGCTGCAGATCCCCGGCATCGGCCGCGACCTCGCGAAGAAGGTCCGGGAGATCGCCGAAACCGGCGGAGCGGGGTACCACCGGGAGCTGCTCGCCGAGTTCCCGCCAACCCTCCTCGATCTGATGCGGCTGCAGGGGGTCGGCCCGCGGACCGTACGCCAGCTGCACGCGGAGCTGGGAATCAACACGCTCGACGATCTCGAAGCCGCGTTGCAAGACGGCCGCATCCGGCAGATCCGCGGAATGGGCGCCCGCAAACAGGAGGCGATGCTCAAGGCGCTGGCCGATCACCGGCGCCATGCCGGCCGCCACTTGATGACCGACACCGCCGAAACAGCGGCCGCCCTCCTGGCCTTGCTGCGAGAACAGGAACCCGACGTGCAATTCATCCCGGTCGGGAGCCTCCGGCGCGGCTGCGAAACGTGCGGCGATCTCGACGTGCTCGCGATCGGCGCCCCGACCGCCGTCATGGACCGATTCACGACCTACGGGCTCGTCGAGCGCGTGCTCGGCCGGGGCGAGACCAAGTCGAGTGTGCTGCTGCGAGGCGGCCAGCAGGCGGATCTCCGCCTCGTGCCGGCCGCGAGCCGCGGCGCGGCGATGCAGTACTTCACGGGCTCCAAGGCGCACAACATCGCCCTCCGCGACCGCGCACTCAAGCTCGGATTCAAGCTGAACGAGTACGGCCTCTTCCGTATGAATGACAACGAGCGCACCGCCGGTGAGACGGAGGAGGGCATCTACGCCGCGCTCGGCCTGCCGTGGATCCCGCCCGAGCTGCGCGAGGCACACGGTGAGCTCGAGGCCGCCGAACAGGGAGCGCTGCCCGCGCTGATCGATCGCCGCGACCTGCGCGGCGATCTGCACGCGCACACGACCGCTACCGACGGCCGGGACGGCATCGAGGCGATGGCGCGCGCGGCACGGGACGCCGGGCTCGAGTACCTCGCCATCACCGACCACAGCCAGGCCCTCGCGATGGCCAATGGCCTCGATGAGCGGCGCGCGCTCGAGCACGCCCGCCGCGTCCGTGAGGTGGGCACACGCCTCGATGGCATCGCCCTGCTGGCGGGCATCGAGTGCGACATCCGCGCGGACGGCACGCTCGATCTCGCCCACGACTGCCTCGCAGAACTCGACTACGTCGTCGCCTCCATCCACTCGTCGTTCGGGCAGAGCGAGGAAGAGATGACCGACCGCCTGCTGCGGGCGATGGAGTGCCCGTGGGTCGACACCGTCGGGCACCCGACAGGACGGATTCTGTTGCGGCGCGAGCCGCACAAGGCACGGCTGGACCAGATTGTCGGCGCCGCTGGCCGGTTAGGTGTGGCACTCGAGATCAACTGCCAGGTGGATCGGCTCGATCTCAGCGATGTCAACGCACGGCATGCGCGCGAGCGGGGTGTGAAGCTGGTCATCGCCAGCGATGCTCACTCCACCCGCGCGTTCAGCACTCTGGCGTGGGGCGTGACCGTGGCACGCCGCGCCTGGGCGACATCGGCCGACGTCCTCAATACCCAGCCCCTCGCGCTCCTGCAGGCATCCTTGCGGCGCCACCGGGCACGCGCCATACCCGCCCCCGCCTCATGAAGTTCCTGCCGATGGTCGATCGGCTCGGCGAGATCCGCCGGCTGTACTTCGCCACGACTCGCGCGACCATCCAGGCGGATTTCGAGAAGGCGCTGGAGCTGTTGAAGGGCATGGAGAGCGAAGAGGAACGGTCCCGCGCCACCGTCTTCATGCACGGGCTCGCGCAGATGAAGGCGGACTGGGGGCGCGGCGGGCCAGGAAAGGCGAAGCGATCGAGAAAGAATGCCGGTGGCCAATAGCCCAGGGCGCTTCGGCCCCGGGCCTACGCTGCAGCGGACGATGTAGGGCCGCGGCCGAACCCTCCCGGGCCCATACTGCAGCCGACGATGTAGAGCCGGGGCCGAAGCGCCCCGGCTACCCGCAGGCCTGCGCCCCGCCCTTCAACTCCAACGCATCGCCGCATACAACGCGGCGCCGGCAAGCGCCAGCAGCAGGATGCCGATCACAAGCTGACGCACAGGCACACGTTCGACCCACGATCCGGCGTCCGTCCCGTCGATGGTTGACGGTTCGCTGGTTGGAATCGCCGTCCCCTCTCCCGGGCACTGCGCAAGGAATTCACGCAGCGTGCCCTCGGGATCGAGCCCGACCTCGGCGGCATACGCCCGCACGAAGGACCGCGTGAAGATGCCCCCCGGAAGACGCGACAGATCGTTGCGCTCGACAGCCTCGAGTGCCCGCACGGTGATGCGGGTGACGTTTGCGACCTGCCGCAGCGAGATGCCGCGCGACTCGCGGGCTCGGCGGAGACGCTCGCCGAAATCGGTCACCGGTCTGTCGGGCATGGTGGTGTGCGGCTGCGCCGCTCATTCTCAGCCGGGGTTGCGGTAGTGTCAAACGCCGAGCGGAGGCGGTGCACGGTCCCGGCAAGGGTCGGCTCCCCGCCAACCTCACCGGGCAGGAAGAGGCCGATTGCGGCGACGCCTGCCGCACCGGCTGCCCTGATTGCCGGCGCCGATCGTGTCGAGACTCCGCCGATCGCCAGCACTGGCAGCAGCCGCGCGGCCGCAACCGCAGCCACGAGCCCTTCGATCCCCGTCGTGGTGTGCCCCGGGGCCTTTGAGGCGGATGCGAACACGGGGCCGAAGATGATGTAGTCCAGGCCGCCCCCGCTCGTCACGGCGGCAGCCTCGCCCGCGTCGTGCACCGATCGACCGACGATGAACCCGGACGGCGCGATGGCCCGGACCCGACCGGCTGCATACGAGTCGCCGCGCAGGTGCACGCCGTGAGCGCCGGCGACCAGCGCCACGTCGGCCCGATCGTTCACGACGATCCGCGCTGGCAGCCCCGCGGCAGCCTCGACGCAGCGCTCGACCAGCCGGCACAGTAAACGGGTTTCGAGGTTCGGCTCGCGGATTTGCACCAAATCGACTCCCGCGGAGGCGGCCTCGCTGACCTGCCTCACAAGGAGATCCTCGACGCTCTTCCCGTTGGCAGCCCCGCGAGCAGCGATGCGCTCGCCGTCCGTCACGAGGCACACGATGCCTCGGCCCGTCTCGAAGACCCTCACACGCGTCCCTGGGGAGCGCCGCCCACATCCGGCCTGAACACAGGCTCGCCGTTTCCGCGCCGGCCGAGCCAGGCCGCCGCCAGCTCCGCGAGCCCCGCGCCGATATTGAGCGCACCGACCCCCGAGACCGCCCCGCGGATGAACTCGCTGCGACTCCACCGGTACACGGCAGGGATCGCTTCCAGCAACGCGTTCTGGTCCCAGAACGTTGACCACGGAATGATGACGAGCAGGAAGCCCACCTCGAAGAAGTAGGCGGCGAAGAGCAGACGCCTGAGCAGATCAGCCTCCGCTGCCCGTCCCGGCACGTTTGAGACGGTCCACCCGCCGCGCGACGTCGCGATAGCTGCTCGACTCCGCTTGCAGTTCGAGGAACACCGCGAGAGCCCGTGCCCCCTGCCCCGCGGTGTCGAGCGCATCGCCCAGCTCATACAATAGCCGGCGGCACGCCTCGAGGGAGGGCGCCGGTGCTTCAGCCGCGCGCTCGAACCAGTCGATGGCCTCGTCCACGCGCCCGCTAGCCAGTGAGAGGCGCGCGAGCATCGCGGCTGCCTCGAATCGCCGTCGTGGCGATCGCACTGCGACACGTAGTTCTGTTATGGCCTGGATGGGCATCCCGGCCTCCTCGTATGCCAGGGCCAGCTTGTAGTGCTGTTCGGCGATGCCGATGAGGGACTGGCGCGTGATGTCCTCGTGAAAGCCCTTGAAGGACTCGGCGCCCGCAGCCGCTGCCGCGATCTCCGGGTCCACACCAGCGGAGTCTGTATCGGCTCCGGTGCCGTCCGCACCGCCGGCCGCTGCCCCGGGGTCGCCGTCAGTCGGCCGCTTCGCCCTCTCGAACTGACCGGGCGCCGACTCGAGGTCGAGCGGAAACTCCTCGAAGCCGAGCACGTTGCCGGTGTTCAGCCGTTGGGCAATCACAGCTTCCACGTGCGGCTCGCCGAGCGCGACCAGCGTCCGGCGCAGCCGGTCTTCGTGCTGCGCATCGGTCGGGTGCCGTCCGAGCAGATCCTCCGCGATCACGCGTGCCTCGGAAGCGCGTCCGGCGGCGAGGTGCGCCTCCGCAAGGCGGGCCTGCGCGTCGGTGGTTTCCTGCTGCAGGCCGGCATCGACGCTGATGTCGACCAGCCGGAGCAGCGCGGGCAAGTGCGACGGGAAGGCGTCGGCGAACCGGCGATAGGCCGCAATCGCGCCGAAGGTGTCGCCCCGGGCGAGCTGCGAGTCGGCCGCGGACTCCAGGTGCACGAGCGCGAGCTCCGGTTCCGTCATGCGCAGCCCCTGCTCGACCAGGGCAGCCGTCCGGTGCGGCTCACGCGCCAGCAGCCGTGCGAACACCCCGCGCGCCGCGTCCTGCTGTCCCGCCCGAGCCCGCACTTCGCCGGCGGTGGCAAAGAGCTCCCCGTCGTACACGTCTCCGATCGCATCCAGGTGCGCGCAGGCGGCCGCGTAATCGCCGCGGTCGGCACACGCGCGGACGAGACGATTGGCAATCGACAGGTCATCCGGCGCCAGACGCCGCGCATCGGTGAGCATTGCCACCTGGCCTTCGGCATCCCCCCGCGCCGTGCAGGCGTCGGCGAGCTCGAGGTACTCCGCAGCGCTCGACGCATGCAGTCGGGCCCGGTCGAATTCGCCGCGCTCGACCCACGCGCGTGCCAGTCGCGCCTTGAGGACGACATCATCCGGCGCGGCCGTCGTCGCCTCCTCCAGCATCGCAATCCCATCGTCGCCGCGCCGTGCCGCGAACAGCGCATCCACCAGGTCGCGTATCTCCCCCGTGAGCTCGTCGCTCCGGCCGGCGGGCAGCACCTGTCGCGCGGCGGCGAGCCGCGCATCGAGATCCGCCGGGTCGAGGCTGCCGATGCGCAGCAGTATTTCGGCTGCGCCAGCCACGTCCCCTCGCGCCTGGCGGATGCTCACCAGCGTCGAGAGCCACTGCCGGGCATCAGCCAGGGTGCCCTGTGACGTGGCGGCGATGGCCCCCTGCAGCAGCGCGTGTTCGTGATCGGGTTTGATCTTGAGGATCTTGCGGTAGAGGGCGCCTGCGGGCTGCGTGAGCCCATCGCGCATCAGGTGGTCGGCGATGTGGACGTACTGTTCGACGGCTTTGTCAGCCTGCTGAGCGCGATAGTAGCAGTCGCCCAGGGTGTTCGCCGTCGTCCAGTCGTGCGGGAACTCAGCCAGCACACGCTGGTACTCCTCGATGGCGGCATCGAGCCGCCCCTGACGGAGCAGCTTCTCCGCCTCCTTCAGGGTCCGTGTTCGATCGATGGGCACGCGTTCAATCCTGCGGGAGTGGTGCCGCGACGCCCGCGGGCGTCGCGTCCAACATGGTGTGCGTGTGGGGCCGGAAGGACCGGCGGTGGACGGGCGAGTAGCCATGCTGCGCCACCGCGGCCAGATGATCCGCCGTGGCGTAGCCCTTGTGCCGATCGAACCCGTAGCGGGGGTCGGTGAGGTGGAGATCCTGCATCAGTCGATCGCGTGTCACCTTGGCCACGATCGAACCCGCGGCGATGGCGGCGCACCGCGCATCTCCGTGCAGCACTGCGCGTTGCGCCATGAAGAGGTCCGGCACATAGAAGGCGTCCACCAGGACGAGATCCGGCAGCGGCGCGAGCCCGAGCACGGCGCGCCGCATCGCCGCGAGCGACGCCTGATGGATGTTGATCGCGTCGATCTCGTGGTGCTCGGCGGATGCCACCGACCAGGCCAGGGCACAGCGCACGATCTCGTCGTACAGCCGGTCGCGTTCGGGCGCCGGCACCTGCTTCGAATCGGACAGGCCCGCGATGTGGCACTCGGGATCCAGCACCACGGCGCCTGCGACGACCGGCCCCGCGAGGCACCCCCGCCCCACCTCGTCGACACCGGCCACGCGTATGAAGCCGAGCCGCCGGCAGGCATTCTCGAGCGTGCGCATGGCGCGTGTGCGAACCATCCGGCGGAGCCCTCGCAGGTGAGCAGCCGCATCCGGGCAGATCGAGCGCCGGCGGCGGCGAATCGCGCGGGGCACCGCTGCCGGCTACCCGCGCATCCCGATCGACTAAGCCGGCTGTCGTCTGCCGGTTTCCTTCATGCGCGCCGCCTTGCCCTTCAGCTCGCGCAGGAAGTACAGCTTCGCGCGGCGGACCTTCGCCGAGCGGACGACGTCCACCTTCTGGATCGTCGGCGAGTGCAGCGGGAAGATGCGCTCGACCCCCTGGCCGAACGAGACCTTGCGCACCGTGAAGGACGCGCGGGCGCTGCCGCGCCGGATGCCGATGACGATGCCCTCGAACACCTGCACGCGTTCCTTGTCACCTTCGCGCACGCGCACGTGCACCCGGACGGTGTCGCCCGACCGCATGTCGGGCCGCTCGACCAGCTGTGTCCGTTCGATCGCCTCAATCGCGTTCATCATCCGCTCCTTCTTCGCTCAACTCACGTATCACGCGCCGCTCCTCCGCGTCCAGCGTCGCATCGGCCAGCAGGTCCGGCCGCGTGCGCAAAGTCCGGCGCACCGCCTCTTGCCTGCGCCACGCGTCCACGCGCGCATGGTGCCCCGACAGCAGCACCTCGGGCACCATCCAGCCGCGGAAATCCGCCGGCCGTGTAAAGTGCGGGTAGTCCAGCAACCCGCGCGCAAACGAGTCCGCCGCGACCGAGCCCGCGTCGCCGACGACGCCGGGCACGAGCCGCGAGACCGCGTCCACGATGACGAGCGCTGCGAGCTCACCGCCGCTCAGGACGTAGTCGCCGATTGAGATCTCCTCTGTCGCCAGGTGCTCACGAACGCGGTCGTCCACGCCCTCGTACCGTCCACAGAGGATCACGACGTGCCCAGTCGCCAGCAGACGCTGGACCCCTGCCTGCGTGAGCGGCCGCCCCTGCGGCGACGTCAGCAGCACGGCCCCGGGTTCCCCTCGCGTCTCGCGGATCCGCTCGACCGCGCGGAACAGCGGCTCCGCCTTCAACACCATTCCGGGCCCGCCGCCGAACGGCACGTCGTCCACGGTGCGGTGCCGGTCGGTCGTGAAGTCGCGCAGGTCGTGCACCACCACGTCGACGATCCCGCTCCCGATCCCGCGCCCTACGACCCCTTCCGCGAGAGGCGCCTCGAACATCCGCGGGAAGATCGTCACGATGTCGAACCTCACGACATCGAACCCCACACCGGACGTGGCGGTCCCGAATGACGGCCACTCGCCCTCGCGCCCGAGCTCACCGCGGCCGCGGCGGCCGACGACGGCCCCGTGGCCGTCACGCGTTGACGTCCAGCAAGCCGTCAGGCGGGTCGATCACGATCCGCTTGCGCGCGACGTCGATCGTGACGCAGATCTCGTGCACGAGCGGCACCTGAATCTCATCGCGGCCCGCCCCGGCGATCAGGCGAATCGTCCCGCCGCCGCCCTCGACGGTGCGCACGGTGCCCACCTCACGCCCGCCGGTGGTCACGAGCGTGCACCCAATCAGGTCGTGCTCGTAGAACGTCCCGTCTGGCAGTGGCGCGAGCGCCGATTCCGGCACGCGCAGCTCAACGCCTGCGAGTGTTTCGGCGGCGTCCATCGTGTCGATCCCTCCGATCGTCAGCACAGGCCGGCCCTGGTGCATCCGCATCGCCGTGATCGTCACGGTCCCCGGTTGGCCGTCCCGCATCGTGTGCAACACCGCGCCGGCGGCAAACCGCTGATCGGGGAAGTCGGTCGCCGGATTGACGATGACCTGCCCGCGGTGGCCGTGGGTGCGCGCGATGCGTCCCACCAGCACCATGTCGTCCCACGCCACTCCGGTCTACCGTACGTCCGGGTCGCGAATCTCGAGCGTAGCCTTGAGGCCGTGATGCTGCGCCGTGGCCGCGACGAGCGTCCGCAAGGCTTCGGCGGTCCGCCCCTGCCGCCCGATCACCTTGCCCACATCGCCCGGGGCGACGCTCAATTCGACGACTGTCACGCCACGGTGCGTCGTCTCGATGACCTGCACCGCCGCGGGCTGATCCACGAGAGCACGCGCGGCGACCTCCACGGCCGCCGCTATCGGGCTGGCCATCGCTATTCGCCGGGCGCCGGCGCTGGCACGGCGTCCGCGTCGAGCTCGGGCGTAGCGTTCGCCTGCACGGCCGCTGGCGGCTCAGCGACAGGAGCGGCTGGACGAGGTGCCGGCGCCGCAGGCACTACTTCCACCGCAGGCGCTGCCGAAGGCAGATGACGCGCGATCAACGTCCGCACCGTGTCAGACGGCCGTGCGCCCTTCGACACCCAGTAATCCACCCGCTCGCGGTCCACTTCGACCTTCGCGGGCTTCGCTCGCGGGTAGTAGCTCCCGAGGATTTCGAGGAAACTGCCGTCGCGAGCGGCCTCCGATCGGGCCACCACCAGCCGGAAGAACGGCCGCTTCTTCGATCCTACCCGACGCATCCGAATTGCCAGCATGTTGCTCCTTCTACTCTCGTTCGTCTATCGCCCTGCGGTGCCGCGGGCTATCGACCCATGGACCGCAGCATCCCCAGGGCGCCGCGGCGCTTCTTCTTGCCACCCCCGCCAGTCACGCCAAGCGACTTCAGCATCTTCCGCATCTCGATGAACTGCTTCAGCAGGCGGTTCACCTCTTCGACACTCGTGCCGCTGCCCTTCGCGATGCGCTTCCGGCGGCTGCCGTTGATCACCTGATGATTGCGGCGCTCGACATCGGTCATCGACGAGATGATTGCCTCCACGCGCCCCAACTGCTTCTCGTCCGGCTTGTTCTCGGCGAGCTCCTTGATATTGCCCATGCCCGGGATCATCCCGATGATGCTCTCGAGCGGTCCCATCTTCCGGATCGTGCGCAGCTGGTCGCGGAAATCCTCGAGCGTGAACGCGTCGTTCCGCAGCTTCTCCTCGAGGCGGGCCGCGTCCTCGACATCAATCGCCTGCTCGGCCTTCTCGATGAGCGACAGCACGTCGCCCATGCCGAGCACGCGCGACACCACGCGATCGGGATGGAAGACCTCGAGGTCCTCCAGCCGCTCGCCGCTGCCGACAAACGCGATCGGCACGCCGACGACGGACACCACTGACAGCGCTGCGCCGCCTCGGGCGTCCCCATCGAGCTTCGACAGCACCACACCGGTCACGCCCACACGTCGGTTGAACTCGCCCGCGCTCTTGATCGCGTCCTGTCCGGTCATCGCGTCCGCCACATACAGCTGGTCGGACGGATCAACGGCCGCCTTGATGGCCTCCAACTCCATCATGAGGGCGTCGTCGATGTGCAGGCGGCCGGCGGTGTCGACGATCAGCACGTCGAAGCCGGTGTTCTTCGCCTCCACGAGTGCGCTCGCGGCGCGCCGAACCGGGTCCATCTCACCGGCGGGGTCGTGCACCCGGAGCTGCGCCTGTTTGCCCAGCACGTTCAGCTGTTCGATGGCCGCGGGCCGGCGCACGTCGGTGGACACCAGCATCGGGTGGCGACCCTGGCGAGTAAGCCACCGTCCCAGCTTCCCCGCCGTCGTCGTCTTGCCCGAGCCCTGGAGCCCGAGCAGCATCACCACGCGCGGCGACTTCTGCGTCTGCGACAGCCCGCCTTGCGCGTCGCCAAACAGCGCGAGCATCTCATCACGGACGATGCGGACGACGTGCTGGGACGGGGTGAGGCTGCGGAGCACCTCCTGGTCCATCGCCCGGTCCCGCACGCGATCGGTGAACGCCTTGACGACCTTGAAGTTGACGTCCGCTTCGAGCAGCGCCAGGCGGATTTCCCGCAGGGCCGCCTCGACGTTGACCTCCGTGAGGCGTCCGTCACCACGAATTGAGCGGAACACGCCCTGCAGACGTGTACCTGAGCGCGTCGAACATCACCGACCTGCTGGACCCGGGTTCCCGCGTGCGCCGGAGCGGCCAGACGAGCCCTCACGAGCTGTAAGCCGCTCAAACGCAAACCCTTATCGTAGGCGTGCAGGAGCTCTTCTGTCAAACGGGAGGGTTAGTTCCACGCAGGCGCCGGGCAGTTCCACGCAGGCGCTGGCGTTGGGCGCTGGGCGTTAGGCGTGTGTGGCCGTAGACATTGGCGCGGCGCGCACCGGCAGAACAGGCAACGGAAACCGGGAGCGTTTACCGCCGCCGCAAGGCCGATGCCTCACCGCTCCGGCGGTCCGGCCGCCGCCATGCGCAGCATCCCGCCGAGCGCCCAGAGCCCAGCGCCAGCACCCAGTCACACTGACGACAACTGGTGCCCGAGTTTGTCCTTCTTTGCCTTCAGATATCGCCGTGTGAAGTCGGAGGCGGGAATCTCCAGAGGCACCGACTCCGACACGGCCAGCCCGTAGCCATGGAGCCCCACGAACTTGCGCGGGTTGTTCGTCAGGAGGCGCATCGTCTTCACGCCGAGGTCGCCCAGGATCTGGGCGCCGATGCCGTAATCGCGCTGGTCCGGCTTGAAGCCGAGGCGCTCGTTGGCTTCCACCGTGTCGCAGCCCTGGTCCTGCAACGCGTAGGCGCGAATCTTGTTCGCCAGCCCGATGCCGCGGCCTTCCTGGTTCAGGTACAGCAGAACCCCCCGGTTCTCGTCGGCAATCCGCCGCATCGCGGTGTGCAGCTGTGGTCCGCAGTCGCACCGCGCAGAGTGGAAGACATCGCCGGTGAGGCACTTCGAGTGCACGCGCACCATGATGTCGAGGCCGTCGCCAATCTCACCGCGCACCAGCGCCACATGCGTTTCGCCGTCGAGCACGCTCTCGTAGGCGTGCACGCGGAATTCGCCGACATCCGTGGGCAGCACCGCGGAAGCCACCGCCCGCACCAGCCGCTCGTGATGCATGCGGTGCTTGATCAGATCGGCAATCGTGATGAGCGGGAGGTGATGCCGCCTGGCGAAGCGAACAAGCTCCGGCACGCGGGCCATGGTGCCGTCCTTGCTCATGATCTCGCAGATCACACCTGCGGGCGTGAGGCCGGCGATTCTCGCAAGGTCGACGGCGGCCTCGGTGTGACCGGATCGCACCAGTACGCCGCCCGCCCGGGCGCGCAGTGGGAAGACGTGGCCTGGCCGCAGCAGATCCTCGGGCCGTGTCTTCGGATCGAGTGCCGTCAGGATCGTCGCCGCCCGGTCAGCCGCCGAAATCCCGGTGCTGGTCTTGCCGCGCGCGTCGATAGACACACACATCGCCGTTTCGCGCAGCGAGGAGTTGACCGGCACCTCCAGCGGGATCTCGAGCGCGTCGAGCCGTTCCGGCGTAAGGGCCAGGCACACCAGCCCACGCCCGTGCGTCGCCATGAAGTTGACGATCTCCGGCGTGACCTTCTCCGCGGCCACGGTCAAGTCACCCTCGTTCTCGCGGTCCTCGTCGTCGACGACGACGACCATCCCTCCGGCACGAATGGTCTCGAGCGCTTCGGGAATGGGCGTGAACGGTCCCCGCGATCGCGCCCCTTTTGCGATGCGCAGGTCACGGGGGACGGGCTACTGGCCGCCGGGTGGCCAGGCAATCGAGTGGGTCGCGACTTGTAGGTAGTCATGGCAGCGTTGGTGTCGGATCTCCGCGCGCGACCAAAGTCGCCGCGCGGACGGCGTATTTGCCCAGCATGTCGAACTCGAGGTTCACGCGGTCGCCAAGCGTCAGAGCCGACAGGTTGGTATGCGTCCACGTGAACGGGATGATCTGCACGTCGAACCTGTCTTCCGCCAACATTGCCACCGTCAGGCTGACGCCGTCCACTGCCACGGCGCCCTTCGGAATCAGGTAAGCCGCCGCCTCGCCGGGAAACGTGAAGGTCATCCAGGTGAACTCCGCGTCCCTGCGCATCTCGACGAGCGTGCCCATTCCGTCCACGTGCCCCTGCACGAAGTGCCCACCGACCCGCGTGTCGGCGCGCATGGCGCGTTCGAGGTTCACGAGCGTTCCGGGCTCGAGCGTACCGAGTACCTGTCACCCGCGTCGTTTCCGGACCGATGTCGAACGCCGCGCGATCGCCGGCGCGAGCCGCCACCGTAAGGCAGACACCGTTCACGGCCAGGCTGTCACCCGCGCGCAACTCCGCGGCAAACGGGGCGATCACGACGAGCCGGTAGCCGCCCTCGACGCGGTCGAGGCTCGCGACCGTGCCGAGCGCCTCAATCAATCCGGTGAACATCGCCTTCGATCAGGACGTCGTCGCCACACGGTTCGACACGGCGATCGAACAGGGCGGCGGTTGCCAGAGGGCGCCCGTCGAGCAGCAGCACGCCCCCGGGGCCAAGGGCCGTGGGCGCGATGTACAGCCGCACGCGATCGATCATACCTGCATCCCAGGCCGCGGCGCTCAGTGCCGCCCCGCCCTCGAGCAGCACTGATGTCAGGCCAAGCTCGCCGAGCCTCGCCATTCCTGCCGCCATGGAGGTGTCCTCCAGCGGCTCGATGCGCGCGCCTGCGCGGCCCAGGTCGTCGACTGCCCTCCGCGAGTCGGCGAGGCGTACAGCATCCGTCAGGACGACAATGGGACCGTCATCGCGTGTCGTAAACAGGCGAGCCGTCGGCGGCGTTCGCAAGCGCCGGTCGAAGATGATGCGCGTGAACGGCAGCTCCCGGTAGACATCCCGAACCGTCAGCACCGGATCATCGGCGAGCACGGTGCCGGACCCGACGGCAATCGCGTCCATCTCAAACCGGAGGCGCTGTGTGTCCCGCTGCGCCTCCATGCCTGAGATCTGCGTCCGCGTGCCGCTTCCCACAGCGATCCGGCCATCGAGGCTCACGGCCGCCTTGAACAGCACGAACGGCCGCCGCTCGCGCATGAACGTGAAGAACGCGGCGTTCTGCCGCGCGGTCTGCCGGGGCGCGATATCCGCCTCGACCGCGATACCGTGAGCCGTCAGATACGCGAAGCCGGCCCCTGCGACCCGCGGGTTCGGATCGGTGGCCCCGGCCACTACTCGTATGATGCCCGCCGCCGCGATCCGTTCCGCGCACGGACCGGTCCTGCCGGTGTGGCAGCACGGCTCGAGCGTGCAGTACAACGTAGCGCCGCGTGCTCGTTCGCCCGCCGCGTTCAGCGCGTGCACCTCGGCGTGTGGTGTACCGGCCTTGTGGTGGTAGCCCTCGCCGAGGATCGTCCCGTCTGCTGCCGCGACGACGGCGCCGACCAGGGGATTGGGACTGGTCTGCCCGCGCCCGCGTTCGGCGAGCCGGAAGGCACGCTGCAGCAGGTCGAGGTCGCGCGCGTCTACCACGTCGGCTCGAAGAGGGCGTCCACGTACTCCTCGGCCGAGAACGGGATCAGGTCCCCGATGCCCTCGCCGACGCCGACGTAGCGAATCGGCAGCTTCAGTTCGTGGGCGATCGCGACCGCCACCCCGCCCTTCGCCGTGCCATCGAGCTTGGTCAGCACGACCCCGTTCACGCCTGCCACCGTCATGAACTCGCGCGCCTGCGTCAGGCCGTTCTGCCCCACGGTGGCATCGAGCACGATCAACACTTCGTGGGGGGCGCCTTCGACCTCGCGAGCCGCAACGCGGCGGATCTTCTCGAGCTCGTTCATCAGGTTCGCGCGGTTGTGGAGGCGGCCGGCGGTGTCCACGAAGACCGGCGTGCGACCGCGTGCCTTGCCGGACGAAATCGCGTCGAACACCACCGCGGCGGGGTCCGACCCCTCGCGCGCACGCACGATATCGACCCCGGCCCGGGTCGCCCGAGATCTGCAGCTGCTCGACCGCCGCCGCCCGGAACGTGTCTGCGGCGCAGATGAGCGGCTGCTCACCGGTGGTCTTCGCCAGATTGGCGAGCTTGCCGATGGTCGTCGTCTTTCCCGTGCCGTTGACGCCAACCACGAGCACCACGTGGGGCCGATGCCCGTTTTCCGGCGCGGCCGCCGCGTCCGCGAACACGGCCCGCAGCTCGCTCTTGACGAGATCCCGCAGCGGCTCGCCGTGCCTCTGCCGCGCGCGCACGGACGCAACGATGCGCTCAGTGGCTGCCAGGCCGACGTCGGCGGATATGAGCAGCTCTTCGAGCGCGTCGGTCGTTTCGACATCGACCGGGCCGGAACGGCTGTCGGGCGCATCGGCGCGGCTGGCGATTTCCTCGAACCGCCCGACGATGTGCTGCGTCGTTCGCGCCAGCCCCTCGCGAATTCTGCCCATAAAACCCATGGTTTTGGATTCTATCACCCGGGTTCGGGCTCGGCCCGCTGCGGGCGGACCATCAGCTCGCCCAGGGCGTCCCGTGCGCTGCGCCGCCCGCTCAGCACGTGGGCCATCTGCGTCGTTATCGGCAGCTCGATCCCGGCGCGCTCTCCCAGCGCGAGCGCGGCCTCCGTCGTGCGCACGCCTTCGGCCACCATCTTCATGCCACCGATGATCGCCGGCAGCGGTCGTCCCCGCGCGAGCTCCATTCCGACGTGGCGGTTTCGGCTGTACGTTCCCGTGCAGGTCAAAACGAGGTCGCCGAGTCCCGCCAACCCGGCAAGCGTTTCGCGCCTGGCGCCGAGTGCCGTGGCCAGCCGGCTGATCTCCGCGAGCCCGCGCGTGATGAGCGCAGCAAGCGCGTTGTGTCCGAGACCGAGCCCCTCGACCACGCCAGCGGCAATGGCGATGACGTTCTTGAGCGCGCCGCCCACCTCTACCCCGACCACATCGTCGGTCGCATACAGCCGGAGGTAGTGCGACCGAAATTCCGCCTGCACGCGTTCGACGGCCACACTGTCGTGGGAGGCCACGCAGACCGCCGTCGGCAAGTGGCGCGCGAGCTCGACCGCGAAGCTGGGTCCCGAAAGCACCACGATTGGGCAGGCGCGCTGCAGCTCGCGGTCGAGCAGCTCTGACACTCGCATCAGGCTCCCCACGTCGATGCCTTTTGTGGCGCTGACCACAGTCGTGCCGCGCAGCAGCATGGGGGCCGCCGCACGCATGACGTCCGCCACCCCGTGGGTCGGGATGGCGACCACGACAAGTTCGGCCCCTGCGAGCGCTTCATCGAGCGACGCGGTCGGCTGAAGATGGCCGGGGAAGCTCACGTCGGGCAGGTACACGGCGTTGGCGCGGCGCGCGTGCATCTCGCGCGCGAGCGCCGCATCTCGGGCCCACAGGCGCACGGGGTGTCCCAATTCCCCGAGGTGCACTGCCAGGGCGGTGCCCCAGCTGCCGCCGCCGAGTACGGCCGCGTGCTTCACGGGCGCACCCGCACGCCGATTCGGCGCTCGGTCCCGCTCCTGAGCCGAACGAGATTGGAGCGATGCCGCAACACGATGACCGCTGCCGCGCCGAGCGCCGCGGCCACCGCCGCACGCGGCGCGTCCATCCCGTAAGCAATCGGCCCGATCGCGATCGTTGCGATCAGGCTCCCGAGCGAGATGAACCCGGTGGTCCATACCGTGGCGATGAAAAGCACCAGGACAGGCAGCATGGCCCAGGGCGCCAGCACCGAGAAGACGCCACACGCCGTGGCCACACCCTTGCCGCCACGGAAGCGCAGCCACACCGGATAGATATGACCGACGATAGCGGCCAGGCCCGCCGCGGCAGGGGCAGCATCTCCGGCCATCCACCGCTGCGCAACCAGCACCGAGCCCGCTCCTTTGGCCATGTCGAGCAGCATCACCAGGATCGCGGCTCTCACCCCGGTCGTGCGCAGGACGTTTGCAGCGCCCACGTTGCCGCTGCCTGCCCGCCGGATGTCGATGCCTTCCAGACGCCGGGACAAAAGGAACGCAAACGGGATCGACCCGAGCAGGTATCCAATCGCGATCGCTGCGGCCGGACTCATGTAGTGGCGCCCTCCGGCGCCAGCGGCGTGACGAGCAGAGGCGTGTAGGCGGGACCACGCGGCGAGAGCCGGCTCTCATACAGCGTCACGTGGTTGATGGTACATCCGGCGACGGGCTCCAGGGGCAGCCGGGCGATGCGCTCGACATCCGCGCGGGTCCCGCCGTGCTTGAAGCGGGCGAGGGTCATGTGCGGCGAGAACGCCCGGGATTCCCGCCGAAACGGGACGTCCGCGAGCCGGCGCTGGACCGCCTCGTGCAGCGCCGCGAGGGCGTCCGCGCCGCGGTCGATGCCGAGCCAGATCACCTGGGGCCGTCCGCCGCGCGGAAAGGCCCCGATGGACCCGAGGCGCATCTCAAAAGGGGGCAGGTCGAACCGCGGGCCGAGCCGGGCCTCGATCGCGGCGGCCGCGTCCTCGCTCACCCTCCCGATGAACTGCAGCGTGAGGTGCAGGCGATCCGGCGCAATCCAGGACACCCGGGCCGAAGACTGAGCCGCTTCCATCGCGGTGCGGAGTGCGTCGATGGCGCGCGCCACACCGCCACGCGTGCGATCGTCGATGTCAACGGCCACGAAAAGGCGCATGGAAGGCGCTCGCGTCAATCACACGCGGCATCACCGCGGTCACCGCCTCTCGCGGAGCAGCAGCCGGCGGACGTCGTCGAGGGCGGCCTGTGTCGCCCAGAACTTGATGTGCTCCCGCCCGCCGAGCAACGCCCGTGTGCGGACGTGCGTACCCCACGGGCCGTCGACCGCAATCGCGACGGTGCCAACCGGCTTGTCCGGCGTGCCACCGTCGGGGCCGGCGATGCCCGTGATCCCCACGCCGATCGTGCTGCCCGCTCGCACCCGGACACCTTCCGCCATCGAGACTGCCACGGGCTCGCTCACGGCGCCGTGCGTGGTGATGAGCGCGGCGGGCACGCCGAGGAGAGCGATCTTGGCGGCGTTGCTGTACGCGACGATCGACAGCTGCACGTACGCCGAGCTCCCGGGAACGTCGGTGAGGCGCGAGGTCAGCAGGCCACCCGTGCACGATTCGGCGGCGGCCAGCGTATAGCGGCGTTCGCGGAGGAGATTTCCTACCACCTCCTCCATCGAGTCCTCGTCCTGCGCATAGGCGTCCTCGCCGAACGCCTGCGCGAGCTCCCGCATGGCTGCCTCCAGCCGGGCGGAACCAACGGATGCATCCTCGCTGCGGAGGCTCAAATGAAAGTCGATGCTTCCGGGCGCCGCCAGGGTTGTCGCGTCGATCCCCCGCGCTTCGGATCTCCAGAGCGCGAAAAAGGGGCGCGCCACCGCTTCGGCGTGCGACTCGCCCAGCCCCGCGATGCGGAGCACGCGAGTCATCACCCGGCTGGGCCCCGCCCGACCGGTCAGCCGCTCGCGGGCGAGCGACTCCATCATCGGCTTCAGCTCACGTGGCGGACCGGGCAGCAGCACGATCACGCGCTGGTCGTGTTCCAGCCACAAGCCTGGCGCGGTGCCATTAGGATTCGGCACGATTACCGCGCCATCGGGCACGAGTGCCTGCCGCAGGTTGATGTCCGGCATCTGGAGCCCGCGTCTGGCAAATCGGCTGCGGAGGCGCTCTACGACGTCGGGGTCCTGCCGCATCGGGCGCCCGAGCGTCTCGGCGACGACGTCGCGCGTGAGGTCATCGTCGGTCGGGCCGAGGCCGCCCGTCAGCACGACGATGTCCGTGCGTGTCAACGCCGACGAGAAGACGGCGCGGAGGTCGTCGCGCGAATCTCCCACGACCGCCTTGGTCCGCACGGTGATGCCGTACTCCGCCAGGCACTTCGTGATGAAGAGCGAGTTGGTATCGAGGCGCGTCGGCGTCAGCAGCTCGGTGCCGACGGCAATGATTTCAGCCGTGAGAAGGGGGCGCACACGTTCAGGCTACAGCAGTGCGCTCGGTGCAATCCAGAGCAGGATCCGCAGCACGAGGTTCGCGTACACGGCCGACATCACATCGTCCGCCATCATGCCGATCCCGCCGTGGAACGACTCGAAGCGGCGCGCGGGATACGGCTTGATGACATCCAGCACGCGGAAGACGAAGAACCCCGCGATTAAGATGCCCCACGTCCCGGGCAGCATGAAGAGCGTGATCAGCATGCCGACCACCTCGTCGATGACACCAGGGCCCGGGTCCGTGCTGCCGAAATAGCGCTCCGCGTGCGTGCCGCTCCACACCCCGATGCCAAATAGCAGCGCGATCACTGCCCCATCGATCGCGGGCGGCGCCTCCAGCCACCGCAACACGGCGTAGACGACGAGCCCGGCCGCCGACCCCACTGTGCCGGGTGCGACGGGAAAGTACCCGATGTAGCCGAAGGTGCAGACGAGGACGGCCAGGCGAGTCAGCACGCGCGCCGGAACACGGCCGCTATCATGCGGGCAGACGGACGACGTGCGTGCCAGCGAGGCGATCGTGAAGAGCGCGGCGATCCTCGTTGAGGAGCGCCGGCAGCAGCCCGGCGCCGAGGCAGAGTGCCGACGCGAGGGCTCCCAGCGCGCGGCGCGCGGCGGTGCCTGCCGACACGCCCCTGTCGTCGTCGCCCACCACCTTGAGACCGAAAGCCATTTTTCCGATCGTCTGGCCGCCGGCCGTCGTGAAGGCGACGAGATAGGCGCCGTCGACGATCAGGAAAAACGCGAGCAGGGGCAGCAGCGGAAGCTCACGCCAGTCCTGGGTGGCGAGCCCGCACAAGCGCAGCGTGAAGTAGAGCGTGACGGCGTGCACGGCGCCAAGCAGCACCGCGTCCAGCAGTGCCGCTGAGACGCGGCGCACGGAACCGGCCAGCGCGCCCGCACCCGCGTCCACCGCCGCGGGCCGCGGCTCGTGCTCTCGCCGGGCGTATCGCGGCAAGGGCAGGTCGAGCGTCCCCGCCGTGTCCAGCATCTCGTGCAGCGGGCGTCGCACGCGCGCAGGCTGCGGCGTCTGCCGGCGCACGGCCAAGGGACGCCGCGGCGAGGCGGGAGCGGATACGAGCGGCGGCAGATCGGCGCCGGGGTCATCGTGGAACAACGGAAGGTCCGGGGCCTGCGGTTCGACGCCGATCATCCGGTCCAGATCCAGCCGTGGCTTCGCCGCCGCGGGCGCCTGTCGCCGCGGTTCCGTCAGTCCCCCGCCGCCGAGCTCGAGGTCCGCGAGAGGCCCTCCATCATCGTCGGCCAGGCGCATTGGCATATCGGGTGCCGCGGGATGGACGTCGCTGAGCGCGAACTCGTAGCCACAGTTGCGGCACCGATCCGCCTCTTCGAAACCGATGTACGAGCACTTCGGGCACTTCATGGCAACCGCCCAGGGGGCACGCCGGGCGTCGTTCTGTTCGACGGGTTCGGTTGCACCGTCACGCCGAGCGCCTGCTGGATCTCCGCACGAAGCCGATCCGCTTCGGCCTGTGCTGGATCCAGCGGGCCGATGGTGTCGAGCAACTCGAGCGCAACGAGCACGCGTCCGTTGGCGAATTGCGCCCGCGCGCGGGCGAGCGCGATGTCGGCCTCACGCAGCACAGGCAGCGGTTCCTCCGCGGTGACGGGCGGCATCGCGCGGCCTGCGGGGCTCGCGCTGAAGCGCCGCGCGAATATCGGCAAGCTCGAACAGCACGAGGGCGGCCCACGCCGCTGCGGTGACGGCGAGCACGCTCGTGATCGCGACCGCGTAGAAGCGCCAGGCCGGCGACGTCGGCGGTCGCGACACCGGGATGGAAACCGGAGTGAACGCTCGACGCTCGGGGGCGGGTTCGGGCACCGCCGGCTCGCGAGCGGGCGTCTGCAGGCGATCCAGCCGCTCGAGGTACGAGAGGGCGACCTCCGGTGAGGCGCCGCCAGACGCTGCCGCGCTCAGCAGCGATCGTGCGTCGTTCGTCTCACCGCGATCGAACGCGGCCACGCCGCGATGCAACAGTTCTTCCGACTCGCGCTGCCGCTCGGCCTGCGCGCCGCGCGCGCGCTCGATGTAGGCACGGGCGCGATCGTGGCCGCGATCGAGAAACAGCACGCGCGTCCACACGTGGATGGCCGACTCGTAGGCGCCACCAAAGTAGTAATCGAGCCCCTGCAGCAGCAGCTGCTCCACACGGGCTTCCCGCTCGACGCCCGAGAGCGCGTCGGCAGCGCGGGCAAGGTCGGTGCGGAGCGGGTCAGACATGCTGGACAGGGAACACCGGCGTGGAACGAGAACCGCTGGATTATCCGGCCAACCGCCACGGGCCGTCAACACGCGGGCTGTGCTACAAGGATGCGTATGGCGATCATCGAGTGCGTTCCGAACGTGAGCGAAGGCAGACGCCCCGAGGTGGTGCGCGCAATCGTGGACGGGGTCGCGGCGACCCCGGGCGTTCACGTGCTCGACTGGTCGTCCGACGCATCACACAACCGTACCGTGATTACACTCGCTGGTGACGCTGGACCGCTGCAGGCAGCAGTCCTGACCCTGTTCGACTTGAGCCTGCAAGCGATCGACCTGCGACACCATCAGGGCGAGCATCCGCGCATGGGCGCAGTGGATGTGGTGCCGTTTGTCCCGATCGAGGGCGTCACGATGGCAGACTGCGCGCAGCTGGCGCGCGAGACCGGCGAAGCGGTGGCCTCGCGGTTCGGCGTGCCGGTGTTCCTGTATGAGGAGGCCGCTTCGGCAGCGTCACGACGCAACCTCGAAGACATCCGGCGCGGCGAGTTCGAGGGCCTCGCGCTCAAGATGCGGCAGTCGGAGTGGCAGCCGGATTTCGGGCCTGCGGCTCCGCACCCCAGCGGCGGCGGCTCGGCAATCGGGGCCCGCATGCCGCTCATCGCATACAACATCAATCTGGCTACCGACCGGCTGGACGTCGCGCGGAAGATTGCCGCGGCGGTCCGGTTCAGCAGCGGCGGCCTGCGCTTCGTGAAGGCGATGGGGATTGCGCTCGAGGACCGCGGGATTGTGCAGGTCTCCATGAACCTGACAAATTTCGAGAAGACCCCGATCCCGCGGGTGTTCGAGCTCGTCATGCGCGAGGCGGCGCGCTACGGGGTGCGTGTGCTCGAGAGCGAGATTGTGGGGCTCGTGCCGTCCGCGGCCCTGATGGCCGCGGCCCAGTGGTACCTGCAGCTCGACGCATTCACGGGCGACCAGGTGCTGGAGCACAGGCTGCGCACGGCCGGGCCGCACGGGTAAGGCGGTCGCATCGCCGCGACCCCACGGATTGGTTTCAGGGCGGTTCGAACCGCTAGGTGGATCCTCATCGGTGTCACCGCGGCGCGTCGGGGCGAGACCGAAGGCGCGCATCTTGCGGTACAGGTTGCTGCGTTCGACGCCGAGCGCCTCGGCCGTCCGTGACATGTTGCCCTGCTGTGCCGCGAGCACCCGCAGGATGTACTGCTGCTCGAAGCGATCGCGCGCCGCGTGCAGGGGCAGCAGGTCGCCGCTGGTTGCGACCGGCACGTGAGGTGTGATCACGTCGCCGTTCAGGAACGCGACGTCGGCGTCCCCGATCGTTTCGCCGGGCACCATGATCATGAGCCGTTCGATCACATTGCGCAGCTCGCGCACGTTGCCCGGCCAGGGATACCGCTGCAGCTCCATGACCGCCTCCGGGCTGAAGACCTTCGCCCGGCGTCCGTACTCGCGCGCGAAGCCCGACATGAAGTGATCCGCGAGGAGCGGGATGTCCGCCTGGCGCGCACGCAGAGGCGGAACGAAGATCGGGATCACGTTGAGGCGGAAGTACAGGTCCTCGCGGAACTGGCCGGCCTTGATCGCGCCCGGCAGATCCTTGTTGGTGGCAGCGACCACGCGCACGTCGACGCGGACCGACTGCGTGCTGCCGACCCGCTCCACCACCTGCTCCTGGAGCACGCGCAGCACCTTGGCCTGTGTCTTCAGGCTCATGTCCCCGATCTCGTCGAGAAAAATCGTCCCGTTGGCGGCCGCCTCGAATCGCCCCTGCCGGTCCGCCACCGCACCCGTGAAGGCGCCACGCACGTGCCCGAACAACTCGGACTCGATCAGCTCCTCGGGAATCGCCGCGCAGTTCACCTCGATGAACGGCCCGGTGCGTCTGCGGCTCAGGGTGTGGATGGTGCGGGCCACCAGCTCCTTTCCGGTGCCGTTCTCGCCGAAGATGAGCACGCGGCCGTTCGTTGGGGCAGCCATGGCCACCTGTTCGCGGAGAGCGGCCATCTCGCCGCTGTCGCCGACCATCGTCAGCCGTTGATCGACCCGCGCCCGCAGCGCCCGGTTCTCGGCTTCCAGGTGGCGCTGCCGCACGGCGTTGCGCACCACCAGCACGGTCTTCTCGAGGGACAGCGGCTTCTCGACGAAGTCGAACGCGCCCATCTTGATCGCGCGTACGGCCGACTCGATGTTGCCATGGCCCGAAATCATCACCACCTGCGCGTCGATCTGCCGCTCGCGCAGACGCTGCAGCGTGATCAGCCCATCGATGCCCGGCAGCCAGACGTCCAGCACGATCACGTCGTAGCTGCCGCGCACCACGCGCTCGAGACAGGCCTCGCCGCTGTCGACCGCGTCAACGGTGTAGCCCTCGTCGCGCAGCACACCGCCGAGCGCCGAGCGCACCCCCGGCTCGTCGTCCACCACGAGGATCGTCGGCATCATCAGTTCTGCCGCGGACGGTGCCAAGCTCCGCCTCCCGCCTTCCACACCGGCTGCCGCGCGGTCAAACCGCCGCTCAGCACGGCAGTTCAATCGTAAACCGTGCCCCCGTGGGCGTGTTCTCGCCCACCTCGATCGTGCCGCCGTGCTCGGCGACGATGCGGCGCACGATGGCGAGCCCCAGCCCGCTCCCCCGCTTCTTGGTGGAGTAATACGGCATGAAGAGCTTGTCCCGGTCCGCCGGCGGGATGCCCGGCCCGTTATCCGCGAGCACGAGCCGGGCGAGGTTGTTGGACGGATCGTGCTGTGTCTCGATCGTGATGGTGCCGCTGCGGCTGGTGGCCTCTATGGCGTTGTCGATCAGGTTCACCACCACGCGCTTGATCTGGTCGGGGTCGACGCGGACGGGCGGAAGCGCCGAATCGTACTGCCGGTCAATCCGCACGTGGCTGAAGAGGCCGTCGTAGAGCGTCAGCGTGTCGTCGAGCAGCGCATGGAGGTCCGCCGGGACCGCACGCGGCGCCGGCATCCGAGCGAACTGGGAGAACTCGTCGACAAGCCCCTTCAGCGAGTCGACCTCCGCCACGATCGTGCTCGTGCACTCCGCGACCAGCGCCTGCGTGGCCGGCGGAGCTGCACCGAAGTGGCGGCGCAGCCGCTCGGCCGAGAGCTGGATGGGCGTCAGCGGGTTCTTGATCTCGTGCGCGAGTCGCCGTGCCACCTCCCGCCACGCCGCCACCTTCTGCGATCGGATGAGAGGCGTCACGTCGTCGAACACGAGGACGGCGCCCTCGTCCGCCCCCGAGTCGCCATGCAGGGCGCTCGCAACCGCGGCCAGGTGGACCTCGCGATCGTCGCGCATCATCGCGATCTCCTGCGCCGGCGGCTCGGTGCGGCCGCGCAGTACCCTGTGCAGCAGCTCGAGCAGAGGGGCGAGATCGGGCCGGGCGAGAACGGCGTGCGCCGGGCGGCCTGTGGCGTAGGGATCGAGGCCGAGCAGGCGGGCGGCCGAGGCGTTGATCGTGGTGACCAGTCCGGCGGCGTCGACGGAAATGACCCCGGTGGCAATTCGCTCGAGCACCGTTTCGATATACCGCCGCCGCCCTTCGACCTCGAGATGCTTGCGCTGCAGGTCGTACGTGGACTGTTCCAGCTTCTGGCGGCTTGCCGCGAGCTCGCCCGCCATGCTGTTGAACGCCTCGACGAGCGATCCGAACTCGTCGGCGGTTTCCGGCTCGAGCCGGCGATCCAGATGACCGGCGCCGATCTCGCGCGCGGCCGCCGACAGCATCTGCACGGGCCGCGTGATCCGCTTGGCGAAGTACAGCCCGATCCACGTCGCACCCACCATGATCATCAGGGTGAGCATCAGGAAGAACGAGAGGTACGCGCCGGTGAGCGGCTGCTTGAGGACGCGCAGCTGCATGTAGTCCTCGTAGGCCCGCGTCATGCGGCGCGAGCGCTCGGCCAGATCGCCCGAGAGCAGCCCGGTGGCGACCACCACGCCCACCGTCCGGCCGTCAGGCCCACGCACGGGCGCCGCCGCGCGCATCAGCTCGCCGCCCCCGGTCAGGGTTTCCAGAGCGCGCTGGTCGGCGCCGCCGGACGCCGCCCGTTCCGCAAGCCGGTCCGCCGCGGCGCGCGAGTACCCGGCCGGCAGGTTCGGCGAGGCCACGTCGATGATGGGCACCACCTGGAGGGCGCCCTCCGCCGCGCGCTGCACGCGATAGACCGCCACCATCTGCAGCCGTTCGAGCGTGACTTCCGGAGCGATGACGTCGCGCACGTGGGAGGGCGGCACGGCCGGGGCGGTCAGCTCGCCGGGCAGCATGCGCGCAATCCGCTGCGCGTGGTCGGTCACGAGGTTCTGGCGGTCGCGGTAATAGTCGCTGGCGATCCGGTTGGCGGACGACAGGACCTCGTCCATCGGCGCGTTGAACCAGCGGTCGGCGCTCGTGCGAATCACCTCGCTGCCGACGATGAGCACCAGAACCGACGGAATGAGCGTCATCCCGAGCAGCACCGCCACCAGCTTGGCGCGGAACCGGGCGAACGGCAGCGCCCGCCGGCGCTCGACGATCAGCTTGATGATGTTGCGCGCGAGCACGAACACGAGCGCCGCGAGCATCGTGACGTCGGCAACCGAGAGCGCATAGAGCACGACCTCGACCAGGAAGTCTGGGGAGTAGGTCGCCGAGCGGTTCGCAATTGTGAGCAGCGCGGCGAGAGCGCCGACGAGCAGCAGGATCCCGATCAGGATCAGGCGCGAGTTGTCTCGGAACGGACGCCGGCGCGGTGCGGGAGCGACCGGTCGGGGCGCCGGCAGGTCCGGCAGTACGGGGGTCGGCGGTTCGCCGTCGCGAAGCCTCAGGGCCATGACGAGTCACGCGGGCATCGGCACGCCGTCAGGCGGCCGGCAGACCGAACGGACATCCGCAGTCGGGAGCGACGTGTCAGGGAAGGAAGGTGAATCGCGCGTGCCCCCACGCGCCCGTGCGGTCCCACGGCAGCAGCGACCACGTGCTGCGCGGCCGCGCCCGGGCGCGCACGCGGACGTAGTACTCGGCGTTCGGCTCCAGCTCGGTGGTGCGGAACAGCGGGACCCGATCGAACTTCGTCAGCCAGCGATCGACCTCGGCCTGGTTCTCGGTCACGAGCGCGTCTTCGACGCGGCCGTCGATCAGGCGCGACAGCTGGTGGCGACGGGTGAGGTTGTCGAATTGGACCGTCGCAACCACGGTCGCGATCGCAATCGTGCGGTCGACCCAGAGCGGAACCCCGCGGCGCAACTCGAAATCGTAGGCGAAGGAGGTCTGCAGGCCACTGCGGATGGTCTCGCGGAACTCCTCGGTCACACCGCCCGCCAGCTCGAAGGAGACGTATACCTGTCCGTCACGCGGCAAGGGCATGACGCGGATCGATTCCGTGCCTGCCGGCGGCGCCGCCTGCGGCGCAGTGGCCAGCGACACGAGGCCGGCGAGCAACACGACGAGGGGTATGCGACGCATCACTCCCTCGCGTTCAACAGGTCTTTCAGCTCGTTCATGAACTCGCCGATGTCACGAAAATGCCGGTACACGGAGGCGAACCGTACGTACGCCACTTTGTCGAGGTGCTTCAGCTCCTGCATCACGAACGCGCCGATGTCGGCGGTCGGGATCTCCTTCTCGGGCCGTTCCTGCAGCATCGACTCGACCCGGTCGGCCACGGCATCGATGGCCGCGACGCTGACCGGCCGCTTCTCGCACGCTTTCAGCAGTCCCGCCACGAGTTTCTGCCGCTCGAACCGCTCGCGCGTGCCGTCTTTCTTGATCACCATGTACGGGATCTCTTCGATCCGCTCGTAGCTGGTGAAGCGGCGGCCGCACTCGAGGCACTCGCGCCGGCGGCGGATGACTTCGCCTTCCTTGCTCTCCCGCGAATCGACCACCTTGTCGCCGAGGTGGGCGCAATACGGGCACTTCACGCACGCTCCCCGGCGCCGTCGGCCCGCATCACCGTACTAACCCCGGCCAGGCTGATCCCCTCTCGAGCCAGCAGGACGAGCCCGACAACCGCCACCGGCACGAAGGATACCGCATGTAGCACGATCGCTGCACCTACCGCGCGGTCATTAGGCGCCGCATAGAAGCCGGTTGCGGCCAGCCGATAGAAGTAGTGAAACCCTCCCACACCCGCTGGCGTCGGCACCGCCACCCCAACCACGAGCAGGGCCATCACGAGAAACGAGCCCATGAACGGAAAGTCAATGTGGAAGGCCTGTGACACGCACCAGATGCCTGTCGCGATCGAAAGCCACAGCGGGATCGACAGCAGCAGGGCGACGGCAAGCCGCCCCGGCTGCCGCACGATCGCCAGTCCGTTCGCGAACGTCCGAAGGAATCGTGTGCCGATCGCCGCCAGCCGCGCCGGCAGGACGCGCTCGAAGATTGCCTGGAGGGAGTTGAGCGTGGCCGGGTGCCCCGCCAGGAAAAGACATGACCGCCAGCGCGACGACGGACGCGAGGGCCGCCAGCCCGCCGCCAATCTTGAGGCGGCTGAAGGCCAGGGGATCGCCACGCGCGAAGTCGGGCTCGGCAAGCAGCAGGAACAGGCCGAACAGCAGTAGCACCATCACGGTGTCGAGCACGCGCTCCAGGATGATCGTCGCAAACGCCGCCGTGGCGCTGAGGCCCTCCTTGCGCGCGAGCAGCCACGGCCGCAACACCTCCCCGGCCCGGGCCGGCAGCACCGCGCTGGCGGCAAATCCGATGACCGTCATCCGCAGGGCGTTCGCGAGGCCGACGCGGCCAATCGGGGAGAGCAGGTACTGCCATCGCACCGCGCGAAGGATGTAGGTCAAGGCGGTCAGCGCCACGGCCAGGAGCACGAGATCCATCCGGGCGCGCGTGACCTCCGCCCACACCCCGCGCAGGTTGGCGTTGCGCAGGAAAAGCGCCAGCAGGATTACTGCCAGTAGCGCAACGATCGCAGTCCTTACGTGTGCACGCATGAACGGGTGGGCGGATCCGTCTTCCCGGGCCGAACGGCCGCCGCGCCGGCGCGTCTCCGGTGCTTCGAGGAATCGGCCTACTATATGCGCCTTTCCGGGGTACGGGAAGCGTTCTCACGCATCCGGAGTGCATCTGCTAACATGCGCCCTCTTGCGGAGGTCCTCGAGCGTGCCGCCCACCGTCCCCGTTCTGCACACCGACATCCCGGGCCTCGAGCGCTTCCGCACCGGCAAGGTGCGCGACGTGTACGCGGCCGGCGACGAGCTCCTCATCGTCGCCACCGATCGCATCTCGGCGTTCGATTACGTGCTCGGATCCGGCATTCCGGATAAGGGGCGCATCCTCACGCAGCTGTCGGCGTTCTGGTTCGAGCATCTGCGCGACATCGTCCCGGACCACGTGATCACACTGGACCCCTCGCAGTATCCGGCGCCGGCTCGGGCCTCCGCCGACCTGTTGCGCGGGCGCAGCATGCTCGTGCGACGCACGATCCCCGTGCCAGTCGAATGCGTCGCACGTGGCTACCTGGCCGGGTCCGGCTGGAAGGAGTACACGCGGACCGGTGCCCTGTGCGGCATCGCGTTGCCGCCCGGACTGCAGGAATCGGATCGGCTGCCGGAACCGATCTTCACGCCCGCCACCAAGGCGGAGTCGGGCCACGACGAGAACATTTCTGCCGCCACCGCAGCGTCTCTGATCGGTGCTGACGCCGTATCGTTCCTCGAACGCGCCACGCTGAACCTTTACGCGCGGGCTTCCGCGCATGCCGAAGCGCGCGGCATCATCCTCGCCGACACCAAGTTCGAGTTCGGGTGGACCGGCCGACCCGGAGACAGCAATCTGATGTTGATCGACGAGGCCGTGACCCCCGACTCGTCGCGGTTCTGGCCGAAGGATGGCTATCGCCCCGGCGGCGCCCAGGCCAGTTACGACAAGCAGTTCGTGCGCGACTACCTGGAGGCGATTCGGTGGGACAAGCAGCCGCCCGTGCCGACGCTGCCCGACGACGTGGTGCAACACACGCGCGAGAAGTACCTGGAGGCTTTCCGGTTGCTGACGGGGCAGGATCTGCAGTGAGTGCCCACGCCCTCCGCGACATCCTGGATCGGCTGGTGACCGAGATGATCAAGGGCGGGATCACCCTCGACGAAGGCCGGCAGGCGCTGGAGGCGCGGCTCATTGAACGGGCCGTCAATGATGCCGGCGGGCACCTCGGACAGGCGGCGGACCAGCTCGGGATTCACCGCAACACGCTGGCGCGGAAAATAACCGAGTATCACCTCCGGCTGAACGGAAGAGGCTGAAGTCGCCGGCCCCGCATGCCCGGCTTGACACTCCGTTGCGCACGTCACTAGAATTAGCAGTCGCGCGTAACGAGTGCTAATCCACCTGGTGATGCATTCGCAGGAATGGCAGCGATCTCATTCGTTCACGCCAATTTCGACAAACTCAACCGCTAAACGGAGTCAGACCATGAAAGTACGACCGCTCCACGACCGCATTATCGTCAAGCGCATCGAGGAAGGTGAACAGAAGATCGGCGGCATCATCATCCCGGACACCGCCAAGGAAAAGCCTCAGCAGGGCAAGGTGATTGCCGCTGGAACCGGCAAGGTGAAGGACGACGGCAAGCGCACCCCCCTGGACGTGAAGGAAGGCGACACAATCCTCTTCGGCAAATACTCCGGCCAGGAGATCAAGGTAGACGGCGACGAGCACCTGATCATGCGTGAAGACGAGGTGTTGGCCGTCCTCGAGTCGGTGTCCTAGTTATCTCGCTGCGTCATCTCGGCTGCGGCCTCGCGCCGCACGCAGTGGACCGGCACGGCCGGTCCCTCGACACGATGACAGCTTTCCAGACCCCGCGGGCGTCGCCCCGGGATTGATTCACGGGAGTTCCACAGATGGCAAAACAGATTATCTACGGTGAGCAGTCGCGCCAGGCGATTCTGCGCGGCGTCAACCAGCTGGCCGACGCGGTCAAGGTGACCCTCGGGCCGAAGGGCCGCAACGTCGTGCTCGACAAGAAGTTCGGCTCGCCCACGATCACCAAGGACGGCGTCACCGTTGCCAAGGAGATCGAGCTCAAGGATCCGCTCGAGAACATGGGCGCACAGATGGTGCGCGAAGTCGCCAGCAAGACGTCCGACATCGCGGGCGACGGCACGACCACGGCAACCGTGCTCGCGCAGGCGATCTACCGCGAAGGCGCCAAGAACGTCGTTGCCGGCGCGAACCCGATGGAGCTGAAGCGCGGCATCGAGAAGGCCGTCGAAGCCATCGTCGAGTCGCTCAAGAAGCAGAGCAAGCCTGTCAAGGGCAACATGATCGCCCAGGTGGGCACGATCTCGGCGAACAACGACGAGACGATCGGCACAATCATCGCGCAGGCGATGGAAAAGGTCGGCAAGGACGGCGTCATCACCGTTGAAGAGGCCAAGACGCTCGAGACCTCGCTCGACGTCGTCGAGGGCATGCAGTTCGATCGCGGCTACCTGTCCCCGTACTTCGTGACCGACCCCGAGCGGATGGAAGTCGTCCTCGAGAATCCGGTCATCTTGATTCACGAGAAGAAGATCAGCTCGATGAAGGATCTGCTCCCGGTGCTCGAGCAGGTGGCCCGCGGCGGCCGCCCGCTGCTGATCATCGCGGAAGACGTCGAAGGCGAGGCGCTGGCGACACTCGTGGTGAACAAGCTGCGCGGGACGCTGCAGGCAGCGGCCGTGAAAGCGCCCGGGTTCGGTGATCGCCGCAAGGCCATGCTCGAGGACATCGCAACCCTCACGGGCGGCAAGGCGATCACGGAAGACCTCGGCCTCAAGTTGGAAAACATCAAGCTCGAAGACCTCGGCAAGGCCAAGAAGGTCACGATCGACAAGGACAACACGACGATCGTCGAGGGCGGCGGCAGCTCGAACGCCATCGAGGGTCGCGTGAAGCAGATCCGCACCCAGGTCGAGGACACGACCTCCGACTACGACCGTGAGAAGCTGCAGGAGCGGCTCGCGAAGCTCGTGGGAGGCGTCGCGGTCATCAAGGTCGGCGCGGCCACCGAGACCGAGATGAAGGAGAAGAAGGCGCGGGTCGAAGATGCCATGCACGCGACCAAGGCGGCCGTCGAGGAGGGCATCGTGCCCGGAGGCGGTGTGGCGCTGGTGCGCGCGAGCAAGGTGCTCGAGAGCCTGAAGCTCGAAGGCGACCAGAAGATCGGCCTCAACATCATCGCGCGTGCGATCGAAGAGCCGATGCGGTGGATCGGGACCAACGCGGGCCACGAAGGTTCGATCATCGTGCAGCGAGTCAAGGAGCTCGACGACGAGTCCGGCTTCAATGCTCAGACCGAGAAGTACGAGAACCTGGTGCAGGCCGGCGTCATCGATCCGGCGAAGGTGGTGCGTTCGGCGCTCCAGAACGCCGCGTCGATCGCGTCGCTGCTGCTGACGACCGAGGCGCTCATCTGCGACATCCCCGAGGAAAAGAAGGAGTCCGGCGCGCCGGCGGGCGGCGGCGGCATGGGCGGGATGTACTAACGGGCATTCGCCCGTGATCTGGAAGGGCTGTCGGCACACGGGTGCGGCAGCCCTTTTTTTCGTTCAGCCGCGTGACAGAGCTGCCGCGGAGTGCAGAAAACCCCACAGAGTGCAGAAAACAGCGCCTTCTGATAAGCTGAGTCAGCCTTGCCCTGCGGTGCAGGCCATCATCATGCGACGCGTACTGGTTGTCTTGGTTCTCGCTCTCCCACTGGCGGTTCCCGCTGGGATCAGGGCGCAGTCCGATTTCGTCACAACCCGATTCGAGCTCTATCTCGACGCGCTCCGCAAGCAGGCGGGCATTCCCGGGCTCTCGGCGGCAATCGTGCAAGACGACCGCATCGCCTGGGAAGCAGGCCTCGGCCAGCAGGACCTCGAAGCGGGCGTACCGGTCACACCCGACACCCCGTTCTACATTGCTGACCTCACGAGCACACTCAGCGCAACGCTCGTTCTGCAGTGCATCGAAGAAGGCCGGGCGCGACTCGACGATCCCGTCACGCTGCCGGCCGGGAGCCCGGCCGCGTCGGCCACCGTCCTCGACCTCCTGAGCCACTCGCCTGGGCCGGGCGCCGCCTTCCGCTATGAGCCGGCACGATTTGCCGCGCTCACGCGTGTCATCGAAAGGTGCACGCAGGACAACATCAAGGAGGCCATCTCGCGGCGCCTGCTGGATCGTCTGGCCATGACGCGATCCGTCCCCGGACAGGACGTCACGACCATTCAGCCGTCGGATTTCGCGAGCGAGGTGCTCGCGACCTACGATGCAGTGCTGCGGCAGACGGCGCGTCCCTATCGCGTGGATCGCAGGGGCCGCGCGTCCCTATCCCAGTACCCGGCCACGACGCTCGACGCCGCATCGGGCTTGATATCCACCGTTCGCGACCTGGCCGCATTCAGCATCGCGCTCGATACGCGCACGCTTCTCCGTGAGGACACTCTCGCCGCCGCGTGGTCGGCGCCGCAGGGAGCCGCGAGAACGAGATTCAGCCTCGGCTGGTTCGTGCAGGTCTACAACGGGCAGCCAGTCGTGTGGCACTTCGGGTATGCGCCGGATGCGAGTTCCTCCCTCTTCATCCATCTCCCGGCGCGGCACAAGACGCTGATACTGCTGGCGAACAGCGACGGCCTTGCTGCCGCATTTTCGCTGCCGAACGGCGACCTCCTGACCTCGCCCTACGCCCGCCTGTTCCTGAGCCTCTTCGGGTGATCCTTAGCAGCCGCGGGCGCACCAATCTGGCCCTCGGTGCGCTGCTGACCCTCGCAGTGTGGGCTGCGTTTCCTTCCTCCGCCAGCGCCGACTTCTATTTCAGCCCTTTCATCGCCGTGAAGTTCGGTGGCGAAACGACCCTTATCGATTCGGACGAGGTCGCCGGATCCTACGAGGGTGCGGAAAAGGCGAAGAAGGTCACCTGGGGCGGAGGCGTGATGTGGCTCGGGTCCGGTGTACTCGGCGTCGAGGGCGACATCGCCCTCACCCCCGGGTACTTCCAAGGCGACAAGGGCCTCGTGCAATCAAGCCGGGTCGCAACCCTCCTGGGAAACGTGGTGCTTGCCGCACCGCTCCGCCTCACCCGTGAATCGCTGCGGCCGTACGCGTCGGCAGGGTGGGGGCTGATGCGAGCGACCGCCGATCCGACGGAGGGCCTCGGCTATTCCCGCAATCTCACAGCCTTCAACATGGGTGGAGGCGTGATCGGCATGCTCTCGCGCCGGACGGGCGTGCGCTGGGATGTGCGATACCTGCGCGGGATCGGAAGCGCGGAAGGGGGAGGGACACTAACCGGGGGAGCGAAACTCACCTACTGGCGCGCGAGCATGGCCGTGGTGATTCGCACGCGGTGAGTGCCGGCGTTGCCGTTCGGGGGTGCTACCGCAACGTGAAGGTCAACTCGATCGTTACGAGGACCGCGACGGCCTGACCAAAGCGCGTGCCCGGCGCGAAACGCCACTGCTTGGCCGCCTTCAGCGCCTCTTCGTCGAGGCCGAACGTCGAGTCCAGCGATCGGACCACACGCGCCTCCCCCACAGTTCCGTCGGAGAGGACGACAGCCTCCACCCACACCGTTCCCTGCACCTTCGCGCGCATCGCGTCGGCCGTATAGTTCGGTCGGACCTCCCGAAGCACGCGCGGCAGCTCGACCCCATTCCCCGGCCGATAGGCCCCGCCGCCGGTGCCCCCACCGAAGCCCGGGCCGAGACCCGCACCGCGCCCCGGGCCGATGCCGCCATCGGCGCCCGTCCCCGCCCCGCCGTTCGTCCCGGTGCCCTGAGAGAGCGTCGCGCTGGGGTTGGTGCCCTCGATCGCGCCAACAGCGGTCTGCTGTGCATCGCCGAGGGTCTTGGCGGGTATCGTCAGCTCCTGTTCGGGCTTCGGCGGATCCGGGGGCTTGGGGGTTGGCACCACCTCCGGCAGCTTCGTAGCCGGCACGGTGATCTTCTCTTTGCCCGGCAGTTCAGCCTTGCGGGGCGGCTCCTTCATCTGGTTGCCGCCTCCGCCGCCACCGCCGCCAGGGCCCGGCGTGCTGAGCCAGACGATGTTTTTGTTGGCCCGATCGGGAGTCTCGGGCTGGCTAAACTGCGGCTTCGGCCCGTACAACGTGAGCAAGAGAGCGATGAGCGCTCCGGCGGCGTGCACCGCGAGTGAACTGGCGAGCGCTCCGCCCATCCGCTCCGGTTTCCGCTCGAAGAGGAACGGCATCTCCGCCGGACGCAGGCCGTCCACCTTGACGGCGAGATGCCCGAGCTCTGTGCGGAAGCTGGTCGGGGGAACGGTGGCGTTGCTGTCTGACATCAGGAGAGTACTGCGTTCGGATGATTCTATCGCGCTTGCTGCAAAAAGACTGCCCAGGTACCAGCCGTCGCATTTCGCCCGAATCTGAACCCGTGCCCCGACCGGGGCCTCCGGTACCGTCCTCTTCCTACGACGCTGGATGTCGCCGAATGGGTGGCGCTCACCGATTCACGTAGCCGTCCCGCGCCCGAACGCGCGCGCCTGGTGCGCGAACCTCGACCCTGATCGACCGCCAATTGCCGGCACCCTCGGTACGCGGCCGCGACGGCGAGTACCCGAGGAGATATTGCGTCCGGAGCTCCCGCGCAATGGTCCGCGCAGCCGCTGTGACGTCCGCGCGATTCTGCACGTGAAAGGATCGTCCACCCGTCAGAACTGCCAGCTCCGCGAACAGAGCGGAGCGCTCGCGGCCGAGCCCCACCGGGTACACCATGACGTCGGCGCGGCGCGCGTGGTCGAGCACGGTGCTCGCATCTGCGTGGCTGTACCGGTCGTGGCTATCTGAAAACAGGACCAGCGCCCGTCGTCCCGACCCCTCCTGCACGCGGTCGATGGCCGCAATCACCGCATCATGCAGGGCAGTCGTGCTCCAGGGGTCGAGCCGCTCCACCGCAGCCGCCTGCGCGGCACGATCCACCGACAGCGGAGCCACGGTCTCGACGAGGCCGCCAATCGCCACGACCATGGCCTGATCATCGGGTCGCAGCTCCGTGAGCAGCGTTCGGGCGCCGGCCTTGGCGACGGCAAGACGCTCCCCGGCCATGCTCCAACTGCGGTCCACACCAACCGCCGCCGAGAGCGGGAACTCGCTTTCGGCGAACGTGCTGATGATTTGGATCTCTCCGTCCTCCCGGACCGTGAACTGATCCGGTTTCAGTCCCCTGAGCGGCTCTCCATGCTCATCGGTCACGGACGCGTACACTTCGACCGCCTGCACGGTCGTCCCGAATTGCGGTAGCTGCAAAGCGGTTACGGTGGCGCCGAGTGTCAGGAACGCCAGCGCGACCGAAACCAGTACCGTGCCCTGCCTCCGCCGGGCCGCAGCAGAGCCGGTGGTAGAATGGCAAGGTGGATCGGTCCGGTCGCGTCGACCACGAGACCGGGGTGAGAGGAGTCGGACGATGGGCCTTGGTATTCCCGAACTGGTAGTCATCGTGACGATCCTGGTGCTGATTTTTGGTGCCAACCGCCTCCCCGAGCTGGCCCGGGGCGTGGGCCGGGGCATCCGCAATTTCAAGGACGCGACGCGCGACGGCGCGAAAGAGCGAGACGCCTAGCACCTCCTCCTGCCGTCAGAGCACCACCCGCGTCTCTCCGGCGCGGCGGGTCACACGTTCCCGGTCCAGGTACTCCAGCAGAGGAATCGCGAACTTCCGGGAGATGCCGTAGCGCTCCTTGAAGGACGGCACGTCCACCCGGGCGTCCGGCCCCGCGGTCTTGAGCGCCCGCACGTCCACCTTCAGGTCGTCGAGCGCCGCCTGGTGGAAGTACAGTCCGCCGATCTTGACTGCCACTTTCTGCCGCACCAGCAGCGCGACCACGCGGTCGCTGACATCGGGGGCAATCCCGTGTGCCGCCGCGATGGCGGCCGGTTCTGTCGGCTTGAGGCCGCCCGTGCGCAGTTCCCGCTCAATGGTGTCGCGCGCCTCGGCTTCGCGGGGGGAAAGCGAGAGCGCGTGCCCGGCACCGGAGAGACGGTCCCGCCCGGTCACCGTGCCCGCACCGGCCAGGTCGGCCAGGATGCGCTCAAACAAGGCGGGTGCGGCATGGGCGAAGATCCGCTCGCGCGCTTCCTCGCGGGCCAGCCCCTCCGACAGCGGATGCGCGGTGTGATACTCGCGCACCAGTGCCTGCAGCCGGGTGGCCAGCGCCTCGCGCAGGCCTCGCGCAAACAGCACGCCCTGGATGTCGTCGACGAGCCCATCCGCTTGCAGGCGTTGGATGGTGGCCGGCACATCACGCGGCGCGATGCCCGCGCGCGCGGTGAGGGCGGCCGCCGGCAGGCCCGCGGCAGCACGCTCCTCGACCATCAACGCGATTGCGCGATCGTCCGGCCGCGATTCCCCCGTGTGAGCGAGACGCTCGAACCGTCCGCGTGCCGATGCGGTCCGCACGCCCGTGCGCGGCGCGTGCGGATCCAGCACGATGCCGCCCCCGATCGTCACGGGCGGCGAGTAAGCGCGCAGGATGAACCGATCCCCGCGCGTGAGAATTGCGGGCGTCTCGAGCCGAATTCTCGCGAAGGATGCAGTGCCGGGAAGCAGGCCCTGCGCTGGCTCCCCCGGCAGCAACGCCACGCGCCCGAGCAGCTCGGCCGTGCCCTGGTGGAAGCGGACGCGTGCGCCGTGCTTCAGCGGCCGCGCGCTCGCAAGCAACTCCACGCGCGCGTCGATCACGCGCGAGGGCTCGAACAGGTGCGGCCCAACGAGCGACTGCCCCCGCGTGACCTCCTCCACGTCGACGCCGCCCAGGTTTACGGCGGTCCGCTCGCCGGCCACGACCTCCTGCCGGCGTTCACCATGCACCTGCAGGCCGCGCAGCTTGACCGCGCGGTCACCCGGCAGCAGCAAGAGTTCGTCATCCTGGCGGATACGACCGGACACGAGCGTGCCGGTCACGACCGTACCGAAGCCCTTCATCGTGAACGCACGGTCGATAGGTAGTCGCGCAGGGCCGTCGACCGCGCGGGGTCTGACCTCGCCCGCCACGGTGACGAGCGCGCTGCGCAGCGAGTCGAGCCCCTGCCCTGTGCGCGACGATACCGCAATCATTGCCGCGGTCTCGAGAGGAGTGCCCTCCAACAGGTCGACCACCTCCAGGCGAACGAGCTGGAGGGTTTCGTCGTCGACGAGGTCCGCCTTGGTGAGCGCAGTGAGACCGCGAGTCACTCCGAGCAGCCGGCAAATCTCGAAGTGCTCACGCGTCTGCGGCATGATGGATTCGTCGGCGGCCACCACCAGGAGCACGGCATCGATGCCGCCCGCGCCCGCGAGCATGTTGCGCACAAATCGTTCGTGCCCCGGCACATCGACAAATGCGACATGCACGTCGGCGGTCGACCAGTGGGCGAAGCCGAGATCGATGGTGATGCCGCGCGCCTTCTCTTCCTTGAGACGATCGGGGTCGGTGCCCGTGAGCGCCAGGACGAGGCTGCTCTTCCCGTGGTCGATGTGACCGGCGGTGCCGATGACGACACTCCTCATCGGGTGCCTGTCACCGCTGGCGGCGCGACCGCACGGCCTTGCGCGTGGCGCGTTCCCGTTTGCCGGGCCGGGTCTTCACCGCGCGCTCGGCTCTGGGCCGCGCCTTGCTGCGCTTCGGCCCGCGCTTGCTCTCGTCCTCGCGGAGTGCGTCGAGCACCTCGACCAGCCCGAGATCGATCTGCCGCCGCTCCATGTCGACGCGCACGACCTGGACGCGGACGCGGTCGCCGAGCCGGTACACCTTGTGGGTATTCTCGCCGCGCAAGGTGTGGGTGGCTTCGAGGAACCGGTAGTAGTCATCGGCCATGCTCGAGATGTGAACGAGCCCCTCGACGAAGTGCTCCGTCAGCTCGATGAAGAGCCCGAACGCGGCCACCCCGGTGATGTAGCCGTCGAACTCGTCGCCGACCTTGTCGGCCATGAACCGCACCTTCTTCCACTGCACCAGCTCCCGTTCCGCATCATCGGCACGGCGCTCCATCTCGGAGGTGTGACGTGCGATTTCCGGGAGGTCCTCCTCGAGCTCCTCGGTCCGGGCGGCGTCTGCGTCACCGTGCCGGATCTCGCGGAGCAGGCGGTGCACGACCAGGTCCGGGTAGCGCCGGATAGGGGACGTGAAATGGGTATAGTTCGCGGCCGCCAGGCCGAAGTGCCCGAGATTCATCGGCGCGTAGCGCGCCTTCTGCATCGTGCGCAGCATCAGAAACGCTATGGGCCGTTCCTCGGGCGTACCGCGGATCTTCTCGAGCAGGCGCTGAAAGTGCCGGGGACGGATCGCGCTCGCCGACGCGGTGAGCGAGTACCCGAAGCCGCCGATGAACTCCTCGAACTGCGCGATCTTCAACAGGTCCGGCTGCTCGTGCACCCGGTACAGCCCGGGCCCCTCGTTCTCGGAGATGAACTCCGCCACCGTCTCGTTGGCCAGCAGCATGAACTCTTCGATCAGCCGGTGCGCGACATTGCGTTCGGCGGCGATGATGTTCTCGATCAGGCCGGACTCGTCCATGACGACTTCCGCCTCGGGGAGATCGAAGTCGATCGACCCGCGGCGCTTGCGCCGCGTGTTCAGGATCACGAACAGGTCGTGCATGCGCTCGAACAGCGGCACGAGCGACGCGTACTTCTTCCGTGTCGCCGGATCGCGCTCGGTGAGAATGGCGTTCACTTCCGTGTACGTCATCCGCGAGTCGCTGTTGATCACCGCGTCGTGGAACTCGTGGCGCACCACTTCGCCGGAGCGTGACACCTCCATGAAGCACGACTGCACCAGCCGATCGACATGCGGGTTCAGCGAGCAGAGACCGGTCGCGAGCTCCGCGGGAAACATGTGCACCGCGCGTTCGGGAAAGTACACGGACGTACCGCGCTCATAGGCCTCCTGATCCAGGGCGCTGCCTTCCTCCACGTAGTGCGATACGTCCGCGATGTGGACGCCGAGCCAGTAGTGGCCGTTCGGCATCAGCTCCAGCGTGATCGCATCGTCGAAGTCGCGCGCATGCTCGCCGTCGATGGTCACCGTCGGGACCGGCCGGAAATCTGTGCGGCCGCGCAGATCGCGTTCGTGCACGACCGTGCCGAGGCGCCGCGCCTCCTCGATGGCCTCGTCGCCGTGCACGTCGGGGATGTTGTGCTTGCGGATGATGATCTGTGTATCCACGCCCGGGGCATCGATGGGGCCGAGGACCTCGACGATCCGCCCGAGCGCCGGCCGGCTCGGCGTCGGCCAGCGCGCGAGCTCCGCGACCACCATCGTGCCCGGCGTCGCGTTTCTGGCGTCGGCCGGCGGCACCTGCACGTCCGTGAGCAGCCGCTTGTCGAACGGCACGACGAAGCCCAGGCCGGAGTCGTCGAGGTCGAAGCGCCCGACCACCGACGCGTTCGCGCGCTCGAGGATGCGGATCACCCGCCCCTCCATGCGATCGGCCTGGTGGCGTTCGATGCGCAGGACCACGCGGTCACCGTGCAGCGCCTCCTTCAGGTTGGCGGAGGACACGTACACATCGGGTTGCGCATCGCCCCGCCCGGTGTCGGGCGTGACGAACCCGAACCCGCGCGGGTGTGTCTGCAGGCGGCCGACGACGAGGTCCATGCGGTCGGCGAGACCGAAGCGGTTGCCTCGAATCTTGATCAGGTCGCCACTCTCGACGAGCAGCTTGAGGTGCCGCCGTACCGTGACGCGGTCCTCGCGTGGGATGCGCAGCAACTGCAGCAGCTCTTTGGCGGTCGCCGGGTGGTGCACGCGGTCGCGGAACTGGGATAGCAGCTGTTCGCGTGAGAGCATGCGGTCCTACCTCCCGGCCGCGCGGGTGGCGCGCTCGAGCGCGGCGAGCGCGTCTGCCGCTGCGCCCTGAGCCGACTGATCGAGTTGCGCCGCGAGCCGCCGCGCCTTCTCGATCGAGGCGAGCGCATTCCGCGCGTCCGTCACACGCGCCGTATCGCCGTCCGCCTCGTAGCGCTGCACCACCGCCTGCAAGGGGATCTTCGCGGCCTCGAGGTTCTGCGTAGCCGCGCCGAAGTTGAGGGAGTAGAGATCGACCCGCGCCGCGAGGAGCCTCGCGCGGGCGTCGCTCACCTGAACGCGCAGTTCCATGTCGTGCAGGCGCGACTGCAGTTCGAGCCGTCCGGAGGAGCCCCAGACGTAGCCGCCGGCGAGGGCCAGCAGGAGCGCCAGTGTCACCCCGCCTATGAGCTTCAGGAATCGAACGCTCACGTCACCCTCCCCATGCTGCTCTGCCCTCCCAAACGCGCGTCGCGCGGGGCCAGGCGTCAACCATCGGCTGGACCGATGAGCGCCACCTGCACGTCGCCAACGTTCGTGTTCGTCGCGCCTGTGCGCACCAGGTCTCCCAGGCGGTTGAAAAAAGACCAGGCGTCGTTGGCTTCAAGATACCGCATCGGGTCGGCACCGGACGCCCGCGCGCGCGTGGCGCTGGTCGAGTCGGCGATCGCGCCCGCAGCATCCGTCGGTCCGTCGACGCCGTCGGTGCCGACGCTGGCGAGCGCGACCGCGCGGCCGATCGTGGCCAGGCCGGCGACCGCAGCGAGCGCGAATTCCTGGTTGCGCCCACCCGTTCCGCTGCCCGTGACGCGCACCGTCGTCTCGCCGGCAGACACAGCGCATAGAGCATCCTGGTTATCGCGGGCCAGCGCCGCTAACCACGTCGCGTGCTCCACGCCACGCGCTCTGGCCTCACCGATGATTGGCCGCGGAGCGCTTACCACGCGGTAGCCCAGGCGTTGCGCCGTGTCGATCGCTGCCGCACAGGCGTCGGCCCCCGACCCGATGACATGGACGATGGATCGAGTCAGCGATGCGGCGCCGGGCTTGGGAGTCTCCGGGAAGTCGCCTGCCGCTCCCCGTTCCAGCCACGCGACGGCATCGCGCGGGAACACGCCGCGGCCGCCGGACGCGTCGATCACCGCGAGCGCCTCGCCGAACGTGGTCGGATCGGCGACCGTCGGACCCGAGCCGATCACGCTGGTGTCGTCGCCAACCACGTCCGAAATGGCCAGCGTGAGGGTGCGCCCGCGGCACGCCGCCGCCAGACGGCCGCCCTTTACGTCCGAGAGGTGCTTTCGGACGCAGTTGACGGCGTGGATGTCTGCGTCGGCGCGCAGCAACCGCCGGGTGACCTCCCGCTTGGCCTCGAGTGACACGCCGGGCGCGGGCACTGTCATGAGAGCCGATGCTCCGCCCGAGAGCAGCACCACCAGGCACTCGTCGGGCCCGACCGCGTGTGCGGCCCCAAGCGCCGCGCGACCGGCGCGCACGCTGCGCTCGTCTGGAACAGGATGGGAGGAAAGAATCGCGTCGAACCCGTGTGCAGCCGATGCGGCGTCGGTCGGCGTCACGATCAGGCCGCGGCGGTGGAGACCGGGAACCGCGGCGGCGAAGGCTCGTGTCATCGGCAGAGCCGCTTTCCCGACGGCGAGCACGTGCATCGAGAGCGCAGGCGCCTCGGCGAGGATGCCTCGGGCGATTGCCCGGTCGACGAGCACGGCGGCATCGGCGGCGGCAATCGCCTCCCCGACGATGTGCCCGAGATCCGCGCGAAGCGTCGCGAGCGGGACGGTCAGTGGGCTTTCGCGGGATCCGACCAGGCCGACAACCCGGTCAGCACGTCGATCTCGCGCAGGAGGCGGCTCACGACCTGCTCGCCATTCTGCTGCGCACAGAGATGATCCAGGTTCGAGAGGATGCGCCGGAGCGCGGCCTCTGCATCGAGGATGGCGCGTTCCGAGTAATACTCGCGCTGCTGTTGCAGGCAGCGTTGGTGTTTGAGGAATTCTTCGCGGTAGAGATCGGCGAGGCAGGAAGGTGGAATGCGCGCGCTTGCTGGCCGTGCTTCGGTCCGGAAGCGGGACATGCGGATCCTCGGCGAGGTCATGTGAAAGCTCACATCAGTGTAGGCCGGCACCGTGGGGCTGTCAACGGCCTAGACGCGTTCTATTTCACGGCGCAGCAGCTCGTTCACGACCTTCGGGCTCGCCTTGCCCGACGTCGCCTTCATCACCTGCCCGACGAGGAACCCGAAGCTCGCGGCCTTTCCGGCCCGGTACTGCGCGACCGCGTCCGGCTGCGCGCCCAGGATGTCACGGACGATCGTCGCGAGCGCATCCTCGTCGCTGATCTGCGCGAGCCCCTCACTCCTGACGATCTCGTCGGCGGCACGTCCCGTGCCGTACATCTTCTCGAACACCGTCTTGGCGGTCGTGCTGTTGATGGCGCCGCCGTCCACAAGTCTTACGAGCCCGGCGAGCGCGTCCGGCGTCACTCCAGCTTGCTCGATCTCGACTCCGCGCTCGTTCAACGTGCGACTGAGCTCGCCCATGACCCAGTCCTTGGCCGCTTTCGGGTTGCCCGCGTGCCGCGCCGTCTCCTCGAAATAATCGGCGACCCCGCGGGAGCGCGTCATTTCGCCCGCATCGTTGTCCGACAGGCCGTACTCGGCAACGAAACGCGCCCGCCGCGCGTGCGGCAGCTCGGGTAGTCCTTCGGCGATTTCTGCCACGCGGGGAGCGCTGAACACGAGCGGGGGCAGATCGGGCTCCGGGAAATAGCGGTAGTCGTGAGCCTCCTCTTTGCTCCGCATCGACACCGTGCGCGCCGAGACCGGATCCCACAACCGCGTCTCCTGGACCACGCGGCCGCCATCGGCAAGCAGTTCCGCCTGCCGCGCGATCTCATGCTCGAGCGCCCTCTGCAGATGACGGAACGAATTGAGGTTCTTCACCTCGGTCTTCGTTCCGAGGGGCTCGGTCCCGGCCCGCCGGATGGACACGTTCGCGTCGCAGCGGAGACTCCCCTCCTCCATGTTGCCGTCGCTGACACCCAGCCACACGAGCAGCTGGCGCAGCGTCTCGAAGAAGGTCGCCGCGTCTGCCGCCGAGCGGAGGTCAGGCTCCGTCACGATCTCGATGAGCGGCACGCCGCTGCGGTTGTAATCGATATAGGTGTGCTGCGGCGAATCCGAGAAACCCTCGTGCAGCGACTTGCCGGCATCCTCTTCCATGTGCACGCGGGTGATCGCGACCCGGACGCGCGAGCCGGCGCCGGGGATCTCGACAAGGCCCGCGCTGGCGAGCGGCTGATCGTATTGCGAGATCTGGTACCCCTTGGGCAGGTCCGGGTAGAAATAGTTTTTGCGGGCGAACTCCGACCGCGCATTGATGCGGCACCCCAGCGAAAGTGCCGCGCGTACTGCCAGGTCCACAGCCCGGCGATTCAGCACGGGCAACGCGCCGGGCAGCCCGGCACACACCGGGCACACGTGGGTGTTCGGCGGGTCTCCGAACCGCGTCCGGCAGCCGCAGAATATCTTCGTGTCGGTCAGGAGCTGCGCGTGAATCTCGAGGCCGATGACGGGTTCGTACATGTGATGACGAGAGCAGTGTCGGGTTTGAGTGATCCTACCGCAGCTGCGTCGAGTGGCACGAGGTCCGGCAAGCGAGCCGCGGAACCGAGATGGCTTCGTCAACGGCAAACACCGGAACTTGGCCTCCTCCACTCGCTGACCGTGACGCGGCCGAGACGGCGACCGCCCGCTGACCTGTATAATCGCAGCATGCCACCTGCAGGAGGCCGGGCGCGTACGCGCCGCCGGTCCCGGCCGGTCGCGTCCAATCGATGCCACCACTCATCTTCAGAAAAGGCCTGGATCTCAAGGAGGCCGTTGCCGGACAGCTCGCCGCGAGCTATCACAGCACGCTCGTCCAGGGCATCCGCGCGAACGGGTACCGCTACGAGTCTGGCCGGCTCGTTGTGCGTCTCGCGGCCGAGTTCGGATTCTGCTATGGCGTCGACCGGGCGGTGGACTACGCCTACCAGGCACGGACCCGGTTCCCCGATCGCACGGTGTACCTGACGGGCGAAATCATCCACAACCCGCACGTCAACGATCAGCTTCGCAACCTGGGCATCCGTTTCCTCAGCGATCCCGGCGAGAACGCGTCCCAGCTCGGCCCCGAGCACGTCGTCATCCTGCCGGCATTCGGCGTCACTATCGCCACACTGCAGGACCTGAGCGCGCGTGGCTGCACGCTGGTCGACACGACCTGCGGCTCGGTGCTGAATGTCTGGAAGAACGTGAAGCGGTACGCGCAGGAAGGCTTCACGTCGGTCATCCACGGCAAGTACTGGCACGAAGAGACGGAGGCGACGGCCTCCCAGGCACTGCAGTATCCCGGCGGCCACTACCTCGTGGTCTACGATCACGACGAGGCGGGCTACGCGTGCGAGTACATCCGGCGCGGGGGCACCCGGGACGAGTTCCTTGCGCGGTTCCGCAAGGCGGCATCACCCGGGTTCGATCCGGACGTGCACCTCGAGCGAATCGGCCTCGCCAACCAGACGACGATGCTGTCGTCGGAGTCGCTCGCCATCGGTGAGCGATTTCGCGACGCCATGCGTGACCGCCACGGTGAGGCAGCCCTGGCGACGCGGTTCCGCTCCTTCGACACGATCTGCAGCGCAACGCAGGAGCGGCAGGATGCAGTTATCCAGCTGCTGGAGCAGGAAGCGCTCGATCTGATGCTGGTGATTGGGGGCTACAACAGCAGCAATACGTGCAACCTGGCACGTATCTGCGACGCCCGGCTGCCGACATACCACATTGCCGAGCCCGACTGCCTGCTGTCGCCCGAGGCCATCCGGTTCCGGCCCGTAGGCGCGAAGGAAGAACTCGTCACCACAGGCTGGTTGCCTGCGCGCGGCGCCGTACGTCTGGGCCTGACCGCGGGCGCGTCTACCCCGGACAATCTCGTAGCCGATGTCATCGAGACGATCGATCGGTTCTGCAACGACGCAGCAGCGTAACGGCGCCTACTGCGTAGGCTGGTCGAGCTCTATCGTGACGCGGACCTGCTGGTTGTTGTGGGCGCGCAGCCACTGGTGCAGCGCCGATCGAGGCTTGGCGACCACCATCGTATCGGCGCCAACGGCGAAGTAGCCCTCGTCGGATTCCTGCTCGGTCGCACTCACCTGTCCCTGCACGGTGATCGACGCCTGGCTGGCCACGGCGGCGCCGCCCGCGATGATGCCCACGACCAGAGCCGTCAGGATCAACATCAGCTGCTTCGCCCTCACGCTGCCCCCTTTTGTGTGCCGTCGGCAATCGCGCCGTTCGCCCACTCCACCGGTGCAACCGAGATGCCACGCTTCAGGGTCGGACTCGCTCCAACAGCTCCCGTACTGTCAGGCCGCCGACCGGATCCTGCATATCTCCGGCAATTTCTGCGAGCGGCGCGAGGACGAAGGCGCGGTCGCGAAACCGCGGGTGCGGCACTGTCAGGCCGGGCTCGTCGATGATGGCGCTGCCATAGAACACCAGGTCGAGGTCGAGCGTCCGCGGAGCTCCCTCGAACGGTCGATCCCGGCCGCGCTCACGCTCGAGCGCGAGCAGGAATTCGAGCAGTTGCTGCGCAGAGAGCTGCGTAGAGCCCGCCACGGCCCCGTTCAGGAAGACAGGCTGCGCGCCGACGCCAACCGGCTCGGTGTCGATGAAGCCCGAAACGCGGAGATCAGGGAGAACGGTACGGAGGCGCTCGACGGCGAAGGAGAGGTGGGATGCGCGATCACCCAGGTTGCTGCCGAGGGCAATCGCGACGGCGGTCACGGCTCAGTCGCCGAGCCACCGGTTCGCCATCACCGAGCCGCGCCGGGCCGCTGAGTCAGGGCGTCGTCCCAGCAGGTCCTCGCGGCCCGCAACGGCCTGCTCGAAAAACCGGTGGTGCTCGCGCATCTCGCCGAGTATGACGCGCAGCGTGCCGCGGTGACGCGCGTCGCGGAGCGTCTCGACGCGATCCTTCCACTTGTCGACGAAGGCCAGAATGCCCGAGGCGTCCTCGCGCATGAGGCTCATGGCGAAGTCCTTCGCCTTCGAGGCCTCGATGACTGGTTCTGCGCCGGGCAACGGCGCCACACCGCCAAGCTCCTCGATAGCCGAGCGCAACCACGCGATGTGGGTGTCTTCGCGGTTCACTACGTACTGGTAGGTGTTGTTGAAGTCCAGGTTGCCCACGTGCCGGGATACCGCGATGTGCCGCAGCCAGATCGCCGCGCGGTCCGCGTAGAACTCCTGGAGGAAGGCCAGCAGTTCGGTCGTCGTCACGACTGCTGCTTCTCCTTGCACGTGATGCAGACCCGGGTCCAGGGGATCGCGTTCAGCCGCGCGGTGGCGATCGGCTCTCCGCAATCGCGGCAGGTGCCGTAGGTGCCCTTCTCGATCCGAAGCAGGGCCTCTTCAATCGCCTGGAGAATCTTGGCGTCGGTCTGCTTCAGCTTCAGGGCGATGTGCACCTCGTTGTTACCCGTGGCCTGGTCGGCCATGTCGCCCTGCCGGGTGTTGTTCTCCATCGAGGCCTGGAGCGGTTTGATGCCACCGCTTCCGAAGAGCTCTCCCTTCTTCCGGAGCAGCGCGTCCTTGTAGCCTGAGACGTCCATGCGGTGATGACTCTCCTCCCCGCGGTCTTCGGGGGACTCGACAATCCGTCATCATAGCACGTCCGTCGGGCCATCCTGGCGCCCGCGATCTACTCCGCACGCAGCGTGGCGAGCGGCTTTCGGCGCAGCACGTCGAGGCTCGCGACCAACCCCACGACAGCCACGAGGACGGTCGTGACGACGATTCCGAGCGCGGTTTCGACGTACGGTGGACGCCAGGGGGACTCGATCACGTATCGACTGATCGACCAGCTCAAGGCTGCTCCTCCTGCTGCACCGACAACACCGGCGAGCAGGCCCAGCAATCCGTACTCCACCAGGAGCACGCTGCCGACGAGGCGTGAGCTCGCTCCCAGGGTCTTGAGTATCGCAGCCTCGTATACGCGCCGGTACTTGGTCATGGCGACGGCACCGACGAGGATGAGCACGCCCGTGAAGAGCACCAGTCCGCCCACCGCCGAGATGCCCAATGTGACGTTCGCGACGACGCCGCGGACGGTATCGAGCAGTTCGCGGATATCGATCACGGACACATTCGGAAAAGCTGCGACGAGGTCCCGTTGCATCCGGGCGCGGGCCTCGAGATCGATGGGCCCCCGCACGGGAGAGATGAAGCCGTGCGGCGCGGTGTCGAGCACGCCGGGCCGGAAGACGAACATGAAACCACCGGCGCGGCTGTCGCGCCAGTTCACCTGCCGGACACTCGTCACGCGCGCGACAATCGGCTGGCCCAGCACGTCGAACCGCACGTCGTCGCCGATGTTGATCTTGAAGCGATCGCGGATGCCCACCTCGATTGAGATCTCGGGCCTGCTCGATGGCGTGGCGTTCCAGAACCGGCCCGCCACGACGCGTTCGTTGGCTTCGATCGAGGGGCGGTAGGTGACCGTGTACTCGCGCGCGAGTGAGCCGCGCCCGCGTACCTCCTCGAGATTTTCGAGCGTGACATCCTTGCCGCGAACCTGCGTGATCCGCGCGCGGAGCACCGGGATGACCCGCGGGGCATGGCCTGTGCGCTCGCGGAGGAACTGTCCGAGGCTCGCGACCTGGTCTGCCTGTATATCGATCAGGAACAGATCCGGGGTCCCGGCTCCCACGTCGAGGGCAAAGTCACGCAGCAGGTTCGACTGAACGCCGCGGATCCCGATGATGAAGAACGCACCGAGGCCGACCGCCAGCAGCACCACGCGCGTCTGATTCCCCGGACGGTTCAGCCGGAGGACGGCGTGGCGGATGGCGAAGGAGCGTGCCCGCGCAAGGGGTGCCGTCGTTCGCACGAGCGCCCACCCCGCCACGTGCAGCACGAGCGCAACCACCGCGAAGCCGCCGCACACGGCCGCCCCGACCCGCCACGACCCCGCCTGCCAACCCGCGAGCGCCACGAGCGCCGCACCGACCAGCAGGGCGACGATCGCGCGGAGCCAGTCGCGGCGACGCGGTCCCCCATCCTGCTGCCGGAGCAGCAGCGACGGCTTGATATGACGCACCCGGAGCAGCGGCACCAGCGAAAAGAGCAGCGAGACCGTCAAACCGATGCCGACCGCCTGGAACATCGCCGCCGGCGACAGGGCGTGAGAGAGCGGCAAGGTGGCGCCGGCGGTCCCCAGTTCCGCAGGCGCGGCGGCGAGCGCGAGACGGCCAAGCGCAAGGCCCATGAGGCTCCCTGCGAGTCCGAGCACCATAACCTGCAGCAGGTACACGGATACGACCTGCCAGGTGCCGGCCCCGACGCACTTGAGAACCGCGATGCTTTTCAGCTTCTGATCGATGAATACGCGCGTAACGCTCGAGACCCCGATGCCGCCGAGGACGACGACGACCAGGCCGACGAGACTGAGGTAATTCTCGGCCCGCCCCATATCCTGGCCGATCTCGTCCTCAGTCGAGCGATACGACCGAGCGCTGACGAACGTGTTCCTGAAATCGGTGCGCAGCTCTGTCATCAACCGATCCAGGCGATGCTCGTCCACCTTCAACATCACCTGGTAGCGCGCACGGCTGCCAAACGAGAGCAGACCGGCCTCCTCGACTGCTCCGAACTCGATCAGGACGCGTGGGCCGAGGCTGAAGCCCCCGACGCGCCGCCCGGGCTCGTGCTCGATGACACCGCGAATGATGAAGGGCAGGCTCCCGATGAGGATCTGATCGCCCTCACGAACGCCCAGCTGGGTCAGGAGCTCCGGCCGCACGAGCGCTCCGTGGTTCCGCAGCAGATCCGGCCGGTAGGCGCTCCCGCCCCGGACTTCGAGCCTTCCGTAAAGCGGGAAACCGGGCTGCACGCCGCGGAGTTCGACCATCCGCGCCACGGCCTTTGCCGGGTCGGCTGGGCGCACCATCGTGGCCGTCTCGATGCTCTCCGTGCGGCCGGTGACCCCGGCCGCGGCAGCACGTGCGTCGAGCGCTTTGCGCACCGCTGGCGAGAGTGGTGCGCCCGAACTGACGAGGATGTCGGCCGCGATCAGGGTGCGCGCCTGGCCTGCAAGCACCCCGCGGACACTCTGAATGATCGAGCGAAGCGCCGCGATCGCGCCCACGCCGATAGCGATGCAGAGAAAGAAGAAGAGCAGCCGGCGCCAGGACGCGCGCGTCTCGCGCACCGCCATCCGCAGGACGAAGCTCATGACCGCGAGGAGGCAGAAACGGGCGGCATCGGCTCCGGTGCGGGCACCGCTCGGCCATCCCGCAGCGCCAGCTGCGAGCTCGCGAGCAGCGCCAGCGATGCATCATGCGTGACGAGCACCAGCGTCGTCCGCCGCGCGCGGTTCACCTGCAGCAGCAGGTCCATGATATGCCGGCCGTTTGCGGAGTCGAGGTTGCCGGTCGGCTCGTCGGCAAGCAGGATTGGCGGGTCGTTCGCCAGCGCCCGCGCGAGCGCCACGCGCTGCTGTTCACCGCCGGACAGCTGCGAAGGATAGTGATGGCCGCGGCCGGTCAGACCCACTTCGTCGAGCAGGGCGCGTGCGCGCGCGACCGCATCGGCGCGGCCCGCGATCTCCATCGGCACCAGCACGTTTTCGAGCGCGGTGAGCGACGGGATCAGATGAAAGAACTGAAACACAAAGCCGATCTTCTCGCCACGCAATCTGGCGAGCCTGTCCTCGCCCAGCTCGGTGATGTCGGTCCCGTCGATGAGAATCCTGCCCGAGGTCGGGGCATCCAGGCCTGCGATGAGGCCGAGCAGCGTCGACTTCCCGCTGCCGGAGGGGCCGGTAATCGCAAGTGATTCGCCCGGGGGCAGCTTCAAATCGAGCGGGTGCAGGATGGTGAGCGGCGAGGTGCCGCTCATCACCGTCTTCGAAACGCCCCGCAGCTCGATCATTGCGTCTGCCGGGACGTGAGCAGCGGCTCGAGCTGCCGCCACATGAGGTCGGCGATGATGCGATGGCCCTGAGGGTTGGGGTGAATGCCATCGGCCTGGTTGAGCGACGGCACGCCCGCCACGCCGGTCAGCAAAAAGGGGATGAGCGGCACATCGTACCGCTTCGCCACCGCTGAATATACGTCGCGGAACTGGCGCGTGTAGCTCGCACCGAGATTCGGCGGAGCCTCCATGCCCGCGAGCAGCACGGCGATGCCCCGTCCACGCGCCCGCTCAATGATGGTTCCGAGGTTGGCGTCGAGATCGCGCGGCGAGAGCCCGCGCAGGCCGTCGTTCGCGCCGAGCGCCACGACCAGGACCTCGACCCGGCCTTTAAGGGACCAGTCGAGGCGACGGAGTCCGCCGGCCGACGTGTCACCCGACACCCCGGCGTTTACGACCGCATGCGGCAGACCGGCGTTCCGCACGCGTTCCTGGAGAAGTGCGGGGTATGCCTCGGCAGGCGCAACGCCGAGTCCTGCGGTCAAGCTGTCGCCGAGGAAGACGATACGTGGCGTCGCGTCCTCAGTTGCGGGTGCGGCGACGTCCGTCGAAGATGCGCCGGCTGAACGCCCGGCCGGCGGGTCCGATTCTGCCCGGGAGCATCCCGCGCCGAGCGCAGCCATCGCAAGCAGCAGCGCGAGCACCAGCGGGCGGCCAGCAGCGCCCGTGCACCCACTCCGCCGCGTCCGCGGTCCGAATGCGCCCACCCTCACGTCAGTCAATCGTGCCCGTGCTCCACGTCGAGTTCATTATCTTATAGGCTCTTTCTACGACGCCGCCGGAACGCCTCGGGTTCCGCGCTCGTCTTGCTCATCTCCACAGTTCGCGTCAGTGCCATGCCAGCCACGCCCGGACGAGCAGCGCGTCTAACCGACTGGTTGCTGAGAGGACTCTCGCAGGATCGCTGAGGGTCGAGGAGGCGGGCGTCGAGGAGGCGGGCGAGCTACGCCCCAGGACCGGGCGCGGGGTCGCTCGTGTAGCGGACCAGCAGTGCGGTGACGTTGTCGCTGGCATTCCCTTCGAGAGCCGCTGCAACCAGCCGTTCCGCGAGCTCAGGGACGTCGCCTCCCCCGCCCACAATCCGCTGCATGGCCTCATCGTCGAGCGTGCCATGCAGGCCGTCGCTGCAGAGCAGCAGGAGCTCACCGGCCTGCAGCGTGCGCTCTCCGATTTCGACCTCGGTTTCGTCCCGTGCCCCGACGACGTTCGTGAGCACGTGGCGCATCGGGTGACGCGCCAGCGTGGTTTCGTCGACGCCGGGCTCCTTCGCGAGGACCGTAGCCACCCACGAATCGTCGTGTGTCAACTGGTCGAAGCCGTCCGGTTGCAGGATGTACAAGCGGCTGTCGCCGACCCCGCAGAACGTGAGCCGATCCTTGTCGATCATGGCGGCGACGATCGTGGTGCCCATGCCCGAGTAGGTCTGCTCTTCCTCGCCGGCCTGGAAGACGCGGCGGTTGGCGAGCTTGACCGCCGTGAGGAGCCGGTTGCCATTGAAGGAGAGCACTGGATTGAAGCCGTACGGCCATGTGAGGTCGCGGTCACCCTGAGTGTTGGCGAGGAAGGTGCGAATCGTGTCGATCGCCAGCTGTGAGGCAACCTCGCCGGCCTGGTGACCGCCCATCCCGTCGGCCACGACGAAGACGCCGTTCGGCACGTCCAAGTGCATCGCGTCTTCGTTCGACGGGCGGACGCGGCCCGGATGCGTGACTCCGTGGGCTGTAATCATGGGGAACGCGCGGCAGCGGCAGGTCTGCCGACGGACGCGCCGGCCATACTACTGTTAGTGGGCACCGCCGTTCAACCCGCGCGCGCCCACGCCCCGTGCCGCGACGGCCAGCTTCTGCGAGCAGGCGTGTATACTGCGCCGGTGGTCAGCGTCGCCCTTCAGCCGATCATGGCTCGCGCGCAGGCGGCCCTGGAGCGTGGCGACGCCGCACGAGCCACCGAGCACCTGGCGCAGTCCCTGCGCTCGACCACCATCAGCCGCGAAGACGAGCTGACGATCCGGGCCACCCTCGCCGAGGCGTGGCTGCTGCAGGACAACATCGAGCAGGCGAGCGCCGCGCTCGGCCGTCCGCCCGACACCCTCCGGGAAACAATTCTCCCTGTTCTGCTGTCGCACCTCTGGCGCCTGCATGGCCGTGTGGCGTCGGCGCGGGGCGAACAGTCGCGCGGGATCGCGCTGCACGGACGGGCGCTGCGCCACGCGGAGCAGGCGCACGATCCGCGCGCCATTGGCCTGGCGCACTTCGAGCTCGCCCGGTGTTACAAGCAGCTGGGCGACACCCCGACGATGCAGGAGCATTTCGGCCAGGCCGCGTCGGCGCTCCACGCCGTGGGCGATCGACGCAACCTCGCGCTCGTGCACTCCCTCTCGGGCAGCGCGCTCGCGCAGACGGGACGGCACGACGAAGCACTCACCGAGATGCGGCAGGCCGAACGACTCGCGTCTGCGGTGCACGCCGACGATGTCCTCGCCATCGTGTGCGGCAACCAGGCCAACGTCGCAATGATGCGGCACCGCTACGACCAGGCGCTCGCCCTGGCCGAGCGCAGCGTCGCGCTGCACGAGCAGTTCCCCCCCGGGCACGGGCTGGCTGTGGCGCTGGCGACCCTCGGGCAGATCTGCATCCACCTCGGTGCGCTGCCCCGTGCGGAAGCGGTGCTGCAGCGCGCGCTCGAGGTGCGCCGGCCGCTGTTGTTCCACGAGACGACGGGTGCAATCTTCGACTCCCTGGCGCAGATCCACCTCCTTCGCGGCACCTACGATCAGGCCGACGAGTGCCTGCGCAACGCCCGCGACGCCTACGGCGCCTATGGCGAACAGACGCCACCCTGGTATGCCTGGTCGTTACGGCTGCTCGAGGCCCGTCTCTCACTGCGACGAGGACTCGTCGATGCGGCGCTGCGTGAAGCCGACGACATCGTGGAGGCGCCGGGGGTCCCACCGGCGGAGATGCTGCACGCTCACCTGATCGCCGCCGAAGCCCTTCTCTCGGCCGGGCGGCACGATGATGCCGAGAAGCGCGTGGCGCTGATCGGGACGCAGCTCGATGCCCGCACGATGCCCGCAGCCTGGGGCGAGTTCCTGCGGGTGCGGGCCGAGTCTCACGCCCGCCGGTCGAGACCGGGCGACGCGTACCACGACCTGGCGCAGAGCAGCAGCGTGTTCGAGCTGCTGGGCGACCGGTACGAAGCCGCACGCACCCACCTCGTGCTCGGCCGCATGGCCGCGCAGGGTGGCGCACGCTCGCTCGGGCGGCGCCATCTCGATCAGGCGGCGGCAACGTTTTCGGCGCTCGGCGCAGCTCGTGACCTCGCCGATGTCGAGGCCGCCCGGACGCTGCTCGCCGGGCCGGGTACAGGCGAGTTCGTCGGCGCGAGCGTGGATGGAGACGAAGCCGTCGTGCGGCGCGTCGTCGACGCCGCGGCCCTTCCTGAACTCCTGGCCCGCGAAACGGTGTCCGCCGTGCAGGAGGCCACCCGCGGCGATATGGTCGTGCTCTTCGTGAAGCCCACCGCCGGGGTAGAGCCGCGCGTCATCTCGCACGTCGGGTGCGAGGCCGACGCCGCCCGGGCCCTCGCCCGCAGCGGGTCACAGGCGGAGCCCCCCGGCGGCACGCTGGTGCTCGACGGGCTCGGGGCGGAGCCGGACGGACGCCGCGTGATCCTGGTGGTGGCGCCAAAACCCACCGGCCCCCTGACCGAGCGCCGCCTGCGGATGATCGTCGCGGTGGCCGGCCAGGGCTTCGAGCTGTGTGCCGCCAGGGAGCGTCCCCTGCGGGTGGCAGAACTTCAGGCGAGCCGCTCCCTCGAACCTCTGCTGCCGGGGTTCCTCTGCGCCAGTGCGGCGATGCAACGCGTGGTCGATCAGATCACCCGGCTGCAGGGAAACGATCTCACCGTCCTCATCACCGGCGAGAGCGGCACCGGCAAGGAACTGGTGGCCCGCGCGATACACGTCGGCTCGCCGCGGAGCTCGGCGATGTTCCTCCCGTACAACTGCACGACAACCACGCGGGAGCTCGCCGACAGCCAGCTGTTTGGCCACCGCCGCGGCAGCTTTACCGGCGCGATTGCCGACCAGCCCGGCCTCGTGCGTTCGGCAGCGGCAGGCACGCTGTTCCTGGACGAAATCGGCGATCTCCCCCTCGACGTGCAGCCGAAGCTGCTGCGATTCCTCGAGCAGGGAGAGATCATGCCCGTGGGCGAGGTGCGTCCGCAGCGCGTCGATGTCCGGGTGATTGCGGCGACGAACGCCGACCTCGAGCAGCGCGTCAGCGAAGGGAAGTTTCGCGAGGACCTCTACTATCGCCTGAGCGTGATTCGCATACGGGTGCCGCCCTTGCGCGAGCGTCGCGAGGAGGTGCCCCACCTCGCCAGCTACTTCCTGCGCGAGGCGTGCGAACGGCTCGGCAAGCCGGACGTGGAACTGAGCTCCTCGGTGCTCGACCTGTTCGCCCACTATCTCTGGCCCGGCAACGTGCGCCAGCTCCGGAACGAAATCCAGCGGGCTGTCGCCCTCAGCCTCCCGGCGACGGCCGTCACAGTCGAACATCTGTCGCCGGAGGTTTCGCAGCTCGAGTCAACAGACGCGCTCTCGCCCCGTCCGCAACGCGCGGCGGCAACTGTCTCGCTGGCCCACGCGGTCGAGCAGGTGGAACGGGACCTCATCGGGCGGACACTGGATCGGACCCGCGGCAACATCTCGGAGAGCGCCAGAGTGCTGGGTCTGACGCGTCGCGGCTTGTATCTGAAGCTGCGCCGGCTGGGTCTGGAGCAGCAGGACGATGCGGATACGAACTAACCAGTTAACGGAGTGACTGATTAGTCAGTATCCAGTTTTGGAGCTGCCCCTGGCCTGGGCCTTGCCGACAAGTGGCTGTTGATTAAGTGGTTAGCAGACGTCTGATGCTTCGATGACAGCCCGGCGCGGATGTTGACTATAGGGGGGCAGGAAAACCCCATGGTGATCAAGCCCCGCGCCGCCTCTGCCGAGTTTCGAGGGCCGACCCGCCGGACTGCCGAACGCCAGCAGATCGCAGTGCCCGGGCGCATCACGTGGCGCGACTCGCGCGGGATGGCGCGATTCGCTTCAGTGATCGCGCGGGACGTGAGTGCCTCAGGCGCCTACCTCGACTCGCGGGGCGCAGATGCCATCCCACTCTACAGACTGGTCTACCTCCAGTTGGAGCGCGGGGTCCGCGACGGTGCCGATCTTCCGTCCCCGTTACGCGATGGACGCGTGCTGTCGGCAATCTTTCGGGTCGGTCCCTGCGACCCCGCAACGGGCACCCCGTCCGGGTACGCCCTCCGCTTTCTGGTGGAACCCCAACGACCTCGCCCCGACACGGGCAGTACAGTGACCGACACCCACCAGCGTGAGCGCGCTCACCTGTATACGGGCAGCGACCCGTCGATGGCGATGACAGGCTCGCAGATGGAGGGCCTGGGCATGACCAGCCCTGCAGCCCTCCCGCCGGCCAACGCCGCATCCGTGTGATGGGATCTTCGCGCTTGCCCGCCGCGGGGCGAACCGCGAGGGCCGCGGGTGCCCCGCCCAGCAAGCGCGTGCGGCGTTCTACAAGCCGGCGGCCGCTTCATCATCCGCAATCAGGAACACGGAGGAATGCTTGCGCAACTGTGTCGCGGGTACCGCAGTCGTGACCGGCCCGCGCAGTGCCTGACGGACGATCGCCGCCTTTCCTGCGCCGGTGGCCAGGATCCAGATCTCGCGCGATCGTCGCAGGGTGCCGAGTCCCATCGTGACACCCCACGTCGGCAGCCGATCGTGCGCGAAATACCGCGCCGAGGCGGCGATCGTGTCGGGCGCAAGAGTGACCCGCCGCGTCAGGCCGTCGGCCGTAGCCCCGGGCTCGTTCATGCCGACATGGCCGTTGGTCCCGATGCCGAGCAGCGTCAGATCGCACCCGTCCCCAATGGCAGCTTCGTAGGCGCGGCAGGCGGCCTCGATGTCTCCGGTGAGATCCAGGCGGTGGAAGCGGGCCGACGGGAGATCGATGCGCGAGAGGAGAAAGCGCTCGAGCATCTGGTCGCACCGGCCGGGATCGCCTGGGTCTACTCCGCCGAACTCGTCGAGCAGGAACACCTGGGCGCGTGCGAACGACACCTGGCCGACGGCAACCGCCTCCGCAATCCGGTCGTAGATCGGCACCGGTGTGAGCCCCGTGGGCAGGCAGACGCGCATGGCGGGGTGCGCTTTCAGCCGCACGATGAAGAGGTCGGCTACCAGGGCCGCCCACGTCTCGGTCGGGCCGCCGCGCACCAGCCTCACGACTGTGGCTGCTCCGTCGGTCCGTTCCAGAGGTCTACCGGCCTCCGCACCACGGGCCTGAACGGCAAGGCAACCTTCTGCCCCGTTCGCGCCGAGGCGTATGCGGCATAGAGGATCTCGAGCACGGCGCGGCCATCGTGACCCGTGACAAGCGGCACCGTGTCGCCGCGCACGCACTCGATAAAGTGCCGCAGCTCGTGCGGGTAGCCCTGATTGAACACTTCCTCGAAGATCGTGAACGTCCAACCCTGCGTGGAGCCCGCCTTTTCGAGCGCGTACCCGTAGCCCTTGTCGCTGTACGTCAACGCAGCGTTTCCGCGGAACAGGTCCGCCTCGCTGTAGCCGCTGGTGCCGTACACCTCGATGCGGTCGTCCATGCCGCCCGGTTTCGCCCAGCTGTCCTCGGCAACACCGATGACGCCGCCTTCGAACTCCACGACGGCAACCGCGTTGTCTTCGCCGCGCGTGCGCCCCTTGTGCAGCACCGTGTCCATCGTGGCCCACACGCTCTTGACTCGCGGGGCGCCGCCGAGCATCCAGCGGAACCAGGCGAACGCATGGCAGCCCATGTCCATGAGCACGCCGCCGCCCGACTGCTCCACATCGTAGAACCAGTCGCTGTGCGGTCCCGAGTGCTTCTCGAGCTGCTTGAGCATGTAGACGTCGCCCACCGCGCCCTCCTGCACGAGTCGCCGCACACGCTCGTACTTCGGCGCGAAGCACAGCTCTTCCGCGTACATCAGCCGGCGACCGGCCGTGTCGCAGGCGGCGATCATCTCGTCGGCCTCTTCCAGCGTCATGCACAGCGGCTTTTCGATGATCACGTGCTTTCCGGCTCGGGCGGCCGCCAGGGTGGCTCGATGATGCAGCAGGTTGGGAAGACAGATGTCCACGACCTCGCAGTCCGACTCGGCGATCGCGCGATCGATGTCGGTGAACCAATGCGGAATGTGGTGCCGCGCGGCAAACGCCTGCGCCCGCTCCGCGCTCCGTGAGTACACCGCGGTGACCTGTGCGTCGGGGACGAAGCGGTGGTACGACTCGAGATGGATGTCGGCAATGAAACCCGCGCCGAGGATCGCGACAGTAGTAGGCAGCATCGCAGAAATATAGCTCAGGGCGGAGAGCACAGCGGAAACACGGGTCCAGGCGGCTCCTCTCCGGCATGCTGGCCGGAACTTGGGCTGCCCGCCTGCAGACGGCCGTCGATCCGCTGCTGGCCGCTGGTCGGGGCCTCTGGTACACTTCCCGGACGATGCCAGGTCGTTGGTGCCATATCTCAGTTGTCCTCGTGTCCACCGGGGTGCTGATCCTCAGCGCGGTGGTGCACGGCGCGCAGGCACCCCTCTTCGGACCCGCGGCGAGCCCGGGCACGCCGCTCGCACGGCTGGATGTCGCGATCACGGCGGGTACGGCCGCGATCGTGCCTGGCCGGCCTGTCGCACTGAGCCTCGACATGCGGCCCGCGCGGGGGATCCACGTGTACGCGCCCGGCAATGCCGGATACATTCCCGTGTCCGTGACGCTCACCGTGCCCGCGGGCGTGCAGGTGCACCCGGCCGTCTACCCGGCGGGCGAGGACTACGTCTTCGGTGATCTGAAGGAGATCGTGAAGGTCTACAGCCGCGCCTTTCCAGGTGCGGCAGCAGATCGTCGTGAGCCGCGAGGCGGCAAAGGCCGCTGGTGCCTCCATCGCAATCGGGGGCTCGGTGCGATACCAGGCGTGCGACGACAAGGTCTGCTTTCCCCCCGCCACCGCGCCGGTCAGTATCAGGCTGCCGATCGCCGCGCGCGCGCCGATGCGTACAGCGGGGTGATGTCGGTGCAACAGATGCACGGATGAGCGCGTTTCAGCGTCCAACGGCCACGGGGCGGCCCGTGCGGGCGGATTCGTACAGCGCCACGATCGTGGCGACATTCCCGCGCGAATCGGCAAGCGTGACCCGTGGCTCGCGGCTGCCGGCCGCCGCCTCGGCGAGGTCGTCCAGCTCGCCGATGTAGAGCGGCTGGTCTTCCACCGCGATCACCTCGGTCGTATCACCCCGCGACAGCAGCAGGTGCGCGCCAGGCCCCGGCTTGAACGGCGCTGCCGCCGTGATCACCCCCTCGCTGCCGACGACTTCCAGATGCGTCCGTTGGGGCGCTCGGAAGCCCGCGTCGAACTGGGCGACCACCTCGCCAAGCGCCATCTGCCCGGTGAACGATTCGTCCACGTCCGCCTCGCCCTGACGGCTGCGGCCGAACACCTCCTGGGGTTCGGCGCCGGCAAGCAGCCTGGCGATGCTGACCGGGTAGCACCCGACGTCCCACAGGCTGCCGCCGCCCAGGGACGGCTCCCACCGCACGTCGCCGCTCCGGGTGAGCTGAAACGTGAACGCGCTGCGAATCAGCCGCAGCTTGCCAATCGCGCGTTCGTCGACGAGCGCCTTGAGGCGGAGCGTCTGGGTATGGTGCCGGTACATGAACGCTTCGGCGACCACGACACCCGCGGCCTTCGCCTCCCGCGCAATGGCATCGACATCAGCCACCGTGGTAGCGAGTGGCTTCTCGCACAACACGTGCTTGCCGGCACGCACCGCACGGATCGTCCAGGCCGCGTGCAGGGCATTCGGCAGCGGGTTGTAGATGGCGTCGATCTCGGGGTCGTCAATCAGCGTTTCGTAGCTGAGGTGCACGCGCGGGATGTCCCACTCGCGTGCATACGCCTCACCCCGCTCGCGGTCGCGGCTGGCCACCGCGACCAGCGCATGCCGGGGCGACGCCTGCAGGGGCGGGATGATCGCGCGGTTGATGCGGGCCGTGCTCAGCAGGCCCCAGCGAAACGGTGTCTGTGCCATGGTGCGTGTCCGAGAGTGTCAGCGCGGAGACGGGGGGCGGGCGGCTTGTCGGCGGGCCAGCGCCACCACGACTTCGCCCGGCAGCGTCGAGATGAAGACGTACACCAGCCGACCCTCCTGCCAGCAGGCGATGGTCTGCGTGGTCTTCCGGAAGATGTGCAGGGTCACGCCAGCGTCGCGCCGCACGTCATCCGGTGTTCCGAGATCCTCCAGGCGCCCTTCGAAGGCTTCGGCCAGCGCCGAGTCGACCGACCGCGAACGGTAGAACCAGGTCGCGGCCGGGCGCCCCTCGAACGTGTGGCGATGTCCGCCAAGCAGCGTGAATTCCGGCTCGAGGGTCACGATGCGCGGGACGAAGCCCAGGTCCCCACCCGCGAGCGCCGCCGCGAGCGCAGCGGCATCCGCACCCTGCACCGTCGGCGCCAGCGACCCCGCCATCATGCGCATGTACTCCTGCGACAGCTTCGACGCCGCCCCGGGGGCCCTGCCGAGCGACAAGAGCATGGCGGTCAGCGCGATGCCGAGGATGACCACGCCGACGGCAACGGGTGTCCCGGTCACGAACGGGCGTTCACCCGTCGATCGGCCGCCGCTCCGGGAAGCGTCCGGACGACCGGCCTCGGCAGGGGTCACGGCGTCATTGTATGTTGGGAGCTCGGTCGACGTATTCCAGCGCCTCTACATCCACCGGAACAACCGCAACGCCAGGCCGAAGCTGCCGGCCCCCCAGAGGCTGAGGAGTGCCAGCTCCGTCAGAATCAGCCGCACGGATGCACCCTCGAGCATGACAGCTCGCAGCGCGTCGTTCAACGCCGTGAGCGGCAGGGCACGAATGAACGGCTGCAGCGCATCCGGGAAGTTCGACGACGCGAAGAACACGCCCGAGAGGATCCACATCGGCAGGATGACGAGGTTGAGCATCCCGGACAGTCCCTCCACGGTCTTGGCGCGGCTGGCGGCAAGCAGCCCGATGCCGGCAAAGCTGAGGGCGCCCACGACGATTGTCACGGTGACGAGGAGCCACGACCCACGCATGGGCACGTCGAACGCGAGACGCCCGAACGCGAGGAGCACGCCGGCTTCGACGACGAGGAAGACCATGCGGGCCAGAATCTGCGCGAGCAGGTACTGACTGCGGCGCATCGGCGTGGCGACCAGCCTTTTGAGCAGCTTGCGCGTGCGCGACTGCACGATCGAGAACCCGACGCCCCACAAACCCGTCTGCATGATCGTCATGCCGAGCAGACCCGGCACCAGCCAATCGATGTAGCGCGACCCCGCCGACGCAACCGCCTCCTCCCGCGGCGCCCAGGCGTCCTGGCGTCCTCCCGCCCGCTGCAGCACATCGTCCACGATGCGGCGGGCGAGGCGGCTCTCCGCGCGGGCCGGATCGTAGCGATAGGTCGGGGGTCGTCCTGGTTCGACGACGATCTGCACCGACGCGCGGCGGACCGCCGTTTCGACGTCGCGGGGCGCGAGCGCACGCGTCTCGACCCCGGCTGCGGTGCGCAGCGCTGTCACCGTCTCCGCGGCCCCAGGGCCCTCGACAACACCGACGATCACCGTGTCGGTGGTGCGGGATGGAAAGGCAATCCCGAGCGCGATCGCCATGATCACAGGGAACACGAACATCCAGAACAGCGCTTCGGGCTCACGGACGACCTCGAGCAGGCGCACGCGCGTCAGCTCGAGAAGCGCCCATCCGCGCACGTCACGCATCGCGCAGGTGCCTGCCGGTGAGCTTGACGAACACGTCCTCGAGCGTCGCGCTGTGCGTCGTCAGCAGCGAAAGCGACGCGCCCGAGGCCTCGAGCACCGCGAGCAGCGCTGGGACCGCAAGGTGGACCTCGGACGCGCTGAGAAGCATGCGCCCGTCTTCCGTGCGCACGTCGGTGACGCCAGGCAGCTCACGCAGCGTCTGCACCGCGGGGGCGGGACGGCCGGTCCTCACGGCGAACTCCACGACGTGCTCGGCCCCGAGTGACGCGATGAGCTCGCGCGGCGTGCCAAGCGCAATCACACGCCCCTGGTCGACCACGGCAACGCGGTCACAGAGCATCTGCGCTTCGTCCATGTAGTGAGTCGTCAACAGGATCGTGCCGCCCTCCTGGCGGAACGACTCGAGCAGCGTCCACAACTGCCGGCGCGACTGCGGATCGAGGCCGGTGGTTGGCTCGTCCAGGAACAGCACCTCGGGCCGGCCGACGAGCGCACAGCCGATCGCGAGCCGCTGCTTCTGTCCGCCGGAGAGCTTCCCCACCCACGCGGTGCGTTTCGACTCGAGCTCCACGATCCCGAGCACCTCGTCAGTGCTGCGGCCGCGATCGTAGAACGAGCGGAACAGGCGCAAGGTCTCCTCGACCGACAACTTGTCATTCAGCTGCGTCTCCTGGAGCTGGATGCCGAGGCGCTGCCTGAGCGCCACGTCGCCACGTCCCCACCGATGACCCAGCACCTCCACATCGCCTGCGTCGTGGCGGGTGAGGCCTTCGAGGATCTCGATCGTGGTCGTCTTGCCAGCGCCGTTCGGCCCGAGCAGCCCGAAGCACTCGCCGGTGTGGACCTCGAGGTCGAGGCCGTTCACCGCAACCACGTCGGCATAGCGCTTGACGAGCCCGGCGCACCGGAGCGCGATCGCGCCCCGCGGCGGATCTTCGGCAGTGACCATCATGGACGTGGAAGTCCCGTCTGAGCTGTGCAGCCGCGGGTTGAAACGACTGGCCCGACGCAGCGGCCCGCGGCGCGTTCTGGGGTCAGGCGATGACCGGCATCGACCGTCCGAACCAGGACGACACGACGGAGTCCTCGCGGAGGATCGTGTCCTCACGATCCGATCCGGTCGAGATGATGGCCGCGGGCACGCCGCTCACCTCTTCGAGTCGGCGGATATAGGCGCGCGCTCCGTCCGGCAGATCGCTGAAACGGCGAACGCCCTTTGTCGGCGCGGTCCAACCGGGCATGGCCTCATAGACCGGCTCGCATCCGTCGAGCAGCTGGAGGTCGGCCGGAAAGTCCGTCAACACGGTGTCTCCGCGGCGGTACCCGGTGCAGATCTCGATCTGGTCCATCCCGTCGAGCACGTCCAGCTTCGTCAGCGCCAGCGCGTCCAGGCCGTTGATCCGCGCGGCATACCGAACGGCCACCGCGTCGTACCACCCGCACCGCCGCGGACGGCCGGTCGAAGCACCGTACTCCTGACCGCCCTCACGGAGGCGGTTGCCGATCTCGCCGTGCAGCTCGGTAGGCAGTGGTCCTTCACCGACGCGCGTGGTGTACGCCTTTGCGACCCCCAGCACGCCGTGCACCGCTCTCGGCGGCACCCCGAGGCCCGTGCAGACGCCGCCCGCCGTGCCGTTCGACGACGTGACGTACGGGTAGGTGCCGTGATCGATGTCGAGCATCGTGCCTTGCGCGCCCTCGAACATGATGTGCCGGCCCTCGCCCATCGCCTGCACCAGCACGGCGGAGGTGTCGGCAATCATGGGCATCAGGCGCGCGCCCACCGCCATCAGCTGATCGAGCACCTCGCGCCACTCGAGGTGCGGCTCCGGAATCAGCTTGTTGCGCGCCATCACGTTCTCGCGGACGTGCGCCGCCACGGCGTCAGAGTGTTTCAGGTCGCAGACACGCAGGCCGCGGCGGGCGTTCTTGTCTTCGTAGGCTGGACCGATCCCGCGCGACGTCGTTCCGATCTTCCGGTCGCCGCGGCGGGCCTCCGACAGCACATCCAGCTCGCGGTGATACGGCAGGATCAGGTGTGCGCGATCGCTCACGAGGAGCCGGCCTGTCGTGTCGATCCCGAGCGCGGTCAGGCTGTCCACCTCGGTGAACAGCGCCTGCGGATCGATCACGACGCCGTTGCCGATGACGCAGGTCACCCCGGCGTGGAGGATGCCGGAGGGGATGAGGTGGAGGACGAATTTCTGGCCGCGGACGTAGACCGTGTGGCCGGCGTTGTGGCCGCCCTGGAATCTCGCCACGTACGAAAACCGTGGCGTGAGCAGGTCGACGATCTTCCCCTTGCCCTCGTCTCCCCACTGCGCCCCGAGCACTGCGATGTTCATGACAGGCATCCATGCTACTACACGGGTCGGCCATCAAATGCACAATGCAGAATGCACGACGCACACGGGGAATGCGTATTCCCGCACTCAGCTTCGGTGCGCGCTTCCGGTCGCCGGGACTGAGGTGCCGGCTCCACGTCGACGCGAGTTGATAGACTGACCCCATGCTGCTCTTCGATGGCCAGTCGCTCACGCTCGAGGACGTCGCGGCGATTGCTGACGACGATCGGCCGGTCGGTCTTGCCGCGGCGGCGCGTGAGCGCGTCGATGCGGCGAGCGCGGTGGTCACCCGGAAGGCCGAGGGTGACGAAGCCGTCTACGGCATCAATACCGGCTTCGGCTCGTTCGCCGACGTGCGGATCCCGCACGACGCGCTCAGCGCCCTGCAGTTGAACCTGCTCCGCAGCCACGCCGCCGGGGTCGGCGAGCCGCTCTCGAGACGAGCCGTGCGCGCCACCATGGCGCTCCGAGCCAACGTGCTGGCGTGCGGATACTCCGGTGTGCGAGCGAGCACGCTCGATGCTCTGATCGCCCTGCTGAATGCCCGCGTGCACCCGGTGGTGCCCTCACGTGGGTCGGTTGGCGCCAGCGGAGACCTGGCACCGCTGGCTCACATCTCTCTCGTGCTCGTCGGCGAGGGTGAGGCGATCCTGGACGGCGTGCGTCTCCCCGGGGGTGACGCGCTGAGTGCCGCGGGCCTCCGCCCCATCGTGCTCGGGCCAAAGGAGGGTCTCGCGCTGATCAACGGTACGCAGCCGTCGACGGCCCTGCTCGCGCTGGCGCTGCTCGACGCCGAACGGCTGGCGCGCGCCGCGGATGTCGCGGCCGCGCTCTCGATCGACGGCCTGCGCGGATCGACCCGGCCGTTCGACGCACGCATCCACGAGGCCCGGCCGTTCGACGGCCAGCGCATGTCGGCCGCGAACATCGCGCGGCTGCTGACGGGCAGCGGCATCAACGCCTCACACGCCGACTGCGGGCGCGTCCAGGACGCGTACTCGATGCGGTGCGCCGCCCAGGTCCACGGCGCGGCCCGCGATGCCCTCTGGTTCATCCGCCGGACCGCCGCGATCGAGGGCAACGCGGCCACGGATAACCCGATGGTCTTCGCCGACAGCGGCGACATCGTGTCAGGAGGCAACTTCCATGGCGCACCGATCGCGATCGCCGCCGACCTGCTGGTGATTGCGGTCGCACAGTTCGCCACGATCAGCGAGCGTCGCAGCGATCGCCTCGTGAACCCGGCGCTCAGCGGCCTGCCGGCATTCCTCACCCGCGACGGCGGCCTCCAGTCGGGGCTGATGATGGCCCAGGTGACCGCCGCGGCACTCACCTCCGAGCTGAAAGTACTTGCACATCCCGCATCGGTCGATACGATTCCGACCTCGGGGAACAAGGAGGATCACGTCAGCATGAGCATGGCAGCCGCGCTGAAGGCCGAGCGCGCCGTCGTCCTTGCGCGCCACGTGGTCGCGATCGAGCTGCTCTGTGCAGCACAGGCCCTCGATCTGCTCGCGCCGCTCACCACCTCTGTGGCGCTCGCGCGCGCGCATGAGACTATTCGCGCGCTCGTCCCGGTGCTCGACCGCGATCGTCCACCGTCGCCCGACATCGCGGCGATCGACCGTTTGATCGCCACAGGCGCGATCGATCGCGCGCTCGGCGGCGTTGTCAACTAGCGCGCGCAAATTTTTAGAATTGACAACGCGAGCGCCGGTTCTTAGCCTCTATCCTTGCCCGACCGCTTCCGACGCGTCCGGGTTCACCTCATGGTCATCGCATCACGCATCATTCGCGCACCACGCGGCTCGACCCGCACGTGCAAGGGTTGGCCGCAGGAAGCCGCGCTCCGGATGCTGATGAACAACCTGGACCCCGATGTCGCCGAACGTCCGGAGGACCTCATCGTCTACGGCGGCTCGGGGCGTGCCGCGCGCAGCTGGCCCGCCTTCGACGCGATCGTGGCGTCGCTCCGCGCGCTCGAGGACGACGAGACGCTGCTCGTGCAGTCCGGCAAACCGGTGGCGGTGTTCCGCACGCACCGCGAGGCGCCGCGCGTCCTGATTGCCAACGCGCTGCTGGTGCCGGCCTGGGCGACGGTCGAGCACTTTCGTGACCTCGAAGATCGCGGGCTCACGATGTACGGACAGATGACCGCGGGCAGCTGGATCTACATCGGCACGCAGGGCATCCTGCAGGGCACGTACGAGACGCTCGCCGCGGTTGCCCGCCGCCACTTCGGCGGCAGCCTGGCCGGCCGGCTGCTCGTCACGGCGGGGCTCGGTGGCATGGGTGGGGCGCAGCCGCTTGCGGTCACCATGAACGGGGGCGTAGCGCTCTGCGTCGAGGTCGATCCGGCCCGCATCGAGCGGCGGCTGGCGACCCGGTACGTCGATGAAGCGACCGATTCGCTGGAGGACGCGCTCGAGCGCGTGGGGCGGTGGACGCGTGAGAAGACGGCGCGTTCAATTGCGCTGTGTGCCAACGCCGCCGACGTGCTGCCGCAGCTCCTCGCATGCGGCGTCACGCCGGATGTCCTGACCGATCAGACCTCTGCGCACGATCCGCTGAACGGCTACGTGCCCAACGGTCTTTCGATGCGCGAGGCAGATAGCCTGCGCGAACAGGACCCGGCCGCCTACACAGCGCTGGCCATGCAGGCGATCGCACGCCACGTGCACGCGATGCTGGCCCTGGCGCGGCGTGGAGCGGTCACGTTCGACTACGGCAACAATATCCGGGCGCAGGCCGAGAAGGCAGGCGTGGCCGACGCGTTCGAGATCCCCGGCTTCGTGCCGGAGTACGTGCGCCCTCTGTTCTGCGAGGGTAAGGGGCCGTTCCGCTGGGTTGCGCTCTCCGGGAATCCGCACGATATCGCGGTGTCGGACGATGCGGTGCTGGAGCTGTTCCCGCACGACGAAGGGCTCGCCCGCTGGATTCGCCTCGCGCGGGAGCGCGTCGCGTTCCAGGGCCTGCCCGCGCGCATCTGCTGGCTCGGCCTCGGCGCGCGCGCGGAGTTCGGGCTGCGGCTGAACGCGCTCGTGCGGAGCGGCCGCATCTCGGCACCGATCGTCATCGGCCGCGATCACCTCGACGCGGGATCGGTGGCATCGCCGAACCGCGAGACCGAAGGCATGCGCGATGGCAGCGACGCCATCGCCGACTGGCCCGTGTTGAACGCGCTGCTGAACGCGTCCTGCGGCGCCACCTGGGTGTCGGTGCACCACGGGGGCGGCGTCGGCATCGGCTACTCGCTGCACGCGGGCATGGTGATCGTGGCGGACGGCACGCGTGACGCGGACGCGCGGCTCGAGCGCGTGCTCACCTGCGACCCGGGAATTGGCGTCGCGCGTCACGCCGACGCCGGCTACCCCGAGGCGGTCGCAACGGCGGAACGGCACCGCGTGACGCTGCCCATGCGGAACCCCGCCCCGGAGGTCGGCCCATGACCATCCCGCGTCCCGCGCTGCTGCGACGCGTGCACGCCGTCGTCGACGCGACGCCATCGCGCATCCCCGTGCTCCTCGGTGGCTGCGGCAGCGGGCGCAGCTCGCTCCTCCGCGATCTGCAGGCGCGCCTCGGACCGGAGAACTGCCAGTACGTGGACCTCGAGCGCGCCGCGAGCACGCCCGAGCGCTTCCACCGGGCGCTGTGCCTGCACTCGCCCTTCGTGGCGAGCGACGTGCCGCTGGCCACGCCGACCCCTCTCGGCGCCTTCCAAGCTACCGTCGCATTCCTGACGGGGGCGCGCGGGACGGACGGGGGGCCGGCCACGTTCCTGATCGATGAAGTGCTCGAGTTCCGCACGTTCGAGAACTTCCCCGGCCTCCGGCACATCATGCGGGATCTGCTCGGCGCCATCGTGACGAGCGGCAACCGGTTCGTGCTCACCAGCCGGTACGTGAGCCGCGCGCTTCGGTTGCTGCGCGAGGCGGCCCCGCGGCTCGAAGTGATACACATGCCGCCGCTGGACCACGCCGAGCTGCGCCAGGCGGTTCAGGCGAACCCGATCGGCATCGATGCCGCAGAGATGGCCCGCGCCATCCACGCGCTGACGGACGGGCACGCCGGGCACGCGCACGCATTGCTCACGGTCATGGCCCAGCTTTCCGGGCACGGCGGCAGCGATCCGGTCAGTGCGCTGGCGGCGGCGTTCGAGCCGGGAGCACCGCTCGCCTCACGCGTCGGCTGGTGCTACGAACTCCGTCTGCACCGCGCGCGAGGCTACGGCGCGCTGAAGGGGATCCTCGGCATTCTGGCAGAAGACGAGCCGCTCACCCTGACCGAGATCGCGCAGCGGCTGCAACGGACGCCGGGCTCGACGAAGGACTATCTCTCCTGGCTCGAGGATGTGGATCTCGTGAACGTGCGGCAGAAGCGGTACACGTTTGCCGACCCGCTGCTGCGATTGTGGGTGCGGCTGCACTCACGTCTCGTGCCGCCAGGAGAAGACGACATCGCAAGCGAGGTCCACCAGTACACGCTCGCACGGCTGCCACAGGTGGCCGCACCGCTGGCCCTGGCCGCGGTTGGCCACGGCGGCGACGATGAGCGCAAGACGTGGGGGATCATCGAGATCGATTGAGGGACGCCACCGTCCCGCCGTTCAGCCGTCCGACAGCCTGACGAGCGCGAGGCGCGCGGCTTCCTGCTCCGCTTCCTTCTTCGTGCGCCCGCTCGCCTCCGCCAGCGTTTCGCCGGCAACCCGCACTTCAACGTGGAACAGTTTGTCGTGGTCCGGTCCGGTGGCCCGGGTGATCACGTAATCCGGCAGCGGCCGGTCGCTGCCCTGCAGCCGCTCCTGCAGCGTCGATTTGAAGTCGCGGAGGAACTCCGGCGACCGCACCCGCGCGATCTCGTCGGACAGCTCGGCGAGAATGAAGCGGCGCGCCTCATCGAGGCCACCGTCGAGGAAGATGGCCGCCATCAACGCCTCGCACGTGTCGGCCAGCAGTGCCTGCTTGCGCCGGCCGCCGGTCTTCTCCTCGCCACGCCCGAGGAGCAGGTGCTCGCCGAGGCCGAGATGCTCCGCCATTGCGGCCAGCGACGTCGTCGAGACGAGCGCGGCTTTCACTTTGGACTTCTGGCCCTCGTGGAAGTGCGGGAACTCGCGGAACAGCATTTCGGCCACGACCAGCCCCAGCACGGCGTCGCCAAGGAACTCCAGCGATTCGTTGTCGGCGACGCCGCCGCTCGCGTCTTCCTGCGCGCGAGACTTGTGCGTGAGCGCATGTTCCAGCAGCCCGCGATCGCGAAAACGGTATCCAAGGCGCCGCTCGAGCGGCTCGAACTCGTGGCGGATCGGGATCACGGTGGGGCCGTCCGGATCGGCCCGGTGCGTCTCGATCAGCCGTGTCGCCTCCGCCGCTTCGTCGGGCGGCACGGCGATACGCACCTGCCGCAGACCTTCCATGCTGACCGGGAACACCGATGGGGTGCCTTCCAGCGAGCGGACCACCGGGATGCCATGCGCCTCCAGCAGGCCCGCGACAACGCTCGCTTCGATGTCCGAGTGCGAGCGGAAGATGACCGGCCAGTCGCCGGTCACGCCAGCACCGCCTGCTCACCGGGTGATCGATCGCCCGGGCGCGCGGCGACATCGTCCACGCGCAGCAGGATGAACGTCATGTCGTCGTGCTGCGGCGCACCGTCCGCAAAGGCGTGCACCTCGCGGAGGATGCGCTCGCGCAGCTCGTCGCAAGGCAGCATGCCGTGCTGCTCGATGATCGTGCCGAGACGTGGCTCCCCGAACAGGTCCTCTGCATGGTTCATCTGCTCGCTGAGGCCGTCGGTGAAGAACATGAAGAGGTCGCCGCCGGTCAGCGGGATCGTGACCTCCTCCAGGGCCGCCTCGAAGCGCTCGCCGTCGTCGATGCGCAGGCCGAGCACCATGCCGTCCGGCACGAGGATGTGCGCGACCCGATCGCCCGCGTGGGGCAGGTGGATCAGTGGAGTGTGGCCCGCGCGCGCCCACGTCATCGTGCGTGCATCGAGATCGAGCACGGCGTATGTCATGGTGATGAAGCTGCGGCTGTCCAGGTGAGCCGAGATGATGCGATTGGCCGACACGAGCAGGTCACGCGGGGAGCGGTGGACCAGCGTCAGCGACAGCATCAGCCCCTTGAGCTCCGCCATATACAGCGCGGCTGACGTCCCCTTGCCGGCGACATCCGCGATGAGCAGGCCGAGGCGATTGCCCTCGAGCGGGAGAAAGTCGTAGTAGTCGCCGCCCACCTCCCGCGCCGGCTGACAGACCGCCGTGAGCGAGACGCCCGGGAACTCGACCGGCGGGTTCTGCGGCAGCAGCGACATCTGAATGCGCCGGGCGATTCGCAGCTCCTCTTCGAGCCGCTTCTTCTCGGCCATCTCGGCCAGCAGGGACGAAAGATGCGAGGTCATGCTGTTGAAGGAGTCGGCCAGCTCTCCCAGCTGGTCCTTCGCGAGCACCGCGATCCGATGCGAGAAGTCGCCCTGCCGCACACGCTCCGTGCCCACGAACAGCTCGTGCACGGAGCCGGTGATCGAGCGGGCGAGCGCGAGACCCATCAGGAGCGCCACGAACTGGATGATGAGGAACAGGACGCCCACGAGCACGATGATCGCCACGAGCAGCTGACCAAAGGTGAGGCCCCGGTTCCCGACGCGGGGTGACAGCCGGGCGTAGATCTCGCCCACGTTCAGCACGATCGACAGCGTCGCCGTGCCGGTGCGTCCCGTCACCCAGTCCGTGAACTCGAGGAAGACCACCCACGTCGGCTGGAGCGCGCTCCTGGCGGTCGTGTCGGGCGCAGGACTCTCGGGCGGTCGCGTTCGCGCTCGTCCCGGCATCGGCAGCATGGCCGTGCCGCTCATGAGCGTGACCGCGCGCAGCGAGATCCCCGTCTCTTCGCGGAGGCGCAGGGCGGTCAGCTCGTTCAAGGGCACGTCGAAGACGACGGCGTAGGGCGGAGCAGGGCTGGTGGGAAATGCGACGGCGCGCACGAACAGGCGCACGTGACCGCCGGTGCCGGTGGCGCCATCAGCGTCGCCTCTGCCGGGCGCCTGCGGCGTACTGCCATCCGTAACCGACTCAGGCGGATCGACCCAGTAGGCCATCAAACCCGAGAACCCGCTGCACCCGACCCACTCGGGCACGGTGGTGGGTGGGTCGAGGTGCGGCCATGTGCCCACGGCCACGGGCGTCTGCATGTCGCGCGCGACAGGTATGCCGGGCGCATCCGACGCGCACGTGCGCGAGACCGGCACCAGCGCCAGTGATGCCTCGGGGAACCTCGACTCCAGGGCCGCCTGCTTGCGTTCGAGCCGCTCGGCAACATCCGCCCGGGGACCGGCGCGCGACAACTCGATTGCCGTGGTCTGCGCGAGAAACTGTGCCTGCTCCGCCAGCCCGCGCAGTCGTGTCTCCACGACGTACGAGCTGATGCTGCTGAAGAGCAGGACGCCGCAAAGCGCGAAGAAGACGATGATGAGCAGGGCTGGCACCAGCCCGACGAAGATGAAGGAGAGAATCAGCTTTCGGCGGACGCGCCAGAGCAGCCGCCGGCGCGCGAGCGCGATCAGCCGGGCGGCGAAGATGGTGATCCCCGCGAGGAGCGCGAGCGTTCCGACCGTGCCGATCGCGTCAATCAGCGGTGTCCGGCCGACGGCGAGTTGCGCCAGCCATGCGAGGAGACGGATCGCCGCCCCGACGACGACGGCGCGGCCGGGCAGGGTGCGCAGCAGCAGGTCGCTGACCGAGTCGCGAGCGGGAAGCCCGTCGGCGCCGAGCCGCCGCGGGTGGTCTGTGAACATGTGCTCCAGCGCGCCGATTGCCCGAGAATGATATCAAAGGGGTAAGCTGAATGACCCGGTCACGTACGGCCGGCACAATCGCCGGTACACTTTGTGAAACTGACACCCCGCGCACGCTTCAGCACGATCTGCATCCACGCCGGCCAGGACCCCGATCCGACCACTGGCGCGATCATCACGCCCATCTACCAGACCTCCACGTACGTGCAGCCCGAGCTGGGACACCACAAGGGCTACGAGTACGCGAGGACGCAGAACCCCACGCGCGCGGCCCTCGAGGGCAACGTGGCTGCGATCGAGGGCGGCCGGGCGGGGTTCGCGTTCGCGTCGGGGATGGCGGCAATCGGCGCCATCACGACCATGCTGAAGAGCGGCGACCATGTGATCGTGACCGACAACACCTACGGCGGCACGTTCCGCCTGTTCGACAAGGTGCTGCTGCGGTACGGTCTCGCGTTCAGCTACGTGGACACCTCGGACCTCGGCGCCATCGAGCGGGCGATCACGCCTGAGACCAAGCTGCTGTTCGTCGAGACGCCGACCAATCCCGTCATGAGCATCACGGACCTCGCGGGCGCTGCCGCCCTGGCGCATGCGCACGACATCCGGCTCGCCGTGGACAACACGTTCGCCAGTCCCAGCCTCCAGCGGCCGATCGCCTTCGGTGCCGACCTCGTGGTGCACAGCACGACGAAGTACCTCAATGGTCACAGCGACAGCATCGGAGGCATCGTGATCGCGGACCGCGAAGACGACATCGAGTGGCTCAGGTTCGTGCAGAACTCGGCGGGGGCCATCCTGAGCCCGTTCGACTCGTGGCTGGTGCTGCGCGGCACAAAGACGATGGCCGTCCGCATGGAGGCCCACAATCGAAACGGGCAGCGGATCGCCCAATATCTCGCGCAGCATCCCAAGGTGCGGAAGGTCTATTACCCCGGGCTGCCGGACCATCCGCAGCACTCGCTCGCCTTGCGCCAGATGGAGGGGTTCGGTGGAATGCTGGCCTTCGACATGGGCTCACTCGAGGGCGCGCGAGCGGTGCTGAACGGGGTCAGGCTCATGGCGCTGGCCGAAAGCCTCGGAGGCGTCGAGACGTTGATTTCTCACCCGGCAACGATGACCCATGCCTCGGTTCCGCCGGAGCGGCGGGCCGCCATCGGCATCACGGACGGTCTCGTGCGCGTGTCGGTGGGGATCGAAGACATCGATGACCTGCTGGAAGATCTGGAGCAGGCGCTTGCTGCCGCAGCGTGATTGTGGGCCTGAGTCCACGTCACGCCGGCTGAACCCGGCTCGGACGTGGCCCCACATCAGTCCGATTTCTGCGGCTGTCCCGGCAGCAGTTCACCCGACCCGATGTCGGGCGCGGCCTCGGCCTCAACGCTCGTCGATGCCGTCAGCCACCGCAGGTAGGCCTCACTCCCCTGCTCCACTGCCAGCACGAGGAACTCTGGCAGCTCGTACGGGTGCAACTCGTGGAGCCGGCGCTCGAGAGCGGGCAGGCGGGCGGCGGTGGTCTTGATAATCACCTGCCGCTCCTGGTCGCGTTCGACCGCGCCGCGCCATCGGAAGAACGAATCCATTTCGGGCAGCACGTTCACACACGCAGCAAGCCGCTCCTCCACCAGGCGGGTACCCAGCACGGAGGGATCGACGTCGAGGCTGATGGTGGTCAACACGATCACGTAGCCGTCAGTCACCTCGACACCTCATCTGTTCTGCGCGAATTCCAGAGGGATCTTGTCAACTTAGAACTTGTACTTTCTGTGAAAGTGCGATACAACATACCGCACGATTCGAGTTGTATTTTTCGCACCGTTCGGCTAGTCTGTCCCGAGTGAAGCCAACACCGCCATCACGTGCGCCCAAACGCCAGGTGGCTGTCGCTGTACCCCTGGGCTCTCGCCTCCTGAAATTCGCGCTCGCGTTCCTCGCATGCGCGCTGGTGCTCGACGCGCTGGTCGGCGCCCGCGGACTGCCGGCTGTGCTCCAGGCGAAGCGTGAGTACCAGACCCTCTCGGGTGAGCTGGGACGGATCCGCGGGGAGAACGTCCGGCTGCGTCAGGAGGTGCGCCGGCTGCGCGAAGACCCGGACGCGATCGAGGAAATTGCCCGCCGCGACCTGCACCTGATCCGGCCCGGCGAGAAGGTCTTCATCATCCGAGACGTCGCTCCTCCCGAACGATCCAAGGCCCGCTAGTTCCCCCCGTCCTCGAGTGTCTCCAGCCTGCCGACAGGAACGCCGCTTGCGTTCCGAAACGCTGCGTCAGCGTGAACCCGAGCAGGCAGCGCTGCTGCCGAGCATCGTCAGGAGCCTCGCAGGACAATGACCGTCATATTTCTCGTCAGGACCACCGTCCTTCTCGCCGTCTCGTCATTGGCGGTCGTGTCGGCGGTCGCGATGCAGCGGCCCGGCCGCGGCCGTGATGTGGAGAGGCTGTACGCCGATTCGTGCGCCAATTGCCACGGCCCGAAGCTGACGGGTGCCCAGGGCCCGAGTCTCGTGGACGACGAGTGGAAGCATGGCAGCGACGACGCAAGCATCGCCAAGAGCATCCACGACGGGCAGCCGGCTGCGGGTATGCCTCCTTTTGGCGGGGCATTGAGTGCGCAGGACATCCGCGCCCTCGTGATCTACATCCGCGAGGAAGGCGCCAAAGCGAGGCGTGCTCACACAACGTTGGCGAAGCCCGCCGGCAACATCTCGGTGACCAGCGAGCTGCACGCCTTCCGCCTGGAGACGGTCACCAGCAAGGTCGACGAGCCGTGGGGCCTCGCGTTCCTGCCGGACGGCCGCATCGTGGTGACCGAAAAGAAAGGGCGGCTCCGCATCGTCGAACGCGGTGTCGTGTCGCAGCCCGTTCGCGGCGCGCCGGCCGTTTACAGCGAACGGCAGGCAGGCCTGCTCGACGTCGCCCTCCACCCGGACTACGAGAAGAATGGCTGGATCTATTTGTCCTACAGCGATCCCGGCCCGAACGGATCGGCCATGACCGCGGTGGTGCGTGGGCACCTGCAGGATGGCGCCTTCATCGATCAGCAGCAGATCTTCAAGGCCGACCCGGCCCTCTATCGACAGGGCGGTGTCCACTTCGGCTCCCGCTTCGTCTTCGACGGCAAAGGCCACCTGTTTTTCTCGATCGGCGAGCGAGGGCAGGGCAAGGATGCACAGGACATCACGCGTCCCAATGGCAAGGTCCACCGCATCGCGGACGACGGGCGGGTGCCCGACGACAACCCGTTTGCGCATGAGGCCGGCGCCGTGCCGAGCATCTGGAGCTATGGCAACCGCAACCCGCAGGGGCTCGTGCGGCATCCGGTCACCGGTGATCTATGGGAAGTCGAGCACGGACCTCGCGGCGGCGACGAGCTGAACGTCATCCAGCCCGGGAGCAATTACGGGTGGCCGGTCATCACATACGGCATGAACTACGACGGCACGCCGATGACCGATCGCACAGCGCAGGACGGCATGGAGCAGCCGATCACCCACTGGACACCCTCGATCGCGGTGAGCTCGATTGACTTCTACGTGGGCGACGCGTTTCCGAAGTGGAGTGGGAACCTGCTCGTGGGCTCCCTCGCGGCGCAGGAGCTGCGGCGCCTCGAAATCGAGGGTACGCGCGTAACGAGGGAGGAGGTGCTCTTCAAGGGTGTCGGCCGCATCCGCGACGTCGTCGTCGGGCCGGACGGCTTCGTGTATCTGGCCATGCACGAGCCGGATCGGATCGCGCGGCTCGTGCCCGCGGACGGCGGAGCGCCCAGGACGGCCCGGAAGCGCTGAGACGTGTCCCTGTGTGTCCCCAGGAGGAGGCGGCCCGAGCGCCTCACGGTCACAGACGGGGGGTGGGTGGCTTGATCGGCGGCAGGAACGGCAGGGCGCCGGTCGTGCGCATCTTCCGCTTGTAGACCTTGTCCTGGCTGGTGACATAGAGCTCATCGAAGGCCGCCCCGCCGAACGCCACGTTCGCGAGCCACGCGCGCTGGGGCTTGCTGATGATGCCCGTGACCTTGCCTGCCTGATCGGCCACCTGCACGCCCAGCTCCGTGGCGACGTACAGGTTCCCGAGCGTGTCGACCGTCATGCCATCCGCATTGCTGCCCGGCGTGCCTTCCTGCAGGTGCAGGTGATAGAACGGCTCCTTGTCGGTCAGCGAACCGTCTGACGCGATGCGGAAGGAATACACGAACTGTCCGGCCGTATCCGCCACATAGAGCAGGGTCTGGTCCGGCGACAGGATCACGCCGTTCGGCCGCGCGATGCCCTGGTCCACCACGCGCGTGCCGCCGTCCCGCGTAACGAGCCAGACCTGCTTGTGCGCCGGATCGGTCACGTAGATGTTCCCGCCGTGTGTCACGGCCAGGTCATTCGGCTCTATCCCCTCGGCAAGCACCGACTCGCGCCCGTCGGTCTCCCACGCGACGATCCGCTCGGTGCCGGTCTGGCATGCGTAGAGGCGGCCGTCGGCGCCGAACATCAGCCCGCTGGCGCCCCCTGACCCGTCTTTGAACACAGACACGGTGCCATCGAGGGCCACGCGGTATACGCGGTTCTTGGGGATGTCGGCGTAGAAGACCTCTCCCTTCGCGTTCACTGCCGGCGCCTCCGTGAAGGCGTACCCATCGCCCACGAGCTGCCAGCCCTGCCCGGGCTGCAGGACGCCGGCCATCAGGGGTTGCTTCGATTCGCCGGCGGACGTCACTGGGGCAGGATACCCGCGCCAGAGCCACCGCAGCGCATCGGGCAGGATGGCGGCCCCGTGCTTGCTGTCGTGCGCGCCGTCGCCCCACGCGTGCTGCACGTCATAGCCGGCGAACTCGAAGGCGGCCAGCATTTCCTGGTTGGCGAGAAACCAGTTGCCGCCGTGGTTGTTCAAGTCGTTCGAGCCATCCTGCAGGAAGACGCGCAGCGGCTTCGGCTCGGTCTTACGCACCAGGGTCGGCAGGTCGTTGCCACCGCGCAGTCCGACGTAAGTGCCGATGGTGCTGAACACGCGGGTGAAGGCATCAGGGCGCCCCCACGCAGCCGCAAACGCGGCGATGGCGCCGGAGCTGGCGCCGCCGATCGCGCGGCTGTTGCCGTCCGTGCGCAGGTTGTAGCTCTTCGCGACCTCCGGAAGGATTTCCTCGAGCAGGAAGCGGGCGTAGCGGTCGGTCACACTGTCGTACTCGACGCTGCGGTTGAACCGCGGGAGTGCCCCGTCCGACGGGGGCGGCGCCACGCCCGGGTTGATGAAGACGCCGATCGTGACCGGCATCTCCTTCTTGTGAATCAGGTTGTCGAACACGATGGGCACGCGCCACGCCCCATCCGCCTTCGCGTACCCGCCGCCGTCCTGAAACACCATCACGCAGGCGGGCGTGGCGGGGTCGTACTGCGCGGGCACGTACACCCAGTAGTCGCGCACCGTGCCGGGATAGATCCTGCTGGTCCACGAGTGCTGCGTCACCGTACCGCGGGGCACGCCTGCCTGCACCTGGGAGTCGGGGCCAAGCACGTATTCGTTCGTGCCTGCGGGCGCAGCAGGCTGCTGCTCGCCCGCGCCATGCAGCGCCAGCGCACCCGCGAACGCCAGGCAGACAGAGAAGGACACGGCAACGGCACGGGACATGGGCAGCAGCGCTCCTCGGAAGGGGTTGGGCGAGCGCATTGTAGATCGCCCATCAACCGACAACAGTTAGCCAAGGGCTAAGGGCTAAGGGCTAAGGGCTGAGGGCTAAGGGCTAAGGGCTGAGGGCTAAGGGCTGAGGCTAAAGGACTGACCGCTGACCGCTGACCGCTGATCGCTGACGGCGAACAGTCAACCGTCAACGGTCAACAGTCAACGGTGAACGGTCGACGGTCAACGGTTAACGGTCAACGGTTAACGGTCAACGGTTGAGGGTCCTTGCATTCGAGTAGGCATTCGGCCTACAACGAGGACCATGCAACGTCGTGATTTCCTCCGAGCGATGGCGATTGGTGCGGCCGGGAGCGCGGCGTGGCCGATGCACCTCGATGCCTGGGCGGCCAAGCCGCTGCGGGTCGGGCTGATTGGATCCGGCTGGTACGGCAAGTGCGACCTGTTCCGGCTGATTCAGGTGGCACCGGTCGAAATCGTGTCCCTCTGTGATGTGGACAAGCAGTTGCTGGCGGACGCGGCTACGCAGGTGGCGGCGCGGCAGGTCTCCAGGAAGACGCCGCGCACCTATGGCGACTATCGCCGGATGCTCGCGGAGCGGGACCTCGATCTCGTGATCATCGCGACGCCGGACCACTGGCACGCGCTGACCGCGATCGAGGCGATGAAGGCCGGTGCCGATCTGTACCTGCAGAAACCAATCAGCGTGGACGTCGCCGAGGGTCAGGCCATACTGGCGGCCGCACGGCAGTACAAGCGGGTGGTGCAGGTCGGCACGCAGCGCCGCAGCACGCCACACCTCGTGAGGGCGCGCGATCGCATCGTGCGCGAGGGGAAGCTGGGCACCGTCGGCCTTGTCGAGATCTACTGCTACTACCAGATGCGGACCCGTGAGAACCCGCCCGACGAGGCGCCGCCGCCGCATCTGGACTACGACATGTGGACCGGCCCCGCGCCGCTGCGACCCTACAACCGCCTGGTGCACCCGCGCGGGTGGCGCGCCTTCATGGAATATGGAAACGGTATCGTCGGCGACATGTGCATCCACATGCTCGACGCGGTCCGGTGGATGCTCGACCTGGGCATGCCCACGCGCATCGGATCGACCGGCGGCGTCCTCGTCGACAAGGCCAGCAAGGCGAACATCACGGATACGCAAGCCGCCACGTTCGACTTTCCGGGCCTGCGCGTCGTCTGGACGCACCGGACCTATGGCGACCCGCCAGACGCGAAGTATCCGTGGGGCATGACGTTCTACGGCGACAAGGGGACCCTCAAGGCGAGCGTGATGAGCTACGACTTCACCCCCCATGGAGACGGCACGCCCGTGCACGAGGACGTGGTCTACGAGCTGGAGCAGTTCCCGGAGGACAGGACGGAGAAGGACCTCGAACGCCACGTCGCTCCTGCCATCCGCGCCCACATGAACGACCTGCTGCACGCGATCACCACGCGCGGCACGCCGGTGGCAGACATCGAGCAGGGGTACATGTCGACGGCGGCCTGCATCCTGGCGAACGTCTCGATGGAGCTCGGCCGCTCCGTACAGTGGGATCATGCGCAAGGCATCGTGACCCGGGACGACGAGGCAAACAGGTTCCTGCGCCGGCCCTACCGCTCGCCCTGGATTCACCCGGGCGCGTCATGAACATCGCCATCCTGACCAACGAGTACCCGCCGTACGTGTACGGCGGCGCGGGCGTGCACGTCGAGTACCTCACGCGTGAGCTCGCCGCGCTGGACGAGGGGCGCCACCACGTCCAGGTCCTGTCGTTCGGCGATCAGCGGGAGCGCTTGCAGAACCTGTCGGTCACGGGCATCGAGCCGCCAGTGACTCTGCCGGCGCAGGATCCGCGACACGCGAAGCTGTTTGCCACGCTGCTGCAGGACCTGCTGATGAGCGGCACACTGGCCGACGCGGACGTCGTGCATTGTCACACCTGGTATTCGCACTTTGCGGGCTGCCTCGTGAAGGTGCTGCAGAACATCCCGCTCGTGCTGACGACGCACTCGCTCGAGCCGCACCGCCCCTGGAAAGCAGAACAGCTCGGGACGGCGTATCACGCGTCCACCTGGATCGAGCGCACCGCGTACGAGAACGCGGACGGCGTCGTTGCCGTGTCGGCCTCGATGCGACAGGACGTGCAAGCGCTCTACGGCGTCGCGCCGGAGCGAATCCGGGTGATTCACAACGGCATCGACCTGCAGCAGTACCGTCCGACGCCCGATCCCGCCGTCCTCACCGAGTTCGGCATCGATCACGCGATCCCGTTCGTGCTGTTCGTGGGACGGATCACGCGGCAGAAGGGGATCATCCACCTGGTCAACGCGATCAAGTACTTCCACCCGGGCGTGCAGGTGGTACTGTGCGCGGGCGCTCCCGACACAGCGGCGATTGCGGAGGAGATGGCAGCGGCGGTCGACCGGGCCCGGGCCGCTACGACGACCCCCATCATCTGGGTCCCCGAGATGCTGTCGAAGGCGCGTGTCATTGCGCTCTACACGCACGCGGCGATCTTCGTCTGCCCGTCGGTGTACGAGCCGTTCGGCATCATCAACCTCGAGGCGATGGCGTGCGAAACGCCCGTCGTGGCGTCGGCCGTTGGCGGAATCCCGGAGGTCGTGGAACACGGGGAAACGGGTTTGCTCGTCCCGTCAGAGGCCATCGGCTCGTCGGACGTCGAGCCGCGCCACCCGGAGCAGTTCGCGCGCGATCTCGCCGCGTGCGTGAATAAGCTGTTGGACGATCCTCACCTGCGCGCGACGATGGCCCGGAAGGCGCGCCGGCGCGTCGAGGAACATTTCAGCTGGACCAGCATCGCGCGGCAGACGCTGGCGTTCTACGAGGCGCTGGTGAACGGCGGGCCCGCGGATCGCAGCCGCCAGCGCGGGGCCGCCGGGTAGCGCTGGCCTGGGGCCGGGACTGAAATCCCGGCCCCACACGTTCTGACCACCAGGCAACACCCTCGTCGCCCGCGGCACGATCGCGGTTCGACTGGGCTGAGAGCCGCTACCGTGGATCGCCTGGTGAGGTCGGCTGATAGGTCAGACGGGCGCTGCCCGCGCGCGTTGCGCCAGGCATGCCGGCGGATACGCAGCCGGCCGTCCACGACCTCGAAGAGCAACGAGCGCGCGATTATGTGCGTGCCGCGTACGCGTCGTCGGTGACTAGCGCGGGATATGGGGTCAGACCCCCTATCCAATCATCAGCGTTTGGGATCTGACCCCATGCCGATATCGGAACCCGCACCTTGCGTCAGCATCATCGTTCCGGCGTACCAGGCGTCGGCGTTTATCGCCGAAGCACTGCAGTCGATCTTCACCCAGACGTTCCAGGATTTCGAGGTCCTCGTCGTCAATGATGGTTCGCCCGACACACCGACCTTTGAGCGGGTGCTAGCCCCGTTCTCCTATCGCATTACTTACGTGAAGCAGCCCAATTCGGGACCCAGCGGCGCTCGCAACCATGCCATTCGACTGTCGCGCGGGAAGTACCTCGCGTTTCTCGATAGCGACGATGTATGGATGCCCGGATTTCTGCAGGAACAGATTGCCGTTCTGGAGAGCCGTCCTGACGTGGATGCCGTGTACTGCGATGGCATCAACTTCGGTCTACCGGAATACGCGGGGCGCACTCTCATGAGTCTGACGCCTTCGCACGGCGAAGTCACGTTCGAGGCGCTAGTCCACGAGCGGTGCACCGTGCTGACGAGCAGCACTGTCGCTCGAAAGCGGGCGGTCGTCGACGCGGGCCTCTTCGACGAACGCTTTCGGAGGAGCGAAGACTTTCACCTCTGGCTGCGGATGGCCTTCCGTGGCGCGCACTTCGTCTACACGGCAAGTCAGCTCGTGCGCCACCGCAGACGTCAAGGCAGTCTGGCGCATAACACGACGGCAATGATGCTCGCGTTCGGGGACGTGCTGCGCGACATCGACCGCTCACTGCCACTCACCGCCAGGCAGCGCAGACTCGTCCGGCAGAAGATCGCCGCGCGAGAATCAGACATCGCGTTGTTCGAGGGCAAGGGGTTGTTCCTGGCGCAGCGATACGATGCCGCCCGGTCGGCGATCTGGTTCGCCGCGGCGCTTCAGCCGAACTGGCTGCAGCGGCTTCGACTACGAACGATTGCTCTGGCGATGCGTCTTGCGCCGAGTCTGGTCCACACGTTGTACTGCATCCGTCGCGGCGGCCCGGACGCGCAGTCCGATACGACGCGAGCGCGTATCTCGCGGCTTGCGAAAGCCACCGCTCGCAATGCGATGCCGCCTCGCATCCGCTCCGGGCTCAGGCAGACGTTGCAGCTCGCCCCGGCACTGGTCCGTCAGGAGGTGTTCGTGTTCGAGCTGCAGCCCGATCAGGCGTCGGAACCCGCGGCGCCCTTGGCCGTGCGGCTCTTTTCCGAGGGAGACCGTGCACCCGCCGGGCTGCCATACACGCCGTCCGAGTGTGCCGCATATTTCGATGATGGCTGGACTCTCGCGGTCTTGTTTCGCGACGAGGCGCCGGTATCGTTCGCATGGACCCGTGTCGCGGCGGCACACCATGTCACCGAGGTATGCGCGACGGTCGCGACCCCTTCGACAGCCGGTTGGATTGTGCAGTGTGAGACGCCGGTCGAACACCGCGGCCACGGCTACTATCCGATGCTCATTTCGGCTGTTGCGGCCAGGTGCCCGGCGGAGCGCTGCTACATCTACTGCGTGGCCGCAAACATCGCGTCGCGGAGAGGCATCGAGAAGGCGGGGTTTCGCCGCATCGCAACCATACGCCGCCGGCTGGGGTGGATTTCCGTCGACGCGCGGTTCGCTGACGTCACAAGCAGGCTGTGGCCGCCTGTTGCCAAAACCTGTGGTGGCCGGCTCTCGTGAACTTGGCAACCCCGGCTCTGCCGGGGATCCTTACCCGGTCCTGAAGTCCGCCGTCGAAGCTTCACGCGAAGACGGAAGGCGGACACGACGGATTTTGAGACCGGTCTTGCGCGCAAGGAGCGACACCAGTCGTGCCGCCGTTGTGGTGATTCTGCTGGGCGCAACGTGCCAATCGCAGCCGCACTCGACGACGCGACCGCCGAAATAGCGCTTGAAATCGGAAATGCCGCCGACAGGATCACCGCTCCCGTAATCTCCATCGGTAATCCCGCCGAAGTCGAAGAACCGAACGTTGAGCGAATGCGCCCATGCAATCAGATCCCATGCGAGCGCATAGCCCAAAGGCACTCGGATGTCTGGCGACCGCGTGGATCCCGCCGTGCAGTACTCGACGCTATCGCCCTGGGAGCATCCCCATGCAAACGCCAGCAGCCGTTCTCCATCGTCAACCGGCGAGAACAGGCCCACGATCCGTGAACGCCGCGGATACTCGTTCGAGTACCTGATGATGGCGTTCCACGGCGGCGGTGAGTACTCGCCCGCTGTCCTGTGGAGCGTCTCGCGCAAGAGGTCATCGAGTTGCCGCGCGATGGCCGTGTCGGCGATCGGACGGATGGCAAGCCCTTTCTTTGCAGCGGCTCGAATGTGACGCCGTGCCGTCGGATGCAGCGATGCCAGGATTGAGTCGAGATTGTCGTGAAGCGGGATGAGCAGAGTTCGAGCGTACTCGCGAGGCGCTGTCGTTGCTGCAAGGCCGGTGCGAGACGCGGCCGTCCGTACCAATTCCAGCTGTTCTGCGGTGCTCGAGAACGTTTCCAGCTCGAGGCGCAGCACACGGCGCTCGGAGTACGCCAGGCGTCGCAGCACGCGAAACGTCGCTTCGAGCGCATCGGTGGCGACGTTCACGCCGAGGCGTTGGACCCGCAGAATACGGTAGCCTGGGAGCGAATTGATCGGCAGGACGTGAATGGCCGTGCCGCCGTGCAGTTCGCCGCGGTCGTTCGCGACTTCCAGAAACCAGGACTGGAACCCGGCACAATCGCTCCACTCGGGAAAGCTCGAAAACGGAAGGACGTACCCGCTGCCGATCAGCCGGCGCGCTGCAGCGACTCGATCGGCGAAGTCGACGTAGAGCGAAAATCGATAAGCCCCTTCGGCCTGTTGGAACATCGGTGACATCGCGAACCGCGTGACCATATACGGGCTGCTAAGCATGCCGGCGGATACGCAGCAGCCGGCCGTCCACGACTTCGAAGAGCGACGAGCGCGCGATTGTGTGCGTGCCGCGTACGCGTGGGTGCCATGACGGCCTGACCGCGTCGATCGGCGTCTCGCGAAACTCGCGCGGGGTGAGACGGTCGATGCGGCTCAGCGTGACCGCGTGGCCGTAGCCGCCGCGGACGTCCTGCGAGGGGCGGATGAGCGCGTGGCCCTCACGATACAACGCGCCGGCCGACCGTGCATGCGCCGCGTCCGACACGACCGGGTTGGCGCGGTGTGCGCGCCACGGCCCGAGCGGCGTTTCGGCATAGAAGAGCGAGACCTCGTCGGCGCGCGGGCCTCCGGGCACGCAGAGCGTGACGAACATCCACCAGCGGTCATCGTACGCACACACGGTGGCATCGCACGCGTCGACGCCATCGAAGGCGACGCGTGCGAGCTCCCACTCGTCCGGAAACCGCCGGGCGCGCCAGATCTCCACGCGCCGTCGCGCGCTGGTCTCGGGAATCATGAACCAGTCGCCGCGCCACTGGAACAGCGACGGATACGACAGGTGGTCCGGGCCGGCGAGCACGGTTACGGGCTGACCCATCCCGTTCGATCCCAGCTCCGCGGCGCCAATCGACCCCCTGCCGTCGCGGTACGAGTAGTCCTCGAAGAACACGAACGTGCGGCCGTCCTGCTCCGCGAGGAACGGATCGGCGTAGAAGTGGCCAGCCGGCGGGTTCACGATCGTGAACCGATCGTCCGACCCACGGCGGCGGAACGCGAGGACCCACTGCTCCTGGAACGCCCCGAGCACCTTCTGCTGCAGCCGATACCCGTACGTCTTTGCCAGGAAGCGCACCATCTGCCGGTTCGTCGGTCGCCGGTAGATGTCGCGCGCGTACGTATTCGGCTCGGTGTACGTCTCGAGCTGCTGCAGCGCGCCCCATCCGCCACGGTGCAGATCCGCGAGCCGGCGCATCATGAACTCGGCACTCTTCCAGTACGTCTCGCGCCGGTTCTTGTGCAACGACCCGAACTGCGTGCCGGCAATGGATCGATAGAGAACCTTGCCGCCGTCGAGCGTGTCCGTCAGCACCTGGAGAGTCGTGCCCGACTCCGCATTGCCCTCGTACATCTCCCAAAACAGTGCGGCCCCTCCACCGTACGCTCGATTGTCGCCGTGATGCAGCGACCACATGCCGCACGCGGCGGCGTCGAGAATCTCGCCCTTCACGATGCGGAAACCGAAGCGCAGCATCACGTCGAGCCGCGCGTCGCGCGCCCGCTGCACGTCGTCAGGATGGAACCGATCGACGAACCGCTTGCGCAGTGGCTTGACGCGGAGCAGGTCGGCCTCGCGAACGAGCGGCGTGACGTCCACCGGCTCGAACGGGTCGGCGCCCTCGTTGCGGAAGCGCCGGTAATCGGCCGCCTGGTACCACTCCCAGAGCCGGTACGGGGCCGCCGCACGCTGCCGCGCGAACCACTCGCGCCACGTGGCCGCCGGCCGATCGTCGCTGCCATCCACGATCACCAGCGACAGCGTGAGGAACGGAGCCGCGTTGATGTCTTGCAGAATCTTGGCGACCCACCGCGGGGCCCTCAGCCCGTCGAGCAGCACGCCGACGCGGAGGGGGCCATCGTAGGCGGCGGGCTCGGGTTGCGTAACGGGCCCGACTGCGGGGAGCGGCGGCTGTGTATCGAAAGCGTTGGAGACCATCGAGAGTCACCGCGACGTCATGCCGCGTACCTCAGCAAAGCGGGTGCCACCGCCCTCGGCCCCCAACTGCGCCGCTCATGGGCCAAGGGCCGCTGATGAGAACCAAGCGATTTCGCATGGAATTCTGGTTGGCAGACATCGACAGGTGGTCGTCAGACTACTGCGGGACTGTCCGGTCAGACTTCACCCAACCGGCCATCGGCTCTGGTAGCCGATCAGCCGCTACGTGCGCGAGAGCGTGGAATGCTCCGGCGTGGCCTCCTCCAGACCCAGACCCAGGAAGCCGCGCAGCGCGAGCGAGTCGGCCGTGCGCCACGCGATGCCCAATCCAGGCGTCCGTGTAAGGTCCTTGCGTCGACTCATCGCCATGCGCGAGTGTAGTACACGAGATCGATCATGTCGATCCCCTATCGCCCTTTAACCATATACGGGCTGCTAGCGCCGGACCGTCCGGCCCGCGCGGTCGGGGATGATGTCACGGCCGCGCACCACCTCCACGGCCGTCTTCGCCGTCCCGACGAAGGGGACCGCCGTGAGCGCCGTGTCAGCCATCCCGCGGAGCCAGCCCTTCCGGCGAATCGCCGCGCCAACGGTGACGAGCGCGATCGCAGCTCCAAGAAACGGAATCGAGCGGCCCAGCCGACGCGCAAGCCGCGCACCTCCCCACCGGGTCATCGAGCCTGTCATGGTCATGACCATCCATCAGCAAGGACTGTTCCGCCAATCGGCCCACACACTTGACCGACCGTCGCACCACCCTCACAATCGTCGGCACGGTGCAACGCTTCGTCCTGGCTCTCGCCTGCGTCCTGTCGCTGTCCGCCACCGAGGCCGCGCGGCCCGAACGGTCGGCGGGTCGCTCGGTGCCCCGGACCCGTGCCGCCGCCCCATCTCCCACTCCGGACGAAGCGGTTTTTACCGACACCGTGAAGCCGTTCCTCTTCCGCAACTGCTATCAGTGTCACAACGAACGGCGGCGGAAGGGCAACCTCGATCTGAAGAAGTACGCCGACGCCGCCTCCGTGCTCGCGGATCCGAACACGTGGGAGCACGTGCTGCTCAAGATCCGGACCGGCGAGATGCCGCCGGAGGACGAGCCGCGCCCGGCATCCGCCGAACTGCGGCTGGTCACCGCGTGGGTGGACGCGCAGATCCTCCGCGCCGATCGCACGACGCCACCAGAACCCGGACGCGTCACGATTCGACGCCTCAACCGGACGGAGTACAACAACACGGTCCGCGACCTGCTAGGTGTCGACCTGAGGCCCGCCGATGATTTCCCGCACGACGATTCGGGGTACGGGTTCGACAACATCGCCGACGTGCTCTCGTTGCCTCCCGTGCTGATGGAGCGCTACCTCGTGGCCGCGGAGCGCGTCACGCGCGCCGCGCTCTTCGGCGTACCGGCCATGAAGCCAACGCTGGTGCGGCGGCAGCCACGCACCCGCACGGTGCAGCCGCTCGAGCAGCCGCCCGCCACCTACGACGTCACGGGCCTGAGCCTGCCAAACGCCGTCCACACGCTGTATCGCTTCCCCGCCGACGGTGAGTATACGTTCCGGGTCGTGACCGGCGGCACGCGACCGGCCGCGTCCGCACCCGTCGAGCTCGCCCTCTGGATTGACGGGCAGCAGGTGCAGGCTGGAACGCTCGATCCCGAGGCCAGTGCCTCGTTCTTCACCTACAAGCAGGACCTCGGCGGCAAGTTCGTCGACATGCGAACCCGGGTGCCTGCGGGCGAGCATTGGGTCGCCGCATCCGTGACGAAGCTGTTCGAAGGGCTGCCGGCGTCCTATGGCGGTCCAAATCCCTCCCCCAGGTCAGCACCCGCTGCCGTCTTCTCGCCGCCGCCCGACGCCTCCGCCGAAAAGCTCGAACACCTGCGCAAAAAATTCGACGAGCAGCAGGCGGAGAGGGTACCGGCGAACGACGCGCGCGTCGCCGCAATCGAGATCGGCGGCCCATACGCACAAGCGACCGCGCCGGCTCCTGAGAGCCTTGCGCGCATCTTCGTGTGCGGGCATCGCACAGGCGCCCACGCTCCCGCATGCCGCCGCCGGATCGTCGCCGAGATGGCACGCCGCGCCTTCCGGCGACCCGTCGCGCCGGCGGAGGTGGCCACCTACAACGGCCTGGCGACGCTGGTCCAGCGCCGGGGCGAACCGATCGAAGAAGGGCTAGCAGTAGCGATTCAGGCGATGCTGGTCTCGCCGGACTTTCTGTTTCGCATCGAACGAGACCGGCAGGGCGCACACGCATCGTCCGATAGACGCCGGCGGCAACCGGACGGACGCGAGTCGGATACTCCCGCCGCCGGCGCGCCCATCAGCGACCACGAGCTCGCGGTGCGCCTGTCGTATTTTCTCTGGGCGAGCATGCCTGACGCGGATCTGCGCCGGCTCGCGGACCGGGGCGAGCTGCGGAAACCCGTGGTGCTCGAGCGCGAGGTGCGCCGCATGCTGCAGGACGACCGGGCCCGCTCCCTCGTCGAGGAGTTTGGCGGGCAGTGGCTGCAGGTCCGGGCCCTGGAGTCCGCGGCGCCCGACAAGGACCGGTTTCCGGGCTTCGACGACTACCTGCGCTTCTCGATGCGCCGCGAGACCGAGCTGTTCTTCCAGAGCATCATCCGCGAGGACCGCAGCATCTTCGACTTCCTCAGCGCGCCCTACACGTTCCTGAACGAGCGCCTGGCGCGGCATTACGGCGTCGACGGCGTCGCCGGACCCGCGTTTCAGCGCGTGGCGGTGCCGGCCGCGCGCGGCGGCATCCTGACGCATGCCAGCGTGCTCACGGTGTCCTCGGTACGCCACGCGTACCTCACCCGTACTGCGCGGTAAGTGGATCCTGGAGAACCTGCTCGACGCCCCGCCGCCCGACCCGCCGCCTGGCGTCGCGAACCTGGACGAGGCGAAAGCGGGCGCATCGGCGTCGGTGCGGCAGCAGCTGGAAGCGCACCGGAGCGACCCCACGTGTGCCGCATGCCACCGGCGAATGGATCCGCTCGGCTTCGGCCTGGAGAACTATGATGCGATCGGCGCCTGGCGCACGAGCGATGCCGGGATACCCATCGACGCTGCCGGCGAGCTGCCCGACGGGCGGGCCTTCGATGGTCCCGTGGCGCTGCGCGGCATTCTCGAGCGCGAGCAAGACGCGTTCGCACGGGCGCTGACGGTCAAGCTGCTCACGTACGCGCTGGGCCGGGGCCTGAGCCCGGCGGACCGGCAGACGGTCCGCACCATTGCACGCGCGCTGCCCGCGCACGACTACCGTTTCTCGGGCCTCGTGCTCGAGATCGTCCGGAGCGCGCCGTTCCAGAGGCGACGAGGTACACAGTCATGATCGTCACCGGCCGCCACCTGCCCCGCCGGCTGTTCCTGAAGGGGCTCGGCGCGGCCATCGCGCTCCCGGCTCTCGATGCGATGACGCCGGCGTTCGCCGCGCCCGCCTCGCGCACGTCACCGCTGCGCCTGGCGTTCACTTACGTGCCGAACGGCGTGACGCTGCCGGACTGGACCCCGGCCGACACGGGACGCGGGTTCACCTGCTCGCGCATCCTCGCGCCTCTTTCGCCCTACCGCGACGACATGCTCGTGCTCACCGGGCTCGCGCACAAGAACGCGTACGCGCTCGGCGACGGACCTGGCGATCACGCGCGTGCGGCCGCTGCGTACCTGACGGGCGTCCACGCGCGGAAGACCGCAGGCGCCGACATCCAGAACGGCGTGTCGGTCGATCAGATCGCGGCCGCGAACATCGGCAACGACTCGCGGTTCCGTTCGATCGAGCTCGGGTGCGACGATTCGCGCTCCGTCGGCAACTGCGACTCGGGTTACAGCTGCGCCTACACCAACAGCGTCTCCTGGCGGAGCCCCACATCGCCGATGCCGCCCGAAACCAATCCGCGGCTCGCGTTCGAGCGCCTCTTCGGTGCGTTCGATGCCGGACTCGACCCGGAGACCCGGGCTCGGCGCATGTTCTACCGCCGCAGCATCCTCGACACGGTCTCGGAGCGCACCCGTGCGCTGGTGCTCGGCCTCGGCCCTTCCGACCGTCGCAAGGTGGACGAATACCTGTCCTCCATCCGCGAGATCGAACGGCGCATCGAGCTCGCGGAGCAGGACATGCGCGACCTCCCGCCAGGCCTCGAGGCGCCGACGGGTGTGCCGGTCGTGTATGCGGAGTACGTGAAGCTGATGTTCGACCTGCAGGTCGTCGCCTTCCAGGCGGACCTCACGCGTGTATCAACGATGATGATGGGCCGTGAGGGGAGCATCCGGACGTATCCGGAGATAGGCGTGCCCGACCCGCACCACCCGCTCACCCACCACGGCGGCAAGGCGGACTGGATCGAACGCGTGACGCAGATCAACACGCATCACATCGAGCTCTTTGCGTATTTCATCCAGCAGCTGAAGTCCACGCCTGACGGCGACGGAACGCTCCTGGACCGCTGCATGGTGGTGTACGGCAGCGGTATCGCGGACGGCGACCAGCATAGCCACGAGAACCTCCCGGTGCTGCTGGTCGGGCGCGGCGGCGGTTCCCTGACGCCGGGCCGCCACGTCGTCTACCCGGACGGCACGCCCATGACGAACCTGTATCTCACGCTGCTCGATCGCCTCGGCGTGCGCGAGGAGACGCTCGGCGACAGCACGGGACGCATCGAGCATCTCAGTGATATCTAGACGCGTCAGTTGCGGGAGAGGCGGCAGGCTACGGGCGGCAGCCTGCAGGCCCGTCGGGCCTTAGGCCATCAGCGCGCACGGTGGTTGAGACTCCAAGCGAGATTGGGTCCGCAGCCTGTAGCCCGCAGCCCGACGCCTGCTTTCTTCCGCCTGGTCCCCGCTTTGCAGCTCTTCTCACGCGGCGCGTACGGGTTTGTTGATCTCATCAGCATGCGCCGCGAGGAGACTCACACATGGCATATCCGCGCGAAACCCGCGGCTCGTCGATACACGTTCGTCTCACTCCGGGCGATCCCCCGCCGTACGAACCTCCGGTTCCGCCCGAACCCTACGAACGCGACATCGACGATGATGACATCCCGGACACGCCGGGTAGCGAACCGCCACCTGTGCCGATGCGCGATCCGCAGCCGGACGGGGCGCCTACTGGACCGTATATCGCCTGACCCCAGCGCTGGGGTGGGTGGAGGCTCGCGGCGTTAGACCCAGGTACTCGCTTGTGGTGTCGCGGCACCCCTGATGTGGGGCAGGGCTTCAGCCCTGCAAATCGGCGCGCTCTAGCAGGTGAAGGCCTGCCCCACATGACTACACAAGTGAATCGCGGGTTTGATGCGCTTCGGAGTCCCCGGAGCGTGGAGCCGACCGGAGCACACTTATCGCGCTTCGGCCAGGCGTCCTGCGAGCTCCGATCGGTAGAGCGCGACGAGCGCCGCCCCTATTGCTTGCGACAGGTCGCCGAGCGCCGCCGGCACAATGGTCAGTACCTTTCGTTGGGCAGGCCACAAGTAGGGGTCCGCGGCCTCACGCACGAGACGCAGGTATCGCTCGCGGAATTTCGGCGTCGTGGACTCCGGGTCCATCAGCCCACCGCCAATCACCACGAACTGCGGGTCGAGCACCATCGCAAGCGTGGCGACGTGCAACCCCATCGCGCGCGCCTGGAGGTCGAACAACTCGAGAGCGAGCGCGTCATCCTTCTGGGCGAGCCCGCGCAACGCCAGCGCGCGTTCCCGGGGACCGAGCGGCGAGCGTGCGAGCTCGTGGTCGGGCTGTCCCTCGAGGCGCTCAGCCAGCAGGAACGGCAGGCCTGACAACGTGGTGTACACCTCGACGCACCCCCACGTGCGCCCGCACCCGCATGGATATGGCTTCGCACCCAGCAGGTGCAGCGGGGCAGCCACATGGGCAGCTTCCATGCCGGCGAGCGTATCGCCGTCGAGCGGCAAGCCCGTGCGATCGATATACGCGCAGCCCAGACCGGAGCCCGGGGCCAGCATCAACACCGTCCCTGTACCGCGCGCCCGAACGCGCTGTGCCTCGGCGACGCCTCCCATGTTTCCATCGTTGCCAACCACGAGCGGCACGGCGCGGCCGGCTCGCTCCGCGAGCGCGGCTCCATATTCTTCGAGCACGTTGAAGCCGGTGAAGCTGTCGGGCAGGTTCGGCGATTTGTCGAGTATCCTGTACCGCTGCTGCGGCCCTGGGACAGCTACGCCCACGCCTTGAACCTGGTCCCACATGAGACGGTTGTCGCGCAGGTACTCGCCGATTCCCTCGACCCACCCGCGAACGACTTCCGCGGGCCCCAGAGCCGAGTTCGTAGATCGCTGCAGCAGCCGGGTGGAAACCGGGCTTCCGGTTCTCCACACTCCACCGATCTTCGAGGTGGTTGCTCCACCGTCCGTGCCGATGTACACGTCCTGCGCCGTCGTCATAGACGAAGGATCCTAGTCCAGATCGGCGCGGGAGGGAGAGCCGGGCGGCACTGTGGAAGGGCGCCGCGCCAAAGGACGGCGGAGAAAGGGTTGGGAGGCCCCCACCCTTCCAGGTCGTGCGCGTTGACTAGTGGCCGCCGCCGAACTGGACTGCAATGGTACCGCTGACGCCGTGGAGACGATCGTCCAGCAGAGACGTGCCCCCGATCAGGCGATAGCCCACGCCGGCGTCTATCCGCATCCAGCCGGTGAGCGTCAGCAGCACATTCGCCTGCGGCTCGGCGATCAGGAAGTTCTCGCTGACCCGCAACGTCGGGTCGGTCAGGTTCCCGGGATCGAACCCGTGTCCAGGGCCGCGGCCATGGCGGTGGCCGAACCGAACCGGCGGGCCGCCGAACGCCACTGGTGCCATCGGTCCCAGCAGGTCCGCGTAGCTGACACCGATCGTCGCCGTGCCCCCGCCGAGGAGCGTGCGAGCGCCGAACCCGATCCGTCGGTCGGTGCGCACGAGCCATTCCAGCACCAGGCCGCCGTAGGCCATCTCGCGATCGTCGGATCCGTTCGCGAGCCAGTAGCCACCAGCGCCGACGAGGAACGCGCCGTCGGTGACCCACCCGACGTAGCCTCCGGCAAGAGTGGCCGACTGATCGTCAACCTGCGTGATCTTCACATCGGGGGCGACCAACCAGCCCCCCTTGAGGGGTGTCACCTTCATGCTCGACCCCTGCACGGCGGGCGTCGCGGGCGTACCTTCCTGCGCCTGAGCGCTTTCGGCCGCAGCGGCCAGCGCGCTGCAGATGACTGCGATGACGGCCCATGCGCTGTTCGTCCGCTTGTCCCGCGTCATCATTCCCGCTCCTGTGTCAGGCTGACGTTGAGCGTCGCGGTCTCGCCGCTCAGCACCTCGATGTCCGCTGCGTACGACTGGTACCCGGCTCTCTGCACCTCCACGCGGTGGCGGCCTTCCGCCAGCTGCACGAGGAGGCGCTCGCCGGTCGTGTCGGAGCCTTCCCAGCGTTCGCCGTCCACGAGGATCGACGCGCCCGCAGGCTGGACGCGCACAGCGAGGGTACCGAACCCGGACGCCTCCGCCGGGGCGCCGCGCCTCTGTGCGCCGTGCTCGTCATCGTGGCCGCCGCGACCTGGTCCCTCCGCCGGGGTGCGCTCCGGATTGGTGTTCGGCGAGGGCTTGGGCCGGGGCTCCGCCTGCTGGCCGTCCGCCAGCTTCTCGAGCGGGGCGTTGATCTTGTAGCCTGCCCGCGGCCTGAACAGGATGTTCTGTTTGGTCGATCGATAGCCCTCGAGATAGATCACGACCTCGTGTTCACCGGGCGGGACGCGCAGCCGCTGAAACGTCCCGTCGAAGTCATCGACGATCCCGGCAAAGTAACCATCGACGTACACCTCGGCCTGGGGCGGCGGGCCCTGGATGCGTGCGCTGCTCGTCGGGTCGTAGTACCAATAGGCCGGCCACGGTCCCCACGCGCCCCAGGGATATCCGTACCACCCGAAGGCGAATGAGGAGTAGTAGCCAGGGTAGTAGAAACCCGGGTAGTAGAAACCCGGGTAGAAGTATGGCCGGCCGTATGCCGCATGCACGACAACGCCACGGTGAGGATAACCGTGCCCGTGCCGCTGGGCATGTGCGGGTGTGGGCCACAGCAAAGACAGGGTCGCGGCAACGACCACGAGCTGAGTGACCTCTTTGACTCTGCGTCTCACGGGAACCTCCGGGGCTGGCTGGCGCCAGACGGCCGTGCCCGCAACGGATGTGCCGCCTCGAGGCGGCTCCCAGGCAGAGTGGTATCCACTTACAACGACGCGGTTTACGTGAAATGGCTCCTGAGGGTGAGACACCCGCTGTCCAAGGCTGGCGACAGCGGATGTCTCTCTGACAGGTCAGTCGCTATGCGAATGAGGTGTGCCCACGCCGCGCATGCCAGCGCGGCGGCTGCACCCCGGCCGGCTACTCCGTGGGCGGCTCCGAGGGGAGTCTGCCGGATTGCGGTCGTTCGCTGTTCTGGCCGTCGGTGGCTTTTGAGAACAGGAGGGGCGTCTGCGCATCGGGTGGCTGCGATGTGCCTGGCCCGCCGTGCGCACGTTCGATCTCGAGCTCACGGCTGCGGCGTTCGATGAGCTCGTAATTGCTCAGCTCTGGCTCCGGCTCCGGGGCCACACGTGTGGGTGCGGGCGGCGGTGCGGCGCGCCGCCGCGTGGCGCGGATCGTTCTGGGCTTGTTCGGCGGTCTTGGGAACATGCCCCGGCCAAAGCAAGAATGTCGCCCACCGCCACGCCGGAGGTGCCCACTCGCTGGGCGACGCGAAACCATGATGCGCGGACTTTCGCCACCGCGCACTCACCGGCCGCACCTCGCGATCGAGCACTGGAACCGTGTAACCGTGAACGTGAGAGCCGACAGAAGCACTGCGTTCGAGGCGCGCCGCCCGGCGGCCAGGACGTGGACGCGGGCCCAGGGTGTGAATACGTCGCTATGCCGTGGGCGAGCTCTTCCCGGCCGCGGGCGAGCGGGTGCGCAGCGCATCAACGAGCAGCGCCATGTCCTGCGGGAGCGGCGCTTCGAACCCGAGTGGCCGGCGATCCGTCGGATGCTCGAATCCGAGTCGCCAGGCGTGAAGTGCCTGGCGGTGGAACCGGAAGGCGGCGCCCTCGCCGCCGCTCACGGCGGCGAAGCCCACGTACTGCCGTTCGCCGATCAGCGGATGTCCCCGCAGGGCCGCCTGGATGCGAATCTGGTTCCGTTTCCCCGTGTGCAGCCGCACCTCGATCAGCGCCGCGCTCCTGAGCGGTTCGACGACACGATACCGGCTGACTGCCTCGACGCCCCTGGGATCGCGGCCATGCGTCTGCCGCTGCACGAGCGACGCTCGGTCCCACGTCAGGTGGTCACGCCACGTGCCCTCTGCTGGCGTCGGGTGCCCGGTGACCACCGCCAGGTACACGCGATCGGGCTCGCGGCGGATGAACTGCTCCTTGAGCGCCTGCTGGGTGCGCGCGTCCTTGGCGAACACCACCAGCCCGGACGTATCGCGGTCGATGCGGTGCACCACGTGCGGCGTGCGCCTGCGCGAGCGGAGGTGCAAGAGCAGCTGCGCGTACACCGAGTCGTCGTCCGGCCGCCGCGGCAAGGGGACAGTCAGCACACCCGCCGGCTTGTTGACGACCAGCAGCCCGCGATCCTCGAACAGGATCTCGAGCGCGCCTGCCGAACCGTCGGCGCGCCTGGACGGCGCCGCGAATCGACGGTCCGCGCTGCCCGGCCGATCCGTCCACATGCACACACGATCGCCAATCGTCAGGCGCACCCCGGCCTGGGCAGGCCCCACTTCCTGGTCGTTCAGGAACACCTTGCCGCGCTCGAGCGCCGCGGTCGCGCGGCCTCGCGACTGGAGCCGTTCGGCCCCGGCTAGATACTTATCGAGTCTCGTGCCCGCCGCATCCGCGCCGATGGTCCACGTATCACGCATCTGCCGCCAGTGTAGTGCCGGCGGCGCAACGCCACACTTCGCCCATCCGCCCGCGCTCACGGTTCGGCTGACGAGTGCTGGTCTGCAGCACGGTTGGTGAATCGCCTAACACCGTGTCGCAGCACGGCAACATTGAAGTTCAGCAGCAACCCGACCGAGCAGCGCTTCAGTTTCAGATAGGTGATGAGCTGCGCCGCGCACAGCGGCGTGAGCGTCTGCACCGCTTTGACTTCGACGATGACACACTCCTCGACCAGCAGGTCGACGCGGTAGCCGCGATCGATGAAGACCTCCCCATAAGTGATCGGAAGCGTGACCTGTGCCTGGAAGCGGACGTGTCGCCGTGAGAGCTCGTATTCGAGACAAGCCTGGTACGTCGACTCGAGAAGCCCAGGCCCGAGCTGGCGATGGACGTCGATCGCTGCGCCGATGATCTGCTCGGTGAGCTGCGTGACTACGTCGCCCGGGTCGAGGCTCACGCCATGGGCTGCTGCAGAAGCTGTACCTGGTTGAACCGCAGCAAACCAACGCCACGTCCTCGAGCATGGGTTCGCACTTGTTCAAGATTCGCCCCAGGCTCCTCAAAAATGTGCGCAGTTACTGCAGGGTCGAGCCGTACGGAGTTCACCTCCGTTTAACAAGGAGGTCTGGAGATCAGGGAGGCCAAAACATTTTAGGGGTAGAACTAATTCCTCCACCGAAGCCGCATGCGAATCGAGGCAGTTGTCGGGGGCATTCAACAGACATCCGAATCCCACCGGGTGTTCTCCAGAATCTCCTGACCTCCCAGTTGAAATCCCGGGTCGGAAGTTATGCCGATTCCGCCACAGGGAGGTCGAGAGATCCGGAGGCTGATTTTCAGGCCGATAGCCGATGCAATCCGCTGTCCTCCCCGATCTCTCCACCTCCCAGTGAAATGCTCGCGCCGGATTCACTCCTCACCCGTCACAAACGTACCCAGACGTGACCTCCCCGTCGAAGCCTTCAACGGCTTTGCATTGTGCGGATCGTTGTGCTCTCATGCCAGACATCGTCCGAGCCGGACATGCTCGCTCGACCCGATTCCGTGGAGATTGCGATGACACGATCGTCCGCACGAATGCTCGCGCTGATGACTGCCCTGCTCCTGGTCAGCGACCTCGCCGGGGCACAGGTGAAAACCCAGTCGGGACCCGTCGAGGGAACCGAGAGCCAGGACGGTCGTGTGCGGATCTTCCGTGGCATTCCGTTCGCCGCACCCCCCCTGGGCGAGTTCCGCTGGCAGGCGCCGCGTCCCGTCGCGCCATGGGAGGGCGTCCGCAAGGCCACGGCGTTCGGCAATCGTTGCATGCAGGCGCCGATCTTCTCCGACATGATCTTTCGTGACGAGGTCAGCGAAGACTGCCTGTATCTCAACGTCTGGACGCCCGCACGCGCAGCTACCGAACGGCTGCCGGTCATGGTGTGGATCTACGGCGGCGGCTTCCAGGCGGGCTCGGCGTCCGAGCCGCGGCAGGATGGCGAGCGGCTCGCCGGCAAGGGGGTGGTGGTCGTCAGCTTCAATTATCGGCTGGGCGTCTTCGGCTTCCTCGCCCACCCGGAACTGACCATGGCATCCGGGCACAACGCCTCGGGCAACTACGGCCTGCTCGACCAGATCGCGGCGCTGCAGTGGGTGAAGGCCAACATCGCCGCGTTCGGCGGCGACCGGGACAAGGTCACGATTTTTGGTGAATCCGCGGGATCGTTTGCGGTCAGCGCGCTCATGGCGTCGCCACTCGCGCAGGGTCTCTTTCACCGCGCGATCGGCGAGAGCGGGGCGTTCTTCAACAGCGGCGGCGGTGCGCTGGCGCCGAGCAGGCTGCCGGCCAGTGAAGCTTCGGGCGTGGCGTTGGCGCAGTCGCTGGGCGCCCCGTCCCTCGCCGCACTCAGGGCGAAGCCGGCCTCGGATGTGCTCCAGGCGGCGGTGAAAGGACCCGGCCGCTGGTTCGCCCCGACGATCGACGGGTACGTCCTGCCGCGTGACGTCCATGCCATCTATGCGGAGGGCAAGCAGAGCCACGTGCCGCTGCTCGCGGGGTGGAACGCCGACGAGGTCCGAGCGGGAGTCGTCCTCGCCAAGGAGAAGCTCACCGCGGCCAGCTTCACGGAGCGCACCCGGAAGCAGTTTGGCGCCGACGCAGATGCCGTGCTGAAGGCCTACCCGGCCGGCTCCGATGCGGAGGCGCTCGAGTCGGCCGCCTCGCTCGGCAGCGACCTGTTCATCGCCTACGCGACGTGGAAGTGGCTCGACATGCACCGGCAGACCGGTGGATCTCCCGTCTACCGCTACCGCTTCGACCGCGCGATCCCGATCGCACCCGGCACGAAGGTGAACGGCGTGGCTGCCACACTGAAAGACATCGGCGCACGGCACGCCGGCGAGATCGAGTACGTGTTCGGCGCGCTCGATTCCGTGCCGAACGTCACGTGGGAAGAGGCCGACCGGAAGCTGTCGGATCTGATGATGTCCTACTGGTCGAACTTCGCGCGCTCCGCCGACCCGAATGGCCCCGGTCTGCCGAAGTGGCCCGGGTACGACAGGTCCACGGACGATCAGGTCATGCACCTCGACGTGGAGTCGGCTGCGAAACGCGCGACCGACCGAGCGCGGTACGAGGCGCTCGACACCGTCGCGGCAAAGACCCGCACGGAATAGCGGGCTCCGGCAAGGTCCGATGCGAGTGGAGCACTGGGCACCATCCGAGCGGCAGTCGCACGGCTGACGGCTCGGAGACGGCCGGGATGGACTGCTTTGTTGCACTCTGCGTTATGCATTCTGCATTGCGCGGGTTTTTGTTGTACATTCGCCCGCCGTGTACCTCCAACCTCTCGATTGGCTCGTTGCCGCGGTCGCGGTCCTGATCTGCTTTGCGCCGGCCCTCTTCGTCGGGAAGCGCGCGGGCAAGGACACGACCGAGTTTTTTGCCTCCGGCCGCTCCGTGCCGTGGTGGCTGGCCGGGCTCTCGATGGTGGCCACGACCTTCAGCAGCGACACGCCGAACCTCGTGACGGACATCGTCCGGCGCAACGGCGTCGCGGGCAACTGGGTCTGGTGGTCCTTCCTGCTGACGGGCATGGCGACCGTCTTCTTCTACGCGCGCCTGTGGCGCCGGTCGGGGGTGATGACCGACCTCGAGTTCTACGAGATTCGCTACTCGGGCGCCGCGGCACGGATCGTACGGGGGTTCAGGGCCGTCTACCTCGGATTCCTGTTCAACTGCATGATCATGGCGACCGTCAACCTCGCCGCCTGCAAAATCGCCGCGATTCTCTTCGGGCTGCCCCGATGGCAGACGCTCCTCTTCGTGGGCGTGCTGAACGCGGCGTTCGCCGCGCACTCCGGTCTCTGGGGCGTGCTCGTCATCGACATGGTGCAGTTCTTCGTCAAGATGACCGCGGTCACGGCTGCCGCGTACTTCGCCCTGCACGCCCCGGGCGTTGGCGGCCTGAGCGGGATGGTGTCGCAGCTGTCGCAACTGCCCGGGCCGAACGGGATCAATTACCTGAACGTGCTGCCCGACTTCACGAACAACTGGGACATTGCCGTCGCCGTGTTCGTCATGCCGATAGCCGTCCAGTGGTGGTCGGTGTGGTACCCGGGCGCGGAGCCCGGCGGCGGCAGCTACATCGCACAGCGGATGCTCGCGTCCAAGTCGGAGCGCGACTCGCTGGGGGCCGTGCTGTTTTTTCAGCTCGCGCACTACGTCCTGCGGCCCTGGCCCTGGATTCTCGTGGCCCTCTGCTCGATCATCGTGTACCCGCAGCTCTCCGACATCCAGAAGGCATTTCCGAATCTCGACCCGGCGTTGCTCGGGCATGACATTGCGTATCCCGCGATGCTGAAGTTTTTGCCGGTCGGCTTCGTCGGGCTGATGGTGGGCGGGCTCGTCGCGGCGAACTCGTCGACCATCCTCACGCACCTGAACTGGGGCGCTTCATACCTGGTGCATGATTTCTACCGCCGTTTCGTCAAGACGGACGGGACCGAGCGGCACTACGTCGCGGCGGGCCGGTACGCCACGCTGCTGCTGTTCGTGTTCTCGTCGGCGCTCGTGTTCGTGCTCGATTCCGCGAAGGACGCCTTCGACGTGATCCTCCAGATCGGTGCCGGCACGGGTTTGCTCTACCTGGTTCGCTGGTTCTGGTGGCGCGTGAACGCGTGGTGCGAGGTCGTCGCGATGATGAGCTCGTTCCTTGTGTCGCTGGCCCTGCTGGTGCTGGCGAAGAACGGCGTCCATTTCAGCACCCACAAGGCCCTGCTGATTACGATTGGCGTCACCACCCTCTGCTGGGTCGCCACCGCTTACCTGGCGCCGCCGACCGATCGCGATGTGCTGGTCGCCTTCTATCTGAAGACGCGTCCTGCCGGTCCGGGCTGGGCACCAATCCGGCGTGACCCGCGGGTGGCCCGCAGCCAGGAAACGGGAGCCGTCGAGAACATCCCGATGGCCATCCTCGGCTGGGTCTCGGGTTGCACGCTGGTGTGGTCGGCCCTCTTCACGATCGGCAATTTCCTCTACGGCCGCACCGGCGCCGGAACGCTGCTGCTCGTCGTGAGCGTGGTGAGCGGCCTCACGGTCATCTGGGTGGTGCGCACGCTCTGGGCCGGCGAGGACGTGAGCCACCAGCCGGCGTGACGCCAATCCGGAAGGCAATCGTCCTGGCCGCGGGCCTGGGGACGCGCATGCGGGCCGCGAAAGGCCAGGCGGATCTTGCGCCTGGGCAGGCACAGATGGCCGACACGGGCCTGAAGGCGATGGTCCCGTTCGAGCGGCCGTTTCTCGATTACCTGCTGCACAACCTCGCCGACAGCGGCATCTCCCGCGCGTGCATCGTCATCGGCCCGTCGCACCGGGCCGTGCGCGACTATTACGAGCCGATGCCGACGCGCCGTCTCGACATCGAGTTTGCAATCCAGCCGGCGCCGCGTGGGACGGCGGATGCGGTGCTCGCGGCCGGCGCATTCATCGGCGAGGACGCCGTGCTCGTCGTGAACGGAGACAACCTCTATCCCGTCAGGTCGTGCCGTGCGCTCGTCGAGCATGGAGGCCCGGCAGTCGCCGCGTTCAGCCGCGCGGGCCTGCTCGCTGACGGGCTGATTTCCCCCGAGCGCATCCAGAAGTTCGCGGTCGTCATCGCCCGGGAGGGATGGCTGGATCGCGTGATCGAGAAGCCGGATGCGGCGATGCTGACCGCGTTCGGCGATGACGTGTACGTGAGCATGAACAGCTGGGTGGTGCCCCCGTCGCTGCGAGCCGTGGTGGCACGGCTGCCCCTCTCGCCACGGGGAGAGCTCGAGCTGCCGCTCGCGATGCAGGCGCTGGTGGATTCCGGCGTACGCGTACGCGTCTTCCCGTCGGACGAGCCGGTGCTCGATCTCTCGAACCGCCGCGACATCGCCGCGCTCGAGTCCCGGCTGCGCGGGCGAGAGGTCGTACTGTGAGCGCCGCCCCGCGGGACGCGCTCTCCGGGATGGGCATGAGCGCGGCAAACCTGCTGCTGTGCGAGCGCGCCTTCGAGTCGGCCCGGACTGGCTGGACCGCGCTGCATGATCGCGGCCTGGATGCTCACTCGCTGTACGTGCCCGGACGGATCGAAGTGCTCGGCAAGCATACCGACTATGCGGGCGGGGCAACGCTTACGTGCGCGGTCGAGCGGGGGGTGTGCGCCGTCTACTCGGGCCGTCGCGACGGTCTCGTCCGCATCGTGGACACGATGGACACGCGAGCCATCGAGTTCTCGATCGCGCCGGACCTCGCCATCCCGATCGGGGATTGGGCAAATTATCCGATGACCGTGGCCCGCCGCGTCGCCCGGAACTTCGACCCGCCACTGGCCGGCGTCGACTTCTCTTTTCGGAACACGCTGCCGGTTTCGGCGGGCATGAGCAGCTCGAGCGCGCTGATCACGGCGGTGTTCCTGGCCATCGCCGACGTGAACCAGCTGCGCGATCGCGAGGCCTATCGCGAGCACGTCCACGGCCTGGCGGATCTCGCCGGATACCTTGGCAGCGTAGAGAACGGGCAGCCGTTTGGCGGGCTGGCGGGCGACCACGGCGTGGGCACGTTCGGCGGCAGCGAGGATCACACGGCGATCCTCTGTTCAGAGCCGCGGCACCTCGGACACTTCGAGTTCTGCCCGGGGCGGCGCATCGCCACGCTGCCGGTGCCCGAGGATTACACTTTCGCGATTGCCAGCAGTGGCATCGTTGCGCAGAAGACCGGGAACGCGCGGGTTCGATACAACCGTGCGTCCCTGCTCGTGGGCGAGATTCTGCGCATCTGGCGTGACGCGACCGGCGAACGGCATGAGACCCTCCGCGCCGCGGTGCACTCGCGCCCTGACGCACCAGCGCGGCTCGAGTCGGCCATCCGGGACGCTCAATCGGATGCGTTCGCGCCCGCCGATCTGACGAGGCGGCTTGCGCACTTTCTCCTCGAGAACGAAACGCTCGTGCCCGCGGCCGCGCGGGCGCTGGCCGACGCAGACGTCGAGACGTTCGGACGTGTCGCCGACGAATCACAGCGGGGTGCGGAAGATCTCCTCAGGAACCAGGTGCCGGAGACGATGGCGATGACGCGGTTCGCGCGCGAGCTCGGGGCCGCCGCGTCGTCGGCCTTCGGCGCCGGCTTCGGCGGCAGCGTCTGGGCCCTAGTGCTCGCGAGCGATGCGCAGGGATTCACCGATCGCTGGCGTGCGCGCTACCGTGCGATCGCCCGTCCGCGTGTCTTCGCCCGCTCGAGCTTTTTCCTCACCGCCGCCGGCCCCCCCGCCACCCCGCTGTGACCGTCGGGGGGCAGGGCTTCACCCCTGCCTGCCAGTCGGTGTGACGCAGGGAATCAGCCCTGCGCGATTGGGTAAGCAGCGCAGATATAGAATGTCGCGACCTATCATCCAGGAGACATCGATGTCCATGCCGACGCGAGCCTTCGTGCTCGCCGCTCTCATCGTCATTCCCGCCCTCACCGGGGCAGCCCCCCGCCTGCCCGTCATGCTGCTCGATGGGGAGAGCGGCGGCCCGTGGCATAAGTGGCAGCTCACCACACCCGTGCTGAAGAAGCAGCTGGAGGAAACCGGGTTGTTTCAGGTCGATGTGGTGACCGCCCCGCCCGCGGGCGCTGACTTCACCGCCTTCAAGCCCAACTTCAGCGCCTACCGCGCGGTCGTCTGGAACTACGATGCGCCCGACGAGCGCTGGCCCGCGGAGATCAAGACGGCATTCGAACAGTACGTCACCAATGGGGGCGGAGTCGTGATCGTGCACGCCGCGGACAACGCCTTCCCGGGCTGGACGGCGTTCAACGAGATGATCGGTGTCGGCGGGTGGCGTGGCCGCGACGAGAAGGCGGGCCCGCGGTGGTTCATGCAAGCGGGCACGCTGTCGTCCGATGCGTCGCCGGGACCTGCCGGCAGCCACGGACGCCGCGTGCCGTTCCTGGTTACCATGCACAACGCGACACACCCGATCGCGCGCGGTCTGCCGAAGGCGTGGATGCAGCAGGGTGACGAGCTCTACGCCAGGCTGCGGGGACCGGGCAAGAACATGACGGTGCTCGCCACCGGCCACTCGCGCCCCGACAACGAGGGCACCGATCGGGACGAGCCCGTGCTGATGGTGCTCACCTACGGCAAGGGACGCATCTTCCACACGGCGCTCGGACACGACGTCAACGGCCTCAGCTCGGTGGGCTTCACGGCCACGTTCCAGCGTGGAACCGAGTGGGCGGCCACGAGTGCGGTCACGCAGAAGGTCCCGGCAACCTTCCCCACGGCAGACACCGTCACGTACCGGGCCGATCTCGCAGCGATGGACCCTGAGTTCGAGAAGGGCCTGAACCGCCTCGACCCGCCCCCTCCGGCCCGCGCCGCAAGCCCGTTCGCCGGCTCGTGGATGATCACCGGCGACGTAGCCGGCAACCCGGTGAACACCCTGTGTACGCTAACCGTGGACGCTGGTGGCTCGGTCGGCGGGACATGCAAGGTGCCAACCGGAGACACGAAGGCGACCGGCCAGGTCAAGGGCGCGACGCTCACCTTCCAGGTGGACGTGACGCACCAGGGCACCGACTACGTGCTCGTCTTCACCGGCACGGCGGAGTCGCCGACGGCCATGAAGGGAACCATCGACGTGTCTGGCAACAGCGGAGCTTTCACGGCAACCAGACAATAGCCGGCAGGCCGCCGGACGACGACTACACCTTCAGGAACACGCCGCGCTTGTACATGGCCCAGGCGATCAGGAACATCAGCAGCGTGTACACCAACGCGAACAGCAGTGACGCGTTCACCGGGGATGCCAGCGGCGCAAAGACAGCCTGGTAGAGCGGCGCCTTCCAGCCGAGGCCGTCCATGACGCCCAGGAGCAGCTCGGAGATCATGTAGATCGCGATCGCATTCATCCCGAGGATGACGAACGGACGAACCGGCTTGCGCCAGCCGAGACCGTCCACTACCCACGCGAAACCCGCGAGCAGGACGAAGTCCAGTCCCGCCATGAACAGTGCGAACGACGTGGTCCACAACTTCTTGTTGATCGGAAGCCACTGATCCGTTACGAGGCCAGCGACCAGCAGGGCGACTCCGATGGCGGCCAACCATGCGACACGCTGGGCGAGCGGGCGCCGCCGCGTGAGCACCTGCGCCGCGAACATCCCGAACAGCACGGTCGCGACGGCTGGCAGCGTGCTGACGATGCCCTCGGGATCCCAGGTCTTCGTCTCGGCGTAATTGTGATTGCCCAGCACCAGGCGATCGACATGGTGGGCGAAGTTCCCCTCGACACCGAGATTGCCTGCGCCAAAGCCCGGAACGGGCGCGAGCATCATCAGCGCCCAGTAGCTGGCGAGCAGGCCGGCCGTCCACGCGATCCGGCCGCGCAGCCCTGTCGTGAGCCAGATCGCGGCGCCCGCGAGATAGCAGATAGCGATCCGCTGCAGCACGCCGAGGATGCGCCACGTCGAGAGTTCGAACCGGGGAAACCCGTAGAGGAACAGGCCCAGGGCAAACAGGATGGCCGCGCGGCGCAGCGCGCCCTTGAAGAGATCGGCGCGGGTTGCTCCCGCGGCCAGCCGGCGTTGAAAGGACAACGTCAGCGACAGCCCCACGATCCACAGAAAAGACGGGAACACGACGTCCGTCGGCGTCCACCCGTGCCAGTCGGCGTGCTGGAGCGGCCCGTAGACGTGGGCGCCGTCGCCCGGCGTGTTGACGAGCACCATCAGGGCGATCGTGGCCCCGCGGAACGCGTCGACTGAGACGAGGCGGCTCGCGCTCGCTGGCGGGGCGGTGCGGGCCGGGGCTGCAGGGATCATGGTGCAGCATTCTACGCCGCGCGAGAAGGTTCCTTGCGCCGGCCGTTCAGCTTCACTCCCTCAGCACCTCGCGGAGGGCTCGCCGGGCCGCGTGGTAGCCGCACATCCCATGCACCCCCACGCCAGGCGGCGTCGATGCGGAGCAGAGATACAGGCCGGGCACCGGCGTCGAGTAGTGCGACAGCGTGGGTCGCGCGACCAGCTGACGGGCGTCTGCCGCGCCCGAGGCGATGTCGCCGCCGACGTAGTTCGGGTTGTGCCGCTCCAGCGCAGCGGGCGGCATGACGTGGCGCGCGAGGATCCGGTCGCGGAACCCGGGCGCGAAGCGCTCCACCTGGGCCTCGATGCGCGGCAGCATGTCCACTCCGGACCCCCGCGGCACATGACAGTACCCCCACGCCGTGTGCTGCCCTGCCGGGGCGCGTGAGGGATCGAACGGCGTGTGCTGCGCAAGGAGCACGAACGGGTGTTCTGCATGCCGCCCCTCCCAGGCTGCCCGCTCTGACGCGGCAATCTCCTCGAGCGTACCGCCGACGTGCACGGTTGCTGACCGCGTGCAGGCCTCTGCCGTCCACGGAATGGGCGCGCCGAGTGCCCAATCGACCTTGAACACCCCCATGCCGTACCGGTATTGCTCGAGGCGGCGCCGGTACGCGGGGGGCAGGCGATGGCCCGCGATCCTCAGGAACGGGGCGGGAGAGAGGTCACAGAGGATTGCGCGCGCCGGCGGGAGATCGTCGAGCGATGCAATGGGGGTGTTGGTGACGACCTCTCCCCCAAGCGAGCGCAGATGCGCTACGAGGGCGTCCGCGAGGCGCTGGGCGCCGCCGCGGGGAAACATCCATCCGGCAAGATGCGCAGTGGCCCCGAGCACCAGCCCGAAGGCGGCGGTGATGGCGTGCTCGAGCGGCAGCATGCCGTGGGCCGCCAGACCCGCGAAGAGCGCGCGCGCAGGGGCGTCGGCGAACGTGCTCGAGGCGAGCCCGCGCGCAGACCGGATCGCCTGGCGTCCGAACCGTGCGAGCACCAGCGGATGCCGCGGCCATCGCGGCGGACCGAGCACCGCCTCCTCCAGGCGGGCCCAGTCTGCGACGGTGGGTCCTACCAGTTGCGCATACGCGGTTCCATCCGCCCCAAGCCCGGCGGCCGTGTCGCGCACATCGTGCACCACGATCGCGGCCCGTCCGTCGTCCAGCGGATGTGCACACATCCCGGGCGGCCGTACCCACTCGAGGCCGTGCTGTGCCAGCGGCAACGATCCGAATCGCCGGCGAGATCGGCGCGAAGGGATGCACGGCCGAGCAGATGTCGTGCACGAACCCGGGCAGGGTGAGCTCCGCCGAGCGCATGCCTCCGCCGGCAATCGCGTCCGCCTCGAACACCGTGACGGTCCGGCCGGCCTGGGCCAGGAGGATCGCGGCGGCAAGGCCGTTCGGTCCGGATCCGATGACAATGGCGTCGAGCGTATGGGCCATAGGCTTGCTTCGGAGTCCCACGGTAGATCCCGATCACGAACATCGCATGCTGATTGACCCAGCGCCGGCCGGGGGCGGCGAGACCCACGGGAGCGGCCAGTGGTTTTCTCGTTGGCTGTTCGAGCGCGCGCTGGCGCTCATCTACTTCACCGCCTTCCTGGTTGCGGTAAACCAGTTCGTGCCGCTGCTCGGCGAGCAGGGGCTGCTGCCTGTGCCGGAGTGGGTGCGCCAGGTACCATTCCGGGCCTCGCCCAGCCTCTTCTACCTGTTTCCCACGGACGCGGCCTTCCGCACCGCTGCCTGGTTGGGCCTCGTGCTCTCGGCAGTGGCGTTGACGGGCCTGACCAGCCGCGCCGGCAGCGCAGTGACGGCCGCGGTGTGGGCGCTCCTCTGGCTGCTCTACCTCTCGTTCGTCAACGTCGGCCAGACCTTCTACGGCTTCGGCTGGGAAACGCTACTCCTCGAGACGGGGTTCCTCGCGATCTTTCTGGGCGGGCGCACCACGGAACCGAGTGTCGTGATCTCCTGGTTATTGCGATGGCTGCTCTTCCGGCTGCTGTTCGGCGCGGGGCTCATCAAGTGGCGCGGCGATCCGTGCTGGCTGGATCTGACGTGTCTCGAGTACTACTTCGAGACGCAGCCGATGCCGAATCCGCTGACGTGGGTACTTCCACTGGCTGCCCGCGGCCGTCCACCGCAGCGGCGTGGTAATCAATCATGTCGTCGAGCTCGGCGTTCCGTTCCTCTATTTCGCGCCGCAGCCGATCGCCGCGGTCGCGGGGCTCGTCACGATTGCATTTCAACTCATTCTGATCGTCAGCGGCAATCTATCCTGGCTGAACTGGCTGACCATCGTGCTCGCGATTGCAACCATTCACGACCCCTGGCTCGCCTGGATCCCGGTGCGCCGTCCACGGCTGCGAGCGCCGACGGCTGCGCGCCGAACGGCTCTGTACGCCGTCGCGCTGGTGGTTGGCTTCCTCAGCCTCGCGCCCACGCTGAACATGCTCTCGCCCGCGCAGGTGATGAACACGTCGTTCGAGCCGCTGCACATCGTGAACACCTACGGGGCGTTCGGTTCGATCACGAGGGAGCGTCTCGAGATCGTGATCGAGGGGACCGACGAGCGCGAGATCACGGAGGCGACCCGCTGGCGCGAGTACGAATTCAAGGGAAAGCCGGGGGATCCCAGGCGCATGCCCCCGCAGTTCGCGCCGTACCACCTCAGGCTCGATTGGCTGATGTGGTTTGCGGCGATGTCACAGCCGAGCGATTACGAGTGGTTCGTGCCTCTGCTCGTGAAGTTGTTGCACGGCGACCCGGGCACGCTCGGTCTCCTACGGTCCAATCCATTTCCGGATCGGCCGCCGCGATTCATCCGCGCACAGCACTACCGGTATCGTCTCACCCCGCCGGCTGAGCGCGCATCAACTGGCCGCTGGTGGTCTCGCGAGCTGATCGGCCCGTACTACCCGGCTATCTCGCTGCGCCGCGACGATGCTGACCGCCGCCCGGATCCCCCGGCAGGCCTGGGCGGCGAACGGCGCTGACCTCATGCCTTCGGGATGGTCCGGGCACCGATCGATGGTGGTGCTAGGATCCGCGGATGAGTCGAGGGTTGACGTGTGCCGTCGTTGCGATCTTCGCCCTGAGTCCCAGCGGGAGACGCACAGGAGCGCCGGCAACGTCTCGTGGTGCCTGGCCCCGCCGGATTCCAGGTTCTCACCGCCGACCTCCACCTGCACTCGGTGTTCTCCGACGGCGAGGTCTGGCCCACGGTGCACGTCCGCGAAGCATGGCGTGACGGACTTGACGTCATCTCGCTCACGGAGCATCGCGAATACAGGCCGCATGCCCGCGATCTGAGCGGCGGAGCGCTGCGGGCGTAGGAACTGGCAGAGCCGCTTGCGGAGCAGCTCGGGATGCTGCTGGTGCCTGGTGTGGAGATCACGCGTCCCGTTCCCGAACAGGCCTCCTCCTGGCCGGTCGGCAGCGCGCATTTCAACGCACTGTTCATCACGCGACGAGGAGCCGCTCGGTGCGCCGGACCTCGCGATCGCGCTCGGCACCGCACGCAGCCAGGGCGGCTTCGTCACGTGGAACCACCCGCAGTTCATGGGGCGGCCGGCCCAGTGGTATCCGCACGTCAACGAACTGTTCGAGCGGCGTCTGTTCTCGGGCATCGAGGTGGTGAACGGCGACGAGTACTCACCCGAGGCGTTCGCGTGGGCGCTGGAGCGGCGCCTGACGATCCTCGCGTGCAGCGATGCACACCTGCCCATGCCTGCCCACCTGCGCTCGGCTCGGCGTCCGGTCACGCTGCTGTTCGCGCGGGGGCGCGACCTCGCGGCCGATCAGAGAGGCGCTGGTCGAACGACGAACGGCGGCATGGCTCGACGACGATGTGTGGGGCGAGGAGGAGTGGCTGCGTGCGATCTGGGAGGGGGCCATCCAGACGTCTGCGGCGGCGACGCCGCGCGTTGGCGCGCGGGAGGGGACTTTGCGGTCACACTCGAGAACACCTCGGCGATCGACTTGGACGTGGAGGTCGAGTCCGCCCCGGCGTGGCTGCGTGTGTCATCGGTCACGCTGCCCCGCTCTGCGACGGCGCTGCTGCGGGGACGGGTGCTCGACAGTGCTCCGGCCGGACCGCAGCAGATCGCGCTCGGCGTGCGCGTGCGCAACCTGCACGTGCGGCCGGACGCACAGCTCCGCGCGACGCTCACGCTGCCCGTCGTCGATAGACCGTTGCGATGGCGCGGCCTGCTGAGCGCGAACTATGAGCCTCAACGCGGGCGTCTGCCGGGCCGCGGGCCCGGACCGCCGCCCCGGTATGGACGCGACGGACCTCTTGGCCGCTCGACGTGCGGCGCGGCCGGAGGGATCTCCACCTCGCGGTCGCCGCCTTCGCCCGCGATCGCGGCATGGGCGATCTTCACCGCCGCGGCCGCGACATCCAGCACGTCGAACTCCTCCGCGAGCGATTCCACCACCACACGGGCATCGTCCAGATCGCCGGCCAGAATGCGATCGCGCAGGAACCCGCGCGTCGATTCCATCCGCTTGGCCCTGAGGTCGGCAACCGTCGGCACGGAGCCGACTTCGATCTTCTGCTTCGTGAAGTGCTCGATCGTGCGGAGGAGCCGGTGCTCTCGCGGCTCCACGAGCGTGATGGCCGTCCCCTCGCGGCCGGCGCGGCCGGTGCGGCCGATGCGATGCACGTAGTCCTCCGCCGCGGATGGCAGGTCGTAGTTGAAGACGTGCGACAACTGCTCGATGTCGAGTCCCCGCGCGGCGACGTCGGTGGCGATCAGCAGGTCCGCTTTCGCGGCACGAAAGCGGTTCATCACGCTGTCGCGCTGACGCTGCTGCATCCCGCCATGGAGCGCCTCTGCACGGTAGCCATGCGCGTTCAGCGTCTCGACGAGCGTGTCCACTTCGAGGCGCGTCCGGCAGAACACGAGGGCCGACGAGGGGCTCTCCATGTCGAGCACGCGCTGCAGGGCCGCCGGCTTCTGCGCCCGCCCGACCACATAGGCCAGCTGGCGCACCCGCGGCAATTGTCCGGCGACCGTCTTCTCGCGCGCCACTGTTATCCGCTGCGGATCGCGCAGGTGCTTGTGGGCAATCGAGAGGATGCGCGGCGGGATCGTGGCGGAAAACAGCGCCGTCTGACGTGCGGCGGGCGTCGCTTCGAGTATGGCGTCGAGATCTTCGGCAAAGCCCATGTCGAGCATCTCGTCGGCCTCGTCGAGCACCAGCACGCGCAGGCCCTCGAGGTCGAGGGTGCGCCGCCGCAGATGATCGAGCGCGCGCCCAGGTGTCGCCACGACGATGTCGGCGCCACGCCCCAGGGCACGGATCTGCATCGACATCGACGCGCCCCCGTACACGGGGACGACGAACAGCCCGGAGTTGCGCGCGTACTTGTGAATCGCCTCGGCCACCTGCATCGCCAGCTCGCGTGTCGGTACGAGCACGAGGCCGCGGGTGCGCCGCCGCCCGGACGGCGGGTTGGTGAGGAGGTGGTGCAGCATCGGCAGCGCGAAGGCCGCCGTCTTTCCGGTGCCGGTGGCCGCCTGCGCGAGCATGTCGCGGCCGGTCAGCAGCAGGGGGATCGTTTCGCACTGCACCGGCGTCGGCTCCTCGTAGCCGAGCGAGGTGACGGCGTTCACGAGGGTATCGGCAAGGCCAAATGCGGCAAAGCCGCCGTTGCCTGATGCATCGCGCGGTGGCGTCATGCGTCCATTCTGGCGTACTCGATCACGATATGAGGCAGGCCGGGCGGGCAGGGTCGTGAACGCCGGAGGCTGTGAGCTGTCGGGACCGCCGTTTGCTTATGAGCTTCGACGTGCCCACAGACGCCCGTCCACGTGTCCGGTCTGTACTGATCTGTCATCGCGGCGCCCTCCTCGACCGTGAAGGCCTCAGCGCCTGGATGGCCAGCTTCAGTGAGCTGGCCGGGATCGTCGAGCTGGCCGAAACCAGCAATCGCACCCTGCAGCGGATCAAGGCGCAGGTGCGTCGTTCGGGCGTATGGCGGCTGCTGGACGTGTTCGCGCTGCGTCTGTACTACCGCATGGCACACGCCCGCCGCGACCGGCAGTTCGAGCGCGACGACGGTCGCCGCGCTGTCGGCGCGTTTCGGTCCGCCGCCAGCGGTGCCTGTGCTGCAGGCCAACTCCGTCAACGCGCCGGAGACGATCGCGTTCCTGGAGAGCTGCCGTCCGGACTTCGTGATCGCGCGATGCAAGACCCTCCTGAAACCCGCCGTGTTTCAGGTCCCGACAAGCGGGACGTACGTGCTGCACCCCGGCATCTGCCCCGAGTACCGCAACGCCCATGGGTGCTTCTGGGCGCTCGCGGCCGGCGATCTCGAACGGGTGGGCCTGACGCTGCTGCGGATCGACGCGGGCGTCGACACCGGACCCATCTACGGGTACTTCACCTACCCGTTCGACGAGCGGGGCGAGACGCACGTGCGGATTCAACAACGCGTGCTGACCGAGAATCTGGATGCAATTCGCGACAGGCTGCTCGACGCCGTCGCAGGGCGTGCCGAGCGAATCGACACCGCGGGACGCACCAGCGCCGTGTGGGGTCAGCCGTGGCTGACGGCCTTTGCGCGGTGGAAATGGGCGGCCCGCCGCCGTCCGGGGAGAGCGAATGCGCGCATTGCTCTATCATGACGTCGCGCCGCGCGAGGAGTGGAACGCCACGGGCTTCGAGGGCGGGGACGCGGCAGTGTACAAGTTCGAACGCGTCGACTTCGAGCGGCATCTCGATGCACTTGCAACCACCGGCCGGCCACCCGCACTCGTCACGGGTGCGGCGCCGGACAGCTGGCTGATTACGTTCGACGACGGCGGCGCCAGCGCGCTCAAGTACATCGCGCCAGCCCTGGAGGCGCGCGGATGGCGCGGCCACTTCTTCATGACGCTCGGCCGCCTCGGCACCGCGCAGTTCCTCGATGCCGACGGTATCCGGGAGCTCCATCGGCGCGGCCACATCGTCGGCAGCCACACCGTGACACATCCCCTCCAGATGTCGTCGTGCAGCGTGGAGCAGCTCCGCCGTGAATGGGCGGAGAGCAGCGACATGCTCGCCGACATCCTGCACGAACGACCCACCGTCGCCTCAGTGCCTGGCGGTGCGTTCAGCGACGCCGTTGCGAGCACCGCGGGGGAAGCCGGCATCCGGCTCCTCTTCACCTCGGAACCGACGTCACGAACCTGGCAGGTCGGGCCGGTACGCTGCATCGGGCGGTTCACGTTGTGGAACGGGATGCCCCCCGCTGCCGCGTGTGCCTGCGCCACGGGCCGCGGGCTGTGGCCGATGCGTCAGCGCGCCACCTGGGAGACGAAGAAGCTCGTGAAGGCGATGCTCGGTCCCGCATATCTCCGCGTGCGCAAGCGGATCCTCGACGCACGGCTCGAGAAGGCGGACGCCTGATCCCCCGCCAGGCTGGTCTCCAGACGTGATGGACGGGACTGCCGCGGCCGGGCCATCATGCTCGGTCACATGATCTCGTTCTCGCGCATCAGCAAGCAGTACGGCCGGCAGATTCTCTTCGTTGACGCCTCGTTCCAGCTCAATCCTGGCGACAAGGTCGGCCTCGTCGGGCCGAACGGCTCCGGCAAGACGACACTCTTCCGGATGATCGCCGGCGAGGAGGTGCCCGACGAGGGGGATGTGTCGGTGCCAAAGAAGGTGACGGTCGGCTACTTTCGCCAGGACGTCGAGGAGATGTCCGGCCGATCGGTGCTCGACGAAGCGATTCACGGCAGCGGCAGGGTCGGTGACCTCCACCACGAGCTCGAGGCACTGCAGCACGCGATGGCAGACCCGGCACAGGCCGATGATCTGGAGCGGATCCTCTCGCGATTCGGCGAGGTACAGGAAGAGTACGACCATCTCGGCGGCTATGCGCTGGAGGCACAGGCCCGGGAGGTGCTGCACGGCCTCGGCTTCGAGGACGATCGCATCGACGGTGACGTGGGTGCGCTCTCGGGCGGCTGGAAGATGCGCGTGGCGATGGCGCGCGTCCTTCTCGGGCGGCCGGACGTGCTCTTGATGGACGAACCCACCAACCACCTTGATATCGAGTCCATCATCTGGCTCGAGGGATTTCTGCGATCGCAGGCCGGCTCGCTGCTCATGACGTCGCACGACCGCGAGTTCATGAACCGCGTCGTGTCCAGGGTCGCCGAGATCGACGGGGGAGAAATCACGACCTACTCGGGCAACTACGACTTCTACGAGCGCGAGCGGGCGATCCGCGAGACGAACCGCGAAGCCGCCTACGCGCGCCAACAGTCCATGCTGGCCAAGGAACAGCGCTTCATCGATCGGTTCGCGGCGCATGCGGCCAAGGCCGCGCAGGTGCAGAGCCGGGTGAAGGCGTTGGAGAAGATCGAGAAGCTCGAACTGCCGAAGAAACGCCGCGTGGTGCGGTTCGAGTTCCGCGCGCCGCCGCGTTCGGGCGAGCAGGTGGCGGTGCTCGAAGGCGTGACCAAGGCATACGGCGGTCGCGTCGTGCACGATGCGCTCGACCTGCTGATTCGCCGCGGCGAGCGGTGGTGCGTCATGGGAAAGAACGGCGCTGGCAAGTCGACGCTGTTGAAGATGGTGGCGGGCCAGGTGCGGCCGGATGCCGGCGATGTGAAGCTCGGTGCGAGCCTGCACATGGGATATTTCGCACAGCAGTCGCTGGACCTGCTCGATCCCGATCTCACCATCGAGGAACAGCTCCAGAAGGACTTCCCGGGCGAATCGATCGGGACGCTGCGAAGCCTCGCCGGTGCATTCCAGTTCTCAGGGGATGACACGGACAAGCGGATCCGGTCGCTGTCGGGCGGCGAGAAGACGCGCCTGGTGCTCGCGCGCATGCTGCTCAACCCGCCCAACTTCCTCGTGCTCGACGAGCCGACCAACCATCTCGATCTCGCGACCAAGGAGATGCTGCTCGACTCGCTCACACGCTTCGACGGCACCATGCTGTTCGTGTCGCACGACCGCGAGTTCCTCCGCGGGCTGAGCAACCGCGTCCTCGAGCTCGGGGGCGAGAGCGGCACCGAGGCGCAGCCGCACGCGTATCCGGGTTCGTACATCGAGTACGTGGAGCGCACCGGGCACGAGGCGCCAGGCGTCCATCGCTGACGTGAATCCGGTGCGCCAGAGAGCGTGCCAGCGTCCGGTCCTCCGATGCGGCTTCTCTGCCCCTGCCTCGCGATCGAGCCGTTCGAAAACAAATACTTGACGAGCGGTGCGACACAGTGTTATTTAACCAATTAGTTCAGTAACCGACTGGTTCAATACACATGGCAGCAGATCAGCTCAGCACCACGTTCGCGGCCCTCGCCGACCCGACCCGCCGCGCGATTCTCGCCCGTCTGGCATCGGGCGAGTGCTCGGTCACCGAACTCGCGGAGCCTTTCGAGATGAGCATGCCGGCCGTCTCGAAGCACCTGCGCGTGCTCGAGCGCGCGGGGCTGATTGCCCGCGGCCGCGACGCGCAGTGGCGGCCGTGCCGGCTGAAAGCGGCCCCGCTGAAAGAGGTGGCCGACTGGGCGGAGCGCTACCGGGCGCTCTGGGAAGGCCGCCTGGACCGCCTCGAGATCTATCTGCAGGAACTCAAAGCACAGGAGAAGAGACATGGCCGTAAGCAGCGCAGCAAACAGTGAGACCTTCGAGGTCACCACACCGGGCGAGTGCGAGATTCGCATGACGCGTCTATTCGACGCGCCCAGGCACCTGGTGTTCGAGGCGATGAGCAGGCCCGAACACATCAGCCGGTGGTGGGGTTGCCTCGGCGAGGGCTATTCCGTGCCGGTGTGCGAGGTCGATCTGCGTCCGGGCGGGGCGTGGCGCTTCGTCAGCCGGCACCCGAACGGCGAGGCCGGGTTCCACGGCGTGTATCGGGAGATCACGCCACCCGAACGCGTGGTGTTCACCGAGATCTTCGATCCGTTTCCGGACGCCGAATCGGTGGTGACTGCCGTGCTCACCGAGGAGAACGGGAAGACCCGCCTGACGGTGAGTTGCGTCTATCCCTCGCCGGAGGTTCGCGACATCGTCCTCGGCACCGGCATGGCGAATGGTGCCGCGATCAGCTACGACCGCCTGGAGGAGGTTGCACGGGAGCTCCAGCGGCGCGAGTCTGCGCACTGAGGTTCGTGGTCACCACCGTGGGCGGCCGCGGGCCTCGCGGCGAAGAACACGGGCGCGGCGATTGTTGGGGACCGGCGTCGGTCTCCAAATGTTTCGCCGCGTTCCGGTTTGGGACCGCCGTCGCCCTGCGTGCGGGCCTCAGGCCTCTCGTCGTCGCATGACGTAGAGGGTGCGGCGCGAGGAAGTGACCGGCGTGGCCTCCTCGATGAGGAACCGCGTGGCAAAGGCGCGTTCGAACCCCTCCTGCGTGTAGTCGCCGAACACGTCCTCTCGAGTGGCCAGCATCCGCTGCACCTGCGAGTCGTCCTTCGGAACGAACTCGATGACGAGGGCGCGCGCGACCGACGCAAAAAAGGCGGCGAGGTGCTCGAACGGCACGTTGTGGGCAATTGCGAGATGGTGGACGAGCGCCAGCGCCAGCGCTACGTCCGCGGGACCGCGCTCCACGAGTGACTGGCGCTCTTGCCCGGCCCAGCCGCATGCAGGGCTCGGGTTTGTCAGGTCCATGACGAGCGGTACCATCCCTCGTTCCTGCGCCCGGACCATGCGCAGATAGTTCTTCTCAACCGCCGCCGGATCGACGTCGAAGGCCGCCACCGGGAGGCCCCGATCGGACGCGAGACGGCTGAAGGTTCCGTCATTGGCGCCGAGATCCCACACGCGGGCCGGCTGGAGGCGGTCGAGCGCAGCTGTCACCACCTCGCGCTTGTGGGCGAAGGCTGCCTCGCTGTAATTGGTATCCTCGTAGTAATTACCCCACACTGTGCCGGCCGGTTCCCACTTGAGCCCCTGTACTGTCCGCTCCAGGCTGTCGATCAGGCCTTGGAGTGCGTGCTTCGGCATGAGCCTTTCCCGCGGCTTTCCGGGCGTGGGCTTGGGCGCGGCTCGTCGTCCCGCCGCTGCGTGCAAATGAATGTGTACGCCCAGGCCTGGGAACAGCCGCGTGTGTCGCGGTAACAGCCGGCTGGCCAGGTCCACTGGCACGCCGTCGAGGAACGTTCGTAGGAGCTGGTGCAGCCTCACGTCTGTGTGGCGCATGAGCGCCAGAGGTGCCACGTAGAATTCACAGAATTGCCGGTAGGCGACCCACGGCGCACCCACGCGCAGCGGCTCGAACGAAAGCGTGTCGATCCAGACCGGACGACCCGCGTCGAACTGGACGTTGTACGCTGTCGCGTCTTTGAGCGACATGCCGCGCTTCATCGCGGCCCGCTGCAGTCTCAGGGTCAGAAGGGCGGCATCTTTCAGCTGTGAGAAGCACCATTCATAGGGGTAGGAGATGAGCGGCACGCGTTCCGGTTGCAGGACCCGGTACGCCCGATCGTCGGCGGCCAAGGCGAGGTCCACTTCCGCGTGGCGGACGAGGTCGCCAGACGCCGTGAGCTCCTCGTACAGTCCGGAGTCCATGAGGGCGTCATACACCGCGCGCCCCGCGTGGTTTACCTGCCGATACAACACGCCATCGCGCGTGAAGACGAATGCTGCCGGATCACGGAAAGAACCACCAACCCGCACGGCAGGCGACAGCAGTGAATGCATAATCGGACCAGACCTCCTCAGGCCCGGCACCACCAACCGTAGAACGGCTGCCGAGCAGAACGTCGATGCAAGCTCTCTACGCTGCCGTTCGCACGCTTCGGGCCAACGTCTTGCATATCGTAGGTTCCGACTGTAGAGTCGTCAATTCGTGTCCAGTGAACGCGGGAGATTCCATGCAGGCGATTACGGTAGCGCTGTTTGTCGCGGTTTTTCTGTTCTGCTCCTACCTCAACGGTAACGTCGAAGCGTACCTCGACCCCGGCACCGGCAGCATGGCTCTTCAGCTGCTCGTCGGCGGCGTCGTCGCCGTCCTGGCAACGGTCAAGGTCTATTGGGCGCGGCTGCGATCGTTTTCCACTCGAAAGCGCACCGACTCGGATTAGGGGCGCCCGGACAGAGCGTCAGAGGCCTTCGCTCAATCGGCGAACGTGTTCAGGTCACAAATCAGCGGTGGTGTGCGGTGAGGTCGGTGCTCGGGAAGGCGGCCGCGCCGTTCCTCATCCTGCTGACGCCGTTCATCGTTTTTCTGCAGTACCACGGCTACCCGTTTGCCGATCCCGGGGCGCTGATCTGCCTGCTCGCGCTCGCCTTGCTGTCGCTGGCGCTAGGGGCGACGGCGTCGATCTCGCCAGTTCTCGAGGTGGTGGTGATCGCCGGGTCACTGACGCTCCTCGCCGATTTTCAATTCCATCCCCCAAAAGGCGTTATCGGCCTTGCGGTCATCTTCCTGGTGCTCGTCGCGTTGCTCTGGGTCTTTCGCCGGCACGCCGTGCGGATCGTCACCGCGACAACGGCGGCGATGCTGATTTCCTCCATCCTGCTGCCCACGGGATCGGCCGCTACACGTGCAGACCAACCAGCAGTCGTCGCGCGACATGGAAATGGTCCGCTGATCCTCCACCTCGTTCTCGACGAGCAGATTGGCATCGAGGGATTCCCTGCCGACATCTCCCCTCCCGCCTTCCGAGCGCAGTTCCGGTCGTTCTTCGTCGACCGCGGGTTCCTGCTCTTCGGTCGAGCGTTCAGCGAGTACTTCAAGACCTATCGTTCGATCGCAGCCCTGGTGAACTTCAAGCCCGGCGAGTTCGTGAAGGGACTCCTGGTGCCTGGACGCACCGGACTGCCATGGGACCTCACCCAGAACGTGTACTTCGCGCGGCTTACCGATGCAGGTTATGCGATCAGGGTGTACCAGCCCGATTTCCTGAATTTCTGCGCAAACCCCGGGCCGACGACCAGTTGTCACACGTACGCGGCCACCTCGCTTGGGGCACTGGCGCCCGTGTCGCTGCCCGGGGTACAGAAGGCTCCCATTGTCGCCAGCATGTATCTCGATCGATCGAACGCGTATGCGTTCGTGCGCCAGCTGTACAACGCCGGCCGGGCGCGGCTCAGCGACAAAGGACACCGGGTGCCGCCGTGGAATTGGGAGCGCAACCGGCTGAGCCCCCTCAGCAGCATGACGGCACTCAGTGCGGTCGCAAAAGACCTCTCGCAGGCGCAGCGCGGCCAGGTCGTGTTCGCGCACCTGCTGCTGCCGCATTATCCGTACGTGTATGACCGCAAGTGCCGGGTTCGACCTCCTCGCGAGTGGCTCGAGCGGATGGACCACGCCGACGCGCCTGCAGGGTCAATCAACAGCGCCTCGGGCCGCGAGTTACGCTACGCCCGGTACGTGGAACAGGTCGAATGTGTCCAGGCGCAACTCGACCAGCTGATCCGTGCGATTCCTGAGACGCTACGGCGCGACGCCATCATCGTCATTCATGGCGATCACGGCTCTCGCATCGTGAGGACGGAGCCGAATGGCGAGACTGAGCTCTCGGGTGCGGACTATGTAGACAGCTATTCCACGCTGTTTGCGGTCAAGGCGCCATCGTTGCACCCGGGCTACGACCGGCGGATGGTCTCGCTCACCTGCCTGATGCGCACCCTGGCACACAGCGACTTCCAGTCCATCGCCGGAGTGGACACCTGCACGGGCAATCCCGTCGTCTCCGTGTCGGATGATGAATGGATCGCGCGTCCGCTCGCCCCTTTCGGTGAGCCGCCCGACAGCTTGATCGCGGATCGGTAGGTTTGATCGCGGATCGCTAGATGCGACGCTCGCCCGAACGAGCGCTCAGTACCCGATGTTCGGGTCCGGGTGCCGGAACTCCCGGTCGAGCAGCGTGCCAAGCGCGCCCGGGGCGAGCAGCGTGTTCCCGTCGGGCCAGGACACCGTGCGCTCGGCCGTCCGTTCGATCACGTTTCCGCTGAACGCCAGGACCGTGGTCAGTTTCAACGACGGGGCGCCCACGGTCGTCGAGCCGTCGCCCGAGATGCCATAGGATCCCGAGCGCGTGACGTTCCCCGTCACCGCGAGCGGTGTCCGGGGGCCCGTGCCGCTGAAGGCGAACCAGTTGTACGCGATCGACGGGAATGTGTTGCGCCGCACCGTCAGAGCACCGTCCACGCCTCCCGTCACGCGGATGCCGTTGCGAGCATCGGTGAAGAGGTTTCGCTCGATCGTCACCCGGGCCGTCTGGCCGCTCGGGTGATTGTTGTCCCGCCCGAGGATGCTGACGGCGAACCCGTCCCTCGTCCGGCGCACGATGTTGCCTCGAATGGTGACGTCCTCCACGACGACCCACGGGTTGTCGCCGTACTGGTTCCGCGGCGTCAGCAGAATCGCCGAGCCTTCCTGCGCGTCCTTCCAGCTGCCGTCGATGACATTGTTTTCCACCAGTGCCCGGCGTACCGCCTTGAACTCGAGGCTGTTCTTGACCGTACCCTTCATCGTGCGCCAGGTCTCAGGCTTTGCGAGCGTGTTCCCCACGATCTCAACGTCCGACGGCACGCAGTCCTTGATGCGAATCGTCGCCCCACCGAACATCACGTTCTCGCCGGAGCCCTCGAGGTAGTTGTCGCGAAGGATGTAAGGACCGGGGCCGTTCACCACCAGCACCGCCTGCGCATCCGCCCCCGATACCAGAACCCCGCGACATGGCTCCGTGTCAGGGTCACCTTGCGCGTGTGCAGCGCGATCCCGCGGACCCCGCCCGACGCGCCGGCCAGCACCGCAATGCGATCGAGCGTCACGTCATCTGGCTGCTGCGCCGCGGCAGTCGCCGTATCCGAGCCCACCACGACCGTTTCGCGGTCGGCTGCGCCGTTGACGACGGTGAGACCACTCACCATGACGCGGCTCGCCGTGATCCGAAGCGGCGGCGCCTGTGGATCCGCCGGTGCCAGTACCACGGCGGCGACATCGGGCGGCTGCACGCGGGAATCCGGGAGCGTGTCCCGACCCACCAGCGTCGTGCCGTCCACGCTGATGACGAAGTTGCCGATGTAGCGGCCCGGCATCAGGCGAATGGCGCCGCCGCTCAGGAGTGCCGTGGTGAGCTCCGTGGAATTCGTGACGGAGGAAGCGGCACCAGACCCGCTGCGCGGTGCCACTAGCGCTGCCAGGGTCAGGTGCAGTACCAGCATGGCGGCGCGGCGGCGGGATGGCGCACAGAAATGGGGAGGCACGTGGGCGATCACAAGAGTATCGCGGGAGCGCCGGTCGCGCGAACGCGGGCCAGTTTCGGCTTCGACGGCGCGTATTGTTCCGCCTGCTGGTGCATCGGCCCCAGACGCTCACAGCGCCCGGCCAGGCTCCGGGGTAGCGCTCGGCTTCGGCAGCGTTTCCCGAAACAAAGTCGAGCGGCTGACGCGCTGGCTCCCTCACGCTCGCCGCGTCAGTGGAACGTGATCACCAGCTGGGCGGGTTCGCGCCTTCGCGTGATTGAAACCCGATATCGTCTTGTGCGTTCGAACAGGGACTCGCGAGCGTCGGGCGTATGAGAAACCCATAGTTGGGAAGTACGCCGTCGACCCATTCCTGCACCTGCCGGATCCCGTCCGAGTTCAACGGGAACAGCGCGTACCCAGTCGTGCTTGGAGTGCCTGTGAAGGACGCCCGCGGAATCCTCCCACGGTCGTCAGGCACGGAGTTCCCGCCCGGGCCGGCCCACGGCGAACTTGCGGTCCATCGCCTCCAGGTCGCAGCCGCCTCACTCCAGTTCCGTTTCAGGCTATACACCTGAAATTGACCGGCGACCGACGTGTTCGTCACGTACAGTTTCAGCTCGGCGCCGGTGATTGTGCTACCGGCCGAAAGAGCCGAGAGATCGAATTTGAGTGCCGTCTCTGCCAGCGCGCAGCCCCCGTTGCTGTTCCCAGCCGCCCACAAAGTCGTGCCGCCCGCGTAATTGGTATAGGGCGCTTTCTGCTCAAGACGCGTGTCGGCAGCGCTGCCGAGCTCCAGCGTCGTCGACAGCGGTGTGCTGGTGACAGGTGTGATGTCCAGCACCGTGACCGAGATTGGATCCAGTGTCGCTGGAATCAGCGTGCCTGCGTTCCAACCCGCGGATTGTCGCGTCCAGGTGGGGTTGGAGTCACTGGCACCCTGGCCGCTGAACACCCAAGTATCAACTGTAAACTTGGTTCCGGCGTTCTTGATGGCCAGAGCCGTTTCTCGACTGACAGTGTCTTTATTGATCAGGAAGATGGTGAGCTTACCGGTGGACGGTGAATAAGTCGAATAGCTTCGAACCATCGCTGTACTCGAGGACACCACCAGCGTCTCTTTCAGGAACTGACTCCAGATGGCCACGGACCGTCCGGTTGCCTGAAGCTCATTGTACTTGTCGAGAGCGTCCCATAGCGAGGGCGTCGTGGCCGTGTCGTTACCCAACCACCGCGTGTTCCACAGCTGGGTGAATGCCACCTTCGGATTGCGCAAGTGCGCCCCAAACGCGTCGAAGAGCGCGAGGGCGTGTCCGATGTCGTTAGATGCGGCCAGGTTCCGCTCCAGTCCACTGAGTTCGTTTCGGTCACCGCAATCACCAGGCGGTCGCGGTCCGCCACGGGCGCGTAGGCGGTGATGGCGTACTGGGGGCCTGCACGGCCCCCATGAAGCTCACGTTGTTCCTCTGGTAGTAACCGTACGAACCCCAGCTGTTGGCGAAATAGTTGTGAACGGCCAGGAAATCGATCGCGTTGGCTGCCGTCGGCAGGATCGTCTGCCACCAAGTGTCGGACCCACCATTCGCGCCAATCTGGATAGTAGGATCGACAGCCTTCATCGTGCGGGAGAACTCAATCAGGTCACGGGCGTAATTCAATGCAGTGGCACTGCCGTTAATATGCTGAAGGTAGCTCTCGTTGCCTATCTCCCAGTACTTGACGTTGTAGCCTTTCGTGATGTTTGCGTAGCGAACCCACTCTTTAGCAGTCTCCAGCAGTTGTTCGCGGGTCGGCGAGGTGCCGCTGCTCTGCGCCGCCTTGGACATGGAGTCGTAGCAGACCACAACGGTCGGCACACAGCCAATTGCGTTGCACACCGCCATGAATTTGTCGAAGTCAAGCGGCGCAAACTTGAACGTCTGTCCGTCCGATCGACGAGAGTGCGATCAAAGGAAGGCCATTCCCGATTCTGGGGGTATTCGCCAGCGGCCCAACGGGCGAGCGTGGGCACGGAGCTGGTATAGGGGGGAATCGACCAAAGATACCCATCGGATTTTTCGCCGCCAGGATAGCGCAGGTACTTGACGCCAGCCTTCATCAGGGCCTGCGTAAATTTTCTACGGCGTTCGTGCGATCGGCGTCATCGTCCAGCAGAAAGTTTACGTTGATGCCTATAGGCTTGCGTGACACATCGGCCAGGACAGAGCTCACGTCAACGGTAATCAGGTCCTGACCTCCAATGGGAGACGAGCGGCCAGCACTGATGCGAGCGCGAGAAACGATGCTACGCGATGCTCACGGCGGATCACTTGAGCCCGGAACATGTTGCATGGATCACTGTGGACGTTCCCCCAGTACGATCCGGGCAGGCCGATGAAGAGCCAAGTCTCCCCGGGGTCGTCTCGGCGCGTGGGGCGGCTTCGTCTCGTCGCATCACCGCAGTCGGTACGCGGCCGGTCTATCGG
>CAVXNR010000010.1:0-61670 GCA_963763095.1 Vicinamibacteria bacterium
TCGATCTGCTCGCAGTCGATGGCGAAGACCTGCGGGAGTGGCCCCTCGTCGAGCGGAAGCGACGGCTGCGCCGACTGATCCTGTCAGTGCCGACGCGGCTGCTGTACGTGGACCACGTCGAGGCACGCGGGAGGGACTTCTTCCAGGTCGCGTGTGCGCACGACCTTGAGGGCATCGTGGCCAAGCTCGCGAGCGGTCGGTACCATGCGGACGGCACGAGCACCAACTGGTGCAAGATCAAGAATCTCTGCGTACACGCAGATGACCGCTCGCCACGAACTCTTTGAGTCTCGTAGGGGTGCGAAGCTCACGCGCAGGAAGGTGCCACTGCTGGCTCTCTGAGCGCAGTGAGCGCCGGCGGCTCGCTCGCTGTCCACTCGTGTCCGGAGATTGCGCGGCCAACCATCACCGGAAGTTCTCGATCAACATCAGGTCGGCGCGTGAGAGCACCTGCCTCGGGTACACGATTGTGTTGCCGTCGGGCGACACACTGAGCCCCAGCGGGCGCTGAGATAATCCGTCCAATGTGCCGAGGCGCGCGGTTCCGACCGGTCTTCGGATCGAGCAGATACACCGGCGGGTCGGGGCTGGGATCGCAGGGCACGTAGTACACGCCCCGAGGACCGACGCCAAACGCGCTGTTCTTCACGCACGCTATCAGTTGCCGCGCTTGGCCGCCCGTCAGCGCCATGGCCATCAACGGCGAATCGGCGTCCTTCGGTTGGAACAACAGGCTCTTGCCGTCCGCCGACTCGCACGCGAATGCGCCGGCCGCCCCGTGGGTCAGCCGCTCTGGGGGCGCCGCCATCGGCGGGCACTCGCCAGATGTCGCGTCGTGTCCGCCTGCCACCAGGAGTAATAGATCCATCGCCCGTCGTGCGACCACGTAGGCACGACCTGATCGCCCGCTTCGGCCGTGAGCCGACGCGGGGCTCCGCCATCGGCATCAATCATCCACAGGTGTCAACGGGAGTCCTCCCCTAGCGAGTCAAAGGCAATCCGCCGCCCGTCGGGTGACCAGGACGGCGAGCCCTGATCGACTCCAGGACCACGGGTGAGTTGCTGCGGGTTCGATCCGTCAGCCTCGGCAATCCAGATATCCATGCATCTCGCCCCCCGCTCGCGCGGAGGCAAACACGAGCCGGCGGCCGTCAGGCGAAAGCGTGGCATCGATATCCACAAAGCTGGACCCTGCCACCAGCTGCACAGCGACCGCCTGCTTCGAATCGATAGATGTCGTCGTCGAGCGACATGCGTGTGAACGCCAGCCGATCGCGCGACCGGGCGACGGCTGGCGCGGTGGCCAGGTCGCCCGCGGCCTCGATGCGCTCGGGCGCATGGTCGCCATCGATCGTCACGCGCCAGAAGCCAGAGTAACGAGGTCTGCCCGGCGGCATGCGTAGATGATGGCGCTGCCGTCCCGCGTCCATGCCAGGGAGTAGATGTACAGGTACCGCTGCGTCGTCAGGCGGCGGGGCGGCTGCGCAGTGGCGCGCGACGTATCGAGTTCGACCACAGCCACATCGCAATCCCGCATCCCGACCATGCCCACGTCGGAAGAGGCGCAGGACGACGTACGCGAGGCGCCGGCCGTCGGGCGAAAAGGCTGGCTTCGAATCGACACGATTCGAGGTCGAGACAATCAGCGGCCGCGCATCGCCGCCTTCGACGGAAACCAGATAAATGCCTCGCGGTCCCTTGCCGCCGGGGCGCGGAAACAGGGCCAGAAGCCGAAGTTCAGCTGTCCGGAGCTCCCGGCCGCCAGCCACTGACCATCCGGTGACCAGTCCAGTGAATCGGCGCCTCTGAAGTCGCCCAATCGTCTCTCCGCACCGCCGAGCGGCGAGACCAGGTGAATGGTGGAATCGTCGGGTCGTTGCCGAACGAACGCGATCTGGCGCCCGTCGGGCGACCACGTCGGCCTGGCATCTTCGCCCGAGATCGCTCGTGAGCCGACGCACGTCCGAGGACCCCACGAGCGTCACGTAGATGTCCCAATTGTCCTGCTTCGTCCCGTTCCATGAGAACGCCACCTGCTCGCCATCAGGCGAGAAGGTCGGGATAGAACTCCGAACCCGTCAGCGACGTGAGCGGCACAGGACGCATCGGCGCCGGCGCCTCGGGCGGCGGTGCGAACGGCAGCAGCAGCCATGCCGTTGCGCCCACGATCACGAGCGCAGCCGCAACCAGCGCCGCGATCGGTCCGCGACGACGGGTGCGCACGACCGAGGCAGGCGCCGTCACGCCCGACTCCGACTCCTCCTTGACGTCCTCCAGCGCCACCTTCACGTCGTCGATGTGCTGGTACCGCCGCTGTGGATCCTTGCGGAGACACCGCAGAATCACTTTCTCAAGGTCGCCCTGGATCTCCGCGACGACGGCGCTGGGAGGTTTGGGTTGCGCGCGGATCACGGCATCGAGCGTGTCGGCCGTGGACGCGCCAGGAAACGCGCGCGATCCCGTGACCATCTCGTAGAGCATCGCGCCGAAGCTGAAGATGTCGGCCCGTGCGTCAACGGTCCCGCCCGTCGCCTGCTCGGGCGCCATGTAGGCGGCGGTGCCGGCGATCGTTCCCGGCGCGCTCACCAGTGCATGGCTCGTGAGCGTGGGCGAGTCCTCCTCGGGCGTGTCGGCGTCCGCCATCAGCTTGGCGAGGCCGAAATCGAGCACCTTGACCGCGCCGTCGGTGCCGACGATCACGTTGGCCGGCTTGAGGTCGCGGTGGATGATGCCGCGCGCGTGTGCTGCGGCGAGGGCGTCGGCGACCGCAATCGCAATCCGCAGCGCCTCGTTCAGGCGCATCCCCTGGCGTGGAATGAGCGCATCCAGGCTCTTGCCGCGGACGTACTCCATCACGATGAAGTCGTTCCCGTCGGCCGACTCGATCTCGTAGATCGTGATGATGTGCGGGTGGTTGAGTGCGGACGCCGCTTGCGCCTCCTGCACAAAGCGGCGACGGCGGTCTGCGTCCGACACCCGGTCAGCGGGCAGTACCTTGATGGCCACTTCGCGGCCCAGGCGTGTGTCGCGCGCGCGATACACCTCGCCCATGCCCCCCGCGCCAATCAGGGAGAGCGACTTCGTAGGGGCCAAGGCGCGTACCCGCCTGGAGGGCCATGCTTGCTGCCGCGCATTATGCCCGTGCCGAGTGGCGGATCGATAGGTGATTCGCAGCTCAGCTCGGCTCGTCAGATCTGCGATCGGGCGTAGCGTGAGGCGAAGAGCGCTGGGCGGCGAATGTGGCCACAAATCGGGAGGAGCCCATATACGGGCTGCATCGATCACGAACGCCACATAGACGACGCCGTGCCACGTGGCGACGTACGTGACGTCCGACACCCAGAGCTGATTCGGGCGCTGCGCCGCGAACGTCCGGTCGACGAGATCCGGCGGCCGCCCCGCGGTCGTCGACGGCTGGGTGGTCGTCACCCAGGGCCGGCCGCGGACCGCGCCGGCCAGGCCCATCGCCTGCATAGCCGCCCACGGTGCACCGCGCCACCGACGATCCCGTCGCGTCGCAACTGCCGCCACACCTTGCGGGGGCCGTACACCTGGAAATGCGCGTCCCACACCCGCTGAATCGCCGTGCGCAGCTCGTCGTCCCGTTGCGCCCGACACACCGCCGCGCGGGATCCGCGTGCTGGGCTTTGTGCCGGAAGTACGTCGAGGGGCGATCGGCAACTGCGCGGCAGATCGGCTCGACCCCATACGCGTCGCGATGCGCGTCCACGAACGCCACCATCACTTCGGCCGGCGGTCGAGCTCCGCCTGCGCGAAATACGCGGAGGCCTTCCGCAGAATCTCGTTGGCGCGCTTCAATTCGTGATTCTCGCGCTCCAACGCCTTGAGGCGCTGGCCGCTCGTCGGTCGTCAGGCCCGGACGCTGGCCGGCGTCGCGCTCGGCCTGCCGCACCCACCGGCGCAGGGTCTCGCTGGTGCATCCCAGCTTGCGGCAATCGACTCGATCGCCGCCCACTGTGACGGGTGCTCGGCCCCGTGCTCCCGCACCATCCGGACCGCCCGCTCCCGCACCTCGGGAGAATACTTGCTCGGTCGTGCCATGGGCCCATCCTCTCAACGAATGGGCCCTCCGACAAACCCGGTACGATTCAGTTTGCCGACTTGCGAGACTATCTTACGAACCTTGCTTTACAATTGGCCCCAGTTCGTGGTCCGAGCAAGGTCCACGGCTCCCGCTCACAATCATCGGATCTTGGTCTGGATACCCGATGCCAGTACTGCGCGACGCCCGGTCAATCATCGAAAACGCCGAACAGGCGGCCGCGGCCGGCAACTACTCCTTCGCCGAAGAGCTCTTGCGCGAGGCCGCAGCCCTCCAGGAGCAGACGCTCGGGCCCCACCACCGAGACCTTGCCAACACGCTAAACAACCTCGGCGTCGTCTGCGAGCTAACGGACAATCCGATCGACGCGGAGCACTACTTCCGCCGGGCGTACAGAATCGCGACCGCGACGCTGGCGCTGGACCATCCGTTCGTCGTCACGAGTAGAAAAAACCTTCACGATTTCTGCGCAGCCCGCGGACGGCCCGCGGAGTTGCGGCCGTCACCGCCACAAATCGCAGCCTGGCTGGAAGCGCCCGCGCAACGTGCCGCACCACCGCGGGAGTCGTCGCCGTCGGCAAAGAAGCCGGACGTGACGCCGATTCCTCGGAGGAGAGCGCTCCGCCCGTATGCACTCGGCGCGTTAGGCGGGGGGGGCCTGCTAATCGTGCTTCTCATGATGACGCGGTCCTGGGACAGTGGGGCCGAGGAGGCCAAGTCACCTCCTGCGACCGCCATAGCTCCAGCACCAGAGACTTCGGCCCCGAGTCCAACGCCTCCGCCGGACACTCCGACTGCTGGAGGGCAACCGACCGCGAAGCCGCAGGCCACACGAAGCGAGGACGACGCGGTCACCGCCACGCCCAACACGCTCACAAAAACGGCCGCGATGCCAACGGTGGTCACGGTGCAGCTCTGCACCGCCCTCCGGGCGTGGCGATGCGAAGCTGCGGCCAGTCAGGTTCCACCCGGGCCGATGTTCTTCTACACGCAGGTCAAATCCGCGACCGCCACGACGATTGAGCACCGCTGGTATCAGGGCGATCGCTTGCGCCGGGCCGTGCAGCTCCGCATCGAGGCCAATCCCGGCGCCGGTTACCGCACTTACCGCGGTACACCATCAGCAGAGAGCCCGTTGACGGGTGGCGAGTCGAGCTGCGGAGCACGGATGGCGCCGTGCTCCACGAAGTGCGCTTCACAGTCCGGTAGCCGATTCGGCGTGCGGGCGGTGGACGCGCATCCGCACGTCGTCCGATCGGTGCAGCTGGCGGCGCGCTGAATCCTGAGTTGCCGCTCGAACCGATCAGGCAGGCCCTCGCTCGACTCGCTCCCTTGGGAAGGCGGGGCGTTTGTTCACAACCCCATCGTCACGTCCGGCGCCATGTCGGTAAGCGTCGGAAGTTATGGGCGAGCCTCAAGCAAGAGGCCGCGCGAACCCCGCTCGCCACGAAGGCAGTTGACGCATTCGTCGGCGCCTCCACCGTCGACTGCGCCGCCGGCCAGCCTTGACCCAGTGTGAGGTGCTGAAGCTGTCGCGAACCCTGGGCACAGCGCGTCGGTATTCGGCTGCGCGTAAGACCACGGCTCGGCGCCAAACCATTCTTCGGGCCGATTCGCGTTGCGTTACCTGCCGCCGCTGTCTTCTCGTTATTTCGATGTCCGAGCCAGCCAGGTGTCGCGTTTCCTCGATAGGCGGAAATCGTACGTACCGTCCACCCAGCACAGCCCATAGGGCCCCAGAGTGTCGTGCGAGTTGTCAACACTCAACGCGTTCCACGATCCGTCGACGTAAACCTTCAACCCGGACGCCCTGATATCGGGAAACCGTGGGCATAACACTGCTTCGTCCATCAAATAGTGCGACTCCCACATCGTCCAACCTATCGAACCGAAACCACTCATGTTCGAACCGGAGATGGCGACCTTTTCTTCCCAACGCCCTTGGTTGAAGTTATACAGGAGTCCTTTCCAGGACGATGGCGCATCGGTATAGACCTGAGTCCAATATCGCTGCTCACCTTTATAGGGCCGCACGTACTGATCGCGCCACTGTGCATCCATAAACTCGAACACTTGCCAACCGCCGGTGCCGTCAGTGGCACACCAGTCCCAGAAGCCATGCGCGTGCGCGGTCGCATCCATTCCGTCATACCGCCAATGTGCTGTGACAGTCTCCATGCAAGCGCCACCAGGCGACATGTGCGTCGGGGCATAGATCGTGGTGCCGATGGCGGCCTCAGGGATAGAAAGATCAAGGGCGGGGTCGTTGCCGGCATAGATTCCCTCGCCTGCTATCAACCACAACCCCCTGTCCCCCGAGCCTGGTTCGTATGGCGGGGTCGTGGACGTCTCTGCATCAGCAGTGTCCACACGCTTAGGTAACCGCACTCCCGGACGCCCCACCATGTTGGCCGTCCGCGTCATGTTGGGTAGAGGTGCGCCGTGATGCATCACATCAAACGGTCGCGGGGCCGCCGCAATCTCTACGCCAGGGGCAATCCGGAGTCCGTACGGCAGGTACGTCGGCTCAGTGGGCGCTTCCTGGGCAGATGCCCCGCAGAGCGTGCACAGCGATACGGTGAGGACGTTGATTGATGTACGGACGGACGCCTTCATCGGCATTTTCCCTTTGATCCATGAGCGACAAAGCTGAGACAACTGACTACCTCGCCCGGCTCCGACCACCGATAGAGTTCGTCGCCAGTGGTCGGACACGACGGCGATTTGCCCCTGACACATCTGCCGGTCGCACACCGTCGCTCCCCGGGCGCACACCACAGCGGTGTGCGGAATCAGAGTCAACTAGATATGCCGACAACGAGGTACTCAGCACATCCTTCTCACCGCAGCGGCGTGCTGGCCGCGTTCGGGTTGAGCCCATTCAGCAGGAACGTCAGCGTGTGGCGCTCACCCTCTGCCTGTTCGAGCGCAAGAAACCGGCGAGCGTCAGCGGTCACCGCGTACTGTGGCTGGTGAGGGTTCGGCTGGATCCGCGCGGCAAACAAGCGTGACGGCGGACTGTTCACGAACTCAGGACCCTCTGTGACGCGCACACTCATCATCGAACCGTCGCTGGCGAGGTAGAACAGCTCGCGTCCGTCACCGCTCCACTGTGGCTGCACGCCCCCGTCGCGTGAAATCTGGCGCTTTGCTGTGAACCCCGGAAAGCTGGCGACGAACACTTCCCACCGTCCAGCCTCGTCGGTGTTGTACGCCACCCACCGCCCGTCGGGTGACACGTGAACTTCGTCTTCGACGTAGGGCGTGTCGATGAGCATTCGCGGCTTGCGATCACCGCTCACCGGCACGGCCCAGACCGCGCGGCCGACGTTGCGGCAGATGATGAACTGCCCGTCCGGCGTCCACTGGTCCACGACCAACGGCTCCTTCCACACCAACAACGGCTCCTCGGCTCCACTGTGTACGTCCTTCACGAACACACCTTGGCGTCCGGCGCGCGTCGAGGTAAACGCCACGCGGCTCTCGTCTGGAGACCACGACGGATCAGAGTCCCTTGCCGGATCAGTCGTCAGCCGTGACACGACGCCACTCGTCCGGTCCATATCCCACAAATCCAGGTTCCCTCCCAAGTCCTGCGTGTCTGTACGGACAACGGTGGCCCGTCGGCCTCGGGGCGATAGCACCACCTGTTGATACGGCCCCGGCTCCGCGAGGGTGCCCATGCGGCGGCCCTGCCGGTCGAACCACGTCACCTGCGAGATGGGAGCGCGCTCCGGTTTGTAGACAAGCGTGCCGGTATCGGACACCGAAAAGAAGCCCGCCTGTGCGGTGATCAGCCGCTCGGGGCCGGTGAACACCAATCGTGCCGCGTCGAACGGGCGGGCGAACACGCTGGAACCGCGCCGGAACACCAGCTGTCCCGACGCGTAGAATGCGCCCCAGCCGTCCTCCGACACCCGCTGGAGGCCGCTCGTGTCCAGGGAACCCACAAACACGCCGGAGACCCCCCGCTTGGAGATCAAGAAACGCCGCCCGTCCGGAAAGAACCGGGGCCCGACGAACCAGCTCTCTCCTGCCTTCCACGGCAAGGTCTCAACCCGAGTCACGCTGCCTCCGGTGTCGGGGATGCGGGCGACCGAGCCGTCCGTCCGAGTGAAGAGGATCGTGCCGGTCGTCCAGGTGCCGCCACCCCAAAAACCCATTCCCGATCCGGTCTCCTCGGCGAGAATTCTGGAGGGCCCTCCGGACACCGGAATCCGCTTCAGCTTCCCCAGCGCGAAGAACGCGACCGACCCGCTATCGGGCGACCAGAACGGATGGAAGCCGTTCTCGGTATCGTCGAGTCCAATCACGGCGGTCGAGCCCAAATCGCGGATGAAGAGCTGCCTTCGGCCTTTGAGACTCGCACTGAAGACGAGCCGCTGCCCGTCCGGCGAGATCGCCTCCCGGTCGTACACGGAATCCACGCGCATGTCTTCTGGGAGCGTGATCTCGAACCGGGCGGCCGGGGCGGCCGCTGGCGGTGATGACGCAAACGGGAGTCGCATCGCCGCCGCCCCGAGCGCCGCTCCGCAAAGCGCCGCGACGGCCCACCATAACCAGATCGTGCGGCGTCGCGGCACTGTTGCTAACGTGCCCAGCTCACTCCGCGAGCCCTGCGCCTGAATCCATTGCAGCTGGAGTTTCACATCGTGCGCTGTGTGCCAGCGGTCCGACGGTTCCTTGGCAAGGCACCCCTGAACCACGTGATCGAACACAGGAGGAGCCACCGGTACGAGCGTTGAGACGGCGGGCACTTCGGTTTGAAGAATCTTTGCAATCAAGCTCGCCTGCGTGGTGGCTTCAAACGCCCGTCGGCCCGTCGCCATCTCGTGCAGGATGCTCCCCAGTGCGAAAATGTCACTGCGCGCATCGGCTGGGGCACCCTGTACCTGCTCGGGGGCCATGTACTGCAGCGTGCCGATGATGGTGCCTTGTGCGGTGCCCGTGCTTGGAGCCGTGGCGAGCATCGAGAGCGCCTGTCCCGCCGAGCCGACGGTCTGCTTCGCGAGACCGAAATCGAGCAGCTTGGTGCCAGCCGCCGTCAGCATGATGTTCCCCGGCTTCAGATCGCGGTGGACGATGCCCGCCTGGTGGGCACCTGCGAGAGCGTCCGCGATCTGGATTCCGTACTGGAGGCATTGCGCGATGGGCAGCTTCCCGCGCGAGAGCCGATGCGCCAGCGTCTCTCCATCGAGGAACTCCATCACCAGGTAGTCGGTCCCGTCCTGATAGCCGATGTCGAAGAGCGAGCAGATGTGCGCGTGCGAGAGGGTGGCCACGGCGCGGGCCTCGCGCTCGAACCGTTGTCGGGCGGCAGGGTCGCGGGTCAGGTCGGCCGGCAGCACCTTGATGGCGACTGTGCGGTCCAGACGCGTGTCGCGAGCCTTCCACACCTCGCCCATGCCGCCCGCACCAGCGAGGGCGATGACTTCGTACGGGCCGAGGCGGGTGCCCGCCTGGAGGGACATGTGCTGGCGGATTATACGCGCGGAGCAGGAGCGCCTGCCGCCGGAGCCACGGCGCGCGCACGTAAGGCGAAATCAACTCGCGCCACTTCGCTTCCTCAAGTCTGGGGCATAACGTCTCACTGGCACGTGCGCGCCGCACGTCGGTCGCTCGTAGCAGCCAACCACTCCGCTCCGGCCGAGAAAAGATCGCTGATTCCCCCTAGAGGTTGGGTTCACTCGCCGCGAGTTCCTCCGAAGGGCGCCGGAGCCTCCACGGAAAAGATGAGCTTCTGGTGTTCTCTACCCGTGAACAGGAGCGGGTTCCGCCGGAGGCCCACGCCGGCGCAAGCGTGTAGTAGGGGCGGCCGCGCTGATCCGTCGCGGCGAAATGCAGTGGCATTGCCGCCGTAGACTACGAGCGGCCGCGTGAGAGCGTTGAAGCACGGCGTTCGGGTACGCGCTGCTATTTTGGCGGCCAGCCTCAGAGGAGCACGGTGACTCTGCCGGGAGAACGAGGGGCCGGTCGAGTGAGCCGATCCGTCCCGGGTGGTCGCCCAGGCTAGAAGTTCCCGAAGACCGGATGGTATTGAATGGTTCCCGACAGACCCCTCAAGGCTGCCGTCCCGAAGTTCACGCACCATAAACGCCTCCTCGGGCACGTCGTACTCGCTGCGAAGGGACAGACGAACGGCTGGAATGAAACCGAAGCGTGGGTAATACTCCGGGTGCCCCAACACGACCACAGCCGCTACTTCGAGTTGCCGGCATCGGTCGAGACCCTCGCGAACAAGAGTTGATCCGACCCCTTGGCGCTGCCTCGATGGCACGACCGCCATAGGGGCCAACCCCATCAGGGTGAGCCCTGGTTCGCTCGCGAGTGTCACTGGCGAGAACAGGATGTGCCCAATGACGTTCGCGTCGTCCTCAGCCACAAGGGAGACGAGCGGTGTGGCCTCTCGTCGCAGGGCATCCACGAGATCCGCTTCAGCGCTCGTCTCGAACGCCGCTAGGTTCACCCGTCGGATGTGCTCTGCATCGCCCTGTCGTTCTTCTCTCACGATCATGATTCTCCTCTTCTCCGTAACGCGGCGCGGCTACGCGGTTCGGGCACGACCGACACCTCCGGCCGAAGGGACTTCCGGCCGTCCGGCCAATCGGGGAGTGTCGGATCTCGAGGAGCACCCGGAGAGCCGTCGACGGTTCAGACGCACGTCTAAATAGACGTGCAGTCACGTCTGCCGCCAACAACTCCGGGCTAAAGGACCGATGCCATCTGCGGCAGGACTCTACGGTAGAGCAGAGCGCTGGTCAACCTGCAGAGCGAGCCCCCCAGAGAGAGCCTGCCCAAAAGATAACGCGAGTAGTGTCGAGGAATCCGGCCTGGCTGCGGATGGTGGAGGATTCCAGAGAGACGCAGCTAATCCGAGGACGCGCCGAACGCGAGGAGCCGGCCATCACAGTCTTTCACGACAAATTCGCGTGAGTGCCAGGGCGTGTCGCCAAGGGCTCGCGTGAACTCGACTCCACGGGCGGAATACTCGGCATACAGCGCATCCGCGCTCTCGACAAACAGGTATGCGTCGAGCAGCTCGTCGGCGTATTTGTCGGAATTTGACTTGGGCGGGTCGGCGAGGCGGAAGTGGATTCTGTGCTCGTCGCGCGCGACGATGGCGTAGACCGGCGGGTCATTCCAAGTGCCGACACATTCGAACCCAAGTGTGTCGCTGTAATACGCAAGCGTCGCAGGCAGGTCCGTGGTGAAGAACTGGGGCGCGATCTGGCGGATCATCGCGCTCAAGATACCACGCGGCATGACCGTATCTTCACCTGCATATAGTAGGGACACCGAGCTGAGGCTTCACGCGCCTGAACAGACTCACAGTCTATCTGCACGGGAGACCCTGACGAACGCAGCGGTACCGATGAATTCCCAATATGCGGCGCTACGACAGGTAACGAACGGGCACGACCTACCGTCGCCAACTCCTGGCGTTCTGACGTGCTTGCAGAACGCGCGGCGTTATGCGAATTTTGTAAGCCTTCCGTACTACGGCATTTGAAGTTCCCGCGCATGGGCTGAGGCCGAGCCATGGCTGAACAGTTTAGACGCGTCGTCCGTTGCGACCGTGGACAGAATCTCCTCGAGTATTCGTTGCTGCTCGCCCTCGTCGTCTTAGTCGTCATCGCCGGGCTGCAACTCTTCGGCGTGTCTCTCACCCGCTCGTACGCGGGCACGTCCTCCGCCCTGTCGGGCTCCCCCGGGGGCGGTGGCGCCGGCGGTGCAACGGGCGGCGGCGGCAATTCAGCTGGCGGAGCGGCCGGAAACGCAGGAGCAGGCGGCGGTGGCGCGGGTGGCACTGCCAGCGGTGGCGCGGGTGGGTCCAGTGGCGGGAGCGGATCCGGCGGGAACGGCGCGGCCGGGGGAGCTGGCGGTTCCGACGACAAAGACGCGGGGAAGCTGAGTCCGCCTCCGCCCTGAGTGGCCCTCGATCGTCTTCAGCGCCGATTCTCGTACGTTAGAGTCTCCGGTGGTCACGGATGATCAGCCGCAGACTCACTGTCCTCACCGCCTCCGTCGTTGGGCTGCTCTCGACGGTGACTCCCGGGGCGATAGGGCCCCAGACTACGCCTGCTGCGCCGCCTCCCGGCGGCGGTCCTGTTGCTGATGCGCCCTGGACGACTGAGCAGGACCATCAGCAGATGCTCGGGCAGCTCGGGATCACTTCGCTGAGGCCCGGTCCGAGCGGGAACGAGCAGGCTCCCAATCACGCGAACATCGACGAGGCGCAGGCAAACCCGTTCCCGGATCTGCCCGATCCGCTCACCTTGCGCAGCGGACAGCGCGTGACGACCCCCGGTGCGTGGTGGCACGCCCGTCGTCCCGAAATCGTGGAGGACTTCGAGCGGGAAATTTACGGGCGGGTTCCCGCGCACGTGCCCGACGTCACCTGGTCTGTCGCGAAGCAGGTCGATGGTGTCGTGGGCACGACGCCCGTCCTCGGGCGCCAGCTCATTGGCCATGTCGACAACACGGCGATGCCCTCCATCGCCGTCGATATTGACCTCGTCCTGGTTACGCCGGCGAAGGCGAAGGCGCCTGTGCCCGTGATCATCATGTTCCGGAAAGGGAGCCTGCCCCAGGTGCCCGGCGGACCGGCACCGCCGCGCGATCCGTGGCTGCCGCCGCCTGCGCCTGGCGATGATCCACCTGCGACCGAGCAGCTGATTGCCGCGGGGTGGGGGTATGCGTTTCTGAACCCGATGAGCGTGCAGGCGGACAATGGCGCGGGGCTGACGCGCGGCATCATCGGCCTCGTGAACAGAGGGCAGCCACGGAAGCCCGACGACTGGGGCGCCTTGCGTGCGTGGGCCTGGGGCGCCGCGCGCGCGCTCGATTTCCTGGAGACCGATCCCGCGATCGACGCCACGCGCGTAGGCATCGAGGGCGTGTCGCGCTTCGGCAAGGCGGCCCTCGTCACGATGGCGTTCGAGCCGCGCTTTGCGGTCGTGCTGGTCGGCTCATCCGGCAAAGGTGGCGCGACGCTGTTCCGGCGCAACTTCGGCGAGGCGCTCGAGAGCTTGACCGGATCGGGCGAGTACCACTGGATGGCCGGCAACTTCCTGAAGTACGGCGCGGCCGCGTCTCGTATCGGCAGCAGGAACGCCGGCGATCTGCCAATCGACGCGCACGAGCTGATCGCGTTGTGCGCACCGCGACCCACGTTCGTCAGCTACGGCATCCCCGAGAACGGCGATGCGAAGTGGCTGGATCAGCAGGGGAGCTACATGGCCACGATCGCGGCGGGACCCGTGTTCCGCCTGCTCGGGGCGCGGGGCCTGCCGACGACCGAAGACTACCGCACGGCGAAGATGCCGCCCTACAACACGAGCCTGCTCGAAGGGCAACTGGCGTGGCGGCAGCACGATGGCGGCCACACCGACGGTCCGAACTGGAAGCACTTCATCCCCTGGGCGATGGCCCAGTTCGCTCAGGCTCCGCCCGTCGCGGCACCGCGCGCTGATCTCATCGGGCCCGCGGATCGCCCCGTCGCGCGCTCCGACCGCAACTCACGGCTCGCGCACGAGCAGCTGCTCGCGAAGGCGAAACGCGGACGTATCGATGTGTACTTTGTCGGAGACTCGATCACGAGGCGCTGGGGCGCGACCGACTACCCGGAGCTGCTGACCCATTGGAAGGCCAGTTTCTTCGGCTGGAATGCCGCGAACTTCGGGTGGGGTGGCGACGGCACCCAGAACATCCTCTGGCGGCTGGAGCACGGAGAGCTCGAGGGCCTGAGTCCGCGGGTCGTCGTCGTGCTCGCGGGCACGAACAACGTGGGGACGCTCGCGGGTGGAGAGGCGAAGGTCGAAAATGTGACGCGTGGTCTCCGCGCCGTTGTCGAGACCTGCCGTCGCAAGGTGCCCGCCGCGACCGTGATCCTCACGGCGATCTTCCCGCGCAACGACGAGATGGCCGTGATGCCTGAGATCCGTGCGATCAATGCGAACCTCTCGCGCATGGCCGACGGGAAGATGGTGCGGTACCTCGACGTCAACGCCAGGCTAGCCGACGGCAACGGGCGGCTGTTCGAGGGGATGATGGGCGATGGGCTGCATCCCACCATCAGGGGCTACCAGGTGTGGGCTGACGGGCTGAAGCCGCTGCTGACGGCGTTGCTCGGTCCACCGGCGAACATGGACCAAGCACCATCTCCCACGGGCGACCCCGCCGCCTCCGTGAAGTAGCAGCGCACGCGCCCGGTTTCGCGATGCAGGCGACGCGAGAGCCGTCACCGCGCCGCCGATCCTCAAACGTCCGCACGCAGCAGTGATGTCTCCGTGTAGTGCGGCGGGAGCGACACGATCGGATCCTCCAACCGCGCCTCGGCCCGCCGGCGGCCAACAAGTCTTATGTACCCGAGATAGCGGCCGCGGTCGGCCTCCAACGCGGCGATCTCGGTGGCGTTGTCGGGCGCGACCGCCCGTTGCCAATCGAGCCAGGCCTGCCACCCTCCGGACATCGTGTCAGCCAGTTCGATGCCGACGATCGCGGTGCGCTCCCAGTGGCTCCGCCACCAGGCGACAGAATGCAGGCACCACATGGTGGGCTCCCACCACGCGCGAAGATGGTCCGGAACGCCGTCATCGATCTCCTGCATGAACCCGGCGCCAGCTATGCCTATCGGCCCGCCGGGTTTCACGAAGCGCGCGAGATAGTGCAAATACAAATCGTCCGTGCCGTAGTAGGGATACGAATCGACCGACACCACCGCGTCGAAGAAGTCCGTGGCAAATGGCAGAGAGCGGGCATCCGTGTGGATCGGGAAGACGCCGTCCCCGGCGCCTGCGTCTCGGATGCGCTGCAGGTTCTCCGAGGCGCTGAACCACAGATCGGCGGCCCACACCTGCACCCCGAACTCGCGATGCAGGAAGATCGAGGACGCCGCTCGTCCACATCCGAGATCCAGCACCCGCATGCCGGGGCGCAGCGCCAGCCCCTCTGCCAGCCACTCGGTCAACCACAGAGCGCTCGCGCCGCCGCTCGCACTCGCGATCATCCAGCCGGGGTTGTACTTCGACGCGAGCGGGAACTGGTCGCTGAACATTCGATGGTCCGAGCTCATGAAAGCATCATGTACCGTCCGCGACCGCTGCGCGAGGGTTTTGATGCGTAAGCCCAATGAGATCGGGAGGTGTTTCGCAGATCCTGAGAATGAGATCGGGAGGTGTTTCGCCAAAAGTGCGACGTGCGGCCCCGGGGCAGAGCTGCGCACGACGCCGAACGAGGTCTCAGGACGTTGCGGCTGTCAGGGCTTGCCGACGATCGTCGCGTCGTTCTTGACCGTGCCGGGGGGCGATCGCAGGTAGCGCGACGGGCTCAACACGATCTGATCGATCTGCGCGCCGTCCTCGCGGACCTGCACGCGAATCGTGTGACGTCCGCCGGTCGCAAACGTCACGCTGGTCGCCTGCCGCAGCCAGGACGCGCCCTGCTGCCACCCCCACTCCGAGACGCCGCAGCCGCTGCAGGGCTCAAGGTTGACCAGCAGCGCCGAGGTGGATCGGATCGCATAAACCCGCGAACCTCTCGAGCGTGCGTCGGAGAACTGCACCCACACCGACTCGCTGTCCTGGCGGTTGCCGGTCGCGCGCAGCCGCCATCGTCGAAGTCTTCTGTCTGGACGGTCCCCGGGAGCGGAGTGCCCGGAGGCGGGCTCGGTGGGACGCTCGGCGGCGGTGAGCCCGATCCGACGGGCTCGGTCACCTGGGTTGTGCCCGGCCCAACGATCGTGATGTCCGCCGGGACGCTCGTGGTGGTAAGGCCGTCGTTGTCGGTCGCCACGGCGGTGAGGCGGTACGTCCCAGGGGCGACGTGGTCCCACGCGATCGACCATGGAGCGGCGGACACGCTGCCGAGAATCGTCGCGTTCGCGTAGACGTCGACGCGTGACGCCGTGCCGTCCGGGTCCCTCGTCGAGACGACGAGCGCAGCGCCCGTACCCACGATCGTCGCGCCGTGCACGGGCGAGGCAATGGAGATCGTGGGCGGCGGAGGGAGCCGCTCACTCGTTCCGGAGAACGGCCGCAGGTTCGAGGTGCACGGCGCGGCTCGCGGGCACCAGGCATGCGACCAGCGCCACCGCGACCAGCAGAAGGGCGACGGCCGCAAAGGTGAACGGATCGACTGCCGCGACCCCGAACAGCAGGCCGGCCACGAGGCGCGTCAGCATCACCGCCGTCAGCAGGCCTACGAGGACCCCGCTCAGCACGATGCGCATGCCGTGCGCGACGATCAGGCGGAGCACGGCGCCTGAGCTGCCACCGAGCGCGAGGCGGATGCTGATCTCCTTCAAGTGCTGCTGAACGTAGTAGGCCATCATCCCGTAAATGCCGAACAGCGACAGCGCAAGCGCCGTCACGGCAAAGGCGCCGACCAGCAGTGACAGCGAGCGAGGCTTCTGCAGCGACTCCGCGATCAACTCGTCGATCGTCGCGACGCTGGAGAACGGCAGCTCCGGATCCAGCGTGCGGATCACGTGTCTCACCGACGGAAGCACTGTCGCCGGCGAAGTACCCGTACGCACAACCAGATAGCGAAAGCGCGCCGTGCCCGTCTCGATTGGAAACGTCAGCGGCCGCTCCGCGATCGGCGTGTACACGGTGCCTTCGTCAGGCCGGTCCAGCCCTTCGTACTTCACGTCACTGACGACACCCACGACCGTGGTCCACGGGCAATCGGTGCATCCGCCACTGCGTAAACGCTTTCCGACGGCACTGCTATCCGGAAAGAAGCGCCTCGCCCAGGCACGATCGACGACCACCACGGAAGGACCATCCGCGAGCCCGTCACGATCGTTCAACAGGCGTCCCTCGAGACGCTCGAGTCCGAGCACGCCGAAGTACTCCGGTGACACGGCGACCCACGGCGCGACAGGCTCGGCCTGGCCGGCACTGATCGGCGCCTCTTCCAGGTTGAAGTTGTTGATGTTCCCCACATCGTCCGGCGGGCGTCCGTCGGCGAACGCGACGGCGGTGACTCCAGGTAGGGCGGCGATTTTTTGCCGGAGCTCGTCCCAGAACGCGGCCACCGGGCCAGGTTTCCCGTACTGTGCCGCGGGCAGGAGTATCGCGCCGGTGAGCAGGTTGTGCGGGTCGAAGCCCACGTCGACCCGTTTCAGCTCGTTCAAGCTGGCGAGGAGCAGGCCCGCGACGACGAGAAGCGGTGTCGCGATCGCGAACTGACTGCCGACGAGGAGTCGTCGCAGGCGCCGGACGCCGCGGTTGCCCGTAGTCGACCGTCCCAGCGTTCGCAGCGACTCGTCTACGGGCCCTCCCGTTCCGTGCAGAGCGGGGATGAGACCGAACAGGAGGCCGCTTGCGGCCGTCAGGCCAATCAGCAGCCACAGCACGGTGCCATCCAGCGTGATCTCTTCCACACGCGGAAAGTAGCCGGCGCCCACGTTGCGCAGAAGACTCACGCCGGCCCAGGCCAGCGCGATTCCCACAGCAGCCGCACCCGCGGCCAGCAGACCGCTCTCGACCAACAGGTAGCGGACGATGCGCGGGCGCGACGCCCCGACCGCTACTCGCACGGCAAGCTCCCGGCGTCGGCCGGTCACCCGTGCAATGAGCAGGTTGGACGCATTCGTGCACGCGAGCAGCCACACCAGGCCCACCGCGCCAAGCGCCAGGCCCGCCATGAGGCGGACGTCGCCCACGACACGCGTCTTCAGATCCGCCATGGCCCATGTTGCCTTGGAGTCCTGGTAGGAGGCCTGCCACAGTGGAAAAATCCGCCGGTTGATGCCGCGCAGTTCCGCCGCGGCGGCGGCGTGCCCGGACTGCGTGCGCAAGCGCCCCAGCACCGTCATGAAGAACGGGCCCTTGCGCGGCGGGGGTTCCCATCGGCCCGCCACGAAAACATCCACTCGTTGTTCGAGCGGCCCAACGAGCGCCGGCATGACCCCGATCACGAGATGATCTTCCCCGTTCAGCCGCACGGTCGTGCCGACGATGCTGGCGCGCCCTCCCAGCCGACGTTGCCAGAACCCGTGGCTGACGATCGCTACCGGCGGACTGCCGGGACGGTCGTCGGCAGCGGTGAACGGCCGGCCCATGACTGGCCTCATCCCGAGGAGCGGCAGGTACGTCCACGAGGCGACGCGTCCCCGCAAGCGCTCGGCAGTCACGCCATCGCTGAATGCCATCGCCAGATTCGTGTACGCGGCAATCTGCTCGAAGTGCGTCTGCTGCTCCGCTAGCGCGAGGTAGTCGGCCAACGAGAAAGGGAATTTGTTGGGAGGCGCATCGGTGTAGATCCACACGAGCCGTTCTGGAGCCGGATAGGGGAGCGGCCGCAGCAGCGCGGCGTTGATGCCGCTGAAGATCACGGTCGTGGCGCCGAGGCCGAGACCCACGGTGGCCACGATCGCAAGAGTCAGCAGCGGCGCGCGGAGCAGACCTCGAAAGCTGATCCGAACGTCGGCCATCAGATCCGCGAACATGAGCGAGCGTTGCACGCGCTTCTCCTTTCCGGTCGATTGCTGCCGGCAGTACCGCCGGGTGCGTTCGAGATCACCGAATCGCCTGAGCGCCTCGCGTCGTGCGGCCTCGGGCGGCATGCCCGCGGCCCGCAGTTCCTCCGCGCGCATCTCCAGGTGCACGCGCAGCTCCTCGTCTACGTCGGAGGCGACGCGTCCGGGCCGCCGCCGCAAGTGCCAGAACGGCCGGCGTGAAGGGTCGTGCTCGCCCATGGGCCGGTTCTAGGTGCCCTGCAGCACCGCCTCGACGGCGCGGGAATAGCGCCGCCAGTTCGCCATCTCCTGCCGGAGCCGCTTGCGGCCCGAGGGCGTGAGCTCGTAATAGCGCGCACGGCGGTTGTTCTCGGACTGGCGCCACTCGGCGTCCACGAGGCCCTGGCGGTCGAGACGATGCAGCGCCTGGTAGAGCGCGGCGTCTTCAACCGCCAGGTCTCCGCCCGTCCGCTGGTGCACAGCAGTGGCAACGCCGTAACCGTGCATGGCCCCGGACGCCAGCGTCCGGAGCACCAGCAGATCGAGCGTTCCCTGAACGAGTGGCAGAGGCGGCATATCGTTCCGTCTTCCCGTAGATGGTGTGGGGAGACAGTAGCCCGCATGCTGACGCGCTGTCAACCTGCGCAGAACGTGCACGCGCAGTTCCGCGACTGGCGCGGGAGTAGACTGCGCGAACCTGCTTCACCGCTCGATGCGGAACCGGCTTGGTGTGCGTGAGACGCGTGCCGCGACGGCTGGCCGGACTGGAGGTCCTCTTGTCAGTGTTCACGAATCCTGCAACCGGCGCCGCGGAGCATGCGGCCGCCTACGTACCTGCGGTCCTGGGGCTCCTCGGCGACCGTGATCCGATCACGGTTCTGCGCGAGACCCCGTCGGCGCTGCCGCGGGCCATCGCGGGACTGTCACCGGGGCAGCTGCACCAGGCGGAACGTCCCGGCAAGTGGTCGATCGGGCAGGTCCTGCACCACCTCGCTGATTCCGAGCTGGTCTGGGCGTGGCGCATGCGGCTGATCCTCGCGCACGAGCGCCCGCCGCTGACCGGGTACGATCAGGACCTCTGGGCGGATCGCCTGCAGTATGACCAGGGCGATCCACGCGAGGCGCTCGCCGTCTTTGCCGTGCTCCGGCAGGCGAACCTGCGGCTCGTGGAGCGCGCGACTCCGGCCGACCTGCGCAGGGTGGGTGTGCATGCGGAGCGTGGGGACGAGAGCCTGGAGCATCACGTTCGGCTCTACGCCGGGCACGATCTCCTGCACCTCCGACAGATCGACCGTGTCCGCAGCTCGCTCGGCTGAGATTCGCGAGGCGGTCTCGCTCGGATCGTTCTGTTTGGCCGCGTGTCGAGTCTGCCGCCATTGAAAGCGCTGTTCGAAGGCTGAGGATCGTCGCCGGACTATACTCGGGGCCCGTTTCCCTCCCGGAGGTTTCGTGGTTCCGACGTCCGGCGTGGTTTGCAGCCGATGACGCGCCGCCCCCGTTTGCGGCTCTTGCCGTTGGCATTCTGATGGCCGTGCTCGCCACCGTGATTCGCGCGGGCTGCGATCCGGTTCTCGGCCCGCAGGCGCCGTTCCTGCTGCACATTCCGGCCGTGGTCGTGGCCAGCTGGTTCGGCGGGCTCCTGGCGGGAGCCGCGGCGGCCATCCCCAGCGCGTTTCTCGTGGATTTTTTCTTCATCGAGCCCCGCTTCGCGGTGTCGTTGCACTGGGGCGACCGCTCGGCGGCGATGCTCCTGTTCGTCGCGGTGTGTCTCGGGCTCGCGTGGCAGGTGGGGCGATGGCGCGCCAGTGAGCGGGCCCTGCGTCTGACACGTGACCACGCGGCCCGCAATGCCGCGGAGCTGCGCGCCGTCGTCGAGGCCGTCCCCGCGGCCGTGTTCGCGACCCGTCAGCCCGGGCGGCCCGCCGGTCCGATCAACCATCTGGCGGAAGTGCTCGCCGGGGCCGCGGAGGCCCCTGGCGGCGCTCGGCCTCCGCGCCCCGTCCGGTTCCTTGCCAGTGATGGCAGTACCGAGATTGCGCCGGCCGACCTGCCGGTGGAGCGTGCGGCCGTCACCGGCCTGGAGGTGCGTTCTCAGGAGTTCTCGGCGATTTACGACGACGGATCGCGACGCACCCTGTTCGGCACCGGCGTCCCGCTGCGGGACGAGTTCGGGCGCGTGCGCGGTGGCGTCGGCGCGTTCCTCGACATCACGGAGCGGAAGCGTGCCGAGGCCGTGCTGCACCGGTACGAGCTGCTCGCGCACCATGCACGCGACATCGTGCTGTTCATCCGGCGGGCTGACGGCCGCATCCTCGAAGCGAACGCGGCAGCGGAGAGAGCCTACGGTTACACGCGCGAGGAGCTGCTGGCGCGGACAATCCACGCGCTGCGGCCGGCCGAGGATGGGGCGGCCGCACAGGCGCAGATGGCCGATGCGGATAGGGCGGGCATCCTGTTCGAGGCTCACCACCAGCGGCGGGACGGGTCGGTGTTTCCCGTCGAGGTGAGCTCGCGGGGAATGACCGTCGCCGGCGAGCGGGTACTGATCAGCGTCATCCGTGACATCACCGAACGATCGCTGGCGGAGCAGTCGCTGCGAGAGAGCGAGCGCCGGACCCTGGCGGTGCTCAACGCCGTCACTGAATCGATTTGGCTGCTGGATCGCGACGGGCGCGTGCTGCTCGCCAGTGCAACCGCGGCCGAGCGGCTGGGTCTGCACCCGGAGGAAACTGTCGGCCGCCCGCTGCACGACCTGCTGCCGGCGCCGGTGGCGGAATCGCGCCGCCGCCGTTTCGACGAGGTCGTCCGCACGGGAGAGCCCGTGCAGTTCGAGGACGAGCGGGCGGACATGGTGTATCACCACACTCTGTACCCCGTGCGGGATGCGGACGGCCACGTATCAGGCGTTGCCGTCTTCAGCCGCGATCACACGGCGCGGCATCGTGCGGAAGCGGAGGTGGAGCGGCTGAACACCCAGCTGCGCACGCGCGTGACCGAGCTCGAGCGACTGCTGGCACTGACGCCGGTGGGCGTGGCGATCGCGGAGGACCCTCTATGCCGGGTCATCCGCGCCAACGCCGCCCTGCAGAGGCTGCTCGGTGTTCCGCCGGAAGCCAACGTTTCCGTGACTGCGCCGGTTCGCCCGCCGTGGCGCATCTGCCGCGATGGGCGCGAGCTCTCCGCCGATGAACTGCCGCTCCAGCGGTGTGCCGCTCGAGTGACAGACGTCCCCCCGGAGGAATGCGATCTGGTCTTCGATGATGGCCGTGTCGTGAACCTGCTGGTGTCGGCCACGCCCCTGCCTCGCGACGACGGATCCCCCGGCGGCTGCATCGGCGTCCTGGTGGACATCACGGATCAGAAACGGATCGAGCGCGCACTCATCAGCCAGGCCGAGCACCTGCAGCTCCAGGCGGCCCTCCTCGCGAACGCCCACGATGCCATCATCGTACGCGACACGGATGCGCGGATCACCTTCTGGAACACGGGCGCGGAGCGGATGTATGGGTGGACCGAAGGGGAGGCGCTCGGCCGCAACGTATACGAGCTGCTCGCCCCGGACGACGAGGACCTCGCGCGCATCGGCGAAGCACTCGAGGCGGCCGGCGAGTGGCAAGGGGATCAGCGACACCGCCGCAAGGACGGCTCGACCGTGATCGTCGACAGCCGGCAGGTGACCGTGGAGACAGACAGCGCCCCTGGCGTGATCCTCGAGATCAACCGTGACATCTCGGACCGGATGCGGGCCGAGGATCAGCGCGCCGAGCTCATGACGCGGCTTGCGGTGCTGCTGGAGGTGAGCGAGTCGTTGTCGGCCGCGGCGACACCGGACGAGATCGTCGAGATCCTGCTCGAGAAGGGAGTGCCGGCGCTCGGCGCGTACGCCGGCAGTGTGGCCCTGCTCTCGAATGACGGCACGGAAGTCCAGATCCTCGGATCACGCGGATACCCCGCACCGGTTCAGGCATCGTTTACCCGCCTGCCGATGACGATGTCGACGCCGCTGACCGATGCCATTCGTACGCAGAGCACCGTGGTGGTGCCGTCGCCCGAGGAGTGGCGCTTGCGGTATCCCGCACTCGCGCCGGACCGCATCGGCACTCAGAGTCGTGCGCTCGCGGCCGTTCCCCTGCGCGGCAGCCGCATCGTCGGCGCCATCGGTCTCAGCTTTCGGAATGCAGGCGACCTGAGCTCGCGCGACAGCACGTTCGCTGCGCTGCTGGCCCGCCAGACCGCGCAGGCGCTCGAACGCGCACAGCTGCTCGTCTCGGAGCGACTGGCACACGCCGATGTGGAGCAGGCCAGCCGGGTCAAGGACGAATTCCTCGCGACGCTCTCCCACGAGCTGCGCACACCGCTGAACGCCATTCTCGGCTGGTCGCACATGCTGCTGGCGAATGCGCTCGCAGCCGAGGCACGGCAGCATGCCGTGGAGGTCATTGCACGCAACGCTTCGTCGCAGGCGCGACTGGTCGACGAAGTGCTCGAGATCAGCCGCATCGTTCGCGGCCAGCTGAAGCTCGATCTCCAGGTGGTGGACGTGCGCGCCGCGATCGAGCGCGCGCTGGACACGGTCCGACCCGCGGCCGATGCGAAAGGACTCACGCTCGTCACGAGCCTCGCCGATGATCTCGTGACCGTGGCTGATGCAGAACGGCTGCAGCAGGTCGTGTGGAATCTCCTCTCGAATGCGGTCAAGTTCACCCCGGGCGGCGGACGCGTGACCGTGCGCGCCACGCGGCAGTCGTCCCACGCGGTCGTGGAGGTGCAGGACACTGGCGTCGGGATCCCCGCCGAGTTCCTGCCGCACGTGTTCGAGCGGTTCACGCAGGCCGACAGCTCCACCACCCGGCGGTACGGCGGGCTTGGTCTCGGGTTGGCGATCGTGCGGCACATCGTGGAGCTGCACGGCGGAACGGTGCGTGTCGAGAGCGCCGGGGCGGACGCCGGGTCGCGATTCATCATCGCCTTGCCGCTGCGCGCGACCGCGGGCGCGGACAGCGGAGAAGGGGTCGCTTCGGGAGTACCGGCTGTTCCCGTGCCGGACGCGGCGGCGCTCGCGGGCGTCAGGGTGCTCGTTGTCGACGACGAGCACGACGCACGCGACATGCTCCACGCGATCCTCACCGCCGCCGGCGCCTCGGTCGTGGAGGCATCGTCGGCGCAGGAGGCGCTTGGGCTCCTGCGCGGTGCTGCGCCCCACGTGCTCATCAGCGATATCGGGATGGCAGCCGAGGATGGGTACGCGTTCATCCGCCGGGTCCGGGCGCTTCCGGGGGAACTGGGCCGCGTGCCGGCTGTGGCGCTGACGGCGTATGGTCATCCCGCCGATCGTGCGCACGCCCTCGCGGCCGGGTTCGATCATCACGCGGCAAAGCCGATCCTGCCGCGGGAGCTCGTCATCCTGCTCACACACGTGCTCGGGCGTCCCGGTAACAACCCGTCCGATTGAGTTCTGTCAGCCGGCGCTGTCGAGGGAGGACTCGCCGCGTGGGGGCAGGAGATCCGCGAGATGCTGACGGAGCGCCTCGAGGTCCAGCGGCTTCAACAGCCAGAGAGCCCCGACGCTCTGCGCCTCCGCCTGGAGCACATCGTCGCTGTGGCCGGAGAACACGACAAGGCGGGCGCGAGGATGCAGCGTCAGCGCGAGCTGCACCAGGTGCAGCCCGTTGAACTCCGCCAGGCGGATGTCGGTGAGCAGCGCCGCCACACGCCGCGTGGCAAGCTGGGCCCGCGCTTCCCCGAAGGTCGCACACGGGAGCACCGCGAAACCCTCGCCCTCGAGCCATTGTGACAGCCCGTCGAGGGCGGCGCGATCGTCTTCAGCGAGCACGAGGATGGGGCTGTCCCGAGCGTTGGTGTCCTCGTCCAGGACGGGATCGATCGCTCGACGCCCGCCTCTGGGCGAGTCGCGGCGGGTCAGAGCGCCCTTTCGCGGTTCGTTCATACGATCGCCCCGAAAACGCGCTGCCCCGGTTCCGGGGCCTGCACGGGCCGATCGGCGGCAGCGATCGCGCGCGCCGCGGGCCGGACGCAAGCGGGTTTGGCGCCGCCTGCGTGGTAAAGTCTCGCCGGCGCCTCGCGCCCGCGGAACTGCTGCGCGCTACTCGACGCAAATACCATGACCCATCTCCATCCGCTGGCCTCGGCTCCAGTACAGGACGTGGAGCGAATCCGTACGGCCTTTCCTGCGCTCGAGCGGCGAGAGGGGGGCGCACCGGTCGCGTATTTCGACGGTCCAGGCGGCACCCAGGTGCCCCGCGTAGTTGCTGACGCGGTCACCGATTATCTGCTCCACCATAACGCGAACACGCATTGGCGCTATCCGACGAGCGAAGAGACCGACGCCGCGCTCGCGAGCGCTCGCGAGTGGCTGGCCGCGCTGCTCGGGGCATCCGCGGACGAGGTCGCCTTCGGCGCGAACATGACCACCCTGACGTTTCACGTGGCCAGGGCGCTCGGGCGTTCGTGGGGACCGGACGACGAGATCATTGTGACGGAACTCGACCACCACGCCAACGTGGCGCCGTGGCGGGCCCTGGCGCGCGACCGCGGCGTGACCGTGCGCACAGCCCGCATGATTCCCGCGTCCGGAGAGCTGGACATCGCGGATCTCGAACGGCTCGTCAGCCGGCGCACGAGGCTCGTGGCGATCGGCGCCGCATCAAACGCGCTTGGCACGATCACGGACGTGCGCCGCGCGGGAGATCTCGTCCACGCCGCGGGCGGGCTGCTGTTCGTCGACGCCGTGCACTACGCGCCGCACCTGCTCGTCGACGTGACCGCCCTCGGCTGCGATCTGCTCGCCTGCTCGGCGTACAAGTTCTACGGGCCGCACGTGGGCGTGTTGTACGGCCGTCGCGCACTCGTCGAGGCGCTCGATGTTCCGAAGCTGCTGCCCGCCCCGGACGACTCGCCCGGACGGCTCGAGACCGGCACCCTGAACCACGAAGGCGTCGTCGGCGCGGCTCGCAGCGTGCAGTATCTCGCATCGCTCTCGGGGCTGAGCGACCCGAGGGCCGCGCTGCGAGGCGACGTTTGCGGCGTTGCACCTGCGAGGGCAGCAGCTGGCGGAGCAACTGTGGAGCGGACTGGCGACCATCCCGGGCCTGACGCTGTACGGACCGCCCCCGAACCGGCCCCGCACGCCCACCGTGTCGTTCTCGGTTGCGGGCCACGACCCGGGTGACATCACCGCCGCGCTCGCTGCTCGCGGCCTGTTCGTGTCGCACGGGGACTTTTATGCGACAACCGTCATCGAGCGGCTCGGCCGCGCGCCCGCCGGTCTCGTTCGTGCCGGCTGCGCGTGCTACACCACCAGCGAGGAGGTCGCCCGTCTGGTCGAAGCCGTCGAATCCATTTGCAGCCGTTGACCCGTGCTCCAAGCCGTCCACCCGACGAGCGGGGACGTGCACTTCGGGGGCCAGAGTAACAGCGCGCGCCTGTGGGGCAGGGCTTCAGCCCTGCTACTCGCGCCTGAACGACGGCGACCGCATACCCGCGCGACTTCGGGAGGGCCGTGGCGTAGAGCGGATTTCTCGCAGAGGGCTGCTGTGCCGCGGACACATTTGCAGGGCTGAAGCCCTGCCCCACATGTTGTTGAGTGGCAGGGCTGAAGCCCTGCTGAACAGCCGCTACCGCGCCCGCAGCAGCAGCACCGGAACCGCGAGCTCGTGTCGCACCCGATTCACCGTCGTCCCGTGCACCAGGTCCATGAGCAGCCGGTGCCCGTGCGTCGCCATGGCCACGAGGTCGACGTGCTCCGCGCCCGCCGTGCGGATGATCTGGGTGGCCGGGTCGCCTCGTTCGAGGCGCCACTCCGTCTCGAACCCGGCAGTCCGCAGGTCAGCCGCGAGCCGTTCCAGGTACTCGCGGTCGTCCCGCATCTCCTCCGATTCGCGGAGCTCCAGCTCGTCGTAGGCTCGTGCCGCCCATCCGTCCGCGACGTGCAGCAGCAGCAGGCGTGCCTGCGTCAGGCGCGCGAGCGGCTGCACGTGCGCCAGGATCGTCTCGTCCGCTGAAGAGTGCTCGATTGCGACAAGGATGCGCTGGTACACGGCTAGGCTCCGGATTATCCTCCGAACAGGCCTGCGATCGTCTGGTACAGGAGCCAGGCGTTCAGCGCCGCGATGACGACCGCCACGGGCCAGGCGAGCACCCGCATCCAGAGCGGCAGGGCGAACCGGCCCATCCTGCCTCGATCGGACGTGAACTGCAGCAGCGGGAACACCGCGAACGGCAGCTGCAGGCTGAGCACCACCTGGCTGAGAATCAGCAGCGGACCCGTGCCGCTCTCACCGTACCACGCAATCACCACGACCGCGGGCACGATGGCGATCAGGCGCGTGATCACGCGGCGGAGCCACGGGCGCAGGCGGAGGCTGAGGAATCCCTCCATTACGATCTGTCCCGACAGGGTGCCGGTAATCGTCGCGTTCTGTCCGGCGAACAGCAGCGCCAGCGCAAACAGCGTGCTGGCGAGCGTCGTGCCGAGCAGCGGCGTCAGCATCACATACGCATCGTCTATGTCCGCGATGTGCTGGTAGCCGGTGCCGTGGAACGTGGCGGCGGCGACGATCAGGATCGCCGCATTGATGAACAGCGCACTCGAGAGCGCCACGGTGGAATCGAGCGTGGCGAAGCGGATGGCGCTCGCACGGTCCTCGTCCCCGTCGCCGTACCTGCGCGTCTGCACGATCGACGAGTGCAGGTACAGGTTGTGTGGCATGACCGTCGCGCCCAGGATGCCGAGCGCGATATAGAGCATGTCCTTGTCGAGCAGGATGCGGGACGTCGGGATGAACCCGGCGAGCACCTCTCCAGGGGCCGGACGCGACAGCCACAGTTCCACCGTGAAAGCCCCCGCGATCCCGAGAATCAGCAGGACGACGAGCACCTCGACGTAACGGAAGCGGCGTTGCTGCAGATAGAGGACCACGAGGACGTCGAACGCGGTCAGGACGACGCCCACCAGGATCGGGAGACCGAACAGCAGGTTCAGCGCGATTGCCGCTCCGAGGACCTCCGCGAGGTCGGTCGCGGCAATCGCGAGTTCCGCGAGTACCCACAACGCGAGCACGACCGGGCGCGAATACGAGTCGCGACACGCCTGTGCCAGGTCACGGCCGGAGGCGATCCCGAGCCGTGCGGCCATGGCCTGGAGCAGGATGGCCATGAGGTTCGAGATCATCACCACGCTGAGCAGCGTGTAGCCGTAGCGCGCGCCTCCGGCGATGTCGGTGGCCCAGTTGCCCGGGTCCATGTAGCCGACCGCGACCAGATATCCAGGGCCGGCGAAGGCAAACACCTTGCGCCAGAACCCCGATGGGACCGGCACGGTGCCGTGCACCTCGGGGAGGCTGCGGCGATCGGTCGTGAACCCGGCGAGAGGCGTCTTCTCGGGCGTCACCATCGGGGCCGGCCGGCCATGCTCAGACGCGCGTCGCATCGGGTGCGAGTGGCTCGATGCCGCAGTCGCGGCGTCAGTAGAGCACCAGCTGCTCGCCGCGTTCCTGCACGAGCATCGCGATGCGCTCGACGATCCGGTCACGTCGCTTGAGGAGGGCCTTGATCTCGGCAGGCATCAGGTGGGGATTCGTGGCGCCGGCGACGCTCTCCTCCGTGAGGGCCTTCATCGCCGCCAGCAGGTCGCGGCTGCATCGCTGGACGTTCTGCTCGCGATAGAGCGCGTTCGACAGGCGGAAGGCACGGGTGAAGTCCACCATCCAGAGGCGCCAGTCCTCGGTGATCAGCTGGTTGCCGGTATTGCGGTCGGTGTCGTGTACCAGCTCGCTGAACACGCGCATCCGGTTCTGCTGCATCGCCCACTCCACCGGGTCGGGGGGGTGCAGGTCCTCCTTTCGCCGGCTGGTCTCATCCCACTTCCAGTCGATCCACCAGGAGAGCGAGCCGGTACGCTTGTCCCACGTGCGTTCGACGGTTACCGGCACCATGTGGTCGAGACCCAGCAGCGCCGCGAGCTTGTACGCGGCGATGTTGAAATGGTACGAGTCGCGGAAGTTGAGCTCGGTGCGGCCGTCTCTCATGCGCTGGATCGCTGACTTCTGGTCGACCGACTGAAAGACCGCGTCGTGCGTGATGCCACCGGCCGCGAGCGTCAGCCGCCACGGCTTGGTGACGCCGCTGCTCAGTGGTTTGCTGGACACGACCTCCGCCGTGCGCAGGAACTCGCCCATCTCGGCGGAGGTGAGCGGCGGCGCCGGTGCGGCCTGCCCTGCCGCACCGCCGCCCGCCACCGCGAGCCAGACGATCCACGGGATGACGGCAGCCGTCGAGGGACGAAGACGCATTGGCTTCATGCGGGGGAGCCTCCAGCCGCGAGATGCGGGCGATTGTAGGTCTGGCGCGAGGTTCCCGCAAGCACGCCTCTGCGCGCAGACGTCCGGAGCGCGCAAGCCCTCCTGTAAGATCCGGTTGTGAAGTGGAGCCGGCTCGCCCTGATCGGCCTGGTCGCGGGCACGTGGCTGGTGCACGCCGCAGCGCAGACGCGTGAGGCCCCGCCGCGCCGTTTCAAGGCCCGGGTCGACATGGTCACTATCACGGCCACCGTCATGGATGCGGAACGGCAGGCTGGTCTCCGGGCTCACGCAGGACGAGTTCGAGATCTACGAGGACGGCGAGCGCCAGCCGATCACCCACTTCGGCAGCGACCGTGTGCCCATCGGGCTCGGCCTCCTGCTCGACGTCAGCGACAGCATGCGCGGGCAGCGGATCGCGGATGCGCGCGCGTCGGTCGCTCATTTCCTCTTCGAGCTCCTCAGCGATGAGGACGAGTACTTCGTGATGTCATTCAACCACGCGCCGCAAGTGATTGCGCCGTGGACGAGCCGTGCGGAGGAGGTGCTGCCGCGGCTCGAGGCGCTTCGCGCCATCCGGCGGAACGAGCATCTACGACGCGATCATGGCGGCGCTGCCGGTGTTCGAGCAGCGATCACGGCAGCGCGCTGCGATCGTGCTGATCTCCGACGGCGCAGACACCGCGAGCGACGCGCACGTGCGAGACGTGCGGTCGGCGCTGCTGCGGAGCGATGCCTTCGTCTACGCGATTGCGATCGATCCGCCGGCAGACACGCGGCCGATCAACGCCCGGGTAAACCCGTACGCGCTGCGCGAGATCACCGACGACAGCGGCGGGCGTACGGAGGTGGTGCACGACTCGGCGGATCTCGGGGCGGCCACGGCGCGGATCGCCGAGGAACTGAACCATCAGTACGTGCTCGCGTACACGTCCCCCCGCAGGCCAGACGGCCAGTATCACAGCCTGCGTGTTCGCGTCACCCGTCCTGGCCACCGCGTCCGCTGCGCGGCGAGGCTACGTGGCGTTGCGGTAGACACGGGCGGCTCCTCGCAGACTCAGCGGCCGCCTGACACCGACGCCTTGAGATAGTCCCGGTACATCCGCGCGATCGTCGCGATCGGGATTTCCTTCGGGCAGACCGCCTGGCACTCGGCCTCGTTGGTGCAGTGCCCGAAGCCCTCGGCGTCCATCTGGTCCACCATCGCGACCACGCGCTGATGACGTTCCACCTGCCCCTGCGGGAGCAGGCCGAGATGCGAGATCTTGGCGGCCGTGAAGAGCGAGGCCGACGCGTTCTTGCACGCCGCCACGCAGGCGCCGCACGCGATGCACGCCGCGGCGTCCATCGCCGTCTCGACGATGTCGCGGTGAATGGGGATGGCGTTCGCTTCCGGCGCCTGTCCCGTGCTGACCGATACGTACCCGCCCGCCGCGATGATCCGATCGAACGCGCTGCGATCGACGATCAGGTCCTTGATCACCGGAAACGCCGCCGCCCGCCAGGGCTCGACGGTGATCGTGTCGCCGTCCTTGAACTTCCGCATGTGCAGCTGGCAGACGGTGCCGCCCGGATCGGGCCCGTGCGGCACGCCATCGACGACGAGACCGCAGGAGCCGCAGATCCCCTCGCGACAATCCGAATCGAACGCGATCGGGTCCTCGCCCTTGCGAATCAGCGCATCGTTCACGATGTCGAGCATCTCGAGAAACGACATGTCCGGGCTGACGTGCTCGGCAACGTACTCCACCATCCGCCCCGCCGCATCCTGCGAAGCCTGGCGCCAGACTTTCAGATTCAGTCGCATGACGGGATGATTCCTGACAGGCTGCGGGCTGCAGGCCGCAGCCTGCAGGCTGCGTCTGGCCTTGGGCCCGATCCGGCCTGCGGCCTGGAGCCTGTAGCCAGTCGCCGACAAGCCGTCACTTGTAACTCCTCTGCGTCGGATGCACGTTCTCCCACACGAGCTCCTCGCGGTGGAGCACCGGCGGCTGCTCGAGGCCGGTGAACTGCCAGGCGGCGACGTAGGAGAACCGCTCGTCATCGCGCAGCGCTTCGCCTTCGGGCGTCTGGCTCTCCTCGCGGAAGTGGCCGCCGCAGCTCTCGGTCCTGTGCAGCGCATCGACGGCGAGCAACTCGCCGAACTCGAGGTAGTCGGCCACCCGGCCGGCATAGTCGAGCGCGGGGTTCAGGTTGGTCGCGTCGCCCGGCACCGCGACGTTCTGCCAGAACTCATCGCGCAGCGCGCGGATTTCGCTGATGGCTTCGCGCAGGCTCCCGTCGGTGCGGGACATGCCCGCCTTGTCCCAGAGCACGGCCCCGGCGGCGCGATGGAAATCGCGAACGGTCCGGCGTCCCTTGATCGAGAGCAGCCGCGTGAGCCGCTCCTGCGTGGCCGCGGCCGCTTCCCTGAAGCCGGCGTGGTCGGTCGACACCGCCGGCAGCGACGTGCCCGGCGAGGTAGTCGCCGATGGTGTAAGGGATGATGAAGTAGCCGTCGGCGAGCCCTTGCATGAGCGCGCTGGCGCCCAGGCGGTTCGCGCCGTGGTCGCTGAAGTTGGCCTCGCCGAGCACGTGCAGGCCCGGCAGGTTGCTCATCAGGTTGTAGTCGACCCAGAGCCCACCCATCGTGTAGTGGATCGCGGGGTAGATCCGCATCGGCACCGTGTACGGATCCTCGTCGGTGATCCGCTTGTACATGTCGAACAGGTTGCCGTATCGCGCCTTGATCGTCTCGACCCCCAGCCGGGAGATGGCATCGGCGAAGTCGAGATACACCGCCAGGCCCGTCTCACCAACCCCGCGGCGGTCGTCGCACACGGCCTTCGCGTTGCGCGATGCGACGTCACGCGGCACGAGGTTGCCGAAACTGGGGTATTTCGCGCTCCAGGTAGTAATCGCGCTCGCTCTCCGGGATCTGCTCCGGGCCGCCGCGTGTCGCCGGGCGTCTTCGGAACCCAGACGCGACCGTCGTTCCGGAGCGACTCGCTCATCAGCGTGAGCTTCGACTGGTGCTCGCCGCTGACGGGGATGCAGGTCGGGTGGATCTGCGTGAAGCACGGGTTGGCGAAGAAGGCGCCACGCTTGTGGGCCCGCCACGCCGCCGTGACGTTCGACTGCACGGCGTTGGTGGACAGGTAGTACGCCGTCCCGTACCCGCCCGTCGCGAGCACGACCGCGTGGGCGGCATGCGACTCGATCTCGCCCGTGATCAGGTTCCGCGTGATGATCCCTCGAGCCTTGCCGTCGATGACCACGAGGTCGAGCATCTCGCGCCGAGGGAACATGCGCACCGTGCCCGCGCCCACCTGCCGCATCAGCGCCTGGTACGCCCCGAGCAGCAACTGCTGGCCCGTCTGGCCGCGCGCGTAGAACGTGCGTGAGACCTGCGCGCCGCCGAACGAACGGTTGTCGAGCATGCCGCCGTACTCGCGCGCGAACGGCACGCCCTGCGCGACGCACTGGTCGATGATCTGCACCGACAGCTCCGCGAGCCGATGGACGTTGGCCTCCCGGGCGCGGTAATCGCCGCCCTTGATGGTGTCGTAGAACAGGCGGTAGATGGAGTCGCCGTCGTTCTTGTAGTTCTTCGCCGCGTTAATCCCGCCTTGCGCGGCAATGCTGTGGGCGCGCCGCGGGCTGTCGTGGATGCAATAGCAGTGGACGTTGTAGCCGAGCTCGGCGAGCGACGCGGCTGCCGACGCCCCGGCGAGCCCGGTCCCTACCACGATGATCGTGTACTTGCGCTTGTTCGCCGGGTTGACGAGCTTGACCTCGAACCGGTGGCGGTCCCACTTTTCGGCCAGAGGGCCGGCGGGCACCTTCGAGTCGAGCGTCATGACCGGCCCCCGACGAAGAACACCCATACAGGGATGGCCATGAACCCGACGGCGATGACGACGGCGAGCGTCCAGCCGATTCTGCGGATCACCGGCGTGAACCGCGGCGTGTCAGCTCCCATCGTCTGAAACGCGCTCGACACGCCGTGCCAGAGGTGAAAACCGATGATCGCCATGCCGACGACGTAGAAGGCGACGTATCCGGGCTTGCTGAAGATCTCGATGACGAGCCGGTACAGGTTGCGGACACCGGCTTCGTGGGTGTCGTAGTACGCGCCGAACTTGAAGGTACGGATGTGAACCGGCACGAACACGAGCAGGAAGAGCCCGCTCCAGATCATCGTGGTGGACGCCAGCGACTTGCGGCTGGTGTGTCCGGCGCGATGCTTTTCGGAGTAGGCGACCGGCCGCGCCTTCGCGCTGCCGATCGTCAGCTGGATCGTTTTCCACGCGTGCAGCAGGAAGAGCAGGACGAGCCCGGCCTCCGCCGGGTACACGAGCGGATTGGAGACGAGCTTGTGGCTGTACGCGTTGAATGTCTCAGGGCCCAGGAAAACCAGAAGGTTCCCGGCCAGATGCCCGATGAGGAAGCCGACCAGCGAGATGCCCGTTACCGCGACCAGGAGCTTCGAGCCGACGGTCGAAGAGAAGAAGGAACGGCGTGAAGGCATAGGTCCGATGTGCATCGGCGGCCCACGTTGCGGGGTGTCGGGCCGAGGTCGCCGCACGAAGACGCTATGACGATTCTATAGGTGCGACAGCGGGTCGAGCAAGGAAGCGGCAGCTGCCAGCGGCTCAGGCTGCAGCCTGCATCCGTCCTGCCTTGACGCCTCACCGAGCCGCCGACTAGTATCCGAGTTCGACGCCATCAACGACTCGCTCCCCGGATCGTCCCCGTGAAAATCCACGAATACCAAGCCAAGGCCATCCTGAACCGGTATGGCGTGCCCGTCCCGCGCGGAGAAGTCGCCTTCACGCCCGACGAAGCGGGCGACATCGCCCGTCGGCTCGGCGGTGAGGTCGTCGTCGTCAAGGCGCAGATCCATGCCGGCGGACGCGGCAAGGGTGGGGGCGTGAAGCTCGCCCGCGGTGCGGACGAAGCGATCCGCATCGCACGCGACATGATCGGCATGCGCCTGGTCACGCACCAGACCGGCCCGGAGGGCCGCATCGTGTCCCGCGTGCTGGTGGAGGAAGGCCTCCAGATCGACCGCGAGCTGTACGTCAGCCTGCTGCTCGACCGCGCGGCGGGGCAGCCGATCATCATGGCGAGCGCCGCGGGTGGCATGGACATCGAGGAGGTGGCGGCCGCCACCCCCGAGCGGATCGAGCGCGAGCACGTGCACCCGGGCGTGGGCCTGCTCGCCTTTCAGACTCGGAAGATCGGCTTCGCACTCGGGCTCGAGGGCCCGCAGCTCGGGAAGATGGCGAAGGTGCTGAACGCGCTCTACGAGGCGTTCAAGGGCACCGACGCGTCGATGCTCGAGATCAATCCGCTCATCGTCACCGCGGGGGGCGACCTGCTGGCGCTCGACGCAAAGATGAACTTCGACGACAACGCGCTGTACCGGCACGCCGACCTGCGCGAGCTGCGCGATCTGGGTGAGGAAGACCCGCTGGAGATCGAGGCGTCCAAGTTCTCGCTCAACTACATCCGCCTCGATGGCTCCATCGGCTGCATGGTGAACGGCGCCGGTCTCGCGATGGCGACCATGGACATCATCAAGCTGGCGGGCGGCGAACCCGCGAACTTTTTGGATGTCGGCGGCGGAGCCAACGCCGAGCAGATTCGCAACGCGTTCAAGATCCTGCTGGCCGACAAGAACGTCCGTGCGGTCCTGATCAATATCTTCGGCGGCATCCTGCGTTGCGACGTGCTCGCCCAGGGCGTGATCGCGGCCGTGCAGGAGCTCGACGTCAAGGTGCCGATTGTCATCCGTATGGAAGGCACTAACGTCGAGCAGGGCAAGCGCATGCTCGCGGAGAGCGGGCTGAATTTTCAGAACGCAGACGGAATGGGCGACGCCGCAGAGAAGGTGGTCGCGGCGGCGGGATAAATTCAGGCTGCAGGCTACAGGCTGCAGGCTTCAGGCAGCGTCTGGCCTGAGGCCCAGATCGGGCCTGCAGCCCGGAGCCTGTAGCCTGAAGCCGCCTGAAGCCGATCGAGCGTCACCGCATGTCCATTCTCCTAGACAAGAACACCCGCCTGCTCGTCCAGGGACTCACCGGCCGTGAGGGCACCTTCCACGCGCAGCAGGCGGCAGACTATGGCACGACCGTCGTCGGCGGTGTCACCCCGGGCAAAGGGGGGACGACCCACGAAGGCTGGCCGATCTTCAACACGGTCGCGGAGTGCGTGCGCGAGACCGGCGCGAACGCGTCGGTCATCTTCGTGCCGCCGGCGTTCGCGGCCGATGCCATCATGGAGGCTGCCGAGGCACGCGTGCCGCTCGTCGTCTGCATCACGGAGGGCATCCCGACGCTCGACATGATGAAGGTGATGGATTTCATCAGGGACACGCCCACGCGGCTCATCGGGCCCAACTGCCCGGGCGTGATCTCGCCCGGGAAGGCGAAGGCGGGGATCATCCCCGGCCACATCTGCCGCGAAGGCCGAATAGGAATCGTGTCGAAGAGCGGCACGCTGACCTACGAAGCCATTCACCAGCTGACCAAGATGGGACACGGCCAGAGCACCTGCATCGGGATCGGCGGCGACCCTCTGATCGGGACGTCCTTCATCGACGCGCTCGCGTTGTTCGACGCTGACGATGACACCGGCGCGGTGATCATGATCGGAGAGATCGGCGGCAATGCCGAGGAAGACGCCGCCGCGTGGATCCAGCGAGGGTTCTCGAAGCCCGTCGTCGGCTTCATCGCGGGCCAGACCGCTCCGCCCGGCCGCCGGATGGGACACGCTGGCGCCATCATTGCGGGTGGAAAGGGGACAGCGGCCGAGAAGATGGCTGCACTCACTGCCGCCGGCGTGACGGTCGTGAAGAGTCCGGCCGACATGGGCCGCGCCCTGAGTGACCGGTTGGGGTGAGGCAATGCCCAGTGCAGAATGCACATGCTCGACTTCGCGGTTCTGCGTCGGCCCGGCGACACTGTCCGCGGCCCTTTCCTGACGGCCCGGCGCGCGTTTCTGTTGCAGAACCCGCTATAATTCTTTTCCAGCCCCTCTGCTGCTCGTGAGTCCCGGGCGGCCGCTCTTCATCGTTTCAGGATCGTCTCAGGCAGGAACGCAGAACATGGCACCGACAGATCTCGCGAGCGACGCGTGGGCAAACGCGCCGGCCCGACAGCGGGCCGTCAACGATTTCAGCATTCAGGTGGCCACCGTCAACGGCTCCGGCAGCCAGACCGCCAACCTGATCCTGATCCGCTCGATCTTCCAGATGGGCATCCCGGTCTCGGGAAAGAACCTGTTTCCGTCCAATATCGCCGGCCTGCCGACGTGGTACACGATTCGGGCCAACAAGGACGGATACATCGGCCGCAAAAAGGAGATCGACCTCGTTGTCGCGTTGAACGCCGAGACTGCGAAGGAAGACGCGCTGACGCTCGAGCCAGGGGCGGCGATCGTGTATGACGCGCCCATGAAGCTCGAGGCGCTGCGTAACGACCTGACGTTCTACCCCGTTCCGTTCGACAAGATCGTGGCGGCGGTGTGCCCCGACGCCAAGCTGCGGCGCCTCGTGCGCAACATGATTTACGACGGCGTGCTGGCACACCTGCTCGGCATCGAGATGGCCGAGATGGAAAAGGCGCTCAATCGGCAGCTCGGGAAGAAGCAGAAGGCGCTGGCACTCAATATGGCCGCGCTGACGGCCGGCTTCGATTTCGCGAAGGCCACTTTCGCGCCCAACGAGCGGCTCGCCGTCGAGCGGATGAACGAGACGGCGGGCAAGATCCTCATCGAGGGCAACGCGGCCGCAGCAATCGGCTGCCTCATGGCCGGCGTGACGGTGGTGGCCTGGTATCCGATCACCCCCTCGTCGTCACTCTGCGAGTCGCTCATCGACTACATGCGGAAGTACCGCATCGACAAGGAAACCGGCCAGGCGACCTTCGCCATCGTGCAGGCGGAAGACGAGATCGCGGCCGTCGGCATGGTGATCGGCGCCAGCTGGGTTGGCGCCCGCGCGATGACGTCCACCTCCGGGCCAGGTGTGTCGCTGATGGGGGAGTTCACGGGGCTCGGGTACTACGCCGAGGTGCCAGCCGTGATCTTCGACATCCAGCGTGTCGGCCCCTCGACCGGCCTGCCCACGCGCACCGCGCAGGGCGACATTCTCACGACAGCCGTTCTGTCGCACGGTGACACGCGGCACCCGCTGCTGCTGCCCCACTCGGTGGGGGAGTGCTACTCGATGGCGATGGACGCCTTCGATCTCGCCGAGCGCCTGCAGACGCCCGTGTTCGTCATGAGCGATTTGGACCTCGGGATGAACATGTGGATGTCGGACCCGTTCCCATACCCCGAGACGACCATCGACCGCGGCAAGGTGCTCGATCAGGAGACCATCGCCCGGATCGGAGAGTGGGGCCGCTACAAGGACGTGGACGGCGACGGAATCCCGTACCGAACGCTGCCGGGCACGGGGGCGCCGCCGTACTTCGCCCGCGGCTCCGGCCACAATGCGAAGGGCCAGTACAGCGAGCGCGCAGACGACTACGTCCAGAACATGGACCGGCTGAAGCGAAAATTCGACACGGCCAAGGGCCTCGTGCCTCAGCCGGAGATCGAAACCGTGGAGGGCGCGCGCGTGGGGCTCCTCGCCTACGGCACGAGCCACTGGGCGATCCTGGAAAGCCGCGACCAGCTACGCGACGAGGCGGGGGTCGCAACGTCCTATCTCCGCCTGCGCGGGTACCCTTTCCCGGACGCGGTGGCCGAGTTCATCGCCGCGCACGACCGCGTCTACGTCATCGAGCAGAACCGCGACGCGCAGATGCTGTCGCTGCTTCGCATGGACTTCCCGGCAGCGATCACGTGCCGGCTGCGCAGCGCCCTGCACTACAACGGCTTGCCCATCGACGCGCGCAGCATCACCGACACCATCCTGGCCCAGGAAGGCGCCTCGGTGGGCGGCGACGACAGCGGCGTGGACGCGTGAGCCAGGTTTCATGTGGGGCAGGGCTTGAGCCCTGCCTAGCCTCGGGATGTGTTCGACGCGGAGAACAGAAATGACGATGACCGCCCCGCCGCCCGGAAAAAAACTGAACCGGATCGGCCTCGAGCTCCAGTCGTACCGCGGCAGCAAGACGACGCTCTGCGCCGGATGTGGCCACAACGCCATCTCGGAACGCGTCATCGATGCGTGCTACGAGTTGGGGATTGACGCGCGCCAGGTGCTGAAGCTCTCAGGCATAGGCTGCTCGAGCAAGAGCCCGGCGTACTTCCTCGGCAACGCGCACGGGTTCAACTCCGTGCACGGGCGCATGCCGTCGGTGGCGACCGGGGCGATGCTCGCGAACAAGACCCTGCTGGCCATCGGTGTCAGTGGCGATGGCGACACCGGCGCGATCGGCGTCGGTCAGTTCGTCCATCTCATGCGGCGCAACCTGCCGCTGGTCTACATCATCGAAGACAATGGCTGCTACGGCCTGACGAAGGGGCAGTTCTCGCCCACCGCCGACGTGGGCTCGACGCTCAAGAACGGCGTCGTCAACGATCTGCAGCCGATCGACACCTGCCTCATGGCGATCGAGCTTGGCGCCTCGTTCGTCGCGCGCTCCTTCTCCGGCGACAAGAAGCAGCTGCTCACGCTCCTGAAGGCGGCGCTGTCGCACCGCGGCACCGCCATGCTCGACGTCATCAGCCCGTGCGTCACCTTCAACGATCACGAGGGCTCGACCAAGAGCTACAGCTACGTGAAGGACCACGACGAGCCGGTCAGCGAGCTGAACTACGTTCCTCACTTCGAGGACATCACGGTGGACTACGAGGAGGGGACGACGCGCGAGGTGTCGCTGCACGACGGTTCCCGGCTCTACCTGAAGAAGCTCGATCGCGACTACGACCCGACGAGCAAGCTGAACGCGATGCAGGTGCTGCACGAGACGGCCGCTCGCGGCGAGTACGCGACCGGGCTGCTCTACATCGAGCCGGGAAAGCGCGACTTCTGCTCGCTGCTCAACCTGGTGGACGAGCCGCTCGCCGGACTGCCGCTCGAACGCACGCGGCCCTCTCGCGCCGTGCTGGACGAGATCATGGACGCGCAGAGGTAGACGGGATCCTGGGCTCCAGGCTCCCGGCTGCGCGCCTGTCCCGCGGTAACTAAACCCGCGGGTCACTTGTGTAGTCATGTGGGGCAGGCCTTCAGGCCTGCTAGATCGCACCGATTTGCAGGGCTGAAGCCCTGCCCCACATCAGGGGTGCGATGACACCACAAGCGAGCCGGAGTCTCTGCAGCCCGGACGCCCGGAGTCTGGAGCCCGGAGCCCGGAGCCCGGAGCCTGGAGCCCGGAGCCCGGAGCCTGTAACTCACCCCTGGCTCTCGTCCTCATTGGCGCCCACGACATCCTGGGCGATCGCGACGGGGTCGTTCGGCATACCCGTGTCATCGAGACCGGGTGCGTTCGGGTTGCCCTGGCCGCCGTCGAACGGGCGATTGCCCTCGACGGCGCCTTTCTGTGCGTCTGGATCCTTCACGTCTTTCATGCGACCTTCCGTTCGAGTCTGAACGTCCGTCTGCGCCGGCTCCGTGCCGCTCGCTCGTGCCGTGCGGCTTCAGCTGGATCACTGCCGCTGCCCACCCCAAGGCCGGGCCGCGGTCGCCTTTCCCGCGAGCGTGTCCCAGCCGAGCTCGCTCAGGTCAGCCTGATATAATCGACGGCTCATGGAACGCACACTTGCCATTATCAAGCCGGACGCCGTCGCGGCCGGCCACACCGGGCCCATCATTCAGCGCATCGAGGCGGAAGGCTTCCAGATCCGTGCCATGCGGCTCGTCCGCCTGACACGCGCCGACGCCGAGGGGTTCTACGCCGTTCATCGTGAGCGCCCGTTCTTCGGCCAACTGGTCGACTTCATGGCATCGGGGTCGGCCGTCGTCCTTGCGCTCGAGGCGCCCGAGGCCATCCGCCAGTGGCGCACCGCAATGGGCGCGACGAACCCGGAGAAGGCCGAAAGCGGCACGATTCGCAAGGATTTCGGGACGTCCATCGAACGAAACGCGACGCACGGCTCGGATGCCGCGGAAACGGCTGCTTTCGAAATCGGGTACTTCTTCGCGGGCCGGGAGCTGCTCTGAGGCTCGCCGCAGCCGGGCGGCACGAGCAGCGTTGGGCCTGCCCCCAACCGGCGTCCCCTTGGTCGGCGCCATCTCCCCATGGGCAAACTGCTGATCGTCGCCGGGCTCGCGATCGCCGCCATCGGGCTGCTGATATCCATCGGCGTGCCGTTCGGGCGGCTCCCTGGGGACATCGTGGTGCGGCGTGGGTCGTTCAGCTTCTACTTTCCGATCGTGACGTGCATCGTGTTGAGCCTGCTCGCCACCCTCCTCCTCTCGTTTCTGCGCCGTTGACCGGCTTCGTCCGCTGACACCTGAGTCCGCATGGCAATCAAAGCAGACCGCTGGATCAAGCACATGGCCCTCGAGCACGGGATGATCGAGCCGTTCGAGGATCGGCAGGTGCGCCAGGGTGTCGTCTCCTACGGCCTGTCGTCCTACGGCTATGACGTGCGGGTGGCCGACGAGTTCAAGGTCTTCACCAACGTGTACAACACGGTGGTGGACCCGAAGGCGTTTGATCCGCAATCCTTCGTCGACATCCGCGCGGACGTGTGCACCATTCCGCCGAACTCGTTCGCGCTGGCAAGCACGGTGGAGTACTTCCGCATCCCACGGGACGTGCTCACCATCTGCCTGGGGAAGTCCACCTACGCGCGGTGCGGCATCATCGTGAACGTGACGCCGTTCGAGCCCGAGTGGGAAGGGCACGTCACGATCGAGATCTCGAACACGACGCCCCTGCCGGCGAAGATCTACGCACGCGAGGGGATCGCGCAGGTGCTGTTCTTCCAGAGCGACGAGCCCTGCGAGATCTCCTACAAGGACAAGAGCGGCAAGTACCAGGCGCAGCGTGGCGTGACGCTGCCGAAGATTTGAGGACGGTTCTTCAGGGCCAAAGGCTAAAGGCTGAAGGCTAAGGCTCAAGGCTGAAGGCCAAGGCTGAAGACGGAGAACCGACGACTGAAGACTGAGAACCGAGCTGCGCCGCCTATGCTCCGCCCTTACCGCAACGTCGTGCCCACGATCGACCCGTCGGCGTACGTGGACGAGTCGGCGCAGGTGATTGGTGATGTGGTCGTTGGCGCGGAGAGCAGCATCTGGCTCAACGCCGTGGTGCGCGGCGACGTGAACTACATCCGCATCGGCCGGCAGTCGAACCTGCAGGACGGCGTGATCGTTCACGTGAATCACACGCCGTCGCATCCCACCGTCGTCGGTGAACGCGTGACGGTTGGCCACGCCGCGATTCTGCACGGGTGCGTGATCGGGGATCGGTGCCTGATCGGCATGGGCGCCATCCTGCTGAACGGCTCACACATCGGGAGCGATTCGATCGTCGCGGCCGGGACGCTGGTCCCTGAGCGCACGGTCATTCCGCCGCGGTCGCTGGTCATGGGCAGTCCCGGCAAGGTCAGGCGCACGCTCACGGACCCGGAGCTGGCGTTCATCCTCGAGGGCGCCGCCAATTACGTGCGATACCGGCTCGAGTACATGGATCAGGACGCATAGGGCCGCGCATGACCGCAGCCCAGACCCAGCCCGCGCGCGGCATGCGCGACTTCCTCCCCGAGGACGTTCGGCGCCGCGAGTACGTAATCGGCGTGATCGCCGACGTGTACCGGCGCTACGGCTTCGAGCCGCTCGAGACGCCCGCCGTCGAGAACATCGAGACGCTGATGGGGAAGTACGGCGAGGAGGGCGACCGGCTGATTTTCAAGATCCTGAAGCGCGGGGAAGAAGGCCGGCACAGCGGCGAGGCGGACCTCGCGCTGCGCTACGACCTCACCGTGCCGCTGGCGCGCGTCGTGGCGGAGTACCGCGGCAAGCTGCCGAAGTTCTTCAAGCGCTACCAGGTGCAGCCCGTGTGGCGCGCGGACCGGCCGCAGAAGGGGCGCTTCCGCGAGTTCTATCAGTGTGACGTGGACGTCGTGGGATCGACGTCACCAGTGGTCGAAGTGGAGCTCTGTTCGGCCGTCAGTGACGTGCTGTCGGGACTGGGGTTCGGCGACTTCGTGATCCGCGTGAATCACAGGCAGGTGCTTGCGGGACTCCTCGACGCCGCCGGTGTGGAGCCGACACTGCATGGCACGGCGCTCGTCGCGCTCGACAAGCTGGAAAAAGTTGGCGCGGGCGGCGTCCAGTCGGAGCTGGTGTCGCGCGGCCTGGACGAGGACGCCGCGCGCCGGCTGCTCGCCATCTTTGAAGGCGCCGCCGGTCTGGCGACAACGCACCCGGACCCCGGCTCGTTCAACCGGGACATGCTGGCGATGCTGGGGGCCAGCCTCGTGGGCCCCGATGTGAGCGCTGGCCGCCCGGTGGGACCCGGGGCCCAGACCGCGGCGGCCGGACTCGCGACCTTGGCCGACATCGTGCGCCTCTCGGAGCGCACGTCTGCGGCGCCCCACGTCCGCCTGGACCCGAGCCTCGCGCGCGGGCTGTCGTATTACACCGGCGCCATCATGGAGATCGCCGTGCCCGATCTGGCCGGCAGCCTGGGTGGTGGCGGCCGCTACGATGGCCTCGTCGGGATGTTTTCTGGCGAGCAGGTGCCCGCATGCGGGTTCTCGCTCGGCCTTGAACGGATCCTGGTGGTCATGACTGAGCGGCAGATGTTTCCGGACGACGTGACGACGTCTCCGGCCGACGTCCTCGTGACGCTGTGGAGCCCTGAACGCACCCCGGACGCGCTCGCCCTTGCCGCATCGCTTCGCGCCGCCGGCGTCCGCGTCGACGTGTATCCGGAGGCCGACAAGCTCGGGAAACAGTTCAAGTACGCCGCCACGCGTGGCTTCCCGTTCGTGGTCATCATGGGCGACGACGAAGCCGCGCGCGGCGAAGTGACTGTGAAGAACATGAGGACGGGCGAGCAGCAGTCTGTGGCACGACAGGAGGTCGCGGGGCTGCTCGGGAAGACGTGTAGGCTCCAGGCTGCAGGCTACAGGCTGCGGCCATGTCGGGCCTCGGAGCCGGACAGGCCCGCAGCCTGCAGCCTGGAGCCTCAGCCTGAGGATCGGATTGGCTGACCAACTAGGCTCATTGACCAGGACCCACACGTGCGGCGCCCTGCGTGCGGTGGATGTCGGAACGGAAGTCACGCTGCTTGGCTGGGTGCATCGCGTGCGCGATCTCGGGGGCGTGCTGTTCATCGATGTGCGCGACCGCGGCGGCATCACGCAGGTGGTGGTGGGCGACGCGCTGCTCGGGGCGGCAAAGCGGCTGCGCGCCGAGTACGTCGTGGGAGTCACCGGCGAGGTGCGTGCCCGTTCAGCCGAAACCGTCAACCCGAAGCTGCCGACGGGTGAAGTGGAGGTGGTGGCGCGTGAGATCCGCGTGCTGAACGAGGCCAGGACACCGCCGCTCCCGATTGCCGACGACGGCAACGTGTCGGAGGACGTACGGCTGCGGTACCGGTACCTGGATCTGCGGCGTCCGCGCCTGCAGTACAACCTCGGGCTGCGGCATCGCGTGACGATGGCCATCCGCCGCTACTTCGACGAGCAGGGTTTCTGGGAAATCGAGACGCCGATCCTGACGAAGTCCACGCCCGAGGGCGCGCGCGACTACCTGGTGCCGAGCCGGGTGCATCCCGGCGAGTTCTACGCGCTGCCGCAGTCGCCGCAGATCTTCAAACAGATCCTGATGATTGGCGGGACCGACCGCTACTTCCAGATTGTGAAGTGCTTCCGCGACGAAGACCTGCGCGCCGATCGGCAGCCGGAGTTCACCCAGGTGGACGTCGAGATGTCGTTTGCGCGGCCCGAGACGATCTACGCGATGGTGGAGCCGCTCATCCAGCTGATCTTCCGCGAGATCGGTGTGGAGGTTGCGACGCCCTTCCGGTTGTTGCCGTACGCGGAAGCGCTGGCGAAGTACGGTTCCGACAAGCCCGATCTGCGTTTCGGGCTCGAGATCGTGGACGTGAGCCAGGTGTGGGCCGAGGCCGCGTTCAACGCGTTCCGCTCGATCGTCGCCAAGGGCGGGGTGGTTCGGGCCCTCGTGATTCCGGGTGCGGCCCGCTACTCGCGATCGGAGCTCGATGCACTGGTGGATCAGGCAAAGGCGCTGGGCGCCGTGGGCATCCTCTGGGCGCGCAAGGTGGACGGCGCCATCAACACCAACGTCAAGGCGGCGGGCGAGGCGACGCTGCTGCAGGCGATGGAGGCGGCCGGCTGCCGCGACGAGGACCTGATCCTGCTCGCCGGTGGCGAGGCGGATGCCGCGTCGAAGCTGCTCGGCGCCTTTCGGCTGACGCTGGCGCGGAAGGAGAACCTGATTCCTCCCGACCAGTTTGCGTTCGCCTGGGTCGTCGATTTTCCGCTGCTCGAGTGGGCTGCCGACGAGAAGCGCTGGTCGCCGATGCACCACCCGTTCACCTCTCCGCTCGACGAGGACTTCGCGATACTCGAGAGCGATCCCGGCAGGGTGCGGGCGAAAGCCTACGATCTCGTGCTGAACGGCAGCGAGATCGCAGGTGGCAGCATCCGGATCCATGATGCCGCTGTCCAGAGCCAGATCTTCCGGCTGCTGAACATCAGCGACGAGGAAGCCCGCCTGCGCTTCGGCTTCTTCCTCGATGCGCTCGAGTACGGCACTCCGCCGCACGGCGGCATCGCCCTCGGGCTCGACCGGACGGTTGCCCTGCTGGCCGGCGAGAGCTCCATTCGCGAGGTGATCGCGTTCCCCAAGACGGCGCAGGCCGTCGATCTCATGTCGGGCGCACCGTCGCCGGTTGACGACAAGCAACTGCGGGAGCTGAAGCTGAAGACGACACTGACATAGGCCGCGGTTGCGGACCAGGAGCTGTAAGGTACAATTTAGGGTGCATCCTCGCCATTCTGAAGGAGTTCTACGACGCTCCGGCGTCCGCCGATGAAGAAGATCGCCGTCCCTGAAGAAGGGCTCGCCTCACTGTTCGGCACCTACGACGAGAACTTGAAGCAGCTCGAATCGGCGTTCGGCGTGCGCATCCGCACGCAGGGCAACGAGCTGACCGTGGAAGGCGACCCATCGGGTGTCGCCCGCACCGAGCGCACGCTGGCGCAACTGGCCCGTCTCATGGCCGACGGGTACCGGCTGGCCAACGGCGACGTGAAGACCGCCGCCCAGCTGATAGCCGCGGACGAGCAGGTCGAGCTGCGCGACTACCTGGGAAAGGGCGCCACGAAGGCGGCTGGACGCCGGCAGGTGGCGCCGAAGAGCCCCAACCAGCGCCGGTATCTGGAGGCCATCGACCAGCACGATATCGTCTTCGGTGTGGGGCCCGCCGGCACGGGCAAAACGTACCTCGCGATGGCGCAGGCCGTCTCGTTCCTCTTGGCCAAGAAGGTCAGCCGTATAATCTTGGCGCGCCCGGCTGTGGAGGCTGGAGAGAAGCTCGGGTTCCTGCCCGGTGATCTGCAGGAGAAGGTGAACCCGTATCTGCGGCCGCTCTATGATGCGCTCTACGACATGATGGAGGTCGACCGTGTGGAGCGGCTGCTGGAGCGGGGCACCGTCGAGATCGCGCCGCTCGCCTTCATGCGTGGCCGCACGCTGAACGACTCGTTCGTGATCCTCGACGAGGCGCAGAACACCACGTCCGAGCAGATGAAGATGTTCCTCACGCGTCTCGGGTTCGGCTCGAAGGCGGTCGTCACGGGTGACGTCACGCAAATCGATCTTCCGAACGCCCGGACGTCGGGCCTGGTCGAGGCGCTCAAAGTGGTCTCCCAGGTCGAGGGCATTGCCTTCATCCATTTCGACGACAAAGACGTGGTGCGCCATCGCCTGGTGCAGCAGATCGTCAAGGCCTACGAGGCGTTCAGTCAGGGCGGCGTCGGCACCAGCCGGCCCTGACGCCACCATGCCATCTGACGGCTCCGACCCTCTTCCACGCCTCCGCGTGAGCGTTGTCGACGACGACGGGCGGCCGGTGCGCGCGCCGGCGCTCGCCTCCTGGCTCGCCCACGTGGCCCCCGCCCGCGCCCGCGGCGCCGTGACCATCGCGCTCGTGAGCGACCGCCGCGTGCGCACCCTGAACCGCCACTACCGCGGGGTCGACCGCGCGACCGACGTCCTCTCGTTCCCCGCGGGGGACGGGATCAGTGTGGAGCCGGGACCTCAACCCCGGCGGACCGGCGGTCATCGAGCGGAGCGTCTGAGTGTAGAGCCGGGACTTCAGTCCCGGCGGACAGCCTTCCTCGGCGACATCGTGATTGCGCGCGGCGTCGCCGCCCGTCAGGCGCGCCAGGCCGGCCACCGCGAGCGTATCGAGTGGCGCGTCCTGGCGCTGCACGGCCTGTTGCACCTGATCGGCTACGACCACGAGCAGGACGGGGGCGAGATGCGGCGCGCCGAGGCTCGGCTGCGCCGGAAGGGCGGCCTTGACGCCGGCCTAATCGAGCGCGAGGGAGCGCAGTGATCGCGTCGATCGCCGTGCTGGTGCTCCTCGCGTTCGCCGCGATTTACGTCGGCACGATCGAGGCGGCGTTCAGCGCGCTGATGCGCCTGTCCCTGCGCCTGATGGCCGAACGGAACGGGCGCGCGGGCGGCCTCGGGCCGTACCTGGACGATCCCGTGCTGCTGTTCGTACCCGTGCGGCTGCTCATGGGGCTGATCGTCGCCGTGGCAACCGTATTCTGGGCCAGCCTGCTGGGCGTGGACAGGGTGCAGGGCCTCGGGACCATCGTGCTCTCGATGGCCGTGTTCGTGATCGTGTTCGAGCACCTCCTCCCGCTGCTCATCGTGCGGAGCGACCCCGAGCGCGTTCTCGATTTTCTGCTCCCGTCGTTCGGCCTGATTGCGCGCATGCTGCAGCCGATCACGCGGGCGCTGGTCGGCCTCATCGCCACGCTGCGCCGCGAACGGCCGTCGGCGCTGCCCGGGGCCGAGGCGTCCGACGACGAGGAAGACGAAGAGGTGGCGCACACGTTCCTCGAGGCGGGCGAGCACGAGGGCCTCATCGAGCGGGAGGACCGTGCGCTGCTGCAGTCGATCGTCGACTTCGGCGACACGCTCGTGCGCGAGGTGATGACGCCGCGGCCCGATATCGTAGCCATCCGCTCGGATGCGACGCTCGGGGAGCTGCGGGCGTTGCTCGCCGAGCAGGAGTACTCGCGCATCCCGGTCTTCCAGGAGAGCCTGGATCACATCCTCGGGTTCGTCTACGTCAAGGACCTGATCCGGGTCGGAGACACATCCCTTGACGAGCATGTCGTGTCCCGCCTGCTACGCCCGGCACACTTCGTACCCGAAACGAAGCGGGTAGCGGAACTGCTGAAGGACTTTCAGCGCCAGCAGGTGCAGTCGGCGATCGTGGTCGACGAGTATGGTGGCACCGCGGGCCTCGTCACCATCGAGGATCTGCTCGAAGAGATCGTCGGCGAGATCCGCGACGAGTACGATGTCGAGTCGGAGTCCATCGTGGATGAAGGCAAGGGGGTGTTCGTCTTCAGCGGTAAGGTGGACATCGACGAACTTGCCGAGTGCCTCGACATCGAGATCGAGCGCGAGGGCTTCGAAACCGTGGGCGGCTTCATCCTCAGTCAGGTTGGCCGTGTTCCCGCGGTTGGCGACGTGTTCGAGGTCAACGGGCTGCACATCGAAGTGCTCGAAGCCGAGCGCCGGCGGGTAAACAAGGTGCGGGTCCGGAAGCGCGAGGGTGCGCCGGTCGCCAGGGGAAACCGCGAGGAGCGGGCGTGAACGCCAGGCATCAGGCGGCAGGCTACAGCCTGCAGGCAGTGTCGGGCCGGAGCCTGGTGGTCGATCCGCAGGTAGCCTTGAGCCAGACTGGCCTGCAGGCTGCAGCCTGCCGCCTGCAACCTCGTAATGAAGTCCGGCTTCGTCTCCCTGGTCGGCCGCCCGAACGCGGGCAAGTCCACCCTGCTCAATCGGCTCGTCGGGACCAAGATCGCCATCGTCTCTGACAAGCCGCAGACGACGAGGAACCGCATTCTCGGCGTGAAGAACTCCGCCGAGGGGCAGGTGATCTTCGTCGACACGCCCGGTGTCCACCGGCCGCTGCACCGCCTGAACGTGCGCATGGTGGACACGGCCATGGAGGCCATGCGCGACGTGGACCTCGTCGTCCTCGTGGTCGATGTCTCCGAGAAGACGGGTGGAGGCGACAAGTTCATGGCGGGCGTCGTCCGCAAGCTCGCGGGGCCGGTCGCTCTCGTGCTGAACAAGGTCGATCTGGTATCGCGGCCGAAGTTGCTGCCGATCATCGAGGCGTGGAGCCGCGAGCATACGTTTGCCGACATCATCCCGCTGTCGGCAGGCACCGGGGAGAACGTGGACCGTCTCGAGCACGCGATCTGGGGGCACCTGCCGGAGGGGGAGCCGCTCTATCCTGCCGACTACCTGACGGATCAACCCGAACGGTTCTTCGTTTCCGAGCTGGTGCGCGAGCAGGTGCTGCAGCACACGCATGCGGAGCTGCCCTACTCGACGGCCGTAGTCGTCGACAAGTTCGAAGAGCCCGATGACAAGGGACTGATGCGGCTGTACTGCTCGATCATCGTCGAGCGCGAGTCGCAGAAGGCGATCGTGGTGGGCCGTGCGGGCGACATGATCAAGCGCATCGGCACCGCGGCGCGGCTAGAGCTCGAGCGCTTCTTCGGCGCCCGCGTGTTCCTCGATTTGCACGTCAAGGTGAAGAGCGAGTGGCGCAACGACGAGCGGCTGCTCGACGACCTGCTGAAACCGCCCACCGGATAGAGCTCGGGCCCAGCGCCCGCCTACCGCGAGACACTTCGCTCCTCGAGAGCACAAGTGCCAGGCTGTGCACGAAATCACAAACCTCGTTCGTATAGCCCATTCCTGAAATCAGGCACGGTCTGCCGGACGCCACGGTCCTGAGATTGGGCCGTAATCGAGGTGTCGTCCGGCACAGATCTTGTGCTGGCCCTTGCGTGCTCACCGTCTTCTCCCTCCTGATTTTCGCCGGTCTCGGGTACTACCTGATGACGCCGACGGAGCGGGCGAAACTTGCTCAACGTGGATGGGCAGGCGGGCTGCGCCTGCGTGATGCGGCGATGAGACGTTCGCCGGAGAGCGCGCCGCTACGCGCTGCCCTTCGCGCCCGCACACGCCGGCCTCTCGTGACGCCGGCGCTCCTGGTCGTAAATGCGGCGGTGTTCGTGCTGATGCTCGTCGGGCCCGGCGCGCTCGGCGATCCGGACACACTCGTCGGCTGGGGCGCCAACGTGGCATCGCGAACGACCAATGGGGAGTGGTGGCGCCTGGTCACGATGCTCTTCGTCCACTCGGGACCCCTTCACCTCCTCGCGATGGTGGCCGGCCTTGTTCCGTTGGGCCTCATGCTCGAGCATCTCGTTGGTTCCGTTGCGTTCGCAACCGCATTTTTCGGGGCAGGCATTCTCGCTGCGATAGTCAGCCTGTCTACATCTGCGGTGGCGGTGAGCGCTGGCAGCTCCGGTGCGATCTTTGGTCTCTATGGCCTACTGTCGGCATCGGTGATCTGGGGGGCGATTGCCAATCCGAGCGTTCCGATACCGGTGGCGACCGTCAACCGCGTGGTCGCGCCGGCGGCGGCGTTCGTCCTGTACAACCTCGCGAACGACAGCATTGGCATTGCGGGTGAGGTGGCGGGATTCGCGGCGGGCTTCCTTGGCGGCCTCGTTCTCGCACGAGGAGTGATCCAGTACAGGCCGCCGGTGCGGCGCAGCGCGGTGATAAGCGTGGCCGCGGTCGTACTCGCCGCCGGCGCCGCCGTCCCCCTGCGTGGAACCGGCGATATCAGGAGTGATATCGAGCGCGTCGTCGTTCTCGAAGGGGACACAGCCGGCGCGTACGATGCCGCAGTCGATCGGTTCAGGAGCGGCCAGGCCACTGCGGCATCACTCGCGCGTCTGATCGAGGGAACCATCGTGCCCGAATTGCAGGCGGCCAGGGGACACCTCAAGGCAGTCGAGCGTGTGCCAAGAGAACAGCTACCCCTCGTGGCCGCCGCGGACGAGTACCTTGCGTTGCGGGAGAAGGCCTGGCGGATGCGTGCGGACGCGCTCCGCGAATCCAGCATGCCAGCGCTGCGTGAAGCCGACAGCGCCGAGCGGGCTTCACTGGATGCGTTTCGGAGAATCGTATCGGTGAAGGGACCCAGGACAGGCCAGAAGGGGCCATAGCCGCTAGGGGAGCAGGCGGCCGCTCGTGCCGTACCGCCGGTAGTTCCCATACGTCGCTTCGCCGGCCTCGTCGCTGGGGGCGGGCGTCGCACCGTTGCGATAGTAACGCTCGAGCATCCGCACCGGCACCCAGATGTCCAGGCGCTGATCCGGGGCGAAGGTCACGAGCATCCAGTAGAACAGCGGACGCCACCCGCGCCCCGGGCTGATACGCACCCGCAGCTCACAGGTGCTGATTCGACCGGTGGCCGGGTCGACGGAAAACCGGCCGCGCGCCGGGGTTCGTGTGCCGTCCGCCGATCGAACCAGCGTTGAGCGGTCGCGCTCCTCGAATTGCAGGTCGATGTGCTCTCCCGAGCGCGCCGCGCGCCAGCGCGTGTCCTGCTCGCGCGGACGGCGCAGGTATGCGAGCGCAAACGTCGGGAAGTTGATGTTCCGCCGCACAGCGCCGACATTGTGTCTGGCGCTCTCGGCGAGAATCGCCTCGACGTCCAGCGATGCATCTGCCGGAGGCCGCTCGAGCAGCTCGCGGAGACGATGGGGTCCTGCCACCGGCCGCCCGTCCACGCGCCGCACCTCGCGCACGCCGATGATGTCCCGCGCGGCCGGTATCGCAACCCATCCGAACTCGGATTCGAGCACACGGGCGTCGCTGTGCTCACCGTCCTCCGCGCCCGTGGCTCTGCCCGTCTGCACATAGCGTTCGTCGCCGATGAGGGTGACCAGCTGACGGTCGTACCACTCGACGTAGTCGCGCGCCTTCGCCAGCACGCCACGCGCGTCGTCGCGTCCGGCCGCCGGCGTCGCGATTAGAAGCCCAGCAATCAGAACGGCAGTGCTCCGGAGCCGGCACATGAAGGCGATCTTCGCACGCCTCCACGCTGCCTCGCCGGCGGCGCCGAGTCCGGCGTGCGTGCCCTCTGGTCGGTGGAGTTCGCCCGTCCCCCGGATGGCGCCCCATGTAGCGGCCCGAGTCCCTCGGGCCGTCGGCGAGCTGCGTCGCGTGACGCTCCATCGCGTGATCGTGTGGTCGCGTGGCCGGGATCGACGGCGTACCCCTGCCGGACCGCTGTGCTACCGTTAGGGGATTTTGTGCATTCGCGGGGCCTCACATGGCGCAGCAGCGAAAACTGGACGTCGTCCTCGACTCGGTCAAGCGGCTGCTCCGTGTCGGGGCCACCGCGAACCTGCTGAATCTGCTGCAGAAACAGCACCCGGCGGATCTCGCGCAGGTCTTCAGCTCGCTTCAGGAACGCGAGCGCCGTGCCTCGTTCACGCTGCTCCTCGAGCGAAACAGCAAGCTCGCCATGGAGGCGCTCAGCGAGATCGGCCCGGAGACCGCCGCAGCGCTGCTCGCCGACCGGTCCGCCGAGGAGATCGCGCGCTTCGTCCAGGAGCTGCCGTCCGACGACGCCGCGGCCATCATCGACAACCTGCCCGAGGATCTGTCGGCGTCGGTCCTCGACCTGATGCGCCGCAAGGAATCCGCGAGCGTCGAGAACCTGCTCGAATACCCCGAGCAGACGGCGGGCCGCATCATGAACCCCAACGTCTTCGCCCTCTCGGAGGAGCTGACGGTAGGGGAGGCGATCACCGAGCTGCAGTCCTCACGCGACGTGGAGATGGTCTTCTATCTCTACGTGGTCGACGTGCGGCGGCATCTCGTCGGCGTCGTGTCGCTGCGCCGCCTGCTGCTGGTGTCGCCGGAAACGCCGCTCAAGCGGATCATGTCGGCGGATCTGATCAGCGTGCGTGTGGATACCGACCAGGAGGAGGTCGCGCAACAGGTGGCGTCCTACAACCTGCTCGCGATCCCCGTGGTGGAGGAGGAGAACAAACTGGTCGGCGTCATCACGGTCGACGACGTGATCGACGTCATCAAGGACGAGGCGACCGAAGACATCTACCGGCTCGCGGGCGTGGCCGGGGACGAGCGCGCCTTCACGCCGCCGGGCGAATCACTCCGCAAGCGGCTGCCGTGGCTGGCCGTGAATCTCGGGACCGCGTTCCTGGCCGCGTTTGTCGTCGGGCTCTTCGAGGGGACGATCGACAAGGTCGTGGCGCTCGCCGTGTTCATGCCGATCGTCGCCGGCATGGGCGGCAACGCGGCGACCCAGACGCTGACTGTGGTTGTACGCGGTATCGCCCTCGGCGAGCTGTCCTGGGCGAACTCGCGGAAGGCGCTGCTGAAGGAGGCCGCGGTTGGCATCGGCAACGGCGTGGTGCTCGGGCTGCTTGCGGCCGGCGCGGCGTGGATGATGAAGGGCGACCTCGTGCTCGGGGGCGTGCTCGGGCTGGCCATGATCATCAACATGTTCGTGGCGGCTACGGCGGGGACGCTGATTCCGCTGGGTCTGCGGGCGCTCAAGATCGACCCCGCGCTCGCCTCGTCCGTGTTCATCACCACGCTGACGGACATGGCGGGGTTTGCGTCGTTCCTGGGGCTGGCGACGGTGTTTCTCAGGTATTTGCACGCTTAGGCGCTGGGCGGTAGGCGCTGGGCGGTGGGCGGTAGTGGGCGGTGAACGGTAAACGGTAGACGGTCAACGGCTGGCATGACACGTATGTCTCTGCCGTATGCTGGAGCGATTTCCCGCGTCAGGCGCGGCGGTTGATAAGATAGGTCGCTGGACATGCCGTTGTACACGGCCGATGCGCTGATCCTGCGCACCTACAAACTTGGCGAGGCCGATCGCATCGTCGTCTTCCTCACGGAGGACCGGGGGAAGAAGCGCGGGGTCGCCAAGGGGGCGCGACGGTCGCGGTCGCGGTTCGTGGGTGCGCTCGAGCCCCTGACGCTCGTGCGCCTGGCGTACTTCGAGAAGGAGCAACGGGAGCTGGTCGGGCTCAATTACGCCGAGCCGTCCTGCTCGCCGCTCTCGGCCAGGCCGGAGGCGCTGGGGCACATCGGGTATTTCGCCGAGCTGATCGACCAGTGGGCGCAGGACGGCGATCCGAACGAGCGGCTGTATCGCCTCGGGGCGGCGCTGCTCGAAGCACTGGCCGCAGGGGGCTCGGTCGAACCGCTGGCGCGGTACTTCGAGTTCTGGCTGCTCCGGCTGCAGGGGGTGTATCCGTCGATCACGGCCTGCCACGTCTGTGGGGGCGCGCTCGACGTGCAAGGGGGCGGCGCGTATCTCGCGCCGGGAACTGCCGTGTTCACCTGCACGGCATGCGCACCTGCGGCGCACGTGCGGGAGCCGCACCTGTCCCGTCACGCGCTGGCCTTTCTCCGCGCGTCGCGACGGACGCCGCCCGCGGAGGTCACGGCGCTGGCGGTTACGGGTGAGACGCTCGCGGAGCTCGAGACCGTTCATCGCATGTTGATGGGCCGGCATCTCGAGCGCGAGCTGAAATCCACACGGGTCCTGCGGGACCTGCGACGTGCGGCGCGCGTGGCGCCGCTGCGGGAAGCGGAAACGAAGCGTTGACGTTCCAGGATCTCATCTTCAAGCTGTCGCAGTTCTGGGCCGCCCAGGGCTGCATCCTGCAGCAACCGCTCGATCTCGAAGTCGGCGCCGGTACGTCGCATCCCGAGACGCTGCTCCGCGTGCTCGGCCCGCAGCACTGGAGCGTCGCCTACGTCCAGCCGTCGCGGCGCCCAGACGACGGACGCTTCGGCGAGAACCCGAATCGGCTGTTCAAGCACCACCAGTTCCAGGTCATTCTCAAGCCCTCGCCCGACGAGGTCCAGCACATGTACCTCCAGAGCCTCGAGGCGTGCGGCATCAACCCGCGGCAGCACGACATCCGCTTCGAAGAGGACAACTGGGAATCGCCCACGCTGGGCGCCTGGGGCATCGGCTGGCAGGTGCTCTTCGATGGCCTCGAGATCACGCAGTTCACCTACTTCCAACAGGTGGGCGGCATCGACCTGTCGCCGATCGCGTGCGAAATCACCTACGGTCTCGAGCGCATCGGCATGGCGCTGCAGCGCGTCGACAACGTCTACGACATGCAGTGGGCGCCCGGCGTGAGCTACGGCAGCGTGCGCCTGCGCGAGGAGGTGGAACAGTCGAAGTACGCCTTCGGCCAGGTCGACCTGCCACGCGAGGAATTCGCCGCGCACCACCGCGACCTGTTCGAACGGCACTACTCGTTCTGCGGCGTTCTCCTGCGATCGGGGCTCGTGCTGCCCGCTCTCGAGGAGTGCCTGAAGTGTTCGCACCTGTTCAACGTCCTCGACGCCAGCGGCAGCGTGGGCGTGTCGGAGCGGACCGCTTACATCCTCCGCGTGCGGCAACTCGCGGTGGGTATTGCGAAGGCGTATGTCGAGGGACTGACGCCGGCGACGGAGAGAGAGACAGCGTGAGCGCCGAAAGGCTGCAGGCTGCAGGCTACAGCCTGCAGGCAGTACCGGGCCTGAGGCCAGACTGCGCCTGCAGCCTGAGGCCTGCAGCCTGCAGCCGACAAGCACCGCCATGAACCGCGAACTCCTGATCGAACTCGGCCTCGAAGAGCTCCCCGCGAGCTGGTTGCCGCCACTCACGCGGCAGCTGGCGGAAGTGACGGCGCAGCAGCTCGAGGCGCAGCGGCTCGGGATCGACGCGCCGCCCGAGGCGTTCGGCACGCCGCGGCGCCTGGCTGTGCGTGTGTCGGGGATCGCGGAACGGCAGCGCGACCTGGAGGAGCTGATCACGGGTCCGCCCGTCTCGGCGGCGACCGGCGGCGATGGACAGCCGACGCCGGCGATCCTGGGATTCGCGAAGAAGAACGGTGTCGCGGTTGCCGATCTCGAGCGGGTGCAGACGCCCAAGGGCGAGTACCTCGCGTTCCGCAAACGGCAACGCTCCAAGCCCGCAGTCGAGGCGCTGCCGGACGTGCTCACCGGGATCCTGCGGGGCCTGAGCTTCGCGAAGCAGATGCACTGGGACGCGTGGCTCGACGACGGGAAGGGGGAGCTCACGTTCGGCCGGCCGATCCGGTGGCTCCTGTTCCTGTACGGCGGCCGGGTCGTGCCGTACGTCATCCGCCGCTCCGCTGCCGCGGAGAGTCCGCTGGTGCAGGAGGTGCGCAGCGGCGCCGTCACGCACGGTCACCGGTTCCTGGCGACGAGCGGCCGGTCGGGCCGCGCCATCAAGGTGAAGACCTTCGACGACTATCGCGCGCGGCTCGCGGAGAACTTCGTGGTGCTCGATCGCCACGAGCGTCGCGAGCGCATCGTCCGGGACCTCGAGCTCCAGGCGGGGCGACTGGGGGTCCGCGTCCACCGTGCTGCCGTTGCGGCCTCGGGCCTGCTCGAGGAGGTGCCGGACCTGGTGGAGTATCCGACGGTGGTGGCGGGTCACTTCGCGCCCGAGTTCCTCGAGCTGCCGGAAGAAGTGCTGACGACCACGATGATTCACCACCAGCACTGGTTCCCGGTGTCGGACGAGGCCGGGATCCTGCGCTCGGGGTTTCTCGCCGTGACGAACGTGCAGGCGGAGAAGCCCGAGGTGATCAGCCGCAACGCCGAGCGCGTGCTCGCGGCACGGCTGCGCGACGCGCGCTTCTTCTGGGACGCGGACCGCAAGGTGCCGCTCGAGAGCCGCATCCCGCGCCTCGACACGATCCTGTTCCACAAGAAGCTCGGAAGTTACCGGCTGAAGGCCGAACGCGTTGAGCGGCTCGCGCGGTGGGTGGCGGAGCACGCGCTCGGGAGCCCCGGCGCCGCAGAAGCGTCTGCGCTGGCGGGGCGGCTTGCCAAGGCGGATCTCGCTACCGACATGGTGCGGGAGTTCACGGAGCTCCAGGGTACGATGGGCGGCATCTACGGCCGCGCCGAGGGGCTGCCCGAACCGGTGTGGAAGGCGATCTACTTCCATTACCTGCCGGCTGGGGTGGAAGCGGAGGCGCCTCCGTCTCGCGAGCAGCTCGGTGCCGGCGCCACCACATGGGCAGCCGTGTCGCTTGCGGACAAGCTCGACACCCTGGTCGGATCCTTTGCGGCAGGGGAGCGGCCGACCGGCTCCCGTGACCCGTACGGTCTCAGGCGGCAGGCACACGGCGTGCTCCGGATCCTCGTGGACCTGCCCGAGCTGACCGGCCTGGCGGTGCGGCCGACGATCGGTCCGCTGCTCGAGGCGGCCGCCGGCGGATACGAGGGTGTGACGCTGGACGGCGACGCGCGCGCGGGGCTGCTGGCGTTCATCGGGGAGCGCCTCGGCTACGTGCTCGAGCAGCGTGGCTACGATCCGCGCAACGTGCACGCGGTGATGCAGGCACAGCCCGTGGCCGCAATGAGCCCGCTGGTGGCGCGGCGGATGCTGGAGGCGCTGCCGGAATTCACCGGGACACCCGAGTTCACGCAGCTGGCCACCGCGTTCAAGCGGGTGAAGAATATCGCCCGCGAGCTGCCGGACGCGGAGTTCGATCGCCTCGAGCGGGACGAGCCGCAGCTGGCGGATCTGCTGCGCGAACCGGCAGAAGTGGCGCTCGCGGGTGAGCTCGAGCGCCGGCGGCCGCTGATCGAGTCGCTCCTCGCGGACGGCGCCAATTACCGGCGCGCGCTTGCGGAGGCGGCGGGCTTCGGGCCGGCGGTGGACCGGTTCTTCACCGACGTGTTCGTGATGGTCGACGATCAGGAACTTCGCCGTGCGCGCCTGCGCCTGATGAAGCGGCTGGCACGGCTCATCCTCTCGCTCGCAGACATCTCGGAAATCGTTTTACAGACGGAGTCGTAAGTTATGGCGAAGGCGAAGACAGCAAGGAAGAAGGCGTCGGTACCGAAGGCGCTCGTGAAGGCGGTCAAAGCGGCGGTTGTCCCGGCAAAAGGCGCGGCGCGGGCGAAGAAGAACGTGTTCTTCTTCGGCGCCGGCAAGGCGGACGGCGATCGGACCATGAAGGACGTGCTCGGCGGGAAGGGATCCGGGCTCGCCGAGATGTCGAGCGCCGGCCTGCCGGTGCCGCCCGGGTTCACGATTTCCACCGGCGTCTGCAACCTGTACTACGCGGAACGCGGTCGCATCCCCGCCGAGATCGAGCGTGAAATCGAAGACAACCTGCGGAAGCTCGAAAAGGCCGCGGGCAAGAAGCTCGGTGACGTCTCGAACCCGCTGCTCGTCTCCGTCCGATCGGGCGCGAAGTTCTCGATGCCGGGGATGATGGATACGATCCTCAACCTCGGTCTGAACGACCAGACGGTCGAGGGGCTTGCGGCCAAGACCGGCAACCCGCGGTTCGCCTTCGATAGCTACCGCCGCTTCATCCAGATGTTCGGCGCGGTCGTGCTCGGCATCGGGAAGGACAGGTTCGAGCACGAGTTCGAGGCGGTGAAGCACGAGCGCGGCGCCGCCACCGACACGGATCTCGATGTCGACGGTCTGCGTGAGGTCGTGCGCCGCTACAAGGAGGTCGTGACGCGAGAGGCCGGCAAGCCGTTCCCGCAGGACCCGCTGCAGCAGCTGCGCGGCGCGCGCGACGCCGTGTTCAAGTCGTGGATGAACCAGCGCGCGAAGGACTATCGCCGCATCTACGAGATCCCGGACCACATCGGCACCGCCGTCAACGTGCAGGCAATGGTCTTTGGCAACACGGGCGAGCGTTCGGCCACCGGCGTAGGCTTCACGCGAAATCCCGCCACCGGCGCGAAGGAGTTCTTCGGCGAGTTCCTCGTCAACGCCCAGGGTGAAGACGTCGTTGCCGGCGTCCGCACACCGCTGCCGATCGCCGAGCTCGAGAAGGTGATGCCGAAGAGCTACAAGGAGCTGCGCACGATCACGACGCGGCTCGAGCGGCATTACAAGGACATCCAGGACTTCGAGTTCACGATCGAGGACGACACGCTCTACATGCTGCAGACCCGCAGCGGCAAGCGCACCGGATACGCGGCCGTCGTGATCGCGACCGACCTGGCAGGCCGAGCGGCTCGTCACGCCGCGCGAGGCGCTGCTGCTCGTCGAGCCGATCTCGCTGTCGCAGCTGCTGTCGCCCGTGTTCGATCCGAAGGAGTGGAAGAAGCTGCCGGTTCTCACCAAAGGCCTGCCGGCATCCCCCGGTGCGGCGTCCGGCCAGGTGGTGTTCACCGCGGACCACGCGGTGGAGTGGACGGCGCAGGGCAAGAAGGTGCTCCTCGTCCGGAAGGAGACCGTGCCCGATGACATCCACGGGATGGAAGTGGCGCAGGGCGTTCTCACCGCAACCGGTGGCATGACCTCGCACGCCGCCGTCGTTGGACGCCAGATGGGCAAGCCGTCGGTCGTTGGTGCGGGCGCCCTCACCATCCGCGAGAAGGACAAGACGATCACCGTGCAGGGCCAGACGCTGAAGGAAGGCGACTGGGTGTCCTTCGACGGCTTGAGCGGCGAGGTGAAGGTGGGGCAGGTGGCCACCAAGCCGAGCGAGATCCTCCAGGTGCTCGCGGGCGAGATGAAGCCTGAGGAGTCGGACATCTACCAGCGCTTCAGCAAGCTGCTCGGCTGGGCCGACAAGGAACGGACGCTCGGCATCCGGGCCAACGCGGATCTGCCCGACCAGGCGGAGCTCGCGTACGCATTCGGGGCGCGCGGCATCGGGCTGTGCCGCACCGAGCACATGTTCTTCGGCGAGGGCCGGATCGAGAAGGTCCAGAAGATGATCCTTGCCGACAACGAGGCAGATCGCCGCGCCGCGTTGAACGAGCTGCTGCCGCTGCAGCGCGCCGACTTCTACGGCGTGTTCAAAGGCATGCACGGCGAGCCGGTCACGATCCGCACCATCGACCCGCCGCTCCACGAGTTCCTGCCCAAGCGCGAGGACCTGATGGTGGATGTCGCCCGCCTCGAGGCGAAGGGCGACAACGCGGGCGAGCTCGCCGAGAAGCGCGCGCTGCTGGCGCGTGTGGAGCAGCTGCACGAGTTCAACCCGATGCTCGGACATCGCGGCGTGCGCCTCGGGATCACCTATCCGGAGATCACGGAGATGCAGACGCGCGCCATCTTCGAGGCGGCCGCGCAGCTGCACAAGGAAGGCCTGAAGGTCATTCCCGAGGTGATGATCCCGCTCGTCGGGCTCGTCAAGGAGCTCCGCGATCAGAAGGTCATCGTCGATCGCGTGGCAACCGACGTGATGAAGGAGCAGGGCGTCAAGTTCAAGTACCTCGTGGGCACGATGATCGAGGTGCCGCGTGGGGCGATCACCGCCGATGAGATCGCTGCGGAGGCGCAGTTCTTCTCGTTCGGCACGAACGATCTCACGCAGTTGACCTTTGGCTTCTCGCGCGACGATGCGGGCAAGTTCCTGGCGATTTACCAGGAGAAGAAGATCCTCGACCGCGACCCCTTCGCCTCGATCGACACGATCGGTACCGGCGGGCTGGTCGGGATTGCCGTCGAGAGGGGCCGCAAGGCGCGGCCCGACATCAAGCTCGGGATCTGCGGCGAGCACGGCGGCGACCCGTCCTCGATTCACTTCTTCCACAAGGTGGGTCTCGACTACGTGAGCTGCTCACCTTACCGGGTGCCCGTCGCCCGCCTCGCGGCGGCACACGCGGCGCTGCAGGTGAAGGTGGGGGATTGACACCGGCACAGGCTACAGGCTGCAGGCTACGGGCCTAGTCAGGCTGAGCCGAGCGCCTGTAGCCTTTGGCCCTGTGCCGAGCCCTCAGCCAGTGATTTCCATCCTCCTCCAACGCAAGAACGTCACCGAACGCGTGCCGGCGGTCGAGCCTGAATGGCTTCGCCCCGGCAGCGATGTGGTGTTGTGGGTGGATCTTGCAGCCCCGACGCCGGAAGAGTTCGGATCCTGTCGGAGACCTTCCACTTCCACCCGCTGGCCGTCGAGGACGCCGTTGCCGACGTGCCGCATCCGAAGATTGAGCCGTACGACGGGTACGTCTACCTGATCCTCCACGGCATCGATTTCCGCGCGGCCCAGCATAGGTTCGCGACCCACGACACCGACTTCTTCCTCGGCCCGAACTACCTGGTGACCGTGCACGACGGCCAGACGCGCACGATCCAGGAGATGCACGAGATGTGTCAGCGGAACGGCCACATCCTCTCGGAAGGGCCCGTCGCGCTGATGCACCGCATCATCGACCTGATGGTCGATCACTACCGCCCCGAGGTGGAGAAGCTGGAATCGCGGCTCGACACGCTGGAGGACTGCGTCTTCGAGCAGGCCGGCGGAAACATGGTGCGCGACATCCTGACGCTGAAGCGCGACGTCAATTCGCTTCGGCGCGTGGTGCAGCCGCAGAGGGACGTGGTCGGCCGCCTCGCCCGGCGAGAGTTCGCGTTCATTTCCGACGAGCTCGCGTACCGGTTCCGGGACGTCTTCGATCACCTCGTGCGCCTGAGCGACGAGGCGCTGCTCCTCCAGGATCGCGTGACCAGCATTCTCGATGCGCACCTCTCGAACGTGTCCAACCGGCTCAATCAGCAGATGAAGCTGCTGACGCTCGTGACGGTGATCGCCTTGCCGTTCACCGTGCTCGGCGGCCTCTTCGGCATGAACGTGCATCTGCCCGGCATCTCGAGCGAGAACGATCCGCGCGCGTTCTGGTGGATTCTCGCCGTGGCGATTGGTCTGGTCGGCCTGACGCTCGCCTTCCTCCGCGGCAAGCGGTCGCTCTGATGGGCCGCATTCACCGCCTGCCTTCGGACCTCGCAAACCAGATCGCGGCCGGCGAGGTCGTGGAGCGGCCCGCCTCGATCGTCAAGGAACTCGTGGAGAACGCCATCGACGCCGACGCGCGGCGCGTGACGGTCACCATCGAGTACGGGGGCAAGCGCCTGGTGCGCGTGGAGGACGACGGGTTCGGGATGGACCCCGACGATGCACGGCTGGCGATCGAGCGGCACGCAACGAGCAAGCTGCACCGCGCTGAAGATCTCGTCGGCGATTGCGACGCTGGGGTTCCGGGGCGAGGCGCTTCCGAGCATCGCCTCGGTCTCGCACTTCACGCTCCGGACCCGCGCGCGTGGCCGCGAGAGCGGCTCGGAGATCCGCGTCCATGCCGGAACCGTGGCCTCCGTGACCGAGGCTGGCATGCCGGAAGGGACCCGTATCGACGTCGAGGAGGTGTTCTACAACCTGCCGGCGCGGCGTAAGTTCCTGAAGTCGGACGGGGCGGAGTCGGCGCACGTCTCGCGCACCGTGACGCAACTGGCGCTCGGTGCGCCAGCGATTGGTTTCACCCTGATCAGCGCGGGCCGGCGCGTGCTCGAATGCCCCCCGGTCGCGGGGCTCGCGGATCGCCTGTATCAGCTGTACGGCGAACCCGACGATCTGGTGCGCGTCGAAAAGGAGGCCGCCGGCGTGCGGATCACCGGCTACGCCGCCGGACTCGCGGAGACGGGTCCCCGCAGAGGCCCGCAGAACATCTTCATCAACGGCCGCATGGTGCGCGACAAGACGATCGCGCACGCGATCATCGACGCGTACAGCGTGGCGTCGATCAAGGAACGCAGCCCCGAGGTGCACCTGTTCATCGAGATGCCGCTCGACGCGGTGGACGTCAACGTGCATCCGAGCAAAGCGGAAGTGCGCTTTCGGGAGCAGTCGCTGATCCACGAGCTTGTGCGCCGGGCGCTCGGTGACGCGCTCGGCCGCGGCCCGGCCCCACCGCTCGTGCTCACCCCGCCGGCGGAGATCGCCGGGTTGACAGGGCAGCCGATGACGTTGCCAGGGGTTTTGGAGAGCGGCGTTTATCCGAGTCGATGGA
>CAVXNR010000011.1:0-133294 GCA_963763095.1 Vicinamibacteria bacterium
ACATCACCGTGCTGCACGAGCCGAACCCGGTGGCGCTGGTCGCCGACTGTCTGACCGCCGGGCGCGGCCCGCTGGTGGTGTATTTCCACAGCGAGGTGGTGCGTGCCGAATGGAAATACGCCCTGCTCTATCGGCCGTTCCTCCGGCGCGTGCTGGACCGCGCCGCGCGCATCATCGTCGCGTCTCCGAGCATGGCCGAGCGTGCCGAGCAGCTCGCCGCCCACCGCCACAAATGCGTGGTGATTCCCTACGGCATCGACCCGGCGCCGCTCGCCGCGACGACCGCCGTCCGCGCACGTGCCGCCACCCTGCGCAGCGACCTGGGCACGCCCCTCGTGCTCTTCACGGGGCGGCTGGTGCCGTACAAGGGCGTCGACGTGCTGCTGCGCGCGATCGCGACCATCGACGCACGGCTGGTGGTCGTCGGTGATGGACCGCTGCGAGGAGCGCTCGAGGCACAGGCGCGCGCCACGTGCGGCGGGCGGGTCACGTTTGCCGGGACTGTCGCGGATGAGGAGCTTACGGCGCTCTACCACGCCTGCGATGTGTTCGTGCTGCCGTCGGTGACCCGCGCCGAGGCGTTCGGGATGGTGCAGATCGAAGCGATGGCGTGCGGAAAACCTGTTGTCAGCACGTCGGTTCCATCGGGTGTCCCCTGGGTGAACCAGCACCTCGAGTCCGGATTGATCGTACCGCCGGGGGACGCGGACGCCCTCGCTGGCGCCTTGCAGTGCCTCCTTGGCGACCCGGCGCTCCGGGCGCGGCTCGGCGATGGAGGCCGGCGTCGCGTCGGGCACGAGTTCACAGCCGCAACGATGGCGGAACGCACCGTTGCGCTGTACCGGACCGTGCTCGGTGAAACGGAATGATGCTCCCCAGGCCCACGCTGCACATCCGGGCGGCGAACAGGCTGCGTCGCCTGCTTCGCCTGCAGCCCATTCCGATTGAGCTCGCATCCGAGAGACGTGTTCGGACAGATCTATGCCGCCAACCTGTGGGGTAACCCGGAATCGCGATCCGGCAATGGGTCGTCCGTGGCGGGCACGTCCGACCTCCGCGTGGCGCTCGGACGATTGATCAAGGACAACGGCGTGGGCGTGCTGCTGGACGCGCCCTGCGGTGACTTCAACTGGATGTGCCGGACCGACCTGGGATCGGCCCGATACATCGGAGCAGACGTCGTCGACGAGCTGATCCTGTCGAACCGGCGGGCGTTCGGACGCCCCAGCCGCGAGTTCGTGGTGGCTGACATCGTGCGCGACGCGCTGCCCGCGGCCGATCTGATCCTGTGCCGCCATCTGCTCATCCACTTGTCGTTTGGACAGGGGCTGGCGGCACTGGAGAACTTTCGTCGCACAGGGGCCCGGTACCTGCTCGTAACTACCAACCCGTCGCTGCAGGAGAACCGGGAGATCGTGCAGACCGGCAGCTTCAGGCCGGTGAACATGGAACGAGCCCCGTTCGCGCTTCCACGCCCGCTGGAGGTGCTGCCCGACCCGCAGGGACCGGATGACCCCACAGTGCTCGGCCTCTACCCGCTCAACTCGTGATGCCGATCCCTCCACCCGTGACCACGCCGACAGACCTCCTCGCGGGAGTCCTGCGCGGCGAGCCCGCTTGGGCGGGCGTGGATCGCTATGACACGCACGTGCTCGTGGCTGCCGCCGATCACCATGGTGTCGGCCCGCTGGTCTGGCAGGCCCTGCACGCGCGCCGGGATCGGCCGCACGGGTTCTACGAGGCGCTCGCCGCCGCGCGTCACGTCGACCTGACGCACGAGATGTTGCGCGGCCGCGAGATCGGGCGCGTATGTGCCGCGCTCGACGGGTGCGGCGTACAGGCGCTGCTCGTCAAAGGCGCCGCCCTCGCGTACTCGCTCTACCACGAACCGTGGCTTCGGCCGCGGGTCGACACCGACATCCTCGTGGCGCACGAGTCGCTCGGCGCGGCCCATCGTGTGCTGCGCGGTCTTGGCTACCACGCGGCGCCGGCGATGACCACCGGTGAGTTCGTCAGCCACCAGATCGCCTATGAGCACCGCGACACGCATGGGCTGTCGCACGTCATCGACCTGCACTGGAAAACCGTGAACCCGCAGGCGCTCGCCGACGCGCTGCCGTTCGAACTGCTCTGGGCCGAGGCCGGTCACGTGCGGCACCAGGCGGTGCAGGCGCGTGTGCCGAGCCATTCGTGCTCGCTGCTGCTGGCGTGCGTGCACAGGCTGGGACACCACCAGCTCCAGGAGCGGCTGGTGTGGCTCTACGACCTGCACCTGCTCGCCAATGCGCTGGACGAGAGCGGGTGGGAGCGCCTCGTCAGCATCGCACGGGACCGCGGCATCAGCGCTGTCTGCCGCCACGGTCTCGAGGCGGCAACGGTGCGCCTCGGGACGGCCGTGCCCGCCCGCGTGCTGGCCGCCCTCCGCACGAGCGGGCGCGAGGAGCCGTCACGCGCCTACACTGAACGAACGCAGCGGCGCATCGACGTGCTGCGGGCCGACCTCCGTATGCTGCCGCGATGGCGGGACCGCCTCCAGCTCGTGAGCGAACATGCGTTTCCGCCCGCGTCCTACATGATGGCGCGCTACGACGCGCGGAAGCGCCTGCTGCTTCCCGCCTTGTATGTGCACCGTCTGGCGTCGGGCGCGTGGAAGTGGCTGTCGGCATGAACCGGCCCGCGGCATGTCGGCACTAGTCAACCCCGCGTGGTGGTTGATCTGCGCCGCGGTCGTCGTGTGCCTCGCCGCGCGCGATCCGCGGCGCACGCTGTGTGCCGGGGTGCGATGGGCGACCGCCACGCCCGTTCTCGTGCTGATCGCGTGCGCAGGGGTGGCAAACCTGGGCGCGCGAGCGATGCTGGGACACGTCGTGCCGGGCGACTTTGCACAGGAGGTCGTCGCAGCCCGCAGCATGCGCGACGGCAGGGCGCTGTACCCACACGATGTGAACGCGACCGTTCGCGAGTGGCTGGTTGCGGAGCCGCCGGCGGTGCCCGCGTGGCTGCCCGGTCCGCCTGCGCGGTGGCTGGCTGCCGCCCAACAGCGTGGACGTAACAGGCTCGTGGCGCAGGCGCACCCGCCGACGCTGCTGCTCGCGGCAGCACCCGGCATCCTGGTGCTCGGTGGGCACGGCGCCTTCTGGGTGCTGACCGTAGTGACGGTCGCCGTCGCCGCATTGACCGCGACCGTGCTCGTGACCGCCCTCGCCCCGGCGGCGTCACGCCGGGAGCGGATCCTTGCAGTCCTGGCGCTCGTCTCCTGGCAGCCCGTCCTTGCGACCGTACGGGACGGGCAGGTGAGCGTGCTCATCGGCGGGCTGCTGGTGCTCGCGTGGGCCGACCTCCGGCGAGGACGCGATTCTCGCGCGGGTGCCCTCGTCGGGTCGGCGGCGGTGCTGAAACTCTATCCCCTGCTCCTTCTCGTGCTCCTGGCCCTCCGCCGCCGCCGCGCCTGTGCGGCTGCGGCCCTCGTGATCGCCGGCACCATCGGTCTCGCCGCTGTGGTCCTGGGGCCGGACACGTGGGTCCAGTACGCGGCATCCGCACGGACGATCGCGTGGTCCTTCGCGGACGCGCCGTACAACCTTTCCCTCCTTCCGAGGCTGCGCGGCATAGTCCCCGCGCCCCTCGCTGCCGTCGCGTATCCAATGGCAGCCGCTGCGGCCCTGTGTGCGACGCTGCTGATGGTCAAGTGCGGTGGAGCCGCCGTCCCGTTGATTCGCACACTCGACGTCGAATTCGCGTCGATGGCGACCCTCGCGATGCTGCTCTCCCCGGTGGCCTGGCACCATTACGTCTTCACGCTGGCGCTGCCGCTGGTGGTCCTCGTGGCCAACGCATGGGCGGATGGCCGCCGGGCGCCGCTCGTCGGCGCACTCTCGCTGGTCGCGGTCCTGTCCATCCCCGACGATGTGTGGCGAGCGGCCTGGTGGGAGATGCCGGCCGGCCTGCCCACGCTCGTATCGCCGGGGAGTGCTGTTCTTCTGCTCTGGGCAGGGCTCCTGCGGGTCGGCACCGGAAGTCTGCCGGCTCCGGGATCGACCAACGTCCGCGCTTCGGCACGTTGCGCCCTGGCGGAGTAGTCGAGCACCGTGCCGGCCGTATCGCCGGGCTTCCCCCGTTCCGATATCCTCAACGGGCTCCTCCATCAGGTCCCTGATTTCACGCCCATGCAGACGACGCTGACACTCGAGACGCACGCGGAGCCTCGGATCGGGGCCTGCGGTGGAGATCGTTCCGACTCCGGTGGCCAAGCGGCTGCTCGATCTGGTGCTCTCGGGTATCGGCCTGCTGCTCTCATCGCCGCTCTGGATGGTGCTCGCCGCGTTGGTGAAGATCGAGGACGGCGGACGCGTCTTCTACAGCCAGGAACGTGTCGGACAGGGCGGGCGGGTGTTCCGCGCGTGGAAGTTCCGCTCGATGATCACGGACGCCGAAAAGTACGTCGGCGCCCTGCAGGCCGCCCACAACGACCCCCGGGTAACGCGCATCGGGCGGATCATGCGTGCGAGTGCGATGGACGAACTGCCGCAGTTGTGGAGCATCTTCGCCGGAGACATGAGCTTCGTGGGGCCGCGGGCGCTGCGGCCGGGTGAAATCGAGGTGCTCGGCAGCGGCGTGCTGGAGCCGCTCGAAGACGTGCCCGGGTATGGCGAGCGATGCCGCGTGCGGCCGGGGCTCACCGGAATCGCGCAGATCTATGCGGCGCGCGACATCCCACGCCGGAACAAGTTCCGGTACGATCGCCTCTACATCCTGCGACAGAGTCTCTGGCTGGACGTGCGCCTGATTGCGCTCTCCTTCTGGATCACGTTCCGCGGGCGCTGGGAAACGCGCGACGCAAAGATCTGACGCCGTACGGCAGCACGGTCACCATACACAGCTCGGCCGCCCTTACAAAAGGTCGGCGTTTCGCCCGTTGGACCACGCCTGCTGTTGCGCTACTCTAACGGCGCGTCTTCGACGGCACAGACCCGCGTCGCGACGCGGTGCCTCTTCACCCATGCATGACGTAGCGATCGTTGGCGGCGGTCCCGGAGGCCTGTACCTCGCCCAGTTGCTGGCGTCGGCGAATCTCGACGTGGTGCTCTTGGAAGAGCACGCGACGAGCGGCGAGCCGGTCCACTGTACGGGGGTGATCGCGCGCGAGGCATTCGAGGAGTTCACGCTCCCTCGTGAAGCGGTGCTCAACCCTCTCAGCACCGTCCGCTTCTTCTCACCCGCCGGCCGCACCGTCGAGTACACTTCGCCGGCCGTCGAGGCGCTCGCGATCGATCGGGTCGTATTCGATCGCATGCTGTCGGCCTGGGCCATTCGCGCGGGCGCCAGCATCGTGGTGGGACAGCGGGTGACCGACGTCGCCATCCACCCTGGAGGCGCACGTCTTACGGTCGGCGACGGCACCGTTCGCGCCGCGCGCGTCTGCGTCCTGGCCTGCGGGGCCAACTACACGCTGCAGCGCCGGCTGGGCCTCGGAATGCCCTCCGTTTTCGTCCAGTCGGCCCAGTCGGAACTGCCGGTGCGGCAGCTGCGTGACGTGGAGGTGTACTTCGGCCGCACGGTCGCGCCGAACGGCTTCGCGTGGGCCGTGCCGGTCGAGCGGGCCTCCGGATCGTTTGCGCGGATCGGCCTCATGTGCGATGGGGATTCCGCCGAACCGTTCCGGCGTTTTCTCGCCCGTGTCGCCGAACGGTGGGGAGTGGCAGTGCCTCGCGAGGCTGCCTCGAACCCGCGGCGCAAGATGCTGCCGCTCGCACCAATCGCCCGGACCTTCGCCGATCGCGTCGTCGCCATCGGCGATGCGGCGGGGATTGTGAAGGCCACGACCGGTGGGGGCATCTACTACAGCCTCCTGAGCGCCGCCGCCGCCGCGGAGGCGCTCGTACCGGCCCTGAAGCGCGATGCACTCGGCGCGCGCGAGCTGCAGAAATACGAAGCCACATGGCGCGCGCGGATTGGCGAAGAAATCGACTCGCAGCTCCAGCTTCGCCGCGTGGCGCACCGCCTGACCGACATCCAGATGGACGCGCTGTTCGACCTGGCTCGCACCGACGGGATCATGCCGATCGTGCGGCAGACCGCGCGCTTCAACCAGCACCGCGCGCTGATCATGGCGCTGTTCCGGCACCCCCCGGCGCGCCGCGTTCTGTTCGAGCGGTTGCGCGGCGGGGAACAGCGGCTGGCGCATGCTGCAGACTGACACTCTGCCGGGCCGCACGTCGCGGCCACGAAGCGCACGCGCGACCGGTCGCGCGACCGAGATCGGCGTCATGGCGGTCGTGGCCTGGGGCGTGCTCGCTTTCGGGGCCGTATACCCCTGGGCCTACTGGCCGCTGCTCGGTGGCGCGGTCCTGGTGGGGGTTCTGGCGTACGGCTCCGCGGCATCTGCCAATCCGCTACCGGGCACGATGCGGTGGATCGTGGTACCGCTGGCGCTCATCGCGGCGGCAGCCACCCTCCAGATGGTGCCGCTGCCCGCCAGACATCCGTACCGCGATCAGCCCCGCGACCGAAGCGTTCCTCCGCAACACCGACGTGCCATACGCTGCCGCCGCGGCGTTGCGGGAGCAGGGGGGATGCGGCGGCCATGCCGCGCCGTGCGCTGTCGGTGCACCCGGCGGCGACGGCCCGGGCCGTCGCGCTGCTCGTGGGCTTCACGATCCTCCTGGTTGGCCTGAACCGCTACTTCGGGCGTCACGGCGTCCGCGGCATAGTGCCGGCGCTCGTGGGTCTCGGCGTCCTGGTCGCGATGATCGGCATCGTGCAGAAGGCGGTGCTCGGCGACCACGCGTGGATGGGCATGAAGATCTACGGGATCTGGGCTCCGCGCTACAAGCTCACGACGCCGTTCGGCCCGTTCGTGAACAAGAATCACTACGCGGGCTGGATGCTGATGACGCTGCCGCTCGCTGTCGGCTACCTGATCGGCCTGGCCGAATCTGGCGCGGCCCGAGTGCGACCGCGCTGGCGCGACCGGCTCCTGTGGCTCTCGTCGCCCGAAGGCGGGCGGCTGCAGCTTTCCGCCTTCGCCATCGTGATCATGGGAGCGGCGCTTGCCCTGACGAAGTCCCGCTCGGGCATCGCCTGTTTCGCGCTGACGATCGCTGCCGCGGCTGCGACGGCCGCCCGCGGGCAGCGCAGCGCCAGAACGCGGGTCGGGATCGTCGGTGCGGTAGCGGTGCTGGTCGCGTTGCCGCTCCTCTGGGCCAACGTCGATCTCGCCACGCGGTTCACGTCGGGCGGGGAGTCGGTGGAGCTCCGACGCCAGGCCTGGGGTGACGCACTGGCCGTCATGCGCGATTTCCCGCTCGCCGGCACCGGGCTCAACACCTACGGAAGCGCCACACTGCTCTACAACACCGCCCACACTGATTTGCATTTCCAGGAAGCGCACAACGACTACGTGCAGCTTGCGGCCGAAGGGGGCCTGCTGCTCGGGATCCCGGCGCTCGTCGCCATCGGTCGCGTGCGTCGGCGGCGTTCGGCGCCGGCTGGCAGAGGACCGGCCCGAGCCCATGCGCTACTGGATCCGCTTCGGCGCCGCGACCGGATTGGCCGCGATTGCAATCCAATCCGCAGTCGAGTTCAGCCTGCAGATGCCCGGCAACGCCGTGCTGTTCGTCGTGCTCTGCGCGATCGCGCTCCACGAGCGCGTCCCTGCGGTGGATACCGGCCGCCCGGTCACGCGTGCCCGCTGAACCCGATCTCGCAGTCGCCGCTGCGTCTTCGGACAGGAGCGGCAGCTCGCACGTCAGCGCGTTCGGGTTCGCAGCCGCCCTCGGGAGGTTCGCGGGCTGGCGGCTCGTTCCCGCGCTCAGCGTCGCTCTCGCCCTGGCGCTCACGGAAGGGGCGGGCCTCGTCCTCCTGGTGCCGCTGCTCGGCACAATCGGCCTGGTGGTGGGGGAGGGCGCGACGAGCGGCATGGCCGCGTGGACCGGGCGCGTCTTCCGAACGGTTGGCCTCACGCCCTCGCTCGTTTCAGTACTGGCCGTCTTTCTGGTCGTGTCGGTGCTGTACGCCACCCTGTACCGGTGGCACCTGCTGCTCACGCCCGCTCTCGAGCAGCAGTTCGTCCTGGCCCTGAAGGAGCGCCTCTATCGAGCGATCATCTCCGCACGGTGGTCGTTCCTCGTTCAGCGCCGGATGACCGACATGGCGCACGCGCTGCTGTCGGATATGGAGCGGGTCAGCGGGTCCGCGCACCAGTTGCTGACGCTGGTCGCGAGCAGTGCCGTCGCCGTGATCTACATCGCTGTCGCGGCGCGGCTCTCGCCCGGGCTCACGCTGGTCGTGTGCGCCGGCGGCCTGGCCACGCTGCTGCTCGTACGCGAGAGAAACCGCCGGTCGGCCAATCGGAGCGCGGCGCTCTCCGAGGCCAACCGTCGCGTGTACGCGATGGTGACCGAGTCGCTCTCCGGACTGAAGGTGGCGAAGAGCGTCGGCGCCGAGCCGCGCGACGTCGAGGCATACCGAGGCCTCACGCGCGCGAGCTCGTCCAGGTATCTCGAGCTGCTGCGCTCGTTCGCCGACGCCAAGCGGCGCCTGGATCTCGCGAGCGCGGTGGGCCTGGTGGTCCTGCTGACTGTGGCCGTGCTCCGCTTCGATATCCGCGGCCCGGGGCTGCTGCTGATCGTCTTCGTGTTCGCGCGGATCATGCCGCGGATGCTCGCGCTGCAAGGCTCGGCACAGCTGTTTCTCGCGGGACTGCCGGCGTTCGCCAGCATCACGCGACTGATCGCCGCGTGCGAGGCGGATGCGGACGGCCTCGCGGCCGAAGGGCAGTCGCGCGTGGACGTCACGCGATCGCTCACGTTCGATGCCGTGAGGTTCGCGTACGCGTCGGGCCCAGCGGTGCTCGATCGGTTTACGCTGACCATTAAGGCTGGCCACACGACGGCGCTGGTGGGCGCATCGGGCGCGGGGAAGTCCACGGTCGCAGATCTCACGATGGGGCTGCTGTCGCCATCCGCTGGCACGGTGCTGATCGATGGTTCACCTCTCGCTGGACACGTGCAGCAGGCATGGCGCCACAGCATCGGGTACGTGCCGCAGGATGGCTTCCTGTTTCACGACACCATCCGGCGCAACATGCTGTGGGCCTGTCCGTCGGCACGCGATACCGACATCTGGAACAGCCTCGAGACAGCGGCGGCCAGCACCTTCGTCGCCAGGCTACCCGACGGGCTCGATACGGTGGTCGGCGATCGCGGCGTCAGGCTGTCGGGCGGCGAGCGCCAGCGCCTCGCGCTTGCGCGGGCGCTGCTCCTCAAACCCTCACTGTTGATCCTGGACGAGGCCACGAGCGCTCTCGACTCGGCCAATGAGGGGCAGATCCTGGAGGCCGTGGCCAGACTGCGCGGCCAGCTCACCATTCTCCTCATCACCCATCGGCTCTCGACCGTCCGCCAGGCCGATGCGATCCACGTCCTGTCCGGCGGGCGCATCGTCGAGAGCGGCACCTGGATGGAGCTCACGGCGCGTGACGGCGCGTTCCGGGCGCTCTGGCGTACGCAGGGACTCGCACCCGATGCCGTGGTCTGACACGCTCGCCGTACCGGGCACACCGGTGCGGCAGAGGTCCTCGACGGCCAGGATCGCAGCGGCCGTCGCCTACGTCATCCTCACCGGATGGGTGATCGCCGTCACCCTGCATGCGAGCGTGGTGGTGAACGGCGGCCGCGTGTTCTACCTGGACGACGTCCAGATGGTCGGGATGCGGTACGGTCGCAACCTGGCCGACGGGCTCGGGCTCGTGTGGAACAGCGGCGAGCGGGTGGAGGGCTTCACAGACCCGGCATGGGTGCTGATCATGGCCGCCGTGCACGCCGCCGGTGCACGACGACGCCACAGCGGCACTGTTCGTCAAGGCGATCGCATGGATGCTGGCGTGCGCCGTGCTGGCGCTCGCAGTCAGGCTGCGGCGGCAGCTTGCAGGTCCAGACGCCTGGGCGGATGCGGCGGTGCTGCTGATGCTGGCCATGAACGCCGACGTGGTGTTCTGGGCGGCGAACGGCTTCGAAACGCCGCTGTTGACGGCACTGCTGCTCTGGCTTCTCACGCGCGTGATCAGCGAGGCGGAGCGCGGCACGGTCACTGCCGGAACGATGTTGGCCACCGGCGCTCTTCTCCTCGTGCGATCCGACGCGTATTTGTTGATCGCCGCCGTAGTTGGCGTCGCAATCGTGCTGTCACGCCAGCGCGCGCGAGCCGCCAGACTCGCGCCGCTGGCCTGCCTGCTGCCGCTGCTGCTCATTGTCCTGCGGCTGGCGTACTACGGTCAGTGGATGCCGAACTCCTTCGAGCTTCGCATGACGGCGGTACCCGACCTCTGGCTCGAGGGCCTGCGGTATGTGAAGCGCTTCGGCCGCGAGCATCTGTTGCTCGTCGCCTGTGCGGTGGCCGGGTGCGCTCGCCCGCGCGACTGGCGCACTCGTGCCGTCGCCGGCGTGTGTGCCACGACGGCCCTCCACGCGGCTGCCGTTGGCGGTGACTTCCTCGTTCCGTTCCGGTTCATCGCCCCGGCCGTGCCTCTCATCGTGATCCTCGCGGTGATCGCGGCGCAGGACATCCGACGGTACCGTCCCCGCATGGGAGGCGTCGCACTGGCCTTCGTGGCAGTAGCGGGCATCGTCTCGGGAGGGATGCTCAATCGATGGCCCGTCGAGGCCATGCGTTCGTGGCGTGGCAAGCCGTGGCAGGGAGCTGCGATCGGGCTGCTGATCGCGCAGGGCAGCAGCCCATCGGCCACCATCGCGGCGGCGGGCGGAGGCGCGCTCGGCTACTTTTCACGACGCACGGTGATCGATCTGACCGGCAGGACCGATCCATCGATCGCGCGCTTACCCGCCCGCCGTGGCGCCGATGCCAGCGAGCGGAAGTTCGACATCGAGGCGAGCCTGCGCCGCAGGCCCGATTTCGTCCTGACCTCCGGACCTCACGAGGCGGCGCTGCTGGGCGAGCTGATGTTCGCGCTCCGTGGCGTCGACCCTGAACGCGACATCGGGCCTGCCCTCCTTGCATCCGCCACCTTCCAGCGTCTGTATCGGGATCAGCCGATTCCCATCGAGCCGCTGGTCGAGCGCTCGGCCGTCTACGTGAGGGCCGATTCACCCGAGCGGGCCAGAGTGGCAGCCTGGCGACTGGACGTGACCGGGTTCTGACCCGAGTGGCGCCGCACCACGAGGTAGGGCCAGCGTCCGTCGAGCTCATCGAAGGAACCCTGCACGATCTCGAGGCCCGCCGCGCGCACTTCTTCCGCGAGTTCGTCAGGCTCGGAGAGATGGTAGAACCCAACGAAAGGCGTGAACAGGTCACCCTTGAAGCGCAGGCCAAGTGCCTCTGCGACTCGGTGCCAGATCCCCGACGGAGGAGCATGCTGAGGACGCCGCGTGTAGAAACTGAGCACCATCGGGCCGCTGGTCAACTCGCCCATTCCCTGCAGCGCCGCGATGCGCGCGGTTGATGTGCGAAGGTGTGAGAAGCTGGTCCAGCCCAGAAGCGCCGCAGCAAAGGGACCTTGCAGCCTCAGGTCGACGCTTGCGCCGGTAGCGGCGCTCGTGAGCGACGGCAGATCTTCGTAGCGGCCGATCAGCGCCTCGACGCTGATGCCCGCGGGCGCATGCTGCACCATCGATCGCGCGAGATCCGCGGAAGGCTCGAACGCAACCACCTCGTAGCCACGCGCGGCCAGCGCAAACGCCTCACGCCCTCCGCCCGCGCCACCAATCAGCAGGCGGCCCGGGGGATCGGGAAACGCGCCCGCAATCGCCTCCGCTTCCCAATTGAAGAGTGTGTGGCGAAACTGAGGCGTCCCCGCGCGGTAGACGGGAGTGCGCTCGTAGGCCAGGTCGTTGTACGCGTCGAGGACGGAAGGAGAGGCCCAGCGCGTGACGAGGACGGACCGGACCTGATCGAACCGGCGGGCGGCACGGTCGACGACGGTGCTGAGGCGAATGATGCGCGCGAGGAGGCGATGGCCGCGTGTGCTCACGTTCCCAACCGCAGCCCGTCAGGCATCGCTTCAGCGGCGCCGGACATCTGCCGCCCGCTGGCGTCGAACGCCAGCACCCGCCCGAACCCGGCGAGAAACGTCTCGTCTTCGGCAAGGGGGCGGCCATCGACAACCACCCACACGTGGCCGTCAACGCCGGTGCGGCTGCCGCGCCGCATCCCCACCACGAGAGCCGGTGAGGCGCCCGCCCGGCACAGCAGGCGGTAGGCGCCGAGGCTCCGTTCGAGGCAGTTCGCCGGGGGGCGCCGCGGCAGACGGCCCGACTGCCGGAGAAACGATTCCACCTCCCGGCGCACCCTCGTGGCATCCGAAAGCCGGCCGGGCGACCGGTGCAGCAGGTGGACGAGCGTACGCAGCGGCACGATGTGCTTCAGGGGACGCACCACCACGGCCCAGAACCAGAGGCGTGACGCCAGAAGCCACATGATTGGTTGCCGCCTCAAGCCGCTGCCAGATGACCTCGCACCCGTGCAGCGAGCGCGGGCAGGCAGTGAAGAGAGGGCCCGAATCGCAGCTCACAAATCTGCGCCGTGGCGGCAGTCTGCATCAGCCGCTCGATCATCCGGCGACGCCGGTCCGCGGCGGAGAGGTCGAACGGGTGTGCGTGCGCCAGGAGCCGCTCGAAACCATTCGAGCCGCGGACATCCGTGAAGATGGGCGATTGGGGATCCACCGCCGCATCCCGGACCAGCAGGTAGATGCGCCGCAAGGGGGCGAGGGTTTCCGGGGGGACAGCGCAGACGCGAGCGCCGGCACCGTGCACGTGTGCGCGGACGTGATGGTCGACCCGGGCGGGAAACGGAAGGCTGAGTGCTTCCACTCCTCCGGGCCGCGGCGCCAGGATGACCGTGTCGTCAGCCCAGTGCTCCCCGCCCTCCGCGGCCACGGCGAGCGCGAGTGTCGACTTGCCGGTCCCCGATGCGGCGCAGAACGCCGCGACATGCCCGCCGAACGAGACGGCGCTGGCGTGCAGTGCCTCGTGCTCCCGAGCGAGGAGCACAACCGGGAGCACGCCGCGTGCATAGCTGTCCGCGATGTCGGCAGGGCTGCTGCGCGCCGCTGTGTGAGCGCACACATCGCCCTCCGCACCGAATGCGTACGTCGCCAGGTTCGGCCACTGCATCCACCAGCCGTCCCGGTTCGCCCCTCCGGCCGCGACGAGTGCTCCGTCCACATCGAGCCACCGCTGCCGGACGGGTCCGCCGTCCGGCCGGGCGGGACGCCACGGGGCCGAAGAAATCTCGAGCCGCGGAAGCATGTCAGGCGAGCTGCATCCAGTGCCGACCGGCGGCACCGGATGCTACCGCATCTCTTACCGGCCGCCGGCGGCGCACTCGTCGACGTGCGGTTTCTCGCAGCGATTCTCGCCGGGATCCGACGCGACCAGGCTCAACTTTCCGCCGCCGCTCTGCAGGATCTCGCCCACGGTGCCTTTGTACTCCAGGCGCGGCGCTTCCCACGCCAGACCCACTCGTGCTTCGATCGCTGTGCTCTTCATCGTAGTCTCCTGACCATCTGACCTTATCGACGATGCCGTGCCCACGCTTCGAGGGTCAGCATCGCCCAGAGGCGCCCTGCGCCTAATCGACCCAGCGCAGCAAGCGATTGGCTCGCTGACTCCACACCCGAGCGGCTCACGATTCCCGCCTCGGAGAGCGTCTGCAGCCCGCCCAGCCTGTCCCAGGCAGGGCGGGCTTCGCGGGCCATCATGCCCGTGAAGACGCCACCAGCACTCACCTTCGTCCGCCCCTCGAGGCCAAGTCCGGGAAGCCGCGTTTCCAGGCGGCGCCGCAACAACCACTTCGATCGGCCGTCGCGCATCAGGAGGTCCGGCGGCACCCGGTACAGTGCGTTCACCAGGTCGACGTCCCAGAACGGGTGCAGCATGCGCTGGCCGTTCCTGCGTCCGAACTCCTGCGTCTCCTCCATGTCGTGCGTGATGCCCGGATGGAACAGGGCGGTTCGCATTTCGCGCACGTAGAAGCCTTGCGGCGGCCGCGCCGGGTCGATCCACCGTTCGATGCGCGCGTCCATCGCCGCGCGGATTGCCGGGTCGGGCGCCACCCATGCCGGCCGCTCACGAAGCAACCGGCGCCGTCGCCTGGCATGCCACGGTCCATGCGCGACCTTGTCGAGTGCCGCGCTCGTCAGCGGGCGCCCCGCGGTGTTCCAGACCAGCCTCGCGCTGCCTTTGAGCCCGAGTGAGACATGGGATCGGCGCCACGTCTGCAACATGCGCCAGATGCCCCCCACGTCGCCCCGGGCCGCGAGATCGGCCATCAGGTAGGGCGTCACCGTGAGCCACTCGTCGCCGCCCCTGCCCGTCAGGACCACGCGGGCCCCTTCGCCGCCCGCCACCCGCGCAAGGTGCATGTAGGCCGGCGACCAGATGTTCCACATCGGCTGCGGCCAGCTGGCGCTCAGCTCCAGCGCGGCGGCCAGCAGCCCCTTGCTGCCCGACGCCTCGCCGAGCGGGACGAGCCGCTGCGGCAACCCCAATTTCCGGGCCACTGCGGTCTGGACGGCCTCCTCGTTGCTGGCAGCGTCCGGAAACACCAGCGACAGCGCCAGGGGCGGAGGGAGCGCCGCCGCCCGCCTGATGTCGGCTGCCGCCGCCGCAATCGTGATCGAATCGACCCCGCCGCTGAGGAATATCGCGGGTGCGCCGTTCACGCCCACCGCCCGCGTGACGGCCCGGGTCAGCAGCCCCTCGAATGCCTCCAGATCCTCTTCTCGGCTCCAGGCGATCGGTTCTGTGATCGGCGACGGATCCCAGTACCGTCGCTGGACCACTTCACCGCGATCGAAGGTGGTCACCGTCGCGGGGGGCACCCGCTTCACCTCGCGATACGCCGTATCCTCGATCGCCGGGTACCACCCGCAGATCCACTCGCTCAGTGCGACCGCGTCGATTGCGCGCGACACGCCGGGCAGCGAGACCAGCGCTCGCGGGGCCCCGGCGAAGTGCCACCGGCCTTCGCTGCGCGCCACGAACAGCGGCTGGAGCCCCACCTGGTCACGAGCCACGTGCAGTCGCCTGGCGGCACCATCCCAGACGATTGCGGCAAACGAGCCGCGGAGGCTCGCAAACGCGTCAACGCCGCTCGCCGCGAACAGCTGCCCGACGATGTGCGCAGCGGTGCGCGTGGGATCAGCGTCCAGCTCGCTGGCGTTCGTCAGGACTCCCGCGACGACCACTTCGAAGCGCGATGTGGACGCCGTCACCAGGTCGCTGCCCTCGGCCCCGGCGATCACCAGGGGTGAAGCCGCCGAGAACCCGCTCGGATACGTCCGCCCCGCCGGATGCCGTGCTCGATACGCGATCGGGCTCGAACCTGACCACCCACTCGTCGTGCCAGACACGCGGGTCAGGTTGCGCGTTCGGCGCGACGTCACTCCTGGGCGTCGCCATCCACCAGCCCTTCGCTTGCAAGGTCGGCGATCAGCTGTTCGAGCTCCGTCCGCACCCGTCCCGGCGTCGCAGCGAATTCCGCTTCCAGCTGGCGCTCGAGCTCCGCTCGCGTGCGGCCGTCACCCATCAGCTCCCACGCCCGCATGCCCGTCGCGTTCAGTTCGAAGATGCGGTTCGTCCGCAGGTTCACCACCACGCCGCCATCACCGAGCCGGTTGGACACGGCGTCCGCACTGTGGCGGAGAATGGCGTCGGGCGCCCCTGCAGGATCAATTGGCATCTGTTGAGTCTCTGAACGTACGCTGACGGGGCGGCCAAGTCAACGCCGCGTTGCCGCTGGGTGTGGGCCCGTTGGCGTGGTTTGTTGCGCCCCTGATACACTTCGCCAGCCCCTCCCGCGCCGCGCTGCGCGCCCGGCGCCGTTCGGGGCTAAGATCTGTCCTGTATCATGCCCCTGCGAATCGGGTTCGACATGGATGGCGTCGTTGCGGACCTGAACGCGGCGCTGCTGCGCGAGGCCCGCGTGCTGTTTCCCGAGCTGGATCTGCAGACCGCGGGTCGCGCCCATCCCGAGCTTGCCCCCGCGGGCCCTGCTGACGGTGACCGGGCGGGAACGGATCCCGCCGAGATCGTGCCGCCCTCGTTGCATCTGACGCCGCGCCAGCAGCGGCAGCTGTGGGACGCGGTGAGGAGCACCACCAACTTCTGGGAAACGCTCGAAGAGACAGAGCCTGGCATCGTCGCGCGGATCGCCGACACGGTGCGCACCCGCCGCTGGGAGATCATCTTCCTTACCAGCCGGCCCTCGAGCGCGGGCGATATCGTGCAGGTACAGAGCCAACGGTGGCTGCACAGTCATGGGTTCGAATACCCGTCCATCTTTGTCGTGTCCACCTCCCGGGGCCGCATCGCCAGCGCGCTGGAGCTCGATGTCGTCGTGGACGACCGGCCGGAGAACTGCCTCGACATCGCGCTCGATTCCAAGGCGCGCGCGATCCTGATCTGGCGCGGCGAAGAAACAGGCGTGTCCGCGAGCGCCCGTCGACTGGGCATCGGCGGCACCGCGTCGGTCGCGGAGTGCCTGGACCTGCTGGTCGAGGCTGACGTCCCGGAAGGCGGGGCCACGCTGATGGCCCGACTCCGCAAGCTGTTACGCCTGAAGACCGCCTCTCCCCAGAGCGCCTGAACCGGCGCGGCCGAACGTCATCTCCCCGCTCACCAATCTGCAACGCACCGATCACTTCTGTAAGTTGACGCGCGCGGCGTCCAGCTGCCGTTGTTCGGCAAAGCCAGCATCCGCAAGCGTTTAGGTCCGCGCCAGTACGGGGCACAGACGTTGAAATGCTGCCGCCCGGATGTGGTCACGGTTTCGGCGCCAGTTCTGGTGCGCGAGACAGGACCCGACGGCCCCAGGGCCGGAAAGGCGTCACATGTCGCGCACGCTTCCCAGGCTGGCTGCTCTTCTCCTGACCGTGCTGCCGGCCGCTCACGTAGCGGCAGCCCCCGCGTCAGCGCAGGACCTCGTCGGGTCGTCGACGGCGCTGACGCTGGTGGGGAGCGATACGCCCTCCGCGCTTCTACCCCTCTACCCGACCACGCGCCGAACCGCGGCTCTGGCTGAAGCGGCAGCGAGCACCAACGCTCCTGATTTCTCCCGTATTCGCCGGCCCAAGCTGCTGCCCGCGCTGTATGCGGTGACCGTGCTCACGCAGGTGCTCGACGCGCACTCCACGAGGTCGGCCCTCAGCCGCGGCGCGCGCGAGATGAATCCCGTGATGCAGGGCGCCGCCTCCAGCGGCACCACGCTGCTCGCCGTCAAGATGGGGACGGCGGTCGGCACGGTGTTCATCGCGGAGAAGCTGTGGCGCCGCAATCGCGCCGCGGCAGTCGCACTGATGGTCGCCGTCAACGTCGCGACCGCCGGCGTCGCAGCCCACAACTACTCGGTTGCCTCGCGGCTGCAGTAGGCACCCGCGCGGCCGCAGGGATCGTGCCGGCCGGTATCTGGCCGGCGGGGTCCCTGCGCAGAGCTGCACGAAATAACACGCAACTGGTGCATCAATCCGTGCAGGTCCGGGCGGCTGCAACCGAAGAGTCTCTAGGATGGTCCTGCCGTGACACTTCAGGCGCTCGTGAACGCTGCGCTTGTGCCGCTCGTCTTCGCGCTCGCCGCGATCTGGCTGGGACTCTCGGTCTACCTCGTTGACGCTGCGCGCCGCTCGCGCGCGCGCGCCTCGGTCGTCGCCCGCACCCTCGCCGAAGTACGACGTGTCGAGTCGAGCGGAATGCTCCCGGAGGAGCAGGTGCGGCAACTCGAGGCGCTCGTGTCCGGCACCGATCGCCGCATGCTCTTGCGCGTTGCGATGGCTCTGCCCGAGAAATCCCCGGCCACCGAGATCTTTGCGCGATCAGCCACCACCTGTCACGACCTGGCGTGGTTCGTCGAACAGGCATCGGCCTGGCGTGGGCCCCGCGCGAATTGGCGGCGCATTGCGGCGCTGCGGCTTCTCGCCTACCAGGGCTACTCCGGCATCGTGCCTTTGCTCGGGCAGGCGGTCAGCGACCACGACTCGGAGGTGGTGGGCGCGGCCGTCGCGATCCTCGGCCGCATTCCCGATATGAAGGCTGCGGAAATCCTGATCAACGCGATCAAGAACCGGCAGTACTCGCCGTCGCGCATTGCCACCTACGTCGATCAGTTCCCCATTCCGATCGCCCACCTCCTGCGGCCGCTGCTGCACCACCCGGAGGCCCCCGTCCGGTACTGGGGGGTGATGCTGCTGGCACGGCACAAGACATCACCAGGCCTCGAGCGGGACCTGTCGGCGCTCACCGGCGACCCTGCGCCGCTGGTGCGCCGTGCCGCCGTCGCGAGCCTCACGCGGCTGAATGTCGCGGAAGGCGTCAAGGCCGCCACCGTCCTGCTCGTTGATCCCGTGTGGTATGTCCGAGCGCACGCGGCACGTGCCGTGGGAGCCGCAGAAAATCCGGAATACGCCCACCTCGTCGCGCCGCTCCTGGCGGATCGTGAGTGGTGGGTGCGGACGGCCGCGAAGGACGCGCTGCAGCGCATGGGCTCCGAGGTGTGGTCGTCGCTGGTGCCGTACCTCGATCACGCCGACGAGTTCGCGCGGAATTGTGCCGCGGAGGTGCTGCAGAACGTGGGGATCCTCGACAGCCTCATCGTGCTGGAGGCAGCTACCGTACGGCCGAGTGCGGCAAAAATCGAGATGCTCCGCAAGATCACGGCGGCCGGTGGAACACACATGGCGGAGGCTCTGCTGGACCGGGTGGATGCGGGCAACCGCGCGCGGGTGCGGGAGCTGCTGTCGACTCTTGGGCTCGAGCTCGCGGGGGTGGCGTGATGTCGGTGCAGACGTTCGCGACGTGGTTGGTGACTGCAGCCGTCGCGTACCTGCTGGCCTCCTACGCGCTCGGTGGCCCGGTGGCACTCGTTCGCGCGCTCGTGGCGATCGCCAGCCGCAGGCGCGCACGGTACCGGGGGCATCCGGATGACGTGATGGCCAGCTCGCGTTTCACGATCCCTGTCAGCGTCATCCTGCCGATCGGCGCCGAACAGGACGTGGCCGAAGCCGTCGATCACCTGCTGGGTCTCACCTACCCCGAGCACGAAGTGATCGTGGTCACGTCTGCGCCGCGCGGCGTGCCCGCGTCGATGCGGGAGCGTTACGACCTGAAGGCGTGCGAGATTTTCTTCCGGCGCTCGCTGCAGACACCGCCCGTACGCGCCCTGTATCGCAGCGGTGCCGACGCCCGCCTGCTGGTGGTCGAGTGCGACGCGCACGCCCGCGGCGACGCGTTGAACAGCGGCGTCAATCTGGCCCGCTACAGGTACGTGTGCTGCGCGGATCATCGCGCGCGATACGCGCCCGACTCGCTCCTGAAGAGCATGCAGCCCGCCGTCGAAGACCCGGCCATAGTCATCGCGGTCACGACGATGATCGCAGGCAGCCAGATCGGGCGCGACGAAGGCGATCCGGGGAGCGTGTCGGGCCTGCTGCAGCACCTCTCGGGGCTGCGCGAGCTGCTCGGCCGCGGAGGGCGTAAGCGCCTGCGGCTCGCGCCGGACGGGCTGCCCGGCTTCACCTTGTGGCGGCGCGACGTCGTCCTCGAGACCGGCGGCTTCGCGCCCGACATCCTCGAGGAACAGGCCGACCTGACGCTGCGGGCGCACCGGCAGCTGCTCCGATCGAAAAAGCCTTATCGCATCGTGCACATTGGCGAGCCGGTGGGGGCGGCATCGAACGAGGTTGCATTCGACGGCCTGCTCGCCGAGCATTTCAAGCGCCGGGACGCCATGACGTCGGCGGTGTGGCGCTCTCGTGGAATGCTGCTCAACCCGTCGTACGGACGCCTCGGGCTCCTGGATCTTCCACAGCTGCTGCTCACGTCCGCCGTCGTGCCCTGGTTCGAGCTCCTGTGCCTGGCGGCACTGCCGTTTGCTCCCGTCTTCGGGGTGCTGACGGTTGCCCAGCTGCTGACGGTGGTGGCGGCCATCGCGATCGGCAACGGGCTGCTGATTGGAACCGCGATGCTGCGCACGCCCCTCGAACCGGATGACCGGCGCGCGCTCGGTCTCGTGCTGCTGGCGCCAGTCGAGGTGTTCGTCGCAAGGCCGGCGAGGCTCTGGTCGCGCGTGGTGGGCCTCACGCGGGCCCTGTCGAGGCCGGATCCGATGGGCGCCTGACGCGACTACGCCGCAGCGATCGTCCGGCCCTCGAAGAAGAACGCGCCGATCGTCTCGCGCAGCCCTGCCAGCGACTCGCATCGGTTGATTGCGACCCGCAGGTGCGAGCCGTTCTCGAACCCCTTCGTGTACCAGGAGCCGAGCGCGCGCACCTTGTTGATGACCCACCGCTCGCGCCCGCGGGCCGTACGCGTCTCGTCGGCCTCCGCCGCATCGCGGATCGCCGTATGCCTGAAGCCCTCGGTTTCAGTTCAGCGGTCGTAGAGCAGCAGGTCCATGTAGTCGAGCAGGAACTGACCGCGTTCGCGTGCCGATACGCGCCGAGCGGGGCGACCCTCCGCGAGGTCGCGCGCCTGCGCCAGAATCCACGGGTTGCGCAGCACGCCACGTCCAACCAGCACACCGCTGACGCGCGTGCGCGCGAGCCGCTCGATGATCTGATTCGGCTCGACGCAGTCGCCGCTGCCGAGCACGGGGATGCCCACGCCCGCGGCAACCTCCGAAATCAGGTCCCAGTCCGACGATCCGCTGTACGACTGCGCGGCCGTCCGGCCGTGAACGGCGACTGCGGCGGCTCCTGCATCAGCGACCATCTTCGCCAGCGTCGGGGCGTTGATCTCGCACGCATCCCACCCGGCGCGCATCTTGACGGTCACCGGGATGGTAACGGCCCTGGCCATCGCCGCGATCACCGACGCCGCGTGCTCCGGCTCGCGCATCAGGCTGCACCCGGCGTTGTGCTTCGCGATCTTCCGGACAGGGCAGCCCATGTTGACGTCGACGATGTCGGCGCCGAGATCCTGCACGATGCGGGCAGCGTCGGCCATCGTTCCCGGATCCCCGCCGAAGATCTGGATGGAGACCGGCCGCTCCTCTTCGGTGTACTCCGCGTACTCGAGCGTGCGATCGATTCCCCGCACGAGACCCTCGGCGCTCACCATCTCGGTGACGACAAGGCCGCAGCCACCCTGGCGTTTGACCAGGCGGCGAAAGGCCGTGTCGGTCATGCCCGCCATGGGCGCGATCGCGTACTCGGAGGCGAGCGATACGTTACCGATCTTCATGCGTGCTCAATCTGTCCGCCCGTGTCAGAGAGCGCGAACGTCCGCGGCATCGACCTGCACGCTCACGCCGCGGCCGATCAGAGTCGACCGACAGGACGAGGCGGGCGTGCGCGCCCTTTCGCTGCAGGCGGCCGGTGATGCCCTTCAGCGGTCCGTGCACCACTTCTACCCTCATTCCCGTCCTCAGCATCGGACACGGATCGCAGGGCAGCGCACTGTTCAGCAGCGTCCGGATGCCTTCGACGTGCTTCGTCGGGCACCGGCGCGAGCTCGCCGTTGAACGACACGATGGAGACGACGCCCGCGCACTTCAGGACCGGAAGCCGGCTCGCCGGCGCAAAGCGTGCGAAGCAGTAACCGGGGAACAGCGGCCAGTCGATCTTCTTCGTCCGATCCTTCCAACGGCTCCAGCGCGGCGTGGTCGGCAGGAACGCCTCGATGCCACGCTCGGTGAGCTGATCGAACACGGCGCGCTCGTGGCGGCTGCGCGTCCAGACCGCAAACCAGCGTGGCGTCGCTCCGGGCGCCTGCGCGGGCGCGGCCTGGCTCATGACGAGAGGTTCGCGGTCAGTCGCCAGACGGCGCCACGGGAGTCGGCGGCGGGGGCTGGAGCCGTGCCAGGCTGCGGGCGTCGCCGTCGCGTCGGCCGCCAGTCCCGCCTCGTACGCCTTGCGGAGCTCGTCGTTCTTCCACTCGATGATGGCTTCCTTGCGCATCCTGGCCAGGTACTTCCGGAGCTCCACCTCGCGCTTCGCCGCGTACAGCTTTTCGGCGATCTGATCGCGCACCTGTTCGGGCGGCAGCACCTCTTCGGGCGTCATGGTCTCGAGCTTCAACAACTGGTAGCCCTTCGGGGTCCGCAGCGGCTCGCTGATGTCCCCCGGCTTCATGCCGCTCAACAGCTTCTGCAGCGCCGGCGCCAGCTCCGTCATCGTCAGCGGGCCGATCAGGCCGCCATTCGCCTTGGACGGCGCGTCCGACAACTCGCCGGCAATCTTCTCGAACGCCTCACCCGGCCTTGACGCGCGCGCGAATCTCCTCGACACGCTCGCGGGTGGCCTGGTCGTCGGCGGCGCTGACGCCTTCGGCCGACGAGGGGACGTTCAGCTGAATTTCGCGCAGGCGTGACCGCGGCCGGCTTCGTGAATTCGTTGCGGTGGGCGGCGTGATACGCCAGGGCCTCTTCCTCGGTGATGCCTACCTTCTGCGTCACGTCCTGGCCCTGCACGCGCGAGATGATCATCTGCTTCTCGAGCGATCGGCGCAGGTCGGCCATGGTCATGCCTTCCTGCTTGAGCGCGGCCAGGAACGCCTCTTCGGTCTCCAGCTTGTTGTCCTTGCGAATCTGCGAGACGACCTGGTTGAACTGCTCGTCAGAGAGCTTGTACCCGAGCTCGTCCCTGCCGCGCTGCAGGAGGATGCAGCTCGTCGACGGCATCCACGATCAGCTGCGGCGTGATCTCCGCGACCGCCTTCTTCAGCTCCTCGGACTTCGGGTCCACGTCGATCTTGCGGGCACGCAGCGCCAGCACCTGGCGTTGCTCGAACTCCGTCTTGGTGATGATGTCGCCGTTCACCTTGACGATGATCTGCTCGATGATCTCTGCGCGGGGCGCCGCGGCGGCGGCCGTCACCAGCGCCAATCGCGAGGGCCGCAGCCCACAACCTGTTCTTCATGCCAATCCTTCAATTCGCCGGATACCGGCGCTTTCATGTTATCGCAGCAGCTCCCCCAGCAGGCCGGCCACCTTGGTAAAGACGCCGTCCGCGGCGCGGGGGTCTTCCTCCTGCGGGCGGAGAATCTCGGCCTTGGAGAACCCCGGGACCACCTCTCCCGCCGTCGCGCGCGCCGTCCACCACGAGCCCGGTCCCGCGGCGGGACGGTGTGTCCCTGTTTGTGCCGCCAGCACGTCCGCCGATGTCGGCTGACGCCGTCCGAGATCGGGCCACGGTGAGGGCCGGGAGGACGGTGCCGGCCCGCAGCAGGACCTGCTCCGGGTTTCGGCCTGGCCGCCACCCGCGGCGCGGCCGCGGACCCGCGCAGGTCGAGTCGCAGTCCCGCCGGGGGCACGAGCGTCACGTCGGCCCGCTTGTTCACCAGCGACACGAGACGTTGCGGGTCGAGCTTCGCCTGGGGACGGAACCTGAAGACGACGACCTGCGCCTCGCGGTCCACGGCCTCGATGCCGAGGCGGTCAGCCATGATCCGGATCCGCCCGTAGTCGGCGAGATTCAGCACCGAGGGCGGGAGCGGCCCGTAGCGGTCGCGCACGTCGGCCAGCGTCCGCTCGAGGTCCTCCTCACGGCGTGCCGAGGCCATCTGCCGGTAAATCATCAGGCGCTGGTTCATGTCGGGGATGTACGTCTCGTCGACCTTCAGGTCCACCCGGAGGTTCACGGCCGCGCGGGCGTCGTCCTCGATCTCTTCGCCTTTCAGCTCACGGACGGTCTGCTCGAGCAGCGTCATGTACATCTCGAAGCCGACGGTCTCAATCTGGCCGCTCTGTTCGCCGCCGAGCAGGTTGCCAGCGCCGCGGATCTCGAGGTCGAGCGCGGCGACGCGGAACCCGCTCCCCAGATCACTGAACTCGCGGATGGCCGCAAGCCGCTTCTTCGCGACCGGCGACAGGTTGTCTTCCGGCGGGACGAGGAGGTACGCGTACGCGGCACGGTCGGAGCGCCCGACGCGGCCCCGAAGCTGGTACAGCTGCGCCAGGCCGTAGCGGTCGGCGCGGTTGATGATCATCGTGTTCGCGTTCGGAATGTCGAGACCGTTCTCCACGATGGTCGTCGCCACGAGCACGTCGTACTTCCGGGCCACGAAGTCGAGCATGGCCCGCTCGAGCCCGTCTTCCGTCATCTGGCCGTGCCCCACCACGACGCGCGCGTCCGGCACCAGCCGGGTGACCAGGTTCGCGATTGAGTAGATCGACTCCACCCGGTTGTGGACGACATACACCTGGCCGCCGCGCTCCAGCTCGTGCTTGATCGCGCGCGCAATCACCTGCGCGTCGAACTTGACGACGTTGGTCTGGATCGACAGCCGGTCCTTCGGCGGCGTCTCGATGATCGACATGTCGCGAATGCCCACGAGCGACATGTTCAGCGTGCGCGGAATCGGCGTGGCGGTCATCGTCAGGACGTCGACCCGCTTGCGCAGCTGCTTGATCTTCTCCTTGTGGACCACGCCGAAGCGCTGCTCCTCGTCGACGACCAGGAGCCCCAGGTCGCGGAATTGCACGTCCTTCGACAGCAGGCGGTGCGTGCCCACGATGATCTCCACCTTGCCCGCCGCGAGATCCTCGAGCGACTGCTTCTGCTCGGCCTTCGTGCGGAAGCGGCTGACCATGTCGATGCGCACGGGAAACGCGGCAAAGCGCTCGCGCAACGTCTTCACGTGCTGAAACGCGAGCACGGTAGTGGGCGCGAGGAAGGCAACCTGTTTGCCGTCCATCACCGCCTTGAATGCCGCGCGCATCGCCACTTCCGTCTTGCCGTAGCCGACGTCACCGCACAGCAGGCGATCCATCGGCGTCGCCGATTCCATGTCGGCCTTGATGTCGCTGATCGCGGTGAACTGATCGGGCGTGAGGTCGTAGGGGAAGGCGTCCTCGAACTCCTGCTGCCAGTGCGTGTCGGGGCTGAAGGCATGCCCGACCACCGTCTTGCGCGCGGCGTACAGCTTCAGCAGCTCCTCGGCCATGTCGCGCATGGCCTTCTTGACGCGCGTCTTCGCCCGTTCCCACGTCGTGCCCCCGAGCCGATCGACGGGGGGCGCGAGGCGCCGGTGTACTTCTGGACGAGGTCCAGGCGCTCGACCGGGACGAACAGCTTGTCTTCGCCGGCGTAGCGCAGCTCCATGAACTCCTGGGCCGCTTCGCCGACGCCGATGCCGATCTGCTTCAGCCCGACGAAGACGCCGATGCCATGGTCGACGTGCACCACGAGGTCGCCGACCTTGAGGTCGCGCAGGTCGGACAGGAACGCGCGGGTCGCGGCACGCCGGCGCTCGGGCGCGTGGCGCTCCTCCTCGAAGATGTCCGTCTCGGCATAGAGCACGAGCCGGCCCGCCGGGCAGCCGGAACCCGCGCGAGAGCCGGCCGAGGCCGACCAGCAGCGTCGCCGCATGGGCGTCCTCCGCGCGGTCGAGTGGCGCCGCAATCACGCCGTACTCCCGCGCGACCTCCAGCATGCGCTCCGCGCGCCCGGGTGTCTCGGCGAGAAAGAGCACCGTCTCCTCGCGCTCACCGGAGGCACGAATCTCCGACATCCAGTCCTGCACGCGGCCCCGGAACTCCATCGTCGGCTGGCAGGACACATGGCGAACACGTGGCGCCGGTGTGCCGGCGCGAGACTCGATATCCGCCGGGGTGTCGATGGCGAGTTCCTCGAATCGCGTCGCGGTCGCCAGACGTGATGCCACGGTATCCCAGTCGATCAGAATCTCGGCGGGCTGGGGCAGCCGGCCCGTGACGCGTGCGGGACGGCGTCCCGTCGTAGCCTCCGTATAGCTGCCCTCGACCTGCTCGAGAAAGGCGTTCGCCGCCGCCTGGACGTCGTCGATCTCCATCACGACGAACAGCGGCTGCCGCGCCTTGACGAAGTGGTCGAAAGCTGTCGCGTTCAGCGCCGCCGGGCCCGCCTCCGTCCCTGCGTCGAGCGCCTCGCGCATGGGCATGATGTGAACCTGATCGATCGAACCGGTCGAGCGCTGCGAGGCGGGATCGAACCTGCGGATCGTCTCGATCGTGTCGCCGATGAACTCGATGCGGAACGGCTCGGCCGACCCGGGCGGGAAGAGATCCACGATGCCGCCACGGACGCAGAACTCCCCGTGCTCATCGACCGGGTCTTCGCGGGTGAACCCGGCGTCCACCAGCAGCTCAGCCAGGTCGTGCGGCGCGATTTCCACCTCGGGCGCGAGGCTGAGCGCCGCGTTCAGCAGCCGTTGCGGCGGGCTGACCTTCGGCAGCAACGCCACCGCCGACGCGATCACGATGCGTGCGTCACCCGCACTCGCTCCGAACAGGGCACGCGCACGCGCGGACGCCACCCGCAGGTGCGGCGCCAGGCCCCGGTACGGGTCCACCTCGTGCGACGGGAACGGCAGCACGAGACGCTCGATGTCGTCCGTGCCACGGCCTTCGATTGCGCCGGCAAAGAAACGCGTGTCCTCCGTGAGACGCTCTACGTCCGCATCGGTTGGGACCACCGCCACCACGAGGCGCTCCGGATTCGAATGAGAGAGCGACGCGAGCGCCAGCCCCTGGGCAGACGGGGACAGTCCGGCAATGGTGCCACCCGGGGAATCAATCCCCGTCCGGGCGACCGCTGTCTTCAGCAGCGCCCTGAGCGTCAGCGAGGTGGTCGTGGACATTGTGAACCCACCAGTGTACGACGCACGACCAGCGGGGCCAAGCTCGGCGCGATGTCACCGGGCTCACTTCCGCCCTGTGCGCGTCAGCTCCCCGCTTCTCCGGGATCTGCAGACGAGCCGGCCTGGCGCATCCGTTCGATCAGCTGCGTGGTCGAGTGCCCGGGCTCCACCTGCACGCGAACCACGCGGCCGCCGCGCGCCTCGACCACGGCGCGGCCCACAATCTGGTCGGCCGGCCAGTCGGCGCCCTTCACCAGCACGTCCGGCTGAAGCGCCGTGATGATCTCGTGCGGGGTCTCCTCGTCGAACACTACCGCTGCGTCTACGCTGGCAAGGGCCGCGATCAGCTCCGCACGCTCATCCTCCGGATGAACAGGCCGCTGTGGGCCTTTGAGCGCCCGCACGGACCGATCGGAGTTGACGCCCACGATGAGGGCGTTCCCTTCCGCACGCGCGGCCTGCAGGTACCGGACGTGACCGGGGTGCAGCAGGTCGTACACTCCATTGGTGAAGACAACCGTCTGGCCCGCCGCCCGCAGGCGTCCCACGAACTCGATGGCCTGCGACCGATTCAGGACTGCCATGCCGTAAGGTCTCGGTGTCCGCGAACACCGTTCAGAGGCGCGGAGCCAGCTTCACGCCCGCCGAGAACTCCCACCGGTGCGGAGGCCGGAAGATGCCGACATCCTTCGTGCGTGACTTGATCCGGAAGGTGTGGAGCAGGCGGTGGTAATCGTACGGCAGGCCGTCACGGCGATGCACAGCAACGTCCACCTTGTACGTGCCGCCCACCAGGTCGAGCGCATCGATGCGCAGCCGCACTTCGCCCTCGCCCGTCAGCATCTGGGGCACGTACTCCTCGACCTCGGTGTTGGTCCCATAGCAGCAGACGCCCTCGGCGTTGAAAATGCCGATGCCAAACGCGAAGTCGGCCACCGGCTCGCGAGCCCGCAGCCGCAGCGCGATCGTCACGGCCTCGCCGCACTGGAAGACATGCGCCGGTGCGCCGTCATTGCCAAGGAACGTGACCTCGGTGATCTCGACTTCCCGTGATCCCCAGCGGCCCTCGTCCGCCCGGAACATGTCCTCCGGCATGTCGCCGGCCCGCGTCTGTTCCGGTGAAACGGTCACGGCTGGTTCGACCGATGCGGGCGCCGCATCGGCCTGCTCGCGCGCACGCGCGTCCACGGCTGTCAGCGCCTCCTCCTCGCTTCGCTCCACGTCCGTGATGTAGGCGCCAACCACACGGCGGGGATCGCCCGACGCACGCGCCCTGCCCTCGTCGATCCAGAGCGCCTCGTCGCACAGCCGCTCGACGAGACCGAGCGAGTGCGTCACGAGGAGAATCGTTTTACCCCGCCGCCGGAAGTCCGCGAGTTTGTCGAGGCACTTGTGGGTGAAGCCCTCGTCGCCAACGGCCAGCACTTCATCGACCAGCAGCACGTCCGGGTCCACGTGAATGGCCACCGCGAAGCCCAGGCGCATGTACATCCCGGACGAGTACGTTTTTACCGGCGCGTCGATGAAGTCCTCGAGCTCGGCGAATTCCACGATCTCGTCGAATCGTCTCGTGATCTCGCGCTTCGTGAGGCCCAGCATGATCCCGTTGATGAAGACGTTCTCGCGACCTGAAATCTCGGGGTGGAAGCCGGCCCCGAGCTCGATCAGCGCGGAGATTCGCCCATCCACCGACACCCGGCCCGTCGTCGGCTTGGTGATGCCGGCGACGCACTTCAGCATCGTGCTCTTCCCCGATCCGTTCCGCCCGACGATGGCGTAGGTGGAGCCCTTGGGCACGCTGAAGCTCACGCCCTGGAGTGCGTTGAAGGTCTCGTTGGGCTTCAGATCGCGAATCAGGCTGCCCGAGAGCAGCGCGCTCTTGAGCGTCGCAAACTGCCGCTTGCGCGCGTAGCGACGGTACACCTTCGTGACGTCGACCGCCTCGATGGCGTTCACCATCGCGAGGAACCCCCGTTGCGCGCGCGGCGTGGGCACATGCGCATCACACCTCTTCCGCGAACGAATCACGCAGACGGTCGAACAGGAAATACCCAGACAGGAACAGCCCCACGGAGGCGACGAGCAGGGCCAGCAGCCATTTCCAATGGCCGAAGGGGCCCCTGTAGAAGAGGATCTCCTGGTAGGAAATCGCCAGGTGCGTAAACGGGTTCAGATTCAGAAACCGGCGGCCCCCCTCTGGCGCTGCTGCCATCGGGTAGATGATGGGCGTGGCAAAGAACCAGAACGTGAGCAGGTTCGCGAGCAGGTCCTTGATGTCGCGGAAGTGCACGGTCAGCGCCGACACGATGAGCGCAAGGCCCACCGTGAGCAGGAGTTGCACGAGCACGACGACCGGGAACCACAACAGCTCGATGGGTTCGAGGGACGCGCGATAGTAGACGAGGAACGCAGCCAGGATCGGCAGCCCGAGCAGGAAGTGCACCATGTTGGCGAGCACGGTGACGATCGGCAGCACTTCTGCGGGGAAGAGAACCTTCTTGATCAGGTTGCCGCCCGAGATGAGGACGTTGCTCGACTCGCTCAGCGACGAGGAGAACCATGTCCACGGCAGGATGCCGCAGAACATGAAGAGCGCGTACGGCTCGATCTCCGCCGGGTGTGTGCCGGGCAACACCACGGTGAACACGAACGTGTAAATCAGCAGGAGCAGCAGCGGGTTGACGAAGGACCAGAAGAAGCCGAGCACCGACCCGCGGTAGCGGGCCTTCAGCTCGCGGACGACGAGACTCTGAACGAGACCGCGATATTTGAGCAGGTTGCCGAGGTTGTGGAACATTGCGAGGGCGGACCCGCCGTCACCCTCTCCTGATCCTGGCGCGCTCGGCGACACGCAGGCGCATGATCGACGCCATCATCGCCACGCGCGCGCGCTCGGCATCTTCGATCGACACGGGCTGGCGCAGCTGCTGCTCCGCGTCCCGCCGTTCCGCTTCCACCTTCGCAACGTCGATCTCCTCCGGCCGCTCGGCGAGCGTGGCCATGATCGTGACCCGATCCGGCAGCACCTCCGCCACCCCGAACTCGATCGAGAGGAACTGCTTCTCGGCGCCCTTCGCGGTACCACAGCTCGCCCGGCTGGAGCTGCGCCAGCAGCGGGCGCGTGCCCCGGCAGCACGCCGAGCGCGCCGTTCGCGCCCGGCAGCTGCACTTCGTCCACCCGCTCGTGCACGAGCGAACGGTCCGGCGTGACGACGTCCAGGACGAGCGCCTTGGGGATCATGCCGCTTCTGCCTTGGCCGCGCGCTCGAGCACTTCGTCGATCGTGCCGGCCATGTAGAAGGACTGCTCGGGGATGCCGTCGTGCTTCCCGTCGACGATTTCCTTGAAGCCGCGAATCGTCTCCGCGATCGTGACGTACTTGCCGGGGGTGCCCGTGAACTGCTCCGCGACGAAGAACGGCTGCGACAGGAACTTCTGCACCTTGCGCGCGCGCGACACTGCCAGCTTGTCGTCCTCCGAGAGCTCGTCGATCCCGAGGATGGCGATGATGTCCTGCAGGTCCTTGTAGCGCTGCAGCACCTGCTTCACCTGCCGGGCGACGCGGTAGTGCTCCTCACCGATGATGCGCGGGTCGAGGATGCGGGACGTGGACGCGAGCGGGTCGACGGCCGGGTAGATCCCGAGCTCCGAGATCGCGCGCGACAGGTTCGTGGTCGCGTCCAGGTGTGCGAACGTCGTCGCCGGCGCGGGATCGGTGTAGTCGTCGGCCGGCACGTAGATGGCCTGCACCGACGTGATCGAGCCGTGCCTGGTCGACGTGATTCGTTCCTGCAGCTGGCCCATCTCGCTCAGCAGCGTGGGCTGGTAGCCGACGGCCGACGGCATCCGCCCGAGCAGCGCCGACACCTCGGAGCCCGCCTGCGTGAAGCGGAAGATGTTGTCGATGAAGAGAAGCACGTCCTTCTTCTCCGCATCGCGGAAGTACTCCGCCACCGTGAGCGCCGTCAGGCCGACGCGCATGCGCGCGCCCGGGGGCTCCGTCATCTGACCGTAGACGAGCGCCGCGCGCGACTTTGCCGGATCGTTCGGGTCGATGACGCCGCTCTCCTGGAACTCGAGCCACAGGTCGTTGCCCTCGCGGGTGCGTTCGCCGACCCCGCCGAACACCGACACGCCGCCGTGCTTCAGGGCGATGTTGTGAATCAGCTCCATGATGATGACGGTCTTGCCGACACCCGCGCCGCCGAACAGGCCGATTTTGCCGCCCTTCAGATACGGTTCGAGCAGGTCGACGACCTTGATGCCCGTCTCGAACATCTCGAGCGTCGTCGACTGCGCCTCGAGGTCTGGCGGCGGGCGGTGAATCGGCCACCGTTCCGCTGACTCGACGGGACGATCCGGAAAGTCCACCGGCTCGCCCAGCACGTTCATGACGCGGCCGAGGGTCTCGGGCCCGACGGGTACTGAGATCGGCACGCCGAGATCGATCGCACGCATGCCGCGCTGCATGCCGTCGGTCCGGTTCATCGCGATGGTGCGCACCCGGTTCTCGCCGAGATGCTGTTCCACCTCCACCACGACGTCGACCGGCGTCGTCGCGCCCGCCTCTGACACGATGCGAACGGCGTTGTAGATCTCCGGCAGGTGGCGCTCGAACTCGATGTCGACCACCGCGCCGATGACCTGCACCACCCGGCCGACGAGGTCTGCCTGTGTTGCCATAACGTTCCTCGGTTCCTAGAGCGATTCCGCCCCCGACACCACCTCGATGATCTCGCGGGTGATGGCGGCCTGGCGGACCTTGTTCATATAGAGCGTGAGCGAATCGACAATCTCGATCGCGTTGTTGGTCGCCGCATCCATCGCGGTCATGCGCGCGGCGTGCTCCGCAGCCGCCGATTCGAGCAGCGCGTGAAAGACCTCGGTACTGCACGTACTGCGGGAGCAGCGCGTCGAAGATGCTCTGCGCGTCCGGCTCGTACAAGTAGTCGATCTGCGATCCTTCGTCGATGCTGCCATCGTGGTCGTAATCGAGGTTGGACCCCCGGCTCACGCCCGTCGGCACCTGTGCCGCGAGATCCTCGCCCAGGCGTGGGACGGGGAGGAGCCGCTCGGTGACCACCTTCTGCGAGATCATCGACTTGAACTCGTTGTAGACGATGTAGACCGCGTCGATCTCTCCCGAGACGAAGTCTTCGATGATCGGCTTCGCGATGCTCTTCGCGTCGTTGAAGTCGAGGCGTGCGAACAGGTTCGTGCGCTCGAGCCGCACGGGATACGAACGCCGCTGGAAGAAGTCGCGCCCCTTGCGGCCGACGAGCCCCAGCGAGACGCGCTGCCCGTGCCTGTCGACGATGAACTGGGCGGCCGCCCGGATGACATTCGCGTTGAAGCCTCCGGCCAGCCCCTTGTCGGCCGTGATGACCAGCAACAGAATGTGCGCGCCGGGCGCCCGGTCGTCACGCGCCGCGAGCAGGGGATGCTTCGCGGCATCGACGCGCCCCGCGAGGCTGGAGAGCACGCGCACCATCGACTTCGAGAACGGGCGCGCGGCGACGATGCGATCGTGCGCCTTGCGGAGGCGCGACGCCGCAATCATCTTCATGGCCTTCGTGATCTGCTGCGTCGACCTGACCGCGCGGATCCGGCGGCGAATGTCAATCAGGGAGGGCATAACACACCGGGCTTACGCGTTGCGGAGGTCTCGGGTCCGGCCAGCACTACGCCGCAGCCTTTTTCGCGTCGAGCACTTCCTTGACGAACTCCTTCAGGAGCTCGTGCAGCCGCGCCTTCATCCCGTCGTCGAGAATCTTCTTCTCGACGATCTCCGGCAGCACGCCGGGGTGGCGGGCTTCGACGAAGCGATAGAGCTCCTGCTCCAGCCGCCCGACCGCCGACACCTCGGCAGAGTCGAAATAGCCGCTGGTGGCGGCAAAGATGAGGAGCACCTGCTTTTCGATTGGCAGCGGACCGTACTGCGGCTGCTTCAGGATCTCGACGAGACGCTGGCCGCGCGCGAGCTGCTGCTGCGTCGCCTTGTCGAGGTCGGAGCCGAACTGCGCGAACGACGCGAGCTCGCGATACTGCGCCAGGTCGAGCCGCAACGTGCCGGCAACCTGCCGCATCGCTTTGATCTGCGCCGAGCCGCCGACGCGCGATACCGAATTGCCGACGTTGATCGCGGGGCGCACGCCCTGGTTGAACAGGTCAGTCTCGAGGAACAGCTGTCCGTCCGTGATCGAGATGACGTTGGTCGGAATGTACGCGGACAGGTCGCCCGCCTGCGTTTCGATAATCGGCAGCGCCGTCAACGATCCGCCCCCGAGCTCGTCCCGCAGCTTCGCCGCACGCTCGAGCAGCCGCGAGTGGAGATAGAACACGTCGCCCGGATACGCCTCCCGCCCGGGCGGGCGCCGCAGCAGCAGCGAGATCTCCCGATACGCCTGCGCGTGCTTGGACAGATCGTCGTAGATGCAGAGCGCGTGGCGTCCGGTGTCGCGGAAGTACTCGCCCATGGCGCACGCGGAATAGGGGCTGACGTAGAGCAGGGGAGCGGGCTCTGACGCGGAGGCGGCAACGACGATGGTGTACTCCATCGCGCCGTTCTCCTCGAGCGTCTTGACCACCTGCGCAATCGTGGACTGCTTCTGTCCGATGGCGTTGTAGATGCAGATGACGCCCTTGCCCCGCTGATTGATGATCGCGTCGACGACCACAGCCGTCTTCCCCGTCTGGCGGTCGCCGATGATCAGCTCGCGCTGACCACGGCCGATCGGGATCATCGCGTCGATCGCCTTGATGCCCGTCTGCAGCGGCTCACGAACGGGCTGCCGATCGACCACGCCCGGCGCGAGACGCTCGATCGGGGAGAGCGCCGTTGTCGCGATCGGACCCTTGCCGTCAATCGGCTGCCCCAGCGCGTTCACCACCCGGCCGAGCAGCTCGTCACCGACGGGTACCGAGATGATCCGCCCCGTCCGCTTGACGGTGTCGCCTTCCTTGACCAGCTTGAAGTTGCCGAGCAGCACCGTGCCGATGCCGTCTTCCTCGAGATTGAGCGCGATGCCGAAGACATCGTGCGGGAACTCGAGCATCTCGCCGTACATGACGCGATCGGCCCCCTCGACCCGTGCAATGCCGTCGCCGAGCGAGACCACCGTGCCCACCTCCGCCACGTCCACGTCCGCCGCGAAGCTGCCAATCTGCTCTCGGATGATCTTCGAGATGTCTTCTGCCTTGATCGTCATTGCTATGCGTTCTCCACGAGCTTCTGGCGCATCCGCGCGAGCTGGGTCGTGACGCTGCCGTCGTACACCGTGCTGCCGATGCGAGCGACGGCGCCGCCGATAATCGCCGGGTCCACGCGGGTTGACACGAGGACCTGCTTGCCGCTCGCCTGCCCGAGCGCGCGGCCCACCCGCTCTGCCGTGTCGGCGCTGAGGGGCATGGCCGTCGTGATGTCGGCCGAAACGATGTTCCTGCGCTCGAGCAGGCGCGTCCGGTACGCCGCCGCGAGATCGGGAACCAGGCGCAGGGACGCGCGTTCGGCAAACACCACCAGCAACTTCGACACGAGCGGCGTCAGCCCGAGGCTCGAGGCGACGACCTGCAGCGCCTGCACCTTGCGCGCAACCGTCACGCCCGGGTTGAGCAGCAGCGCCTGGACCTCGGGCTGCGTGCGCATCGCCTCGGCGATCACGTCGAGTTCCGCCCCCACGCGGTCAGGATCCGACTCCCGTGAGGCGACCTCGAGCAGCGCGCGGGCTTCGCGTGCGCCTGCTGCCTTCCTACTCATGCGTGGACACCTGTTCCAGATAACGATCGAGGAGCCGGCGCTGGTCCTCGGTGGTGATGCGGGACCGGATGCGCTCCCGCGCCACCTGCACCGCGAGGTCGGCCGCGTGCGTCACGAGATCGCGCCGCACGGCGCGCAGCTGCAGCTCAATCTCCCGGCGTGTCTGCTCGAGGAGACGATCCCGCTCCGCCGCCGCGGCCTGCTCGATCCTCGCCTGTTCCCCCGCGATTTCCCGCTGGCCCCGCTCCCGCAACGCGTCGAGCTCGCCCGGGAGCTGCTTCAACTTCGCGTCGATCTCGGTAATCTGCCGGGCCGCGTCTTCTTTCATCGCCGCGGCGGTCACGAGGTCCGTCCGAATCTGGGTGCCGCGATCCGCCAGGTACCGGCGAAGCGGTTCGCGAAGGAAGTAGACGAGCAGGCCGACGAGGACCGCGAAGTTGAACAGCTTCCCCGCGAACGCCCACGGGCTCTCGCCGTGCTGCTCCTCCGCCGTGTGTCCTTCGCTCACGGCGTGCTCCGAGACGGGGGCCTCATGCGGCGGCTGCGCCGCTGCAGCGGCCGCGCTGTGACCGTCCCCGGGCTGGGCGGGCTGCGCCGCCACAGGGAGCGCGCCTGCACAGAGCACGAAGCAAAGCGCCACGCCAGCCCACACCCGCGCGTGCTTGCGCCAAGATTCACAAGCGGAGCGCGTCGCGGGCGCAGTCAGGGGGGTGTGCACGGGTCCTCTAGGATGCGGTGCGGCCAAGCACCCGCTCGGTGATCGTGGTGGCCAGGGTCTCGGCGTCCCGGTCCAGCCGTGAGCGCGCTTCGGCCGCTTCCGCGCGCACGCGTGCGGTGGCCTCGGCTATCGAGGCTTCCGCTTGTCCCCGCGTCTCCGCGAGCAGTTCGGTGCGCCGCTCCAGCGCCGCACGCCGCGCCTCCTCCATCTGCCGGTAGACCTCCGCGCGCGCCTCGCGCGTGCGGGCATCGAACTCGTCCGACGCCTCGCGGGCCTGGGTGGCCGCGCGCTCGGCAAGTTGCCGCGCCGAGGCCACCGCGGCTTCGCGCGCGGCCATCACCCGGATGAGGGGCTTGAACAGCAGGCCGTTCAGAATCGTGGCCAGCAGCAGCACGAAGAAGATGACCCAGAGGACCGACAGGTCCGGAATCACGCAGGACCTCCGCAAGGCCGGCCGGAAAGCGGCGCGGACAAACGACAATTTATACCACGGGCGGCCGGAGGGCCGCCAGCCGCGGCGCTCGTATCAGGCCCTATTCAGGGGGTCTTACCGGTAGCGCTACAGCAGCCTGACCCGGAATGCGCCCGCGGCGCTGACGCGGCCAACGACGGCCGCGCCGGCGCTGGCGGCTGTCATCGCGGCCAGGATCGCATCGGCAGCACCAGCAGCGACCGCCACGAGCAGCCCGCCCGACGTCTGCGGGTCGAAGGCGACGTCCACGAGCGCGGGGTCGACGCCCGTGTCCAGCGAAGTCCCCGCCGCGAAGTGCTCGCGGTTGGACCCCATCCCGCCCGAGCGGTTGGTGGACGCGAGATCCCGGACACCCTCGAGAAGCGGGCAGATCTCCCGATTGAATGTCGAGGGTGACCGTCGCTCGCCGCAGCCATCTCGGTCGCGTGCCCGATCAGGCCGAAGCCGGTAATGTCCGTGCACGCGTGCACGTCGGCCGCAAACCGGCGCCAGCACGTCGGCTGCGCGCGCGTTCAGGGCCGTCATGGAGGCGATTGCGGCACGCACCGCCGGACCGGGCGCCCGGTCGAACTTGATCGCGGTGCCCACGATGCCCGTCCCCAGCGGCTTGGTCAGGACGAGGACGTCGCCCGCGCGCGCCCCCGCGTTCGTGAAAATCCGCTCCGGATCGATCGCACCGGTTACAGCGTAGCCGAACTTGATCTCGGGATCGCGGACCGTGTGCCCGCCGAGCAGCGCGACGCCCGCTTCGCGGAGCTTGTCGAGGCCGCCGAGAAAGATCTGGCGGATCGTGTCCACGTCCAGCAGCCCGTCGGGAAATCCGGCGATCGCCAGAGCGGTCACCGGCCGGCCGCCCATGGCATAGATGTCCGAGAGCGCGTTTGCTGCGGCAATCTGACCGTATGTGAACGGGTCGTCGACGATGGGCGTGAAGAAGTCGACTGTCTGGACGAGCGCCGGCCCGCCCTCCCACGCGTACACACCGGCATCGTCAGAGGTCCTGAAGTCGATCAGCACCCGCGGATCGGTCTGCGGTGGAAGGTCGCTCAACACGTGAGCAAGCTCGCCAGCGGCGAGTTTGCTCGCTCAACCTGCGCAGGCGACGAGCTCGGTCAGGCGCTTCTGCGTCATGTCACTCCTCGATGCGGCCGCGGCCGCGGTCAGCTGCCGGACAACATGTCGTAGATCCGGATCAACTCCTCTTCGCTGACGAACTCGATCTCGATGCGCCCCTTCTTGCCGCGCCGCACGATGCGGACGCGCGTGCCGAGCTGCAGGCGCAGCTTGTCTTCCGCCGCGCGCGTGTGGACGTCCGCCGGCTGCGGCTTGCTGACGGTGCGTGCGACGGGCTCGGGCTCGGCGGATTTCTTGACGAGACCTTCTGTCTCGCGCACCGAAAGGTTGCGGGCGATGATGTCGCGGGCGAGGGTCCGCTGGGCGGCGGCATCGGTCAACGCGAGCAGCGCGCGGGCGTGCCCCATCGACAGCCGTCCGGCCGCGACCTCTTCCTGCACTTCGTCGGGCAGCTTGAGCAGCCGCACCATGTTGGCCACGGTCGACCGGTCCTTGCCGACGGCCTTCGCGATAGCATCCTGTGTCAGGGCGAATTCGTCAGCAAGCCGCCGGTATGCGATCCCCTCCTCAATCGCGTTCAGATCTTCGCGTTGGATGTTCTCGATGAGGGCCATCTCCAGCAGGTCATGCGGGCTCTCGCTCTGGACCTCCCGCACGACGACCGGGACGCGGCGGAGGCCCGCATGCTGCGCCGCGCGCCAGCGGCGTTCGCCGGCGATGATCTCGTAGGTCGCGCCGGCGCGCCGCACGACGATCGGCTGGATCACGCCGTGTGCGCGGATCGACTGCGCGAGCTCCTCGAGCCGTGCATCGTCGACGCGAAGGCGCGGCTGGTACTCGTTCGGCCGGAGGAGTTCGACGTCCAGCTCGGTGACGCCCGCCTGGGGCTCCGGAGTCTCCGGTATGAGCGCGCTGAGGCCTTTGCCGAGCGCGCTCCTCTTGGGATCGGCCATTGCACGTCCTGCCTCTCGGTACGGGTTCTCTGGTGTGCGGTGGAGGTCTGGCGGATTCAGACCCCGGCCACTCCGGTCGCCTGCACGCGGCGGCCGATCACTTCGCGCGCGAGGTTGACGTAGGCCGTGGCGCCGCGTGACTTCACGTCATAGAGCAACACCGGCTTGCCATGGCTCGGGGCCTCGGCCAGGCGCACGTTGCGCGGAATCGCCGTGTCGAACACCTTCTCCTTGAAGAAGGCCCGGACGTCGCGTGCCACCTGCTGCGAGAGGTTCGTGCGTTCGTCATGCATCGTGAGGAGCACGCCGTCGATGTCGAGCGCGGGGTTGAGCGAGGCGCGCACGCGCCGCAGCGTTGCGACGAGATCGGCGAGGCCCTCGAGGGCGAAGTACTCGCAGTGGAGCGGAATGAGGACGGCGTCGGCCGCAACCAGCGCGTTCAGCGTGAGCAGCCCGAGCGAGGGAGGGCAGTCGATGAAGATCGAGTCGAACTCGTCCCGCAGTGGCGCCAGGAATCGGCGGAGGCGGTGCTCGCGGTCCGGCATCGAGACGAGCTCGATTTCGGCGCCCGTGAGGTTCCGATCCGCGGCAATGGCGCACAGCCCGTCGACGCCGGTCTGCAGGATGAAGGCGTGCGGATCCGGCGTCGCGTCGTCGCCGGTGAGCGCGTCGTAGATGGTGCCCGCGCTGGCCGATTGCCCTCGCAACCCGACGCCGCTCGTGAGGTTGGCTTGCGGATCCATGTCGACCAGCAGCACCTTCTGGTTCGCCAGTGCGAGGGAGGCCGCGAGGTTGATGGTGGTCGTGGTTTTGCCGACGCCGCCCTTCTGATTGGTGACGGCAATCACGCGGCTCCTCAATCTAAGCTCCTCGGGTGAAAGACGTTACGAGAATTTGGCCATTCAGCCAAATCTGGCGTATCAAGCGGCTGGAAGTGGTGCAAGCATAGCCGCGCCCTGCCCGCGGGTCAATTCAAAAAGGCGGCGACGAGACGCGCCCGTCGCCGCCAACAGAAGCGGATGCGAGTCGGCGCCACAGTGGCGATCGCCGCCTGTTCCTGTTCCACGTGGAACTTAGTACACGAGTCAGGCCACTATCCGAATGCGCCGCACACAGAAGCGTGACCATCGGATGTTCCACGTGGAACGTTACGCCTCGAGGTCTTTGCTCAGCACCACCAACCGACTCCTGTTTGCGTCGACCAGCGTGTGCGTGGCGGTCCAGCGAAGTGGGGGGGAACATTCGACGGCGCCGACTCGCCGACCGCACTGCGAAACCAGAACAGCTGGCCGGCAGGTCGCAGGAAGGCTTGCAACGTCATCAGAGTACGCGCTTCGACGCGGACCGCTCGGACAGTGACGAGATCAGCCCCCTCATGGAGGTCGGGCCTGGACAGAAGCTGTTCGAACCGCTCCGTCTCAACTGCCGCTTCCGGAATGCGCAGATGGCGGATCGCCTCCGTCAGAAATACGGCCTTTCGCGTCTTCGACTCGACCATGCGGATCATCAATCCAGGACAGGCCAGCGCGAGGGGAATCGCCGGTGAGCCGCTCCCAGACCCGACATCAATCGCGGTGACCGGTCCGGAGCGGAGGTGGCGCGCGGCAACGAGCGGTTCGACCAGGAGCCGGTCGAAAGTCTCGTCGCCCGGCGGGCTCAAGGGGAGTGCGGTCAGATTGATTTTGACGTTCCAGAGCGTCAGCAGACGGTAGGTACTGCTCGAGGTCCTCGGCAAGGCCCGGCCGGAGCTGAACATCCGCACGTCGTGCACGCCGCGTCAGGCGTTCATTGAACTCTCGGCTGGTCACGGCGGCTGGCCTCCACCGCTGGGCTATGCGGATGGTCCACTATACCGGCGAACGTGTGCCGCGACCACAGCGACGGCCGCAGGGGTCACGCCCGGAATGCGGGCGGCCTGGCCCAGCGTGCGCGGTTGTACCTCGCTGAGCCGCTGCGCGGCCTCGCGCGTCAGGCCTGGCACTGCCGGTGTAGGCGATTCCGGTAGGAATAGCGCGACGGTCCTCTCTGTCGCGTCGCGCATTGTCGACTGCCTGGCGTCCGATGTAGCCTTCCAGCCGTGCCGCCGCTTCGAGACTGTCGATGTCTGCATTCCCACGGTGCAGGTCGAGGTCCAGCTGGACCTGACCGGCCGCTGCGAGAGCCCGCAACCCGACCCCAGCCCGTGTCAGCATGCGCCAGGCAGTTTCTTGCTGCCCGTCAGTCGTGCGCAGCCGCACCCGCTTCAGGGTTCCCTCGTTCCTGATATAGCGGTTCCGCCGAGCGCAGAAGCTGTCCCACTGGGCGTCACCGATCAATCCAGCGTCGCGACCCGCTGGCGTGAGGCGTAGATCCGCATTGTCGATCCGCAGCAGCAGCCGGTGCTCCGCGCGCGAGGTGAACATGCGATACGGCTCCAGGCAGCCTTTCGTGACGAGATCGTCGATGAGCACGCCGATATAGGCTTCGTCGCGCCCCAGAATCACCGGAGGCTCCCGTCGGACACGCTTCGCAGCATTCACGCCTGCCACAAGCCCCTGGGCCGCGGCCTCCTCATAGCCGGACGTGCCATTCAGCTGTCCGGCCAGGAAGAGCCCGCTCACACGCTTCGTTTCAAGCGTCGCGTGCAACTCTGTGGGGTCGATGAAGTCGTACTCCACGGCGTACCCGGGACGCAGCATCTCGGCCGACGCCAACCCGGGCAGCGAGCGCACGAGTTGCAACTGCACATCCCGGGGGAGACTCGTCGAGAAGCCGTTGACGTAAATCTCTTCGGACTCCAGACCTTCCGGCTCGAGGAACACCTGATGGCGCTCGCGATGCGGGAACCGCATCACCTTGTCCTCGAGCGACGGGCAGTAACGCGGGCCCACACCCTGAATCTGTCCGTTGAACAGCGGAGAGGAAGAGATGTGCTCCCGAACGAGCGCATGCACCTCATCGGTCGTGTGCAAGACGTGACAGGCAATCCGCGCTGGCGGAAGGCGACCAGTGCTCCAGGAGAACGGTGCCGGCTCAGCGTCTCCCCACTCTTCCGTGAAGACTCCCGCGGAGACCGCCGCCGCGAAGTCGATGCTCGATCGACGCAACCGCGGGGGAGTTCCCGTCTTGAGTCGGCCCCAGCGAAAGTGGTGGGACTTCAGCGATGCCGACAGCTCTCGGGAAGGGGGCTCCCCCGCACGGCCGGCAGGGGTCTGTTCCGGGCCGATGTGGATGAGACCGTTCAGAAAGGTCCCGGTCGTCACGACCAGTGCGCCACATGCGATCTCGCTACCATCCTCCAGCGCGAGGCCGCGGACGCCGCCGTTTTCCGTAAGCACCCGGCCCGCTCGGCCGAGAATCCAGCTGACGCCCGGTGCTTCTTCGAGCGCCGCCCGCATCCATTGGCTGTAGACCCGCTTGTCAGCCTGCGCCCGCGGTGACCACACCGCAGGACCTCGGCTCCGGTTCAGCAGCTTGAACTGGAGCCCTGTGGCAGTCGATCGCGCGGCCCATCAGTCCGCCAAGCGCATCTATTTCGCGTACGATGTGGCCCTTGGCCGTGCCCCCGATTGCAGGATTGCAGGGCATGTGACCAATAGTCTCCACGGAGAGCGTGCAGAGTCCCACGCTGAGGCCTAGGCGGCTCGCTGCCCAAGCAGCCTCGCAGCCTGCGTGGCCGGCACCGATGACGATGACGTCGTACCAGCTGCTCATAATTCGGAATGCGCGCTACTTACCGATGCAGAACCTCTCAAAGATATGCGCCAACACGTCTTCGGGTGTTCTTGCACCTGAAATCTCCTCCAGCAGCGCCCTGACATTCGTCACACTCTGAACGATGACTTCTTCGGGAGGCGCACAGGACAGGTCGGATAGGTCATTCAACACAGTATCCAGCGCCGCTCCAACCTGGGCAAGCAACGCCGCATGCCTGACATTGGTGACTCTCGGCAGCTCAGCCTCAGCATCCCCCTTGCCAAGCGCGGCGCCAATTGCTCTGCGAAGCCGATCCAGTCCCTCACCGGTCCTGGCGGAGGTTCGACAGAGGTCCTCCACACCGGCATTCGAGGCGGTCCAGGCTCGTGGCAGGTCGGCCTTGTTCGCGACGACGAGTCTCGGCCGGTGCGCTGTTCGCCCCAGCAGATCGCGATGTTCGGGGAGCAACGGCTCCGAGCCGTCCAGCACGAGCAGGCTGACGGCCGCGCCCTCTGTCGCCCGTTCGGCGCGCCGGACCCCCTCGGCCTCCACCCCGTTGTCGGTCTCGCGAAGGCCTGCGGTGTCGACGAGGGTCACGGGCACCCCGCCGAGATCCACGGCTTCGACCAGCAGATCGCGGGTCGTGCCAGGCGTCGGCGATACGATCGCGCGATCGAGTCCAGCCAGCCGGTTGAACAGGCTCGATTTTCCCGCGTTGACCGGCCCCGCGATCACGATGCGGCACCCCTCCCGGATCACGCGCCCCTCGCCAGCGCGAGCGAGTAGATCACGCACCTCGGCGCGCAGTCGTCCAACTGCCATCCGGATCTCCTCGGGGTCGATGAAGTGGTAGCCCTCGTCCGGGAAGTCCAGCGAGGCCTCGAGCCGCGCGGTCAAATCGAGCAGCGTCTCGCTCAGGCCGCAGATCGCGGTCGCGAGCGAGCCTTCCAGCTGGTCGAACGCGGTCCGTGCCTGCAAAGGGGTGACAGCCTCCACGAGATCGGCGACCGCTTCCGCCTGCGTCAGCTCGATTCGGCCGTGCACGTACGCGCGAAACGTGAACTCTCCAGGCGCCGCGAGCCGGGCGCCGTGGCGCACGCATGCTTCGACAATCGCCGACAGCACCACGGGGCTTCCGTGCGCACTGATCTCGACGGTGTCTTCGGTCGTAAACGAGTGCGGCGCGGGAAAGAACGTCGCTACCACGTGGTCGCCGACGCGCGCGGGCCCGTCTCCGAGGCGAAGTCGCGCGAATGTGGCGTGGCGTGGCGCGAGCGGGGAGGGTCTGTCGAGGACGGCTCCGCCGACAGCCTGCGCGTCGGGGCCGCTGATGCGCACGATGCCGATGCCGCCGCGGCCGGCGGCTGTCGCGATGGCCGCGATCGTGTCGGTCGTCGAAAACATCGGCAGCGGCGCGCGCTACTTGGGACTGATGATGACCGTCTTGACCGTGGCGTCCCCGACGCTTTCCGAGCTGGCGCCTTCTTCGGCCACGGCGAGGTGCACGATGCGGCGCTCGTACGCGTTCAGCGGCCCGATTTCCTGTGGCGCCCCCGTGCGCAGCGCCTTGCTGGCGAGGAACCGGGCCATCTGCTGCAGCTCGTTGTCCTTGTCGCGACGGAAGTGCTGACAATCGACCAGCACGCGCCCTTCCTCTCCGAGCTGCCGGCGAAAGGCGGTGCTGACAATGTGCTGGACGGCTTTCAGCGGCTCGCCACGCTGCGACAGCAGCAGCTCGCCCCCCTCGCCCTGGAGGTCGATGCGATACACGTCGGCGGATTCGGTGACCACGGCCCTCAGCGGCACGCCCATGGCCGCGGTCAACTCCTGAAGGAACGTCGCGAGGTTCTCGCTGATGTCTGTGCGCATACCTGACCTCAGGCTTTGCGTGCGTCTTCGGACCTGCCCGCTCCGGCACTCTTCAGCCGGCGCTCCGCGGGCGGGCGGACCTGCTTCACCACCGGCGCGCCGATGATGCGGTTGGTGGCGAACTGCTGGCCAATGCCGAGCAGATTGCTGACCGTCCAGTAGATGACCAGCCCGCTCGGCGCCCAGAGGAAGAAGAACAGGAACATGAACGGCGTCAGCATCATCACCTTCGCCTGCGCAGGGTCCGCAACCGGCGTCATCCTCTGCTGCAGGAACATCGTCGCGCCCATAATCAGCGGCGTGATGTAGAGCGGGTCGTGCATTGATAAATCCCTGATCCACAAGGCGAACGGCGCACCGCGCATTTCGATGGCGACCGACAGCAATGAGTAGAACGCGAACAGCACTGGCATCGTGAGCAGCATGGGCAGGCAGCCGCTCGCGGGGTTGACCCCTTTTTCCTTGTACAGCGCCATCGTCTCGGCTTGCATCTTCTGACGCTCGGGGTCGGTCACCTTCATCTTGGCGTACCGATCCTGGATCGCTTTGATCTGCGGTTGCAGCTCCTGCATCCGCCGCATCGACACGACGCTCTTGTGGCGCAGGGGGAACATGACGAGGTTGATCAGGACGGTCAGGATGATGATCGACCACCCGTAGTTCCCAACGTAGCCGTAGATCCACTGCAGCGCACGCAGCAGCGGCACCGCGAGAAAGTCCCAGATGCCGAAGTGGATGGCCTTGACGAGCGTGCGGTCCACGGCGGCGAGCACGTCGAAGTCTTTCGGTCCGTAGAAAAACCGTGCGTTCTGTGGAGGCTTGGCAAAGAGCACCTCCCACGCCACCATGTCACGCTTCCGCTCGGGCTCACCGGGCAGCGGTTCGAGCACCGTCGCGTACTGCACGCGGGCGAGCCCGGGTTGGACGGCCATGGCGATGAAGTAGTGATCGTCGACACCGGCAAACGGAAACGTCCCCTGATGACTCGGCTGCTGCCGCGGGATGGCGATCCGCTCCACCTTGCCGTTCTTCAGGAGGATCGGCTGGGGGCTCTGGACGTAGGTCGAGAAAGAGCTCTTCTCGCCTGAAACGTGCACCGAGTCCCCAAGGCCGGGTCCCCACAGCACGACCGGGTTCAAGATCTGCGCGCCCTTCCGCATCGCGGAGGAATACGAGAGGATGTAACCCTGCGGCTGGAAGTGGAACACCTTCCGCGCCTGCAGCCCACCCGCATCCTGAAACTCGAAAGACAGGCTGAGTGGTGCCGTCACCTGGATGCGATCCGGTGCGGCGGCAGCATCGCGCGTCGCCCTGTAGAACGCGGCATTCAGCCGGGCCGTGGTCGCCGGATCCTCGGCCCGCAGTGCGAAGGGACGCGGCGTATCACGCGGGAGACCCGCGGGAACCAGATCCACAGGCCGGCCGTGGTCGTCCGTGTAGTGCTTCAGCCGCCAGCTGAGGATCTGCGCGCCGCGGTTCGTGAGCACCGCCGTGACATCCGCCGTGTCGACGGTGATGGTGCGCTCCGTCCCTTCGGTCACCAACGCTGCGGGCGAATCTGCGTCTGAAACAGCTGCCAGGGGAGCGGCGGCGGGTGGTGGCGACACCGGGGCAGGTGCTGGTGCTGGAGTCCCTGCCGCGTGTGCCCCATCTGCCTCTCTGGCCGCCTGCGACGTCCGGGCGGTCTGTGGCTTCGGCGGCGGGAACATGGCCTGGTATCCGTACAACACCAGGAATGAGAGAAATACGGCGAGGAGAACGCGCTTTTCCATTAATTTTCAGGGTCGAGTCGGGGGAACCGGATCGAACCCGTTACCACCGAATGGGTGACACCGCACGAGCCGTCGCATCCCCAGCCACACCCCTCGGGCTGCGCCGTGCTCCCGAATGGCGTCCGCCATGTATGTCGAGCAGGACGGTGTAAAACGACAGGAGCCGGTGAACAAAGGCGACAGCAGCAGCTTGTAGCCGCTGATCACCGCCAGCGCAGCACGAGCCGCCACCGCCGTTTCAGGACGGCGTTCGTGTCCGGCGCGCCCGGCGGTCCACGCAGCTCGCATAGTCAGACTCAATGGCGCAGAGAGGGGCGTCGAGGAGTGCCGCGCGCGGTACAACCACGATGTCCAGGCCCGGCGGGTTCGCGTGCTGCCGGAATACTTCCCGTACCAGCCGTTTGGCACGGTTGCGGATAACCGCACCGCCGAGTTTTTTGGTCGCGGCAATCCCGAGCCGCGTTTGGCCGTCCGTTCGCGGCAGGACGAACACCGTCATCAACCGGCCATGCAGCCGCGCGCCCGTCTGGTACACCTGCTGGAACTCGGGGCGTCGGCGGATATGGCTGCCGGCGCGAAAGCGGTTATCCATGGCACTGGCGGCAGGGAGCCGAAGCTGCGCCGGGGCTATCGGGGCGACGACACGCTGAGGCGCTTCCGGCCTTTTGCACGGCGGCGCTTCAGCACGATGCGGCCGTTCTTCGTGCTCATGCGGACCAGGAACCCGTGGGTGCGGCGACGCCGGCGGTTGTTCGGCTGAAAAGTGCGCTTCATGGAGTGTTCCGGATTCTGTGGGCCGAAGGCTGCGCTGTAGCGCTGGATCGACCGCGATGAACTGACAATGGTAGCCAAGCCGTTCCACGTGTGTCAACGCGGGAATGGCCACACGGTCGTCTGGAGCATCGGGGAGTTCTGTGCCGCCTGTTTACGGGTGCACCGAGCATCTGTCACAGTGCCCCGCAGGGTGTGTTAGAGTCGTCCTCCCGCCGCGCAGATCCAGCGCACTCATATGGCCGCCACCGCAAGGCTGAGGTTCTCCAGCCATGTTTTCCACAACTGTGGAAAAAACTGTGGAAAACCGGGCGATCAATGTCGAGCGGATCAGAGGGACGTTGATTTTGCTGGTATTCCCGCGTGGCGAAGGGGGTTGCGTGCCTTGTTTTTCGCGCTTCGGCCCACGTTGATACACCAGACAACGCGTGCGCGCTGCGATCCGCGAGGCGAAAGTCCGCACCTCACCAATATTACGGCCGCTTTTTGGAACCGCCAGGAAGACGATGGTGACAGGGGATCTTTGGGACCAGGTTCTGACGCGGATCGAGAACAAGGTCAACCGGCATAGCTTTTACACGTGGTTCAAGCCGACCACCTTCGTCGCCGACAGGGGAGACGAGCTGCTGGTGCGCGTTCCGAACGCCGTCTTCCGGGACTGGCTGGGGAAGCATTACGCCGGCATCATCGCGGAGGCCCTGAACGAGCTCGGTGAGGCCCGAGTGGTGCAATTCGTGACGGAGATTGCCGCAGAACCGCAGATACCCACTGTGACACCCGCCGAACTGGAGTATGCGGCAGACTTCGTCCCCGCCCCGATCACCGGCAGCTCTGGCCTCAATTCCCGCTACACATTCGACACCTTCATCGTCGGGTCGTCGAACCAGTTTGCCCATGCGGCTGCACGCGCCGTCGCGGAGGCACCCTCCCGATCGTATAACCCGCTGTTCGTGTACGGCGGGGTGGGGCTCGGCAAGACCCACCTGATGCACGCGATCGGCCGCTACGTGCTCGAGCACTTCGCGGGGGCGAAGCTCACCTACATCTCAGCCGAACGATTCATGAACGAGATGATCAACGCGATGCGCTACGACAGGTCCATGGACTTCCGCGAGCGCTATCGCAGCGTGGACGTGCTGCTGGTCGACGACATCCAGTTCATCGCCGGGAAGGACGGGACCCAGAACGAGTTCTTCCATACGTTCAACGCCCTCCACGACGCGCAAAAGCAGATTGTGCTCAGCAGCGATTGCCCGCCAAACGAGATCCAGGCGATCGAGGAGCGGCTGCGCTCGAGGTTCGAGTGGGGCCTGATCGCAGACATCCAGCCCCCCGATCTCGAGACCAAAGTGGCCATTCTGAAGAAGAAGGCCGAGGCCGAGGCAGTCCCGCTGCCCGACAGCGTCGCCATCTACATCGCCGGCAAGATCAAGTCGAACGTGCGGGAGCTCGAGGGATCGCTCATCCGCCTGGTCGCCTACGCCTCTCTCACCGGGCAGCAGATCACGCTCCCGCTCGCCCAGGAGGTCCTCAAGAACGTCCTGGGGCACGACGAGAAGGCCGTGACCATCGATGTGATCCAGAAGTTCGTGGCCGATTTCTACAAGCTGCGGGTGGTCGATCTGAAATCCCGCAACAACGCGAAATCGGTCACCGTTCCGCGGCAGGTCGCGATGTATCTCTGTAAGACGCTCACCCACGCGTCGCTCCCGGAAATCGGCCGGAGCTTCGGCGGGAAGCACCACTCGACCGTAATCCACTCGGTCCGTAAGGTCGAAGCGCAACGGAAGAGCGATCCCAACTTCAACAGCGTCATCAACACCCTGCTCGAGTCGTTCCGCTAGCACAGAACGGTTTTCCACAGGCATCCACAGCTCGCCGGCTCACGGAGCTGACGGGAGGCCGGTGGGCCTGAGATTCGCACAGCCGGCAGCGGTCCGCGCCACCTGTTGTCCACAGGATCTGTGGCACCGTAAGTTCTAGAAAGAGAAGAACTAAGGCTCGCCAAAATACTTTTCAACAGCACCTCTTTTCAGTATAATTTCTTGTTCTTCTTTTCCTCTCCGTCCGTACAAGGGAACAACAGGCGCTCGGCGCCTCGCTTCTTCGAGGTCAGCACCACATGGAACTCGTCGTCCGCAAGAATGACCTGCTGAGGGAACTGCAACTGTTCCAGGGGATTGTCGAGCGGAAGAACACGATCCCCATCCTTGCCAACGTCCTGATGGAAGCGGCGGGAGATGAGGTGCGGATGCTGGCCACAGACCTGGAGGTGGGCCTGCGGACCCGGTGTTCCGCCTCGGTGTCCCGGCCGGGGTCCTTGACGTTGCCGGCCAAGAAATTTTTCGAGATTGTCCGGGCGCTGCCCGATACGGATGTGCGCATCGAACAGCAGAACAGCACAGTGACGGTCGCGGCCGAGCGGTTCGACTCGAAGATGCAGACGCTGCCCCGGGAAGACTTTCCGACCGTCCCTGAGGCAACGGGCACCGGCACGGTTACGCTGCCTGGCAAGGTATTCCGGGAGATGGTGGCGCGCACCCAATTTGCGATTACAAGCGAAGACACGCGGTATTTCCTGAACGGCGCGCAGCTGGTGCTCTCCGCGGCCAGCATGACGCTCGTGGCGACCGACGGCCATCGGCTCGCTCTCGTGACGGTCCCGCGTGAGTCGGCAGCTGGTGGGGCGGACGACCTGAAGGTCATCCTTCCCAAGAAGACGCTGATGGAGCTCTCGAGGCTGCTTGGCGATACGGACGAGGCCATCCAGTACGAACAAGGGGAGAACCACCTGTTCTTCCACGTCGGCGAACGGCTGCTCATCTCGCGCAAGATCGATGGGCAGTTCCCGGCCTACGAACGGGTCATTCCCAAGGGCAACGACAAGCGCATCGAGTTCGAACGGGATCGCGTGACGAACGCCATCAGGCGCGTTGCGCTCCTGTCGAACGAACGTTCCCGGGCGGTCAAGCTGCTGATCGACGGCGGCAAAGTCGAGGTGACGTCGAGCAGCCCGGAGTTCGGCGAGGCAAAGGAACAGCTGAACGTCGAGTACAGCGGGCCTGCCATGCAGATCTGCTTCAACGCGCAATACGTGCTCGACTTCCTGAGCGTCGTCGAAACGGACGCGATTGCCCTCGAGTTGAAGGACGAGGTCAGCCAGGCGCTCATGCGCCCGGTGAACCCGCCGGCTGGTCACGAGTACACCTACGTGATCATGCCGATGCGCATCTGAGGGGCGCCGGCCGCTCGGGCCAGGTAGCCGCGCGTGCCCGGTGTGCTGAACCATGAACAGCGCTGCTGCGCTGTGAACATCTGAAGAACCGATCGAGGAATTCCGCGTGTCGCAGGTCGATCCACTGAAGACTGATATTGCCTCCGCTCCGCCCGTATCGCTTGACGAGTCGGGACGGGTGTCTGCGCACGACAACGGGTCGGGCGGTAATTACGGTGCCGACAAGATCAAGGTGCTCGAGGGGCTGGAGGCGGTCCGCAAGCGGCCAGCGATGTACATCGGCTCCACGGGTGAGCCCGGGCTCCATCACCTGGTGTACGAGGTCGTCGACAACTCCATCGACGAGGCCCTGGCCGGTTACTGCGACCTGGTGAATGTGACGATCCACATCGACAACTCGGTGACCGTCATCGACAACGGCCGTGGCATCCCGGTCGACATGCATGAGAGCGGCAAGTCGGCGGCCGAAGTGGTGCTGACAGTGCTCCACGCCGGCGGCAAGTTCGACAACGACGCCTACAAGGTCTCGGGCGGCCTGCACGGAGTCGGCGTATCGGTCGTGAATGCGCTTTCGGAGGAGCTCGATCTCGAGATCTGGCGCGACGGCAAGGTCTACCAGCAGAGCTATCACCTGGGTCATCCGGAAACCGACCTGCAGACGACCGGCACGACGAAGCGGCGCGGCACGAAGGTGCGGTTCAAGCCCGATCAGCAGATCTTCGAGACGACCGAGTTCAGCTTCGACACGCTCGCCCAGCGGCTCCGCGAGCTTGCCTTCCTCAACGGCGGGTTGACCATCACCCTGGACGATGAGCGTGACCAGGGGAAGAGTCACCGGTTCCAGTACCAGGGCGGCATCCGCGAGTTCGTCACCCACCTGAACAAGAACAAGGCGGTCGTGAACGACCAGCCTATCTACATGCAGGCGCAGAAGGACCGGATCGACGTCGAAATTGCGCTGCAGTGGAACGATGGGTACTCGGAGACGGTGTACACGTTCGCCAACAACATCAACACGCACGAGGGAGGAACGCATCTCTCCGGCTTCCGTTCGGCGCTGACGCGGACGATCAATGCATACGCCGCGTCGAACAACCTTGTCAAAGACCTGAAGGAGAGCGTCGGCGGCGATGACATCCGCGAGGGGCTGGTTGCGATCATCAGCGTGAAGATCCCGCAGCCACAGTTCGAGGGGCAGACGAAGACCAAGCTTGGCAACACCGAGGTCAAGGGCATCGTCGAGCAGATTGTCAACGAGAAGCTCGGGACCTACCTCGAAGAGACGCCGGCGGTTGCGCGGAAGATCATCTCGAAGGCGGTAGATGCCGCGCGGGCACGCGACGCCGCGCGCAAGGCGCGCGACCTCGTGCGGCGCAAAGGTGCTCTCGACAGCAGCACCTTGCCCGGGAAGCTGGCCGACTGCCAGGAACGGGATCCCGCCCTCAGCGAGCTGTACATCGTGGAAGGCGAGTCGGCCGGCGGCTCCGCCAAGCAGGGACGCGATCGCCGGTTCCAGGCGATCCTGCCGATCAAGGGCAAGATCCTGAACGTCGAGAAGGCGCGCTTCGACAAGATGCTGGGCAGCGAGGAGATTCGAACCATGATCGCCGCGCTCGGCTGCGGCATCGGTGCCGAGGACTTCGACCTCGCCAAGCTGCGGTACCACCGGATCATCGTGATGACCGACGCCGACGTCGACGGCTCGCACATCCGCACGCTGCTGTTGACGTTCTTCTACCGCCAGATGCCCGGGCTCATCGACCACGGGTACATCTACATCGCGCAGCCGCCGCTGTACCGCGTCAAGCGCGGGCGGTCGGAAACGTACATCAAGGACGATCGTGATCTCGAGTCGTATCTGATTCGCCGCGCGACGGAGTCGCGTGCCGTTCGGTTCGGCGGAGAGGATGCCCCGCCGGTGTCGGGGCCGGAGCTCGAACGGCTGCTGCACAAGCTGATCAACTATCGCAAGTACATGCAGGTGGTCGAACGCCGGGGGTATGCGCGTGAGATCGTGCAGTTCCTGCTCGCGCGCGAGGTTCGCGAGCGCAGCTTCTTCGGCGAGCGCAACAATCTCGAGCAGATCGTCGCGGAGTTGAGCAGTCCGCTGCGGACGATCACGATCCAGGCCGACGAGGAGCACGACAGCCTGCAGCTGCTCGTGGAGGACCGGCACAACGGCTACTCGCGACGGCAGCACGTCACCGGCGAGTTCGTGAACACGGCGGAATACCGCGCTCTGTCCCAGACATACCGTGACATCAGCGACAGGCTGCAGGGCTCGATGATCGTGTCGACCATCGGCACTGGCGAGGAGCAGCAGCCCGAGGGCGAGGTCGACGCGGCGGGTGCAGACGACACCGCCATCGGTGGCGCGCCCCTGGACGCCATGAGCAAACTGGCGGCCGAGCCGACAGAACGCGTGCGCGCGCGCGCGAGCGTCAACGATCAGAACGTGCGCATCGAGAACGTGGAGGCACTCGTTGAATTCTTCATCGCCGCCGGCAAGAAGGGACTCGCCGTGAACCGCTACAAGGGTCTTGGCGAGATGAACCCCGAACAGCTGTGGGAAACCACGATGAAGCCGGAAGACCGGACGCTGCTGCAGGTCCGCGCCGAGGATCATGCCGAAGCCGACCAGATGTTCACGACGTTGATGGGTGACCAGGTCGAACCCCGCCGCCGGTTCATCGAAGAGAACGCGCTGGATGTAAAGAACCTGGACGTTTAATCAGGCTGCAGGCTGCAGGCTGCAGCCTCCAGCCCGATCGGGCCAGTAGCCGGCAGCCAGTAGCCTGTAGCCATCTTCCCGTCTATCACCATGGATTTCGCCTCTTCCAAGATTCCCGTCAACATCGAAGACGAGATGAAGCGCTCGTACATGGATTACGCGATGAGCGTGATCATCGGGCGAGCGCTGCCCGACGTACGCGACGGGCTGAAGCCGGCCCATCGGCGAGTGCTGTACGGCATGCGGCTGATGGGCCTGGCGTCGAACCGCGGGTACCGCAAGTGCGCCAAGATCGTCGGCGAGGTGATGGGCAACTTTCACCCGCACGGCGACGCCTCCATCTACGACACCCTGGTACGCCTGTCACAGGACTTCAACATGCGCTATCCCCTGGTCGACGGCCAGGGGAACTTCGGCTCGGTCGACGGGGACCCGCCCGCGGCGATGCGCTACACGGAGGCGCGGCTGCAGGCGTTCGCCGAAGAGCTGATGAGCGATCTCGACAAGGAGACGGTCGACTTCGTTCCCAACTACGACGAGACGACCGAGGAGCCGACGGTGCTGCCGGCGCCGATTCCGAATCTTCTCGTGAACGGGTCCTCTGGCATTGCCGTCGGGATGGCGACGAATATCCCGCCGCACAATCTGCGCGAGGTGATCGACGGCATCATCTACGTCATCGGTGAGCAGCAGAAGGTCAGCCGCCGCGTGGCGCAGGGGCTGCCGGCCTCGAACATCAGCGATGAAGGGGATCGAACGACGACGCGTGACGAGCGCCTCCGGCAGCTCCTGCGCATCGTGACCGGACCGGATTTCCCGACCGGCGGCTACATCGTCGGGCGGCAGGGAATCGTCGACGCCTTCCGCACCGGGCGCGGCTCCGTGCTGCTCCGCGCCCGGCACGAGTTCGAGCAGTCGAAGAAGGGCGACAAGACTTCGATCGTGGTCTCCGAGATCCCGTACCAGGTCAACAAGGCGCGCCTGATCGAGAAGATCGCCGACCTGGTGCGCGACAAGGTCATCGAGGGCATCTCCGACCTGCGCGACGAGTCGGATCGCGACGGCATGCGCATCGTGATCGAGGTGAAGCGCGGCGAGATGCCGGAGGTGGTGCTGAACAACCTGTACAAGCACACCGCCCTGCAGACCAGCTTCGGCATCATCATGCTGGCGATTGTCGGCGGACGGCCGCGCGTGCTGAACCTGCTCGAGTTCATCGAGCAGTTCATCGAGTTCCGCCGTGAGGTCGTGCGCCGCCGCATCGAGTTCGAGCTGCGCAAGGCGGAGGCGCGTGCACACATCCTCGAGGGGTTGCGGATCGCGCTCGATCACCTCGATGCCGTGATCTCCCTGATCCGGGGGTCGAAGAGCACGCCCGAGGCACGGGACGGCCTGATGCGCGAGTTCGGCCTCTCGCAGCTGCAGGCGCAGGCGATCCTGGAGATGCAGCTGCAGCGCCTGACCGGGCTCGAGCGGCAGAAGATTCTCGACGAGCTCGCCGATCTGCTGAAGACGATCGAGCATCTCCGCGGCATTCTCGCGAGCGACGAGCGCCTGATGCAGCTGATCATCGACGAGCTGCTCGCCGTTCAGGAGAAGTATTCCGATGATCGCCGCACCGAGATCCTCGAAGCCGAGGGTGAGCTGCGGATTGAGGATCTCGATCGCCGAGGAAGACGTCGCGATCACCGTGAGCGACACGGGTTACATCAAGCGCACGGCGATCACGACCTACCGCAGCCAGCGGCGAGGGGGCCGCGGCCGCATCGGGATGAAGACCAAGGAAGAGGACTTCGTCGCGCATCTCTTCGTCGCGTCCACGCACGACTACCTCATGATCTTCTCGGATCGCGGCCGGGCCTACTGGCTGAAGGTCCACGAGATCCCGGAAGTGGTCGCGGCGGGCAAGGGGAAGGCGATTGCGAACCTCGTGTCGATGCAGCCGCACGAGCGCATCGCGGCCGTCCTGACGGTCCGCGACTGGGAGGAAGGCAAGTTCGTGGTGATGGGCACGCGCCGCGGGGTAATCAAGAAAACGGCGCTCCCCGCGTTCAGCAACCCCCGCACCGGCGGAATCATCGCGATGGGCATCGAGGAGGACTGATGCGGTCATCGCGGCGTCCATCAGCGACGGCTCCGGGCACGTGCTGATCGCGACCCGGAACGGCATGGCGATCCGGTTCGAGGAAGCGGACGTCCGCACGACCGGCCGCGGCACGTACGGCGTGCGCGGGATTGAGCTGCGCGACGACGACGTCGTGGTTGCGATGGAAGTGCTGCGCGACGACGCAGCCGTCCTGACGCTCACCGAGAACGGCTACGGCAAGCGGACGGCCATCGACGAGTATCGCGTGACCGGGCGCGGCGGACTGGGTATCATCAACATCCAGACGACCGGCCGCAACGGCCGCGTGGTCGGTGTGGCGTGCGTGACCGAGACCGACGAGGTGATGTTCATCACGCAACAGGGCATGGTCCTGCGCACACCGGCGCGCAACGTCTCGATCATCGGCCGCAATACGCAAGGCGTCCGCCTCATCGACATGGACGAGGGCGACCGCGCGGTGTCGCTGGCGAGGCTCGAAGAGCAGGAAACAGAAGGAGGACTGGAGGATTCATCCTCCAGTCCGGAGGGCACCGATCCCGCGGCCGGAGGATCCAGTCCGGCGAGCACCGACCCGATCGACAACGAGTAGAAAATTGCGTATCGCCAGGGAGGCTGGTATGGGCCGGCACGTCCGAACGTCTCTTGCACTGCTCCTGTCGGCCATGACGCTGGGAGCCGCTGTGGCGTGCAGCGTCATGCCGGAGGAGAAGATCGTCAAGGATTTCTTCCGCGCGTCGCGGCTGCGCGACAACGCCGCCCTCGGGACCTTCGCCACCACGTCGTTCGATCCCAACCGGCAGGGTCAGGTCACCGAGTTCAACGTGCTCAGCGTGAGCGCTGAGCACTCTTCACCCTTGTCCCTCAAGGGAGTACGACACGGCCTTCGCCGAGGCGACGGCCTCGCACAAGGCCTTTGCGAGGGAAAAATACGGTTTCCAGCAGGCAAACCTCGACGCCATCCGCCGCATCGAAAAGCTGGAGTCCAGCAACGCCCCCGTGCCGAAGAGGGACGCTGCGGTGCAGGCAACCTGGTCGAAATGGCGCGACGATGAACTGAGGCACCTCAAGGCGGTGTCGGACGCACGCGTGACGCTCGGCAGGGCCAAGAGCGTCGCGGAGCTGAGCCTGTCGAAGCCGAACGGGCCGATGCCCGACCTGACGAACCTGACCGGCAACATGGTCGAAAAGGACATCACCGTCGATGCTGCGGTCAAGCTGCCCGACGGGCAGACAGTCCGCAAGAACCTGGTGGTCACGGCCTCGCGGACCGTCATGAAGGATCAAAAGGGCGAGACGCTCACCGGACGCTGGATCATCACGAAACTGAGAGAAGCGGAAGCCCCGAAGACGTCCTAGCGCGCGTGGTGGTGCCGCACTCGCCGAAGACGTCGCGACTTATCCGAGATGTGGGGCAGCGCTTCAGCGCTGCCTGCCATCAGGCTTCAGCCTGCCTGCTACCGCCAGTCAGGCCATCTCGAGCTTCGCGAACCTGGCCCGCAGGGTCTTCTGGCCGATTGAGAACCGGACGACCAGCCGCGCATCGTCGTCCAGCCGCTCCACACTGACCACCGTCCCGAGGCCGAACTGCGCGTGCCGCACGCGCGCACCCGGCCTGAGCGTAGGCGACGAGGACTGGTCTTCCTCCTCGTAACGGAACGGCGGGGGCGCGGCGTCTTCGCGCGGCTTAGGGCGGCCGCCGGTGCGGCTCCCGCGTCCATACGGGTCGGTTCGGAACTCGTAGTGCTGGTGCAGTGAGCCCTGGCCGGTGGCGGTCCCTGGCGCCACCTCGATCAGCTCCTGCGGAATTTCCTCGAGGAAGCGCGAGGGCTCGGTCGTCTGATAGTCGCCGAACACGCGCCGGCGCGCCGCGCTGGTGAGCACCAGCCTCGTGCGCGCGCGGGTCATGCCGACGTAGCAGAGACGCCGTTCCTCTTCCAGCTCGGCCTCGTCCTCGCGCGACCGCGAGTGCGGGAACAAACCCTCCTCCAGGCCCGCGATGAACACCACGGGGAACTCCAGCCCTTTGGCGCTGTGCATCGTCATCAGCCAGGTGCGCGCGTCGGCCGAGCCCTGCGCCTCGTCGATGTCGGACAGCAGCGAGAGCTGATCGACGAACCCGCCGATCGAGGCCTCGGGGTCGCGGTTTTCGTACTCCCGCGCGGCCGACACGAGCTCCATCAGGTTCTCGATCCGCCCCTCCGCTTCCTCGCTGCGCTCCTCGCGCAGGTCGGACAGGTAGCCACTCTGGTCCAACATCTTGCCGACCGCGATGGACACGGGATCGCGCCGTGCCACGTCGGTGAGTGCCACGATCAGGTCGCGGAAGGCCGCCAGGGAGGCCATCGCGCGCGACGGCAGCAGCCGCTCGTCGATCGCCCGGAGCAGCCGCGTCCACATCGAGTTCACCGAGGTGGTCGGGTCCAGGCCGGCTGAAAACAGCGGCGGCGGTTCCGCAGGCGGCGGCAGCGACTCGAGGCCGTCGAGCACTCCCTTGCCGATCCCGCGGGCCGGCACGTTGATGATGCGCCGCAGGCTGACATCGTCGTGCGGATTGATGATGACCTTCAGATAGGCCAGCGAGTCCTTGACCTCGCGGCGTTCGTAGAATCGCACGCCGCCGACGACGCGGTACGCCATGCCGGCGCGCATCAGCGCATCTTCGATCGCGCGCGACTGCGCGTTGGTGCGGTACAGGACGGCCACGACGTGCTCCGGATCCTCGGAGAGCGCGCGGCGCGTGGACCGCATGATGAAGTCAGCCTCTTCGAGCTCGTCTCCACCCCGGAAGTAGAGGATCTTCGCGCCGCCCTTCCGATCGGTCCAGAGCCGCTTCTCCTTGCGATTGCGGTTCTGGCTGATCACGGCCGACGCCGCATCGAGGATCATCTGCGTCGAGCGGTAGTTTCGCTCCAGCCGCACGATGTAGGTGTCCGGGAAGTCCCGCTCGAAATCCAAAATGTTCTTCAGGTCTGCGCCGCGCCACTTGTAGATCGACTGGTCCGGGTCGCCGACGACGCAGAGGTTGCGATGGCGCCCGGCCAGGCGTCGCACCAGCAGGTACTGCGGCCGGTTGGTGTCCTGGTACTCGTCGACCATCACGAACCGGAACTGCTCGCTGTACCGATCGCGCGTGTGCGTCGAGGTTTCGAACAGGTGCACCGTCTTCAGCAGCAGGTCGTCGAAGTCCAGGGCATTGCAGTTCTGGAGAGCCGAGATGTAGTACGCGTAGACGCGCCCAATCTGCTCGTCCCGGGGGTTCCAGCTGACAAAGCTCTCGGGGCCCGCCATCGTGTTCTTCGCCTGGCTGATGCGAGCCAGCGCCGCCCGGGGCTGCACGAACGAGTCGTCGATCTTCAGGTCGCGCAGCGCCTGCTTCACGACGGACAGCTGATCAGACGAGTCGTAGATGACGAAATCGCGAGACAACCCGATGGCAGGCGCCTCCCGCCGCAGCAGCCGCGCGCAAAGGGAGTGGAACGTCGAAATCCACATGCCAGACGTGTCACCGCCGGCCAGCAGCGCAACGCGCTGCCGCATCTCCTCGGCCGCCTTGTTGGTGAAGGTGACCGCGAGCACCTCGTGCGGGCGCGCCAGGCCCTGCTGCACTGTGTAGGCAATGCGGTGCGCGATGACGCGGGTCTTCCCCGATCCGGCACCCGCGAGGATCAGCACGGGGCCATCGGTGTGCACCACCGCGTCGCGCTGTTCGGGGTTGAGAGACGAGAGCAGATCCATGTCGTGCGGGAACCCAGTGGTGACCGCGGGCCCGCAGGAGGACGGATGAATCCGGCCCGGCAGACGTTCAGAGGCCGACGGCCGCGCCCTCGGCCTGCGGGCAGCCGGGGTGTGCGGCGCGGCGGCCTTCGCGCGGCGTGTGATGTCTATTCTACCGTGACGCTCTTCGCGAGATTCCTCGGCTGATCGACGTCGCAGCCGCGCCGCACGGCGATGTAGTAGGCGAGCAGCTGCAGCGGCACGACCGCTACGATCGGCATCAGGAGTGCGGGCACGTCGGGCAGCGTTACGATCACGTCCTGCGAGAGATCGAGCAGCTGCGGCAGCTTGTCGTCTCCGGGGGTGGTGAGCGCGATCACGGATCCGCCGCGCGCCTTTGCCTCCTGCACGTTGCCGAGCATCTTCTCGAAGACGGCGTCGTGCGGCGCGATCGCCACGACCGGCATCTGCTCGTCGATGAGCGCGATTGGCCCGTGCTTCATCTCCCCGGCGGGATAGCCCTCCGCGTGGATATAGGAGATCTCCTTCAGCTTGAGCGCGCCCTCGAGCGCGATCGGGTAGTTGATCCCGCGAGCGAGATACAGGAAGTCCTTGCAGGTGTGGAACCGTGCGGCGACTTCCTCCATCTGCGCGCTCGCCTTCAGCACCTCATCGAGCAGGTGCGGCAGGTGCAGCAGAGCTTCGATGTGCGGCCGCGCCGCCTCGGGCGTCAGCCGCCCCCGCACCTGGCCCAGGTAGAGCGCGAGCAGGTACAACGCGACGAGCTGCGAGGTGAACGCCTTGGTGGACGCCACGCCGATCTCCGGGCCCGCATGCGTATAGACCGTGCCGTCCGCCTCGCGGGTGGCCATGCTGCCGACGACGTTGCAGATGGCGATGCTGCGGGCCCCCTTCTTCCTGGCCTCGCGCAGCGCCGCCAGCGTGTCGGCCGTCTCGCCCGACTGCGTGATCACGATGGTCAGCGTGCGGTCGTCGACGATCGGGTCGCGGTAGCGGTACTCCGAGCCGTAATCGACCTCTGTTTGGATGCAGGCCAGCTGCTCGATCATGTGCTTGCCGACGAGGCCGGCATGCCAGGAGGTGCCGCACGCCAGCACGACGACCTTGTCCACTGCCTGCAACGCCGCCTCATCGAGGCCGACCTCGTCCAGGAACACGCGGCCCTGCTCGAGCGAGACCCGCCCGAGAATCGTCTCGCGCGCCGCGTGGGGCTGCTCGAAGATCTCCTTCAGCATGAAGTGCTTGTAGCCGGCGCGTTCGGCCATGATCGGGTCCCACAGCACGCGCTGCACGGCCTTCGAAATGGGCCGCCCGGACACATCGGTGAACGCCACGCCGCTTCGCGTCACCACGGCCATCTCCTCGTCGCCCAGGAACACGACGTTGCGCGTGTGGCTCAGAATCGCCGGGATGTCGGACGCGACGAAGAACTCGCCGTCGCCCATGCCGATCACCACCGGCGGTCCGTTGCGCACGGCGATGATCTTGTCGGGATCCTCGGTGGACATGAGCACGATGGCGAACAAGCCGCGCAGGTAGCCCAGGGCGCGCCGGACGGCGCTCTCGAGACCGTCGTCTTGCATCTCACGCTCGACGAGATGCGCCACGATCTCCGTGTCCGTTTCTGTGACGAAGCGGTGACCCTGCTGTTGCAGTTCTCGCTTCAGATCGAGGTAGTTCTCGATGATGCCGTTGTGAACGACGACGATGTGACCCGTGCAATCACGATGGGGGTGCGCGTTCTCTTCGGTCGGCCGGCCGTGGGTGGCCCATCGTGTGTGCCCCAGGCCGTACTCGCCGTCGATGGGGTCGGCATCGATCACCGCCTCCAGCCGCGCCAGCTTGCCGGCGCTTCGCCGCAGTTCGATCTGGCCGTTGTGCACCAGGGCCACGCCCGCGGAGTCGTACCCGCGGTATTCGAGCCGCCGGAGACCGTCGATGAGGACGGGGAGGACAGGCCTGTTGCCGATGTAGCCGATGATGCCGCACATGCCGTTGTCATCTCCGTCGTTACCGTTAACCGTTAACCGTTAGCCCTTAGCCCTTAGCCCTTAGCCCTTAGCCCTTAGCCGTTAGCCGTCAACCGTCAACCGTCAACCGTCTACGGTCTACGACCCTGTTGAGATGCAGGATCCGCGCCGGGCTCAGCCGTGGCACCAGCGGAGGCCCGAGCCGTCTTCTTTCGTGCCACCCAGCCTTCCACGTTCGCCTGACGGCCGCGTGCGATGCCCAGCGACCCGGCGGGCACGTCCTCGACAATCGAGGAGCCTGCGGCCACGTATGCGCCCTTTCCTACCCGCACCGGCGCGACCAGTTGTGAGTCGCTGCCAATGAACGCACCATCCTCGATGATTGTGGGGTGCTTGTGCACGCCGTCGTAGTTGCAGGTGATCGTTCCGGCACCGATGTTCACGCCTTCGCCGATGGTGGCATCGCCGAGATAGGTGAGATGGCTCGCCTTCGATCCGGCCCCGAGCGCCGTCTTTTTCAGCTCGACGAAGTTGCCCACGTGGGCTGCCGCACCCACTTGAGAACCTGGGCGAAGGTGGGCGAAGGGTCCGAGTCGGACCTCTGAACCGACAACCGAATCGGTGATCACCGTGTAATTCAGCACCGTGACGCGATCCCCGAGCGTGGAGTCCACGATGCGAACGCCCGCGTGGATCTCGCATGCGGCGCCGACGCGGGTCTGGCCCTCGAGATAGACATTCGGGTGGATCACGGTATCCGCGCCGACGACCACGTCAGGATCGACGTAGGTGGTTGCCGGGTCCACCAGCGTCACGCCCGCCGCCATCAGTTCTTCGTTCTTCTTCTGTCTCACGAGTGCACCTACTTCCGCCAGTTCAGTGCGGCTGTTGATGCCGCGAATCTCCGCCGGGTCGGCCACCGTCTGGCTCGCGACGACCAGGCGCCGCCGCCGGTAGATCGCCACGAGGTCGGTCAGGTAGAACTCGCCCTGCGCATTCTGAGAGGCGACGGACCGCAAGGCCGGGAACAGCGGTTCCAGGTCGAAGGCATACACGCCCGCGTTGATTTCCCGGATCGCGCGCTCGGCGGGCGAGGCATCGCGCTCCTCCACGATGCGCGCCACCTGGTCGTGGGAGCGGACGATGCGTCCGTAGCCGTACGGCCGCTCGAGGATGGCCGTGAGTACCGTCGCGGCAGCCCCTTCCCTGTGGTGCACCTGGAGCATCGCCTGGAGCGTCGGCGTCGAGAGCAGCGGCACGTCTCCCGAGAGCAGGAGCATGGTGCCCTTCGCCCCCGTGAGGAGCGGCTCCACCTGAAGGACCGCATGGGCGGTCCCGAGCTGCGGTTCCTGAAGCGCAAACCGGAGTTGGGGGCGACCAACGAGTTGGGCCTGCAGATATTCGGCCTTATGACCAACAACCACGCTGACAGAGGCGGGTTCCAAGCCGTCGGCGGCGTCCAGGACGTATTGCAGGAGGGTCTTTCCGGAGATCTCGTGCAGGACTTTGGGCAGATCGGATTTCATTCGGGTGCCCTTCCCGGCGGCGAGCACTACGACATGGAGATCATCATTCATGCTCCTGCACCACAGCTGTTCACCATTCATGCCACGCTAATCTTGGTTACGGGCGGTCGCCTTGTAGACGCGCTGCTTCGAGACGCGGTGTTGCTCAGCCAGGGCCGCCACCGCATCGCGGGCAGAATACGCGCCAGACTTGGTCATACTCCCAAATTGGTCGCGAAGCTCACCGTCGCTTATAGGCGCACCCGCCTCGTACGGCTCGCGAAGTTGGTCGGATACAAGAACCACGTACTCGCCGCGGTCTTCGAGTGTGCCCGCGAGCAGCTCAGAGATCCAGCCGCGGGACACCGTTTCGTGGACCTTGGTCAGCTCCCTCGCGAGCACGACCATGCGTTCCCCCAGGTGCGCCCGCACGTCCTCGAGCGTTGAGCGAATGCGCTGAGGCGCCTCGAACAGCACGAGGGTGCCGGGCTGTCCGGCCAACCGGGCGAAGAACGCTCCCCGCTGGCCCTTTCGCGCAGGTGGGAACCCGACAAATGTGAAACGGTCGACCGGAAGCCCGGACACCGCCAGTGCGGCCGTGAGGGAGGACGGGCCCGGAACGGCCTGCACGGGAACCCCGGCGCGGACCGCCTCGCGCACGAGGTGGTATCCCGGGTCGGAGAGCAGCGGCGTGCCGGCATCGGATACCAGCGCGATCGACTCACCGGCCTGCAGCCGGGCCAGCAGCCCAGGCGTCCGCTCGCGCTCGTTGTGGTCGTGCAGGCTGATCATCGGCGTCCGGATCTCGAAATGCTGGAGCAGATGCCCGGTGCGCCGCGTGTCTTCGGCGGCGATCACCGCGACCTCCCGCAGCGTCCGGACGGCCCGGAGCGTGATGTCCTCGAGATTCCCGATGGGGGTGGAAACGACAAACAGCGTTGCGGGCATCGTGCGGAGGCCGCTTATTGTACCATTGCGGATTGCGATGTATTCCTCGGAGCCCCTCCATCATTTCGTTGACGACTATCTGCAGTATCTGCAGGAAGTCCACCCCACCATCGCCGCGCTTGACGGCGTGCACGCGCACGACGACCTGCTCGAGGATCTCGGGCGGTCGGCGATCGAGGCCGACACGCGCGCGTTGTCGGGCTTCTCGCGGCGGCTGAACGACATCCGCCACGACGGGCTCACGCCGGTCGAGCGGATCGAGCACCCGATCGTGGCGGCTCACATCAAGGCCCGCATGTTCGAGGCCGAGGAGGTCCGCACCTGGGAGCGCAACCCCCAGCTCTACGGTGACATCCTCGCCTCGAGCCTGGCGGTGCAGGCGCTGTTCGCGTATGCGCCGATCACCGAGCGGGCCCGGCGCGTGCTCTCGAAACTGCGTCAGACGGGCCGACTCATCCAGGCGGCGCGCGACAACGTCAAGGACCCACCCGGCATCTTCGTGAAAGTCGGCATCGAGACGCTGAAGGGTACCCTCACGTTCATCGAGCGCGACCTCCCGCGGGCGTTCGGCGCCGTCGATGATCTCCACCTGCTCGGTGATCTGGCCGATGCCTCCACGGAGGCCGCAACGGCGATTCAGGGCTACATCGACCACCTGGAACGGGAGCAGGCCCCCAAGGCCCGCGGATCCTTCCGGCTCGGGCGCCAGAAGTTCGAGCAGAAACTGAAGCTGGACGAGGGGATCACCCTCGGATCCGACCGCCTGCTGGCCATCGCTCTGCGCGAACTCGGTGAGACCCAGGAGGAGTTCCGACGCATTGCGGGCCGAATGAACGGCGCGGATCCGGTCGACGCGTGGCGCCGCCTCAAGTCGAATCATCCCGCGCCGGGCGAGCTCGCGAAGGCCGCGCAGCAGCAGATCACGGACCTCGCGCAGTTCGTGGAGCGCCACAAGCTCGTGAGCATCCCTGACGGCGAGCCGGTGCTCGTCGCACCGTCCCCGGATTTCTACCGCTGGTCCTGGGCGAGCATGTGGACCGCCGGCCCATTCGAGGCCAAGCCAACGCGGGCCTACTACTACGTCACCGACGTCGATCGCTCGTGGCCCGCCGACCGCCAGGAAGAGCACCTGCGCGATTTCAACTACCCCACGCTCTGGGCGATCTCGATGCACGAGGTCTGTCCGGGGCACTTCCTGCAGTACCAGCACCTCCGGCAGGTCGAGTCGAAGGTGCGCAAATCCCTGTTCTTCGCGCCGGCCTCGTTCATGGAGGGCTGGGCGCATTACTGCGAGCAGATGATGATGGAGGCCGGCTTCGCCCGGGAGGATCCGACCCTCAAGCTCGGGCAGCTGCAGGAGGCCCTCATTCGTCTCGTGCGGTTCGTCGTAGGGATCCGGCTGCACGTCGAAGACCTATCCGTGGAGCAGGGCGTTCGGCTGTTCAGAGAGGAGGCCTTTCTCGAAGAGGCCAGTGCGCGACGGGAGGCGGAACGGGGCACGTTCGACCCGACGTACCTCGTGTACTCTGTAGGAAAGCTGATGCTGCTGAAGCTGCGCAAGGACGTCAAGGCGCAGCAGGGCCCCAAGTTCACGTTGAAGTCGTTCCACGACGCACTGCTCGCGCAGGGTGCCGCTCCGTTCTGGGCCCACCGGCTGATGATGCTCGGCGCCGACGGCGGGGACGTGCTCGAGTAACGCGGCGCGACATCAGGATTCCGGAACCGCCATGCCGTTGTACGAATACCGGTGCGAAGCGTGCCAGCACGTGTTCGAAGTCATACAGAAGTTTTCGGACGCGCCCGTCGCCGTCTGCCCCGTGTGCGGACGGGGCCCGGTCGAGAAGCTGCCTTCGTCACCCGCGATCCAGTTCAAAGGGACGGGGTGGTACATCACAGACTACGCGCGCAAGGGCCAGACGGGAGAGAGCGGCACGACCGGCAGCGGCACGAATTCCGTCAAGAGCGAGAGCGGCAGCGCGGGTGAACCGGCCGGTGCGAAAGCGTCCGGCGATGCCGGAGCGGGCAATACAGAGAGCAAGAGCGACAGCAAGACCGAGAGCAAACCGGACAGCAAAACGGAGCGCAAGACCGCGGACTCGTCGTCGAAAAAGGACTGATGCCGCGGTCACTTGGTGTTGACCACCTCCTGCACGCTGACGGATCGCAAGTACTCCGCGAACGGCCCTGACAGGTCCGGGCGCCGCAGCGCGAAGTAGACCACCGCTTTGAGGAACCCGAGCTTGTTCCCGGTGTCGTGGCGCACGCCGTTGATCTCGCACGCATAGATCGCGCGGCTCCTCAGCAGGTGACGAAGCCCGTTCGTCAGCTGGATCTCGCCGGTCCGATCCTTCGCGGTTTCCCGCAGTGACGGGAAGATGTCCGGCGTGAGGATGTAGCGGCCGATGATCGCAAGGTCGGACGGCGCCTCCTCTTTCGGCGGCTTCTCCACCAGGTCGCGCACCTTGTACACGCCGCGCGCGAGGCTCGCGGTTTCGTCGATGGCGACGACGCCGTAGCTCGACACCTCGTCGTGGGGCACCCGTTCGACGGCGAGCACGGGTCCGCCGACCTGGTTGAACACGTCGATCATCTGCTGCAGCGCCGGCGGCTCCGCATCGATCACATCGTCGCCGAGGATCACGGCGAATGGTTCGTCTCCCACGAGCTCCTGCGTGACGAGCACCGCATGACCCAGGCCGAGCGGTTCGCCCTGGCGGACGTAGGCGAAGTTGATCAGGTTCGAGATCTTCCGGACTTCCTCCAGCTGCTCCTTCTTGCCGCGTGCCTCGAGGAAGGTCTCCAGCTCCACCGAGACATCGAAGTGATCCTCGATCGCATTCTTGCCGCGGCCGGTGACGAGGATGATGTTCGAGACACCGGAGGCGAGCGCCTCTTCGACACCGTACTGGATGATGGGTTTGTCGACGAGGGGCAGCATCTCCTTTGGCTGGGCCTTCGTGGCTGGAAGGAACCTGGTGCCCAGGCCGGCTGCCGGGAACACGGCCTTGCGGATCGCCTTCTTCACGTGCGCTTCTCCTTCTCGGTCTGTCGGGCGGCGCCTGCCGTCAGCCATTCACCGCTAGTATAGGATCTCGACATGATCGACCCCGCCATGCTGCGCGACCACACGGATCGCGTCGAAACAGCCTTGCAAAACCGCGGCCTCGAGCCGGACGCCGCCCTCGCCGAGCTGAGTACGCTCGATGAACGCCGGCGCGCGCTCATCGTGGAAGTGGAGACGCTCAAGCGCGCGCAGAATGCATCGGGGGAGGAAGTCGCGCGGCTCAAACGACTTGGCGAGGACGCGAGCGGCGTGTTCGACGCGAACCGCCAGCGCGGGCAGCGGATCAAGGAGCTCGACGGACAGCTGCAGACGTTCGAGGAGCAGCGCAATGCGGTGCTCCTGACACTGCCGAACCTGCCGCACGAGTCCGTGCCCGTGGGCAGGGATGTGTCGCAGAATGCCGAAGTCCGCCGCGTGGGTGTTCCTCCCTCGTTCGATTTCGCGCCAAAACCCCACTGGGATCTCGGGACAGCGCTTGGCATCCTCGACTTCGAACGTGCGGCGAAGATCGCCCGCGCACGCTTTGCGTTTCTCCTCGGGGCGGGCGCGCGGCTCTCGAGAGCGCTCATCGATTTCATGCTCGACGTGCACACGCGCGAGCACGGTTATCGCGAGGTGGAGCCGCCGTTCCTGGTGAACGGCGCATCCCTCGTCGGTACCGGGAACCTGCCGAAGTTCGAGGCGGACCTGTTCAAGATCGCCGGCGACTGGGACCTCTTTCTGGTGCCCACCGCCGAGGTGCCGCTGACGAACATGTTCCGCGGGGAGATCCTGGACGGCCGCACGCTCCCGCTGAAGTTCACGGCCTACACGCCGTGCTTCAGGAGCGAGGCCGGGTCGTACGGCGCTGACGTGCGCGGTCTCATACGCCAGCACCAGTTCGACAAGGTGGAGCTCGTGAAGTTCACGACTCCCGACCAGTCGTACGATGAGCTCGAGGCCTTGACGGCCGACGCCGAACGGATCCTGCAGCGGCTCGGCCTGGCATATCGCACCATGCTGCTCTGCACGGGCGACATGGGGTTTGCGTCGGCAAAGACCTACGACATCGAGGTGTGGCTGCCGAGCCAGGAGACCTACCGCGAGATCTCGTCGTGCAGCAACACCGAAGCGTTCCAGGCGCGCCGCGCCAACATCAAGTTCCGCCCGGGCGGCACCGGCAAGGCGGAATTTGCGCACACGCTGAACGGCTCCGGTCTGGCCGTCGGCCGCACCCTGATCGCGATTCTCGAGAACTACCAGCAGAAGGACGGATCGGTTGTGATCCCCGAGGCGCTGCGGCCGTACATGCGAGGGATGGAGGTCATCGAGCCACAATAACGGCTGGCGGCTGGCGGCTGGCGGCTGGCGGCTGGCGGCTGGGCGGCGTGGCGCGACGAACCGGCGATGTGGAGCCGGGAGTTCAGTCCCGGCTGGAAAGCAGCCAGTGGCCGTGACGCCGGCCGCGGCCTGTTGCCTGGAGCCTGGAGCCTGAAGCCCGCGATTACGCCACCTGTCCGAACTGCAGCCGCACACACATCTCCGCGTAGAGCGCGCACGTCACCACCAGCTCCGCATGCGTGCCCTGCGCGATCACTCTGCCCCGGTCCATCACGATGATGCGGTCCGCCTCCCGCACGGTCGACAGTCGATGTGCGATCACGAACGTCGTGCGCCCGACACGGAGGCGTCGAATGGCATCGAGCACCTGCGCTTCGCTCAGCGCGTCGAGCGCTGCGGTCGGCTCGTCCAGGATCAGGATCGGCGCGCCCTTGAGAAACGCGCGCGCAATCCCCAGCCTCTGGCGTTCCCCGCCCGAGAGCCCCGCGCCGGCCTCCGCCATCTGGCTCGAGTAGCCAGCGGGCAGGTGCGTGATGAAATCCGCTGCCGCTGACGCCTGGGCCGCGGCAACCACGTCCGCATCGGTTGCATCGAGCCGTCCATAGCGGATGTTCTCCGCCATGGTGCCGGCGAACAGCAGCCCCTCCTGCAGCACGATCCCGATCTGCTCGCGCAACGACTGCAGGCGGTAGGTGGAGGCGTCCACGCCATCGATCAGCACGCGGCCGCTGTCCGGCTCGATGAACCGGGTCAGGAGGCTGACGAGCGTCGTCTTTCCGGCCCCCGATGGCCCGACGATGGCGACCATTTCACCCGGGGCAACTGAGAACGAGACGTCGTGCAGCGTGGTCCCGGGCGCGTCGTAGCCGAAGCTCACCTGCTCGAACGTGATTCGACCAGCCACGCTGCTGCGGTGGAGAGTCGCGGTGCCGTCGCGCTCGCCCGGCAGCGACAGCGTCTGCCGCACCCGTCGCGCGCCGGCGAGTGCCTGCTGGATCGAACCGGCCGTGCTCGCGATGGCCGTCATCGGCCCATAGACGAATCCGAGATACGCCATGACTACGAGCAGCGTGCCCGGGCGGATCGTGCCATCGAGCACGTGCATCGCGCCCACACCCATCACAGCCAGCCCACCTGAGACCGTGACGGCATTGATCAGGAACCCGTACAGCGATTCACGGGCCGTCAACCGCAGGCGTGCGTCCATGGCATCGCTTGCGGCGCCAGAGAAGCGCCGGAGCTCATGGGGCTCGCGTGCAAACCCTTTGACCAGACGGATCGTGGAGAAGCTTTCGTACAGCCGTTCGACCATGCGCGACTCGAGCTCGCGCATCCTCTCGTTCCCGCTCGACATCCGTTGGGTCTGCCGCCGCATTGCCAGGTACAGCAGCGGCGCGATGGACATGGCCACGAGCGCCAGCGTCCCGTCGAAGCTGGCGAGCACGGAGAACATCACCGCGAGCGTCAGCGCGGAGAACGCCATCGGGAACAGCCCCCTGAGGAGCAGCTGTTCGACGCACTTGGCATCGGCCTCGAGGCGGTAGACCGTGTCGCCGCGCGGCGTCCGATCGTGGTGCGCGAGCGAAAGGCTCTGGAGGTGTGAGAAGAGCCGCTCCCTGAGCGTGTAGACCATCGCCTGCCCGATGCGCGCGTGCAGCCGCGTGTGCAGCAGCAGCACGGCCTGATGGGTGAGCTGTGTGACGAGGCCGAACAGCAGGATGACGGCGAGCGCCTGCACGCGCGGGTCCGATGACACGGGGAGGAGCCATCGCCGGAGCCACACCGGGAGCGGGTCGTGTCCAACGACGGAATCGATGACAGCCTTGAGCGGCCATGGGGAGAGCGCGCGCAGCCCCACCTCCGCGAGCGAGAGCGCCGCAAGAGCCGTGACGCCGCCGGCGTACGGACGCATCAATCCGAGGGTCCATTGGAGGGCCGACGGACGCGTTGGATGTGCGGGCCGGCCCGCTCCGGGGGGCTGGCCGGCAGGGCAGGTCTCCGCCGGATTGGGCGCAGAGCCTGCGCCAGGTGCGCGACGGATTCCGCCGCGGCATGCGCGCGAATCGAGTTGAGCGAGGGAGATGGATTCCCGCCTTGTGATAAGAGCCGTACGCGATCTCATCAATTCCGATGCCACAGACAAGCGGGCGGGCTCCAGAAGACATCGAGAGAATGTGGTGGGATTTTCCCGAACCTCCGACGTCCGCGTGTGCAGAGAGCGTCAATGGTTTGGCGTAGATGTCGGCAGTCCGACGCTCCTGCCTCGCTGGTACAATGGGCGGCCAGACGATGCGGAGGGATGGCCGAGCGGTCGATGGCGGCGGTCTTGAAAACCGTTGGACCGGAAACGGTCCCGGGGGTTCGAATCCCTCTCCCTCCGCCAATCTAAAGGACTTACCGCCCAAGCCTCTATTCCAGCAGAGACCCAGTGTCCCCGATTGTCCCAGGAATTGTCCCCGTGAGCTGGAGGTATGGGCTCGCTGAGTGGTAGGAGTCGAAGCGACAGCGTCGTGAATGGGCCGGCGGATCGGTCATCGCCTTGCGGGACCGCACCGGTAGATCATCTGCCGCCACCGCTAGGTGCCCAGCAGACGCCAAGGCGTCCCCACTCAACAGATCAGGGGACACGCGAGTTCAAACGTTCTTTCGTTTGTGGATGAGAGTGTTTGTGGCCGGAGGTGCCGGGCGCATACTGCGCTTTTCCCGAGTTGCCTCACGCTATGTGCCCCCTGCCCATTTATCAGTTATTCGTCGATGACTCCGGTACTCGCGAGTACGACGCTGATCGCGTGTATCACCGCATGGGGGGCAAGTCCCGACACTTTGTCTATGGCGGCGTGCTCGTGGAGCAACGTGCTGCCTCGCTGCCTGGCCGCACCCCTTCAGCAGCATAAGCGGCTCACGTTCGGTGCCACCGACGTGGGAGTTAAGAGCAACTGGCTCCGAATGCCGGACGAACGTAGGACGCGGTACCTGGACCCGACCTTCGAATGCTCAGGATTCTGGAGCCCGATGCCCGCTTGGGCGCCTCGTTACATTGCTGTGTCACGGCACGGCTTCGCCGAGCAGGTGGTGAATGCGCCGTTTGCATTGTCCACCCGGATCGATGTTCGGCTGCTGCCGCAGCCAGTCAAGATAGTGCTTCAGTGCCCGTCGCACGAGAGCGCGGTCCTCATCGGACACGTCTTGTTGCGTCCACGTGCCGATGCACACAAGCAGTTGCCAGAGCGGCTTGGTGCTCCGCCTGTCGAGGGCTTCCGTCTTCTCTCGGCGCAGGCTAGCGACAAGCTCAAGGGCCATGCCAGACTGCGGTGAGACTTGAAAGGCGATGTAGGCGACTACGCGATGGCTGGCGCTCTCGCTGCGCAAATACGGGAGCAGAGCCTCACGGGTGACTTGCCGAGAAGCATCTGCGAACGAGCGGCGGACGGCACCCGCAATCTGATCGGCGAGGTCCAGCGCTTGTGGCTGCAAGTATTCGTCGGCGTAGATCACCGCGTCCGCTAGGAATGCGGTCGGGGCTGAGGTGCTGAGCACGCCATTGTCAGACGCAACTGCGCGGTCAACCTTAGATTTGATCAGGGTGGCAACGGCGTCGGGAGTCTTCGACCGCAGATCGACGTAGGCCACTATGCCCAGCAGCCCTGGGATCTCGGTGTCATCGAAGCGGGCGGGCAGGATGTACTCGGCGGCGTCGGCGAAGGCCCGCGCCTGAGCCGCCTTGAGTTCGTGTCGCGTCCAGAGCTTGTCGGCATACGCCCGGGAAAGGAAGATGACGCAGAATCGCGCGCGTCTACTGTAAACATCAGTCAGGTACTCATACAGGTTCTTGCCCCAGAGATCCGGCACAGCCGCTTCACCGCCGTCGTAGAAGACGCGAACGCCGTAGGCGACCAGTCGGTCGTGCACAGCCTGAACGTAACCTCGGTCTTCGCCCGCGAAGGAGAACGCGACGTCGTAGTCATAGGTCATGCTAGGAGGCACAGTCGCAGTTTCTACTACAAACGGGCGGCTGACACCAGCCGTAAGGGATGACTGGTCGTCCAGTCTTTAACCCCGAGCTGCAGCATGTTTGCGTCGTGCTCATGTTCGAAGCGTATCGGTGTTATCGTTCACCCCACATCGACAACCCTAAGGAGCACATGTGAACACTCGCGCATTGTTCGACCTGACTGGTCGAGTTGCTCTCGTCACGGGAGGCAACGGAGGAATCGGTCGCGGCATCGCAATCGGATTGGCCGAAGCAGGGGCTGCCGTCGCCGTGTTCGGGCGAAACGACAACAAGAACGGGCGGGTGCTTGACGAACTGAAGGCCATCGGCTCTCCCTCCATGGCCATGAACGTGGACGTCACCGACCGCGACGGTCTCGAACCTGCCTTCCAGCGCGTCGAACGCGAACTGGGCGAGGTGGACATCCTCGTCAACAATGCCGGCCACGCCAACCTCAGTGGTGGCGTGTTGCTGGAGACCGCAGCGGATTGGGACCGCGTCATCGAATCACAGTTGAACGCCGTGTTCCTGCTGTCGAAACTCGTCGCGGCGGCAATGGCCGCGCGGCGGCGCGGGAAGATCATCAACGTCGGTAGCATGTACCTGGTACTTTGGTTCCGGGCTGATTCCCTCCTACAGCGCCGCAAAAGGGGCGGTGATCCAGTTGACCAAGTCGATGGCCATCGAACTTGCGACGCACAACATTCAAGTTAACGCCATTGCACCGGGTTGGATTGAAACCGACATGACAGCGCCGGTGCGCACGCCCGCGATGATCGCGATGAACGCAGAGATTCTGGCGCGGACCCCCGCGGGCCGGTGGGGACAGCCGGAAGAGATTGCCGGAACCGCGGTGTACCTGGCCTCGCACGCGTCGGACTTCGTCACCGGCGCGACCATTCGCGTGGACGGTGGCTATTCGATCAGGTGAGGGCACTTCCATCGCCTGATCGGCCTGGTCGTGCCAGTGCTTCTTCCGCGGGTCGTGGAGGTGTGGGGCAGGATGAGGTGTTCGCCCGTGAGCACTGGGACCCTGCGGAAGGCGTGCATTGACGCGTTATCAGGGTACAGATCCATGCATAGAAAACGGGTCGAATCCCTCTGGGGATTCGAACCCGCTCTAGTCGTCCTCCTGCCACCGGATGACCATGTCGCGTGGCACATCAGCCGCAATCGGTTGCGGCGCCACCCGCGGCCGGCACGACCCATCGTGAGCGCATCCTTTCTTCTTCGTTGCCGGGGCGACGGCCGTCCACGGCCGCGTCCGGATGACGTAGTGCTCATCGCCGTCGGCGGGCCGCAGTTCTGTGAAGCGCACCGACGCGCGGCCGCGACCCTTGACGCGCCCAGGACATGACCTAACGACTTGTTCTGCGTCGTGCCGCCGCCGGGATGGCGCGCGGCGACGGCGCCACCACGCTAAAACGGTAAGTGGTCATGCCGGCCGGCGCCGCCACGGCACCGCGAGCGATCGGTGATGCGGAACGATCTGCGCGCCGTACGTGTTCGCGAAGATGCGCGTCAGCTCCGCGCCGAAGAAGAACACCTGCGTGGAGTAATACACCCACAACAGCAAGGCCAGGACGCTAGCGGCCGTGCCGTAGACCGATCCGCTGGCGGCTGTTCCCAGAAAGATCGACAGCGCCATCGTGCCTGCCGTGAAGAAGAACGCGGTGGCCACCGCGCCGATGACGGCGTCTCCCCAGGCGACGTGCGCGTCCGGGACTGTTTTATACAGGAGCGTGAACATGGCGGCCATCAACGCGAAGCTCAGGGCGAAGTTGATGATCTGCAGTACGGCCGCCGGAATCGGCAACCAGCCTTGAAAATACGTCGCCGCGGCGGCAACGACCGTGTTCACTACGAGCGACGCGAGGACGAGCAGGCCAGCTCCCACGACAATGAGGAACGCGTACAACCTGTCGCCAGCCGTTGCGCGAATCGCCGCGAGGACGCCTGCTTCCGTCGATGGAGGCTGCTGCACCCGCCAGACGACGTTCAGCGAGTGGCGAAGCTCGCTGACCAGTGCCGACGTGCCGAGAAAGAGCGTGAGCAGGCCGGCGGCCGTTGTGACGATTCCCCCCGTCGGCGTCGCCGCCTGCTTGAGCATCAACTGCGCCGCTTCGGCGCCTTTGGGGCTGAGAAAGCGCTCGAGCCACGGCGCAACCTGGCCGGTGGCGGCGGCGTGGCCGATGAACAATCCAACAACGCCCGTTATGACAATCAGCACCGGCGCGACCGAGAACAGCGTGAAATACGCGAGTGCCGCACCGAGGCGGGCAGCGCCATCAGAGGACCAGTCGTTGTAGGTCGTTGTGAGCAGCGAAAGGATCTGGCGCGGCCGCAGCGCAAGCACCGCCCGGAACTGCCTCGTCGGACCGTAACTGCGCTGCAGGTTCAGCTTGCGCGAAGGTTGGTCCCGGACGGCTGACTCGGAAACTCCGTCAGACATGTTCGACCTCCGGAGCTTCACGCATGCGAGTTCGGCACCAATGCTGGCCTGTAGCTCGCGAATGGGTGAGTTGGCCGAACGGGTGAGTTGGTGCTTTGGTCAGAATGGAAATCAGCTTTGAAATAGGTGCGGATGCCCAAGACTTACACCGATCGTCGGCTGGCCGATCGTCGGCGACAAGCGCGAGCTTGCCGGCGCTCGACCCATCCCCCACCACACCAGCGACTCACGTTTCATGTCCGAGCTGCCGCGGGAGATCGTCACGACCGAGGTGGGCTCGGCTGAGGCCGCGTGGGTCGTGGTGGTTCATGTGCGACACATGCGCTCACCTCTGGGACGAGTGCGGGCGGCGGCACGGCACACCCTGAGCCTGCCCGCAACGGGCCGCCCGGCCTGGTAGTGGTCAAATTTCCGCGCACGACGTCGCCCAGCTCACGCACCGCCGAATTGCATGCCCAAAACGGCGTGGCCACGGCCCTCATCGTCTTTGCCCTCATTCTGATGATCGTTGGCGCGGTAGTTTGGCTGCGTAGCAATCCGGGCTCACGGAGCTGATGGTGCCAAGCGGTACTTCACGCGGCTGTCGGCTCCGCGTCCGGCAGCACATGCCAGACGGCCCTGCAGTTGAGGCAGTGGCAGACCGTGATGGTCTTCCTGTTCACCGCCTTGACCTCGGTAGAGGTGCAAAGCGGACACGCAGTGCAGTCAGTGGTTGTCATGGCTGCCCAGGCACAGCAATCGCTGAGCCAACGCGGCCATTGACACTCATAATGTTCAGGTGAACATCGGTGCTCATCCGCGGCGTGGCATCCTTGACGTTGACCCTGGCGCACGGCAGCCAACTGCCGATAGCCCTCAGCGGTAACGGTACGGCCGTGATGGCCGGGAATGCGGTGTGGAGCGAGGACGAAGTAGTGATGCCATGAACGATGCGCCGTCGTGTGGTGGGTCCCGCGCCGAGCGCGAGGATTTGAGGCGGCACCGGGGCTGAACGCTCTCTGTCAGCGGCGGTCCACAAGGCGTCCGTCGGCCTGGCATTGGCAATCGGATCGGAACATCCCGCAGAGGCGACCTGGCATCGTCATCGTCCGTGGCATGACAAGAACACCGGTCGCCTGCCGCCCTTGGGCATCGTCACAGCCCACCGCCTCTCCCGAGGAGGAAAACTCGGTAGTGTCTCAGTTCGATTGAGCGACTGACACGCAGGTTCGCTAACTTGCCCTGATCAGGCTATGGAGTTCAGGATCGATCGCTTGGGTTTCACACCCTTCGGCAAATTCGGATGAATGTACTTGGCAAAAAACTGGGCGGCGTCGGCCTGCGATTCCCAGATCTCGAAGACGCGCCACACATCGCCGGCCGGTCCCGCTCCATGCGCGATGAAGCCCTTCGCCTGTTGAATGGCCGGGCCCAATGCGGCGATCATGCGGTCATACCCTTCCTGCGTTTGGCCAGGAACGTCAGCGGTCACAAGCACAGCCATATCTCCTCCAATTGGCGACCGAGTTTGGTGCCGGAGCTATCGTTGGCGTCGGATGGGACATTCGCGTCGGCCGTAACGTCAGTCTTACACCCTTTTACAACGGCTTCGCGATGGCCAATGACACCGTTGACGCCAACGTGGGCCAGCTTGGCCTTGCTGTCACGATCCATTGACTCGAGCAGCGCCCGCTCGGTCATCGTCGTTGCACCAGCTCTCGACAGAATCAACGCTGCACAATGCCCCGGAACGCTCGCCAGAGGGGACAACCTCACCCCCACTGGCGCTAATCCCTATATTGCGTTTCCGTTCGTTGGTCACGAAACCTTGCACTACACGCTGGGAGTGAAGGGCTGCCTGACTGCCGGCCTGAGCGTTCGTAATTTCTCAATCAAGAAGAGTGGTTGTCGTGAATAAGACGGCGAAATCTACTGGCATTTCCCTGTTGGCCCTTACGTGTTCACTGACATTGTCGCCATGCGCCAGTCCAGTCGCACCCGCCGCGAAGCCAGCCAACTTCTACGAAACGGTTCGCAGCGACGCAGAGAAGTTTTGGGCGGGCTATTTTTCGTCGCAGCTCGGTAGGACATACACGCCGATTTCCAAAATGCAGTTGGTGTGCCTCTCGGCTCCGAATGACGTCCCCCCGTCTTGAGTAGCAGTCGGCTTTAGAGTCCGGCGGTGACTGTATCCGTTTCCTTAACCAGCTGTCTTCCGTACGCGGCGGGCGTCAGCCCGCCGAGTCTCTTCTTCGGTCGCTCTTTGTTGTACTCCCGTCGCCACGCCTCGGTAACGATTTCTGCATGATCGTGTTCGAGCAATCGCCGCGAGCGCCGTGGTCCGTCTTCCAGTGGCGTCGGGGGCCATTACCGCAGGCGTTGACGAGCGAAAAGTGCTACCGACCCATGATTGTCAGGTGTGCAACCTTGAACACCCCCTCAAGAGCGGAGCTGATATTGTGCCGCGTGATTCGGCCACTCGGCGTCCCCAGTCGTGGGACTCCAAAATGGAAATACCGGTTTAGGAGGTGCGCGGTACCGACGTCATAGAGACGCAGGGCCGCAGCGAAGGCGGGGGAACCCGCACAAGGAGGAATGAACATGCGCTCGACAATCCAACGCTCGGTCCGGGGTCTGGCTCTGTTCTCCGTGCTCGCCGGCACGATGGCGCTTGCGACGGGAGATGTCGCGAGTGCGGCTGAGGCGAACGGGCAACAGGATCGCAACTCCCAAGCGAAACGAATCGAGGGGGCGTGGCTGTTGCAGGTCACGGTCGTTGGCTGCACAGACGAGCTCCCAACGGGAAGGACCTTCCGGTCCCTTCTCACGTTCGCACAAGGAGGAACGCTGACGAACACCACGACGGGGATCAACCCCGCGGTGCGCACGCCTGGGCTCGGCACCTGGAAAAGAACCGGCGACCACACGTTCAGCGGCGTGGTGGCAGTCTTCCTGTTCGACTCCACCGGTGTCTGGACTATGACGCAGACAATCACGAGCATGGTGAAAATCGGAACCGACCCGGACGAGCTCACAGGCTCCACCGAGGTCCATTTCTTCGACACCGGGGACAACGAGATCCTCTCTATGAGAGCGTGCGCAACCGTTAGCGGCCGTCGCGTGGGCTGAGTTGATGAGCGAAGACGGCTGAGACCTGCGAGGCGCGACGATTTCGCCGTGGCATTCCAGTTTCGGCGGGATCGTGCGCGGCGTGGGGCCGTCGATCGGGTCGAAGACCGAGCCCCGATCTGCTGTTCGAACCGGTCACGCCAGTCCGCTCGGCGGTGCGTGTCCTGAGCGCGGCGACGATGCGCGATGCGTCAACGACGAAGCGTGAACTGGGTCCCCCCACTGACTGCGGGTCGCCTGGACGAGCCGTGAACGCGGGGAGCGGGGCGTTGGCGGTGTCGGTGATGTAATTTCAAAGGTGCGACAGACCGATGTTTCGGGATAAGGCCGCTGAGCACAGCCAGTGCGATGCTCCAGCCCATGTCCGCCTCCTTTCGGCTCTCACACCTCGCTGACGGCGCGCCACCGGAAAGCGACACTCATTGCGCCGCCTGTCTCCGCGCGTTCAGCGCCTCCCACGCGGCATCGTAGGCCGCTTTGGCGTCGTCTTCGTTATCCACCACGCCGGCATCGGCCTCGCGCAGGAAGCCCACAATCTGCCCTTCGGTGAATCGCTTCTTCATCGTCCGGTCCCTTTTCGATAGGCCGGACTCTAAACCGAAACGCTACTCAAAAGTGGGGGGACGTCACGAACACGTGAGTTTCGCCGCGTGACGTGGGACCGCCACGGACAAAACTCGTCAGTATTGCTGTGCAGCCCTGTAGAGAACTGAGCACCGCTCCGATAGAACCCCAAGACCATTCTTAAGAGGCGACGGTGCAGGCTGCCCGCCGCCGTTCTCGCAGGAGTTGCTGCGGTTCCCTTCGGGACACACCTGAAGGAGCGCATTCGCTCGGGTTCTCGCTCATTGGTTATGGCTCCAGTAACCGAGCCAAACCCGCCGCGATCTCGGGGGCGTCCCCGTGTGAGCCCCCAGGGGAGTGGTAGCCGCACGGGTGGGGGCTCTCTAAAGGATTCGGAGTTGAAGATGGGTAAGGTAAGGTTTACCAGAATCATTCTGGTGTGTTGGGTATTGTTTGGTCTTGCGGCAGCGACTTCGGTACCGACGTTGGCCGTAACTCCGGCGTTGACCGTGACTCCGTCGTCGGTAACCCTGCAAAAGGGACAGACAGTCCAGCTCCAAGCGAATAAAACTGGTGTGAAATGGTCGTCGTCCAATGTGGCCATCGCCACGGTGAGCACCGCCGGGCTGGTGCGGGCGATTGCACTTGGGAAAGCGACCATCGTTGCGAGGGTCAAGAACGAACAGGCGTCCTCGGCGATCTCCGTCGTAGCCCCTCCGCCGCCGCCGCCGCCGCTGACCATTACGTGTCCGACGGTGCAGCCTGTGACGGCGGCGTCTTCAGACGGGGCTGTGGTGACGTGGCCGCTCCCGACTACGACGGGCGGGGTACAGCCCGTTACCGTCTCCACGAACCCTGCGTCAGGGAGCAAGCTCCCGGTGGGGACGACGACGGTCACCGGGTCGGCGAGTTCATCGGATGGGCAATCGCGGACGTGCACGTTTCCCGTGACCGTCAACCCGCCTCCTCCGCCGCCGCTGACCATTACGTGTCCGACGGTGGAGCCTGTGACGGCGGAGTCTTCAGACGGGGCTGTGGTGACGTGGCCGCTCCCGACTACGACGGGCGGGGTACAGCCCGTTACCGTCTCCACGAACCCTGCGTCAGGGAGCAAGCTCCCGGTGGGGACGACGACGGTCACCGGGTCGGCGAGTTCATCGGATGGGCAATCGCGGACGTGCACGTTTCCCGTGACCGTCAACGAGCCTCCGCCGCCGCCTCCACCACCGGAATACTGCCCTACGGGCTCCGTTGAGGTTACACCGGGGATGGACATGCAGCTGGCCGTGAACGCCAATCCAACGGGCACGACGTTCTGCCTCAAGGCGGGTACACACGTACAGCAGACGGTCATTCCGAAGACGGGCAACACCTTCGTCGGCGAGCCGGGGGCCATCATGGACGGCGAGGACGTGGCCAAGTACGCCTTCCAGACCCTGACGGTCTCGTCCACCGGTGTCACGATTCGGAGCCTTGAGATCACCCGGTACGCGTCTCCGAACCAGCACGGGGCAATCACTGGCGATAACGGTACGAACTGGCTGGTGGAGGATCTGAGCGTCCATCACAACCGGTACATCGGGATTCGCTCGGGGCCGGGATGGACCGTCCGCGGCAACAAGGTCTACCAGAATGGAGTCGTGGGCATCACGGGGTTCCGTGCACACGGCACGTTGGTCGAAGACAACGAGGTCTACGAGAACAACGCGTCGCAAGCCCCGGAAGAGCCGGTGAGCGCGTCTGCGTCGGGCATGAAGTTCGGCGAGACTGGCACGCTGATCATCCGGAACAACTTCGTCCACCACAACTTCGCGAAAGGCATCTGGATCGATCACTGCCGGAGCGGCAACCTTGTGATCGGCAACACTGCGACGGACAACGTGGACGACGGGATCATGGTGGAAGTCTCGGCGCAAACCCGCGTGACCGGAAACACTGTTGAGCGCAATGCTATCGGGAAGGGGTTTCCGTCGGCTGGCATCAAGGTCGCGAGTTCGCGAGACGTTGAGATCGACCACAACATCGTGCGGGACAATGCGCGAGGCATCATGGGGAATCAATCCGTGACGATGTCTCCGCTACCGGGAGAGACTGGTACGTTACGGCTGGAGAATCTCAACGTTCACGACAACACCATCCGGATGCTGGTTGGGATCACGGGGCTCGCATCGACGGCAGGCAATCCGGAGACGTTTACGACGTGGAACAACCGCTTCTCGGACAACACGTGCTTCGTGCCGTCGGATACCGGCGCGTGGTGGTTCTGGGACACGAACAAGATGTGGGCTGAGTGGCAGGCTTTGGGACAGGATGTGACGGGTTCGATGACCGTCAACTGAGAGTGACATGCTTGCGAATCTCGTAGCCGAAACAGCGACCACGACGGGCAGGTGCAGCGATGGACGGAGGGAGCGGCGACGAGTCAAGCGGAGGGACATCGGCCCTCCGAATCACTGCAGCCGATTTCGCGTCTCGAACCTCGCGTAATTGAGGATCGACTTGCGGAATGACGCGACTGCTGCGCCAATCGACGACCCAGGGTCGCGCGGTGTTGTCAACGCATTTTGCGAGGCCGACTGACGTTCACGCCGCGGACCATCACGGGCCTGGGGCCCGTCCGGCAGGCCCACGACTTCTCAGGACCGACGCGCTTCGACAAGTTGTTCGCGGGCCTCATCGACAAGCGGCCGGCGTGGCTCGACCCGAATGATCGGGACGGTTGCGAGGAGGCCATCGCCGAGATCGACGGGAATTACGGCCGCCTGCTGGAGGCGGCCTACGGAAAAGGTGGTACTTCCCCCAGGTATAATGCCGCCGGTTACGTGGCTCTACAGCCGGGTTCGACGCTCGGGCCGTACGAGGTACTCGCTCTCATCGGCGCTGGGGGGATGGGCGAGGTGTATCGCGCCCGCGATCTACGCCTAAACCGCGATGTCGCGATCAAAGTGCTACCCCCAGACCGCGTAGGCGACGAGAGTCGTCGCCGCCGGTTCGTCCAGGAAGCACAGGCCGTCTCGGCCCTCAATCATCCGCACATCATCACCATATACGAGATCGAATCCGCCAACGGCATCGACTTTATCGTGATGGAGTATGTGCGGGGCAAGAGTCTCGACACGCTTATCCCTCACCACGGAATGCGGCTGAATGAGTTCCTGCGTATCGCAATTCCGATTGCTGATGCGCTGGCCGCAGCGCATGTGCACGGCATCATTCATCGCGACCTGAAACCTGCCAACGTCATGGTCGGGACTGACGGCGGAGTGAAGGTACTTGATTTCGGCCTCGCCAAACTGATGGGCGACGAACGCGCTGCTGACGAAACCGACGCCGCAAGCCAGTTCCACCGGATATCGAGCCGCGACGCCGATCCCGCCGAGACCCTAACCGCCGCTGGCGCGGTCAGTGCCCCGGGCAAGATCGCGGGTACCCCTGCCTACATGGCCCCAGAGCAGGCATTGGGTGAGCGGGTGGATGCGCGAAGTGACATCTTCAGCTTCGGTGCGATGCTCTACGAGATGCTGACCGGCGACTGCGCCTTTGCGGGCGCGAGTACCGCAGAGACGTTGGCGGCTGTTGTTCGCGCGCAACCAAAGCCACTCGGCGAGATTGTGCCGAATACTCCCGGCGACCTGCAAAAGCTGATTTCGCGCTGTTTGCGTAAAGACCCGGAGCGGCGCTTCCAGCACATCGGCGATGTGAGGGTCGCGTTGCAAGAGATCAAGGAAGACTCGGAGTCCGGTTCTGCGGCCGCGGTGCCAACCTCCCGTCAGTATCGCGGGGTCATGATCACAGCGTTCATCGGAGTTGTGAGCGTCCTCGCCGCAATGACATGGCTGCTGAGATCCCCACATGGAACCGACGCACCGCCGCCGCGAGTCGTGCCGCTCACGAGCTTCCCTGGTTTCGAGCAGGGGCCGGCACTCTCGCCGGATGGCAATCAGGTCGCATTCGCCTGGTCGGGCGAGAAAAACGACAACTGGGATGTCTACCTGAAGTTCGTGGGGTCGCCGGAGATGCGTCGGCTCACCACTGATCCACTTCAGGACGTCTCTCCTCGGTGGTCGCCTGATGGGCGATACATCGCATTCAAACGATGCCAACCAGGTCATGCCCGACAGGAAGAGTCTGGAGCAACAGCTGACACAGGTCGGGTGCCAGCTACGGCTGATCTCAGCTATGGGTGGGACTGATTCCAAGATCAGTGATTTTCGGTTCGCCTCGGGGCAATTCGATTGGTCGCCGGATGGCCGCTTCATCGTGGCAGGAATCAGCCAACAGCTCGCCAGACAGCAGCCGGCGGGACTGTACCTCTTGCCCGTCGCCGGCGGTACGCCGCGTCGGTTGACAACGCCGAAGGTGGTAACGGATCAGGCCCCCGCATTCTCACGGGACGGACGTCGACTGGCGTATGCGTCGTGTAGTGGCGCTATTGTTTCAGCCTGCGACGTGTACGTGCTCGACCTGGACACCGCCTTCACACCCGTGGGTCAGGCCCGCCGGCTGACATCGCAAGGGGCGGCGATTTCCGGGCTGACCTGGAGTCGGAACGGTCAGTCAATCATTTATGACGCCGCAAGCCGTTCCGGGTCTTACCTATCTCTGGAGCGTCGATGTCGCTGGGCACGATCAGCCGGTGCGAATCGAAGTGGCCGGCGTACGGGCGTCCGAGCCGGCGACCACGTCAGCGATGGACCGTCTTGTCTTTTCACGGTCTCTCCTTAACTTCGATGTGTACGAGATGGCGTGGGGCCACCCGCCACAACCTGTCGCGGCATCGTCATTCGACGATTTTCTGGCGCGCTTCTCGCCCGACGGCCGCCAGATTGTCTTCTGTTCAAATCGGTCTGGCGAGTCGTTCGAGCTGTGGATTGCATCGGCCGATGGCTCGGGCGCTCGGCAACTCACTCGCGGCATGGGTCGTGGCCAGTGCGCGGGAATCTGGTCGCCACATGGCCAACAGATCGCATTCGACTCTCTGGGCGAGGACGGGCGGTTTCACATCTGGCTCATCGATCCCGACGGTGGAACACCGCGGCAGGTCACCACGGATCCCGGCAGTCAGCGGGGGCCCTCCTGGTCTCACGATGGGCAATGGATCTACTACTGGCTTCAACAGTCAGACCATAGCGACGTCTGGCGCACGCGTCTGTCGGACGGTGTCAAGGAGCAGCTGACCCACGACGGGAAAACAGAGTTTGGGGTGGAGTTGTTCGACGGCTCGCATTTCTTATATCAGACAGAATCCGGGGCGCTCATGGAGGCACCGCTCGAAGGCGGCAGTGCCCGACAACTCGTCAAGTGCGCGATCTTCGGGGCGTTCGCCGCGGGTTCGAGAGGCATCTACTACGCGGGATGCGAACCGCGCTCAGATCCCCCTGTGTATTTGCTCAATCCCGCGACTGGCAAGCAGCGATTGCTTGGGCAGCTCGAGAAGCTGACGCAAAACATGCCTATTGCTTCACTTGGGGTATCTCCCGACGGCACGCGAGTTCTTTACACTCGCGATGTCAGCAACGGGGCGGATCTGATGATGATCGACAACTTCCGGTAAATCGTCGATGCTTGACACGCACTACAGGACGGCCTGCGGCAAGCTCATGGAAGCCGGCCTCGCCGGTGCTGAACACGTTGGGCAACAGGCCAGAGCTTCCTGCAAGAACCAGTTGGCCCGCATCGTCTGCTCGGTATGGACGCGAGCGTCTCGCCGAAGCCTTGGAAAACCGATAGGCGCCTCTGCTAGGGTTTCTGAGCTTCGGCCATTTCGCCCTATGTTTGCCGGGGATTTCCCTAGGAGGTGCGTCGTAGTCCCGATTGTTCCGCCGATAGCCCCCGGTTACACTCCGTGGTCGCGCCTATGTTCTCACTCGGTACTCGTGGAGGCGCCGCATGCTCCCTGACGGCCCACAGTCGCTCCTGTTCGTCACGCCCACCGGCACGTTTACAGAGCGTCGGCATAGCCGTCTTCAGTTGGCCCCCTGTGCCACTTGTAGCCACGACATGGCGTTGCACGTGAAGCTCCGCACCGCGTCCGTCTTGTACGTGCAGTGTCGGCAGTGCATGGGTCTGTGGACCGTGGCTAAGCCGGGGCGGCAGTTGTTCCGAACGTAATCCGACCGCACCCACTTTGGCAGTCGCTCGTCGACTTGCCATGTTCTGGCGGCCTCGTCCCTATTCAAGTACCTGAACCGCGTCGACCATGAACCCGCCAAGCGGCCCTCTCGCTGAGCGCGGTCGTACGCGACGTGCTTGGGGACGGCCGCTCGGCCTGGTCAACGTGCTCGTCGTTGCTGGCGGATGAAGTCCGGAACCCACCGTCTGCCTGTCCGTGTGATTCACGGCGCTGCGTACCTTCTCCGTCACGTCAAAGAAATCGTAAAGGTGTGACAGATCTGGGAAATGAAAGATGCGGTCCGGCAGGAGCCGGTATTCAGCTCCGAAGTACTTATTGAATAGCAGCCGGAACGAGTTTACCGGGCGTGATGTCCGAGTACAGTTCGCGAGTAGTCCTGGTCGGGGAAGTAGTAGGCGTTCAGGATGCCTGACTTGGTGTCGAGCTCCTCCGCGGACGCCTGGCGCCAGGAGCGATTGCCCCTTTCATACCGCTCGGGGAAGGGACCCTCATCCGACTGGAGCACGATGATCGGCTTCGGTCCGTCACCTCCGAGCAGGCTGGCGACCAACTCCCGCATGAGACGATTGGCATAGGCGATCTGGTCGACATATAAATTCCGCGGCCCGATCCTGTCGATCTCATCGGGCTTGCGGCAATTGCCTGCGGCATCGAAGACAAACGGGGCGTGCGGGACGAGCACATGGACGAAGGTGAAGGTCGCCTCGGGGCGCCGCGCGATCTCCTGTGACCATCCTGGCCTGCAGCGGCACGCGGCGGCACTGACCGTGGTCCCAGGCCATCATGCTGGCGAGCCCGCTGCGGGGAAGGGCGGCTTGCAGGAGCCGGGGAAACATCGTCTTGCGGAGGCAGATCAAGCTGAACTCGCTCAAGCCGAAGCTGTAGCTCTCGTCCGCCAGCGTGTTGTCCTGCGTCAGGCTCCACCAACTGCCAATCTGGATAAAGTGGTAGCCTCTCTTCTTCAGGAACCGTCCCACCCGGTGCTCGCCCTTGACCATGTCATAGATAGGGTGCCACTCGTTACGCTGCGCGAGCGGTTCGTCGCCGAGGAAGTCGAGGTAGTCCATGTGGAAGGTGGAGGCGAGCGAAGGCGCCGTCTTCGGTAGTTCGAGTGGCTCTCCGGCGCGACGTAAAACCCCTGCTCCTCGAGGAACTCGATAAAAGGGGTATTGTCGAAGCCGTATTCGCGCTTCAGCACCCGCTGCGAGCCGTAGCGGTCAAAGATGAAGAAATAGATGTCGGGCCTGTCCTTGGGCAGCAGTGACCCCGAGTCGGCTCCGTGTCACCTGTGGGAGCGGGCGGCGACGAGCCGCGCACCGGCGGTCTCCCAGTGATACGACGCCACGTTCCAGACGGGTGTAATGAAGAAGACCAGCGCAAACGCGTTGAGCGGCCCATTGATGAGCGTAGGGTGGAACCGGGAGGCGGAGACCGCGCCGCCGACGGCCCAGCAGAAGGACGAGCACTAACATCAGCGGGAGCGCCGCCTCCCGTCGGCAGAATCGCCCCCAGCGCGCTGTTCAAGCCGCTCGAGACGAACAGCAAGAGCCGAGAAGTGGACGCAGCCCACGACGATAACGCCCGTCGGGAATGGCGGCGCGGGGCCCGACATCCCGCATCAATGCGGCGAGCACGAGAAAGACGATTGCAGTCCCGGCGAGCGCGGTCGCCAGCACGGGCAGCATGTCGCCAACATCCATCTGCCCCAGGTTCTCTTTTGTCGCGTAAACCGAGAGGACCGAGCCCGCCGCAAAGAAGAAAGGATGCAGCGGCCACACGGTGGGTCCGCTGGGAGACGGCGCACTTGTGCCCGCCATGGCGCGACTTGCTCTAGCTGTCTCGGCGTCCTCTTGTTTATGCTGCATTCGAGCCGTTCACGAGTCGCCGAGCGGGCACCCCACAATCAAAGGACAGCTCGCGGACCCCGGCTGGCGCGGGCGCGACTGTAGCAGAAATGTCGAGCAGCTTGCACCACCGGCACGTCAGCTCGGCCGCCGCCGAGCGTCGCCCGAGGAACGTGCGCCGCGATTTGGCGGGTCTGTACTCTTTCTGTGCTCGCCGACGCCACAGCAAGCTGAATACAACGCAACCGAACGCGAGAGCCGCCGGCGACGATCCGGCAAGGCGACGTGATCGTCGTGTTCGGCGCGTCAAACTTCGCCAACCCGGTGCTTCGGACCTGGCATTCGCGCCTAATGCGACGGGTCGTGTTTCACAGCGGCACGATGTCCCGACGTGAACGCGGCTTCAAGCGCCTGCGCAACAGCCCGGCGACGTGCGAGCGTCGGATAATGGCCTTCGTTGACAGCCGCGCCAAACCGCTCGCGATTGAATCGCAGCAGCTTCTCGATCCCAGTCACCAACTGGCCCCCGTCCTCCCCAATGCCGCGCAGCGTCAGCATGCCGAGGACGTCGCACACCAGCTCCAGGTCTTGGAGCTGCGTGTCGTCAGCTAGCCCGGATGCTCGTTCATATTCCGCCCAGACGTATTCGTGGCCGATCTCGTGAGCCACCACCCCCCGCAGCTCGTCCGGCGAGAGCAGGGTCAGCGCCCGATGCGAAATGAGGACGATTGTCCGCGCGTGAAGACCTATGAATGCCTGCGGAACGGCGACCACCTTGAGCACGTAGACGGACTCCCGCTTCGCGGCCCGGAGTAACGGTGTCAAGGCACGCAGTTTCTGCCGCGAGACTGCATCGAGAGTGGTGACCTCGCCTTCGGCGGGAAGGCTGTCTAGGACACGGGCTCTCTGCCCATCCGAGACGGACGAAGGACGGGCAGACTCCAGCAATGTGGTCAGGTCGTCCGAGGTCGCTGCCAGGAGGTCGCGGGAGTTGGTCAGCGGCAACCGCTGGGCTGCTGTGTCCGCCCTGATCAGCAGTGAGAGAACCAACACGCAGAGCACGACGGGAAGCAACCGACAGAACGCGCGTACAATGGCGCGCGTTCCGGGCTCCGGACGAAGGCCGTTTTTTGACATGAGCCGACGCTAGCGGGCGGCTCTTGAGCAAGTCCTTTGGAGAGACGCAGCGTCTCGCAGGAATGTCGAAGGAATGCGTTAGAAGGGTCGATGTCCGGGCGTAGCAGTGAGTCGTACGAGTTTGGGCCGTATCGGCGTGGACGTCAATCGGAGGCAGCTCACGCGCGAGGACCAGCCCGTCGCGCTCGCACCCAAAACGCTCGAGCTGCTGCTGCTGCTGGTTCGGAACCCGGGCCGCGCCCTTTCCAAGCAGGACTTGATGGCGTCGCTGTGGCCCGACACGTTCGTTGAAGAGGCCAATCTCTCTTTCCAGATTTCGACGCTCCGCAAGGTACTTGGCGAGGGAGGACAGCGATGGATTGAGACGGTGCCCAAGCACGGCTACCGGTTCTCCACCGAGGTCATCGTTATCCAGCCGACCGAACTCACGTCGGCCACACCGGTTGCGCCCGTCGCCGCCGTCACCGCCGCGCCTCCGGCCCGGAGACGCGGCCGCTGGTGGCTTGTCCTCGTGTTCATGGTGCCGATCGTCGCTCTTGTGGCGTACGTCGCCCTCTTCAGGGGAGGGCCGAGCCAGACGCAAGACAACACAGCCGCGTTCCCGACGCCTCTCACGGCGTATCGAGGCTACGAGGTGGTGCCGAGTCTTTCTCCCGACGGCAGCCAGGTCGCCTTTTCCTGGAACGGTCCCGGCGAGGACAACTATGACATCTGGGTGAAGCTTGTCGGACCCGGCGAACCGCTGCGGCTGACCACCGACCCGGCCCACGAAGACAAGCCGTCGTGGTCGCCCGATGGGCGGCAGATTGCGTTCCTTCGAATGTCGACCGGGCGGTCCCAGGACCTGAGCCGCGCCGATGTGGTCGTCGTCCCGGCCCTGGGCGGCGCAGAACGGCGTCTGGCAACGATCAACGTGAGTTCTACTGCCACCGTCGGAAGCCGACCGATAAGCAACCTTGCGTGGACGCCGGATGGAAAATGGCTCGCGTTCGGCGGCCAGATAGCGCCGTCCGGCAGCCGTGGCATCTGGATGTTCGAAGTCGGCGGTCACGAGCGGCGGCAGCTGACGGTCGCGCCAGAGCAACGGTATGCGGAGATGGCCGACGCCAGCCCGACATTCTCGTCCGATGGACGGAGAATGGCATTTCTCCGCGAGTCAACTCTCTCGCAGAACGCGATTTACGTAATCGCGTTGTCATCTGACCTTCGGGTGGCCGGAGCGCCTGTCCAGGTGACCGTTGCGCCGGGGGCAGTCCTCGGGCTCGCTTGGTTGCCCGGCGATCGCGGTCTCGTCTTCTCTTCGAGTGGTCATATGGGTCCCTCGCGGATACACCGGATTGCGTTGGCGCCCGGCGCGCCAGACCCCGTGGGCGCCTCAGAGCTCCTGCCATTTGGAGAGCAGGCCACCGCAATTAGCGTCGCCCGGTCGGGCCGGCTGGTGTACTCCGCCCGGTTCCGGGACACAAATTTCTGGCGCCTCAACCTGGCACAACCGAGTGCCCGTCTCGACGATGGGGGCTTCGCCGGTTCTACGTTCGACGAACATACCCCTGATTATTCGCCGGATGGTACACGGCTGGTCTTTGCGTCCACTCGCTCGGGTGCGGAGGAACTCTGGATCTCCGATGTCGATGGGATCGAACTCACGACAGATGACCTTCATGAACGGACCGCAGTGCTCGAATCCGCAATGGTCACCCGATGGGCAGACGATTCTCTTCAACTCGCACCGGGAGCGGTCGGCTGACTTGTACCTCCTTTATCCCGTCACCGGTGAAGTGCGTCGCCTCACCAGCAATGACCGGGAGCAGGAGCTCGAGGCGCGGTGGTCGCGAGACGGTGAATGGATCTACTTCGGGTCGAACCGGACCGGTCGCTTCGAAGTCTGGAAGATGCCGGCCAACGGCGGCAGCCCGGCTGTCCAGCTGACGCGAGGCGGGGGAGTAGCTGCGATCGAATCTCCGGATCGCAGGTTCCTGTATTACGCGAAGTCCCCTATATCTCCGACCGCGATCTGGCGGGTGCCAGTCTCGGGCGGCGAGGAAACGTTGGTGGCCGACGGCTTGAGCTATTCCCTCAATTTCGCGGTAGGGGATCGCGGCCTGTACCTCGTCGCCGTTGATGGTGCATTGGCCAAGACGTCGTCGATCGACTTTGTCGAGTTCAGCACGGGGAAGCGGACGACGCTTGCCGTGGTCACGAAGCGGCATTGGTGGGGGGTCGCCTTATCGCCCGACCAGCAATGGCTGTTATTTCCCGTAGTCGAGAGCGCCGGCAGCAACCTGATGGTCGTGGACAAGGTGCAGTGACGCCCCTCGCGGTGAACAGCGGATAAGGACGGCGCCCTCGAGCTGCACGGCACGTTCGGCTCCAGCCGAACTTGGTGAGCCGATGTCATGACGCGGCGCGCCGCAGACCCACACTCAACTGCGTGGGCTGCAGCCCTCACGCCTCACGTACCGGGAATCGGACCTCACGCACAGAAATCCTTCGGCGACGAGCGCGTCGAGAAACTCCCTGCATGCGCTCTCGTGCAGCGCCCACAGGCGACGGGCTTGCGCGAGTGTCAGTGCGAGCCCTGGAAGCACTCCGAAGTCTCGGCGCATCCGCTGCTTGGGCTCTGAGATGGTGTCGATTATCTGGACCGACTCAGCGATAGCGAGCATGTTTGATCCTCAGCACAGCGGGTTCCGGGTGGGCGGGACGATCGACGAAACGTCCGCCGCTTGCCTGCGGGTGCTCGCCAGATCCTGGGGCGTCTGGCGAATTGGCCCGCACCCGATCACGTTATCGAGCTCGAGTGACATCGTTGCGACGCCGATGTAAAGACTTCAGCAACTCCCCCAGGGCGCCCGACGGCTCGGTTGAGTTGGGTGCGACCGGCCGACATGACGCCAGGGTTCACATCCTGTGGATGCGATCGAATCCGACGTCACGGCCTCCACACAGTCCACACGACCGCACATGCCTCGCAGCGGACATAAAGCACGAAATCCGTCCGCATCAGCACGCGGGGTTCTTCTTCGCCACACTCCGGACACCCGGGCAGGGCCAGGCGGTTTCGCCGGCGATCCAGTTTCACCATTACAACGGGCTCTGACGGACGCACATCAGCCATGGGTTCACCTCGTGAGTGATTCCGAATCTCCGCGACGATGACGTGCTTTCTCACGGCACTCTCGATCGCTGGGAAGCGGCTTGCAAGAGGCAGGGGTTCATCCTAGCGGTCACGTGTAACCGTCCGCTGTCGGTTCAGTGTCGAAGATGTGAATTCGACCGTCACCGCGTCTCGCGACCCGCGTGCCCTTCCCACGATTCGTATTCCCGTGGCATCGTCAGCAGGGCTGAAGCCCTGCCCCACGTCGAACGTCGTCCCGTGAATCAGCCACGGACGACCGCGGCGGGACGCACGTCGCACATGCCACTTTCCTCGAGAGAGGACGAGCGTTGCACGGCCGGGGCTACGAGACCCCAGGTGGCGGACGCGGCATCGGAGGCGATAGCGATGGGACTCGATGAGTACCCACACATGGCGAGGACGGCACGGTGCACGTCGTCATCGAGTGCCCGCGCGGTGCTGCTGTGAAGCTGAAGTTCGATCCACGGATGGGTGCGATGACCCTGTCTCGACCCCTGCCCGCCGGTGTGACCTACCCCCATGATTGGGGCTTCGTGCCGGGCACCTGCGCCGCCTGACGGCGATCCCCTCGATGCGCTCGTGATCTGCGACGTGGGGACCGCCCCGGGTGTGGTCGTGCCGTGCCGATTGCTCGGCGTGCTCGAGCTCGAACAGGACCGCAAGAACGGCGGAGGCCGCGAGCGCAACGACCGGCTGATCGCCGTGCCCGCGATCGCTCCGCGTTTCGAAACAGTGGCCGACGTGTCGGCGCTGCCCGAACGGCTGCGGGACGAAATCGCGCAGTTCTTCGTCTCCGCGACGGTCTTCGAAGGCAAGCGCGTCCGCATTCTCGGGTGGGCCGGTGCGTCGAGCGCGGTGGCGCTGCTCGAACGCTCGAAGGTGCGCCAGCCGCACCCGATTGTGGCAAGGACGAGGAAACCGCCGGCCGAGGCGAGTTAAGAGGGTCAGCACCAGTCCGTGCACCATGCGTGGAGGCCGAGCAACTCCTCCGGCGGAACCGTGCGATGCGAGAAGCAGCGGTGCTGCCGGTGCCTACCGGGTTTCGGCGAGAGACGCAGTAAGACGATCGCTTGCCGCGCCCAGGCGGCGCCGGATCGGCGACTGGGCGATCCGCACCGTCTCGACGAGACCGTGAAGTTCCGGACGTAGCCGCTCCATTGCCTCCTCGACTGCCATCCACCGTCGCCGCCGATGCGCCGCCTCGCGCCAGGACTCGAGCACGATCGTCACACGCATCACGTACACGTCCACCTGGTAACGCTCGTTCTGCTTCGAGTAGCAATAGCGCCCGATGGGCTCGCGCGTGAGTTCCCCGAGGAGTCCGGCTTCCTCCTCCGCCTCGCGCACCGCGGCATCGCCGCCAGATTCGCCCCTGTCGAGGGAGCCCTTTGGAACGGTCCATCCCCGGCCATTCGACTTTCTGACGAGAGCGATCTCAAAGTGCTCACCGTGAATGCGATACGCAATGACGGCTGCCTGTTTGTGTGGTCGTCCCATTCAGTCCCTCGAGAGGCGTGTGCTTCGGAGGGGCACGGGGAGCACATCACCCGATGGTGCCTCCGGACGCACGCTCAGCCGGGTCGGCTGCAGCCCTCACGCCTCACGTACCGAGCATCGGACCTTACGCATAAAATCATTAGGCGACGAGGGCATCGAGCAGGGGAGCGCGTGCTCGCTGCATCCTGAGTGGGTCTGGTAGATTGGCCCTCAACCCAATCAGGGTACCGAGGCTGGATGACATCGTTGCAACGGCGATGTAAACAGTCGAATAACTCTCGAATGAACGGGACCGCTGGTTGATTCGGGCATGAAAGCCGATGACCGCGCCCGGGCGCACGTCGCGCGGATGAGTCAGGCCGGGCGTCACGGTGTCCATCGGTGTCCTCGCCATCGCCGTCCACCGTGAACGAGCGAGGGACTGTACTCCGCGACGGCCCTGAAGTCGCCGCTCGCCGTCCCACTGCCAGACCCTCGACGTGCACGATGGTGCGGATTGGGGACTCCGGTCGACGACGCACCGGCCCGGTCCAACGGCGATGCCCGCGCAGGCCCTCGAGGCGGTGGTTGGGCGTGAAGAGCTCGTTCGGTGGTTTGTACCAGCGGTATGCGACCACTGGATGACCGGAAGGTAACGACGACGTAACAATGGCGGGGGCGAGTGTGCAGCACGTCCTCACAGCACACGACAATCAGCAGCTGTGAGACTCATGTGAGAGAAAGCGGGCTGCCGTGCGCGAGACTTTACGCCCGCGTCGCTTCTTCGCAACACGGCCGTCGAATCGGAAGCACATACTCGCGTGTGATGCGCGTGGGTATACCACGGCAGCGATCGGCGCAGACTGTGACGCTGCGGAATAGCGTCATGGTCCGCGCCGCCGCATCGCCGCCTGCAAAAGCGAAAGCGGGCACGTCAACGCGTTCTACTGACCCAAGGGGGACGAACTCACGCGGATCGTGGGTTCTGCCGTGATGCTGCGTGATTGCTGGCAAGACGCGCGCGCACAGCACGTCCTCCTTTCAGCAGGCGCACTCTGTGCGCGCGGGCCGGCGACGTCGGCGATCGCTACAACTTCGCCGCACGCTGCAGTTCACCCTTACGGGCCTCGATGAAGGCGATGAACGCCCGCGTCGCCGTCGGCTGGGCGCGCCCGCGCGAGAGCATGGCGACCGAGCGCCGGAGCCGGTGGCCCTTGATCCGCACGGGGACGAGAGCCCCGGTGCGCACCTCCTCCCGCATGGCCCACGCCGGCAGCAGCGAGATTCCGACGCCACTCCTCACCATCAGCTTGATGAAATCGGTGTCGTTCGACTCGAGTGCCAGATCGGGCTTGATGCCCGCTCGCGCGAAGAACTGGTCGCTGGCCCGCCGGATCGATGCGCCCCGCTCGAAGAGGATCAGCCGCTCCGTGCGGATGTCCTTCACCGTCGCAAGCTCCACTGCCGCCAGGCGGTGCGCGGGCGAGACCACGAGCAGCAGCTCGTCGTCGAACAGCTCCGTGACCTGCAGCGTCGCGGAGTAGACCGGCTTCGACGCGAAGCCCACATCGGCCACGCCCGCCTGGATGTCGCCCACGGTGCGGTCGGTGCTCACGGTTGAGCGGAACACGACCTCGACGCGCGGATAGGCTTCCATGAACGCGCGGAAATGGGGCGCGAACAGGTGCACGAAGGCCTGTGTCGCGGCCGCTGCCCGCACGCGCCCGACCGGTTGATCCCCGTCGTGTCCGAGCCGCCGACGGAGTGCCTCCACCTCCGCGAAGATGCGATCGACGTGCTCGAGGACGGCCTGTCCAGCCTCCGCGAGCCGCACCCCGTGCCGCGTCCTGATGAACAACGCTTCGCCGAGCTCCTCCTCCAGGGCTTTGATCTGGTGGCTCACCGCGGATTGCGTCACGTACAGACGCGCCGCCGCACGCGTGAAGCTCGACGTCTCCGCAACCGTTCGGAATGTCCGCAGCTGGGTCAGGTCGAAAGCCATCGGGACCGCCTCCAGGTATTAGGCTGCATCATGTCAGACATCAAAACAATGATGTTGTTCGATGGCGGGGCGGCCGGTAGGGTGTACGTGGATAGTTCGCCGGGACGGCCCCGGCCGCAATGAGCGTTTGCCCACGGGTAGTCCTGTGAAGGTTGATATGAGAAAGCAATTCCTGCTCGCGAGCGATTTCGATCAAACGCTGAGCTTCAACGATTCGGGTATCGTCCTGAGCGAGCTGCTCGGGACGTCGGGCTTCGTCGAAAAAGTCGCCGGTCTGTCGCGCCTCAACCTGGTGCAGCAGGGAGGCGAGCTGGCGTATCTCCTGCTGCACGATCCCGAGTACCGTCGCGTGCGGCGCGAGCACCTCGTGGAGGTTGGCCGCCGCATCCGGCTGAAGGCGAACATCGATCTCCTCGCCGAGTGCCTCGCCGATGGCATCGACGGGTACGGCTTCGAGTTCTTCGTCATCTCCGCCGCACCGGAAGAAGTCATCCAGTCGGCGCTGAAAGGGATTGTCGAGCCGTCACACATCTTCGGCACGCGATTCACCTATGACGAGGCGTCCGGAGAGATCGAATCCATTCAGCGCGTGTCGGCGGGCTACGGCAAGGTGGCGGTGCTCGACGAGCTGCAGTCGCGGCTCGGCGTCACGCACGATCGGATCGTCTACATGGGCGACGGCAGCTCCGACGTGCACGTGATGCTGCACGTCAACCGGCGCGACGGGCTCACCATCGCCGTGTCGGAGACGAAGTTCATCGCGCAGATCGCACGGCGCACGGTGCTGAGCGACGATGCGTTGAGCGTGCTCGTGCCGGTGCTGGAGGAGATCGTCGGGTGGGATGCCACTCACATCCGGGCCTTCTTCGAAAGGCGCGGCTTCCTGATCCAGGAATGGGACAAGGTTCGCACCGACCTGCTGACGCTGCGGTCCACAGGTGACGATGTCGAACCGGCGGCGATCCGGACGGGGGCAGCCGTTGTCTGAGTGGGTGGGGTGGCTGGCAACGGCCGTGTTCGTCGGGTCGTACTTCGTCCGCCCCTCGCGGCTGCTCGTCGTGCAGGTGGCCGGTGCGTTGACCTGGCTCGCCTACGGGCTGCTCACCTGGCAGCCGCCCGTGATCGTCTCGAACCTCGTGGTGGCGGGAGCTGCGGCCTTTCGGGTGCTGGCGCCGCGCGTGGCCGTGCGCGGAATGCGTCTGGAGCCGCGCGTCACGGACTGATCGTTGCAGCGCGTGCAGCGCCGCTCAACCGCCGGGTTTCGGGTGCACGCGCAGCGCGAGGAGCCCCCCGCACACGAACGCGGCGGCCAGCAGGCGGAGTCCGAGCGAGTAGTCCCCGGTGAGGTCCTTCAGCGTGCCCATGACGTACGGGCCCACGAACCCGCCGAGGTTCCCGATCGAGTTGATCATCGCGATACCGCCAGCGGCTGATGTGCCGCTGAGGAACGCGGTCGGCAATCCCCAGAATGGCGGGATGGAGCTCCAGCGCCCAATCACCGCCAGCGAGAGCGCCACGACCGCGATCCCCGGCGCCACGTTGAACGATACAAACGCAAGACCGGCGGCCGCGCACCAGGCCGCGAGCGCCACGTGCCAGTTCCGTTCGCGTGTCTTGTCCGAGTGGCGCCCCCACAGCACCATCACCGGGACCGTGCAGAGCGGCGGGATGGCAGCGATGAGGCCCAGCGTGGACCTGGTCACGTCCGGAAACGCGAGGGCCAGGATCTTCGGCATGAACATGTCGAGCCCGTAGCCGCCGATCACAAGCAGGAAGTACACGAAGCTCAGTAGCAGCACCTTCCGGTTCGCCAGCGTCTGCCGCAATGACATGTGCCCGCTGAGCCGTTGGCGTTCGGCGCGTTCCGCGTCCATCCGTGCCGCGAGCCAGGTGCGTTCGTCGCTCGTGAGCCACCGCGCCTCCCGTGGCCCGTTCGGCAGGTACACGAGCACCGCGATTCCGAAGAGCATCGCGGGGATGCCCTCGATCAGGAAGAGCCACTGCCACCCGCGCAAGCCGAACTGCGGATGGTCGAGCAGGAGTCCTGACACTGGCCCACCGATTACGCCGGAGATCGCGGCGGCCGTCATGAAGAGCGCGACCGTCCGCGACCGGTATCGGACGGAAACCAGTACGTCAGGTAGAGGATGATTCCCGGGAAGAACCCCGCCTCGCCGGCGCCCAGCAGGAAGCGGAGCGCATAGAAGGCCCCGGGTGTCTGCACGAACATCATGCTGGAGGAGATGAGCCCCCAGAGGATCATGATGCGGGCGATCCACAGCCGTGCCCCCACCTTCTCGAGGATGACGTTGCTCGGCACCTCGAAGAAGAAGTAGCCGATGAAGAAGATCCCGGCGCCGAACGAGTAGACCGTGTCGCTGAAGCGCAGGTCCGACTGCATCTGCAGCGCGGCGAACCCCACGTTGACACGGTCGAGGAACGCTGTGATGTAGCAGGCGCACAGGAAAGGAACGAGCCGCAGCGTCGCCTTCCGGATGATGCGGTCTTCGTACACGAGCGCGTCCATCGAATGCCCCAGCCGAGTGCACCTGCCGCACTCGCGCCCGCGGAATGCGGGACGTCCGTGCCTGGGTGCGGTGTCGTCACTATATCCGCGGCGGTCCGATCGGGAATGCGGATTGTCGGGATGGAACAAGAATGGGAACAAGAATACGTCCGGGCAGCAGGCGGGCGCCTGGTGCCGAGCGGCGTATCGCCTAACGGGCGGGGCTACTCTGCGACCGCAGCGGTGAACCGCCGCTCGACGACCTGTCCATCCACGCCGAGGGGCGGAAGCACGCGGCCGTTCACTTCGATCGACAGCGCCCCCGCGTCGCCCGCGCGCAGCACGATCGTGCGCTGCGCGTTCAGCACGATGTCTTCGCCAGGCTGGAGCTCGCGCGCATCCGTGCGGCCATCAACGACCACGCGGACCCAGCACCTCCGCAGCGGTTTGATGTGGATCGTCAGCGCTGCGGCGCCGGGCGGCTCCGGCGCGCGGTCGATGGCACGGGTTCCGCTCGATCCCGTGCTCGACGTGACCTCCCGGTCCCGGGGAACGGGAACCGGGGTCTCGGCGGGCACGGGCGCGAACGAAGCGGCAGCGAGTGGCGGCGGCGTGGTGCGGACGCGAGGCACGGCTGGCGACCCGTGGAGGACGAGCGACAAGGCCCCGGCGGCGCCTGCCACGACGGGCACTCGAAGCCACCTCCTTCCGGGCTCGCTCCGTGCGGCGGCAACCGGCGGATTCCCTACGCCGGCAGCCGGCCGAGCCGCTGAACGGCCCGTTCCCGCCGGCGGAGCGGCGACGACATCACGAGCCACCGAGCCGATCGGTTCGACCCTCGAAACCTGCGGCTCGAGCGCCGAACTCGCGGCGTCCGGTGCCTCCACCCGCATCGCCGGAATCACGTCCTTGGCACGCGCTGCAGGCTCGAACACCACCGTCGGCGGCTCGATCTCGAAATCCTCCGCAGTCGTCGGCATCGGCTCCGACGCCGCCTGCGGCACGCGCTGAAGCCCGGCAATGAGGCTCTCGAGGGCCGCCGCGGCCTCACGGCGGCGTTCGACCATTGCCTCGATCTCCTGCGCGATGCGGTCGCGCTCACGTGTGGGGACTTCGAGGCTGGCGGCCGCCTGTTCCTCGGCCGCGGCGATCACACGCGTAGCATACCGGCGCGCGGCGCCACACCGGACGCGAGCGTCTTCTTCGGCGGCCACGCATGAGCGCAGCAGGGAGCGTTCGAGCTCTCCCATGCGGTCCATTCACGCAGCGCCTCAGCCTGCTGCTCCCGAAGGCGCACCAGGTCCGCCTCGAGTGCTTCGAGGGCGATGACACCCGCATCGAGCGCGGCGCGTACGCTGGGTGGGTCGTACCCGCGGAACACGATTTTGAACGACCGGTCGCGCACGCCAGGCGCCACCAAGGGCATCTGTCCCTCTGTATTCACTGTCGCTCTTATCGGCGTCCCCTCGGGCCGTCTGCACGGCGCTTCCGCGGCAGACACAAGCGGCTGCTTCGCGTCGCGCCCAGCACGGAACGTCACCAGGCTGCGCGTCTCTTCGTATTGCTGCGCTCGCCGGGAGCGACGCCATGGCTCACCATCGACCGCCCGCGTGTCGGGCGCCGGGTCAGATCCTCTCGCCCAGATGCACGCGTTCCGCCACCTCCGCGTACCTCCGCTCCGATTCCGGTTCCGGCCAGAGCACGGTCGTGACGATTGCCACCGCGAAGGAGAGCGGGATTGAGATGATCCCCGGGTTCTTCAGGGGCACGATGGCGGCGGGCTGGTGCAGCAGGTCGACCATGATGGCGGGTGAGAGCGCGATGAGGAGCAGGCTCGACGCGGTGCCGGCGAACATGCTGAGCTGCGCGGCGCGCGTGGTGAAGCGCCGCCAGAAGATCGAGAGCACGAGCGCGGGGAAGTTGGCGCTTGCGGCGATGGCGAACGCGAGCCCCACCATGTACGCGACATTCTGGCCCTTGAACGCGATGCCGAGCGCGATCGACAGGATGCCGAGGAGCACGGTCGAGAGCCGCGCGACCCGCAGCTGCTCGTGTTCGCTCGCGCTGCCATGACGCACGACGTTCACCCACAGGTCGTGCGACAGCGCGGCGGCGCCGGCCAGCGTGAGCCCCGCGACAACCGCGAGAATCGTCGCGAACGCGACCGCGGCGATGAACCCGAGAAATGCCTGTCCGCCGACGGCTTCGGCAAGCAGGGGCGCCGCCATGTTGCCGCCGGGGTCCACAGCCCGAATCGGTCCCTGCCCGACGATCACCATCGCGCCAAAGCCGAGAATGAACGTGAGGAGGTAGAACGCTCCGATGAACCCGGTGGCGTAGTTCACCGAGACGCGCGCGGTGGCGGAATCCGGCACCGTGTAGAAGCGCATGAGGATGTGGGGCAGTCCTGCCGTGCCGAACATCAGCGCGAGGCCGAGCGACACCGCATCCAGCGGATCGCTGACGAGCCGTCCCGGCCCGAGCACCCCAGCCCCGTACTGATCCGCGGCCGCGGCGAACAGCGCGAGAGGGTTGAAGGAGAAACGCGCCAGCACGAGAAGGGCGAGGATCAGCGCGCCGGTCATCAGCAGCACCGCCTTCACGATCTGCACCCACGTCGTCGCGAGCATTCCCCCGAAGAGGACGTACGCGAGCATGACCGCGCCGACGATCACGATGGCCACCGAGTAGTCGAGGCCGAAGAGCAGCCGCACGAGATTCCCGGCGCCGACCATCTGCGCGATGAGGTAGAAAATCACGACCGCGAGAGAGCCCGCGGCGGCTGCCACGCGCACGGGTCCTTGTCGCAGGCGCAAAGCCACCACGTCCGTGAACGTGTATTTGCCGAGATTGCGGAGCGGTTCGGCAATGAGAAAGAGGACGACCGGCCATCCGACGAGAAAGCCGATCGAGTAGATCAGGCCATCGAAACCGGACAGGGAGACCAGGCCCGCGATGCCGAGAAAGCTTGCCGCGCTCATGTAGTCGCCGGCAAGCGCGAGGCCGTTCTGGAACCCGCTGATGCTGCGGCCCGCGGCGTAGAAGTGCTCCGTGCTCCGCGTCTTCCGCGCGGCCCACCAGGTGATCCCGAGCGACAGCGCGATGAAGATGAGAAAGCCGGTGATGGCCGACGCATTCGGCTCGCCGAGTGACGTCGTCATCGTTCGCTCCTCAGCCTGGCAATCGCGGCGTCGTAGTGGCGATTCGCCCAGACCACATAGGCCGCGATGAGAACCCAGGCCGTCGCGATGACGAACACCCCGAGCAGGATGCCCACGCTCAGGCCTGGCACGATTGGCCTCGTGAGCAGGGGCTTGTCGAATGCAACGAGAAGGATGAAGCCGAAGTAGACGGTCATCATCGCGAACGTGAGCCCGAGAGCCACGCGCCAGCGTGACGCGGCGAGCAGGCGCAGGCGCTCGGACGAGGCGGCGCGCAGCGAATCCGGCACGGTAGCAATCCTCCAGTACGCAGCCGGTGCAGAGCCGGCGCTCAGTGCCGCGTGGCGCCCGAACTTCAGCTCCGGCGTGAACACACGAGCGCGCAGCATATCAGCGCGCTCACGATCTTCAAGCATGACGTGAGCGGCACACGGTCCGGGCATGCACCTTGCGCCATCGACTCCTTCGGAATCGACAGCCCTTGTGAAGGAGGCACCATGGCATCTGCAACACCCGTCACGGACCACGAGGAAATTCGCGAGTGGGTCGAGTCCCGTGGCGGACGGCCCGCGTGCGTGAAGGGCACGGCGGCGCTGCTGCGCGTGGACTTCGGTGAGCCGGATGAGAAGCTTCAGCCGATCGAATGGGACCAGTGGTTCGAGACGTTCGATTCGCGCAATCTCGCGGCGCTGATCCAGGAAGGCGGCGCGAGCCGGTTCATCAAGCTGGTGAGCCGCGAGTCCGCCGGGACACGCGGTGGCGGTGGCGGGCGCGGCCGCGGCCGCTCGAACGGACGCACGGTCGCTGGCAGCGAAGCGCGCCGGTAGCGAAGTCTGGCCGCATAAGCGGCGCAGGGCGCGGCGAAGGGCGGAGGCTCCGCGCGCGCGTCCGCGAACGCGTCCGGCTCTGCGTCTGGCTGCAGGCCGCAAGCGCGCAGGGAGTGCAAAGGCGGCCGGCGCACGCAAGGGCGCGCGCAAAGTCGAGCGCAGCCGGTGGGCGCTCCAGGAAGACGGCCGCTCGGGCCGGCACGAAGCGCGGCGGCTCCACTGGCGCGGCGCGATCGACGGCGGGGCGATCCGGCGGGAAGAGGAGCGGCCGCAAGACGGGCGGCGGCGCGGCGGCGGCCGCTGAACGGGATCGACCGGAGACCAGGGCTGCGCGTCCACGGTCGTCGCGAGCGTGACGGTCCGTGGACGGCCAGCCAAACCCGACGGGCTCGATCAGCCGGAACTCGAAAGTTCCGGCTCGCGCAGTCGCCCAGCGCCCAGCGCCCAGCGCCCAGCGCCCGTAGAGAGCACGGCGCACCGGGGCGCCCCATTTCGGCGGTGCCAGGAGCGGCAGCTGTCAGAGTCTCCAGGCGATGGGGAATCGGGGTCCGGCAGGTAAACGCAGTACGTGCCTGGTACGGATCGTGCGATCCAGGTGTTCACTCAGCGGGCCGTGGTGCTTTCGTATCCTGGCTACCGCGTGGCGCACCGCGCGTGTGACGGCACTTCTGGCGCGCTCTGGGGCGGAGCCGGCACGTCGGTTCCGACCTCCGAGTCCGACGGCTCGGGACAGCTCGCGCAGCAGGACCTCGCGTTCGACCTCCGCTTGCGCCGCACGAGCCGTGTCAGCACGCGCGTGCGCGTCCGCGAGGTCCTCATCGATCTCGGCCAGCCGCCGCCGATATGCCGCCTTGGCCCGAGCGTCCAGCAGCTCGCCAGCATCGCCGTCGGCGGGAGATGCGGGTGGGCCGGCGTGGTCCGGTGCTCTCTCGAGCGCGACGAGATCCAGGACATGGAATTCGCGTCCGGGCTCGGCGAGCAGTCGTGACAAGTAGCGCAACCCCCTGGAATCGCGCACGCTGGCCGCACGGCCCTCGAAGACCAGGGACCAGTAGTCACCCACTATACGGAACGCGTTGTCATCCAGCTGGCGCGGGTCGTCACGGTGGGCCGGGGCATTGACGGCGATGGGCGTCAGGCCACCCGGCGGTGTGCGGGAGCTCGCCGAGGGCCGCCGCTGCTCGGGCCGCCTGAGACATTGCTCCGACGCGCTCGAATGTTGTGCGCGCGGCCTGGAACTCGAGAACCGCCCGTTCCTGTCGGCCCTCGGCCCGCAGTGCGTGACCCAGTCCCATGCGTGCAAGGGCCGTCTCATACGGAGCGCCGATGTCGCGCCATTGATCCGCCGCGGTTTCGAATTCGCGGCGGGCGTCGGCAGGATCCCCTTCGGCGAGTCGAACATGTCCCCGGGCGAGCGTCGCGCTGGCGGCCATCCCGCTGCTGTGAAAGATCGCCGCGATGCGCCCGAGCTCGTCGGCTGCCGACCGCGCGCACTCGATATCGCCGGCAGCTAGTGCGATCTCCACTTGCGCCTCCAGGAGCGGCGCGCGACGGAGCTTCGTATTCGGGGGCCATTCCTTCGACGGCACGGGCTCGGGATGCTCCAGAGCGTCGCGAATGGATGCGGCCGCACGGTCGAAGTCCCCGTGAGCCAGATGTATCAACGCCAGCCCCGGCTGCGGATCCCACCCCGCGCGGTGAGCTGCCAGGAATGCCTCTTCTGCACCTGCGATATTGCCGCTGCGGAATCGAATGCGCCCAAGCTCGGTGAGCGGCCAGCCCAACTCCCGCCGCAGATAGGGGCGAAGCTCCTCGCATGCCAGCAGCGCTTCCTGCTCGGCCTCCGCGCAGGATCCCCTCAGCCTGAGAATTTCAGCCCGGTGAACGCGACATCGTCCATGGAGGCTGCCGACCGGTTGCCCCTGGTGCCAGCGCTCCATTACGTCCGTCCACTGCTCGGCGAGGTCGTACTGCCCCAGCGCCTGTAGCGCGCAAACGAGCTCGCAATAGATCACGCCCGTCGACAACGGATCCACTTCGCCGGAGACCGTGGCCACCGCGGCTTCGTTCAGCAGTTCCAGGCCTTGTGTGACGTCGCCCTGAAGAATGAGGCTGCGAGCCTCGGCAACCCGCCCGAGGGCAGCGGCTGCCGGCTCGCGACCGATGCCCACATCCACAGCCTGGCGAGCCCACCGGCGGGAGCTGTCGAAGTCGCCTGACAGCAGTCGTTCGTAGCTGCGCACCACGGCGAGCCAGGCATGCACCGGCGTCTCGGCGTGTCCGTCCAACAGACGCTCGGCCTTCTTCAGCCACCCGCGAACGGGAGCCAGCAATGCTGTATCGAAGAGCAGGTGCATGGCCACGCGGACGGCCGCACCAGCCGCCGCCACACAGTCGCCCGCCTGGATGCTCCCGGTGTGGGCGCGCTCCCAGGCGTGGATGGTCGCATCGAGATGACCCGTGGCGTAGGCCGCGCCGGCGAGGAGCGGCAGATCGGCTCCTGTAAGCGGAGTGCTCGCGTCCGCCTCGATGAGCAGCTCGTAGGCGTGTTGCCAGTCTCCCCGGAGAGAGGCTGCGCGCGCCCGTTCGAGCGGAGTCGCTCCAGTAGCGTCCTGCATCGCTCATCCATTGAGCAGCGGTGACCGGGGATCGCTGCCCGCACTGATCGTGACCACAGATGTTCCCATCTGTAACAGCCTTTGTCACGCATCAGGAGATGAACGACCCCCGGCCGCAACCGACCTTTCAGAGGAGGAAATGACATGCGAGGACAGACGATCCAGGTGCCGACAATGCAGCACGCACGCGTGAATGGCGTGACGCTCGAGTACCGACGTCGCGGGGCAGGGCGAGCCGGTGCTGCTCATCAGCCCGGTTGTGGCGGACGGCTTTCTGCCGCTCCTGGCGGAGCCGTCCCTGACGCGCCGGTATCAGCTGATTACGTACCACAAGCGCGGCTGGGCCGGCAGGACGCACACGCTTCGGCCGGTGAGTGTCGAAGAGCACGCAGCGGATGCGGCCGCACTCCTGGCGCATCTAGGTGTCCGTCGAGCCCATATCGTCGGTCATTCCAGCGGTGCCGCCGTGGCCGCCCAGCTCGCGCTGCTGCAGCCCGAGCTCGTTCAGACGGTGGCCTTGCTGGAACTCTCGCTTTTCTCGGTGCCAGGCGCCGCGATTCTCCTGCAGAAGGCCGGCCCGGCGTTCGACGCCTACGCCGCGGGCAATCCCGAAACGGCCTTGGCGTTGTTCATGAGCCTCGTGAGCGGCCTGGAATGGGAGGCATGCCGAACGATGCTGGACAGCCGTGTCCCCGGTTCGATTCCCGCCGCGGTCCGCGATGCCGACACGTTCTTCGGGATCGAGTTGCCGGCCCTCGGAGCGTGGACGTTTGGCGCCGCCGAGGCGGCACGAATACCACACCCGGTGCTCTCGATGCTGGGCACCGAGACTGAGCCGCTGTGGGTCGAGATCGCGACGTTGCTCGGTTGCTGGCTCCCGCGCGTCGAAGAATGCACGATTGAAGGCGCCGGACACCTCCTGCAGATTCAACGTCCCGAGGCCGTTGCGCAGGAGCTGGCCGGCTTCTTCGGTCGTCATGGCCTCGCCGCCGGTTAATTAATCGACTGTCGCACCAGGTCAAGTGTTTGACCGGCCAGCACGGGTATCTGCCGCTCTTTCTCGTCCGCGGCCGCGGGCATGCCGCGGGCATTTGACAGCACCGGGCCACGCGCCCACGATGGCCGAGATGCGACCGCTGCGTTTCGTTGCCGCGATCTTCCTCCTGCTCCCTTGCACGTTGTCTGGCCAGGCGCCGAGCATCCTGCACATCAGGGTGCTCCTCGCCGACGCGGCGGGGGCGGCGACGCCGGTGCCGCGCTACCTGCTGCTCGTCAGCGACAATCCCGCAACCGCACCGCCGCGAGAGGTCGTGACCGGGACCGACGGCACCGCCCAGTTGAAGCTGCCGCCTGGCAACTACACCGTCGAGTCGGACCGGCCGTTCGTGTTTGCGGGCAAGCGCTACGAATGGACACAGACGATTGACGTGCCCGCAGGCCGTGACACTGTCCTGGAGCTCACGCTTGCCAACGCACAGGTCGTGACCGTTCCGTCCGGCACAGCCGAACAGGAGGTCGATCCATCGGCTCTCCTCGCCGAATGGCAAGACAGCGTCATCGCCCTGTGGACTCCCACCACCCGCGCGACGGGATTCCTGGTGGATGTGAAAGGGCTCATCGCAACCAACCAGCGAGTAATTGGCGCGGTGACGACTCCGGTCGAGGTACAGATCACGCCGGCGATCAAGGTGGCCGCGCGGGTGCTGGCGGCCGATCCCGCGCGGGGCGTGGCCGTGCTCTGGGTCGATCCGGCGGTCGTCGGATCGCTGCGGCCCCTGCCGCTCGGGTGCGCGGACACCGCGAAGCCGCTCGTCGCGAAGGGACAGACGCTCGTCACGATCGGCGCTCCGCTGCGTCAGCCCAAAAGCGTGACGCCTGGAACCGTGAGCATCGTCGGGCGCGAATCGATCGTCGCCGACTTCATACTCGCACCCGATACGGAAGGCGGCCCCGTCTTCGCGGGTGACGGTGTGGTTGGAATCACCTCTATCGAGGACGAGCAGGAGAGCCGGATCGGCGATGCCCGGGTGGTCCGCACGGAAGCCGTATGCGGGGTCGTCGCGTCCGCAGAGAAGCAGATGGCGTCCGTCCCGCCGCCGAGCGCTGCGCGACTGCCGATCGAACCGATACGGCCATTCCCCGTGGAGGCGCTGGAGGAGGCGGCGCGACGGCCGGCGACGGGCTCGGCTCGTTACCAGGTGTCATCGTCCGACTTCGACATCGTGTTCATCACGCCCCCGATCGCGTTTGTGGAGGGGCGCAGATTGCAGGAGAGAGGCGACCATACCCGATCCATCACCGCGGCCAATCTGAAGCAGGAGCTCGTGCGTCCGCTGACGGATTTTGGCAACTGGTCTGAGTACGTCGAGGACTTCCCCCCGGTGCTGCTGGTCCGTGCGACCCCCCGGATGGTCCAGGGCTTCTGGACGATGGTGGGGCGCGGTGCCGCGCTGACACAGGGCATCTCGTTGCCGGCGATGAAGCATTTCAAAGCAGGATTCTCGCGGATGCGTGCCTTCTGCGGCGGGACGGAGGTGATTCCCATTCATCCGTTCGTGATCGAACGGCAGCTCTCCGAGACCGACGCGATCCGTGAAGGGCTCTACGTCTTCGACCCCGGTGCACTCGGGCCGCGGTGCGGCAGCGTCAGGCTCGTGCTGTATTCCGACAAGGATCCAGAGAAGGAAGACGCGAAGGTGATCGACGCGACAGTCATCCAGCAGGTCTGGCAGGACTTCGCGCCGTACAGGAGCGTGAATTAGAACCTGCTACTCACTTTCGGGAGAATACGGCGGCCCGATTCATCGGGCCGTCGGATCGCACGTCCTCCATCATTTCGGTTCTGTTAGTCGTCTTGAGCGTGGAAGAGGGCACAAGGGAATTGCGGGTTTAGCCTCGACGAAGCGCCGGTTCGCGACGGCCCACGACCTTGCGTGTGGCATCCGCGCAGTTCTGGCGCCTTGATCGGGGTCCACACACGGGGGGCGCAACAGGCGGAGGACGCGTCAGGATTAACGGGTGGGCAGGGCTTGGAGAAAGCGAACAGCCGGGGCCGCCGGGCATAGGGCGCTGCCGAATGACGGTTTTCCCAGCCAACCGCGGCAGCTCACGACCCGAGGTTGAAGGGCGGCTCCAGTCGCAGGCGCTTAGTACGGCCACGTCCAGTTGACGATCTCCGGGCGGTCGGTGCCGTGCTCGTGCGCGTAGTTGAGGTTGTCGATGATCGCGTTCTTCATCTCCTCTTTCAGGTGTGCGGCCTTCGTACGCAGCTTCGGCACCCGATCGATGACGTCCATGACGAGGTTGAAGCGAGACGTCTCGTTCAGCATCGCGAGCTCGAGCGGGGTGTTGATGTTCCCCTTTTCTTTGTAGCCCCGCACATGCATGTTCTCGTGCCCCTTGAAGCGGTACGAGAGCTTGTGGATCAGCCAGGGATAGCCATGGAAGTTGAAGATGATCGGCTTGTCGGTGGTGAACAGGCCGTCGAACTCGCGCTCGGTCGATCCGTGGGGATGCTCGGACGCCGGCTGCAGCCTGAACAGGTCCACCACGTTGACGAAGCGGAGCTTCAGATCAGGCGCCTGCTCCCGCAGGATCGCGGCTGCCGCCAGCGCCTCCATGGTCGCAACGTCGCCGCAGCATGCCAGCACTACATCCGGGTCCTCCCCCGCATCGGTGCTCGCCCGCGGCCAGATGCCGAGACCCTTGGTGCAGTGAGCGATCGCCTCGGGCACCGTCGTGAACTGCAGGTGCTTCTGTTTGTCGGCGACGATGACATTGATGTAGTCAGTGCTGCGCAGGCAATGGTCGGCAACCGACAGCAGCGTGTTCGCGTCGGGCGGCAAATACACGCGCGTGACTGACGGACCCTTGTTGGTCACCAGATCGATGAACCCCGGATCCTGATGAGAGAACCCGTTGTGGTCCTGGCGCCAGACGGTGGATGACAGCAGGATGGTCTCGGATGCGACCGAAGCCCGCCACGGCACGTGGTTCTTGGAGATGTCCAGCCATTTGGCGTGCTGGTTGAACATCGAAACGATGACGTGCGCAAACGCCTCGTAGGTGTGAAAGAACCCGTGACGTCCCGTGAGCAGGTAGCCCTCGAGCCACCCGAGCAGCGTGTGCTCCGAGAGCATTTCCATGACCCGCCCATCGCGCGAGAGCTCACCGCCGTCGGCGTCCTCCGGCAGCATATCCGCCATCCAGGTCTTCTTGCTCGCTTCGTAGACCGCCTGCAGCCGATTGGACGCCGTCTCGTCAGGACCGAAGACGCGAAAGCTGTTCGGGTTGTTCTTCATGACGTCGCGAAGGTACTCACCGAGAGGCTTGGTGTTCTCGTACATCGTCGTGCCTCGGGTGGGGACGTCGACGGCGTACTTGCGGAAGTCGGGCAGCTTGAGATCCTTGCGCAGCAGCCCGCCGTTGGCGTGCGGGTTGGCGCTCATGCGACGCTTCCCGGTCGGCGCCAAGGCTCGTAGCTCGGGCACGAGCCTGCCGCCCGCATCGAACAACTCCTCCGGCTTGTAGCTGCGCAGCCAGTCTTCGAGGAGCTTCAGATTCGCAGGATTGTCCCGCACGTCGGCGAACGGCACCTGATGCGAGCGCCAGGACCCTTCGACCTTCCGTCCCTTGATCTCCTTCGGTCCGGTCCACCCCTTCGGAGAGCGCAGCACGATGACGGGCCACCGCGGACGGACGGGTGTGTTCGACGCGCGCGCGGCCTTCTGTTGAGCACGAATCTCCCCGATGGCTCGCTCCAGCGTGGCAGCCATCTTCTGATGCATCAGAGCCGGATCGCTTCCTTCCACGAAATACGGCGTGTAGCCGTACCCGATGAACAGCGCTTCGAGCTCCTCGTGGCTGATGCGGGCAAGGACGGTGGGATTCGCGATCTTGTAGCCGTTGAGGTTCAGGATCGGCAGCACCGCGCCATCGCGGGCGGGATTCAGGAACTTGTTCGAATGCCACGCGGTGGCAAGCGGCCCGGTCTCCGCCTCGCCGTCTCCGACGACGCAGGCGACGATCAGATCGGGGTTGTCGAACGCCATGCCGTAGGCGTGCGAGAGACTGTAGCCAAGCTCGCCGCCTTCGTGGATCGAGCCTGGCGTTTCCGGCGTGACGTGGCTGCCAATGTGGCCCGGGAAGGAGAACTGCTTGAAGAACTTCTGCATCCCTTCCGCGTCCTGGCTCTTGTCCGGATAGATTTCGGAGTACGTCCCTTCCAGGTATGCCGGCCCCAACACGCCCGGCGCCCCGTGGCCCGGTCCGGCCACGAAAATCACGTCCAGGTCCTGCTTGACGATCATTCGGTTCAGGTGGACCCACACGAAAGACAGCGCCGGGCTCGCGCCCCAGTGGCCGAGGAGCCGGTGCTTCACGTGCTCGGTCTTCAACCGCTCTCTCAGTAAGGGGTTCTCTTTCAGGTAGATCATGCCCACTGACAGGTAGTTGCATGCCCGCCAGAAGGCGTTCATCGATTCCAGTTCGTTCTTCGTCAGCGGCGTTTCCTCAGCGGTGATGACGTCTGGTTCCTTCGTTAGCAGCTTTGCCACGGTAGTTCTCCCATGAGCCTGCCGGCGAGAGCATGAGCCCTCATCGATCATCCCGGTCGAACGCTTCCGGCGGTGCCCGGCAGCGCGAGCGCCAGGAGGACAACGGAGCGCGCCTGCGCCACATACGCTGTCGCTTCGACAGCGGGGGCGGTCTCCCAGGGAGCGATGTCATCGGGTGACGCCAGCGCCGTATCGATACAGCGCCGCCAGGGGTGCTGACTATCGGTGGGAACGGCTGGCAGCTGGAACGTCAGCGGTTCCCAATAGGCGTTGAGCATGACGTGGAGAAGAAAGCGCGCGCGCAGGCTCCGAAGCGTGAACGCCAGCGAGTGCGAGTGGTCGCTCCAGTCCGGGCGATTGAGCGCCACACCGTGCCACTCGATTGGCGCGCGGCGCAGGAGCTCGTTGAGGCTCATTCCCGCTTCCTTCACCACATCCCGGCGCTGGCGAAATGCGGTGAGCGCTTTGACAAACCGGTGGAGTTCGGCGTGCTGCTCGAAGAGGGTCCAGTCGAACCAGCTGATCGGGCCGTCCTGACAATAGGCGTTGTTGTTCCCCTGCTGGGTCTGGCGCACCTCGTCGCCCATCAGCAGCATCGGGGTGCCGGCTGCGAGCATCTCCACGGCGAAGAAGTTCTTGATTTGGCGAGTGCGCAGCGCCTCGATCGCCGGATCGTCCGTAGGTCCTTCCACGCCGCAGTTCCAGCTCTCGTTATCATTCGCGCCGTCTCGGTTGTCTTCGCAATTGGCCTCGTTGTGCTTATGGTTGTACGACACCAGATCGTTGAGGGTGAAGCCGTCATGGCACGTGACGAAGTTGATGCTTTGCTCGGCCTCTCGTTCCTCATGCCCGAACATATCCGGGCTGCCGAGCAATCGTGCGGCAAGGGGAGAGACCGAGCGGGTGTCACCTTTCAGAAAACGACGCACGTCGTCGCGGAAGCGACCGTTCCACTCCTGCCAGGTATCGCCCACGAAGGTGCCGACCTGATAGAGGCCGGCGGCGTCCCAGGCTTCGGCGATCAGCTTGGTGCCCGCCAATAGCGGATCCGACTCGATATCCCAGAGCACAGGCGGGTTTGGCAGCGGCCTTCCCGCGTCGTCGCGCGAGAGGATCGACGCGAGATCGAAGCGAAAGCCGTCGACGTGCATCTCGGTCACCCAGTACCGCAGGCTGTCCTGAATCAGACGCCGTACGATGGGCTGGTTGGCATTCAGGGTGTTGCCGCACCCGGTATAGTCGGCGTACTGCGATTTGTTCTCCTGGAGGGTGTAATAGAACTCGTTGGCAAGGCCGCGATAGCACAACGTGGGCCCATCAGCGCCGTCCTCCGCCGTGTGGTTGAAGACGACGTCCAGGATGACTTCAAGTCCCGCACGATGGAGCGCTTTGACCATATCGCGAAATTCGTCAAGGACCCCGAGCGGTTCCTTCCGCGAGCTGAACGCATGATGCGGCGCGAAGAAGGAGACGGGCTGGTACCCCCAGTAATTCACGCCTCGCGGCGCGTGCTGAGGGTCGAACTGAAACACCGGCAGCAGCTCGACCGCGGTGACCCCCAGGTCTTTGAGATAAGGAATCTTTTCGATCAGTCCGGCGTATGTCCCCCTCGTCGCGGGCCGGACGCCTGAGCTCTCGTGCTGCGTGAAGCCGCGCACGTGGAGTTCGTAGATGATGGTCTCGGCGAACGGCCGCCTGAGCGGCCGATCGCCTTCCCAGTCATAACGGCCGCGATCGGCGACGACGCTCTTCATCGCCACGGCGGCGTTCCGGCCCGGCCCCATCGCAGCCAGGCGGTCGTAGTTGTCGGGAACCGCCATGGCGAGCCCGTATGGATCGAGAAGGACCTTCTCGGCATCGAACCGGAGTCCACGTTCCGGCGCGAGCGGTCCATGCGCGCGGTACGCGTAGACCTGGCCAGGCTTGAGGCCCGACACAAACGCATGCCAGTAGTGATACGTCCGGTGGCCGTTCGCTCCGAGCGGGATGATCCGGGCCGGCTCCGGGGCGGCGGCGTCATCGAACAACAGCAGCTCGATGAGCGTGGCGCTCTTTGAGAAGACGCTGAAGTTGACGCCGCCGGGAAGTATGGAGGCGCCCAACGGAGCGCTCGAACCTGTTGCGACAATCGGTGTGCTCGCGGCTTCGACGATGGCTGGGGTCATGGCTGGCTCCGCGCCGTTGACATCGGGCTGACGTTCCAGATATCACGGCAGTAGTCACGGATCGAGCGATCGGACGAGAAACGACCGACCCGCGCGCTGTTGAGGATCGACATCTGCGTCCACGCGTTCTGGTCGCGATACGCAACGCTCACTCTCTGCTGACAGTCAACGTAGGCCTGATAGTCGGCGAGCAGCAGGTAGTCGTCGCGGGTGAGCAGCGATTCGACCAGCGGGCGGAAAAGCTCGCGATCGCCATTGGAGAAGACGCCCTCGCCGATCTGGTCGAGCGCCTCGCGAAGCTCCTCATTCGATTCGTAGAGGCTCCGCGGCGTGTAGCCTCTCGCCTTCAGCTCTTCGACCTGGTCCGCCGTCAAGCCAAAGAGAAAGAAGTTCTCGGCACCCACGGCGTCCCGGATCTCGACGTTTGCGCCGTCCAGCGTGCCGATGGTCAGCGCACCGTTCATGGCAAACTTCATGTTGCCGGTGCCCGAGGCCTCTTTGCCTGCCGTCGAGATCTGTTCCGACAGGTCGGCCGCCGGGTAGACCCGGTGACTGTTCTTGACGTTGAAGTCGGGAAGGAACACGACCTTGAGAACATCGGAAACCCTTGGATCCTGATTGATGACGCCTCCAACGGCGTGGATCAGCCTGATGATCAGCTTGGCCATGCGGTAGCCCGGAGCCGCCTTGCCGCCGAAGATCATCGTGCGTGGCGTTGCACCGGCGGTGGAGGTCCGTAGAAGCCGGTTGTAGAGCGTCACCAGGTACAGCACCATCAGGTGCTGACGCTTGTACTCGTGCAGTCTCTTCACCTGGATGTCGAAGAGCGATGCCGTATCCACTGCGACACCGGTGCGCTCCTTGATGAACGAGGCCAGCACGCCCTTGTTGGCGGCTTTCACCTCGCGCCAGTCGTGCTGGAAGCCCGCGTCGCCGGCTAGCGGCTCGATCTCGCGGAACTTCTCCAGGTCGACGATCCATCGATCGCCGATGTGCTTGGCGATCAGCGCGCTCAGTCTGGGATTGCTCAAGAGCAGCCAGCGTCTCGGCGTCACGCCATTCGTGACATTGAGGAACTTGCCCGGCGCCACGGTATAGAAGTCGCCCAGGACCGTCTTCTTCAGCAGATCAGTGTGAAGAGCCGCGACCCCGTTGATCGCGTGGCTGCCCACGCTCGCCAGATGCGCCATGCGCACGTATCCGCCGCCGTCTTCGTCGATCAGCGAGAGGCGCCTCGGCAGCTGCTCGTCTCGCGGAAACCGCTGCCGCACGTCGTCCAGGAAGCGGCGGTTGATCTCATAAATGATCTCGAGGTGCCGCGGCAGGAGGGAGCCGAAGAGCGACAGGGGCCACTTCTCGAGGGCTTCGGCCAGCAGCGTGTGGTTCGTGTAGCCACACGTCCGTTGTGTGATCGTCCAGGCCTGATCCCAGTCCATCAGGTGCTCGTCCACGAGCAGCCGCATCAACTCGGCCACGGCGATGGACGGGTGCGTGTCGTTCAACTGCGCGGCCCAACACGAATCGAACTCGTCCAGCGGCTGCCGTCGTGTCAAGTGAAGGCGGATCATGTCCTGCAGGGAACAGGAGACGAAGAAGAACTGCTGCGCCAGACGGAGCTGTTTTCCCGCTACAGGTTCGTCGTTCGGGTACAGCACCTTCGAGATGGTTTCGGACTCGACCTTCTGATCGACCGCACCGTAGTAATCGCCGATATTGAACGCCTCGAAGTCGAACGACTCGGCGGCCTCGGCCTTCCACAGCCGCAGCAGGTTCGTGGTGGGCCCCTGGTACCCCGGAATCGGCGTGTCGTAGGCGATGCCCTTGACCACCTTCTCGGGAAGCCACCGAACTTGATAGCGCCCTTGTGCGTCGACAGACGCTTCGGTGCGTCCGCCGAACTTCACATCACACGCGATCTCCGAGCGCACGATCTCCCAAGGGTTGCCGAAGCGCAGCCACTTGTCGGTAAGCTCCACCTGCCACCCGTCGCGGATCGCCTGATCGAAGATCCCGAACTCGTAGCGGATGCCGTAGCCGATGGCGGGAACGTTGAGGGTCGCGAGCGAGTCCATGTAACACGCGGCCAGTCGGCCGAGGCCCCCATTTCCGAGGCCAGGCTCCTCTTCCTGGTCAAGGATGTCGGATAGACTTTGCCCGACTCGGGACAGCGCCTGCTCCGCCGCCTCCCAGATGCCGAGAGCGAGCAGGCTGTTGCCCAGGTGCGGCCCGGTCAGGAACTCGGCCGAGAGATACGCGACCACCTTGGTCGCGGTATGCGGAACGGCAATCGCCTCCATCGTCTTGATGTAGCGGTCCAGCATGCGGTCGCGAGCCGTGTAGGCGAGCGCCATGTACCAGTCGTTGCGCGTTGCGTGTTGGGGCGCTTTGGCCTGGAGGCAGTGCAGGTTGTCGATCAGCGCCTGGCCGATCGCCTCGGCGTCGAGTCCCGTGCGAACGTTCGCTCGTTCAGGCGTGCCGTCCGCTTGTTCTCCGATTGGACGATGACTAGGTGCGACGCGTGTGGGGGTCTTCTTCACCGTGGTGTCGCGCTCGAGTAATTAGTTTGTAGGAGCGCCTGCCGAATGGCAGAGCTCAATTGCGGGCGCGGATCGTCGGTCCGTGCTTCGAAGCGACGCTTCTCGACGTTGCTCACCTCATCCGGAGCTTGATCAGGTGTTCCCGCGTTGTCGTCGAGAAGCTCCTGAGCAGAAGGCGCGGACGTAGGGATTGAGCGCGCCGTCAGCTGCACCCTAGCTGCACCCTCGCTGCGGTTCGCAGCATCAGCCGTGCCCAGAGTCCTCACCGTTCGTCATCGTGTTTTACCGCGAGAAAGCGGAAACCTTTGTAGGATTCCGGCGGGATCGAGAGGTCCGACGAGACGACGTGGTGCTCCGGCAGCGCGGAGGCCAGCACGGAATGCCGGAGCCGCGATATGGGCGTGGCGTACTCCGGAATCTGAGTTCAAGCTCTGCCATCGGCTCGTCATCTGTTCCTCGGCGCGCTCCCCGCGGTCGCAATCAGCTCGGCACCAGCGAAATCGATGGACTTCGGACCGAGTTCGGGCACACTGGCGCTTGCCCTACCAGACCCTGAGTCTCGCGAGCTGTGTCGTCCGAAATCAAGGATAACGCGTGCGTGCGGGCGCCTCAGAGGTGTAAAGCGCGTCAATCGAGCCACCGACCATGGCGTCACTCTCGCTGACCCCGCGGGGCCACCTGCTGTTCACGGTTGAGGAAGACGCGTTTTCTCTGCCGGGCCCGCTGGTGCACAGACTCGAAACCGCCTTCGGTCGCGGTTCGGGTCACGGGTTGTTCGAGCTTGGCGCCGGCGAGGTCGGGACCGCGCTCCCGGCAGACTTGAGCTACTGGCGCGACTTCGGCGCGCGGTTCGTCACGGCCATCTGCACCCATCCCGATCTCGCGGCCGACCACACAATCATTCCCGCGCCCGCACTCAACGAGCTCGAAGCACTCGTGGCGGCCGCGCCGCCGATGAGAGGCGCGGAGTACCTCACGCCTTCAGTTCTCGAAGCACTCTGGACCGAGACCGCGACAGCGTTTCGATCCGAGCTCGCCGAATCGAAGGTGTCGGTCGAGGCGTTTCTTCACCGGAGAAATGCCGCCTGGCATCTCGTCGGCCGCGTGCATTTCAATCTTGCCGAGAACCGGCGGGATGACGAGGCGCCATTCGCCTTTCTGGCGACTTATACGACCCGACTCTCGATCGAGGCCAAGGCGCAGCACCTGCCGCTCGGCCGCGCCTTGAGCGAATACGCAGGCGCTGCCAACAAATCCCAGTTGCTGTCGCTGCTCCTGCCGGTTCAACGCGCCGCTGCCGAATGTCCGTGGCTGAAGACAATGGTCGACGCGGGAGAGATCTACCACCCGTTGCGGTGGACCCCCGCCGAGGCATTTCAGCTGCTCACTGATACGCCCCGTCTGGAGGCTGCCGGCATCATCGTTCGAGTTCCGGCCGCCTGGCGTACGAATCGTCCGCCACGCCCGCAAGTCACGGCCACGGTCGGAGGCAAGCCACCGTCGGGCCTTGGCACGGAGGCTCTCCTCGACTTCAAGATGGGCGTCAGCCTCGACGGCGAACCGCTCACCAAGGCCGAGATTGAGCAACTCCTCGCCGCGTCCAACGGTCTTCACCTGGTGCGCGGACGCTGGGTCGAAGTCGATCGCGACAGACTCGAGCGGCTGCTCGACGAGTTCCAGGCGGTGGAGAAGGCCGCCGCGCGGGATGGGCTCGCTTTCGGGGAAGCGATGCGCCTGCTCGCCGGTGCGCACGTGCCCGGCGACATTGTCGCGGACACCGCACCCGACTGGTCACGCGTCGTCGCCGGGCCGTGGCTGGCCAAGACGCTTGCCGGCCTTCGCGATCCGTCCCAACTGGCGCACGTGGATCCGGGTGCCGCGCTGAAGGCGACCTTGCGTCCCTATCAACAGGTTGGAGTGCGATGGCTGTACCTGCTCTCCGGTCTCGGCCTGGGCGCCTGCCTCGCCGACGACATGGGCCTCGGCAAGACGATGCAGGTGCTGGCGCTGTTGCTCGTGATGAAGGCGCGTGCGGGACGTGAGGACACGCGGCGCACCAGCCTCCTGGTCGCCCCGGCGTCCCTTCTGGCCAACTGGGCAGCGGAGATCGAACACTTCGCGCCGAGTCTCAGGGCGATCATCGCGCACCCGTCGGCGATCACCAGCGCGGAGTTGAAGGCGCTCGATGGTGACCGAATCGCCGGTGTCGATCTCGTGATCACCAGCTACGGATCGCTGCTGCGCGTGCCCGCACTGCTCGCCATGCCGTGGCGCCTCGCCATCCTGGACGAAGCGCAAGCGATCAAGACACCGGGCGCCAAGCAGACACGGGCGGCCAAGCAGATCGATGCGCGGGCACGCATCGCCCTGAGCGGCACGCCGATTGAGAATCGCCTCGGGGATTTGTGGTCCGTCTTCGACTTTCTCAACCCCGGCCTGTTGGGAACGGGGAAGGCGTTCTCGACCGTCACCAGGCAGCTCTCGTCACGATCCCACAACCCGTACGCGCCGCTGCGCGCGCTCGTGCGCCCCTACATCCTGAGACGGCTGAAGACGGACCGGTCCGTGATCGCCGATCTGCCGGACAAGACCGAGGTGAGAGCGTACTGTCACCTGACGCGCACACAGGCGGCGCTCTATCAGCAGGCGGTGGCCGACCTGGCGGCTGAGCTGGGTCGCGCCGAGGGGATGAAACGACGCGGCGTCGTGCTCGCATCGCTGATGCGGCTCAAGCAGATCTGCAATCACCCGTCCCAGTGGCTGGGCGATCGGGTGTGGAACGAGGCCGACAGCGGCAAACTGGCCAGACTGCGCGAGGTCGCGGAGGTCATCGCGGCGAAGCAGGAGAAGGTCCTGGTGTTCACGCAGTTCCGCGAGATGACCGCACCGCTGGCCGCGTTCCTCGAGTCGGTCTTTGGCCGCCCGGGACTCGTTCTCCACGGCGGGACGGCGGTCGGTAATCGACAGCCGTTGGTGCGGCAGTTCCAGGAGGATGAGCGTGTGCCGTTCTTCGTCATCTCACTGAAGGCCGGCGGCGCCGGCCTCAACCTCACCGCCGCCTCGCACGTCGTGCATTTCGATCGGTGGTGGAATCCGGCTGTTGAGAACCAGGCGACGGACCGCGCGTTCCGCATCGGCCAGACCCGGAACGTCCTGGTGCACAAGTTCATCTGCCGCGGGACCGTGGAAGAACGGATCGATCAACTCATTGACGCGAAGCGCCAGCTTTCCGATGATCTGCTCGGAGGCGGTGGCGAGATGCTCTTGACCGAGATGAAAGACGATGAGTTGTTGAAGCTCGTTGCGCTCGATATTCACACCGCATCCGGGGACTGAGATGGCGTACGACGACTATGACTACTACTCTTACGGTTTCAGGCCGTACGTGTCGGTCGCCGCGCGACGGGCCCGGGCAGCCCACGAACTGACGAAACTCCGGAAGAACGGCCGCGCGATGTCGCCGATCGCGATTGAAGGGCGCAAGATCGCGAGCACGTTCTGGGGCAAGGCGTGGTGCGACAACCTCGAACGCTACAGCGACTACGCCAATCGGCTGCCGCGCGGCCGGACCTACGTGCGCAACGGATCGGTGGTCGATCTGCAGGTCGGGCCTGGCCGCGTCACGGCGCTCGTGAGTGGCTCCGCGATGTACGACGTGCAGGTGACGGTTGGACCGGTGCCGCGAGCCCGCTGGAGCGCCATCTGCAAGGACTGTTCGGGCGCAATTGACTCGCTCGTCGAGCTTCTGCAGGGGCGCTTTTCGAAGGGCGTCATGACGCGCCTCTGTGAAGAGAAGACCGGCATGTTTCCGTCACCCAAGGACATTCTTTTCACGTGCAGCTGCCCGGACTGGGCGTCGATGTGCAAGCATGTGGCGGCGGTCCTGTACGGCGTCGGCGCGCGATTGGATCGGCAGCCGGAACTGCTCTTCACGCTCCGCAAGGTCGATCAGCAGGAATTGATTGCGACGGCCGGATCCGAGTTCTCGACGAAAGGCAAGCGACCAGCCGGCACGAAGGTGCTCGCGAGCGACGATCTGTCGGAGATGTTCGGCATCGAGATGGCGCCGCCGACACCGGCGAAGCGGCCTGCCGCCAGCGCCGTCCCGCGAACGCCATCGCCCGCGGCCACGGCTGCCGGGTCCTCCAAACGGAAGGAGCCGACCCCTCCGGCGAAGTCGACGAAGACTGTGCCTGCAAACAAGCCCGGAAGCAAAAGCCAACGGCTGACACCGAAGAAGCGAGAAGCGATCGCGGCGCGCATGCGTACGTACTGGGCCGAACGGAGGACCGCGAGGAGGCCGCGGTAGAAGAGCACGTCTTGGGATCACGATTTGGATCCGACAGCGACTCAGCAATGTTTCGAAGGACTTCGGGTGCGAGGCGATCGCCGCCGGCGACGCCACGCTAGAGGTACGTCGACGGATTCCGTCTTCTCCGGCGACGAAGTAGCGAACTGAGCCGCGGCTCGATGGCGCGCAGACGTGATGGGCATCCTCGTTGCTTCAGCAGAGCGTTTGGAGGATTGCTATGCCGGAAAAGACAACGGTTGAGCGCTCGCGCAAGGCCAAGCGCGCCGGTCGCGCGCCGACGACGCAGGCAGGCCCGTTTGTCCGCGAAGAGATACATCACGTCCGCGAAGGCAAGCATGGGGCGCGGTCCACGAAACAGGCCATCGCGATCGGCCTCTCGAAGGCGCGACGTGCCGGAGTTCACCTCCCGCCGCCACCAGCGACGGCCAAGGCCGAGACAAAGCGGAGCGCAAAATACGCAAGCCGCGCAGCTCGACATGGAACGCGACCCGCGCCTCGGCGCTCTCGCGCGATCACCGGCGCGTTGAAGCGCGAGGGACGAGGCGCCGCTTCCAAGCAGGCGCTTTCGCGTCAGGCTAAGAGTGCCGCGCGTCGGCGATCAGCATCTGCTCGCAGAGCAGCGGCTCGCAAGGCCGTGCGGACCAAGGGCCCGGGACTGCGCCGCGAAGCGGCTCGGAAAGCTGCGCGCACCCGGAAGGCGCGTCGGCGCAGAGCCGCGGCTGCGTGATGGTCTTCGGCTTGCGGAGCGTGCGACACCGTTGCTGGATCTGACGCACGATCGAGCGACGGCCCTACGACCGGTGAACGGCCAACTCTGGGTGAAATTCGCCCGAGGCCAGCCGGCGGATTGCGTCCGCGAGTGGGGCCGCAATCGAGACCACTTGCAGGCGCGGCCAACCTTCGAGGCGTTGCTCGATACTGTCAGTAACGAATATGTCGCCAATCGGTGCCGCCGTGAGCTTTGCTCGGGCGCCGCTGAGAAGAACTCCGTGCGTTGCGGCGACAACGATTCCTGGTCGCGCTCCCATTTCCACGAGTCTCTCCACGGTTTCGACCATCGTTCCGCCCGTCGAGATCATGTCGTCGACGACGAGACATGATCGTCCACGCACGTCACCAACGAGATGCGTGGCGTGCGTGTCGGCACCAGTCTCGCGCGTCTTGTGGAGCAGGACCACTGAAGTGTTGAGATTCTGTGCGTAGTCAGTCGCCATCTTCAGCCGCCCTGCGTCTGGCGAGACGACGACCGCATCCGCTGGCAGGCGTCGCTTCAGTGAGTCGCACAAGATGGACACGGCGGTCAGGCTGTCCACCGGAATCCGGAAGAAGCCCTCGATCTGGGAAGCGTGCAGGTCGATCGTGATGACGTGGTCGGTGCCGGCGGTCTGCAACATGTCAGCGACCAGCCGTGCGCTGATCGGCTCGCGGCGGCCATGCCGTTTGTCGGATCGCGCGTATCCAAAATAAGGAATCACCGCGAAAATGCGCGCTGCTGATGCGCGCCGGCACGCATCGACCGTTGCCAGCAGCTCCATCAGATGATCGTTCACGGGTGGTGCCGTCGACTGGATGATAAAGACGTCCTTGTCGCGGACGGACGCGCGAATCTCGACGTTCACCTCGCCATCAGGAAACCGCTCGACCAGTGCGTCGCTGAGCGCCACACCGGCAGCGTCAGCCACCTTCGCGGCGAGCGTCCGATTGGCATTTCCGCAGAGGATCGCGAATCCGTCGGTCATCATCTACGAAGATGCCGTCAGCTCGGTGTCCCTGCCGAAGAGCCTCTGGGCGGCCGGGATAGTCGTCGCCACCCCGAACGCAACCAAGCTCAAACCGACCGCACGTCGGTGCGACTCGTTGAACTTTCCGGAGAGCAGGAGCCCGGCACCGAAGCCGAGCGCACCCCTGGTTGCCGCGATAAACGCAACCTCGGGAACCGTCAAGACAATTTTTCGCATACGTCCTCCCGCGCGTTTGGATGCAAGATGCTCTCCTCGCGCGGTGTCACGCTCGAGACAACGCCTAGCAGTCGACTGGATGCGGTAACGGCCCTGCATAACCGATGAAGTGAACATCGTTGGGGAGAGATCACATGATTCGGAAGCTGAAGTCCGGCGAGTACCGCTTGTACTCCCGCAAAGTCGATCCGCGAACAGGTCGCCGGCGAAACCTCGGTACCTTTTCTAGCCGAGCCGCAGCCGAGAAGCACGAGCATGCCGTGCAGTTCTTCAAGCGCCAGCACTGATCTTCAAGCGCCAGGCACTGAGACGATTTAGCGACAGTCGGGGTCGGGCCAGGAAACACCATTGCACTCACCGTCTGGCGACTGCGAGCACAGGAGTATCGTCACGCCGGAAACACAAGCGGTAGTTATTGTCACTGTCAGCAGCGGCGCATCGCCGAGGCTGTCTGCAGAGCCTTTCGTCCAACGACGGTTACTCCGTCGTCGGATTCGAACGGCCTGATGCATTGCAATCTCATCCCGGCGTCACGGATATTCCATGCGACGTCAGGTCAGTGATCTCGATCGCGAGGTCGGCTCTGTGCGTTTCTCAGGGCACCAGCGAGAAATCGTGGAGATGCTGCGGCGACCTCGCATAGCTGATCACGCTGTGCCAACTCTTCCCACTGTCATCCGAACGGTGGACGCCGCGCTCATCCGAAGCCCACAGCTCTCCGTCTTTCGCTCCAGCGCGGAGCAAGGGTGCGATTGTGGTGGCTGGCTCCGGCCAGCCGTCGCGCACGCGTTTCCATCGTTCGGGACCGACGCGACGATACAACCGGCCATCTGAACGGCCAGTGACGTACGCGGAGTGCGGTCCGGACGAGGCTGATACGACAACGACCTCTGGCCGGTCCGGAGCAATCGCCGCGCTCCGCAAGTAGCCGACATCGAGACCCTCGCTGGGCGATCGCCACGTCGCACCGGCATCGTAGCTCTCGAAATATCCATCGCCAGCGGAGACGCGCAGCGTATCTGGGGCCTTCGGGTGAATCGCGAGCTCGTGGGTGTCCCACGGGCCGCCGTTGACCCGGTCGCCCCAAGTGCGGCCGCCATCGATCGTAGACACGAGCGCACCGGCCTCGATCGCGACCCAGAGTCGCTCCGAGTCGAACGGGTGGCACGCGATCCAGCGAACGTGATGAGTGTCCGGTCTGGGCGGAAAGGACCATTCCGACGACGAGGGCAGCGTCTGCAACTCGCTGGTCTGCTCCCACGTAGTCCCAGCGTTTTCTGAGCGCCACACCTCGCTGGGCTCAGTGCCTACCCAGATCACGTCCCGCTCCACCGGGCTCGCGGTGACGGCCATAATCAGGCGGCCTGCGAGGCCGACCGAATGCCATGATCTTCCGCGGTCATCGCTCCTGAACATGCCGCCCTTGTGGGTGCCGCACCACGCACGCCCGCGAACCAACGGGTCCGCTGCCAGGCACGTCGGGCGGTCGCCGATCCCCTGCGCGGAGGCAAAGGTGCCTCGCTCGACGTCAACGACGACGACCTCGCGGTCGGTTGCGACCAGTATCGACATAGATCACTTTACTGAGGATTGATTGTCGCGCCAGAAACGGCAGAACGAGCTGAGCAAAGGCTGTGTGTCCTTGGGCTCGTGTGGCCGAGGCTTGCGCTAGGCACGACAAGCGCCACAGTCGCTTCTGGCTTCTGGTGTATTCTGCCGGAGCGTGTTCGATGGGTACAACATCGTCAGCGACGGCGATCTGCGTGATGCGGCCCGGCGCCTGCAGGAGCACGCCATACCGCCCGCCGCAAGATCAGCCGATCGTGACCTTGGTGACATCGTTCGGGTTCCGCCGGGACGTTGACCGCTATGCGCACGGGCGCTGACAAGAACGAGCTTGCGCTCGTGGCGGCGCTCGTCACCGCCGCCGTTGGTCTTGTGTTGCGGCCCTCAACCAGTGGTCCGCTTCCCGTCAACAGCAGCGGCTCCGTGAGGTTCAGCGCGACATGGAAGAGTTACGCGCTGCCCTCACCGAATGTGCCAATGTGAGCTCAGCGCGCAGATATCACATGCGGGTCACGTTCTTCGAGGGTGTCATTACCGGCACGCTGCGCGTGTCGCGCAAGTGACGTCCGTCCTCCACCCCGAGATGGCGAATTCCCCCACCGCACTCGTCGTGCCCGTGCGCGTCGACGCCCTCTACCTCGAGCACGACCGGTCCGTGCTGGAGCCTTTCGCGGACTTCAGCCATCTGCCCTACGCGACAGCCAACGGAGACATCAATCCCGATATCGCCTACCTGAGTGAGGAGATCCTCTCGCGGCCTTTCGAGGATCGCGGTCTTCATCTCCGCGCCGGCATTCACCTGCACTGGGCGCTGCCCGACGGGCTGCGGAAGGGCGCGAGCCATGGCCTGCAGTTCACAGTCGATGCCGATCCGGCGGCGATCGATGCGCTGGATCGCCATGCGCTGCCGGACGACCTGAAGGCGCGCTTCGCAAGCAACGGGCATGCGCTCCCCGACGACGCGGTCGTGCGCGTCGTCCGCCCGTCGAACCGATGGAGCATCCTCGACCCGGCGGCGCACCGCACGTATACGGTCCGCCGGGCCAGCCACTGGTATGCCGATGCAGCGGGTGTTCACGAGCGCAAGCGGCTGAAGGTCCATTCGGGGCACGTGACATTTCCGGTCGTCCCCAACCGGTGGCTGGTCAGGCGCCTGGTGCCTCAGGGCAGTCCTGTGAAATGGGAGGTGGACCGGCGGTGGGTCGTCGAGAGCGACTACATCTATCCACCAGGTCAGGACAGCATTCCCGACGCCGTCACTTACCCTTACGCCGACGGCGTACACCCGCAGCCATTCCGGTATCTCGGGCGCGTGCTGCCCCTCGAGACATGGCTGAAGGAAACGAAGGCACCGGAATCCCACCTGGGCGCGCTGACGGCGATCGGGTATGGCGAGCCCACCTTTGCGGCGTTTTATCCGAACTGCCGCAGTGTGTTCGGCTTCTACGATCCCGACAGCATCGGCCGCCCGGCGCAATGGGCCTCGGTGGCCTACGACGTGGTGGGGTGGTACGACAACCTCGAGCAGGACTGCGTCCGCTCGGAGGCGTTCGTGGATGCGATCGATGCCGCCGTCACGAAGTACTCGCTGCACCACGTCACGGCGGGCAGCGACGAGGCGGCGTGCCGGCGCTTCGACGAGCTCCGATTCGAGGCGCTCGAGCACAGATACGGATGGACGGTACCGCGGAAGGAGAACGAGCACGTGGTGTTCCCGGTGCGCACCATCTGCGCCGGCCGCGTCCACGTCGACTGCACGTCGTTCGATTTCTCCGATCCCTCGACCGCGAGCGAGGAGATCCGGCGCGTTCGCGTCGCTGTCGGCAATACCGGCACGGAAGCGATGTCGGCCTATCTCTCCAGCCATCTGGCGAACGGCCGTCCGCAGGACAAACGGCGCCTCGAGGAGCAGCTCGAGGCGCTTCATCTCCGCGGACGCCTGGAGGGACGCCACAACGACCTCGGGCAAACGTTCACCGACTTGCGCCACGAGCAGGGGTTTGCCCCGGTGCACGGCGGCACGCACTGGACCATCGTGCGGCGCGGTGGCGAGGGATCACCCGTCGAGAAGACCGACGATACGCCCGTGCCGCTGCCGCCGGAGCTGCTCGGTCTGCTGGATCGGTTGAACGTCGAGCAGGCGGCCTCGGATCGACACGACCGCGACGTCGAGTCGATGCAAACGCAGCTCTTCGCCGACTGGTATCGCTACCTGATCTGCGCCTATCCGCCCGGCGACGCGATTGGCGACTTTCCTGGGATGGACGAGGCGCGCCGTCATGTCGAGGCGCGCGTGCTCGCGCCGCTCGAGGGGATGCAGGTAGCGGCACGAGCGGCGAGAGCGCGATCTGCGAGCGCGCGGCACGCCGTAGAGACCGCGCTCGGCGCGTTCAACGCGACCGCCAGGGAGGCGCTGACGCTCAAGGGTATTCCGGCGCCGCGCTACTGGAGGCCCACCGATCCGGTGCTCCTGGTCTCTGGCGACGTGGCACGGCCCACCGCGCGGTTCCCGGACTCGAGCGGTGTCGCGTGTGGTCTCGCTCCCGTTGTCGACGGCACGTTCGAGTCGCAGCACGACACTCTGCCGGCCGCGATCGACGGTCTGTACACGGCTGGCAGCCTGACGCCGGAGGAGTGCCGGCAGCAGCCGTGGCATCCGTTCGTGCTGGAGTGGCGCGTGGACGTGCATCCCCACGCCGCCGCGCGGAACGAGTACGACCCGTCCTTCATCGGCAAGCAGTACCGGCTCGCCCCGGATGGCGTCGATCTCGAGCTCGAGCACCCGGGACCAGGAGCCTTCGCGCTCGAAGGCAATCGGTACGCGGGACGCGCCATCCTCACGGGCTACGCCAAGGGGCAGCTCCGGCTCCAGCTCGAGTCGTACCTGAAGGAGCAGCTCGTGCCGCTGTACCGCAGCCATGTCGAACCTCCCGCGGGCGAGGCGCCGTGGGAGACGGTGACCGCGTGGTATGCGCGGTGGCGCGAGACTGGAGCCGCAAGGGACGCCGTGACGGACGTGCTCTGGTCGGCGTACTGCGAGGTGATCGAGGAGGAGGACGGAGCACACTGGTGCCTTACGCAGTCGCTCGCGGGGTTCAACGACGCGCTCCTCATGCGCAAGCACACGATGCAGTTTCCCGTGGACGATCCGCTGGGCTTCGAGGAGGGCCGGGAGTTCACCCGGAAGGTGCGCGACGCGATCGGCGGTCACAACCGGACCGCCCCGCAGCCCTTCGACGCGTTCCTGCCCATCCGGGCCGGCCGCCTGGTCGTGAAAGATTTGCGGCTGGTCGACACCTTCGGACGCGTACAGGAGCTCGTCATCCACGGCGAACAGCCGGGCGTCGTCCCGGCAGAGACGATGGCGACACAGGATCCTGGAGACGGCGTGTGCCTGCCTCCCCGTTTCGCGCAGCCCGCGCGTCTGAACTTCCGCTGGCTCGCGGATCACGGCACGCGCGGCGCCGCTGCGGCGGGCAGCAACGGCAGCCGGGCGACACCCTCGATCGTCTGCGGCTGGATGCTCCATAACCGGCTCGATCAGACGCTGATGATCTACGCGGAGAACGGCGAGGCGATCGGTTTCGTGGCCGGGAAGGGCTGGTGGCAACCCGCGCCCGGGCAGGCGTTTCCAGTCCTGCCTGGCGACATCGCCAACCCGACGCTGCGCCGGCTCGTGCGGAGCCTGCTTGGCAGCGACGTCCAGGACCTGATGGATCGCATCGAACGGAACCTCGAAGCAATCGATCCGGACGCGTCCGCGCACCACCAGGGCACGGCATTCCTCATCGGCCGCCCGCTGGCCGTTGCACGAGCCAGTGTGGGCCTCGAGCTCCGTGGACTCCCCTCGTCCGACCAGGGATGGGAGGCGTTTCGGGGTGCCATCGACGGCAGCATCGAATCCGCGCCGACCCGCGGCTTCACACGGGTGAGTGTGCCAGTGCGTATCGGCGATCACGGCCGGCTCAACGACGGTCTGGTGGCCCTGTGGATCGACGACGGAAGTGACGTGAAGCCCGCGTACGGTCTGACCGACGCGGGATACGGCCCGGGGCGATCCGTGCAGCTTCCGCTCTCGCTGGACGATCCCGCGCAGACGCTCGTGCTGCTGGTGGATCCGCGCGGCGTGGTGCACGCGGCGTCGGGCATCCTCCCGGCGAAGTCCATCGACATTCCTCACGATGATTACGTCGCGGCCGTCAGACGGCTCCAGGCCACGTTCCTGACCGGGCCGATCCTCACACCGCGCGGCACCGTCCGCCTGCCTCTGCCGACAGAGCCCGGATTCGCGTGGTCGTGGGTCGAGAAGGTGGAGCGCGCCTGGGTGGAGGTTGGCGGGATCGAGCGCCCGCTGCTCGAGGCTCGATGGGGCGAGGCGCCGGAGATCGTGGAAGGGTGGACCAGGCTGACGAGGACCGCGGCAAGCGAGGACACAGATGACATCGACTGAGATCCCATCCAGGGCCCGCATTGCGCTGGCGCCCGACCCGATCGCGTTCCAGCTCTACGACGACGACAATGCACCCGCCCTGTGCGTCGACGACGGACGGGTGCAGCGCGAGCTGCACCTGGAGCTGCACAACCAGTCCGGCGGCGACATCGAGTTCGATCCGCCGCTGAACGCGACGGCTTCCCCCGAGAACCATCATTTGGAGCTGCGGTTCCGGCCCGGCATCCTGTCGCAGCGCGCGCTCGGCGTGTTGACGGCCCCGAACCTCGCCAGCCGCGTGCTGCCGCGCGACGCCCAGTCGTGGGACGTGGCCGCCGTCCGGGGCGAGAACGGAGCGCCGGTGTCGGTGTTCATGCTGTTCAGGGGGAGCCAGCGGACGCTTCCGAACGACAGCCGCATCACGCTCTCGCTGCAGGAGCTCAGCGCGGAAGCCGGGCTGGGCAGCCGCCCGACGCAGGTCCAGCTCAAAGTCAGGGCGCTCCGGTTCGCCAACACCAGGACTCCGATCATCAGCACAGTGCACCGGCACCTGAACGTCCTTAATTGGGGCCGCGCCGAGGCGCCGCTGCGCGCGGGGTTCGTCGGCACCAGCACGCTCGTCAACGACGGGAGTCAGGACAACACGCTGGTGCTCAGGTTGCTCAACACCTCGGCGACCGAAACGATTGGGGCGGCGGGACCACATATGCGGCCGAGCCTTGCGCTGTCATTCGACGTCGGCGACGCGAACATGTGGTGGACCCTGGACAGCAAGATCGTGGGCGCCGCCTCGGTGAAGGTGGCGTGGCCGCCGAATGACATCTCCCTTGACGTGCACCAGGAAACGCCTGACGCCCCGGTGCCTCGCTGGAAGCTCGATCTGCCCGCTACGGGCCTCGGCCCGGGTCAGCATGTGGACGTCACGATCAGCGGCCTGAGGGCGACGGGGTCCGGCCCGACGAATCTATCTCTCGAGTATCGGGATATCCCCGGCTACCGGCAGGGGCGCCTCGTTTGCCAGATGCAGCGCGCGCCGCTCAACGACGAGATGTTGGCGAAGCTGTATAAAACGGTCTTCCAGACCCACGATTCCGACATCAAGGCGCACGCGACGCAGTTGTCGACCATGGGGGATCGGATCACAGCCGTCGCGTCGTCGCACGAGACGCTTTCGGCGGACTGGCAGAAGTGGAGCGGAGCGAAAGATGCCCTCGGCGTCCCCAAGCTGGTTCGGGATGTCGCGGCGCTGAAGACGGAGGCGCACTGGTTGGAGAAGCCGATCGATTTCTCGCGGACGGGATGCGCATACGCGGCTGTCGGTGGAGAGAAGGCACCACCGTGGTTCGCAGTCGTTACGTTCGCGGGAGAAGACCAGGCGGCATGGCTCCGATTCAAGCTTGGCGGAGTCCTCTCCATTCCGAGCCTGAACAGAGCCCTGAATGTTGTCGAGAAGGGCGGCGCGATTCTGCCCATCCCACAGCAGTTGACTCCGTTTCGCTACACTCTGACCGGGCTCATCGGGCATCCCCAAAGCGCGCCAATTCCTGTCACGTGTGCCCTGGGAAATGCCTACCACGGCCCATTGGACGCGGTCACACTTTTCATCACTGGATACGCCGGGCCGCCGCCGTCGGGCATCCCGGACCTCGGGTGGACGTTGGGCCTGAATCAATTCAACGATCACACCTATGTGTGAACCGGCATCGCTTCGGCGGAACCTTTCGCGTCCGCTGCGGTGGGACTATTGGGCGTGACCTACGGCACCTACGATCCGGCGAAGCTCCTCAAGTACGACGACGTCATCGTCCTGTGCGTCGACGTCGCCGGCGCGTGGCTGGAGATTCGCAACTACAAGGACGCGCTTTACGACAGCGGCTCGCCCGATGAGATCGACAACACGATCGTGATTGGCGCGAAGCCGCCGCAGGCGCAGTCGCCGCGGCGACTCCAGATCGGCCTAATGCTCGACCCGCTGGCCGTGATCGCGTTCCAGCGAGCACTGCTGCCGTTCGCGAACAAAGCGCCGGTCGGCGATGCCGTCGACGTCATGAAGCAGGTGCTGTGCACCGGACTGGCGGCGGCCGGCGTTGCCGACGCTCACCTCACCACCCTGAAAGCCGCGAAAGACTTTCCAGCTGCCGCGCCGCAGCGCATCGAGGAGGTGCTGCGTGCGGCGGGACGCTGGCGGATCGAGCAGCAGCGGCACGCGGACTACGTGGCGCTGGGCTTTGTCGGCTACTTCCCGAAGCCGAGCCTGATTGCCGAGGAGGAGCGCACATGGCTCTACCGATCCGGCAAGACACAGAACCAGGATTCCCGTGACGTGACGCCCGTGCCGAGCAGCGCGCCCGTGCCGCCCAAGAGCGCTATCGATCTGTTCATCGATTCCATCGATCAGGACATTGCTCGGGAGAACAAAAGTGGGAAGAAGGACGCGGTGACCCGGCCCACGGCGCTGCATGCCGGCCTGCCGCGGGTCTCCTGCTTTGCCTTCCGGGGCGACGATCGGGACCCTGTGAAGATTCACGCTGCAAACGGGTTCCTGCCGGGAATGACCCGGACGGACTCCGGCATGTACGAGAAAGTAATGAAGGTGAATGCCCTCGGCGGCCCCAACGTCAAGGAGGTCGCGGATGCGCTCGACAAGACTCTCAAGAGCAACCAGGGTGTGACGCGCACCAAGGCAAAGCGCGGCAAGGGATCGAAGGACGCCGGAGACGACGAGATTTCGTACCTCGAGATGCTCCGGAAGTACGCGTTTCTCCATCTCGGCGAGTACGCCATCGATCAGACCTTCCGAAGCTACATCTCGACGACCAAGTCGATTGCGATCGCCAAGCACTTTGCCAATGCATGGAAGAAGGACTCGCCCGTCTGTCAGACGTGGTGCTATGCCGTCCGATGCCACGGCGGCTACGAACTGCCGTCGCACATGGTTGCGCAACCCGATGCCGACGGGAAGGTGAAGTTTCCTCTTGGAGCCCTCGCGACGATCCACGAGTTCGCGAGTTATTTCGAGCAGGAGATTTCCGTGGCGGGCGCCGTCTGGTGGGACCACGTCGCCGGCTTCCGTCTGCTCGACTGCACCACCTCGGGACAGTTCTTCGCGGGCCCGATCTACCTGCGTGAGCCGAGATTCTGGGAGGTGAAAAGCGAGCAGAAGGCCTTCGGAGCCCTGTTCGAAGTCCTGAGCGGCAGGAGCCAGGGGCCAGGGATCTACAAGTCCTACAAGCCGAAAGGCGGGCGGTGGGACCTGCTCCCGAATGTCGTAGACGGCGTCGATCCTCCGCCGGCGGACCTGTGATCTTCGACACACCGCACTCGGGCATCACGTTCGGCGAAGGCTGGTTGAGCATTCCAGCCGGCGGGCTGGTGGAGCTCTTTGGCACGGCAGCCGCCGGGCTCCTTGCGGGCACCTCACCCGCGCTCGAGATCCGTGACACGCAGCCGGTCGCCAACGACCCGACGCGGCTGACCCTTCTCGGCAAGACAGCTATTGCCGGCCTCCAGCTCGGGCCGGACACGATCGTGACCGCCTCATTCGAAGCGGTCGCCGCCGGCGGGGCCGAACTGCACGCAACGCTTCGCATCGAGTGCCCGGAACCGTGGCGGATCGACGACAGTTTTCCCGGCCGCCCCTGGAGTGGGCCCGAGGGCGAGGCGCTCGTCGGATCGCTTCATTTGCAGGGCGCGTCGTTCACCGTGTCGAACGCCGGCGCGGGGACGCCGGCGGGCACGGCGCGGATCACGTTCGACGCGCGGTGGCAGCTGCAGTCGGCGTTGGGCGTGCTGGCAAGCGTCGCCGGGCAGCAGATCGTGCAGACGACCGGCGACCTCGTGCTGCCCACGAGCATCGGTCCCGTGCGTCGTCTGAACGAGGGTGAGTTTCCCTGGGATCTCGAGACCCGCGCCGCTGGCCTGTATCTCGAGGCAACCGTCGGTTCGATCGATCTGATCCCCGGCAGCGGCGAGAAGGCGTCCGTGGGCGCGCGTGCCTACGTCCCGCTCTGGTACGACCCCGCGAGTGGCAGAGCCCCGTTCGAGCCGATGCTCGGATATGTCGGCGCACTCAGCATTCCGAACGGCGGCCGCTTCGTCCTCACCGCGCGAAGCTGGGGGGCGCAGGACGACGAGCTCATCGTCAAGGCGGCATTCGAGGCCGACGACGACAGCCATCACGAGTCCGCGCTCGCCCACCTGATGCAGGGACCGAGCGCCACGGAGATGCTGCCTGAGCCGATCAGGGCGGCGATTAGCGGCGTGAAGATTGCTGACGTCGCATTCCACTTCACGGCTGACCCGGGGGGCGTCCGGCTCGCGACGACGAGCGTCGGCCTGACCTTCACTCACGCGGCGAAGGATGCCTGGTCTCCGGTGCCAGGGTTCGCGTGGCCGATCACGCTGACCCGTATGCGGGCCGTAATCCTGCACGGCGCGGGAGCGGTCCCCACCCGATTCTTCGGAACGGCCGAGGCCAATCTCGACGTGTGTGGCGCGACGCTCGCCGTCACGGTGCAGGCACCCGATTTCTCGGTCATGGCGGTGCAGACCGGCGGTGCGCTCGATCCGGCGAAGCTCCTCGACACGTGCCTGCCAGGGCTCCCACGCCCGCCGCTGCCGACCGTCGATCGCCTGTCGCTGACGATCGAGCCCGGCTCCTACTACGCGTGCTCGGTGAGCATTCACCCCGATCACGCATGGCGGATCGATACTGACCACGGTCAGTACCGCCTGCCCGATGTCCGCGTCACCGTGTCGAACCGCGGCTGGCAGTTCGAGGCGCGCGTCGACGAGGGTGAGCGGGGCGTCCCCGTGTTCGCGCTCGCGGCGCAGCTCGCCGGGGAGATTGACGGACTGCGGGGACTCACCCTGCCGCCGGTGCTCGAAGGGCTCACCATCGACGCGGTCAGCCTCGCCTACACCAGCGACACCCGCGATTTTTTCCTCGAATGCGAGGGCAGCCTGCAGTTGGGCGAGGCGCACCCGGGCGCGCCGCCGGCAGTCCGCGCTACGTTTACCGCCGCCCTCACGCATGACGGCGGCAAGGTGGCGAGCCAGGAGTTCGGCGGGCGACTGTTCGTCTCCGCCGGATCAGGTGAGCCGCTCGAATTCGAGCTCGACTTCGAATCGAACGGCGATGCATCCATCCTGCTCGCCGGCTTCCACGACGCCGGCGGGTGCCCGATCCGGGTGGTGGACCTGCTGGCGAACCTGCCGGACACCGCTGCGCTGCGGACCGGAGTGCCCGAGTCGTTGGCGTTCGCGCTGCACGACGCGGTGTTCGTCTTCGAACGCGGAAGCGCCGGCGAGGCACCGAAAGAGCCACCTCCCACGCGGGTCCTGCTCGGCCTGGACGTCGAATTGGGCCTCGAGCTGTCCGCGCCCTCGCTGCCCGGCCTGCCTCTCATCGGCCAGTCGTCGATGACGGGCGAACCGTTGCGGCTGGCGCTGCAGGTCACCGGCGCCAACGGCACCTTCACCAGCGCCGACGTGGCGGCACTGAAGGCGCTCGGCGACGCGGCGCGATTTCTTCCCGACACAGGTGTCGCGTCAGGCGTGAACCTGAACGTCGCGATCCGAGCGGGAAGCGAGCAGAAGGCGCTGAATGTGCCCGCCGGCGTGCACGATGTCGCCGGCGCCCCCGCGATACCGTCGGGCCCGGCACCCGCCGATGCCGGCGCGGGGGCGAGCGGCACGCAGTGGATGGACATCCACAGGTCCTTCGGACCGCTCCGGGTGGAGCGCGTCGGCGTTGAGTATCAGCACGGGCGGCTCACGGTCCTCCTCGACGCCGGCATCACCATCGCCGGGCTGACGGTGTCGCTGGACGGCCTGTCGGCGAGCACCGCGCTCAAGCCATGGGAGCCGACGTTCGGCCTGCGCGGCCTCGGCATCGACTACCGCAACGAGGCGATTGAGATCGGCGGCGCATTCCTGCTGCACCAGGTGCGGACGGGCGAGACCGACGCCCAGGGGCAGCCGGTCGAGGTCCCGGGCTTCGCCGGCTTCGCCATCGTGCGCGCCCAGGCGCTCACGCTCTCGGCGTCCGGCTTGTTCGTACAGCTCCACGAGCATCCCTCGCTGTTCCTCTACGCGGTGCTCGACTATGAATTCGGAGGGCCGCCATTCTTCTTCGTCACGGGGCTGGCCGCCGGCTTCGGCTACAACCGCGCGATCCTGCTGCCCGAAGTCGAGGACCTCGCGGCGTTCCCGCTGATCGCGCAGGCCAAGCCGGCGCTCGCGGCGCCAGCGCTGCCCGCGGTACCGGGCGGCATGGGAGCTTCGGCCGGCACGACCCGCGATCCGATGCAGATGCTCAACGCGCTCGAGCGCTACGTGCCGCCGGCGATCGGCGAGAGCTTCCTCGCCGTGGGCGTCCGCTTCACCTCATTCGGCATCGTCGACTCCTTCGCCCTGCTCATCGGCCGGCTGTCGCACCGGTTCGAGATCGATCTCCTCGGTCTGTCCACCGTGGTGTCACCGCCGGCCGCGCCTGGATCGCCGGCGCTCACGCCGATCATCCAGGCGCAGCTCGCGCTCAAGGCGACCTTCGTTCCCGACGAAGGCATCCTGACGGTCCGCGGCCTGCTGACGCCCGGCTCCTACCTGGCGGCGCAGTCATGTCAGTTGAGCGGCGGTTTCGCCTTCTATTGCTGGTTCAAGGATCGCGAGGGTGTACGCGCGGGCGACTTCGTCCTCACCATCGGCGGCTATCACCCCGCGTTCGATCGGCCGGCGCACTATCCCGTGGTCCCACGCCTGCAGCTGCAGTGGAAGGTGAACGATCACCTGTCGATCAAGGGCAGCGCCTACTTTGCGCTCACGGCCCATGCGGTGATGGCCGGCGGGCTGCTCGAGGCGGTGTGGACCGACGAGGACGTGGTGGCGTCGTTCACCGCCGCTGCCGACTTCCTGATCTCCTGGCAACCGTACTACTACGACGCCAGCGTCTCGGTGGCGCTGCGCGCCGATTTGACGATCCACGCGTTCGGCACGCACCACCTCACGTTCGAGGCGGGAGCCAACGTGCACCTCTGGGGCCCGGAGTTCTCCGGCACGGCCAGCATCTATCTCCGGATCCTCCTCTTCGACGTATCAATCAACGTGGCATTCGGCGATCAGGCTTCGCTTCCGGAAGCGCTCAATTGGGCTTCGTTCCGCAGCGCCTTCCTGCCCAAGGACCTGTGCGGCGTCGCCATCGCGGACGGCCTGGTACGGACCATCGCCGCGCCGCCGGGCGGGTCGAATGCCGCGGAGCGATGGATCGTCGATCCGGTGCGGTGTACGTTCGTGGTGACCTCGTCGATTCCGCTGACCGCCGAAGATCACAACCGTGAACGACTGGCCGTCGGCCCGATGGGCCTGACGCCGAAGCAGCTCGAAAGCGGACTCGCGATCCGGGTCGTTCGTGCGAAAGACAATCTGCCGGCGCCGTTTACGCAGGATCCGATCGTCAAAGCGATGCCGGCAGCATTGTGGGGCCAGGCGGCCGTCCTGGAGGCGCACGGCAAGCGCTTCGTGAAGGTCCCGCGCGCGAACGACAAAGGACTGCTCGAAGACGTACCGGTCGGATTCACCCTGAGGCCGACGGACGTCGTCGATGCCGGCGGGAAGCAGCCGCCGTCCACGGTTTCGAGGACCGTAACGGCCGAGAAGCCCGCGGGAACGTTCGGCCGCCTCGCGTCTCGCTCGCAACCGGGCGAGACCGCGAGCGAGACCGCGCGAAGTGCATCGTGGGCGGTGGAGTACGTCGATCATCATCAGCCGGCGCTGGAAAGCGGCGATTACGTCATCGAGGTGACGCAGACCGTCAATGCCGCGAACACGGCCGTCGTTGCGCCGAGCGTCCCGACCACGCGGGCGTTCTCGGGTACTCGGTCCCCGGTTCAGGCTTTCACCGCAGGACGTGGGGGCCGTCTTCCCTCCAGCAGGGAGCGTCGGCGATCACATCGGGGTCGTCCCCCACGTGAGGTTTCAGCGCAGCACGCTCCCGTGGGAGCGCAGCCCCGATCGCGTGGTGCGTCCAAAAGGAGCGCCGTCGGTGCCGCCCTGGCTCGCGCTGATCGTCGTGCACCAGGACGAAGAGGCGCTCGTCACCATCGGTGCCGAGCGCGCCGACACCAACCCGCTCCGCGTTCGCACTTGCACGATTGGCGACATGAAGCGGGAGGCCGCGCTCGGCTGGCTGCCGCCCGGCCGGCCGGAGGTGGAGATCGAGACGGGCGACAGCGAGGCCGACGCGGTGAGCTTCATCGAGCTGTGCGTCTCGAATGCGTTGGAAGGATCCTGGAATCGCGCCGTGCTCGACATGCTTCTTCCGACCAGGGAGCAGTTGAGGAAGCTGGCGCACGTCAGGCGCAGCACCGTCGAGCCGGGCAAGGCGGCGAGCTGGCAGGGATGCGCGGTGGTGCTCGCCAACCGGCCCGTGAAGCCCGGGAGCCGCAGCACCGTCCACCTGGTGTCCGTCGAGGGCCGCTACGGCGATGATGGCCGCTTTGCCGTGGCGAACGGCCAGCAGTCTGTGCGCCTCGCGTGCCTCAAGAGCTGGCAGTTCACCTGCAGCGATCGGGGTGATCAGGACTTTCGCCGCGCTCTCGAGACGCTGAGCCCGGGAAACCTACGGCTGTCGGTCCAGCCGACCGACGCCGGCACCGGCAGCCGCCTGAGCGCAGGCGCCGTGCCGCTGCCGCACGCGAAGCTGGATGGAAGCGCGACGACCTCCTGGTACCAGAGCCCGCTGGCGCCGGTCGAGCGTGCGGACTCGCAGCCGCAGGTCTCCCTGCTCGGCGTGCACGCCGCATCCGATCTGCTTCGCAGCGATCCCACCTCGGGTGCAGACGATGTGACCTACGCTGCGGCGTGGGAACTTGGTCGGCTGCTCGCGCTGCAGAACGAGTCGGCCTCGGCGGCCCTGTATCACTGGAAGCGCAGACGGTACCAGGAGGTACGCGCGCGGGAGGCTGGGGTCGCGGCGGCCGTCGCGCATCTTCCAGCGGCGCCGTCCCTGCCGGAGTTCGCGTTTCCGCGGGACTGGTTCGAGCAGCTTGCCCGGCTCAGGGGCGTGCCCTTCAATTACCTGGTTCCCGACGAGGGCTTGCTGCCGCCGGCATCGATCCGCTTCTTCTGCGTGGATCAGGTACTGGGTGAAGTGCCTCATGAGCGGGGCGTTCAGTGTTGGATCGACAAGCCGGCGGGAGGCGGAGACGTGTGTGGCCGAGGGTCAGCGTGAGCTGCAGGGGCTGCCGCGTTCGCTGAGTGGGTTCCTGCTCCGGTCGCCGGCGGTCAGCGCGTGGCCCGCGTTGGAGGTGGACGGCTATCGGACGGTACCCGTATCCGGCACGCCGTCACAGGCGCTGCGCCCGCTGATGCCGGTGACGCGCCTGTCGGCCGACGTACTGCTCTGCCTGTTCGAGGGCGTGATCGAGGCGGTGGACATCCACCTGCCGCCAGAGGGGCTGCACTTCCAGGTGCAGGATGCGCTCAGAGTCGAGAACTATCAGAGCCCGTCTGATCTTGGACAGAGGCTCGTGGCGGCGGTGCCGTCGGCGCGATTCGTCGCGGCATAGGTCGC
>CAVXNR010000012.1:0-177900 GCA_963763095.1 Vicinamibacteria bacterium
AGAGGCTGTATCAAAACGTCGGACGGCACCCCTCGCCGGTTCGCGTCATTGCTATTTCGTCAGCACGCGCGCCTTCAGTTCCTCGAACCAGCTGAGGACGAACTCAATCTGCTGACGGGAAATGGCACGTGGTTGAGTCTGACCTGCTGGGAGCCTTCTTCGTGGCGGTGCGATACGTTGTGACGACTGCCTCGAAGCAACTCTAGCGCGACTCGTCCTCACTGACCGTTACGCGCCACTGCTCACTTCGTCAGCCCAGTCTGCCAGTTCAGCACCACCGTGAACTGTGACGTGGCGCCAGCCTCGACCGGTGCCACGAGCAGAAACCGTTGGCCGTCCGGCGTCACGTCCCACGGCGCCGGACCGCGACGCCCGGTGGAATCCCGTGTGGCAAAACCGCGCGGCGTCTGAAATAGCGGTGTCGGCGCACCGACATGCAACGGGTTGTCGGCGATCGCGACCGCCATGACCATGCCATCGGCCGCGACGTAGAACAACTCCTTGCCGTCTCGCCGCCACTTCGGACTGTGGCCCCCGTCGCTCGACACAATCAGCCGATTCTGAGCATCAGGAAACGTTCTGAGTTGGACTTCATCGCGGCCGGACTCGTTCGACGTGTACGCTACCCAGCGAGAGGCGCCCTGCGGATTCGGCGAGAACTGCGCTTGGCTTTCGGCGGCATCCGAGCGAACAAACGGGACGAGCTTTGGAGCGCCGTCGAGCGAAAGCGCCCATAAGTCCGCATTCGTCTTCGGATCCACCACCACAAACAACAGAAAGCGGCCATCTCGCGACCAGCTCGTGGGTACCGCCCGATACTCCGCCGATTGAAACAGAAGTTCCTGTCGCCCGGCGCCGTTGGTCGGTTTCTGCAACACGTCTGTCTGAGAGCCGCGTCTGTCCGTAAAGGCGATGCGGCTCCCGTCCGGAGACCACACGGCCGCTCCGACACCCGCAGTGGATGCGAACCGGGTGCTCGCGCCGCGAGCGAAGTCGAACAACCACAAGGTCGCGTTTGACGTGACCTGGGGGTTTACTCGAGCGACAGCGGCTCGCATGGCGTCAGGCGACAAACTGAGCCCGTCGTATAACCCGGGCTCCGACACACGACCGACGACCCGTCCCTGCCGATCCAACCATGTAAGCTGCGAGTTCTCGACCGCACTTTTGTACACCAGGATGTCGTTCTCGGACGCCGACACTGTGGCGGTGTCGAGGTAGGAGTGCACCCCTTCAGCGACAAGGATTGGAGCGCCGGACAATTCGAGCCGCGACTCGTCGAAGGCCTGGGCCATGAGATTCCCGTCTCGGAGGAACAACAGCTTTCCCGGTCCTCCGTTAGAGGCGCGTGCGTAGACCGGGCTCGTCGTGGTTGCTACAAGGCGTCGGGAATCCTGTTCCCCAGGGCGCGCGTTGAGCGATCCGATGAAGATCCCCGTTTGCTCAGGGTTGGTTCGGGAAGTCCGCAAGTAGAAGAAATGCCGTCCTCCCGGCAGGAACACGGGTGTGAGATGAGCGCTCTCCCCGCGAGATGAGTCGAGCGCTGTAACTGGCGAGGCCGCGCCGCCAGCATCTGATATTCGCATGATGCCGCCGGCTACGTTGCCGAACAGGATCACGCCATCGCGGTTCCAGGATCCGCCCACGGCGGGCTGGCGGAGTTCGCAGACGGTCTGCGCCAAACCACCAGACACGTCGATCTTCTTGAGCGTGCCCCCCGCATCAAAGGCGATGAACCTGCTGTCGGGAGACCAGAACGGGGGTAAAGCCGCCTGCCCGATTTCCGTGCCCTGCAGCGCGCGATCTTCCAACGATCTCAGCTCTCGCACCCAGACTCGCATCACGCGGTCGGAGCCGCTCGACAGGAAGGCGACATAACGCCCATTGGGTGAGATCGCCGACGCTGCGCTTGCGGGCAGATCGCCCGTCGGGGCGATCTGGAGGCGCACGAACTGAGCGGCTGGTGGCGGTGTGCGCCATGGCGCCAAGGCTGCGACAACCGCAACGATGGCGAACGCGGCCGCGACGGCCCAGGCGACCCATCCCTGACGGCCGCGTTGGCCGGCCGCGGCCTGGGGTTCATCGTGGTCGAGCAGCAGTTGGGCGTCGGCAATGTCATGAAGTCGGCGCTTCGGATCCTTCTGCAGGCACGCGCGCAATAAGGGGCGCGTTCTCGCAGGGACGCGGTTCCACTCTGGCTCGACGTGTAGCACCCCGGCAATCGTGTCGGCCAGCGTCAGACGCGCGAAGAGCGGGGCTCCGGTCAACATCTCGAACAAGACCACACCGAATGCCCAGATATCTGCGCGCTTGTCGACCGGCTCGCCGCGCGCCTGCTCGGGGCTCATATACGCGGCCGTGCCGAGAATGACGCCGATCCGCGTCATTGCGGGAGCAGCGATCGTTGGTGACGTGACGTCTGCATTCATCGCCGACACTGGCTCGAGCGCTTTAGCCAATCCAAAGTCCAACACTTTCACCGTGCCATCCAGCCGCAGCTTCACATTCGCCGGCTTCAAATCGCGATGAATGATCCCAAGCTCGTGCGCGGCTTCGAGCGCCGCGGCGATCTGCTTGGCGATCGGCAGCGCATCGTCAATCGGAATGCGCCCCGCGCGATCCGATCTGCGAGCGTTGCTCCTTCAACCAGTTCCAGGACAAGCGCTCGGACCTCGTTCTCTTCCTCCAGGCCGTAGATCTGCGCGATATTCGGGTGATTCAGCGAGGCGAGCACGTGCGCCTCGCGCTCGAACCGGGCAAGACGATCAGGATCCGTAGCCACACTGTCTGGTAGGACTTTGATTGCAACGTCGCGATGCAGCTTTGTGTCGCGCGCGCGATACACCTCGCCCATCCCGCCGGCACCGAGGGCGGATTGGATTTCATACGGGCCGAGGCGAGTGCCGGCGGAAAGGGCCATCCGCAGCTTCGTTGTTGCGAGAGGCCCTCATTGTAGTGGGCCGCCCGCGTTCGGAAGCGGTCACCCAACGCTTCCGCAGCGCATGCCAGCAAATCAGCGCGCATCCGAGCCAGAGGAAGGCCTCGTGGATGTCGGCCCGCTTGTCGTAGCGGACGCGCAGGCGTCGGAACTGATTCAGCCACGCAAACGTCCGTTCCACGACCCAGCGCCACCGGCCGAGGCCACTCCCGTGCGTCGTGCGGCGCATCGCGACAAGCGGGAGAATCCGACGGGCGCGCAATCCGTGGCGGATCGCCTCCGCGTCGTAGCCGCGATCGCCGAGCACGCAGGCTGGACGACGCCGCGGTCGGCCTCGTTCGCCTTGCAGTGGGGGAATCGCATCGACCAGGGCCAAGGCTTCTTGGGAGTCGTTCCGGTTGGCTCCGGTCAGACGCACGGCGAGCGGGACGCCCTGTCCATCACAGATTAGATGCCGTTTGCTCCCGCGTTTCGCACGGTCGGTGGGATTCGGACCGGTCTGCGTCCCGCCACACACCGAACGCACTGAACAACTGTCCACAATGGCGCGGGACCAATCGATGTCGCCGTCGCGCGCGAGCCAGCTCAGAAGTGCGAAGTGCATCAGGTCCCAAATGCCGTCTTGCTGCCAGTCGCGCAGTCGTCGCCAACACGTCATCCCCGATCCGCAGCCCAGTTCCGTCGGCAACATCTGCCAAGGAATCCCGCTCCGCAAGACGAACAGGATGCCAGTGAGACAGGCCCGATCACGAACGCGCGGCCGTCCACCCTTCGGTCGCGGCGGTGGAACGGGTAAGAGCGGTTCGATCAGATTCCACAATGCGTCAGGGAGCAGCATGGCAGCGATAAACCGCCGACATTACAGCGGTCAATGGAAGGTGTCTGGATTCGCCCAGTTTTGTTATACTTAGTCTCGCGTGCACTGGCCCGCCGACCAAGCGCGTTCGGTTGAGCCGACAAACCCCGTAGCGCCAGCAACACAATCTTCGTTCGGCCTCCACGCACGTTCTGATCGGAGAGTAGCGCCGGCTGCGCACGCCGTGGCGTTAGCGCTCGGGGCTTACGCGCAGCCGCGTGCCCCATGGGTCCGTGACGAGCCAGTCGGGCCCCGCTTCAACAATCGGAGCGGCCGTGTTCTGCAGCCGCTGTCCAATCGCACGGGCCTCGATCGCCGAGGGTACGACGAGGGTCCACTCGAGAAGGCGCGCCTGATCGGCGGTGGGTGCGGGACCTGGCGCCCAGACGTTCGTGCCGAGGTGATGGTGGTAGCCACCGGCGGAGAAGAACAGTGCCCCGGGATAGCTCCACACCGTGATGTCGAAGCCGACACCGCGGTGGTAGAACGCGGCCGCCTGGTCGAGGTCGCCGACGTGCAGGTGCACGTGCCCCATCGTCGTTCGCGCAGGCACGCCGTCCCAGGTGTGACCTCCCGCTGCCTGGATCGAGATCGTCCACATCGAGCGGATCGGTCGTCATCACGAGCTGCCCGTCGATCTGGCGCCAGGTGCTTCGCGGCCGGTCGGCGTAGACCTCGATGCCGAGACCATCGGGATCGGAGAGGTAGAGCGCCTCGCTCACGCTGTGGTCCGACATCCCCACGTGGACACCCGTCGAGGCCACGTGGGCCGCAAAGCGGCCGAGCACCTTGCGATCCGGCAGCAGGATCGCGAAGTGAAAGAGTCCGAAGGCCCCGCGTCGACCGGCCGGACGCGTACCCGGCTCGGCATGCAGCGTGACCAGGGACTCCGCTGACTCCGGCACCCCGAGCATCGCTGCGTCGGCCGACACCTCGATCACGCGCAGGCCGATCACGTCGCGGTAGTACGCGATCGACCGTGCGAGGTCGGAGACCTGGAGGTGCACGCCACCCACCCGCGTCGCATCGGGCAGCCGACCGTCACCCGGTGCGCTGCCGAAAGGGGTTGGCGTGGGCGCGATGGTCATGGTGCTCTCCCAAACAGCTTATAGCAGACGCATCACTACATTGGCGGCTCGCTCCGTAAACCGTGCCCACCACGACCGTTGCAGAAACGTGGTGAGGGTGATCTCTTCGGCGTCGCGAAGATCGTCCAGAAAGTCTGATCCATCTGAGCGCAGGTCGTCCCACAGTCTCGGATAGTACGGTCGCCGTTCAGCAGCACCTCGACGCGGTTGCCATCTTCCCCATGCGTCACCCTGCGAGTGCATTGCGTGCGGTAACATCGCAACGCATGTCGTGCCGCCTCTCAAGGAGCAGACCACGTGCCTACCGTCGCGAGCGAAGCGCCAGAGCCGAGTATGGCGTACCGCCTGCACGCCAGCGAACTGGTCGCCAGGCTCGGGACCAATGAGCAGAGCGGGCTGAGCGAAGAGGAAGCGCGCGCTCGGCTCGCGCAGGACGGACCAAACGAGCTCGCGGCGGAAAAGCCTGTCCCGGCGTGGCGGCGCTTCCTCTCGCAATTTCAGGATGTGCTCGTCATCCTGCTTCTCGTCGCAACAGCGATCTCCGCGGCGCTCTGGGTCGTGGAGCGGGACGCGGCCCTCCCGTACGAAGCCATTGCCATCTTTGCCGTCGTGCTCCTGAACGCGGCCATGGGCTATGTGCAGGAGTCGCGTGCCGAGGCTGCCGTTGCCGCACTTCGCGCGATGTCGGCGGCGGACGCCTCCGTGATCCGGGGCGGAGAGCGGCGAACCGTCCCCGCTTCGCAGATCGTTCCGGGCGACATCATCCTCGTCGAGGAAGGTGACACCATTGCCGCCGATGGGCGGTTGCTCGAGTCCGCCGCCCTGCAGACGGCGGAGGCTGCACTCACCGGCGAGAGCCTGCCGATCACGAAGGATACCGCCGTGATCGCCGAGGAGGTGGCTCTTGGCGATCGGGACAACATGGTCTTCAGCGGCACCGCCGCAACCTACGGCCATGGGAAGGTTGTCGTCACCGCCACGGGCATGCGCACCGAGATGGGGCGCATCGCAGGACTCCTCGAGACAACGCCCGACGAGGCGACGCCGCTCCAACGGGAATTGGATCGCACCGGCAAGATGCTGGGTCTGGTCGTGGTCGCCATCGCGATCATCATGATCGTCACCATCGTGGTCGTCGAAGATGTTCGTAGCGTCGGCGCCCTGTTCGATGTGCTCATCCTCGGCGTCGCGTTGGCCGTCGCGGCCGTTCCCGAAGGCCTCCCTGCCGTTGTGACAGCCGTGCTCTCGATCGGCGTGCAGCGGATGGCGAAGCGGAACGCCATCGTCCGGCACCTGGCTGCAGTGGAAACGCTCGGCTCCGCCACGGTGATCGCATCGGATAAGACCGGCACGCTCACGAAGAACGAGATGACAGTGCGCGTGGTGGTCACCGCAAGCGGTCGCGTCACGTTCGAAGGTTCAGGGTATGCCCCCGATGGCGCCGTTCAGGCTGAAGGAGGGCGGCCAATCGAAGGGGCGCTGCGCGCCGAACTGGAACGCGCACTTGCGGCGGCCGACCGCGCGAACAACGCCTCGATTCAGGAGACGGCCGGCCGATGGACCGTGCAGGGCGATCCAACGGAAGGCGCGTTGCTGGTCGCTGCGCGGAAGTGCGGCCTGAGCGCCGATTCGCTCAACCAGCGGCTCCCCCGTGTGGGCGAGGTCCCATTCTCTTCGGAACGCAAGTTGATGAGCACGCTCCACCGTGATTCGGAGCACCAGGACCGTGGCGTGGTCTTCACCAAGGGCGCCCCTGATGTCCTGCTGGCGCGGTGCACGCGAGAACTCGTCGGCGAGGAGCATCGGTCGCTCACTCCGGAACGGCGCGCAGCCATACTCGAGACGAACGACGCCCTCGCGGGCGAGGCACTCAGGACGCTTGGCGTTGCCGGCCGGTGGCTGACGCACGAGGCCTTGGCTGAGCATTCGGCACGGCCCGACGAACGGGTTGAACAGGATCTTGTATTTGCCGGACTGATTGGCATCATCGATCCGCCTCGATCAGAAGCCAGAGACGCGGTCGCGCGCGCACGACTCGCGGGCATTCGTCCCATCATGATTACCGGCGACCATCCGCGCACCGCCAGCGTCATCGCTCGCGAACTCGGGATTAGCACCGATGGCCGCACGACGACCGGCGCCGAGCTGGAGAAGCTGTCGGCCGAGGCGCTTTCGCGCACGTCGGCCGAGGTGTCCGTGTACGCGCGGGTCAATCCCGAGCACAAACTTCGCATCGTCGATGCGCTGAAGCGTTCCGGCGCCGTCGTCGCCATGACGGGAGACGGCGTGAACGATGCGCCAGCGTTGAAGAAGGCGGACATCGGCATCGCCATGGGCATCACGGGCACGGACGTCTCGAAGGAGGCGGCCGACATGGTCCTGTCCGACGACAACTTCGCGTCGATCGTCGCGGCGGTCGAAGAAGGGCGCGCGATTTTCGCGAATATCCGCAAGTTCCTGCGGTATCTCCTCTCGTCGAACATCGGCGAGGTGATGACCATGTTCTTTGGCGTCCTGCTCGCCAGACAGATCGGCCTCGACGTCGGCGGTGGCGCCGTCGTCTTACCGCTGCTCGCGACACAGATCCTCTGGATCAATCTTGTGACCGATGGTCCACCAGCACTTGCGCTGGGTGTCGATCCGGCGGATGAAGGGCTCATGCACCAACCGCCGCGTCCTGCAGGCGAGGGAGTGGTCACCGGCCGCATGTGGCGGGGGATCTTCTTCGTCGGCACCGTCATGGCGGCCGGCACGCTGTTCGTCCTGGACGCCTCAATGCCAGGAGGGTTCGTCGAGGGAGCGGGCAACCTGCGGTATGGACAGACGATGGCATTCACGACGCTGATGTTGTTTCAGATCTTCAACGTGGTGAACGCTCGGTCGGACGAGCGAAGCGCGTTCGTTCACCTCTTCACGAACCGATGGCTGTGGGGGGCGGTCGCCGGGTCAGTAGCCCTGCAGTTGCTGGTGGTATACGTGCCGTTTCTCCAGCGCGCCTTTGGTACCGTCGGATTGACTGCTCGCGACTGGACGTTCTGTATCGCGGTCGCCAGCTCCGTGTTGTGGCTGAGGGAAGGCACGAAACTGATCGGGCGAGCGAAGGACTGATCCGCGTTACCTGCGCGCCTCCGTGTGATCCGGGCGGCGGTGTTCGTCTGCTCCTCTTTGGGATTTTGACGTTCGAGCGCCGAGTAGTCGGCTGGATTCGGATTCGAAGACAGCGGATCACTCGCGGGGAACGATCCCTCAATCGTCTGATCGAGGGCCGCTTCCCGGATCCTTCGTTCTTCGTCGGGGGTGTGCTGATGTTCCGTATCGTCGGGCGACATTGCGCGCCTCCTCATAACGCCGCCATGTTGATCGCGGCGTGCCTGTGACGGTCGCGGCTCCGCCGCTGACACGGCCGGCCAATCGGCCCGCCAAGCGTCGCTGAGCGAAGTCTCTTTGTACTCGATCCTCACGGGCATCGTACTCAATCGATCGAAGAGATGAGCCTCGGCTCGAATCGGCCACCAGTCATACAAGAACACCTCCAGCGGGCGCCACATGGCCACCCAGCCGACAATGAGGAGCCCCTCGCGGATCACCTCTGCGAAGTGATTGTCGCGAAAGGAGCTCGCCACGGCGTCGCCAACCGCAATCGATGCGCCGAGGAAGGCGAGAGCGATCACCAGGCTGATGCGACCTCGCCGAAACAGCTCGCCCAGACGACGACGCGAGTCCTCGGCGAGTTGCTTGAAGTACTGGTGAATGGAGTCGCCAAGCATCGCGGCCTCATATGTCTGCCCGGCGCTCCGTTCGAGGTGGACCAACAATGCCAACCGTGAGTCGCGAGGCAAATCACGCGCCCATTCGACGATGAATTCCTCCGCACGCGGGTCAAGGTCGCGCTGACGAAACGGCGAGGGATCGATGGCGTTGAAGAGCTGGCGGAGCTCGGCGACGCGGACTTCGATAACCCGGCATTCCGTCGGAATCGTGTCCCCTCCGGACGAGCGTGCACGCGACATCGATCCTCCCTCGGCGGCACCACGCGATACGTCACAATAGCTCGGACGAGTGTGAGACCACCGGATTCCCGCGGGGCCAGGCCGTCGACGTCTATCGCAAAAGCTGAAGGCTGGCCAAAATCAGCGGTCGTGCGGTGCTGATTCCGACGGGCGCCCCAGCATAGAGATCGCAGCAAGGAGGCGGGCATGGCTGCCCTCGCACGAATCCTTTGTGCAATCGATCTGGAGAAGGCGAGCGAAAGAGCCTTTGACCGTGCACTCAATCTCGCGATCATCAGCGAGGCGAAGCTGCACCTCCTTCACGCGACGCCGGCTAACGTTCCCTTCTCCTGGCGTGCGACTGAACGGCTTCGGTACCTCACCGGCCTTCGCCAACGTGCTGAGGCCGCAGGGGTGAAGGTTCGTGTCGTGGAGCAACACGGCGATCCAGCTCGCGTGATCGAGCTTTACGCAAACGCCAGGAAAGTGGACCTCGTGGTTCTGGGCTCGAATCGGCGCCGGGGTTGGCGACGGATCAGAGAGGGGTCCGTGTCCGAACGCGTACTCCGGCGCGCGGCATGGCCGGTGCTCATCGTTCCCTGGGACGCTCGTCGAGCGGGCTTGCTCAACAAGAAAACGTCACGGACTGTTTCAAAGAGCTCGAGGCGGTAGCTATGCCGCCGATCGATCGTTACGACACCCTCGTCAGACAGCAGGTCAACGTCCGATCCTGCAGCCCGGAGGCGATCGTGATTGCAGTGCGAGCGAGGCGCCTTGCCTGAACACTTCTCGATGGGCGCGGTATGGCTCACGCTGGACCTTGCCGGCACGGCCGTGTTCGCGATCAGCGGCGCGGCGATCGGCGTGAAGTACCGTCTCGATGTCTTCGGGGTCTGCGTTATCGCCTTTGTGGCCGGCAATGCCGGCGGGATGCTCCGGGATGTGATGCTCGGCGCGACCCCCCCGGCCGCGCTCAGTGGATGGCAGCACGTCACCGTTTCGCTGCTTGCGGCGGTGCTGACGTTTTGGTGGCACCCGCGTCTCGAGCGGCTGCGCACGCCCATTCTGCTATTCGATGCCGCTGGTCTCGGACTGTTTGCCGTCTCCGGCACGGAGAAGGCACTCGCGTTCGGACTCGATCCGCTCGTGGCGGCGATACTGGGAATGCTCACCGGCATCGGCGGCGGCGTACTTCGTGATCTCCTCGTCAACGAGATTCCCACCGTATTGCACGGAGAGCTGTACGCCGTGGCCGCGCTCGCCGGTGCAGCAGTGGTCGTCGCCGGACACGTGCTTCACCTTCCGCCGACGGTGCCGACGATGATTGGTGGCGCGGTGCTCTGCTTCTGTATTCGGCTCCTCTCGATACGACGCGGCTGGTCACTTCCCACGGCCGACCGCTTCGAGAGGCCTCTTCCGAAACAACGATGAGCGGATGTCAGACGCCCGGCTCAGGAACGCAGAGACGATGACGCGTTTCGAAACCGCAAGCCCATCGCACATCTCCGGTCGTGTGGCACCCCTCGTCCACAATTGGATCGGCCGGCCCGAGCCCACGAGGACTTCCTCGTGACCACCGAGCGCGATCCCACCGGAATCCCGGAGGATCTCCGCCCGGCCGGAGTTCAGTAACAAGCCGGGACAACGCCCCGCGTAGCCCACTCGTCGTAGAACCATGCCACTTCACAGATAGCGGTGGGCGGAGCGACGTCCCGCCGCTGGCCTCTCGTGTGCTCTATTCGCGCACGATCAGTGCCGTCGGCAGGACCACGGCGCAGCGTCGGTGGGCTGAGGTGTGTCGAGCCCGGTTGCCTCACTGCGACCGGATGGTCATGGCTTCGAGAGAAGAGGGACTCATGCAGACGAATGAGCACAAACGGCTCGAGGAAGCCCGCACGGGAACCGTTGCCTGGAGAAAGTGGGGACCCTACCTCAGCGAACGGCAGTGGGGCACGGTGCGTGAAGACTACAGCACGAACGGCGACGCCTGGGGTTTCTTCACGCACGATCACGCCCGCTCCCGCGCGTATCGCTGGGGCGAGGATGGCCTGGCCGGCATCTCTGACGACAAACAGCGGCTCTGCTTCGCGCTCGCCCTCTGGAACGGCAAGGATCCGATTCTGAAGGAGCGGCTCTTCGGACTCACGAACAGCGAGGGGAATCACGGCGAGGACGTCAAGGAGTACTACTTCTATCTCGACAGCACGCCGACCCACTCGTACATGAAGTTTCTGTACAAGTACCCACACGCGGCGTATCCCTACGCCGATCTGGTGAGCACGAACGGCCGTCGCAGCCGCGACGAGATGGAGTACGAGCTCCTCGACACCGGCGTTTTCAAGGACGACCGTTATTTCGACGTGTTCGTGGAGTACGCGAAGGGCGCGGCCGACGACATCCTCGTCCGAATCACCGCGGCCAACCGTGGACCGGACGCGGCCGAACTGCATCTGCTGCCGACGCTGTGGTTCCGCAACGACTGGTCGAAGTGGATTGCCGCATCGAATAGAGCGTCCGAGAAGCCGAACCTCAAGCAGATTGACGGGCCCGCCGGTGTAACCACGGCCGCCGCGGCGCATCCACTGCTCGGCGCATTTCTCCTATCGTGCGAAGGCGAGGTGCCGCTGCTCTTCACCGAAAACGAGACGAACCACGAGCGGCTGTTCCACGGGCAGAAGAACGAAGATCTCCACGTCAAGGATGGCATCAACGACTGTGTGGTGCTGGATCAGCAGGACGCGGTGAACCCCGGCCGACAGGGCACCAAGGTCGCGGCGCACTACCGGGTCACGGTCGGCGCGGGGAAGACGGCGGGAATCAGGCTGCGGCTCTCCAGCAGTTTCCTGGACCAGAAGGGGCAGCCCTTTGGCCGGGAGTTCGACAAGCTCTTCGACGACAGGCGCCGTGAAGCCGATGAGTTCTACCAGTCGGTCACGCCATCGTCGGTGAGTCAGGATGCGGCCAACGTGATGCGCCAGGCGATCGCCGGCATGCTCTGGAGCAAGCAGTTCTTTTTCTTCGACGGCGACAACTGGCTCGACGAACACCACTCCAATCCCCTTCATCGCGGATTTCACAAGGCGCGGAACTCGGACTGGTTCCATATGTTGAACCAGGACGTGATCTCCATGCCCGACAAGTGGGAGTACCCCTGGTATGCGGCGTGGGATCTGGCCTTCCATACGCTCCCGCTCTCCATCGTCGACCTGGACTTCGCCAAGCAGCAGATGGACTTGATGCTGCGCGGCTCCTACCTCCACCCCAACGGTCAGATGCCCGCGTACGAGTGGAACTTCAGCGACGTGAATCCACCGGTTCACGCCTTTGCCACGCTGTTTCTCCTCCGCACCCAGCAGGCGCGGCGTGGGGACGTGGACGTGGAGTTCCTCAGAACCATCTTCAACAAGCTCCTGCTGAACTTCACCTGGTGGGTCAACCGGAAGGACCGCTTCGGCAAGAACGTGTTCGAGGGAGGCTTCCTGGGCCTCGACAACATCGGCGTGTTCGACCGCAGTGCCCCTCTTCCCACCGGCGGCCACCTCGAACAGGCGGACGGCACGGCGTGGATGGCTCTCTTCAGCCAGAACATGTTGGAGCTCGCGGTGGAACTTGCCGCCCACGACCCTACCTACCAGGACATGGTATTCAAGTTCGTCGAGCACTTCTTCTTCATCGCCGCAGCGATGAACCGGCCCGGGGACGACGGCATGTGGGACGAAGAGGACGGTTTCTACTACGACCTGCTGCAGCTCCCCGACGGCAGCTCGACGCGGCTCAAAATCCGCTCGATGGTGGGGCTCCTGCCGCTGTGCGCGACCACGGTGATCGAAAAGTGGCAGCGGGACCGCGTGCCGCAAGCGATGGCAGTCATCGAGGAGCGGCGGCGCCGGATGCCGGAACTGACGGCGACGATGCACCCCACAGGCCCGGGCCATCTGGGCGTAGCCGAGCGGGGGATTCTGGCCCTGGTCAACCCCGATCGGCTTCGACGGATCCTGACGAGATTGCTCGACGAGGACGAGTTCCTGAGCCCGTACGGCATCCGCGCGCTGTCCAAGTTCCACGAGCGCCATCCGTATGTGTTCCACGTACATGGACACGCGCACACCGTCGATTACCTCCCCGCCGAGTCGAACACGGGCATGTTCGGCGGCAACTCCAACTGGCGCGGCCCCATCTGGATGCCGGTCAATGCATTGCTGATTCGGGCGCTCCTGAACTTCTACGAGTACTACGGCGATGACTTCAAAGTCGAATGCCCGACTGGTTCGGGCAGACTCATGAACCTCTTCGAGGTCGCCAAGGAGATTGCTGACCGCCTCACGCGAATTTTCCTCCGCGACAGCAGCGGTCGCCGGGCCGTCTATGGCGGGACGCAAACATTTCAGGAGGACATTCACTGGCGCGATCACATCTTGTTCTATGAGTACTTCCACGGCGACAACGGGGCAGGGCTCGGCGCAAGTCATCAGACCGGGTGGACAGGACTGGTGGCGACGCTGATTCAGCTGTTCGGATCCGTCGACGCGAAAGGACTGCTCGAGGTCGGCAAGGCCGCGGCTCACGTTCGCCAAACGCCTCGAGTGACTTGAGATGAAGACGTGTTCGCTCTGCAAGCGGATGCTGACGTGTGGGGTGATCGTACTCAGCGCGACCGTCCTGAGCGGCTGCGAGAGCCTGGCCATACCCGATACGTCGAGTCTGTTTTTTCCTCGGTTCCACAAGTCTGAAGTATTTGGGTTCGTGGCTGGATTTGGGACGACCTTTGCCGCAGTACCCGACTTGATTGGGATGTTCAGGCGACGGTCAAGCAAAGGCATCAACCCGACGATGGCGGGCATTATCGGGATGTTTCAGATTGTTTGGATCTATTACGGTCTCTTGATTGTGTCGCGACCAGTGATTGCCTGGAACCTGCTTGGGGTGATGATCAACTTTCTGACGGTCGGGGCGTATCTGCGCTTCGCCCGACGGGAAACGCAGCCAGCCACCGAATGACGCGTTTCGACGGTTGCTCATCCATAAGGCGGGCGCGACGGGCCATGCGACGGTTTGCCCCCGGAACTGTTCAGGTTGCCCCTGGTACGAGGCGCGTCGCGACCAAGCGATCCTGTCAGTTTTACCTGTCAGTTTTTCGAGGGCATACTGGCAGACTTCACAGTTCCGCTCACCTTTTCCAGGGTGTACTTTGCGCCTATGGAAAATCGGAGGATCAGCAGCGGAGACATGCTCGTCGGGGAGAGCCCAGCGCTGCGTCGCGTGAGGGAGCTCGCCGATGAGGTTGCGGCGACTGACGCAACAGTGTTGATTTTGGGGGAAACCGGGACGGGCAAGGAGCTGCTCGCCACCTACATCCATGAGGAAAGCCCCCGCCGGGCTAGGTCCATGGTGCGGGTCAACTGCGCCGCGGTGCCTGACACCTTGCTCGAGAGCGAGTTGTTCGGCCGGGAGAAAGGGGCGTTCACCGGCGCGTCGGATCGGCAGGTCGGGCGCTTCGAGCTTGCGGATCGATCCACCATTTTTCTCGACGAGATCGGCGACCTGCCGGCCAATGCCCAGGTGAAGCTGCTGCGGGTGCTCGAAGAACGGCAGATCGAGCGGCTCGGTAATCCCAGGCCCATCCGCGTGGACACCCGAATCATCGCCGCGACCCACTGCGACCTCGACGCGGCTGTCACGGAGGGGAAATTCCGCGAGGACCTCTTCTACCGTCTCAACGTGTTCCCGATCCGATTACCGTCGCTGCGCGAGCGTGCCGAGGACATCCCCCTGCTCGTCTGGAGGTATGTCACCGAATTCTCGGCGACGTTCGGCAAGCGGATCGAGACGATCACCAGCGACACGATGGCCGCGCTGCAACGCTACCCCTGGCCCGGCAACGTCCGCGAACTCCGCAACGTCGTGGAGCGGGCGATGATCAAGACGCGCGGCGGAGAACTGCCGATCGAGCTTCCGCGTCCGGTGCTGAGCGGCCAGAAACGCAGCGAACGTCTGGTGGATGTCGAGACGGAGCATCTGCGCCAGGTGCTCGATATCACGCGCTGGCGCATCCGCGGCGCCAACGGCGCTGCCGATCGCCTGGGCCTGAGACCGACCACGCTCGAGAGCCGGATGGCGAAGCTGGGCCTGAGGCGCCCGACAGCAGTGGCCGGGTAGGTCGGCCCACGGCTCGACAGCGGCGCTCCTTCAATAGGCCGTCAATCCCTGTCCGCGGAACGCGTCGAGCGTTCTCTGCACTGCCCGCGAGTCTGGCGGCTCGGTATCGGGAAGCGCATAGGGCAGCTGCAGCTTCGTCCATTTGTACTTCCCCATTTGATGAAACGGCAGGACGTCGACGCGTTCGACGTTGCCCAGACCGGCCGCGAAGCGTGCGATGTGCGCGATGTCACTGGCGTCGTCGGTGAGGCCGGGCACGAGGACATAGCGCAGCCATACGGGGCGCCGGCGCGCCGCCAGCCGCCTGGCGAACTCGAGCGTCGGCGCGTTGTCCATCCCGGTCAGCGCGATGTGGCGCTCGGCGTCCCAGGTCTTGAGGTCGAGCAGCACCAGATCCACCTGTTCCATGTCGGCATCCGTCAACCTCTCACCATAGAAACCGTTGGTGTCGAGCGCCGTGTGAATGCCCATGCCTTTGGCCGCGGTCAACAGCTTCAGTGCGAACCGGTGCTGCATCAGGGGTTCGCCGCCGCTCAACGTGAACCCACCGTTCATCAGCGCGAGCCCGCCTCGGTACTTGCGCAATTCCTCGGCGGCGCGCGCGACCGAGACCGGGATGCCGTTGGTGATCGTCCAGGTATCGGGGTTGTGACAATAGCGGCAGCGCCACATGCAGCCGGTCGTCCACGCCACGACCCGCACGCCCGGTCCGTCCACGGTCGCGCCGGTGGTGAACGAGTGCAAAAACCCCATGTCACCGCTCGCCAGTGCCGAACGGACCTCGGAGTCCGGAACCCCGTGACCGAGGTTGACGCGAAGCTCGAACGGGCTCGTCGCCTCCAGGCGCGGCCCCGTCGTGGCTTCAGGCATGGCGCTCACCGTGGAAGGTGCGATTGATCACGTCCATCTGCTGATCGCGCGTCAGCCGCACGAAGTTCACGGCATAGCCAGAGACGCGGATGGTCAGGCTCGGGTACTTCTCGGGGTGGTTCACGGCATCCAGGAGCATCTCGCGATTCAACACGTTCACGTTCATGTGATACCCGGTGGTGCTGAAGAACGCGTCCAGCATCGTCCGCAGGTTGGTGATGCGATCCTCCTGGATCCGGCCGAGGCCGGTAGGCACCAGCGTCGCCGTCAGCGAGATGCCGTCCGCGGCGTCGCGGTAGGGGATCTTGGCGACGGACGCGGCCGCCGCGTGGATGCCGTGGCTGTCGCGTCCGTGCATCGGGTTGGCGCCCGGCGCGAATGGCTCCCCGTGCCGCCGGCCGTCGGGCGTGTGGCCGGTCGCCTTGCCATAGACGACGTTCGACGTGATCGTCAGCACCGACTGCGTGTGCAGGGCGTTGCGGTAGGTCGGGTACTTGCGGAGCTTGTTCATGAACGTGCTCACCAGCCACACCGCCAGCTGGTCAACCCGGTTGTCGTTGTTGCCGAACACCGGGAAGCTCCCCTCGGTCCGGTAATCCGTCACCAGCCCGGTCTCGTCGCGAACTACCCGCACCGTCGCATGCTCGATCGCCGACAGGCTGTCGGCGACAACCGACATGCCGGCAATGCCGAATGCCATCGTGCGCACCGGCGCGTAATCATGCAGCGCCATCTCGACCCGCTCGTAGGCGTACTTGTCGTGCATGTAGTGGATGACGTTCATCGCATTCACGTAGACGCCGGCGAGCCAGTCCATCATCCGGTCGAACTTCTCGAGCACGTCGTCGAAGTGGAGCACGTCCCCGGTGACCGGTGCGAAGCGCGGGGCCACCTGCTCGCCCGTGATCTCGTCGCGCCCGCCGTTGATGGCATACAGCAGGCACTTGGCCATGTTGGCTCGCGCGCCGAAGAACTGCATCTGCTTGCCGACGACCATCGGCGACACGCAGCAGGCGATCGCCCCGTCGTCTCCCCAGGCGGCCCGCATCACCTCGTCGCTCTCGAACTGCAGGGCGCTGGTATCGATCGCCACTTTGACGGCAAAGCGGCGGAAGCCCTCGGGCATGCGCGGCGAATACCAGACGGTGAGGTTCGGTTCAGGCGCTGGACCGAGATTGTAGAGCGTCTGCAGCATGCGGAAGCTCGTTTTCGTGACGAGCGACCGGCCGTCATCGCCCATTCCGCCGATCGACTCGGTCACCCAGGTCGGATCGCCGGCGAACAGCTCGTCGTACTCCGGCGTGCGGAGGAACCTGATGATGCGCAGCTTGATGACGAAGTCGTCGATGATCTCCTGGGCCTGGGACTCGGTCAGCACGCCCGCCGCCAGGTCGCGCGCGAAGTAGATGTCGAGGAACGTGGACGTGCGTCCGAGCGACATCGCCGCGCCGTTCTGTTCCTTGACGCCGGCGAGATAGCCGAAGTACAGCCACTGGACCGCTTCCCTCGCGGTTCGCGCCGGGCCCGAGATGTCGAAGCCGTAGCTCGCGGCCATGAGCTTGAGCTCCTCGAGCGCGCGGATCTGCTCGGAGAGCTCCTCTCGGTCGCGGATGATCTCGATCGGTGGACGGCTCGGCATCGAGGCCGCTCTTCTCGGCGTGTTTCGCCTCGATCAGCCGGTTCACGCCGTAGAGCGCGACCCGACGGTAATCGCCAATGATGCGGCCCCGACCGTAGGCGTCCGGGAGTCCGGTGAGGATGTGCGAGCTGCGGCAGCGACGGACTTCGGCCGTATAGGCGTCGAATACCGCGACGTTGTGGGTCTTGCGGTACTTCGTGAATGCCTCGACCACCAGGGGATCGGGTTCATAGCCGTAGGCCTTCAGCGCATTCACCACCAGGCGCAGACCGCCGTTCGGCATGATTGCGCGTTTGAGTGGCGCGTCTGTCTGCAGGCCGACGATGATCTCGTTCTCGCGATCGATGTAGCCGGGCGGATGCGCGGTGATCGAGCTCGGAATCTGTGACACGTCGAGCACGCCTTTCCGGCGCTCCTCGACGAAGATCGCTTTCAGCGTGTCCCAGAGCTCCTGTGTTCGGCGAGTCGCCGGCGCGAGGAATCGCTCGTCGCCGTCGTAGGGCTGATAATTCGCCTGGATGAAATCGCGGACGTTGATCGCCTTGTTCCAGAGGCGAGGCCGAAACCCGTTCCAGGGCGACGCCGTCTCCTCGCCAGAAACCGTCGCCGATGACGCCGTCGCTTCCATGGCAGTGCTCCTTTGTTCTCGATTCAGGTTCCCGCTTCGACGAGCCCCAGCACGTGGCTGGTGTGGCGGGCGATCATCAGCTCTTCGTTCGTCGGGATGACCCACACCGACACGCGGCTGTCTGCAGCCGAGATGCACGCGACGCCGCGGCGGTTGGCGTCGGGATCCAGCCGCACACCGAGCCACGCGGACGCCTCGCAGATGCGGCGCCGCACCTCGGGAGCGTTCTCCCCGATCCCGGCGGTGAACACCAGTCCGTCGATACCCCCGAGAACAGCGGTCAGCCCGCCGAGCTCCCGTGCCGCGCGGTAGACGAAGTAGTCCACCGCGAGCCTCGCCTCGGGCGCCGGATTCCCGAGCAGGTCTCGCATGTCGTTGCTGATGCCCGAAATGCCCAGCAGGCCGGACTCCTTGTAGAGAATCTTCTCGACCTCGGCCGCCGACTTGCCCATCACCTGGAACAGGTAGAGCACCACTCCTGGATCGAGCGCACCCGGTCGGGTACCCATGCACAGGCCATCGAGCGCCGTGAAGCCGAGCGTGCTGTCGATGCTTTTCCCCTTGTCGAGCGCGCACAGACTGGCGCCGCTCCCGAGATGCGCGACGATCACGCGCCCGGTGGCGATCTCGGGCGCCGCCTTCGGCAGCATCGCCGCGACGTACTGGTACGACAATCCGTGGAACCCGTATCGCTGGATGCCCTTCGCACACAGGTCACGGGGCAGCGGCACGAGCTCAGCCACCGCCGGCTGTGCGCGATGGAAGCTGGTGTCGAAGCACGCGACCTGCGGCACGTCCTTGAGCCGCTCGCTCACCGCCTCGATCGCCGCCAGGTTGTGGGGCTGGTGTAGCGGTGCGAGAGGCACGAGCTCACGCAGATCGTCGAGCACCGCCCGCGTCACCAGCACCGGCTGTGTGTAGCGCGGACCGCCGTGGACGACGCGATGGCCCACGCCGAGCACCTGCGCGCCGGCGTACCGCGACCGGAGCCAGCCCGGCGAGGTGCTCGAGCGCCGAGGGGGCGTCGCGCACGGCTGCGTTCAGCCCCTCGTTCTTGATCGCGCCGCCGCCATCTGCCTGCTTGGCCGTGAAGCGGGGCGCCGTACCGATGCCGTCGATCTGCCCCCGTGCGTCGAGTTCCAAGGCGTGCGAATCCGAGCGCCCGTACACGGAGAACTTGAGGCTCGACGAGCCGGCGTTCAGGACGAGAACGTAATCTCCCATGCTACACGTCCCTCGTCTCCCGGCGCTTACGAAGCGGCCCCAACCAGTGCCTGCCGGCGCGCGTGCGCCACGAGCATCGCGATACCGCAGCTTGCGATCCGGGACCGCACGCTGTCGGCGCGGCTGGTGAGGATGATCGGCACGCGTGCGCCGAGCACGAGCCCGGCGCTGTCCGCGTTGGCCAGGAAGGTGAGCTGCTTGGCCAGGATGTTCCCCGCTTCCAGATCCGGTGCCAGCAGGATGTCAGGGTCACCCGCCACCTCGGACCGGATGCCCTTGGTGGCCGCAGCGTCCTTGCTGATCGCGTTGTCGAAGGCGAGCGGACCGTCGAGCACCGCCGATGTGATCTGCCCGCGCTCGGCCATCTTGCACAGGCAGGCGGCGTCGATCGTCGCCGGCATTTTCGAGGTCACCGTCTCCACAGCCGCGAGAATCGCGACCTTCGGGCGGCTGACGCCGAGCGACACGGCAAGGTCGATCGCGTTCTGACAGATATCCGCCTTCTCCTCGAGCGTGGGCGCGATGTTGATCGCCGCGTCGGTGACGACCAGCACCTTGTGATAGGTGGGCACGTCCATGACGAAGACGTGGCTGATGCGGCGGCCGGTGCGCAGCCCGGCCTCCCGGGCGACCACAGCGCCGAGCAACTCGTCGGTGTGGAGGCTGCCCTTCATGAGGAGCTCCGCCTGCCCCGTCCGCACCAGTTCGACCGCCTTCGCCGCTGCCCCATGGCTGTGCGGCGTATCGACGACGTGCACCCGATCGAGGGAGAGTCGCGCCTGACCGGCGACCTCCGCGATTCTGGCGGCAGGACCCACGAGGATCGGGACGATCAGCCCTTCTTCCGCCGCCTCGAGCGCGCCGGCAAGCGCCGTCGCTTCGCAGGGGTGCACGACCGCGGTCGGCACCGGCGCGAGCGGACGGCAGCGCTCCAGCAGCTGCTCGTACTTGCCTGTTCCAGTCTTTCTCGTCATGGCGTCACCGGCACCAATGCCGGGGCCGGCCGCCCTGCCGCCGGTCCCGTCTCCTTGAGGAGAAGCGTGAGAACGATCGCCAGCGCGACGCCGTAGAGCAGCGGCTCGAACGCCGTCTGATAGTGGTCGAGCGACATCGACGGGGCGCCGCCGCTGACCGCCGCCAGGATCCAGCCGAACACCGGTCCGAGCAGTGCGCTGAACGTGAAGTTGAGGAAGTTGACGACGCCGGTGGCCGTCCCGCTCATTTCGGGCGGGTTGGCTTCCTTGATCACGGTGTAGGGCAGCATCGCCGCGCCCGATCCGAGGCCGGCGGTCAGGCCGAGGACATACGGCGGCAACAGCGACACCGGTCCGAAGAGAATCCACGCCAGCGACGCGAACAGCACGGCCGCACCACCCACGATCACCGGCTTCCGCCGGCCGATGCGGTCCGACAGCCACCCGAGGAGTGGACAGCCGATCATCCAGCCGACGGGCACCAGGGACGATCGCAGCACGGCGGTGCCGTAATCGAAGCCACGCGCCTCCTGGAGGTAGCGAACGCCCCAGATCATGTCGAAGATCGTCGTCGGGATGAAGATGAGCCCGGCGATCATGCCGCACAGGATCGACTGCGGATTGCGGAAGACCACGCCCATCGCCCGCAGCGCCCCGCGCAGCCAGTCCTGGTGCCCGCCGCCCTGCCGCTGCGACGGCAGCAGGAGGAACAGCAGCGCGCTGATTGCCAGGCCGCCGATTCCCATGGCGATCCAGAACTGCTGCCACGGGAGCCCCGCGCCGATCACCGGACCAACGACGAACTGACCGGCGGACCCGCCGGCCATGCCGAACATCTGCGTCGCGCCGATCAGCGTCGCCGCGCGCGAGGCGTGGAAGCTGGTCGTCGCGATGTAGACGGCGCCGACCAGCGCGAACACGCCGCCGGCCCCCTGCAGCAGGCGGCCGAGGCTGGCCGCCTGCCTATCACCAGTCGCGAACAGCAGCGCGCCGAGCCCTACGGCCGCCGCGCCGAGCGGCACGACGCGCCGCGCGCCGAACCGATCGAGCGCCACGCCGGCCACGAGACTGAATGGCGAGTAGCCATAGTAGAAGAGGCCCGCCATCGAGGCGACGCCCATTGCCGTGATCCCGAAGGCCTCCGCCAGTTCCGGCATCATGACGGCGGGCGCCGACCGGAGCGTGTACTGGTAGAAGTAGTACACGGCCGTTATCAGCCATGCGACCACTGCCGTGCGTGCTGCCAGTCGCACGAAGCCTCCTAACAGAGAGTGACGCGAACGGCGAGGCCGCCTTCGGAGGTCTCCTTGTATCTGGCGTTCATCTCGTGGCCGTCAGGGCCATCACGGCGACAGTGGTTCGTCGCCTGCCGCTCGCGCAGCTCAGAAACGGACCCCGAAGCTCACCGCCAGGAACTGGCCGTTGGCCTTGCGGTCCGAGATCGTGTCCCCATCGGCGATCGGCGCAACCGTCGGCCTCTCCTCCACCGTGGGTCCCCAGATGTAGTGGTAGCGAAGCTCGCCGAAGAGGGCGCCGAAGTTGATGCCTCCGCCGAACACCATGCCGAAGTCCGTCGAACTGCGCTCGCCGATGATGTTCTCCACCTCGACGAAGCCGCCGGGATAGCAGACGTAGTACCACGGATTGCAATAGCCGGGCGCGTAGCCGATAGCCGGGGAGCTGACCTTGATCGGCCGGTAATACACGCCGAGTCCGGTGAGGCCGTAGGGTCGGACCTTGCCGCTCGACCCCTGCAGAACTGCGGCGACCGTCCCGTACTGCATGTTCATGCTGGCGAAGAAATCGGTCGGCGTGCCGACCGTGTCGTCGGGAGTGTCGAACACGGGAATGCTGATCTGCTTGTCACCGAGACCGTTGAAGCTGTAGAGCCCCTCGATCCCGAAGTTCGGCGTGACGTTGGCCTGACCGCCGATCGTGAAGTTATAGCCGTCACCCAGGTGGTCGCTCACCTCTGAATTGGGAACGGTGTAGCCGCCACCAATGATGAAGATGCCGCGCTTGTCCTGGGCCTGCGCCGCGAGCGGCACAGCCGTTACGAGGAGTGCGGCGACGAATACGAGCAGTCTCTTGTGCATTGACATTGTCCCCTTGTGGTCCCCTTCTGCCTGCATGGGTGAGCACCGCGCGTGCCAGGCGGTCGTCTCACGCCGCCGGTGTTTCTGCGCGGGTTCCGAACGATTTACGCGGAGCAGAGGCGTGAGCGGAGGCGAGCGCGGCTCCTCAATGCCGGAGATCCTCCGGAATGGCGGAGAAGCCACGGGGACCGCCCGCCGCGCCGCGATGGACGTCGAGCAAAGCCGCGTCAAGCACTTAAGGTGCGTCGCACCCGGACGCGCACGCGTGGCATTGGCAGTGCTCAAGAGACGACATGCTCTCGCCGCACGTGCTCGCTCTCCTCCTCGCCGCGTCATCGCTGTCGGTCGGCGTACAGAACGCCACCCCGGTGCCGCAGACGAGCGGACCACCCGAGCTGACGTGCGCGTCGAAGCCGGGAGAACGAACGCAGTGCGCCGCGGACACGTCGAGGGGCGTCGTCCTGCTGCAATCGAGGGGGGACGCGCCGTGTCTCCTCGGAAAGACCTGGGGCTACGACCAGACCAGCGTCTGGGTGTCGGACGGATGCAGCGCCGTGTTCGCCACCGGTCCCGCGGTTGCACCCGAGACGACCAGGCCCAAGCCCCTGTCGCACGTTCCGAACGTCGGTTTCCTGCTGTTCGACGGGGAGAAGGGGCAGGTCTATTTCCGGCTGTTCAGCTACGCGCGGTATCTGAACCAGCGAAACCTGGACGACTCGTACGTCGACGCCTCTGGCAACTCGCACACCGTCGTGCGGCGCCAGGACATCCAGCTGCAGAAATTCTTCGCGCCGTTCTCGGGGTGGTTCCTCACGCCGAAGATGCGCTACTACCTTTACGTCTGGTCCTCCAACTCATCGCAGGGCGATCCGGCCCAGGTCGTCGGCGCGGGCAACCTGACGTGGAGCTTCAACCGGCACGTCAGCGTCGGCGCCGGCATCACCTCGCTGCCCGCGGTGCGAAGCACCGAGGGGCAGTTCCCCTACTGGCTCGGTGTCGACGATCGCCTGATCGCCGACGAGTTCTTTCGAGGGTCGTACACCTCGGGTGTCTGGCTCAAAGGCGAGTTCCACACCAAGGTCAAGTACATGGCGATGTTCGCCAACAACCTCAGCACGCTCGGCGTAAGCGCGGCGCAGCTCGATAACAAGCTCGATACGCAGTCGTACTCGGTGCAATGGCTGCCGACGACCGGTGAGTTCGGCCTCTGGAACACGTTCGGTGACTACGACGACCATCAGCAGGTGGCCACGCGGATCGGGGTCCACTACACCCATAGCCTCGAGGAAAAGCAAAGCCAGCCCGGAACCGAAGGCATCGAGAACAGCCAGATCCGGCTGACCGACGGCAGCGTCATCTTCACGCCGGACCTGTTCGGGCCCGGCATCACCGTCAACGAAGTGGACTATCGGATGACGAGCGTCGATGCGGGCGTCAAGTATCAGGGCCTCTCGCTCGAGGGAGAGTACTACTGGCGCTGGTTGAGCAACTTCACCGGCCTCAACACGAGCGGCATCGCGGATATCACCGACCACGGCTATCAGCTGCAGACGTCCGCGATGGCCGTGCCGAAGATCGTTCAGCTGTACGCCGGCGTCTCCCAGGTGTTCGGACAGTACTGGCGACCAGTGGGAGGTGCGGGGCGGTGGGAACTGGTACGTGATGAAGGAGCGCGGGATCCGCGTCAACGGCGAGTGGCTGTACGTGGACAAATCACCTGTGGGCTACACGGCGTATCCGTACCCGGTCGGCGCCAAGGGCACGGTGTTCCACATCAACCTCGAGATGAACTTCTGATCCGAGGTGAACATGACGCGCAGACCCGCGATCCGTTCGACAGAGGCTCTCGCCATCGCCGCCACGATGGCGCTGCTGGCGGTGCTCTGGGTCCAGACGCGCCCGCTCGATGCGCGTGGTCAGGGTGCCGCGACCGGGTTCAACGACGCCCACTTTCACCTGACGAACTACGTGCAGGAGGGCATCGACGCCGCCGCCTTCCTGCGCATCATGGGCACGCGTGTCGGCCGCGCGACGCTGTTCGGGATCCCGCTGCAGCAGCAGTGGTCCTACGCGAACTCCGGCGACTTCGCGCCGACCTATTACCTGCAGAGCGACGCGCCGCTCTACTACTACTCCTTCACCGACGCCTACATTGCGAGCGTCTATCGAGGGCTGCCCAAAGCGGACCAGGCGCGGCTCGATCCGATGATCACCGGGTTCAACCCGGCCGACATGTACGGCGTCGATCACATCAGGCGAGTACTGCAGACGTTTCCCGGTGTCTTCACCGGGATCGGCGAGTTCAGCATCCACAAGGAGTTCGTCTCCGCGAAGGTCACGGGTGAAACCGCCAGCCTGACGAATCCGGCCCTCGATCGGATCCTCGACTTCGCCGCCGAATCGGGTCTCGTCGTCATCCTCCACAACGATCTCGACATGCCGTTTGCGAAGACCGACGCCGAGCCGGTGTACCTCGCGCAGATGAAGGCACTCCTGCGGCGGCACCCGAAGACCTCGATCATCTGGGCCCACCTCGGTCTCGGCCGCATCGTTCATCCGGTGCAGGTATCGGCGGACGCCGCCGAGCGGTCGCCGAGCCAGATGCAGATCGTCGAAGCGATGCTGACCGACCCGAGCTTGCGCCACGTCGCATTCGACATCTCGTGGGACGAGGTCGCGAAGTACGCGGTCGCCTCTCCGGAATCGATCGAGCGGGTGTCGTCGGTGCTCAACCGCTACCCGGATCGGTTTCTGTTCGGCACCGACACGGTCGCCCCCGCCGGGCCCGGCCCTTACTACGCCGTCTTCGACCTGTGGGCACCGGTGTGGCAGCGCCTCACTCCGGAGGCGAGCGAAAAGGTTCGTACGGGGAATTACGAACGCATCTTCGACGAGGGACGGCGAAGAGTCCGGGCATGGGAGCAGGCCCACGCCCGATGACGTTCATGAATGGAGGAGAGATGTCCATGCGACTGAAACGATGCACCAGGCTCGCGGGAACGCGCTGGCTGGTGGCTATGCTCATCACCTTCGGCGTGCCGTGGTCCGCCCGCGCGCAGGATAAACCGACGCAACAAACCACTGTCGATGTGACGCCGGGCGAACCGAGGCCGAGCCTCGAGATCTACGGCTTCGCGATGCTCGACATCGGTCACGACTTCAAGCAGATCAATCCGAACTGGTACGACACGCTCCGCGTCACCCGGCTGCCGTCGTTCGACAAACAGTTCGGTGAAAACCACAACACGTTCGCCGGCGTGCGCCAGAGCCGCCTCGGGGTGCGATCGTCGACGCCCACCCCGGTCGGCGAACTGAAGACCATCTTCGAATTCGAGCTGTTTGGCACCGGCGTGGACGAAGGGCAGACGACTTTCCGCCTGCGCCATGCGTGGGGAGAGCTCGGCCGCCTCGGGGCCGGTCAGTACCTGGAGCCCTTTCTCCGACCCGGACGTGTACCCGAACACGCTGGAATACTGGGGTCCCACCGGCATTCCGTGGTTCCGCAACGTTCAACTCCGCTATACACCGATCAGCACCGACCACAGCAACTTCATGCTCGCCCTCGCGCGTCCGGGCGCCAGCGGTGACCAGGGGGTTTACGCCGACCGTATCGAGCTCGAGGGCATCCGTGCGCGCTTCCCGTTGCCGGACTTTGCGGCCGCGTACAAGTTCTCCGGGGATTGGGGCTACGTCCGCACCGCCGGGATGCTGCGGCGCATCAACTGGGATGACACGCTCGACGACGCGTTCGACCTGTCAGGAGACGCCACCGGCTGGGGATGGAACGTCAGCTCGAACCTCAAGCACGGCGAGGGCGACGTTCTCCGGATGCAGTTCACTGTCGGCGAAGGGATTCAGAACGAAATGAACGACTCACCCGTCGACATCGGCATCGCGAGAAACCTGTCGGACCCGGTGAGGCCGGTCGTCGGCGAGCCCGATACCGATCGTCGCAGCTCGCCATCTTCCTGGATCACAAGTGGGGCGACAGCTTCAGCACCGCGATCGGCTACTCGTGGCAGGAGAACGACAACACCGATGCCCAGGCACCGGATGCGTTCAAGACTGGTCACTACGCGCTCGGCAACATCCTCTACTATCCCGCGCCGAGCGTGATGCTTGGCGGCGAGCTCCAGTGGGGCCGTCGCGAGAATTTTTCGGACGGATTCAGCAGCGACGGGGTCAAGCTGCAGTTCTCGTTCAAGTACAACTTCTCCTGGAAACTGGAGGACTAACGTGACGCGATACGTGCGAGCTCATTTCCGTCGAGCGCGGGCGCGCTCGTCCTCGGCATGCTGGCGATCGCGAGCCCGGCGCTGCACGCGCAGCCGGCGGGTGACGTGCAGAAGGCCGTCGACGCCGCCTACGCGAAGTTCAAGGACCTCAAGGAGGGCAAGAACGCCGACTACATTCCCGCGCTGGCGAAGGTCGATCCCAATCTGTTCGGCATCGCGGTCGTCACCGCCGACGGCAAGGTCTACACCGCCGGCGACGTGAAAACGGAGGTCTCGATCCAGTCGATCTCCAAGGTGTTCACCATGGCGCAGGTGATCCAGGAACAGGGGCTGGAGTCGGTCGAAAAGCGGATCGGCGTCGATGCGACCGGCGCCCGCTTCAATTCGATCATCGCGGTCGAGGGCGTCCGCACGGTCGTCGGCAGCGGCGCGCCCGAAATGAACCCGCTGGTCAATCCGGGGGCAATCTCGGCGACCAGCATGGTCGCCGGCGGCAGCGCCGAGGCCGTCTGGAAGAAGATCATCGGCTTCCACAACGATGCCGCCGGCCGCGAGCTCACGGTGCTCCAGGACGTCTACAAGTCCGAGTCCGACACCAACCAGCGCAACCAGGCGATCGGCGCGTTGATGCTCGCCTATGGGTACATCAAGGACAACTGGCAGCAGGCGGTCGATCTCTACACGCGCCAGTGTTCGATCGGCGTGAATGCCCGCGACCTCGCCACGATGGCCGCCACCCTGGCCTTTGGCGGCAGCAATCCCGTCACCAAGAAGCCGGTCATGGATGCGGCAAAGGTCCCGGGCGTCCTTGCGGTGATGGCAACGGCTGGGCTCTACGACGATTCCGGCAAGTGGCTCTACCGCACCGGCCTTCCAGCCAAGAGCGGCGTCGGCGGCGGGATCATCGCGGTCGCGCCGGGCAAGTTCGGCATTGCCGTGGTGTCGCCACCGCTCGACGACGCGGGTAACAGCATCCGTGCGCAGCGCGCCATCACCGACATCTCGAATGCACTCGGCGGGAATCCCTACTCGACTACCAAGAGCGGGAGCTAACCCGCAAGGAGCAACACATGTCTCGCGCCACCTCTGGCGTTCGCACCGCGCTCGCGGCGGCGGGAGCCGCCATGGTCATGACGCTTCCGCTCGCCGCCGACAACCCCAAGGCCCGGATCGTCATCGTCGCAACCGGCGGCACCATCGCCGGGTCAGCCGAGTCCACCACCGCCGCCGGCTATCAGTCCGGCGCCGTGGCGGTCGAGGTGCTGATCGCGGCCGTACCGCAGATGAAGAAGTTCGCCGACGTCACCGGCGTGCAGGTCGCGTCGGTCGGCAGCCAGGACATGAACGACGAGCTGTGGATCAAGCTGGCCATGGAGGTCAATCGCCTGCTGGGCCAGCCCGACGTGGATGGCATCGCCATCACCCACGGCACCGACACGATGGAGGAGACGGCGTATTTCCTCAACCTCGTCGTCAAGAGCGACAAGCCGGTCGTCCTGACCGGCTCGATGCGGCCGTCCACCTCGTTGAGCGCCGACGGGCCCCTGAACATCTACAACGCGGTCGGTGTCGCGTCGGACCCTCGGGCGAAGGGACGCGGAGTGCTCGTCGTCGCGAACGACGACATCCACGGCGCGCGCGCGGTCACCAAGCGGCACACCACCGACGTGGAGACGTTCGTCTCGCCGGAGGCCGGGTTGATCGGTGTGTGCCTCTTCGACGATCGCGACTTCGCCAGGATGCCGGCGCGCAAGCATACGACGGCGACTCCCTTCAAGGTGGCCGCCGGGCAGACGCTGCCGCGCGTCGACGTGATCTACGCCCACGCCGGGATGTCTCCCGACCTGATCGATGCGGCCGTCGCCAACGGCGCGAAGGGACTGGTCATCGCCGGCGTCGGCGACGGCAACATGACGACGCCAGCACTCGACGCGGTCAAGCGGGCGATCGCGAAGGGTGTCGTGGTCGTGCGCTCGAGCCGCGTCGGCGATGGCTTCATCCGCCGCAACATCGAGGTGGATGACGACAAGACCGGCACTGTCGCGTCGAAGGAGCTGAACCCGTCGAAGGCCCGCGTCCTGCTGAAGCTGGCGCTGACGCAGACGTCCGACCCGAAGCAGGTGCAGCAGATCTTCGATACCTACTGATCGCGAGGACATGGTGGACTTTGCCCTCGTGACGTGGCTCGCGAACACGCTTCGCGCCTACCCGGAGCTCGCGGTGTTCTTCGCGCTCGCGGCGGGCTTCGCCGTGGGTCCGTGGAAGGTGGCCGGCTTCACCCTCGGCAACGTCACGGCCACCCTGCTGGCGGCCGTGCTCATCGGCCAGCTCGGGATCACCGTGGGCGGGCCGATCAAGTCCGCTTTCTTCCTGCTCTTCCTCTTCGCGGTCGGCTACGGGGTCGGGCCGCAGTTCTTCCGCGGCCTCGGCAAGGAGGGTCCGCGACAGATCGTTTTCTCGCTCGTGGTGCTCGCGCTCTGCCTGGTCGTACCGGTGCTGTGCGCGATGGCCGCCGGACTGGATGCCGGCTATGCGGCGGGCCTGTACGCCGGATCCCAGACGATCTCCGCCGCCATCGGCGTCGCGACCGATCAGATCGGGCGGCTCGGCTACCCGCCGGAGCAGGCCAAGGCCTACGCCGACGCCGTCCCGATCGGCTATGCCGTGACGTATCTCTTCGGCACGATCGGCTCCGCGATCGTGCTGGCGCAGATCGGACCGAAGCTCATCGGCGTTGACCTTCGGGCTGCGTGCGCCGATTACGAGCGAAAGATGGGCGCAGGCTCTGCGGGTCTCGATCCAGGCTCCTTCTCCGCGTATCGAGAAATCGAGCTGCGCGCCTACCGCGTCGACATCGGTTCGCCCCTCATCGGCTCAGAGGCGCGCCAGCTGTTCCCGGGGACGCGCGTGTTCATCGAACGTGTTCGCCGCGGCGATCGAATGATCGATGCCTTCGGTGACACCGTGCTCTCCCCTGGCGACGTCATCGCCGTCTCCGGCCCGCGTCAGATCCTGGTCGGCGAGATCGAGGCGTACGCCCCTGAAGTCCACGACGCAGAGCTGCTGAACCTGCCGGCAACCGTGGTCGACGTGTTCGTCACCAGCCGCGCCTTCAGCGGCAAAACGCTCCGCGAGCTCGCGGAAGAGCCGTTCGCGCGGGGCGTCTACCTGCGCAAGCTCACGCGGCAGATGGTGGAGCTGCCGATCCTGCCCGAGTCCGAGGTGCTCCGCGGCGACATCCTGACGCTCGCGGGGAGCGTCCGCCACGTGAACGCGGCCGTGGCCGCGCTCGGCGTCGCGGATCGGACGGTGGAGTCCACCGACCTGATGACCGCCGCGGGCGGCATTCTGCTCGGCGGCCTCATTGGCGCCCTGAGCGTGAGCTGGCGTGGCGTCCCGATCGGCCTCTCGACCTCGGGCGGCGTGCTCCTCGCCGGTCTGGTGCTCGGATACCTGCGCACCGTCCGGCCGACCTTCGGGGGCATTCCGACGCCAGCGCTCGTGCTGATGAACACGTTGGGCCTGAATGCCTTCATCGCCATCGTCGGCATCAACGCCGGACCAGGCTTCGTCGCGGGCGTGCAGCAGGTCGGTCTGAGCCTGTTTCTCTGGGGCGCCATCGCGACAACGGTGCCGCTGGTGTTCGCCGTCCTGCTCGGGCACCACGTCTTCAAGTTCCACCCCGCCATCCTCTTCGGCGCCTGCGCCGGCGTGCGCACGACCACCGCGGCGTTGGGGATGATCCAGGACGCCGCAAATAGCAAAGTTCCGGCGCTCGGCTACGGGATGCCGTACGCCATCGGTAACACGCTGCTCACGATCTTCGGCATGGCCGTCGTGCTCTTGACGAGCAGATAAACGGGGGCGAGATATGGATGCGGTCACGCTGCGCCAATACGAAACACTCAGTCCCTTCGAGATCAAGAACGACCTGGCGAAGGTCGCAGCCAAAACGGCCAAGGCCGCCCAGGTCGCCTACCTCAATGCCGGGCGCGGCAATCCGAACTGGATCGCCACCGAGCCGCGCGCGGCGTTCTTCCTCCTCGGACAATTTGCTCTCAGCGAGAGCCAGCGGACGCTGAGCCTGCCGGCGGGCGTTGGCGGTATCGCCAGGGCGCCGGGGATTGCCGCTCGTCTATCGGCCTGGCTGGCGGAGCGCGCCGAAACCCCGGGCGCCGCGCTCCTGCAGAAGGTCGTCCCCTGGGCGACCCGGCGGTTCACGTTCGACCCGGACGCCTTCGTTCACGAGCTCGTCGACTCGATCCTTGGCGATAACTACCCGGTGCCGGACCGCATGCTCGTGCACAACGAGCAGATCGTGCGCGAGTACTTGCAGTGGGCGATGTGCGGTGAGCCACGGCCCTCCGGACGGTTCGACCTCTATGCCGTCGAGGGGGGCACAGCCGCGATGTGCTACCTGTTCAAGTCGCTCAAGGCGAACCGGCTGCTGAATCGCGGCGACACGATCGCGATGGTGACGCCGATCTTCACCCCGTACCTCGAGATGCCGCACCTCGAGGACTATGGCCTCCACATCGTGAACATCCCCGCCCGTCAGGAGCAGCGGTGGCAGTTCACCGACGGCGACCTGGCGCCGTTGCTCGATCCTGCCGTCAAGGCGTTCTTCGTGGTGAACCCGGGGAACCCGTATGCGGTCGCCCTCAGCCGCGAGTCGATCGCTGCGATCGGACGCGTGCTCGAGCAGCGGCCCGATTTCATCATCCTGACCGACGACGTCTACGGGACGTTCGTGCCGGGCTTCAGATCTCTGCTCGGAGAGTTTCCGAGGAACACGATCGGCGTCTACTCCTACAGCAAGTACTTCGGCTGCTCGGGATGGCGCCTGGGCGTGATCGCGCTGCACGAGCACAACGTGCTCGACGAGCGGCTGGCCGCGCTGCCGGCCGACGTCCTGGAGGCGCTGGATCGCCGCTACGCGCCGCTGACGCTCACCCCCCGCTCGATCCGATTCATCGACCGCATCGTCGCCGACAGCCGTGACATCGCCCTCAATCACACCGCCGGGCTCTCGCTGCCGCAACAGGTGATGATGACGCTCTTCTCGCTCGCCGAGCTGTGCGACGAGACCAAGGCGTACCAGCAGGCGTGCATCGACATCCTCCGCCGGCGGGTAGAGGCGACGATCACCGGGCTCGGCATCGACGTCCCGCCCAACCCGCTCTTCGACTGGTACTACGGCCTCGTCGACTTCGAGTTCTGGCTGCGCAAGTACGGCGGTGACGATGTCGTGCAGTGGGTGAAGGCCAACATCCACCCGCTCGACATCGTCTTCCGGCTCGCCGAAGACCACGGGATCGTGCTCCTCAACGGCGGCGGGTTCGAAGCACCGGACTGGTCGGTGCGGGTGTCGTTCGCGAACCTGGACGATGAGGTCTACGAGAACATCGGCCGCGCGGTGCGTGCGGTCGCACGCAGTTACGTGGTCGCCTTCCGAGCCTCGCAGGCGGCGGCACACGCATCGGCCTAGTCCGCAAATGACCGAAACGCTCGTCGGCACGCTGCGAGAGCATCCCGAGGTCACGTTCTTCCTCGTCCTCGGGATCGGATACGTCCTCGGCAAGCTGAAGCTCGGGGGCTTCACGCTCGGCGCCGTGACCGGAACGTTGCTCGCCGGCGTCGCCGTCGGGCAGCTGGGCCTGCGCGTGTCGGGAGAAGTCAAGCAGGCCTTCTTTCTGCTGTTCCTGTTCTCGATTGGCTTCAGGACCGGACCGCAGTTTTTTCGCGGCCTCCGGAGCGGCGGGCTGCAGCAGGCGGCGCTCTCGGTCATCATCGCGACCACGGGGCTGATCGTCGCCTACGCGGTCAGCCGGCTGTTCGGCTATGACGCGGGCACCGCCGCCGGACTCATTGCCGGCGCGCTCACCGAGTCGGCGACGATCGGTACGGCCAGCGATGCGATTACGCGGCTCGGTCTGCCGGACGCGGACGCCATCGCGATGATCAATCGCATTCCGGTCGCCTTCGCCGTAACCTACCTGATCGGCGTCGTGGTCGCGGCCTGGTTCCTCGCACAAGCTGCGCCGCGGCTGATGGGCATCAACCTCGAGGAGGAGTGTCGCCGCTACGAACGTGACATGCAGGGACCGGGCGATGGCGAGGCTCGCCGCCGGCAAATCGATTGGCGCGCGTACGACGTCCTGCCCGGCTCGCGCCTCGCCGGACAACGGGTGCGGGACCTCGAACAGCGGGTGCGCGACGCGCGCCTGTTCGTCGAGCGCATCCGCAGGGACAACGCCATCATCGAACCGGTGGCGACTACGGTCCTGCAGCCGCTCGACCGGATTGCGGTGGTCGGACTCCGCGAGCTGCTCGTCGCCAGGATGGACGAACACACGCTTGGGATCCTGGAGGTAGACGACGCCGACCTGTTGAACATTCCCGCGGACACCGTTGACGTCGTCGTGACGGCCTCCGACCTCGACGGGCGGACGCTCGCCGACCTCGCCAGCGAGGACTGCGCGCGAAGCGTGTTCGTCCGGCGGATCACGCGCTCGGGGACCCCGATTCCCGTGTTCCCCGGCACGGAGCTCCAGCACGGCGACGTCGTGACACTGGTCGGTCCGACGCGATCGGTCGCTGAAGCGACGGCGCGGATCGGCGTCCCGGATCGCGCGACCGACGTCAGCGACATGGTGCTTGTCGCCTTCGGCATCGTTGCCGGCGCGTTCATCGGGCTGCCCGCGCTGATGCTGGGGGGGCTCGAGATCGGGCTCAGCTTGAGCGTCGGCGTGCTGGTCGGCGGCCTCACGTGCGGATGGCTGCGATCGAAGTGGCCGCGATTGTTCGGACGCATCCCGAGCCCGACGCTGTGGGTGTTCGAGTCGCTCGGACTCGCAGGCTTCGTTGCCGTCGTCGGCCTCGATGCCGGTCCGGACTTCGTCGAGGGCCTTCGCACCGCCGGCGTCGGGCTGGTCATCGCCGGCCTGCTTACCGTGCTGGTGCCGCACGCCGTCGGCGTGGCGGTCGGCCGATGGGTGTTCCACATGCACCCGGGCGTGCTGCTCGGCGTGTGCGCCGGGGCGGGAACCGCGACGCCGGCACTTGCGGCCATTCAGGAGGCCGCCCGGAGCTCTGTGCCCACGCTCGGGTACGGCGTCTCCTACGCGGTCGGTAACGTGCTGCTCGCTCTCTGGGGCACGGTCATCGTCGCGCTGCTGTGAGCCGCCCGAACGATGCCCCGGTCCGCTCGCACTCTGCTGTCGGCTCTGCTGGTCACCAGCCTTTCCGTAGCGAGCAGTGCGCAAGGCCGCACCGACACCGTGACGCTCGTCAATGGCGACCGCATCAGCGGGGAGGTCCTCCGGCTCGACCGCGGCCGCCTCGAGTTCAAGACCGACAATGCCGGAACGTTGTACCTGGAGTGGGACAAGCTCAGGAGTGTGCTCACGACCAGGCTCGTCGAGGTCGCGACCGCCGATGGCACGAGCTATCTGGGCAGCCTCGTGCAGGCCCCCAGCCGCGCGATCTCGGTGGCGACCCTGGTCGGTGGCGTCGCGCTTCGCATGGCGGAGGTAACGTCGATCACGCCGATCGGACGCAGCTTCTGGCGAAAACTCGACGGTTCAATCGATGCGGGGTTCAACTACACGCAATCGAGCGGCGTCGGTCAACTGACGTTGAACTCCGACCTCGTGTACCGCCGTCCGGCGTCGCAAGCGCGCCTCGTCGGCTCGATGACCCTGACCCGCAGCGACGGCGACGAAGAGCGACCGTGCATCGGCGGACGTGTCGTACCAGCGCAGTCCGTGGCCGCGATGGTTCGTGCTCGGCTTCGGCCGCTTCGAGACCAACGAGAGTCTCGGCCTGACGCTGCGGTCGCAGGTCGGCGGCGCGATGGGTCCGCGCCTGATCAACAGCAATCGCGCGCAGATGAGCATCGGCGCCGGCGTCGGCGTCAATGACGAGCGCGGGGTCGATGTCGAGCCGACGCGCAACCTGGAGGGGCTCTTGCTCTTCCAGTCGTCGTATTTCACCTACGATCGGCCGACCACGAGTCTCGACGTCAGGCTGCAGTACTACCCGAGCCTGAGCAATCGCGGGCGGCACCGCGCGCAGCTCGATGCCAGCGTCAGGCAGGAGCTGCTGAGCGATCTGTTCGTCGCGCTCACCCTATTCAACTGGTACGACAGCCGTCCGCCGAACGAGGCGGCCGACAGCAATGATGTCGGCATCGTCGCGTCGATTGGATGGACGTACTGACGGCGGCAACGCGTCGAACGACGCAAGGAGGCACCCCATGGGTACACATCAGACGATTGGCGCAGCGATCACCGTGACGGTCGTCACGCTGTTCCTGCCCGGGTGCGCGGCAGCACCTCGGGAGCGGCCGGTTGAAGGGGGGCCCGTCGACACCGGTCCCGGAACGCTGGCCTCGGCGCGGAAGTTTCTGGAGGGTCGCTGGCAGCTCGAAACGTTCGAGATCCACCGGCCCGGGCAGCCGCCCCTGGTGCTGAAGGGAGCCGGCACGCTGATTTACGACGACATGAGCAATCTGCGGATGGAGGTCCGTGCCGACGAGGCATCGGCCGATATGCTGCGCGCCGCCGGAGTCGACATCAGAGACGGGATTATCTCGACCGAGGGCCGCACGGCGATCGACTTACAGAACCGGACGCTGACCTACATGCTCGAAGGGCAGGCGCCGCTCGTCAAGGGCGGCCCGCTCGCGATGGAGCGGCCCCGCCATTGGGTCGTGGACGCAAACACCCTGACGTTGACGACCAAAGACGACGCGGGGCGGCCACTGTCGGTCGCGCGCTGGAAGCGGATGCAGTGACGCGCTACCCGACGTCCCGCTTGACGGTGCGCAGCTCGATCGGCTTTTCGGCGTAATCGGCGATCTCGATTCCCGTGTCGCCGGTCTTCACGCGGGCGGCAGCCGCCATTCTTCCACCCGAGCCCATCCCGGAGTCGTCCACGTGGAAGCTGATGAGCCCGACGTCGAACCCCTTGCGGGGCTTCGCCGCCGGGCTCCCGGCACCGATGAAGAACATCGGCTTGTCGGTCACGAGCACGATCGAGCGGCCGTTCTCGATCGGGGATTCACGCGCCCACCGGATGTCGAAGGTATGCCCGCCGATCGCGACCGAGCCCACGACCGGCGCCTTGCGGAGCGCGTTCACGAATCCGACATACCCGCCCTGTGTCAGCGCCTGCAGCACCGCCTCACGCTCGGCGTCCGGCGTGTAACGCTCGACGCGCATCTTGAACGTGGTCGAGGCGGAACCACTGGCGCCGACGAACTGTGCGGTGGCGGTGAATGACTCGGGCAGCGAATCGCGCCGCGGCTGTTCCGCGGACGAGGGAAGCGACAGCGTGACCAGCGTCAGCAGGCTCACGAACGTGGTCCAGGACATGGCAGTCTCCTTACGGGCGGGGTCATGATGCCGAAGCGCACAGACTACCGCATTCCGGAGTTTGACGTCCCCTGACTATCGAGACCTCATTCGAACGCGGCTGCCCAAGGCACACGTCAGGGAGATTGATGATGTCGGCGCCAAGGTGCCGCTGGCATTCCCGCTCGCCCTCCGGGGACGCGTCGCGACACCGATGCAGTGAGCTCCTACCTCCTCGAGCACGTCTTCAGTAGTGTTTTCATGGTCAACGACCTCGCGGGTATCGACTATTGACCCATGGCGCGACTTGGCTCACCCTGACGGCTCACCTCTGACGGCTGTTCGGTCTCTCTCTGCCGGCGTCGTTAGTACGAACGGCGGCCGAGCCCACAGATCACTGCGCGCCGACTCTGCCAGGTGTCGAATACACGTCAAGGACGGATATCATTCTTATAATCTGCGCAGCGATGCGCGCTCCCAAGTCGCGGGTCCGGACGTTGCCGCTGCTGACGCGGACAGGTCTGTTGATCCTGGGCTCTTGGGGCGCAGCTCCGGAGTCCGCGTTCGCGCAGGCAGCGATTGCCGGCTCCGTCACGGATGCATCCGGAGGTGCGGTGCCCGGCGTCACGGTCGAGGCGGAGAGCCCAGCCCTGATCGAGAAGACCAGGACGACGGTCACCGACCACAGCGGCCGGTACCGGGTCGAGAACCTGCGGCCGGGCACCTATGGCGTGCGCTTTTCACTGCCCGGCTGGCAACCCCACGAGGTCTCGGGCATCGAGCTCACCGGCTCGCGAACGGTCAGGGCCGACGCCGTGCTGGCGCTCGACCGGCTGACGAGTGACGTTACCGTCTTCGCCCGCGCGATCGACGTAGCGGGCACCCACCGCGAGGCATCGCTGAGCGGCGAAACCGTGGGTTTGCTGCCGACAGCACGTACTTATAACGCGCTGCTCGTGCTCGTCCCGGGCGTGGTCACCAGCACCAACGATGTCGTGATGGAGGCGGCGACCACCTCCTTCCCGATTCACGGCGGACGGGCCACCGAGGGCCGTCTCTTGCTCGACGGCTTGACGATCGGGAGCCCGCCGTCGGGAAACTCCGCCGCCAGCTATGCCACGCAAGCGCCCTACGCGCAAGAGGTCGTCTTCACGACATCGAGCGTTTCCGGCGAAACCGAGACGGGAGGACTCGTGATTCAGATGGTCCCGCGCAGCGGCGGGAACACCACCCGTGGCTCGCTGTTCGCGAGCGGCAGCGGCATGCGATTGCAGGATAGCAACCTGACACCGGCCCTCGAGCAACAGGGGATCATGGCGGCGCCGTCTTCGGAGGTGTACGACGTGTCGGCGATGCTCGGCGGCCCGATCGTGAGTAACCGCGTGTGGTACTTCGTCAGCGGACATACCGGCGGGAGCCGGAAGGAGAGCACCAACGTTTACTACAACCTGAACGCCGGCGACGCGAGCCGCTGGTTGTACGCCCCCGACCTCGAGCGCCGCGCGTATTCCGACCGCACATTCGAGAGCCTCAACGCCCGCGTGACGTCGCAGGCGGGCCGGCATAACCGGCTGGGTGTCTTCTGGGATGCCCAGGCGCTGTGCCGCACGGTGCACGGGCGCCACCGCCGGGCCTCTCCGAGCCGCAGCGGGTCTCTCCCGAAGCCGTCGGCGTGCTCGGACGGCGCCTCGATGTGGTGCAGGCCACGTGGTCGTCGGCGATCAAGAACACGATGCTCGTCGATGCTGCCTTCGGGAGCACCTTTTTCGGCGTCGGTAACTTCGAGCGCAGGCCCAACCCGACGAGAAGCCTGATTCGCGTGATCGAGCAGTGCGGTCGCGGCTGCCCGGCGAATGGCAACATCCCCGGTCTCACCTACCGATCGCAGGACTTCAGCGACGCCCATACCGGTTCGTACTCGTGGAGGGCCGCGACCGCGTTCGTGACCGGCACGCGCAGCATCAAGGTCGGATACCAGCACACCGTCATGATCGACGACCGGACGTGGATGACGAACGATCAGAACCTCACGTACTGGTTCAACGACGGCGTGCCGGATCGCCTGACCCAGTCGATCTCGCCGTGGGTCAACAACACTCGTGTCGCCTGGCTGGCGCTTTTCGCGCAGGGGCAGTGGACCCGCGATCGTGTCACCATTCATGGTGCGGCGCGCTTCGATCGTGCCAGCAGCTGGTTCCCCCGCCAGCAGCTCGGACCTTCGAGGTTCCTTCCCACGGCGATCGTCATTCCCGAGACCCGCGGCGTGGATAGCTACAAGGACATCAGTCCGCGGGTCGGCCTTGCTGTCGACCTGTTCGGCAACGGCAGGACTGCGGTCAAAGCCAGCCTCGGCAGGTTCCTGGATGGTGCGGGGACGTCCGGCATCTATGCCAGCACGAATCCGACGCTCCGGATGCCGCAGACGACGCCCGCGTTCGGTACGGCAGGCGTCACGCGGGCGTGGATCGACGCGAACGCGAACTACATCGCCGACTGCAACCTGCTCGACCCATCCGCGCAGGACCTGCGAGCGACCGGTGGCGATCTGTGCGGGGTCATCTCGGACACGAGATTCGGCCGCGACGAGCGTACGACCAATTTCGCCCCGGCGGTCGTCAGTGGGTGGGGTGTGCGTCCGTCGGACTGGCAGCTGAGAGCATGGGTCGAGCAGGAATGGGGTGGTCGGGTATCCCTGTCGCTTGCCTATACCCGACGCTGGTTCCGTGGGTTCCTGGCCGTCGACAACCTGGCGCTCCAGCCCTCTGACCTCACCGCCTTCAGCCTGATCGCGCCGCCAGACCCACGGCTACCCGGCGGCGGCGGATACCTCGTGTCCGGCCTGTACGACGTCGTCCCCGACAAGGCGGGACAGGTGGACAACGTCGTGACGAATGCCGGCAATTACGGCGCATGGACGCAGTATTTCAACGGCGTGGACCTGACATTCAACGTTCGCGCGTGGCGCGGCTTGACCGTCGCGGGGGGAACGAGCACTGGGCAGACGGTGGCCGATAATTGTAGAGTACGGGACCGGCTGCCCGAGCTCTCGACGGCCTCGGTGGGCACGAGCGCCTTTGGCGCGGGGCTGTCGGGCTCCCCCGTGGACCGCGGGAATCCCTACTGCCACGTGGCGTTTGGATTTCTCACCCAGTTCCGCGGCTACTCCACATACGTTGTGCCCAGGGTCGACATTCTGGTGTCGGCCATCGTTCAAAGCAAGCCGGGACCGATGCTCGCGGCCAACTACGCGGCGCCCAATGCGATCGTCGCCCCCAGGCTCGGAAGGAATCTCTCGGCCAATGCGGCGAGCATGACGGTCAACCTCGTGAAGCCCGGAACGATGTACGGAACCCGCATCAACGAGGTCGACGTGCGCGTCGCGAGGCCGTTCAGGACTGGCAAGGTGCGCACGACCGTCGGCATCGACGTCTTCAACGTGTTCAACAGCGCTGCCGTTCTGACATACAACAACACGTTCGTGCCCGGCGGGCAGTGGCTGCAGCCGATAGCGATTCTGACCCCGCGTTTCCTCAAACTGACCGGGCAAATCGACTTTTGAGGAGGCATGCACAGCATTGTCGCTCTTCGTCCGGCGTGCCGCGTGTCGCTCGCGGCGGTGGTGTGCAGTGTGCTCTGCGTCGCGAACGTCTGGGCAGACCAGAAAACCGTGCTGATCGTTTACGCCACTCGGCCCGACGCACGGATCGCCGTGCTCGCCGATAACCAGTTGCCTCGGCTGCTCGAGCGGAGGTTGGGGCAGCGTGTGAACCGATACTCCGAACATCTCGATCCGGCGAGGTTGTTGGAACGCACGCTATCAGTCGGCGGTCACCAATTTCTTGCGCCTGAAGTACATCGATCAGCGCTTCGATCTCATCATCGGGATGGACGAGATGGCGCTCGATTTCCTCGGCACGGCGAGGGACGAGCTCTTTCCCGGCACGCCGGTGGTCTTCTTCACCGACACCTCCAGCGGGCAGCGGATGCCGAATTCGACGGGCGTCATCGCTGAAACGAACCTGGCTGCCTCGATTGCGCTGGCAGCGACGCTGCAGCCGGCCATCAAACGAGTCTACGTGGTCACGGGCGCCAACGACCGTGACCGACTCTTCGAGCGTCGGGCACGCACGCAGCTGCGCTCCTTCGAGTCGCGGCTCGCGATCACCTACTTGAGCGGGCTGCCGACGCCCGAGCTGAAGACGCGGCTCTCCAGCCTGCCCGCCGATTCCATCGTTTACTATCTCTTCGTGAACCGCGACGGAGCCGGCGCATACTTCCATCCCCTCGAGTATCTCCAGGACATCGCACCGATAGCGAACGTGCCGATCTACAGCTGGGTCGATTCCGCCATGGGCCATGGCATCGTCGGCGGCAGCTTGAAGAGCCAGGAGAAACAGATGGAGGCGGTTGCCGAACTGGCAGTTCGCGTGCTCGGTGGCGAGAGTCCCGACAGCATGGCCACGACATCGCCGGATCTCCATGTGAATCAGGTGGATTGGCGGCAGCTGCGCCGCTGGGGGATCCCAGAGTCGCGCGTGCCGGCCGGTACGCTCGTCATGTTCAAGGCCCCGACCGCCTGGGAGCGTTACAAGGTCTATGTCCTCGTCGCCCTCACGCTGGTGATCGCAGAGACCGCACTCGTGACAGTATTGCTCCTCCAGCTGGTGAGGCGGCGCCAGGCGGAGCAGCAGGTTCTCGCGAGCCAGGCAAAGTTGCGGACGAGTTACGATCGCATCCGAACCCTGGTACTCCCGACTGCTGAATGCAGAAGACGCCACGCGCGTGCACATCGCCCGCGAACTGCACGACGATGTCAGCCAGCAGCTGGCGCTGCTCGCGACCGATCTCGAGCTGCTGCGGACCGCCCCGCGGACCGAGACCGCTGGGTTGGCGGCGCAGGCGTCGGGCCGTGCCCAAACGATCGCCCGAGACGTTCATGATCTGGCCTATCGTCTGTATCCGGCCACGCTCAGAGTGCTCGGGTTGGTTCCAGCTCTTCAGGCGCTCCAGCGTGAGATGGAACGGTCGGTCATCGTCGTGAATCTCGTGCACGAGAGCATTCCTGAGTCACTGCCTCAGGATGTGACGCTCTGTATCTTCCGGGTGGTGCAGGAGGCTCTCCAGAATGCGGTGAAGTACAGCGCTGCCCGTGAGGTGTCAGTCTCGCTCGACGGAACGCCATACCGATTGCAGGTCACGATCGCTGACGACGGGATGGGATTCGATGTAGGAGCCGCATTGGGCAAGGGGCTCGGGCTCGTCAGCATGAGCGAGCGGATCGAGGCGCTGAACGGCACGTTCGAGATACACTCTGCGCCGGGTGCCGGTACTCGTCTCGTCATGAACGTGCCGCTCGCGGCCGAGGCGCGCGTGCAGGCCGCCGGATAATCGAATGAGCCGCTCACGAATTCTTCTGGCGGACGATCACGCGCTCCTGCTCGGCGCGTTCGAGAAGCTCCTGAGCGGCGAGTTCGACGTCGTCGGGCAGGCCGCGGATGGACGTGCCCTCGTCGCCGCGGCCGAGCGCCTCAGGCCCGATGTCATCGTCCTCGACATCACCATGCCGCTCCTCAACGGCCTCGAGGCGGGCCGGCAGATCAAGCAGAAACAGAAGGACATCAAGCTGGTGTTTCTCACCGTCAGCGAGGATCCCGAGCTGGCCTCACAGGCCTTCCTCATCGGCGCGTCCGGCTATCTGCTCAAGCGGTCTGCCGCGTCGGAACTGTCCACCGCGATCCGTGAAGTCGTGCAGGGACGGTCGTACATCACGCCGCTGATCACCAAAGGCCTCATCGGCACGCTCTTACACCCGGACGCCCACACGCCCGCCCGCGAATTGACGCCTCGCCAGCGCGAAGTGCTGCAGTTGCTGGCGGAGGGACGTTCGATGAAGGAAATCGCGGCCCTGCTCCATATTTCGCCAAGGACCGTGGCGTTCCACAAATACGAGATGATGGGCCAGCTCAACGTCAAGACGACCGCGGAACTCGTGCAATACGCGGTCAGGCACCATGTTGTCTGACGAGCCGGGCACGGCAATCACACGCGCCGCCGCCGCTTGACCTGCAGTTGTGCGAGCGAGCGCACGAGAGACGCATTCACGGTCGCGACCTCTTCGTCGGAGATCTTCTCGCGCAGCCGTGCGGCGGCGCGCGCGCGCGCCTCTTCCGCCTTCGCTTCGTCGATGTTCTCCGCGGGGATGGCCATGTCGGTCACGATCGAGACGCTGGTGGGGGTAACCTCCACCAGCCCTTCTCCGACAGCGAGAAACCGTTCCCGGCCGTTCGCTTGAACGATGATCTCGCCCGGCTCGATCTGCGTGATCAGCCGCACGTGCGCCGGGTAGACACCCATCTGCCCCTCGATGGCCGGCAACGTGACCATCTCGACAGCTTCGGAAAAGGCGATCTCCAGCGGCGTGACGATCTCGAGTTTCAGCGTGTCGGCCATGTGCGTCAGCCCTGCGTGACTTCCTCGATGCCGCCCTTCATGTAGAAGTTCCCCTCGGGCACGCCGTCGTGCTGGCCGTCCAGGATCTCCTTGAAGCCGCGCACCGTGTCGGCGACCGCGACCTGGCGTCCTTCGCGGCCGGTGAAGACCTGGGCGGAGCTGAAGGGCTGGCTGAGGAAGCGCTGGATCTTGCGTGCGCGGAAGACGGTCAGCCTGTCTTCGGGAGAGAGCTCGTCCATCCCGAGAATGGCGATGATGTCCTGCAGGTCCTTGAACCGCTGCAGTACGCTCTGCACGCGGCGCGCGACGTCATAGTGCTCCTGCCCGACGATCTCCGGTGCGAGCGCGCGCGACGTGGAGGCGAGCGGGTCGACGGCCGGGTAGATGCCGAGCTCGGCGATCGAGCGCTCGAGGACGATTGTCGCATCGAGGTGCGCGAAGGTCGTCGCCGGCGCCGGGTCGGTGAGGTCGTCGGCCGGAACGTAGACGGCCTGGAACGACGTGATCGAGCCCTTCTTCGTCGAGGTGATGCGCTCCTGGAGCACGCCCATCTCCGCGGCGAGCGTCGGCTGGTAGCCGACCGCGCTCGCGGTGCGGCCGAGCAGCGCCGACACTTCCGAGCCGGCCTGCGAGAAGCGGAAGATGTTGTCGATGAACAGCAGCACGTCCTGGTTCTTCTCGTCGCGGAAGTATTCGGTGATGGCGAGGCCGCTGAGCGCGACGCGCAGGCGCGCGCCCGGTGGCTCGTTCATCTGGCCATAGACGAGCGCGATCTTCGAGGCGCTCAGGTCCTGCTGGTTGATGACGCCCGCCTGCGACATCTCGTGATAGAGGTCGTTGCCTTCTCGCGTACGCTCGCCGACGCCTGCGAACACCGACACGCCCCCGTGGAGCTTGGCGATGTTGTTGATCAGTTCCATGATGACGACCGTCTTGCCGACGCCGGCGCCGCCGAACGCGCCGACCTTGCCTCCCTTGAGGAACGGGCAGATCAGGTCGATCACTTTGATGCCGGTGGTGAGCACCTGCGGCGAGGTGGACTGGTCCACGAGGGGTGGCGGCTGACGGTGGATTGGATAGAACTTCTCGGCCCTGACCGGTCCGCGCTCGTCCACCGGGTTGCCGGTGACGTCGAAGACGCGGCCCATCACCCCCTCGCCGACCGGCATGGCGATCGGCCCGCCGGTGTCGGTGACCTCGTAGCCCCGCCTGAGGCCTTCGGTGCCCGCCATCGAGATCGTTCGTACGGAGCGGTCGCCGAGATGCTGCTGGACTTCGAGTGTGAGGTGCACCGGCTGCTGTTCGACCTTGTAGTCCACCGTCAACGCGTTGTAGATCGCAGGGAGCGCGCCGGCGAACTCCACGTCCACCACCGCACCCACCACTTGTACGACTTTGCCGATGCTCATGCTCATCCTGCCTGTCCGCCGGCAATCTCCAGCAATTCCTTCGTGATGTTGCCCTGCCGCAGCGTGTTGTATTCGAGGGTCAGGGCGTCGATCAGGCTTTCGGCGCTGTCGGTGGCGTTCTTCATCGACACCATGCGCGCACTCTGCTCGCTCGCCTTCGCGTTCAGCAGCACGAGATAGACGTAGATGTTGAGATAGTGTCCGAGCAGGTACTTGAGGACAGAAGCCGCGTCCGGTTCGAACAGCGCATCCTGGACGTCGTCGCCGGCGACGTCCGCTTCGTCGAGCCCCGGCAGGTGCAGGCTCTGGATCGCCCCCACGGGCAGGTAGTCGATGCTGACCGGCACTTGTGTCAGCGTGTTGACGAAGCGTGTCGCGACGATCTGGACCCGATCGACCTCACCTCTGAGAAAGAGATCGCGCGCGAACGCGGCGATCGCCCGGGCTTCCGCGAACGCCGGCGAGTCGCCGTACGCGAACTCAGCGGCGAGGTGCCGTCTCGAGCGCGCGACCCACTGCGCCGCCTTGCGGCCGGCGGCGATGTACACCGTGGACTGCGGATCGAACTGCGCCGCGAGGCGGAATACGTTGGTGTTGAGGGCGCCGCACAGTCCCTTGTCGCCCGCAATCACGATCACTCCCGTGCGCCGCACCTCGCGCACCTCGAGCAGGGGGTGGCCGAACTGGTAAGCCCTTCTCGTGGCGCTGCGCTGGATGCGGTACAGCAGCTGCGCGAAGGGACGGGCCGCGAGCGCCGCCTGTTGCGCCTTGCGCATCTTCGACGCGGCCACCATCTGCATCGCCTTGGTGATCTGAGCGGTGCCGCTGATCGACTTGATCCGCCGGCGAAGATCGCGAGGGCTGTTCATTCAGGCTCCAGGCTCCAGGCTCCAGGCTCCAGGCTCCGGATTCGGGATCCGGCTCGGCTATTTCCAGGTCTGTTTGAACTGATCGGCGGCCGCCTTCAGCTCGGCGGTCAGCTCGTTGCTCAGCGCCTTCTCGGCGCCGATGCGCTGGAGCAGATCCAGCTTGCGCGTCGTGAGAAAGTCGGTCCAGCTCGCCTGGAATTCCTTGATGCGCTCGACCGCCACGTCGTCGACATAGCCGTTCTGCACCGCCCAGATGACACCGACGAGCACGTCGACGGGAATCGGGCTGTGCTGCGGCTGCTTGAACAGCTCGACGATCCGCCTGCCGCGGTCGATCTTGGCCTGCGTCGCCGCGTCGAGCTCGGACCCGAACTGCGCGAACGCTGCAAGCTCGCGAAACTGCGCGAGATCTCCCTTCAGCTGGCCGGCCACCTGCTTCACGGCTTTCAGCTGTGCGGCGGACCCGACGCGCGACACGGAGATGCCGACGGAGATCGCCGGACGGACCCCCTGATAGAACAGGTCGGTCTCGAGGAAGATCTGTCCGTCGGTGATCGAGATGACGTTGGTCGGGATGTAGGCGGAGACGTCGCCCGACTGGGTCTCGATGACCGGCAGTGCGGTCAGCGACCCATTGCCGTACTGCTCACCCACGCGCGCCGCACGTTCGAGCAGGCGGCTGTGCAGATAGAAGACGTCTCCGGGGTAGGCCTCCCGTCCCGAGGGGCGCTTCAGAACCAGCGAGACCTGGCGGTAGGCGACGGCGTGCTTCGAGAGATCGTCGTAGACGATCAGCGCGTCCATGCCGTTGTCCATGAACCACTCGCCCATGGCGGCGCCGGCAAACGGCGCCAGGTACTGGCTGGTCGCGGAATCGGAGGCGGGCGCGGCGACGATGATCGTGTAAGGCAGAGCGCCCGCCTCCTCGAGCACGGAGATGTTGCGGGCGATCGTGGACTGCTTCTGCCCGATGGCGACGTAGATCGAGTACAGCGGACGGTAGCTGGCATCGCCGGCGGCTTCAGCGGCACGGTTCAGTTGCGCCTGGCTGATGATCGTGTCGATGCAGATCGTCGTCTTGCCGGTCGATCGGTCGCCGATGATGAGCTCGCGCTGCCCGCGGCCGATCGGGATCATCGCGTCGATCGCCATGATGCCGGTTTGGACTGGCTGACTCACCGGACGGCGGCGGATGATTCCGGGCGCGAGCTTCTCGACCGGATACGACACCGTGCTCGGCACCGGCCCCTTGCCGTCGAGCGGCTCGCCGAGCGTGTTCACGACACGTCCGAGCAGGCCCTTACCGACCGGGACCTGGAGCAGCCGTCCGGTCGCGCGGACTTCATCGCCTTCCCCCAGCTGGGTGTAGTCGCCGAGCACAATGACGCCGACCTCGGTCTCATCGAGGTTCAACGCCAGGCCGGTGATGCCACGACCGAAGTCGAGCATCTCGTTGAGCATCGCGTCCGCGAGTCCCTCGACCCGCGCGACGCCGTCGCCGATCTCGCGGATGACGCCGACACCCTGGCGGGCCGTCGCCGTCTTGGCGCCCGCGATCTCGGCCTCGATCTCCTGAAGCAGCTCCGCCACTACGTCAGCCATAGCTCATCTCAATGAACAAGACAGGGTCACAGTCGTGCCTCGAGCGCCGCGAGCCGGCCCCGGAGGCTGCCGTCGTAGACGTCGCTGCCCACCTTGATCCGCACGCCGCCGACGAGCGTCGGGTTCTCCAAAAAAGAGGTGTGTAACCCGGGCCCGTACAGCCGCGAAAGGTCGGCGAGGATGTCGTCACGTACCGGCGCGGCGAGCGGTGTCGCGCTCTCCACTACGGCGGCGTGTCGATCGTGATCGAGATGCACGAGCCGACGGAACTCGGCCAGTATCGGCAGCGACCCGCGGCGGGCCGATGACGCGAGCCGCCGGCTGACCCGGCGCGCGCGGTTGCCGTCGAGGGCACCGCCGACGACGCACAAGCGGTAGAGCGTACGCGCCAGACGACGTGTTTTGCTGTTCGCTTTCATGTGTCCTCAGGCGCTCCTGCTCGCCGTGGGGCAGGGCTTCAGCCCTGCATTCCAAGCGCCGCCGCCGGCGGCTTACGAAGCGAGCCGGTGGGCCGTTTCTTCCGCCAACCGCCGGTGGTCCTCCGCCGTGAGGATCTTGCCGGTGACGGTGGCCGTGGTCTGCACCACCAGGCGGCCCACCTCGCGTCGCAGCTCGGCGAGCATGCGCGCCCGTTCGCGCTCGGTGGCTTCACGCGCGCGGATGACCAACTGTTCAGCGGCGGCGATGGCTTTCTGCGTCTCCTGCGCGCCAACGCGCGCGGCGGCTGTCCGCGCGTCTTCGATCAGCTGCTTGCCTTCGGCTTCCGCCTTGAGGAGCACCTCGCGGCGCTCGGTGGCGATCCGCGCCAGCTCCGCCTTGATCTTCTCGGCGTTGGCCAGACCTGTGGCGATCTGCTGCCGTCGCGCCTCGAGCAACTGCAGGATCGGCTTGTAGGCCAGCGCATACAGCACGGCGCAGACGATGCTGAAGCTGACGATCTGCGCGCCGAGATGAACCCAGTCGACGCCGAACGTGCTGGCGATCTGTTGAAGCTTGCCGCCGCCGGCCGCGTGCTGCAGTGCCAGGACCTGCATGGTGGCTACCTCGTGGCTACACCAGGAAGAGCGCGTAGAACACGATGGCTTCCGCAAAGGCGATGGCGAGAATCGCCTGCACCATGATCTTGTTCGACGCGCCCGGGTTGCGGCCCACTGCCGCGGAGGCGTGGCCGCCGATCAGACCCACGGCGATTGCTGCGCCGAGCGCCGCGAGCCCCACATGTATGCTGCCCGTCATCGGAATCGTCCTTTCTGGTTCTCGACGCCACCCGCCGCGCGGTGCGGACGCGCCAACCGTCAGCCGTGGGCTGCCGCGGACCCCGCTTCCTGGTGCTGGCAGATGAGCAGCGTGAAGACTGCGGTCAGCAGCATGAACACCAGCGCCTGCACCAGCCCGACCATCAGTTCCATGAAATAGAAGGGGATGGGGAGCAGCCAGCCCAGACCGGGCACGATCGTGGCCATGGTTTCCAGCATGTTCTCGCCGGCGAAGACGTTGCCGTAGAGACGAAAACTGAGCGAGACGGGCCGGAACAGGATCGAGACGATCTCCAGCAGCCCGGCCGCGAAGAACACCGCGACCATCAGCACCCTGAGCGGGCCCGACGTCTCTCCCTTCGGCGCGAACAGTTCGTGCGCGACACCCCGCACTCCCACCTCGCGCAGCGCCCACACGATCCAGCACGCGAAGAACACCAGCGCCATCGCGAGCGTCAGGTTGAGGTCAGCGTTGGCGCCGCGAAGAAGCGGACGCTCGACCCTGAAGCCGTCGGGCGTCTGGTGCCCCCACCCGATCGTGCCGACGCCAGGCAGCAGTCCCAACCAGTTCGCTGCCAGGATGAACAGGAACACCGTGGCGAAGAACCAGAACGTCCGCTCGACCAGGTGCCGGCCGATGACGCTCTCGAGCAAGCCGTAGATCCCTTCGATCAGCCATTCGAGAAAGTTCTGGGCGCCCCCCGGTACGTCCGTGAGGCGGCGCGTCGCCAGCTGCGCGAAGAGGATCAATGCCGCGGCGACGATCCACGTCACGATCATCGAGTTGGTGATCGGAAAGCCGAACGGCGCCGCGATCTCGAGCGCCTTCTGCGACAGGCCGTGCTTCGCAGGTTCCGACAACGAGAGTGCCAAGATGGAGGTCATCGTGATCCGGCCGGTGCAGCCGGAAGAGCACGGGACGTGCCACGGACGATCGCCTGGGCCGGCCTCCCGGTACACAGGAATCGGGTTCCACTCCACGTCAGGCGTCCGGATCCGTAGGCTGTGTCGGCCCGAACGTTCCTCCGGTATGTCGGATGTACTCCGCCGCGCCGGAGCCGTCCGGCGGCTTGGCCCCATCACGTCGCCGTGCTATTACTCCATTGCCGACGGTACGTCTGCTGCTTTGATCGAGGCGAGACGCAGGCAGGGGAGGTGAGGAGATGGATCTCGTACGAACGGTGGTCGCGGTCGCGCTGACCGTGGCAGCCACAGCCGGCGCCGCGGCGCCGGCGGGCCCGGAAACGTTTGTCGCCACCGCGACAATGAACACCGCGGGCGGTGTCACGGCGACGGCGCCGGTCACGATCGTCGTCGCGCGCACGACACCCGAGGACGAACGGCAGAAGCTCGCGCAGCGCGTTCATGACCGGAGGCGAGACGGCCCTGCGTCAGGCGCTCAGCGGGCTACCTCCCACAGGTTCGGTGCGAATCGGCAATGCGTCGCCGACGCCGGCGCGAATCACGCTCGACCGGCCGACCGACAAGGGCCGGCTCCTGACGATTGTCACCGACCAGCCGATTCTGTTTGTCGGCGGCGGCTTTCCCGACGCAAAACCCAAAGACGGCTACGGCTTTGGGGTCCTCGACATCGAGGTCGATGCCAAGGGGAACGGCTCCGGCACCCTCTCCGCCGCCGCCAAGGTGAAAGTGGCGCAGGGAGCGTTCGTCGTTGACGAGTACGCGTCGCAGGCGCTGCGTCTGACCGGCGTCCGGCCGGAGCGGTAGGTGACGGCCGTAGGGTGACGGGATGGGACCGCGGTCGACGGGCGACTCCGGCCTGCCGTGGTGCCTCTGCAATGTCGTGGGCCGGCACCCGCACGGCATTTGTCGCGGCAACCGCGCGATTCCCGCAACGTGTTCAGCACCACGCGCTAAGCGCGCCACGGCGGGCTGCGGAATCGACTGGAACGAGTGGTGCTGTGGGACGTGTCATGGTCCGCCTGTGTGTTTCGCTGGACGCGGCGTCCGTGCGAGCGGCGCAGGACCTGCTCGACGCGTTCCGCTTCCTGATCCCCGCGACCAGGCTGGAGCCCGGCTGCATCGGCTGCAGTGTCTGGAAGGAGCCGAATGCGACCGTGCAGTACACCGAGGAGTGGAGGACTGAAGCGGCGATGCGCGAGCGGGTACAGTCGCACTCGTTCACGCTGTTGCTGGCGATCCTCGAATCCGTGCAGCACCCGAGCGTGCAGTTCCATTTCGTCACGGCGACGCGAGGGCTCGACTACCTGGCCGAGGTCCGCGGGCAGAACTCGGGATTGTAAAAGGTCCCTTCGATGAAAGCAGCGAAGTACCGAGAAGGAGCTGAGGAAGCTCCAGGTACGGCTCTGCCACCTGCAGCGGTGGGTGAAGGAGAAGGGGCTGCGCGTCGTGATCGTCCTCGAGGGGCGGGACGCCGCCGGCAAGGGTGGCACGATCCGCGCGCTCACCGAACGCGTCAGCCCGCGCGTCTTCCGCGTCGTCGCGCTGCCGGCGCCGTCGGACCGTGAGAAGAACCAGGTGTACATGCAGCGCTACCTGCAGCATTTTCCCACCCGAGGAGAAGTCGTCATCTTCGATCGCAGCTGGTACAACCGCGCCGGCGTCGAGCACGTGATGGGCTTCTGCAGCGAGCAGCAGCGCGACCGCTTTCTGCGCCTGTGTCCGCTGGTCGAACAGTTCCTTGTCGACGGGGGTACGATCCTGATCAAGATCTGGCTCGAGGTGAGCAACGAGGAACAGAAGCGGCGCTTTCAAGCGCGCATCGCCGACCCGCTGCGGCAGTGGAAGCTGAGCGAAATGGACCTGCCGGCACGGCGGCGCTGGTACGCGTACTCCCGCGCGCGAGACCTGATGCTGGAGAAGACCGACACGCGGGTTGCACCGTGGCACATCGTCCGCTCCGACGACAAACGCAGGGCGCGTCTCAACACGATCGGGCACGTGCTCTCGCTGCTGCCATACAAGAAGCTTCCGGGTACGAGGATCAAGCTCCCAGCGAGATCGACCAAGGGCGCCTACGACGACAACGCGTCGATCGCCGGCCGTCGCTTCGTGCGCGAGCGCTACTGACGCGGAGGGTGGCGATGAAAACGCTCGTGGTCGCCGTGAGTGCCCTGCTGACGCTCAGCCTGCCGGGTCCGGCCGCCACGCAAACGTCACCGGAGGCGCTCGACAAGCTCTTCGGCCCGATCGCTCTCTACCCGGACGCGTTGCTCGGCCCGATGCTGTTGTCGGCCGAGAACCCGTCCAGGATCGGGGCGCTGAGCGAGTGGTTGCGCAGCCACGAAACCCTGAAGGGCACCGCGCTCCAGGACGCCGCCAAAGCCTCCGGGTTCACCGACAGCTACGTCGCGCTGGTGCTGTTTCCGCAGGTCGTGAACACGATGGCGGAACAGCTCGAGTGGACGACGAAGATCGGTCAGGCGTTCACCGCGGATCGTTCCGCCGTGTTCGGCAGCATCCAGCGGTTGCGAACCAAGGCGAAGGATGCGGGCAAGCTGGAAAGCAATGCCCAGCAGTCCGTCACAACCGAGAAGACTGCCAGCGGACAACCGGTCATCGTGATCGAACCGGCGAACTCGCAAATCGTCTACGTGCCCCAGTACAACCCGCAGACGGTCTACGTGCCCTCCACCGTGGTCATCGAAGAAGACGACGACAGCGACGCGGCGGTCGCCGCCGGCCTCATCGGCTTCACCGCCGGGATTGCGTTGGGCGCGGCGATGGATAACGACTACTACTACGGACCGTACGGATGGGGCGGCGGCTACCGCATGTACGACGACGCATGGGACGACTGGTACGACAATCGCGAAGACGCCAGAGAAGACGTGATGGATCACCGCGAAGACGCCAGAGAAGACGTGATGGATCACCGCGAAGACCTCGCGGAGGAGCGGGGGGATCGGGCGCGCAACTCGCAGGAAGAGCGCACCGAACGGGCGCAGACACGCACGTCGACAGCCGCGGAGCGCACCGACGCACGCACGACGGCGGCGACCGACCGCACCGAGGCTCGGACCACCGCTGCCGCCGATCGAGTCCCGGCCGAGGCGCGCGGCCAAAGCCAGCGCGCGACCAGCACCACAGCCGATCGCAGCGGCACCCGTTCGGATGCGTTCTCCGGTTATTCGAACGGTGCGTCCCAACGTGCGGCCAGCTCGCGCGGCGCGAGCAGCCGTAGCAGCTCACGCGGCGGCGGCGGCCGCCGGCGATGAGGAGCACCACGGCCATGGCGAGCACGTCCCGGAGGGGGTTGTACCTCGCGGCGGCCCTGGCGGTGACGTCTGTGATGCTCGCCACGCTCGCGGCCTGCCGCCGGACCGAGAGCGCTCCGCCGGCCCCGGCCTTCGAAACTCCCCAGGCCGCGGTCATCGAACTGGCGAAGGCGGTGAAGGGCGGCGACCTGGCCAAAGTGATGGCGATCTTCGGGCCCGACGCGCAAGCCCTCGTCGATACATCCGATCCCGTCACGGCGCGCCGCAACCAGCAGGTCTTCTCCGTGGCGTTCTCCGAATACTGGCGGGTGGTACCCACAGGACTGGGCCGGGCGACGCTCGTGGTCGGGTTCGAGGAGTGGCCGTTCCCCATCCCTCTCGTGAAGGACGGAGGGAAGTGGCGTTTCGACACGGCGGCTGGAAGGGAAGAAATTCTCGCGCGGCGCATCGGACGCAACGAGCTGGCGGCGATCAGGGTCTGCCGGGCGTACGTTGCCGCTCAGCGTATCTATGCGAAGTACGGGCACGACGGGAAGCCAGCCGGCATCTATGCTGCCGCTTTTCGCAGCGATCCCGCACGCGAGAACGGCTTGTACTGGCAGGCTCGCCACGGTCAGCGGCGGAGCCCCGTGGGCGACCTGCTTGCGGCGGCTTCAATCGATACCGTCGCCGTCGCACGTCGCGCGTCGAACGAAGGGCCGCAGCCCTTCCACGGCTACTACTTCCGCATCCTCACGGCGCAAGGGGCCGCGGCGTCCGGCGGTGCGCGGGATTACGTCCGTCGATGGGAAACTCACCGGCGGCTTCGCGCTCGTTGCCTGGCCGGCGCAGTACGACGTGACCGGAATCGTGACCTTCGTGGTCAACCAGGACGGCGTCGTCTTCGAGCGGGATCTCGGCCCCGAAACCGACGCGGCCGCGCGGGCCATCTCGAGCTACAACCCGGATTCGACCTGGGCGGCGAATCGCTGACGAACGGCCGGGCGTCGCGGCTGAAAGCGAGGCGCTCGTGACTGAGCCACTCATGTGGGGCAGGGCTTCAGCCCTGCAAATCGGTACGCGCGAGCAGGCCTGAAGGCCTGCCCCACGTGACTCCACAAGTGAATCGCGGGTGTAGGCGAGCGATGCTTCTCGAACCGTGTGACGCGCCGATCAATCGAGCGGGCGGCCGGATGCAGAAAAGTTCAGCGGCAAGGTCTCGGTGGCGAGCGGGAGCATGACGGTCACCGATGTGCCCCGTCCTGGCTCGCTTTCCACGGATATCCGTCCCTGAAGCTGCCGGATGGTCAACGCAACGGAGCGGAGTCCCAACCCGGTGCCATTCGGCTTGGTCGTGAAGAACGCGTCGAAGAGACGATCCTTCACCTCGGCGGTCATGCCGCAACCGGTATCCGTGATTCTCACGCGCGCGTAAGGGCCACGACGCAACTGTCTCGATCGCCGCGGGGCCGGCGTGAGCGATCGCGGTCTCGATGGTCAGCACGCCGCCGTTCGGCATTGCGTCGTACGCGTTCAACAGCAGGTTCAGCAGGACACGTTCGAGGGCACCCGGTCCCGCGAGGACTCTGAGCGGCTCCGGCCAGCGATCGAGTCGCAGACGGATCGCGTTGTCTTCGACATGCGACAGCGTCGCGGCCGTCCTGCGGACCACCTCGTTCAGATCGGCGAACGTGCGTGCCGACGTCTGCGGCCGCTCATCGATCAGAAGCGCTTCGATCAGCCGCACTGCCCGCTCTGCCGAGCGTTGCAGTCCGCTGAGCCGGTCGGCCGGACCGTGCGCCACGCCGTCACGGATCGCGTTGACCGACAACGTCATGACCGTCAACTGATTTTTGAGATCGCGCAGGAGCTGCACGATCTCCATGTCGGTGAGATCGACGTCAGGCGCCCGGCCGTCGTCAAAGCGGACGCCCTCGACCTGTTCGGCGGACACGCGTCGGCTGTAGCGTCTATTGAGAGAGCTAATCATCAGGGTGAATCGAGGCGAGAGGGCGGACTTCCATTTCCGGCCTGCGGCAGTCATCGAAAACAACAGCAGCCACTATAAGCCGCACCGCCGCCGAACCGGGTTGATTCAAGTCAAGATTGGAGTGGAATTTCTCGCGCTACACGTCTTGCGCTACACGGCGGCCGCGATTTCAGCGAGCCCGGTTGCGTCGACGATCCGTACGAGGTGGGGGTTCTCGAAATGCACGAGGTCGCGACGGAGAAGCTCCCTGATGGCACGACTGACGCTTTCCGGTGTCAGGCCGAGATAGTCGGCGATGTCGGTGCGCGACATCGGCAGCGGAACCTCCCGCTCGCGGCCTGTCGAACGGTCTCTCCGCGCCGCCATGAGCTCGATGAACATCGCGAGCCGCCCGACGGCGTCGCGCCGTTTGATGATCACGGCCCGCCGGTGCGATTCGCGCAGTTCGTGAGTCACCTTGGCGAGGAACTGGAACTGCAGCTCGGTGTCGCGCTTGAGGAGCAGCGTCAGCTGGCCAATGGGGAGCCGATAGAGGGTGACCCGCGTGACCGCCTGCGTGGAATTGAGGTATCGCCCCCTTTCGGCGAGCCCGAACAGGTCACGTCGAAACAGGAACACACACAGCTCCCGCTTGCCGCTCCGCAGGTCGCGGTAGCTCTTGACGGCTCCCTCCATCACCGCGAAGACCGAATCGGCCGCGGCGCCCTCGCGATAGATGATCGTTCGTGCAGGCAGCCGTAGACGGGTGCCGATCAGCATGAGCTGTTCGCGCTGGCGGCTCGTCAGCACGATCGTGTCGGTCTCGGCCGTTGTTTTCAGAAAGGGAACTGCGCGAAGTGACGGAGCCGGCTGCGCGTCCGTCGCGCCCACTTTCCTCACCGCTTCCCTCCAATCAGATCACGCCGGTGACGACCAACAAGGAGTGCACGCCGGTTGCCACACACGAACGGCGCGCTTCCTGCGCTCAGGCCCCGCCGGGTGCGCTGTTCTGGCGCGGCACCCTACGGGGGGCCGTCACGGCACTGTCGTGCGTCCGGCATATCGGATGACCTCCGCCATTCCGGGGGCGGCCGGCTGCCCGCGGAACGTTGGGCGAGCCGGGCATCGGCACATCGTTCGCAGCATTCTCAGGCCTGCCGTGCGGTCGGTTGATGGAGGGATGATGGGTTGGCGTGGATGGAACCTCGTGGGTGCGTGCGTCGTGGCGGTTTCTGTCACCGGTGCGGCGGCGCAGCCGCCGGCGGCTCCCGCGCAACCTCCCGCGGCGACGCCCGCGAAGAGCGCGCCGGCCGCCGATCCGCTTGCCCGCGACACGCCGCGCGGCACGGTGCTGGGGTTCCTGAGTGCCGCGCGCAAAGGTGAGATCGCAGTGGCGCGCCAGTACCTCGACACCCGTGCCGACGAGGCGGCGGCGCAGGCGCTCGCCGGGCAACTGTTCGTGGTGCTCGACGCGAAGCTGCCTGCACGCCTGCCGCAGATCAGCGACGATCCGCTCGGGTCGCGCGCCAATCCTCTCGCGCCTCACCTCGAAGTCGTTGGTGCGATCGAGGCGGAGAGCGGCGAGGTGGAGGTGATCCTCGAGCGGGTGGAACGCCGGGGATCCGATCCTGTCTGGCTGTTCTCGAAGGCGACCTTGGACGCGGTCCCCGCGCTCTACCAGGAAGTGACCCGTCGCGACGCCGCGAGCCGGCTGCCCGACTTCGTCGACCGCACGGGGCTCGGCGGACTGAAGCGTTTCGAGTGGCTCGTGCTGCTCGGCGGGATTCCGCTGTTCTTCATCGCCGCCGCGCTGGTGAACCGGTTGCTGGTCGCGATCGTCCGTCCTCTGTGGCGGCGGTTCGCGGCTGATGCCACCCGGCCGATTACCAACGTCTTCCCGCTGCCGGCGCGCCTGCTGATGTTCGCGCTGCTGAGCCACTGGCTGCTGCCAGCCTTCCCGCTGTCACTGCGCGTACGCCAGTTCTGCTTCAGCGCGGCAGGCGCGCTCGCGATTGTCGCGGTCGTCTCTCTGCTGATCATGCTCAACGCGGAGCTCGAACGCGTCCTCCTCCGGCGTCGGATCTCGAGCGGTGACCCCACGGCGACTGCCGCGCTCCTGCGCGTCGTCCGTCGCGTGGCCGACGTCACCTACGTCGTCGCAGGATTGGGCGTGATGCTGCGGCATGTCGGCGTCGACCCGACGCCGACCCTCGCCGGGGTCGGCGTCGGCGGCATCGCCGTGGCGCTCGCGGCGCAGAAAACGCTCGAGAACATCATCGCCGGCGCCTCGCTGATTTTCGACCAGGTGGTGAAGGTCGGCGACTTCCTGAAGATCGGCGAGGTCGCCGGGACGGTGGAACACATCGGCCTCCGTTCGACTCGCATGCGCACTCCCGATCGAACGGTCGTCAGCATTCCCAACAGCCAGATCGCAGGCGCCACGCTCGAGACGATGTCGGCACGCGACAAGTTCTGGTTTCACCCGGACGTGCGGCTGCGCTACGAGACGACGCCGGCGCAGTTGCGCCGCGTCCTCGACGGATGCCGGCAGCTGCTGGCCTCGCATCCATCCGTGCTGCGTGAGGACCAGCGCGTGCGCTTCCACCGGGTCGCGCCGTACTCGTTCGACGTCGAGATCTTCGCGTACGTGGCGGCCCAGGACTGGAACGAGTTCCTCCAGATCCAGGAACAGCTGCTCTTCGGCGTGACCGAAGCGGTGGAGCGTGCCGGCACTGCCCTGGCCCTCCCCTCGCAGACGACGTATGTGGCGGGCCGGGAGCACCAGGAAGGCGAAGAAGGTCCCCTCGCTGAGGGACGCGGCGCGCTGACGGGCCTACGGTGACGGTGGCGGCGCAAAGCTGCCACCCAGCGCAAGGTGCAGGTTCACGCGCTGTACGCGCTGCTCGGCCTGGACGCGGATCAGGGCCGACTCCGTCGCCAGCAACCCGAGCTGGCGCTGGGTGACGAAGCGCAGGTCGGTGCTGCCGACGGCGAACTGCGACTGCACGATCTCGAGCGCCCGCCGGTTGTCGGCGAGGGTCTCGGTCAGGATGCGTTCGCGATCGCGCGCCGCGAGCTCGGCGGAGAGCGCCGCTTCGACCTCGCTGAACGCCTGCAGGCCGACGGCGGCGTAGGCCGCGACGGCCTGTTTCTGTTCCGCCGTCCGGATCTCGACCTGGGTCTTGAGCGCACCTCCGCGGAAGATCGGTACCAGCAGGTTCGCGCCGAGATTCCAGATCGGATTGTCGCGGTCCTCCAGGACGAAGAGATCGCTCGAGATGCTGCTCACGCCGGCCGTGAGGCCGATCACCGGCAGTCGAGCCGCCTTCGCTTCGCCGATCCGGTTGAACGCCGCGGCCACCCGACGCTCGGCGGCGATGACGTCAGGACGCCGCTCCAGAAGTTGCGAGGGCAGTCCTGCCGGCACCTCGGTGCTCTGCGTGGGCAGCTGAGGCGTGACCGCCGCCGCACCCGACGGATAGCGCCCGAGCAGGGCTTCCAGGCCGCGGATCGCCTGTTCGCGCGCGAGCTCGATCTCCCGCAGGCTGTCGCGATAGGTCCCGACCGCCGCGCGTGCGGCGAAGACATCTTCTTCGTTGCCCACGCCGACGCGGGCGCGGTCGCCGGCGAGCCGGACCAGCCCCTCGGCGTCGCCGACCGTGCGACGAGCGAGGTCGGCCTGCAGAGCCGCTTCCGCGGCGAGGAACCAGCTCCTGGCCACCCGCGCGGCGATCGACTGCCGCGCGAACGCGAAATCTGCCTGCGTCGACGCGGCGTCGGCGCGCGCCGCCGCGCGTCCGTAGCGCACGCGGCCCCACAAATCCACTTCCCAGCCGATGGTGAGCGCCACCCCGCTCAAGCCGGAATTGTCGCCCGACATCTTGCCGCCGCCGCGCGCCAGCACGTCGACCGACGGATAGAGCCTGGCGCCGGCGAGCCTGGCGTGGAGCAGCGACTGTTCGACGCGAGCGGCGCCGACCCGGAGGTCGGCGTTGTGCACCATCGCCTCGTCGACCGCCGCCGTCAACTGCGGATCGGCAAAGGAGGCGAGCCAGTTGTCGGCCGCTGCGACACTGCTGGCAGCCGCTGCGGTCCAGGCCGATGGGACCTGCACGGCGGGCAGCGCATCGGCCTTGAGCGCGGCGGTGTCGGGCGGCGACTTCAGCACGCATCCGGCCGCCAGGGCGACCATCACGGCAAGCGGCAGCACAAGGCGACCCGCGCCTCCGGTGAACGAGCGATTGCGGCTCACCATCCTCCTCTGCGGACTAGTGACCGAGGCTGATGCTGTGCTTGACGATCACGTAGTTGAGATAGGACCCGACGCGCAGCAAGACCTTCCGGATGATGTGCAGGAAGCCCAGATGGTCGGTGTAGATGGCGGCTGCGCCGCGCGCCCCCGCCGCGAGGAACACGGCGCGGTCGTGCTCCGCCACCAGCAGCTTCACCGGAAACCGGCCGGGCGGCGTCGAGAGCGTCGTGCGCGGAAGATCGCCCGACGCGTCGAGCTGTCCCTGGGCCTGCGCCCAGATCACCGAGTCCACGTGCGCCTTGATGATTCGTCCGGGGTAGGTCTCGAGCACAATCTCGACTTCGTTGCCGGGCACGACCTGATGCAGCTCGTTCTGCCCGAACAACGCGAAGATCTGGTACTCGTTGTCGACGAACGTCATCACCTCGTTGAACGGCATCCCGGCCACGAAGAACCCGGGACGCAGCATCACGTTGACCATCGTGCCATCGCCGGGCGCGCGAACGGTGGTCTGCGTCAGCTCCCACTGCGCGGTCGCGAGCTCCGCCCGCGTGTTGTCTACCTGGGCCTGCGACACTTTGACCTGCGCCTGAGCCGTCGCGATCTGCGCCTTGACCTCGGCGACGTTGGCGAGATCGCCGCCGACGCGCCCCGAGAGCTTCTCGCGGATCTGCTGCTCCGACGCGCGGGCGGCTGCCAGCCGGGCGGTGAGCTCGTCGACGTTGGTCTGCGCCTGCTCGAGATCGAAGCGGTTGCCGGCACCGGTCGACACCAGCTCGGTGTTCTGGCCGACGCGTTTCTGCGCGAGCTGCAACGAGGCCGACTGGGACGCGACCTGCCCGGTGGCCTCCTTCAATTGCTCTGTCAACTGGCGCTCGCTGGTGCTCACATCCGCCAGCTTCGCCTGGATCTCCTCGAGCTTCGCGCGCTCGGCGCCGACACGCGCCTCCTCCGACGCGAGCCGCGCCTGGAGCGAGTCCACCGCGTTCTGATACGGCGTCGTGTCGATTTTGAACAGCACGTCGCCCTTTTTCACCGGCCGGTTGTTTTCGACGGGCACTTCGACGACTCGCCCGCGCACCTGTGACACCACCGGTACCACGTAGTTCACGACGCGCACGTCGGTGGTGGTCGGAGCGAAGATGTTCAACAGCAGCAGCATCGCCACGATGCAGACAATCGGAAAAATCGCGACCGCGACCTTCCACGGTGTCGTCCACGGCAATAGCTTCAGCTTGATGAAGATGAGCCAGACGAAGAACGAGTAGATGCCGAGGAGCAGGACTTCCATTACGCAACCTCGCGCGCCGCCACTTTCGCTTCGAGCACGGCGAGATCCGCCCTGACCGCCTCCAGTTCCGTGGGCGGCACTCGCGCTTCCAGACGCGCCAGGCGATCGTGCAGCGTGTCAGGCGCCGGCCCGTCACCGGCCGGTGTCGGCGTGTGGGGGAGCGTGTCCGTCCCGTACGCCATCTTGTAGAGGACCGGCTTGGAATACGCCCACAGCCACGCCAGCGGCCACAACAATCCGCCGAACACCAACGACAGCAGGCAGAGCGTGCGGATCCCCTCGAACTGCGGGTGGTGCCGTTTGTGCGCGATCTTCTCGGGCAGCACGTGCACCATCCAGAACAGCGTGATCAGCACCGCGGGGACGACGAAGATCACGAACAGCGCGATGAACGTCGCCAGCTTGTCTTCCAGCTCCGGCGACAACAGCGAGGCACGCGCGTCTGACGGGAGCGCCAGGAAGGCGAGGGCGGTCAGCAGGCCGCCCGCACGACCAACGGCCCGGGCGTCCGCTGGAGTCGAGTGACGTCGCATCATGAGTCGGAGTCCTTGCGGTCGGGAACGAGCACCCGCCGTGCCAATGCCGGGCCGTCCGCAGACGCGCGTAACGGTTGCGCCTCCGGCGGGACGTCGGTGCGTTCGTCCCGCCCCACGAACGCGGCGAACTCCGAAATTGCGGGCCGACTCCGACATTCCGGAGGACCCACGCGGAGATCCCGCTCGTTTCCGCGACGCTTGCACCTGAACGACGGGTATGCCGCGTGAAGGGACGAAGTCGTATGGGAGAACGTGACCCTTCGCAACCGGAGCGCTCGTCGAACGTGTCGTTCGAACCGGCCCCTCGCGGTGAGCGCCGTCGAGGTGTTGAAGAGGCGGTTCGATTCGACGAGTTCGTGACCGAGCTCATCGCCATCCGCCCCGAACATGTCAACGAAGCGATTCAGGCCGCAATGGGCCGTTTGCTGGATACATTCGATCTCGACTGCTGTGCCGTGTTTCTGCCGTCCCCAGACAGTCAGGATCTCCGTCTCACGCACCACCAGACACGACCCGGTATTCCGGAGCCGCCATCGGCGCTGTCCAGGGCCGAGTACCCGTGGACCATGTCACGAGTCCTCGAGGAAGAGACGGCATACGTGGGCTCGCTCGACGACGTGCCGACCGACGCCGACCGCGAGAGCATCCGGCGGTGGGCCGCCACCTCGTTCGTGGCATGCCCGGTGACAATCGACGGGGTCGTCGCCGGGGCCGTCTGTTTCTCCTCGCGGCGCCCGCTGGGCTGGACGCCGCGGGGCCTCGAGCGCCTGTGCCTGGTGGGGCACGTCTTGGGAGCGCCCTCGGCCGCAAGCGCGCGAACGCGGCGCTTCAGTCGAGCGAACAGCGCTTCCAGACGATTGCCGACCAGGCGCCGGTGATGATCTGGATCAGCGGCCGCGACAAGCAAGCCACGTGGTTCAACCTGCCAATGGCTGGAGTTCGTCGGCCACACCCTCGATGAGGAGGTCCGCAGCGGGCGGACGGCGAGTGTGCATCCCGAGGACCTGGCGTCCTCGTGTCGAGGCCTACGAGACGAGCTTCGACGCGCGGCGTCCGTTCAGCATGGAGTATCGGCTGCGCCGGTGCGATGGCGAGTGGCGCTGGGTCCTCGACAACGGGGCCCCGAATTTCGCGGATGGCGAGTTCGCCGGGTACGTCGGGACCTGCCTGGACATCACCGAACAGAAGGAGGCGCTTCAGGAAGTCGTCCGGCTGCGTGACGAACTCCACCTCGAGAACGTCACCCTGAAACGCGAGGTCAAGGAGCGCCGCGGCTTCGACACCATCGTCGGCGAGAGCGAGGCGATCCGCTCCGTGCTCGCCGAGGTCGAGCGCGTCGCCGCCACCGACGCGACGGTGCTCCTCCTCGGCGAGACCGGCACCGGCAAGGAACTGTTCGCGACGCGAATCCATGAACTGAGCGCGCGCCGTTCGCGCACGATGGTGCGGATCAACTGTGCGGCAATCCCTCCGACGCTCATCGAAAGCGAATTGTTCGGCCGCGAAAGAGGGGCGTTCACCGGCGCATTGGCGCGTCAGGTCGGTCGCTTCGAACTGGCAGACCATTCAACCATCTTCCTCGACGAAATCGGCGATCTGCCGCTGGATATCCAGGTGAAGCTGCTCCGAGTGCTGGAGGAACGGCAGATCGAACGCCTCGGCAGCCCGCGGGCCATCCGCGTGGACACCCGGATCATCGCCGCCACTCACCGGGACCTGGACAATCCGAGTCAGCGACGGTACCTTCCGCGAGGATCTCTTCTACCGGCTGAATGTGTTTCCCATCCACATTCCGCCGCTCCGGGAGCGGGTCGAGGACATCCCGCTCCTCGTGTGGCGGTTCGTCGTGGACATGTCGAAAGCGCTCGGTAAACGGATCGAGACGATTCCGCAGCAGAACATGCAAGCGCTGCTGCAATATCCCTGGCCCGGCAACGTCCGGGAGCTGCGCAACGTCGTCGAACGCTCGATGATTCTCGCGAAAGGGCCGCGCCTGACATGGAAGTGCCAACGGCCACGCCTGCCCGAACGGCGGGACGCAGCTCCAAGCTCGTTGACGTGGAGAAGGAACACATCCGCAGCATCCTCGAAAGCACGACGTGGCGCATCCGCGGAGCCGGGGGGGCGGCGGAGCGGCTGGGGCTCCCTCCGACGACATTGGAGACGCGAATAGCCAAGCTGGGGCTCGTACGGCCAAAGGGTTGACGGCGAACGCCGTGGTTCACGCGGCGCGCGGATCAATTGCGCGGCGATCCTCGCCCCGCTCATCGGGAGCGAGCTGTTCGGCCGTGAGCGCGGGGCATTCACCTTCAGCGGATGGTGACCGCGTGGGTGAGCTGGAACTGCAGCCGCGTCTCCGCCGGCAGCTTGAGGTGCTCTTCGCCGCCCGACGCCACGGCGGCACCGCCCACTCCGCCGACCACCGCCCCGATCGCCGCGCCTTGGCCGCCGCCTGCGATGCCGCCGACGATCGCTCCGAGCCCGGCGCCGCCGCCGACCTTCCTCGCGGTTTTCTTGCCCTCGCCCTTACCCTTGCTTTCGACGTACGAGGTCGTCACTTCATAGACCATCCCTCCGAACGTGATGGTGTTCAGCTTGAGCGTGATCTTGTCGCTGCCTTTCATCTGACCGGACTGGTCGACCTGCACGGCCTGGAGCGACGCTGACGCGCCGCGCGGGATGACGATGGATCCGCCGACCATCACCGGGTCGTCGACGACCGCCTTGAACCGCTGACCCGCCTGCGAGAGGTCGACGTCGATGGCCTGTGCCAGCCGCACGTTCACCGGGGTAGCCGCGGGTACGGTGACCGCCGGACGGGGCGCCGCAGCGGCAGTCTTGGCCGGAGCGGCAGCGGCGGTCTTGGTCGGAGCCGCCGCGGCGGCCGGCGGCGGCGGTGACGGCGGCTTCCGGGACGAGAACTCCACCGCGACGGCCTCCGCGAGCGGGACCTCGGACACGATGCCGTCGTCGAGCAGTATCCGGACGTTCTTGCTGTCGCCGCCGATGAACATGCCGTCGATCACCTTGCCGCTTCGGAGGCGGACGCGGTCTGCGTCCAGCGACACGCTGGCGGCGACAACGAGCAGCGCAGCTACGCCAGTCGCATGAGTCTTCATCGTGCGTCCTTTGCGGCCGGCGCCACCGGGAGCGCGGCCGCGATCTGCAGGTCGATGAGCAGCTGCAACTGGTGCTCGACCTGGAGAAATCGCAGAGCAGTCCGGGGCGAGAGCGCGGTCTTCACCCGCTCGTAGCACTTGGCTTTGGCCGCGTTCCTCCGGGCTTCGAGGTCGAGGGCTGTGGCCGCCAGGCTGGCGGCCCGCTCGTCGGTGATCGTCGCAAAATCGTCCGCGTAGTCGCGGATCATGCGTACACGTTCATCCGCGAGCTTGGACATTTCAAGGTCGTACTCGCGGTAGATGGGCCAGAACGCGCGGTCCTCTTCCTCGGTGAACCCCACGACCTCGGTGATGATGGCGACCTTCAACGTCCGCACATCCTGGCGGAGCAGCTCGGCATAGGCGCTGAGGTTGAGCGAGGTGTCCTGCCGCTGATCGGCCGGGACCTGCGCTTGAGCGCCGAGGCTGCCCGCCATCGACAGCACGATGGCGATACCAGATTGGGCTACGCACGATGGCCTGCCTAGGTCTTGACCTTCGGCGGATAGTTCTTGAAGATCTTCTCGACCGCCTTGTTGATGCTCTTGTCGCGCTTCTCGGGGTTGGCCTGCGTGTCCACTTCCTTCACCCCCATGCCGCGCCACACCAGCTGGCTCTTGCTCGCGTCGGCCATGTCGATCACCAGCGTGCCCACCAGAATGTCGCGCACCTGCGTCGTCGTGGTGCCCCCCGCCCAGCCGCCGCCCCAGCCCCAGCCGTAGGCGCCGTAGCCGCCGGTAGCCGGAGCTGTAGGTCGAGATGTCCTTCTCCTTGTCGAACGCCATGTGATAGACGACGAACAGGTCGGGATCCGATGTCAGACTTTCGTGAGCCCCTTGGCCCCGAGCTGCGTCTCGATCGCCGCGACGATGCGGTCGTCGATCAGCTGACTGCCCGACCGGCGTGCCCGTTTGTGCGCGTAGGTCTTGAAGCCGGCGAAGTTTGCGGTCTTCTCGTAGTCGTAGCTGGTCTTCTGCGCAACGATCAGCGCCGGCCAGAGCGAGCAGGGTGAGCGATCGCCAATACAAGTCTCTTCTGCATGTGTGTGTCCTTTCGTGAGCGGCGATGAGTGCAATTGCGGAGCCGCGTCGATGCCGCGCCCTGACGTGCCGCGTGGACGCGCGCTCTTGCGTCGCAGACGCCCGGCCTGATCGTCCGGCATTTCGTAGGAACTCCGGTCGACCGGAGCCACAGCACGGCCCCACCGTGATCGTTGGCGAGGCACGCGCCCGAACTGCCGCACAGGTCCGTGCTTTGCGTGGCTTCGCGCGCGCCGCACATGGCGGGCATAGTCCGTGCTCGTTCGGCGCAGAAAGGCTCTCAGAATGACGATGAATCGCAACACACGCACGGAACGTGCCCTCGCCATCATCATGGCGCTCGTCGTGCTGGCCCCGTGACGCCGCTGGCGTCGCCGCACCGTGACCCGGGCAGGCGAGCACCGGCCAAGCCGCCGTCGACGACCCCGACGGCAACCCCGCCGAACGCCCAGCGGCGGCACCGAGCCGTCAGCCACCGCGACTGCCGCGCCGCCGATCGACGGGGGATGGCCGCGCATGTACGCGCTGGAGAGCGGCGGCAGCGTCCTCGTCTACCAGCCGCAGATCGCGAGCTGGGAGGAGCAGAAGCACATGGTGGCGTTCAGCGCCGTGTCGTACCGCGACAAGGCCGGCGACAAGCCGGCGCTGGGCACGCTCAAGCTCGAGGCCGACACGAAGGTGGCCCTCGCCGACCGCCTCGTGAGCTTCAAAAACCTGCGGATCGTCGAGGCCAACTTCCAGACACTGCCCAAGGAGCAGGTGCGCGAGGTGGCCGCCACCATCGAAAAGGTCATGCCCGGCGACGAGCGGGTGATCGCGCTCGATCGGGTTCTCGCCAACATCGACAAGAGCCAGATCGTGGCGAAGAACGTCGAGGGCATCAAAGCCGATCCGCCGACGATCTTCTTCAGCACCACACCGGCGGTGATCGTCAACATCGACGGCGAACCGATCTGGAGCCCGATCAAGGAGAACGACCTGAAGTTCGCGGTCAACACGAACTGGGATCTGTTCCAGCACGTGCCGACCAACACGTTCTACCTGCGGCAACGACTCGAGCTGGCTGAAGGCGACGCGACGTGAAGGGGCCCTGGGCGCGCGGCCGGGCACGCTGCCGGACAGCTTCAAGAAGCTGCCGGCCGACGACAACTGGAAGGACGTCAGGGCGAACCTGCCCGGCAAGCCGGTCGCCGCGGCGGCGGTGCCGCGCGTGTTCGTCAGCTTCACGCCGGCGGAACTGATCCTGCTCACCGGCGCGCCGAACTACGTGCCGGTGACGGGCACCACGCTGCTCTGGGTCAGCAACACCGAGAGCGACGTGTTCCGTCTGGGCAAGACGCGGCGCGGTGTACTACCTCGTGGCTGGCCGCTGGTTCTCGGCGCCGGACTTCACGGGGCCATGGACGTTTGCGACGCCGTCGCTGCCGGACGACTTCAAGCAGATTCCGCTCGAGCACGACCGCTCGCGCGTGCTGGCGTCGGTGCCCGGGTACCGATCAGGCGGCCGAGGCGGTGCTGATCGCGCAGATCCCGCAGACCGCCCGCGTCAACAAGAAGGAAATGAAGGCGCCCGAGGTGGCGTTCCAGGGTGAGGCGCAGTTCGCGCCGATCGAGCAGACCACCGTGCAGCGCGCCGTGAACACCGACAAGGACGTCTTCAAGGTCGGCGAGCAGTACTACATGTGCTACCAGGGCGTGTGGTTCGTCGGCACGACGGCGACCGGGCCATGGGAGGTCGCCGAATCGGTGCCGGAGGCGATCTATAAGAATCCCCGCAAGCTCGCCCTCGCATCACGTCACCTACGTCACGATCGAAGACGACGACGATGACGAGTGGGTGACGTATGCGGCGGCCGCCGGCTATACCGGAATGATGGTCGCATGGGGCTGCACGGTGTGGGGCACCGGATGGTACTACCCGCCGTACTACGGGTTTGGCGGCTATTATCCGTACTACTATCCGCACTTCCCGACCTACGGGTACTCGGCCTGGTACAACCCGTGGACGGGCGGCTACGGGCGCAGCGCCGGGGTCTACGGTCCGTATGGCGGCGCGGGCGTCGGCGCCCGCTACAACCCGCGCACCGGCACCTACGCGCGCGGCGCCGCTGCCTACGGACCCTACGGCGCACGCGGGGTCGCGCAAGCCTATAACCCCCGCACCGGCACCTACGCGGCGACCCGCCAGGGTTCGAACGTCTACGGAAGCTGGGGCTCGACCACCGTCCAGCGCGGCGACGACTGGGCCCGGACCAATCGCTACACCAACCGACAGACCGGCACGACGACACGGACGATCAGAACCGACGAGGGCGCGGCTGCCGTGCGCCGGGGGGCGGGAGGCGGCGCCGTCGGCGTCGGACAGGGAGGCAACGTCTACGCCGGCAACGACGGCAACGTCTACCGGCGGGAGGGCGGATCCTGGCAGCAGTACGACAACGGCAACTGGTCCAACACGCCGAACCAGCCCGGGGACCGGCCGGCGTCGACCGAGCGCGCCGGCACTGAACGGGCGGAGGGGACTGACCGGATCGCGTGGTTCGCAGGATCGCGCGACCACCGATCAGCTCAATCGCGACGCGCGCGCCCGCGCCGAAGGGGCGCAGCGCACGCGGGACGCCGGCAGTTACCGCTCCGGCGCCAGCAGCTCACGCGCTGGCAGTTACCGGGGGGGCGGCGGACGGGGGGCGGCGGACGGAGGCGGTGATGACGCTCGCCCGCTCCCGCGGTCGACGGCGGAGGCGTTAACGTGCCGCCGGAAGCCGCCGGGCTCCGCTGGCATCGGTGTGGACTGGCGATCCTTGTGGTCGCGCTGATCGCGGTCCGCACCGACGCGCAAACCGCAGCGTCCGGCGAAACGCCGAGCGACCCTATGGCGGCCGCGATCGCATCCGCCGCCCGAGCAGCGCAACGGACCGACGAACCAGCGACGCTCGTCTACGCAAACCGCCCCATCGTGGCATTCCGCGCGACGATCCTGTCGCGTACGCCAGCCGCGCGCGCCGCCGCGGCGTCCGAGGCGCTCGACAGCCTTGTGGCGCAGGTGCCAGACGGCGAGGTGACCACGCACGCCTACGACGGCGGAACACTCGTCAGCCTCGGTGGCCGTCCCGTATTCGCGGTGTTGGCGGCAGATGTCGACCCGCTGGCCGGCGAACTGCTGGATACCAAGGTGCGGGAGGCAGCGTCGCGGCTGACCGTCGCCGTGCGCGAAGCAGGCGAACTGCGCTCGCCACGACAGCTTCTGCGCTCGGTGGCGATCGCGATCGGCGCGACCATCGTCTACGTACTGTTGCTCTGGATCCTCATTCGCCTCGACACCCGCGCGGCGGCGGCTGCGGGCCGGGCCATGGAGCGCCGGCTCCGAGCGCTGCCGGCTGGCGAGGTGATGGTCGTCGCCCGTGCTCCCCTCCTGGTGCAGCGGCTGTTGACGATCGTGGGCGTCGCACTGGCGCTGTTGCTCACGTACAGCTGGCTGACCATCATCCTTCGCCGGTTCCCCTATACGAGGCCGTGGGGGGAGACGCTCAGGACCAGTCTCTTCTCGGCCGTAGCCTCCGGTGGACGCAGTCTGCTCGATCATCTTCCGAACCTGCTCACCGTGTTGGCGATCGTGCTGTTGACCCGCTTCGTCGTCCGCCTCGTGACGTTCGCCTTCCGAACGGTCGAGGAGGGACGCGTGACGCTGCCGGGCGTCTTCCCGGAGACCGCGCAGCCGACGCGGCGCATTGCCGTGGCGCTGCTCTGGGTCTTCGCGCTGGTTCTTTCGTACCAGTTCCTTCCCGGGGCCAAGTCGGACGCGTTCAAAGGCGTCAGCGTATTCATCGGGCTGATCATCTCGCTGGGATCCACCGGCATCATGAACCAGGTGATGAGCGGCCTGATGGTCACCTATTCGCGTGCGGTGCGCGTGGGCGACTTCGTCAGGATCGGCGACGTGGAAGGCACGGTGACGCAGCTCGGCACGCTCTCGACCAAGATCAAGACCCCGCGCAACGAGGAGGTCACGCTCCCCAACGCGCTCGTCGTCACGCAGGCCGCCACGAACTTCTCCCGCCATGCCGACGACGGCGTGATGGCCCCCGCGTCGGTCACAATCGGCTACGACGTGCCATGGCGTCAGGTGCAGGCGCTGCTGGTGATGGCGGCGGAACGAACACCGGGCGTGCGTCGTCAGCCGGCGCCTGTCGTCCTCCAGACGGCGCTCGGCGACTTCGCGGTGGAGTACAAGGTACTGGTGTGCGTCGACCAGCCGCACCGGCGCATCGTGACGCTCAACGCCCTGCACGCCAACATCCAGGACGCATTCAACGAGTACGGCGTGCAGATCATGTCGCCGGCCTATGAAGCAGACCCCGGTGAGCGGAAGACCGTGCCACCTTCCCAATGGTATGCCGCACCTGCCCCGGTGCCCCCGGCGGACGCAGCGTCGGATGTGGCGTTCCCGGTCGCCGTACCCCAGGGCCCTGGGCGGGCGGGCTGATGTGCTCGCCCGGCGTCTCACGCGAACAGCAGTCGCGCTGATCCTGCTGTCCGTGACGTGCGGGCTGCCAGCGGCCGGGCAACAGCCACGCGGCCGCCGGACGAGATAGAGACCGACAGCGATCCCACGCGACCTGTCTTCGTCAGCGTCCGGCCGGAGTTCTACAACGCCGACCGGCCAACACAGCCAACTCCTCATCGGACGCTACGACACCGCGTTCCGGCGGGCGCGTCATCGTGCGGCTTCGAAGTGCCCGCCGTGCGCACCGACGACGGGCAACGGGCCACTTCGGGGCTGGGAGACGCATACGGTCAGTTCCTCCTCGTGCCCTACGCGTCCGGGCGATTCGCGATGGTTGTCGGCAACGGCTTCATCCTGCCGACCGCCGTCGACTCACGGCTGGGCGGTGGCAAATGGGTGCTGGCTCCCGTAACGGCGCCGCTGTGGCGGCTCTCGCGCGGCCTCTTCTACGTCAAGCTCCAGAACTTCACGTCCGTCGGCCGGCGACGACGCCCGGCAGCCGAGTCAACTATCTCCTGGTCACGCCGACGTTCATCCGCGCCGTCGGAGCGGGCGTGGTGGCTGCTGGCCGACGCCGAGACGAAGACGAACTGGCGGGAGGACGGGCGAACGGGGGTGAAAACCGGGGTGCAGATCGGACGTCGGATCGCCACCGGGGTCGGGCTCTGGGCGAAACCGGAAGTGTGGTGGGGCCCCATCGCGACGGGAACCTGGAACCTCAAAGTCGGAGTGGTGTGGTACCAGCGCCGCGCGGCCCGGCCCTGATCGCGCCGGACCGTCAGCAGCGCACGACAGGCCGGAGGGGCGCCCGGCCCGCCGGAGGCACGTCACCCCTGCTCGACGTTTTCCACGTGCGGACGCGAGCGGCTGTGGCCGCATAGCTGCAATCAGCCCTTCGATGATTGGCCGACGATATCGCGGGCTGGTGGTCCTCGTGTGCGCAACCCTGTCGTGGACCGTCGATGCACGGCCCGCACTCGCACAGGGGGAACGCCCCCGCGTCGGGGTCGCCTTCGGCGGCGGCAGTGCGCGCGGCCTCGCTCACGTCGGGATCATCGCGTGGTTCGAAGAGCACCACATCCCCATCGATATGGCCGCCGGAACGAGCATGGGGGGCCTCATCGGCGGGGCGTTCGCGGCGGGCATGTCGGCAGATGAGCTGCGCGCGATGATCGAGGCCACCGACTGGGACGTCATGTTCGGGAGCTCCTCCTTCCCCTTCAAGAACATCCGGCGGAAGGAAGACGCGCGCAGCTTCCCCTCGCGGCTCGAGTTCGGGCTGCGCCGCGGGCTGGTGCCGCCAACCTCGCTCAACGACGGTCAGCAGGTGGACCTGCTGCTGGCGCGCATTGGCGGCGGCTACTATCGCCTCGAACACTTCGACGAGCTCCCGACGCCGTTCCGAACCGTCGCCATGGATCTGCGGACCGCGCAGCGCGTCGTCCTCGATCGCGGATCCCTCGCGCTGGCCATGCGGGCCACGATGTCGCTGCCGGGCATCTTTCCGCCGGTCGAGTTGGGGGGCCGCGTCCTGGTGGACGGCGGGGCTCTCGATAACGTTCCGGCGGACGTCGTCCGTGACATGGGCGCTGCCGTCGTGATCGCGGTGGACGTCGGCCAGGCCGCGACCGGGAATGTCGACTACTCGATGTTCGCGCTGATGGGACAGACGGTGGATTCGATGATGCGCGCCAACACGCGGCGCGCGCTGGAGGCGGCAGACCTCACCATCGCCGTCGACGTCGAGGGATTCGGTTCGCTCGACTGGCGCCGCAGCGAGGTGCTGATGGAGCGTGGCTACGAGGCCGCCGAGCGACACCGGGAGGCGTTGCTGAAGTACGCCGTCAGCGATCCCGAGTGGCAGGCATGGCTCGCGCGGCGCAACGAGCGGCGCCGGCGCGATATCCCCGTGCCGCGATCGATCGACACCGCCGGCATCGCGCCGTCAGACGTCGCCTTCGTCCGGCGGACCCTCGCCCGTCACGTGGACCAGGCGTTCGACGTGAGCGCCGTCGAACAGGACCTTGCGATGCTGTCTGGTCTCGACCGTTACCAGGGCGTCGCCTGGGAGATCATCGGCCCGCCCGGTGACGAGAGCCTTCTGGTGCGCGCGCGTGAAAAACCCTATGCGCCGCCCTTCATGATGCTCGGCGTCAACCTCGAGAACCTGACGTCGAACGACTTCCGCGCGCAGCTGGCGGCGAGATACCTTGCCTTCGACCTGCTCGGATCGGGATCGGAAACGCGTATCGAAGGCGTGATCGGCTCCGATCCGTCGTTTCGATTCTCGCTGTATCGCCCCCTCACCCGGACCAGGCTCTTCGCCCGGCCGTACGCCGCGACCGAGAAAAACACCATCCCCTTCATCCAGGACGACGTGGTGGTGGCGGAGTACACGCAGCGGCGGCTGCTGGCCGGTGCGGACCTCGGTGTCAATCTCTCACGCGTGTCGGAGCTGACGGGTGGCTTCCGCTTCGGACGCCTCGACGCTGACGTGCAGACCGGCGATCCCGGCCTGCCGGAGTTGGCGGGGCTCGAGACCGACCTGCGAATCGGCTTCCGTCACGACGGGCATGACAGCCCGGTCGTGCCGTCACGCGGCACCCGCGCGACGGTCGCGCTCACGCGCTACCTCGCTTCACCCGATGCCGAGGGGATCGTCAGGAGCAACGAAGATGTGACGCAGCTGGAAGCTGGTGCGGCGACGTTCTGGAAGTGGCGCACTCGCAACCGTCTCTTCGTCGTGGCGTCGGGGGGAACCTCATTCGAGGGGAAACCGATCTCGCAGTTCCAGCTCGGCTACCCGTTCCGCCTCGACGCGTTCAACGTCGGCGAGCGCCGCGGCGACCACTACGGTGTGCTGACGGTCGGCTGTCTCCGCCAGATGGGCCGGCTGCCGGACTTTCTGGGCGGCCCGATTTTCATCGGCAGCTGGCTGGAGAATGGATCGGCATTCAACTCTGACGAGGACGCGGATTTCAATACCCAGGCGGCCTTCGGCGTCGTGGTCGACTCGCTCATCGGCCCGCTGGTCGGTGGTACCAGCGTCGGCCTCGACGGCGGCTGGCGCGCCTTCATCGCCATCGGCCGCATGTTCCGTTGACAGCTCCCAGCGGACCGGCAACGGATCGCCGGGCGCCGCCTGGGCCTCCGGCATTCCGGATGCCCTCTGTCCGGCCGGACCCGCGGGCCGCATGCGCGGGCGCCCCCGGCCGTCTCTCCAACAAGAATTCCAGAGAATCCGCCACTGCTGCCCTCGCCGGTGCGCGGCATAGGTGTTGCGCCCGGTGCTGGACGGAGGCGATTCCGGTGTGCCGCTCCCGGCGTAGCGGTACTGCGACGCAACCCATTCATGGACGCAACGCGATTCCGGCTTCTTCGCCTTACCGAGGGTGCGAGCTGGACATTCGGCCTTGTCGGCCTGCTGTGGTGGGGAAGCTTTCAGGCTGGAGCCGCCACTTCGACACGGCAGGATCTGGAGCGGTTCGCGGCGCTGCGGGTCGCCTCGGAGGCGGGCGCGCCCGACCGGTCGCTCTCGGCGCCTGGACGCGTAGCGGTCTGGAGTGCGCCGCTGCTCGCGTCCGCACCTGCTCCGCTCGCCGTGCTCCGCATCGCGAGGATTCGTCTCGAAGTACCCGTGTTGCCCGGCACCGACGCGGGCACGCTGGACCGCGCGGTTGGTTATATCGAGGGGACGGCTCCCCCGGGCACCGGCGGGAACGTGGGCATTGCAGGCCACCGCGACAGCTTTTTCCGGGGACTGAAGGACATCCACCCCGGCGATCTGATCGAGATCGACACGCTGCAGGAGAGCTACTCCTATCGCGTCGAGCGAATGTGGGTCGTCGACCCGACCGAGGTCTCCGTCCTCGCCCCTACGCCAGGACCGGCGCTGACGCTGGTCACCTGCTTTCCCTTCGATTTCATCGGATCCGCTCCCCGTCGGTTCATCGTCCGTGCTCTGCCTGCTACTCGTGGCCGCATCGCAAGTGATCGCTGAAAGCGCTCAACAAAAGGAGAGAGTGATGAGAAGTGCACTACGTGGATTGGTCCTGGCCGCGGCGTTCGTCGGTATGGCGGCGACCGCGTCGCAGGCGCAGCAGACGTCAACGTCGACCCAAACGAAGAAGTTCGAAATCGTCGCCGTCGACGGCAACAAGCTCGTCGTCAACCTGCCGGAAGGCACGAAGGAACTGACCGTTCCCGATGACTTCCGCTTCACTGTCAACGGGCAACCGTTGTCCGTGCAGGAGCTGAAGCCGGGGATGAAGGGCACGGCGACCATCACGACGCAAACGACGGTCACGCCGGTCACCGTCACGGAGGTGAAGAACGGCACCGTCTATGACAAGACAGGGGGATCGATCATCGTGCAGACCCCCGAGGGCTTCAAGATGTTCTCCCAGGGAGACATCGACAAGCGCGGCGTAAAGATCGTCAAGAACGGCAAGCCAGTCGATCTGGAGGACCTCAACAAGGGCGATAAGCTCTCGGCGACCATCGTGACGTCGAAGCCGCCGCGTGTGATGACCAAGCAGGAAGTGCAGGCTAGCGTCCCGACGGCCGCAGCCGCGGCTCCGCCAGTGGCCACGACCGGTTCAACCGCTCCGCCGCCTGCTGCGGCTTCGGCCGCGCCGGCCAAGACCCTGCCGAAGACGGCGAGTTCGTGGCCGCTGGTGGCGCTCCTGTCCGTGCTGTCGCTGGGAACGGGGCTCGTCCTGACGGTCCGGCGCCGGCTCTCCAACTAGTGCGTGACGTTTCACGGGAGCCGCTCTCGTTCGGCGAGCCGAGAGCGGCCTCTTCCGTCCGGTCCAGGAGGGCGGTGTGGTTTCCAAGCTCACGGCGGAGTTGCTCGGTACATTCTGGCTCGTCCTCGGAGGGTGCGGCAGTGCAGTACTGGCCGCCGCCTTTCCCGAGGTCGGCATCGGACTGCTGGGCGTCTCACTGGCGTTCGGCCTGACCGTCGTGTCCGGCGCGTACGCGTTCGGGCCAATCTCGGGCGGTCATTTCAACCCCGCCGTCTCGGTCGGCCTGTGGGCGGGAGGCCGTTTCCCTGCCAATCTGTTGTTGCCGTACGCTGTCGCACAGGTCGTCGGTGGTGCCGTCGGCGCAGGCGTGCTGTATCTCATTGCCAGCGGCGGCCCCGGTTTCAGTCTCGCGGGAGGGTTCGCGTCGAACGGCTACGGTGTGCACTCACCCGGCGGTTACTCGATGGCCGCGGCGCTCGTCTGCGAGGTCGTCATGACCGCCATGTTCCTGGTGATCATCCTTGGCACGACGCACGATCGCGCGCCAGTCGGGTTCGCGGGTCTTGCGATCGGACTCGGCCTGACGTTGATCCATCTGATCAGCATCCCGGTCACGAATACCTCGGTCAATCCGGCGCGTAGCACGGCAACCGCGATGTTCGCCGGGGGCTGGGCCGTGCAGCAGCTGTGGCTGTTCTGGCTGGCCCCGCTGGTCGGGGCTGCCATTGCCGGCTTCCTGCACAAAGCGCTGCTCGAGAGTCCCATTCCTGAACCTCCGGTGACCGGCCGCGCCACTTCCGGCGCGCTCGCCGGAGAGCCGCCGGTACCAGCGGGTTCCGTCAAGGGCAGCATGCACACGACGGCCCTCCATGAGCCTCAACGACGCTGATGGGCTGAGTCGAGTCAGGCGCGGAGCGAGTCTCGTACTCGATCGGTTCGCGGCCGTTCTGCCGACGGTCAGAGCACGCCTCTTCGCGCTGGTGCTCGTCGCCCTGGTGCCGGCGCTCGTGATCCTGGTCTACGACGAATGGCTGGCGCGAGAGCGCGGCTTCGCTGCCCTGACCGATCTGTCGACGCGGATCGTTCGGCTGCTGCAGCGCGAGATGGACGACCGTGTCACCCGCGGGGCGCACCGGCTCTCCGTGCTCGCGGCGGATCCAGACGTCATCGCGCTGTCGCCGACGGCGGGGCGCAAACTGGTGGACGCGCTGGTCGAGGATCGCCTCTACAACAACCTGTCGATTGCCGATGGTGCGACCGGTGTCCTGCGGTTCAGCGCCGTGCCGCTGAACCACGAGGCCAACGCTCGCGAACTCGTCTCGTTCCAGCGTGCTCTGCGCACGCTCGACTTCGCAACCGGAAACTTTCTTCGCGAACCGGCCACCCTCAGACCCGGTCTCAACGTGGCCTCCCCTGTCGTGAACGCGCTCGGCACGGTGACGTCAGTCGTATGCGCCAGCATCGGCTTCGATTGGGTGACCGGGTTCATCGAACGCTCCGGCCTTCCCCCGAGCACCGTCCTGACCGTTCTCGACGCCGAGGGCGTGGTCCAGTATCGCTCGGCGGACCTGGAGAAATACGTCGGCAAGCACGCCGGGGCGTGGACGACGGCGCTCGAAACGGCTGGGAGCGTCCACGGAGTTGCGGGCCTCGACGGCGTCGAGCGACTGTACGTTGCCGAGCCAATGGAGTTCGGAGGACAGCGTACGGGCACCCGCGTGACGCTCGGGATCGCCCTGGCACCCTACCGGCGCGAGTTGAATGCCGCGCTCCGCAGCAACATCATCCTTCTGATGACTGGGACGCTCCTGTGTTTCCTGATTGCCTGGGGTGTCGGCGAGGCGCTGTTCCTGCGTGAGGTTCGCCCGATCATTGCCACCGCGCGCAGGGTGTCGGCCGGCGACCTCGAGGCGCGGACGGGTTTCGGTGACGAGCGCGGCGAACTGCGCGAGCTTGGCAGGGTGATCGACGATGCCGTCGCAGCGCAGCAGGCGTCTCATCGCGAGCTCGAGGGCGCGCGTCAACAGGCGGTGGAGGCGAATCAGGCGAAGGGATCGTTTCTGGCGATGATGAGCCACGAAATCCGCACGCCGATGAACGCGATCATCAACATGACCGGGTTCGCGCTCGAAAGCGAGCTCCCCGCCAAGGCGCACCAGTACATCAGCGTGGCCCATTCGTCCGCCCGCAACCTGCTCGGCATCCTCAACGACATCCTGGACTTCTCGAAGATCGAGGCCAACAAGCTGGAGCTCGAAGAAGCGCCGTTCAGCGTCCGCGGGGTGCTCGAGGAAGTCACCGAGACGTTCCGGGCGACCGTGATGCAGAAGCACGTCGAGCTCGTCGCCCACGCGGTGGCTGCGGTCCCTGACCGCCTGGTTGGCGACGCGCTTCGTTTCCGCCAGGTGCTCACGAATCTCGTCGGGAACGCATTCAAGTTCACGCACGAAGGAGAGGTCGTGCTGCGCGTGGAACCGCTGGCCGCCGTGAGCGAGAACGAAGGTCAGGTGAGTCTGCGCGTGACCGTGCAGGACAGCGGGATCGGCATTCCGCGGGAGCAGCAGGACAAGCTGTTTCAGGCGTTCACGCAGGCCGACAGTTCCACGTCGCGACAGTACGGCGGCACGGGCCTGGGGCTGGCGATCAGCCGACGACTGGCGCGGCTCATGAACGGCGACCTTACCTTCGAGAGCGTCCATGGCATCGGCACGACGTTCTGCTTCACCGCCCGGTTCAGGATCGACGCGCAACAGCCGGCGTCCGCCCGCGCCCTTCCGAGCACGCTGGTCGAAAGGCCGGCACTGATCGTCGAGGATTCCCCGACCAGCCGGGAACTGCTCGAGACGCTGCTCAAGAGCTGGTCGGTTCCAGTGATCGCTGTCGCGAGCGCGGAGGAGGGCCTGGCGTTGCTCGAGGGGCAGAACCGCCAGGACAGTCCGGATCCGTTCGGGCTCGTCATTCTCGACTGGATGCTGCCTGGCATGAACGGCCTCGAAGCTGCCGGACGCATCCGGAGTCGCAGCGAGACTCGCACCCTGCCAATCATCATGATCAGCGCTTACGCCGGGAAGGAAGAGGAGACGCGGTGTTCCGAGCTCGGCGTCAACGTGTTCCTTCGCAAGCCGGTGACCGCCTCCTCGCTGTTCGACGCGGTCGTCGAGTCGCAGGGCGCCGGTGTTTACGCTACGCGGCGTCGGCTCGACGGGCCGCTCGAGCGCGAGTTCGATGGCGTGGTGGCGCTTCTGGCCGAGGACAACGAGGCCAATCAGATGGTCGCGACCGAGCTTCTCGGCCGGCTGGGAATCACGCTCGACGTCGCTCGCAACGGCCGCGAAGCGATCGCGATGGCTCAGGCGGCGCCGACGAAGTACGCAGCGATCCTGATGGACATGCAGATGCCGGAGCTCGACGGCCTCGCCGCGACGCGTGCGCTCCGTGCCGATCCGCGCTTCACGACGGTGCCGATCATCGCGATGACCGCGAACGCGATGAAGGTCGACCTCGACGCCTGTCTTGCCGCCGGCATGAACGATCACGTCACCAAACCGATCGACCGACGGCGGCTCGTCGCGACGCTGCGGCGTTGGCTGCCTGCACGACCAGCCGACCCGAACCTCGCTGTCGTGCGGAACGTTCCGCAGGAGGTGCCGTCCGCGCCACCCGGATCAGTGGCGAACACCGACTCGCGGGTAGAAGCGGCGCCGGTGCTCGAGGGCGTCGATGTGATCGGCACGCTACGGCGCCTCGAGATCGACCGCGCGACCCTCGAACGGATGCTGCTGCGGTTCGCCGACGGACAGCAGGAGACACTCGAGGCCTTGCGCACGGCCGTGATCGCGGGCGATGCTGCGATGGCCGCCAGGCACGCGCACGCGATCGCCGGCGCCGCCGGGAATCTCGGCGCCGATGCGACTGCGAGCCGCTGCCAAGACGCTGGAGCAGGCCGGTCGCGCCGGGCGTTCGGACCTGGCCGACCTGCTCGCTGTGCGTCGAAGAGCGCGCCACCGTGGTCTTCAGGAGCATCGAGACGCTGCGCCCGCCGGCAGATCGCGACGCCGATGTCGCGGTCAGCCCCTTCGATTCAGCGGCGGCCGGCGCAGCACTCGATCGCCTGACTGTCGCCCTGGACAACTATGACGTGTCGGGGGCGAGCGGGGCCCTCGCCGAGCTCGGGAAATCCAGCCTTCCGCCCTGGGCAGCCGACGATCTCCGTCGCCTGCGTGAGCTGCGTCGACGGCTACGAATATGACGAGGCCCGGGGGATTGCCTCGCGTCTGCTCACCCGTGTGCACGAGAGCGCGACCTGACGGCGATCGGAGAGGAGATCGCGAGTGAAAGAACTGGCCGACTGTCGCGTGCTGATCGTCGACGATGTCAAGTCGAACGTCGACATCCTGGTACAGGCACTCAACGGTGATTACAAGCTCTCTGTCGCCCTCGGCGGACAGCAGGCGCTCGATGCCGTTCGTCGGAGTCCGCCCGATCTGGTTCTGCTCGACATCGTCATGCCAGACATCGACGGCTACGAAATCTGCCGAAGATTGCGGGCCACGGAGGCTACTCGGGACTTGCCGGTGATGTTTCTCAGCTCGCTCGAGGATGTGAACGACAAGACGCGCGGATTCGAGGCCGGGGGCAACGATTACCTGACGAAGCCATTCGAGGTGCTGGAAGTCAAGGCGCGCGTCCGTTCGCTGCTGAAGGCCAAATCGTATGCGGAGGCCGTGAAGGAAGCGGCGGAACGGGACCTTCGCATTGCCCGCGAGATTCAGATGGGTCTTCTGCCGGCGAACCTTCCGGCGCAGATTCAGGGAACCGGGCTCGAGGTGCACGCGGTGCTGGAGCCCGCCCGGCAGGTGGGCGGCGATCTCTTCGAGGTTCTGCGGCTCGGTCCAGCCCGCGTGCTCGTGGCGGTGGGTGACGTGTCGGGCAAAGGCATCCCGGCGGCGCTGTTCATGGCAGTGGCCATGACGCTCCTGCGCAGCCTGGCGCGGCAAGGCGGTCCCCCTGAACAGATCCTGCGCCAGCTCAACGACGAATTGCGGCAGCAGAACCCGCGAGGAATGTTCGTGACCCTTCAGTGTCTGGTGTTCGACCTTGCGAAGGGCATCGTCACCTGCGCGAGCGCGGGACACCACGCCGCGGTCCGAATCACGCCGGGGCAGGCGCCGGAGCTGGTCTTCACATCCTCCGGACTCGTGCTCGGATTGCTGCCGGCAGACGCCATCGTCCCCGAGACGCTTGAACTCCACGCAGGTGACAGATTCGTCCTCTTCACGGATGGTGTCAGCGAGGCGTTGGACTCGAAGGACGACCTGTTCGGAGAGGAGCGCCTGCTGGCGGAACTCCACACCTTGACGGGCCGAGGTGCGAGTGACACCACTCGTGGCGTGCTCGAGGCCGTGCGGCGGCATGCCGGGGGCGCGCAGCAGTCCGACGACATCACCGTCATGTCTGTCGTCTACGCGGGCGCGGGCGTGAGCGCGATCGCACGGCATTTCGGATGGCCTCCGGAAACCCCCATTTGTCTGTACGGGCGGTTGGCGCCGCACACTGGCTGTCGTTTTCGAATTGCCAAGGGTTTTCAGCGTCGTGGCTGCGTCCTGCTCACGGCACAGCGTGTGCAGCCTGCCCGTTCCGTAGATGGAATCGCGGATGCGCCGCTGCCGACGTAGCGCGGCACGCGCTGTGGCTCTCTCCCGATGTCGCGACGCCCTGCTCTGCCGCTTTACTGGTGCGCCGCATCCGCGTCCGACGCGCCGACACCAGCGGCGGCAACAGGGATTCTCCCCTCCGCCGTCAGCCGCAAGGAGCACACGATGAAGACACTACTACTTGCCGTCCTACTGGCCGTGGCCACGCTCGCCTGTACGCCCGGCGCAGTCCTGGCTCAGGACGAAGGGAAGACAGAAGCCGCGAAGCTGGCGAGCGAGTCGCAGGCGGCGCTGGAGAAGCTCACCACCACTGTGCCGCTCGCGGCGGAGCTCAAGAAGACTGCGGTGGCCATCCTGGTGTTCCCCTCGATTACGAAGGCCGGCTTGGGGATCGGGGGACAGTACGGCGAAGGCACGCTGCTGAAGAAGGGCACGGCCGTGGCCTACTACAAGACCACCGGCGCATCGTTCGGTCTGCAGGCCGGCGGCCAGAAGTACGGTTACGCGATGTTCTTCACGAGCCCGAAGGCTGTCACTGAGCTCGACAACGCGAACGGCTTCGAGGTGGGCGTCGGTCCCAGCGTGGTCGTCGTGGACGAGGGCATGGGGAAGAGCACGACGACCAAGACCCTCAAGGACGATGTCTACGCCTTCATCTTCGGCCAGACAGGACTGATGGCCGGCCTCGGCGTTCAGGGGAACAAGATCAAGAAGATCACGCCGAAGTGATGCCGGGGGCGACGGCCGGCTCACGTCCTGTGGGCCTGCGCATCTCCGATCGCGAGGTGCGGTAGAGCTGTGTGCTGATACCGCGCCTCGGACTTCCTCGAACCCGTTTCGCGCCGACTTGATCGAGCGAGCAGCACAGACTTCGTCGTTGCCGACGGGCACGCCCGACGATCGCTCGATCGGGGGCTCGCGGATGGCCCTACGGGATTTCGGGCGCCCTCCGAATCGCGAGGTCAGCGGTGACTTCTGCACGCTCATCGCTTTACATCGCGCAATTCGCAGCAGATCGGCCGATCTGGCTGGCCACGCGTCCCGGCACGCTGTCTGCAGCCGAGCACATCCGTCAGTTCGTCAGACCGACGCACGTGCTGCGGACTCGCGGGGTCTACACATCACGGGAGCAAACAGGAGGACGCATGAAACGCCTGATCGTCGGAACCATCAGCGTCGCAGTTCTGATCGCGATTCCCCGTATCACGACGGCTCAAACCAAGACCATCTCGTCAGAGATGAGAGTGGAGACGGGTGTCGTCGAGGCGATCGAAGCCTCGACGCGCAAGGTCACGCTCAGGAAGCCAGACGGCACGATGGTGACAACCGTTGCGGGACCGGAGATCAAGCGGTTCGATGAGGTCAAGGTCGGCGACAAGATCACCGCCCGGTATTACGAGAACGTCGTTCTCCGGGTCAAGCGGCCGGGCGAACCGGAAGAGGTCTCGGCAGCCAAAGGCACGACCGGTTCTGAGCAAGCCACGCCCGGAGGCACCAAAGCCAAGCAGATGACGCTGACGGTGACGATCACCGCGATCGACACCGCGATCCCTTCGATCACCTTCACCGGTCCTGAGGGCTATAAGTACACGTCCAAGGTGCAGGACCCCGTGGCACTCTCCAAGGTCAAGGTCGGCGACAAGGTCGACATCGTCTGGACGGAAGCGCTGCTGGTGTCGCTCGAGCCCGGTAAGTAGCAGGCAGGGCTGAAGCCCTGGGCCACGTATCCAGGCAGGGCTGAAGCCCTGCCCCACTATTCAGGCAGGGCTGAAGCCCTGCCCCACTTTCAGGCAGGGCTGAAGCCCTGCCCCACTTTTTCAGGCAGGGCTCGAAGCCCTGCCCCACGTACTTGTCGTAAACCGGAGTCGCGCCCATGACAGTCCGAAAGTGGACGGCGGCATCTACCGGATCGGCACTCGCGGCCTGGGTCGCGAGTTGTGCACTGATTGGTCTCGCCGCCTGCAGCTCACGGGAACCCGCGACGGACGCCGAACGGCTCGCGCGCGGGCGAGAACTGGTGCAACAGATGAGCGCGCGGCTGGAGGCGGCACCCGCGATCAGCGTGACCACCACCGAGGTGCGCGATGTCGTGCGCCGATCCGGCGCCAAAAAGGAAGTGTCGCTGACGGCTGTCTACACGATGCGGCGTCCCGATCGCTTTCACAGCAGGATGACGGGCGGCGGCGGCCTCGAGTCCTGGTACAACGGCAAGACGCTGACGATCGCGGCACATCCCCACAAGGTGTTCGCCCAGGCGCGGATGCCAGAGACCATCGACCGCACGCTGGACGCGCTCGCCGAACGCTACGACATGGCCCTGCCCATGGGGGACCTCTTCTACGGCTCCCCGGAACAGGCGCTCCTGTCGGACACGACCAAGGGCGGTTATGCGGGCATCGAGAAGGTCGGCGACACGCCGTGTGCGCACCTGGCCTTCCAGGATACCGGGGTGGATTGGGAGTTGTGGCTGCCAGAGAAAGGCGATCCGCTGCCCAGCCGCTTCAAGGTCGTGCAGAAAAGCCGCGCCGGCCGGCCGGTGATCGACGTGACGTTCACGAAGTGGGATCTTGCCCCGCAAACGGCCGACGAAACCTTCATCCCGAAGGTGCCGGCAGACTACGAGGGCATCGCCGTCCTGCAGCGGGCCGCCGCCGTCAAGCACGCGACAACGTCGGCTCCGGCCGGATCGCCCGCGACGAAGTAAGCGAGCGATAAGGGCCGGAGCTTCCGTTCATCCGCAACGTCGTTCGACAGGAGTCGGCTGATGATGTGGGAACACGCGCAAGCACAGCAAGGGATGGTTCAGCGGCGTCCTGTTGGCGGGCGCGCTGGTGGCAGCGGTCAATCTGGACCACACGTCCGCCCAGGTGCGCGCCGGTCGCCGCGGTGCCGTCGCCCAGGGGGAAAATGCCACGGTCGCGGCCGGCCCCCGGGGAGCGGCCGTGAAGGGAGAAGAAGGCTACGCCGCGGCTGGACGGCGAGGCGCCGTCGCCAGCGGTGAAGAGGGCTACGCCGCCGTTGGCCGAGGGGGCGCCGTCGCGACTGGCGAGGAAATCGATGTTGATGGCGCGGTCGGCCGTCGCGGCGCTGTCGTCGTCGGTGAAGAAGGGGCCGCGGCGGTCGGACGCTATGGCGGCGTCGTGGTCGGCGACCGTTACGAGAGTTACGACGCGTGGAAGGCCGTGGCGGCGGTCGGCGCGGGCATCGCTATCGGCACCATGCTGGCGAAGCCTCCCGCTGCCGCGGCGCCCGTCGTGGTGTCCGGATCCACCTACTACTACCACGACAATGCCTACTATACGCGCGTGATGTCCAGTGGCGAGGTCGCCTACCAGGTCGTCGAGCCTCCGGCCGGAGCGATCATCACCACGCTGCCGGCAGGCTGCAAGAGCGTGAACGTCAGCAACGCGGCCTACACGCAGTGCGGGCCCACGTACTACACGAAAGTGGCCAACGGCTATCAAGTGGTCGTGCTGCAGTGACCGATGAGGCAGCGGAGTCGGACTCGCACGGCGGGTGGCGCGCCCTGCTTCCGGTGTCGCTGCTGGTCGTCGTCGCCTGCGGCCAGGTGACGCTCGCGATGACCGCCGGGTTGACTCCGTGGAAGGGCGGCGGCTTCGGCATGTTCTCCACCACCGACGACGGTGAGCGGCGGTACGTGCGGGTATTCGTGAGCGCGGTCGATCGGTCCGAGGAGATCACCATCTCGCCGTCGCTCAGCGATGCGGCGCGCCGCGCGGCCGTGCTGCCGCGAGACGCCGAGCTCTCGCGGCTGGCGCGCCGGGTCGTCGAACGCGAGCGCCGGCATCGACGGCCGGTGGAAATGGTCCGCATCGAGACGTGGCGCATCGAGTACGCACGCGACACGCTGGCGGCGACTACCCATCTGACTCGCGAGTTCGTCTACCGTGTGGATCCGACTCCTGCGTCCCGTCCATGACGAAGACGGCGTCGCCGACCCCGTCCTCACGCTGACCGCAATCGTCCTGCTGTTGCGGCCCCTGGATGTCTGGTGGGTCGCGGCGTTCGTCCTGGCAGCGGCCTGCCTGTCGCTCCTCAGCCGCACCGTCAGGCGCGCGCCGCTCACCTGGATTCTGGTGGCGCTGTTCGTCGGCGCGAGAATCGTCGTCCTCTGGCCGCTGTCCGACAACCACATCTATCTGCTCGCGTACTGGTGCCTGGCCATCGGCCTCGCCCTGTCGAGTGCCGCGCCCGCCGCCACGCTCTCGGCGAGCAGCCGCTGGCTGCTCGGCGGCGCGTTCGCGATGGCGGTCCTGTGGAAAGCGGTGCTGTCGCCCGACTACGTCGATGGACGGTTCTTCAGAGTGACGCTGCTGACCGACCAGCGGTTCGCCGATGCGGCCCTGGTGTTCGGGGGTCTGTCGCGAGATCAGATGGCTCAGAACCGCGCCTTCCTCGACCCGCTGCCGAACGGAGCCGAGCTTCTGACGCCGCCGCCGTTCGTCGAGCCACCGCGCTTACGTGCGTTCGCCGCCGTCACCACCTGGGGCGGGCTGATCCTCGAAGGGCTGATCGCGCTCACGTGCCTCATTCCGCTGAGACGGCTCGACATCGCACGCCACGCCTTGCTGCTCGCCTTCTGCGTCACCACGTATGCGCTCGCGCCGGTTGCTGGCTTCGGATGGCTGATTGCCACCATGGGGCTGGCGCAGTGCCGTCCGCGCCAGCGGCTGCTACCCGGCGCGTACGTCGCCGTGTTCATCCTGATCCTGATGTATTCCGAGGTCCCGTGGGCCGGCGTTCTGGCCGATTGGGCGGTTCGCTGAGCGATGCACCCGGCATGTCGGAGCCTCTACCCCCGGGCCGGGGGAAGCGAACCACCCTGCTGAAGGCCGCTCTTCAAACCGGCCGTCATTTTGCGCTCAGTCCTGGTACACGACATGCGTCAACGGCTCCTGCCCAAGCCTTGTCCATTGGCCAGCTCGCATTCGTGGGCGACATGGAGCCAGAGTCGGGGGAACGGCAGCTGGCGCGATGACTGTGGCCCAGGCCACGGAGCAGAACGATGAGATACGCGCGGGAATTCATCACGAGCACACTCGTCGGCGGTTTGCTGTTCGTAGTGCCGGTCTACCTGGCGGTACTGCTGCTGCTCAAAGGGATGAAGTCGGTCGCGACCCTGGTACGCCCGTTCACGGCGCTCCTCCCCGATTGGATCCCGGCGGAGCGTCTCCTCTCTCTGTTTGTGGTACTGACGTTCTGTTTCCTCGTCGGCTACGCTCTGCGAACTCAATCAGGGCGCGCGGTCCGCGAGCGCCTCGAGGTCGTGTTCTTCGGGAAGCTTCCGGGGTACGGCTTGATCCGCAGCCTGACACAGCGGATGGCGGGAGATAGCAGCGAGACCGCGTGGATGCCGGCGCTCATCGAACTCGAGGACGCGCTCGTTCCTGGGTTCGTCATCGAGCCGCTCGACGACGGCCGATTCACCGTCTTCGTTCCGTCGGTGCCCACACCGCTCGCCGGAGCCGTCTACATCCTGACGGCCGAACGGGTGCACATCCTGGACGTCCCCTTCACCCAGGCGGTCAGATCCATCTCTCGCTGGGGCTCAGGGTCGAGAGACCTCGTGGCGGCGATGCGAAAAGGGTGACCGGGCCGGCACGATCATGCCGGCGGCTCGCGCGGCCGCCGGGGCCAGAGACGGACGTAGGCGTGAGCGACGAGCGGAGCGAGCACCACCGCTGCGACGAGGAATATGGCGACCCGCAGCAGCACCGCATCGACGATGTGACGGACGTCGTCGACGACGACGGCGCGCTCACGACGCAAGGCTTCCATCGCCCCCGCCAGCTCGTGGCGCACCTCGGAGATCGCCTCGTGACGCTCGGCCGTCGCCCACTCGAGCGTGGCCCGTCGCTGCGACTCGAAGTTGCGTAGCATTTCGCTGCGTTCGACGGCAAACGCGCTGACGATCGCGCCGACCGCCCGTTCCCGCTCGACGGAAATGGCCTCCATCACCAGGGCCCGCTGCCGGCTCATCTCGTCGAGGATGATTCGCCGCTCGTTCAGCACGAGTGGTGGAATCCCTTCGGCGGTCGAAGCGAGACGATCCACTCCCGCAGCGCTCACGCGCAGGTCGCGCTGCATGGACGCCACATCTTCAGCAGGCAGGATGTCGGAGCGTATCAGCTCGAGCTCTCCCCGAACCTGCCGCGGCAGATCGGCCAGGTAGATACGCACCTGCTGGGAGAGGCTGACCGCCAGGTCCTCCATGGTGCCGACGGACTGCAGCGTGTCTCCGCGCGCCCGGGATTGTTCCGCGAAGCGTGCAATCGGAGATTCGCGGACGAACGTGATGTCACGGAGTGGATGTTCCGCGAGCCACGGATCGATGACTCTGTGCTCGAACCCGGTGCTTGCCTCCGGAGACACGGCGATCGAACCGCCGATCTCCCGCATCTGGTCGACGAGTCGCCGCGAGACCTCGACGGCTTCAGCCTGGAAGGGGCCGAAGGCGCCGGACCCGGCGCCTTCGCTGAAGAGCTGATCCATCTGGCGTGCGAGGATCCACGCGTCGATGAGGGCAGCGATTGGCTCCAGCCGAAAGCACGCCTTTCGCATCTCCGGTATTGCGCGGACTCTCCAGAGCAGGGCGTTGCGCCGGACGTTCGCATCGGCAGCCCGGCGCTCGATCGCGCTGGCAGCGAGGTCGACTTCCGCGGCGAACGTGATCGAGTATTCGTACATGCGCACCCGCAACGACTCCACGCGGACGTCGGGGCGGATTTCTGGCCAGGGCCTCATATCGGGCTGCGTAGATTGCTTCCCGAGGCTGGCGCATGCCACGAGGGAGGACAGCGCCGCGAGGCATGCGCCCGCACGCATAGAGCTGCCGCGCCATCGCGGCGAACCTCTCTTGCGGCGACCGGCTGTACTCCTTGTCGTCGAGGCCGGCATCGCTCTCGTGCGAACCGGAACGGCTCCTGTCGTTGTTGGCATCCGGCACGTCCGGCTGACCTCCACTCGCTCCTCGACCTCCGAGATCTGACGAGATCCACGGGATATCGTGGGTGGCCCGACGCGTCGACGGAAGAGCACCACACTAATCGTTGGACACCGCGGTGATCCGCTCTCTTCCGGCGGGCGGCGACCTTCACACGGCTGGCGGTTCAGGAGCGAGCCGCAATTCTCGTTCCCGCACGCGAGACCCGACGCGGAACGCCTCGGCCTTTGAAGGTTGAGCGGCCGGGCGTTGTGCACACTGTGCTCTTCATGAATGGTTCGAGGGTACCTGGGTGGGAAAGGCGATTGCTTACAGTACCGCGAGATATGTTCGCTGCGCTGGTGTGTCTCGCTATCGTCCTGATAATCGGGGGAATGGCCGGACAGCGGCAGTCGACTCTACTCGCAGTGGTACGACGGCCGGCCGACTGCTCGGGCAGTTCACCGCCTACTCCGAAGCGGCACTCTCGTTCGGTTTCAAGCTGGACCTGTAGCGATCGTCAAAACGCCAGGACTGTCTGGATCATCGGCATCCAACCCTTCATGCCTGCTGTATACGGAGTGAAGGCGCCGCTATAAGGAGCTTTGTGGACCCGGATCAACTCCGCGTTGAGCCACACCCGTTCGGTCGGCAGGAAGTACCACTTTCTGCACCACCGCCATACTCGTGCAGAGTCGCCAAACTCGCCATAGGCCTGGGACCCACGGCCATAGAGCATGAGCGTCTTCGGAATGACAAAATGACCCGCCGTCAACTCAAACCCGTGGTCGGGGGTGGATGCGAGCGGGAGCGGTCCATCGGCTACGAAGTCATTCAGGCCGCGAATGAAGTACTGCCCGTTGATGGCCAGCCCGCTTCCACTTGATCCCGCCGTCGATCGCCCACATCCTATACGTGGCGATGTCCACAGTTACACCCGGCGCAAACGCTCCGGTTGAGAAGGTCAGGACGCCGTCGGAGTTGTACAGTGACGTGTTCTCGGGACTCGACTGATCGAGATTTGAAAAGCGATCCTCGCGGGATCTCGTATACGAGGTACCCAGACGAATGCGGACATCCTTGCGAGGAGAAGTAATCATCGTACATGTTGCGTGATTTGCCTGGTGGCCCGTAGGGCCCCAGCGGTTCCCACCAGACGCTGCCGGAAAACAGCAGATGCGTATCGATCTTCGCTGCCGAGATATTCAAGGTATTGAGACCATTGCCGACGAACGCCAGATAATTCAGTCCCTTCACCGGTTCTCCGGTCGCCCAGACGCCCCTGGGTGAAGCCGGGACGGAAGAAGTTGTCGGCCATACTCCTGTCGATCGCCGCAAAGAACGGGAAGGTGTTCACGAGCGATCGACTGCCTGGCACCCCGGTGTACCCTGCGGTGACGGTCAGGGCCTGGTTGAATCGCCAGCCAATGTTCGAGGCGACGACGATCGAGGCAGCCCCGGCGGACGTCCAGACGGTGAAGCTATAGCGCGCCTCTTGTCGAAGATGTAGCCGCCCAGGATGAACATCGCGCGGTTTACCGTAATGTCGTTGCGCGATGAACATCGCGAACAACGCCCAGATGGTCGGTGTAACTCTTCGTCGGACGATAGTGTATTGAGGTATCGAAGTTGGGTGTTGACGTTGAAGTTCAGCAGGAAAGGCACCCTCGCACCATCTGGAGTCTCCCAAATCACGATTCCATCTCGATAACGGTCGTCGGGTTTCTGTGTTGCGGGTCAGGGGTCTGAACGGAACTCTGTTCTGAATCGGTCGTCGCCTCAGGGGTTTCCGCCACGACCACGGTGCTGTCGGGCGGTGGTGGAGGTGACTGTGCCGAGGCAGAAGCCGTGAAGAATGCAAACGGCGTCAACACCAGCGCCAACGCCACCGAAGCCTTGAAGAGTGCACGGGGTATCGACACGCAAATCTCCCCTCACGACGCTGGTCGAATGATCGGGCATCGAGATTAAGGCTCGCCAGGCCACGGGGGATCCCGTGACGTGGCGAGCCATCGCCGGTAGAGAATGGTGCCCCGCAGCCCCTGGCCGAGTTCGGGGGAGGGGTCCTCTTCGATCAGCAGAGTGTTACGGAGAGCGCAAGGCCAGCCTCGCTCGTTTCCTTGTACTTGCTGTTCATCTCTTTGGCGGTCTGGGCCAGCGCCATCACGGTTTCGTCAAAATCGATACGGTGCCTGGACGCGATCTCGTTGCTGGCGATCGCGTAGGCGGTCCAGGCCTTGACCGCGCCGAATGCGCACCGCTCGATGCACGGAACCTGCACGTAACCAGCGACCGGGTCGCAGGTCATGCCCAGGTGGTGCTCCAGAGCCGATTCGGCCGCGTTCTCGACGACCAGCGATGGTGCGTCGTAGACGGTGGCCGTCAATGCCGCCGCCATCGCCGACGCGACGCCGATCTCCGCCTGGCAGCCCCCCTCGGCTGCAGACAGGGTCGCATGATGCTTACAGAGGTAGCCGATCGCTGCAGCGGCGAGCATGCCGTCACGAACCTTCTGCCGATCGAGCTTGCGGACCTCGAGGAGCGCGTAGACCAGCGCCGGCATGACGCCGGCCGAACCGCCGGTCGGAGCCGTGATCACGAGGTGACCGCGCCCGTTCTCTTCGGATGCCGCCAACGCGAATGCCGACAGCGCCCCGATGCCGCGGTCTGATTGAAACTTTTCGTCCTGGATGCGTTTGTACACGCTCGCGGCCTTGCTGTGCAGCTTGATCGGGCCGGGCAGTACATCGTCCTCCGGCATCGCCAGCCCGGACTTCACGGTCGCAACCATCGCGTTGATGATCTTGTCGACGAAGGCATACACATCCTGTTCACTCTTGCCGGTAATCGACGTCTCATTGGCAAGCATGATCTTGGCGATCGAGGTCTTGTTCTTGTCGGCGTGGGCCCGAAGCTCTTTCATCGTCCTGAACGGGTACTTGGGCGGGTTCTTCTTTGGCGGTGTGTACCCTTTCCACTCGATGAATCCCCCGCCCACTGAGTAGTACTCCTGCTCGAGCAACACCTCGTTGCCGGCGAGCAGCTTGACGGTCATGGTGTTCGGGTGCTTGAAGTCCCCCTTCGGGGCGTCGTACACGACGTCCTTGAGGCTGACCGGGATCGACTTGTCGCCGAGCTTCACCTGGAACGTCTGGTCAGGCTTGTCTCGCAGGCTGTCGAGAAATTTCGGGTCGACGGTTGCCGGCTCTTTGCCGACCAGTCCCGCCAGTGCAGCCCGTTCCGTGCCATGTCCCTTTCCCGTGGCGCTCAGGCTTCCGAACAGGTTGACCTTCAGCGCCGTCGCCTTGGCCTGTTTGTCGGCCGGCAGTTTGGTGGCTCGCTGGTAGAAATCGTAGGTAATGCGCATCGGACCGATCGTGTGCGAACTGGAGGGTCCTGGCCCGACCTTGTAGAACTCGTCCACCGTGGTCAGCACGGGGCCCTGCCCTTTTTTCACGACGTCCAGGTCCTTGTCGAGCGGCGGCGGCGTTCCCGTGGCCGGCGTTCCCTTGGCCGCCCCTCCCTTGGCCGGCGATCCGCCCTTCGGCTGCTGTGGCAGCGTTGCGATGGCCATCTCGGTTCTCGCTTCGACCGAGACAGCGCGCCCCATCATCACGGCTGCCGCACCGCCCACAGCGCTCCGTATCAGGAAATTACGACGATCCACGCCGGGTGGAATCTCGTGCGAGGTCAACGAGCTCGTATCGGCGAGCGGATCGTCGGCGGCGACGTCTCGGGGATTCTCTGTGGCGCTGAGCTCGTCGTCGGTTTTCTTGTTTTCTGTGTTCGACATGATGCAACTGCTCCTTCATTCAGCTTCGACTGCGGCGACGCAGGAGAGGACTCATCGAGCGGTGCCCTCGTCCGATGGCTCTCCATCCAACCTCCGGCCGGCCGGAGCCGAGACACGTCACATCGTGGCCTGCGCGGAGTCCGGCGTCTCCACCGAGCTTTCCCCCTCGGCGCAACTCATTTGTTGTCAATGATTACAGCGCTTCCGTTCCGTACCGTCGTTTCTGCCTGACAGTGCGAAGCGCAAATGACGTTCCAGCCGGCTGTGATGGAACAGTGAGGTGATTCTGAGGATTCTGGTGGCGAGACGAGGCAGGCGCCTGGTCTAGCGGCCGCCGGCGACGAGTTCCGCAGATTCAACGGCGGCCGTCGCCGGCGCTCAGGGGGCTTCTGCCTACTTCAGGCTCTGCATGTAGGCGACGAGTGCGTCGATCTCTTCCTTTGGCAGCTTGCCGTACTTGGCCGGCATCGGCGGCTTCTTGGTCGACTTCGTCTTCGCCGCCATCTCCGTCGGGGTGACGATCCACTCCCGGATCTGGTCGGCCGTCAGCTTCGTGCCGACGCCCTCCAGCGGGCTCAGCTTGTTGCCCTTGCCAGCGATGGAGTGGCACATCGAGCACTTCTGCGCGGTGTAGACCTCTTCACCTTTCTTGACCTGGGCCGCATCCTGGCCAGCGGCCGCCAGCGGCATCGCCGCCGTCGCAGCGAACCCCAGGAACGGCGGCGAACGGTATCACTCGACACATGAGCATCCTCGGCATGGAACCTCCAGGAGGTGGTCGGTTACCTGCCTGATCTACCAGAAATACATCAGGGCGGCAACAACGGAATGAGCGGTGTACGGACGGTAAACGTAACCCAGGACAAGCGAGCTGGGCTGCACGATGCTGTTGACGACGGTCGGGTCGAAAGCAAAGTCGTACACCCGGAATGGCTCGTAGAGATAGCCGAGCCTGGCCCCGAGTTTCTGCGTGAGCCGGTGCCTGACGTCGATGCGCAGTTGCTGCAGCTTGTTGTACACCTCGGGAAGCTGGTTCGGCGGGGTCAGAGGACCATTCGGGACGATCCCGTAGAAGTAGTCGCCCTTGGCGTAGCTGTAGTCATACGACAGGCGCGCCTCGGTCCGCTCGCCGATCCTCGGAGGCGACAGGTAGATCGAGAAGTAGTCCACCCGCTCCGTCGAGTCCGCCGTCCAGTCGCGAGTCGGATCCGTTTCCTGCCCGGGGCTGGCGGACCGCGACCGCTGCAGGCCGGCGTAGCGTTCGTAGTTATAGCTCGCCCCGGCTCCCAACCCGCTGGCCTGCCGGTAGTCGGCGGAGACGGAGAACTGCCGGAAGGACGACTCCTGCAGGCCGAAGTAGCTGTCGTCGAAGTCGTCCACGCCGGCGCCCGCCGTGGCACTGAAGGTCCACACGTCGTTCGGCGTCACGTCGACCTGCCCGGTGAAGCGGTTGCGGGTCCGGTTCGCGAGGTCGTAATAGCCGCATGGCCGGCTGCTCGCCGATCTCGAGCAGCAGCGCCTCGTTGAGTCCCGAGCCGGATCGATCGGCGAACTCGTAGTTGGCGCGGAACGTCACCCACTGGTTGCCCACGGCGTCGGCCGCCAGGCGGAAGACGTTCTCGCCGGAGCTCTCGAACGTGCGGGCGTCGTAGCCGTTGTTGTTGTAGGTGTAGCCCGCCGTCAGCGCCACCCGCTGCAGGCCGCTCCAGGTGGCGGCGGTGTCGAAGTTGGTGCGGCTATGGGCAAAGAGCCTGGGGCCGCCGGTGTGTGATGTGCCAACCTCGGTGTCGTAGCTGACGAAATCCGGGATCACCGTCTCGGGCATCTTGTTGTCATAGCCGTAGTGGCGCAGGCGCGCGCTCAGGCGCCAATTGTTCACCGGACGCGAGACGAGGTTCAAGTTCGTGGAGAAGATGTTCGCGTCCGCCTCCGCCGTGCTCCTCGGCAGCGGCAGTTCCGGCAGTGCGGAGTTGATCGTGAACGGCTGCAGCGGTTGGTCGTTGCTCCACATGCCGTACGACAGAAACCCGCTGAGCTGTGTCCTTCGAGCAAGCTTGGTATAGCCGGAGGCGCTGAAGGTCTGCGCCGAGTTCGAGGGCCAGAGCGACATCCGGCCGCGACCCGGTTCCTCGACCCGGTCGGTCAGGTCGAGCGGGCTGTCCCACACCAGCGTGTCGTCGTGGTTGTCGAACCAGGATCCGGTGTAGGCGACGCGAAGCATCTGGCGGCCGTTCGCCCATTCAGTGCCGAGGCTGAAGTCGTTGGCGCGCGAGTTGTACGGCAGCGGAACTTCGACGTCGTTGCTGAACCCGAAGCTGGCACCCCACGGCAGCTCACCCTGGTGCCGCTGAGTCGTGAAGGTGGCGGTGACGTCGAGGTGCGGGGTCGGCGTCGCCCTGAACCGCACGTCGCCGATGTCTCGACGCTCGTGGAGCTCGAACTGCGGCGAAATGGGGATGTAGGCGGACAGGTTGGCCTGCCCGCTCTGTATCCGCTGTTGTGTCGCATCGTCGAGCACCAGCGTGCCCCCCGAGCCCGTAAAGGCGGTGGCGGTGTCGACGCTGTAGAACTGCGGGATCTCGTCCCAGAGGCCGGTGACGCTGAAGCGGCCGATGCGCTCGTAGTTGGCGAAGTAACGCTGGTCGCGCCGGCCGACTCTGTCGGCCCCGGCCTGGAACAGCCAGTTGCCTTCCGGGTTCTCGAAGGCGTAGCGGGCGTCGGTCACCAGCACGCCGTCCCTCATGTCCTGGTAGCGCTGGAACCGCGCGGGGTCGCCGTCGATGCTGCTGAAGAGGCCGCCGAACGTGACCTGGCGCCAGGTCGGTTCGAAGAGGCTGCGTGCCCCCTCGAGCGGAGACGCCTGCGGCTCGGCCGCAGCCGCCGGCGCCTGCGCCGGGGCCTGCGGCGCCGGCTCCTGGGCGCGGAGCGGCGATGCCCACGCCACCAGGCCGAGCGCGACCGACCAGACCAGATGGATTCGTGCGAACGAGCGCATCCGCGCCTCCACTAGCGCATGAAGAACTGCCCGGACGGATGGTTGGAGCCGTGAACGTTGGAGTGGCAGTTCACGCACGACCGTCCGAACATCCGGTTGCTCTTGTTGGTGGTGATCTCGTCGCGGTCGTAGATCGACGCGGGATGCCGCGTCGCGATGTGGCACCGCTGACAGAGCATCGGCATCCGCACGTTCAGCATCCGGTCGTTGGACGATCCGTGCGGGTCGTGGCAGGTGGCGCAGTTCTCCCGAACCGGCGCATGCTCCCACAACACCGGCCCGCGCATCTCCGTGTGACAGCTGATACAGCTCTCCGCGATCGAGCTCCCGACGCGCAATGCCTTGACGTTGTTGATCGACCCGTGCGGGTTGTGGCACGACGCGCACGCCATCTTGCCTTCGCGCACCGGCATGTGCGCCACCGCCCGCTCGGTCTTGGCCACCTGCGGGCGATGGCAGCTGGCGCAGAGCTCGGTCTGGTTGCCCTTGACGAGCTGCGCCTCGACTGACTTCGGCGCGTGCACGCTGTGGCAGGTGGTGCAGGAGAGATTGCGGCTCTCGTGCTCGCTGCCTTCCCATCCGGCGTGGTTGCCGCGGTTGTGACAGGTGAGACACGTCTGGCTGATCTCGCCGGCCTTCATCTCCTTGAACTTGCGGATGTTGCCCTTCGCCTCATCGTCGACGTGGGCCTGACCGGGCCCATGGCAGCTCTCGCACCCTAGCGTCGCGGCCGGGGAACGGGGGTTCTGCGCATGGCCGTGCTTCGAGCCCTTCAGGGATTCACCCTCCGCGGTGTGGCAGGTGACGCAGGTGTCGGTCCCCGCATAACCCGCGGGCGCGGCGGTCGGTGGTGTCTGTGGCGCCGGCGGCGCACCCGGTGGCGCGGGCGGCTGCTGGGACGCTGGGGTCTGAGGCACCTCGGCACCACCGGGTGCGAACGCACCGGTGACGCGAGCAGTGATGGCCAGCGCAAAGAGACACGAGGCAGCGAGGGTCCAGCGATGTGACACGGCACGCCCGGCAGCGAACGGACACGGTCCGACGCGGCGAGTGAAGATTGAAGCACGGGCTGTGCCGCGTGTCCACTGCCAGCGACCCACATGGAAGCGATGGCTCACCAGCGTTTTGAGCCGTCGGCCGCTCGGGCGTGGCCTCCTCGTACCTCCGATAATTCGGAGATTCTCCCGAGCGTCGGAGCCCTTCGACCCCGCTCGATTCGTCAGCAGCCTTTCACGCCGCGAATTCGCCAGGGCGAACCCGGTCGATCCGGGTACGGGTCTGGAACAGCGCACTTTGCTCGCGCGCGCGATCGCGGCCTACTCTACGAGGTGTGAGCGGTGACTGACACGACCGATCCACGCAAACGGCCTCTGCTCGTCATGATGACGAGCCACTGGTTGAGCATGCTCGGCCTGTTCCTGGTGGTCACCGCACTGGTTTCGTGGCTGGTCATCCTGCCGATCCAGGGCCGTGGGGGACCGAACCCTTACATCGGTATCGTCGTCTTCGTCGTCGTTCCAATCCTGTTCGTCGCCGGGCTCCTGCTGGTGCCGCTCGGCATCTACCTGGCGCGCCGCCGGATCCACGACAGCCTCGGCGGAGAGGCCACCATCGAGCCGGGCGTGGCCTGGCGGCGGCTCGGGCTTTTCTTCGGCGTCACCGCGCTGGTCAACGCGCTGGTCGTGAGCCTCGTCACCTATCGAGCCGTCCATCAGATGGAGACGGTACAGTTCTGCGGCCAGACCTGTCACGTGATGACGCCGCAGGCCAGGGCCCACCCCGTCTCCGCCCACGCCCGCCTGGCGTGTGTCGAATGCCACGTCGGCGAAGGCGCGCGCGGCTGGGTCGAGAGCAAGGCGGCTGGAACGCGCCAGCTGTTCGAGGTGGCGTTCGACAGCTACCCGCGCCCGGTGCCGTCGCCGCTCGCCAGCGGCCGCCTCGTGCCGACTCGCGAGACCTGCGAGCACTGTCACAATCCGGAGCAGTTCGCCCCCGCGCGCCTGCGCGTGATCTCGCGGTTCGCCGAGGAGGAGGCCAACACCGAAACCCAGACGGTGCTGACGATGATGGTCGGCGGGAGCCGGTACGGCGGCATCCATGGCAAACACTACGGACCGGGCGTGGAGATTCGCTTCGCCGCCGCGGATGCACAGCGCGAGAAAATTCCGTGGGTCGAATACCGGAACACGAACACGGGCGAAACGCGCGTGTATCAAACCGACGCGGGCGGATCGGTTTCGTCGGCGCCGAAGATCCTGATGCAGTGCGTCGACTGCCACAACCGTCCCGCCCATACGTTCAGCCCGCCCGACCGCGCGCTCGACGCCGCCTTCGCGGTCGGCATGCTGCCGACGACGCTGCCTTACCTGAAGAAGACCGGCATGGAGGCGCTCAAGGCGACCTATGCCTCGAGCGAGGAGGCGGCGCGCAGGATTCCCGAGGCTATCGAGGGGTATTACAAACAGTCGCACCCGGAGATCTATGCGTCACGGGCGGCCGACGTGCAGAGTGCCGCCCGACACGTGGCCGAGATCTACAGCCGGAACGTCTTCCCTGATCTGAAGGTCACCTGGGGCACTTACCGCAACGATATCGGCCACGAAGCCTCTCCCGGCTGCTTCCGGTGCCACGACGAACAGCACGCGACGTCCGAGGGGAAGACGATCACTATGGACTGCGCGGCCTGCCACGAAGCGATTGCGGTGGAAGAGGCGTCGCCGGAGGTCCTCAAGACGCTCGGCCTCGCAGGGCGGATGTCGGCACTCCGGAAGAAGTAGCGAAGCCTGCCTCTGACTCGGCTTCGACCGAGCGAGGGACCCGGCGCACAGCCTCTGCCGGAGCCCCTGCCAGACAGAGCGGCCTGTGCATTGCAGAGTCGCTGAAGTTCGTCGTCACGATACCCGACGTCCGACTCGTTTCGTGCTGCTGAGGAGTGCGAATGAAGTTCAGCGTGCTGGTCGTGGACGACCACGCGGGATGGCGTGGCCGCCTGTGCCTCGAGCTTCAGAAGAGCGCGCGATGGCGCATCGTGGGCGAAGCCGCGGACGGCCTGGAGGCTGTTCGACAGGCGCAGGCGCTCGAGCCAGACCTGATTCTGCTGGACATCGGCCTCCCCGTCCTGAATGGCCTCGACGCAGCGCGACGGATCATCGCGGCCAACCCGAGGTCAAGAATCCTGTTCCTGAGCGAGCACCGGTCGTGGAGCGTCGTCGAAGCGGCGTTTGCGACCGGCGCGCGAGGTTATGTGTGCAAGACGGACGGCGCTTGCAGATTAGTGGTCGCGATGGACGCGCTCATGGAAGGCGTCGGCTTCGTCAGCGCCGGACTGGGCGGCGAAATCGTCGAGAAAACGCTGTGTGAAGACGTGCTGCAGCAGGGAGCAAATTGTCACGTCGCCGGATTCTATGCAGACGAGGCGTCGCTCCTCGACGACTACGTGCGGTTCGCGCAATGCTCGCTCGCGGCAGGCAGCGTGTTCATCCTGATCGCGAACGGCTCGCGTCGAGACCGGCTTCACGAGAGACTGCTGGCGCGCGGGGTCGCGGTCGACCGATTCGCCAGCGAAGGCCGATACCTCTTTGTCGATTTTGCTGGCGAGTTGTCGCAGTCCATCGCCGACGGTCAGCTTGACGAAGCGCGATTTGGAGAAGCCGCGGCTGCGCTGTTCAACGATGCACGGAGAACAAATGGAGGTGGCCGGCGACGCATTGCTCTCTGCGGCGAAGGCGCGCCCTGCCTGTGGCAGGGAGGCCACTCACACGCGGCCATCTGCATCGAGCGAGTCTGGAACGAACTCTCGAAAGCCTGGGCCGTCGATTCGCTGTGCGCGTATGATGCCAACATGATTCGTCGCGACGACGATAGTCGCGATACCCTTCAACGCATCTGCTCCGAACATTCAGCCGTTCACTTCCGACGCGACGTGGTCGCCTGAACGCCTTCCAGTCAGACCGGGGGCTGCCGCCTTCGACGCATTCAGCGGCACACGCGCGTGAATCCTGGTACCGCGCTGCGGTGCCGATTCAATCGACAGCTCTCCGCACACCAGCTTTATCCGCTCCTGCATGCTGACGAGGCCAATCCCAGGGCTCCGCGTCGAGGCCTCGAGATCGAAACCCGCGCCTCCGTCGCGGACCTGGAGATTTATGTCATCACTCGTTCCCCACAGGCGCACGTCGAACTCGCGGACCCCGCTGTGCTTCGCGGCGTTCTGAAGGGCTTCCTGGAGAATGCGGTACAGGCACAGCGCCGTTTCCGGAGGCACCTGGGCGGGAACGTCGTGTGCGTGAAGCGCCACGCCCACCTGATACTGTTCGCCAACCTCCTTGCAGAGCATCTCCATGCCCATCGCAAAGCCGAGCAAATCGAGTTTCGACGAGTGCAGATTGTGCGACAGCGCATGGACATCCGCCGCAATTTCCGCAACCCGCGCGTGAAGATCGACGGCTTTGCCGTGGTGGTTCTCAAAGGCTTGGGCGCCGAGCTCGAACATCAAGAGGGCGAGACGCTGACTGATGTTGTCGTGAAGCTCTCTGGCGATCCGCGTACGTTCCTGTTCCTGAGCTTCGATCAACTTGCGGTTCACCGCGGCAAGCGCGTGCCGCGCTTCCATCGCCGCCTGCTCGCGGATGAGCCGTCCGTGTTCCTGTTCCGCTCGTTCCCGTTCCGCGATGACGGCCGCCAACGCGAGTCCGGTCACCGCCAGCACGATGAAGAGAACGTCGAGGAGCACCGCGTTGACGAACGGGGTGTTCCCTGCGAAGGGTCCGAAGCCAAGCGCGGTCAACACTGTCGCAAGCGCGGCCGTCCAGAACACCGTCAGCGTGGCGCCGCCGACTCCGAAACCAATGGCGCCCCACATCACGAACGGCAGCACGGCAAACGCCAGGATGCCCGTTCGAATCGCAGAGACGTGCCAATCGCCGAAAATGACGAAGCAGGCCACCGTGAGCAGTGTCACGAGCGTCGCGAACTCGAAGGCGCGTGCCCGGGACGGCACTTGCCACACCAATGGCGTGAACATGATCGGTGTCACGAGCAGCACGCCCGTGCTGTCTCCAAGCCAGTAAATCAGCCAGGCCGACGGCAGGCCCGAGTACGGCTGGATCCCGGTTGCGTAGAGAGAGAAGACGCCAATGACCGAACTGACGAGTGCGCTTCCGAACGCACCGAGAACGATCAGTCCCAGCGCGTCGCGCAGGCGTGACAGCGAGGGATCGAAGTTGGCGATGCGGCGGAGAAGGAATGTACCGGTGAGCGCCCCGAGTGTCGCGCCCATGGCCTGACCTGCCGCCGCAGCCGCGGAAACCGACCCCTGGACGGCAACCAGAAACGCGCTCGCCGCAAGCGCCGGCCAGACGCGATATCCATACTTCAACCCGGCCGCAAGCGCGACCCCGTACGCCGGCCACACCGGTCCGAGGTTGCTGCTCCGAATGTTGGTGGTTGCCTGCCCGAGCTTGCCGGCGACGACATACGCGAGAAAAACGAAGACGAACGGCGCGAGAGCGCTGGACATCCAGGCGGCCCAGTCGCCGACTGCCGGGGACGCGAGGATCGACCGTAACGTCCTCCCGCGTATCCGCGGCGACATTGACACGCCAGACGAACGAAGCTCAGGTATGGTACCGGCAGCCATCGAGGCTGCATCCTATACCGTTCCTGTCCGTCGGTGGCGCTCTCCTGCACACTGAGCTGATCAGTTTCCAGCCACCCGGGAGTGCCAGAGTCGCACGAGATTTCGGAGGGCCTCCGACGAGGTGCGGCTGCCGTCCCTTCGGTTCGTCTCCGGCAGAACGTTGTATGTCGCGGGATTTCAGCGGATCGTCCGGTTCCGGTGGCCACCTCGTCACGGCACGCAGTCTGCAAACCCCGTCCGTATCTGCCAGGGCTTTCGGAACGTTTCGCAGACCGCGGACCGATCGCCAGCGTCCACTGCGGATTGCTGGTGTGACGGCGCGGCCGGTGGCTGGAACAGCACGCGCCGATGGCACAGCCAAGCTCTTGCCGAAGGTGACCATCGGCGATCACGTCGTCACGTGTGGACGAGGCCGTGTTGGTGTGCCGCGAGACGCATGCAGGCACCCGTACCCGGGGGTTCACCGATGATCATGAGGTGTCAGATGAAGGCATCCGTTTGTCCGTTCTGCGACGTCGTGAGTGACGTGCCTCATCAGACACAACAGGGATGTATAGACGCCCTGCAGAAGGAAATTGCGCGAATCCGACAGGTTCTCGAGCGCAGGAGGGATGCGCCGATCGTCGGCGCCGCCTGGTCTGACCGCGGGCGGGGTCCGTTGTCCCCACCATCCGACAGCAATGTCGTGAACGGGTATCGCCTGTCGCTTCGTTGCACGGTAGAGACCTAGCCAGATCATGTCCGCTCACCTCCTTCTGTGCTTACCGATCGGTGGTGTACCTTGCCCGACTATTCGCCCCGCGAAGATTCCACAGGGCTCCTTGATCCACGGAGCGGTCCGCTCGGCGGCGGATTATGCGCCGAGCGGCAGACGCCGATCCTGAGCGGCAGAACACCTCCACGTCGGTCGCCGAAATCAACTCCGAGGCACGCCATGGCACGGGTCGCGAAGGCCAAGTCAGTCGGTGTCCGCGCCTACGCGGATCACGAGATCGCGCCGCGACCGCTGACGGCGCAGGCCCTCGGCGCAGGCGAAGAGCGATACCGAATCCTGGCGGACAACATCGCCCAACTGGCCTGGACGGCTGACCAGGCTGGCTCGATCGTCTGGTACAACCAGCGCTGGTACGACTACACCGGGACCACGCTCGCAGACGCGCAGGGATGGGGATGGCGGAACGTCGTTCATCCAGATCACGTCGAGCGGGTGGTGGCGAACATCAGCCGGTGCTTCGAAACAGGCGAGCAATGGGAAGACACCTTTCCGATTCGAGGCACTTCCGGTGACTATCGCTGGTTTCTCTCGCGCGCCTTCCCGATCCGCGATGAGACCGGACGCGTCGTGCGCTGGTTCGGGACGAATACAGACATCACCGAGCAGAGGGCGGCCGAAGAGGCGCTGCGCGAAGCCGACCGGCACAAAACCGAATTCCTGGCGTGGCTCTCGCATGAATTGCGCAACCCGCTCGACATCATCCGCACCAGCCTCGCCCTGATCGAGCGCGCTGGCCTCGAGAGCGAGCCAGGTGGACGCGCGGTGTCGGTCATCGGCCGGCAGACCGCGCAAATGAACCGTCTCGTCGACGATCTGCTGGACATCACGCGAATCTCGAAGGGAAAAGTTCTTCTCAGGCGCAAAACCGTCACGTTGAACGAGGTCGTCCGCGCGACGGCGGAAGATTATCGGCAGCTGTTCACGCTCGAGGGCATCAGTTTCGACGTCCGGATCACCAGGCAACCCCTTCGCGCCTACGTGGACATCGCGCGTATCGAGCAGATCGTCGGTAATCTGCTGCAGAACGCGCTGAAGTTCACGGCTACGGAAGGGCGTGTCGCGCTCTCGGTCCGGGCCGGCAAGAACCATCACGGCATCATCGAAGTGCGAGACGACGGCGCCGGATTGTCTGAGAGCCTGATCGCCCGGATATTCGAGCCATTGGTGCAGGACGAACGGACGATCCATCGAAGCCGTGGAGGGCTCGGCCTTGGCTTGCCTCTGGTGAAGGGGCTCGTGGAACTGCACGGAGGCACGGTCAGCGCGTCGAGCGATGGACCTGGAGGAGGCTCCGTGTTCACGATTCGCCTGCCGCTGGGTTGACGCCGGAGCACCAGCGGTGACGTGTTCACCGCCCGAACCCCGTCACGACAGCCTGGCGTGCTCGATTACCTCCGAGGATCCCTCCACCAACTGGCGCGCCTGCCTCACCTGCTCTCGTTCGACGCGCAAGTCGACACGCGTGATGTCCGGCCGGAAGAAGAGTGCGACCGTCCAGTCGAGGACGATGCGCAGCCGCCGGTCCCATCGCGGCATCTGAAAGAGATAGTAGGTCCGCCGTATCCACCAGGCGACGAACCCCGTGATTCGCACACCGAATACAAGCGCGACGGCGCGCGTGTGCCCGAGCGATGCCATGGTGCCGAGGGGGCGGAACACGAACGGTGAAGGGACCCGTCCATCAATGGCCGCCGTGATGTTGCGTGCGAGGTGTCGCGCTTCACGGACTGCATGCTGGGCCAGTGCGGGGTGAGGACGGCCGTCTGGCCCTGGAATCGACGCACAGTCGCCCTGGGCCCACACCTGCGGATGGCTGCGGCTTCGCATCGTGGCATCGACCACGATCCGGCCACGCTGGTCGCGGTCGACAGCGATGGCGCTCGCGACGGCGCTCGGGACGGTCCCCGCCGTCAGCACGATGGTGCCGGCATCGATGGTGTCGTTCTCGAGCCGCACGCGCCCGGCATCGATCGACCGGACAGCGGTCGAGACCTGGATCTGAACCCCGCGCCGCTCGAGCACGTGCGCCGCCGTCGCCGCCAGCTTTGCGTCGATCTCTGGCAGAATCCGAGGGCCGGCTTCGAACAGCCGGAAGCACACCTCGTCGCGCCTGATGCGCGGATAGAAGCGCAACACGTCGTCGGCAAACGCCGTGAGCTCACCGATCAGTTCGACGCCGACCAGTCCGCCGCCGATCACGACAACCGTGAGACACCCGTGCCGTTCGGCCGCGTCCGCGGCTGCGTCCGCGCGTTCAAAGCTTTCGATCAGCTGGTTCCTCAGCACCAGCGCATCCGCCATTGTCTTGAACGTCAGGGCATTCGAAGAGCCGGGAATCAGTCCGTCGTTCGTCGACGCGCCAAGCGCGACCACCAGATGGTCGTAGGGCAGGCTATGCGGACCTCCTTGGGGAGCTACGGCTCGCACCAGCTGTCGTTGAACGTCAACCGATTCGACTGTGGCTTCGATGAAGCGGGCTCGTTGGAGTACAGCGCGGATGGGCTGTGCGCAATGCCGCAGCTCCAGCCTGCCGGAGCACGCCTCGAACAGGAGCGGCGTGAGCATGAAGAAGTTCTCGCGGCTCACGAGAGTGATCTCCACATCTGTGCGGCGCCGCAAAACCCTCTCGAGGTGTCGTACGGTCGTCACGCCGCCGAATCCGCCACCGAGGACGACAATGTGCATGTTCCCTCCCGATGCCCTGCAACTCACCTTTCATCAACTGAGACTACGTCGCGGAGGGGATCGCATCTCCGATGAGATCACGGGTGAGGGTGGTCGCCCGGAACAGTCACTCTGGTGTGTTCCGAGGCAGTCTGTTCCAGCGTCTGCTTGATCGCGGTGCACCCCTGCTCCATCATCGCGTCGACGGTCGGCGCCAGATCCTGTGGCAGAAGGTCGGCAACCCACACGATCCGGCTGCGCCGCTCGCCGTCAGCGTACACCTGGAACGTCGCATGGTGATGCGTCGCGTGCCATTCGACGACGGAGTACGCGAGCCGGCGGGCGGCGTCGTCGATATCGATGATCCGCTCGCGGACGGTGACGCCATTGGCAAACGTCACCAGCCGCGAGTCCCCCTCCAGCCGCGTCTCGAGCACAAATCCCCGTGCCAGTCGGCTATGCACGCTGCCGAGTTCGCGAATCGCGCTCCACACATGATCAGCCGACGCGTCAACCGTGATCTCCTTATGAATCGATGCCATGCCCTTACGCTCCCTGTAGACGCTTGATCAGCTGCACCTGACCGGCGTGGTAGATCGCATGGCAGGTGATGCCCAGCACAAGGCCGAACCGTTCGTCGGCCGATACGGCCGGCGACGCCGTGCCTGCCTCGAGCTCGGTGATCGAAGTCACGAGCCGCTGCTGCTCCGATTCAAGCGTAGTCCGAATTCGCGCCCACGATAGCCGCTGCTCATCGTTGACCTCGAACCAGTCTTCGCCGCTCAGCACGAAGGGTTCGGCGGGCCGGCCGGACACCTGCGTCCGGACGGATCGCACGTAGTAGGCGTGGTGGAGTGCGATCTCCGCAATATTGTGGCGCCCAGGTGCCGGTCGCCGGAAAGCCAGCTCGGGTGTCACATCCGCCAGCGCCGCCTTGAGGTCGGGCCCGTGCCACGCCCCGGGGCCGTAGCCCTCCTGCAACACCCGCGAGTTCAGTGCGCCGGGGGTGGTGAGTTCGTGTTCGGTGCTCCTGCTCATCGTTTCCTCCATGTCAGACTGTTATAGGGTCAGACTGTTATAGGCCGGAGCGGAGGAGGCAGTCTTGGCAGAAATTGCTCTCGCACTGGAACAGGCGCTCGAACGCCGGCGCACGGAAGGAGAAGCGGGTCGTACGACATCACGCGTCCTCGCACGCGGCGCCGGGTGGAGCGTCGCCGACGTCGTGTGCACGTCAGGGCCGCAGGACCACCCGTTCGAGGAACAGCACAGGTGCTATGCGATCGCGATCGTGCTGGCCGGCAGCTTCCAGTACCGGTCACAGACGGGTCACACGCTCATGACACCCGGCTCGCTCATGCTCGGTAGCCCCGGACAATGCTTTGAATGCGGCCACGAGCATGCCGAGGGTGACCGCTGCGTCTCGTTTTGGTACGAGCCCGATTACTTCGAGCGTCTCGTCTCAGACGCGGGTAACAGAACCCGCACACACCTCGGCACCCCGCGTATTCCGCCACTGCGTGTGCTTGCGCCCGTTGTCGCTCAGGCTGCAGCGAGCGTCATGGGTACGGGTGACGCGTCATGGAACGAGCTCGGGGTCGAGCTGGCTGCCCGCGCGGTGAGCGCTGCCGCCGGGGTCTCAGCGCCTTATCACGCGCCCGCCAACGCGGAGGCGCGAGTGACGAGAATCGTTCGGCGCATCGGCCGGTGTCCGGACGCACTCTTCACGCTGGACCATATGTCGCGAGATGCTGGCCTGAGCCCCTACCACTTCTTACGTACCTTTGAACGTCTGACGGGCGTCACCCCACACCAGTACATCCTGCGCGCGCGCCTTCGCGAGGCGGCACTGGGGCTTGCCTCGCGAAAAGACACAATCCTCGACATCGCCCTTCAGTGCGGCTTTGGAGATGTTTCCAACTTCAATCGAGCATTCCGGGCGGAGTTCGGACTTAGTCCCCGCGTCTATCGGTTGCGCCAGAGCAGCCATTCCGTCCGGATGGACAATGCCGGAAGACCCAAATTGCCGGAACGCCAATCGAGACCCGCTCGCTCATCCGCGACCGTTCTCGTCCGGCAGCGGCGCCGCCGCTAAATGCCGCAACTTGTCCGAATTGCGCACCACGTACAGCGCCTGAATCAAAATCCGCGTCGTCGTGGTCATGAGAAACGCTCTCGGGTCCGACACCTTGTCCCGGTCGGCCGCGTGCCAGCGCAAGTACGTCTCCTGCACCGCGTCTTCGGCGTCAGCCATCAACCCGACTGCAAGGGAGAATGATCATGGCGACGAAGCCGCATACCATTGACGAATATCTGGCCGGCGTGTCCCCGGAGAACCGCGCTGCGCTCCAGAAGGTGCGTCGAGCTGTCCATGCCGCAGCACCCGGCGCGGACGAGTGCATCAGCTACGGGATGCCCGCGTTCCGCCTGAACGGGAAGCTCATTGCCGGCTTCAAAGCCGCGGCAAACCACTGTTCTTTTCACCCGATGAGCGGCGATACGGTCGCAACACTCGAGGCAGATCTCACTGGATACGATACGAGCCGAGGCACGATTCGATTCTCGGCTCGTGCTGGCCTGCCGGCCGCACTCGTTCGCAAGCTGGTCAAAGCGAGAATTGCGGAGGGATGAATTGCTGATTATCGCGCCGCGCTTCAGCGCTGGCATCGTGGTGTTCGGTGACCAGGCGAGCCTTGCACAAACCGGCTGAGCGTGGCGGGAAATGGCGGAGCACGTCGATGGGCGTGTTTCAGTCGACAATCGACACGTCGAGCTCGCGGAGCCGCGCCGGATTGCCGATGACGTCGATCTCGGTGATTCTGCCGTTCGCGATCATGAAGCGGAGCGCTCGCACCAATCGTCCGTGCGGCGCCACGACCACGCCAATCGCCCCATTCACCAGCGCGGGCTGTGTGAGCCGCGCGAGGTGCCCGTAGGCGACGGCACCCTTCGCCCAGACGGCCGCGCCGCGGATCTCGGTCGGCGCGCCGGACATATCCGCGCGAACCACGAGATCCGGATCGAGGACGGCGAGCAGGCCCTCGAAGTCGCCGCCGCGTAGTGCCGCAATAAAGGCCTCGACGACCTCGCGCTGGCGAACGAGATCCGGGTCGGGCGCCGCGCCGCCGCGCACCCGGCGCCGCGCGCGGCTGGCGAGCTGCCGCGCCGCCTCTGCGGAACGGCCGACGATAGGCCCGATCTCCTCGAACGGCACGGCAAACATGTCGTGCAGCACGAAGGCAAGGCGCTCCGCCGGGGTCAATCGGTCGAGCACCACGAGCAGGGCGAGCCCGACCGAATCCGACAGGAGCAGTTCCTCCTCGGGGCTGCTCCGGCGCGTGCCGGTCGCGACCGGCTCCGGCGCGTCCGCGGTCAAGGGCTCCTCGCGCCGCGACGTGCGCGACCGCAGCATGTCGAGGCACACGCGCGCGACGACCGTGGTCAGCCATCCGCCAAGGTTGTCGATGCCCGTGGCATCGGTGCGGCTGAGTCGCAGCCACGCTTCCTGTACGGCATCGTCCACCTCGCTCACCGAGCCGAGCATCCGGTACGCCACGGCGCGCAGGTGGGTTCGGTTCTCTTCGAATCGCTCGGCCAAATACTCGCGTTCGTTCATCGGTCACACTTTCTCATCGCGTTCCGTCATAGCACCGACGGACGAACGGTAAGCATGGCCGCGGTGCCGCTCGAACGGCTCGGCAACCGACTCAGGCGTGGGCATCATATTCCTCCGTTCCGCTCCGTCATGGTAACTGACGGACGAAACGGCCCTGATGTGACCAGCCGAGAGAACAGCGGTCACATTCAGCCTGGGCGATCCGTCATGGTGGCAAAGGAGAACGACATGAATGTGACATTGGAAGGCAGCCGTGCCCTCTCGCCCATCGACCTGAGCACGCCCCGCTCCAAACCCATAGTCATCGGCTTCTGGACCGCGACCGCGCTGTTCTGCCTGCAGATCGGCTTCACCGCCTACGCGCAACTGAGCCTGCCGCAGGTGGCGGAGGCGTTCACCCGCCTCGGCTTCCCCGCCTACTTCCGAGTGGAGCTCGCGTGGGCCAAGCTCCTCGGCGTGGTACTGTTGCTTGCACCGGTGCCGGCGCGGCTCAAGGAGTGGACCTACGCCGGCTTCGCCATCACCCTCGGCTCGGCGCTCATCGCTCACCTCTCGGTCGGTGATGGCCCGGAGGCGTGGGGGTGGGCGGCGGGCACCGGCGTGCTCTGGGGACTCTCGTACTACTTCTGGCGCCGCGTGCAGGCCACGCCGGCGAGCGCCGCCTAGGATGAGAACATGAAGAAGTCGGGCGCGAGCCAAAACCAGTCGGCATCGGAGCTCATCTCGGAACGAATCGCCGAACTCGGGGACTGGCGCGGGAGAACCCTCAGCAGAATGCGCGCGCTCATCAAGGAAGCAGACCCGGACGTCGTCGAGGAGTGGAAATGGGTCAAAGCAACCACACCCGGCACCCCGGTCTGGTCGCACGATGGCATCATCTGCACTGGCGAATGCTATAAGAGCGTCGTGAAGCTGACCTTCGCCAAGGGCGCGTCTCTGAAGGATCCGTCGCGTCTCTTCAACTCGAGCCTCGACGGAAACGTACGCCGTGCGATCGACATCCCCGAAGGAGAAAAAGTTGACGACTCCGCGTTCAAGGCGCTCGTTCGCCAGGCGGTCGCCCTCAACCAGTCTGGCAAGCCGAAACGTTCAAAGTAAGGGGAAGCCCGCCGCGGCGAAACCCAAGGGGGCAGCCGGCAAAGGCGAGCGAACCACCGCAACCAGGAGCAAGGACACCTTGGCAGCCGCGAAGCCGGTTCTCCTCGCAGGCGGCAACCCTCAGATCGCGAAGGCCGACGGCGACGCCGCCGTGCAGGCCTACATCGCGGCGATGCCGGACTGGAAACGAGACGTCGGGCGCCGCCTCGACGCGCTCATCGCGCGCACCGTGCCCAGCGTGCGCAAGGCCGTCAAGTGGAACTCGCCGTTCTATGGCATCGAGGGCCAGGGCTGGTTCCTCAATTTTCATTGCTTCACGAAGTACGTCAAAGTGGCTTTCTTCCGCGGCACGTCACTGCGTCCTCTCCCGCCAGGCGAGTCCAAGCACAAGGACGTGCGCTACCTCGATATTCGCGAGGACGACCAGGTCGACGAGGCGCTCGTGGCGCGGTGGATTCGGCAGGCATCGAAGCTGCCCGGCTGGGTCCCGTAGCGCCTGGTTCGAAAGCAGAAGGTTTGGGGCAACTGCACTCGAATGACCCGAACTGACGCTCTCACCCTCTGCGTGCGGCGCGCTCCCCGGGCCTCCAATGCGTTGGATTTGGCTGTACGGCGCTCACAGGCGCTTTGCGGCTCACTTTTAGCCAGCCTTCCGGCGCCAGCCAGGTCCAAGGTGAGTTGGCGGCAGATCCACGACGAAGCGCAACTTACTCCTACCGTCCGATTGCAGGTGAGATCGGACGGTAGTAGTGAAGTCGCCCGAGGACCCAACGAGAATGGCCGAAAATTCGGTCACACCGACAGCCCGGAGGAAGGGGCGCTCCCCCTCGTTTCTGCACGCTAGCAAAGACGGACAGATCCGGGGATCGACCTCAAGGGCGATGCTCGGCATCATTCAAGCGCTGGTATCCAGTGCCGAGGCTGCTCGATGCCGACCGATCGTTTCAGAGTGTGCCGGAGGGAATCGCAGTGCTCAATGCGCGGTTCTCTTCCTGGACGCCTGCGAGCAGTTTCTGGAATCCAGGCAGCGCGTGCAGGGAACGGAAGTGCGGATCGTCGCGAAACAAGGTGTAGTTCGGGAGGCCAAACGCCGCCGCTCGTTCGAGCAGCGACAGTGCGCGCTGGCTCTTGCCGAGCACGGAATAGGCCGCAGCCGCCGTGTGCCACATGTGATGCGTGTGAAAAAGCGGCTTGCCGCGGAGGGCGGTCGCGAGCAACTGCTGCGCCTTCGCGGCGTCGCCCCGTTTCGCGCAGAGCAGCCCTTCGCACGACGTGAGCCAAGGGTCATCTCCCTGCACTTCTCGAGCCAACGCGATTTTCCGCTCCGCGTCGGCGAGCGCACCGCGGTACAGCGGAATTACGGGATAAAAAACCTGCGACCAGGTATGCGCGGCGTCGATCGCCAGCGCGCGCGCGTGATAGTCGTCGGCCTCGGCATAGCGATGCCGATACATCGCCGACTGGCCGAGAAAAAACAGCGTCGTCGCGTCGTCGGGACGGACCGTCAGCGCGATCTCGAGGTGCTCCTCTGCGGCATCGAACAGGCCCACGTGGAGAAGAATCAGCGCCTGCCAAAGGCGTGCGGTCAGGTTGTTCGGATTCAGCTTCAACGCGATCGACAGGGCGCGGAGCGCCGCCTTGTTCTGAAAACCGCGCGCCGGCGACCATAACACGAGCCCGTGCGAGCATTGCGCGACCGAGTTGGATGGATCCAGTGAAAGCGCGCGTCGAGCGGCACGCTCCGCCGCGGCGATGCCGCTCGAGCCTTCGCCGAACGTGAATGCCATCAGCAAATGCGCTTCGGCCAGGCGAGCCCAGGCAGCGGCGAACCGCGCGTCCAACCGGACGGCACTGTGAAGCATGTCGATGGCGGCACGCGTGTCCCATTGATTCAGCCGTGACAACCTGTCGGCGGCACGGAGGAACAGCTCGTACGCCATCCGATTCGTCGGTCGATCCTCGACGACCGGCCGCCGTTTCGCCGCGTCGGCCTCAAGCGCCGTCGCGAGGCTCTCGCCCATCGCATCCTGCAGCGTAAAGAGATCGGCCATCTCCGCGTCGTGCGTCGCCGACGCGAGCGTCGACCCTGTCGCCGCGTCGAGCGCGCGCAAGCAGACGCGCAACTTCGAGCCGACCTTCTGGATATTGCCCTCGACGAGCACCTCCACGTTGAGCTTACGCGCAGCACTCAACGGTTCGGTCGCGTCGGCCGCGTATCGCTGCACCATGGCGATCGGCCGCACGAGGACGGCATCGCTGGCGGTCAGGTGATTGATCATCGCGTCCGCCAACGCAACGCTCAGGAATTCAGCGTCACTCGCCGGGGTCAGGAGCTTGAGCGGCAGCACCGCGACTGTCCGTTTGTCGACGGCCGGCCGCAACGAAAGCCTGCCCGCGAACTCGCGGCTGGAGTTCGTGACGTCCTTCCGTGCTTCGCGGTCGGATGGTTCGACGGCAGTCGACTCGGTTTCGGGACCCCGCTGATCGATCGCCGCCGCTTCCCCTCCAGCACTCAGCGCCACGCGCAGGTCTTCGGCAATCGCATGCGCGACGTCGGTCTGGGCTCGCAACCCATCGTCGCGATCGGGCCGATAGCTTGCAGACCAGAGTTGCTTCTCCGGCGTTACTTGAATCAGCTTCGCCATCACGCGCATTTGTCTGATATCGGCAGCGACCGTTCCCTGTACGATCGCGTCGACCCCCAATTCTCGCGCGATATCGACGAGCGGCCGCGTCGCGCTCACTGCATCCACCAACGTCCGGGGAACGACGCGCAGTGCTGACACTCTGGAGAGCTGAGCGGTCAACTCCTCCGCGATCCCGTCGGCGAGGTACTGTTCCTCGCTCGCGCGCGATCGACTCACGAACGGCAGCACCGCAACCGAGCGAATCGGCGCATCGAGCGGAGTAATCAGTCGATAGCCCTTCCCTACGATCGTTTCGATGAACCGAGGGCGGTCTGGGTCGTCCTGAAGCGCGACGCGCAGCTTCGCGACAATGCGGTTGATGCTGCGCTCGACGTCGACGAATACGTCGCTGCCCCAAAAGCGGGCGGCGATCTCCTGCCGCGTGACCAGGGCGCCTGAACGGCTGGCCAGCAGAATCAGCAACTCCATCGGCTGGCGTTCCAGACGCACGGCGCGGCCGTCGCGCAGGAGTTGGTAACCAGCAACGTCGAGCCGAAAACTCCGAGGGGTCCGGCCCATGGGGCGGCAATTATAGCGCGGCTCGGCACGTCGTGAAACGCCCAACCAGTTCACGCTCAGGAACTTGCGAGGGAATACGAAAAGCACGCATTCAGAACACGGCGCGAATTGTGGTGGTTGGGATTCTGCGCAAATCTCTGCGCGGTCATTCAAGGGAGGTCAGCATGAACCGCATGGGGTTTGGCCGCTATCACCGCGTCACACTGCGTCGTACCCTTCCGGTCGCCGTCACGTCGCTGCTCGCCGTCGTCGCAATCACCGCGGTTGAGAACCGCACCGTTCACGCGGGAACGCCGAACACGGTTGTCCAATGGAACGTGATTGCTGAGGAGGCGGTGATTCGATCGCGTGCATTTCAGAGCGAGGGATTCCTGTACATGGCCTACGTTTCGGCCGCCGTCTACGATGCCGTCGTCGCGATTGAGGGCCGATACGTTCCGTACGGCGACGGTGTCGCAACGGTGCCCGGAGCATCAACGGACGCGGCGGTCATCGAGGCAGCGTATCGCACGCTCGTGCACTACTTCCCCGGCCAGACGTCGATCCTCGAACCGCAGTACACCGCCGCGCTCAACGGCGTCTCGGACGGGATCGCGAAGACGCAGGGCCAGCTCGTGGGCGAGAGCGCAGCGAATCTCGTCATCGGCAAGCGCGCGAACGACGGACGCATGACTCCCGTCGGCACGTCTTCGGACGTCTCGAAGAAGGCGCCCGGTCCTGGTGTGTGGCGCCTGACGCCGCCGACATTCGCCGCGCCACAAACACCCTGGCTGGCTCATGTCGCGCCATTCCTCCTGCAGTCGCCGGATCAGTTCCTTCCCGATCCGCCGCCGTCGCTTTCGAGCCTGGAATGGACGGATGCCTTCGAACAACTGAAGAAATATGGAAGCGCCTCCAGCAAAGCCCGATCGCCAGAGCAGACGACGACTGCGTTGTTCTGGACGGCGAACGTGGTCAGGCAATACAACCGCGCAATTCGCGACGTCGCCGATGAGAAGGGATTGAGCCTGCTCGAGTCGGCACGACTGCAAGCGATGGTCAACATGATCGGAGCCGACGCGCTGATCGCGGGCTTAAATGCGAAGTACACGTTCCTGTTCTGGCGGCCTGTCACGGCGATCGATCCGACAGCGGTCGTGGCCGACGGCTTCGGGTCAGTTCCGGGCGTTGAGGACGGGAATTCGCTGACCCACGAGGAAATTGGCTGGCGGCCACTCGTCGGGACGCCGAACCACCCCGAATACCCGGCGGCGCACGGCACGATCACCTCTGCGATGGTCGAGGTCTTCAGCGCATTCCTCGGCGTCAGTGATTTCGCGTTCAAAGTTCGTGGTTTCGATCCTGCCGGCGCAACGGGCAATCTTGATGCGGTCCGGACCTTCAGACGTCCCAACGATCTGCGCTATGAGATCATCGAGGCGCGTCTGTTCGCGGGGCTGCACTACCACTTCTCGAGCGTGGCCGGCGTGGTGCTGGGGCGCAAGGTCGCGAAATACGATCTTCGCGGCGCCTTCCAGCCGGTTCGTTGAGACTGCGCGACAGGTCCGCGCGCGGCCGTTCACCGGATCAGGGACCACCGCCACCCGGTTGATCATCCGTCGTCACGTTGAGGTGCAGCGCGCGAACTGCAACAGATTCAGCCGCGGAGCAGGCCACCCCAAACGAGACGCGTCAGCGCCTGAGTTACATGCCGAAACTCCAGATTGCGGAATGATCGCTTGGAGGCCGGCGTGGAACAGAGCTGGGACGAGAGTCGTCCGATGGCCGTTAGGCCGGCCCGCTCCACAGCTGCAATTACCGGCGGTTGCACGCCCGCCCAACCATCCGCGGCCTGATGTCGGGGCAGCTCAGCTCGCCTTGCGCCGCCACCCCGGCCCGAGGTGCGTTGGCGGCAGGTCCACGACGAACCGCATCTTTCTACTACCGTCCGATTGCTGGTGAGATCGGACGGTAGTAGTGAAGTCGCCCGAGGACCCAACGAGAATGGCCGAAAATTCGGTCATACCGAAAGCCCGGAGGAAAGGGCGCAGGTCGGGCACTGATTCTCGCGACCCTCAATTCTTTCCACCCCGCTTCCGGTAGGTGGCCGTGAATGTGGCGTTGGTCGCCGGCGTGCTCATTATGTGCGTCGCGGCACCGCCATCAGACCACGACACGAAGTCGTATCTTCCGCCGAGGGTCTGAGGCGTCGTTGCGCCGAGCGTGCGCATCATGCCGACGACGGCAGTAAACGTTAACGGGGCGACAACGGGTTGGCCGTCAAGCGTCAGCGACAGTCCGGACGGAGTGGACGCTAAGGTTACCTGGACCTTTCGCGGCAAGAGATCCCGATGCGTGGTGTTGGTTTGCCCGGCGGAATCCCTGACGGTCAGGTGGATGCGGTACCACACATTGGCTGATGTCTCAGCCGTTGACGGAATCGTGAATGTGCCGCTCGTGACTCCCGTGATCGGCCCGATGAACGGATGCGTGTGCGTGTCGTGGTGGAACACGATCTCCCATGTGAATCTGGAGGCAGGCAGTGTTCCGTCCTCGGCGTCCGACGCCGTGCCTGAATACGTGAACGACTCTCCACCGGAATAGAGCCTCCCTTGCGCCGGTGAGTTGATGGTGGGAACCGGCAGCACGTTGTTGACAACCGTGAGTGTGGCATTGTTGCTGGTCGCGGTGCCGTAGCTATTCCTGACGACACAGCGGAACTGACTGCCGCTATCAGCCAGTTGTGCATTCGGCAACGTGTAAATGGAGAGGGTCGCGCCGGAAATGTTCGCGTTATTTCGTTGCCATTGATAGCTCAGTGGCGTCGCACCAGAAGCGGCCACGGTGAACGAGGCGGGTTGACCGACGGAGACGGTGATGCTGGCTGGCTGCGACGATATGGATGGTGCCAGGCTACCGCTGAACCGGATTCGTCCAACGACGCCGTTCGTATTCGGGTACGCTCCCCGCGCGAGGTAATAGAGACTGCCATCTTCCCCGACCTCGAGGTCGACCGGCGCGATGATGCCGGTGGCAAATGCTGGAGTGATCAACGTTGGCGGCTGACCACTGACGTCGATTCGATAAATCCAGTTGCCACAGTAATCTGCGAAGAAGTAGTCACCAACGTAGTCGCCCGGAAACTGCGTCGTCAGCGGATTATAGAAAGTGCCGCCCGTGATGGCGCAGCCGGTAGGGGTGCCCGAGGTGTGGTGGTACGCGTATAAGGGCGCCACAAACCTGGGATCGGTAGTGTTACCCTCAGTCGTCGGCCAGCCGTAATTTGCGCCGTCGAAACCCTCGTTGATTTCTTCCCAGGTGTCCTGGCCGACGTCGTTGACAAACAGCCGTCCGCTCATGGGCTGGACGGCGAACGTGAACGGGTTTCGCAGTCCCATGGCCCAAATGGCGCGGTTCACGTCCATGGCAATCGTGAAGAACGGGTTATCAGTTGGTATCGTGCCGTCAGCGTTGATTCGGAGGATCTTCCCGTGCAGGTTGCTGAGGCTCTGAGCGTTCGTGGGCGTGCCATTGTCTCCCGTCGCGATGTACAACTTGCCGTCAGGCGGCGGGCGGAAATGGATTGCACCGGCGTTATGCAGGCCCGCGCTCTGCGGGCTCAGCTCGAAGAGAATCGTTTGGCTGCCAGCAGCGACATCGCCGCTCGCGGTGAACCGACTCACACGATTGTGAGCAGGTACGAGAGATGTCGCCGGCACGGTGTACTGGACGTACACGAACTGATTGGTCGCGAAGTTCGGGTCGAGGGTGACGCCAATCAATCCTCGCTCGCCGCTGGAATCCACGGTGAGGCTGACGAAGGGCGTTGCGAGCAGGACGCCATTCTTGATCACCCGCAGCTGGCCGGCTTTCAGACACACGAAGACGCGTCCATCGGGCGCGACGGCGATGGCGGTCGGGCTCGCAAGCCCCGACGCGAGAATGGTTTCCTGGAATCCACTTGGAAGGGTCGCCCCGGGGAGAGGTGAGGCGGTGACCGCTGACGCAAAGAAGACCGCCACGACGCGCAGCCGGGTAGCCGGACGTAGCAGCCGCATACCCCCTCCGTTCTCGGTTTTATTCTGGAGCGTGGGCGCAGAACATACCACGAATTGAGGCGGGCGTCGTCCAGCATTTGAGGCAGCCTGTGACAATGGGCGCGTCGTGTTGCGTGTATGGTCGAGCTGTCCATGGGCTCCTCGTGCATCGGTTCAATCCGGAGCCGCGGCTGTGCCGCGCACATACAGGTCGAAACCGTGTTCGTTAGCTCCGCACCACCGCAGTGCCAGATCCGTTCGGCCGACAGGTCAGCACGACCACGGCGGAACACGGATTGCCTGCAGTTCGACATGAGCTCGAGGACCGCGTTCGATGCGACAGGTGCTGATGACCGGCCACGCGTTGCCGACCTGGCGCCCCCCCATCTTGTCCGTCAGTTCGCTGATTACCTTGCCGAGACGTTCGGCTGTCCTGACGTCGTCGATCTCACGTCTGAGCAGGACCATTCGCCCCGGGATCCAAGCCGCGCGCTCGCGCTCTGTCATGAGCTCGCCGCCTCCGAGCCCTTCGTTTCAGCGATGGACAGTGCCCCTGCCGGCCTCGTGGTGTGTGAGCCCACCGCGTCGATTGCGGATCCCGCGAACCTCCGGAACGCGGTCGCACGCCGGGGACTGCAGCCGCCGCTCGCGGGCTGGTCTCCTGCCGCGGACCTGAGGAACACCGGGCGGCAGTTGGTAGCGGTGGTCACAGGGAAGAGCATCCCCCCGCTCGGCCCAGCGCGCGAGGATTTCCGCGTCGTCGCGTTCCTTCCCACCTACAACGAGGCCGATATCATCTCGCACACGCTGCAGTATCTGACCGGCCAAGGCATCCAGGTCTACCTGATCGACAATTGGTCGACGGACGACACACTCGCGCGGGCCCGCCGGTTCAGCGGCCGCGGCCTCATCGGCATGGAACGGTTTCCCGCCGACGGCCCGGTCCCGACCTATGAATGGCGGCAGATACTCGGCCGCGTCGAAGACATCGCGGAACAGCTCGACGCCGACTGGTTCGTGCTGCACGACGCGGACGAGCGACGGCATACTCCCTGGCCGGGCGTCGATTTGAGGACCGGCCTTCACCACGTCGATCGCTGTGGCTTCACCTGCGTCGATCATGTGGTCGCCAACTTCTGGCCGACCGGCGAGACATTCGATCCCGCTCGCGACGTGGAGGGTCAGCTCAGGTACTTCAGCTTCAGCGATCATCCGGGCCACTACCACCAGCGCAAAGCCTGGAAGAACTGTGGCTGTCGTGTCTCGCTGGCCGCCTCAGCGGGGCACGACGTCCGCTTTCCGGGGCGCCGGGTGTATCCGTTCAAGTTCCTGCTGAAACACTATCCCATCCGATCGGAGGAACACGGCCGGCGCAAGGTCCTGGGGGATCGCGCGCCGCGGTGGAATCCTGACGAGCGCGCGCTCGGATGGCACCGTCAATACGAGGACGTCATCACGGCGGACACGTTCCTGCGAGACCCAGCCACGCTGCAGTTCTTCGAGGAAGCGGAATTTGCCGAGCAGTACTTCGTCGAGCGGCTGTCGGCGGTCGGCGTCTTCCACGCCAGACCAGCTTGGGCCACCGGACCCCGTGACGCGTGTTGAGTGGGTGCGCGCTGATCGACGTCTGACCGTCGATGGGCCGAAGACGACCGCGGGCGGCTCTCGCCTATCGAGTGCCGGCGATCGCGGCGGTGATGGCATCACGAAGACTCGGTGCTCCCCCCTGCATCGGAACGACGTGAAACAACTCGGGTCGTTCGGTGAGCCCTGCTTTCTCAGCCCTCTGTCTGAGGCTCAGAAGCTCGGGGTCCGACACCTCGGTCTTCCGCATCAGCGACACGAGGGCATCGGCCGCGCGCCCGCTGCCCTCGATCAAAATGATGCGCCGCCCGGCGCGCACGTTCGACTCCACCTCGTTCAGCGTGATACCACCTCCATTGGCGACGATCGCGACGGAAGGGCGTCCCTCGGCGAGCGCTCCGAACAGCCAATACATGGTCTCTGTTTCGGAGCCCCAGCTGTCTGTGGCCGGTGCCGACGGATTGTCAACGGCGACGATGTGCGAATGGTGTGAATCAACCGGCGTCGTGCCGCGTGGCGGAATTTCGCGTGCAGGGGCGACACCGATCAATGGAAACGCGTTGCCGCTTGCGACGCGTGCGTTCCCGGCGGCTTCCATGATCCCCGCTCGTGTGCCACCATCGCCGACCGCGATGCGGCGCCCGGATTTCGCGACCAGGGCGAGCGCCTCGAACATCGCCAGCAGCCGGCGCTGGTGATCTTCGCCCATCTTCGAGGCGCCACCGCTGAGGAACACGAATGCGTCCGCGTGACTCCGGATTTCAGCGATCAGCGTGGAGAGCTGCGCGTTCTTCTCCGGAGCCACGCTCGATACGTGGATCACTCGTGGTTGACCCGCACCGGCCTGGGGCCGTGCGGCCCACGAGGATGGCGCGGCCGTCAACAACGCCGACCCGACGAGCGCTCTTGCGGTGATTCGGTTCAGGTTCATCGCATCCTTTCACGCCACGCGTGATGATAACGCTCAGATCGCCGAATGCGGAGTGGTCGATTTGAATCGTGGTAGCCACGAGGCAAGCCCGACCGGTGAATCTGCCCCGCGCGGATGAGGCGGGACGGATACCAATGTGTGATTGACGCCTGCGGGTGGGGGGCGCATCCTTGCGCATGCCTCGACGCCATTCACCACGAGCGACGGAGGTCACAATGAGCAGCACACAGACAGTCAATGAGCACGCCACCCGAACCGCTACTGCCGCGGCGGTCGATCTGAAGGTCGAAGTCATTCCCCTTCCCGTGTCCGACGTCGACCGGGCCAAGCGCTTCTATGAGGGCCTCGGATGGCGCGTGGACGCGGATGTCGCCGCCGGTGACGAGTGGCGACTGGTGCAGCTGACCCCTCCCGGCTCACCGTGCTCGGTCATGTTCGGTAAGGGCTTCACCGCGGCGGTGCCGGGCTCGCTTCAGGGAGCGTTCCTCGTCGTTGACGACCTCGAGGCAGCCCGCGCCGAACTGGTTCGACATGGCGCCGACGTGAGCGAAGTGTTTCACTTCGAGAACAACCTCCTCCGTGCTGCCACGACCAAGGGACGCACGCCGGGCCGAGACCCCGAAAACCGCTCCTACCTCTCGTTTGCCTCATTCAGTGATCCGGACGGAAACAGCTGGCTGCTTCAAGAAGTCACCGCGCGGCTTCCCGGACGCGGATTCAGCTCGGACGTTGCGACGCTGATCGGGCTGCTGCGGGAAACAGAAGAGCGCCACGGCGAGTACGAGGCGACCGCGCCGAAGCACCACTGGTCAGAGTGGTACGCCGGATACATCGTGGCGCGTCAGCGGGGTAAGACTCCGGATCAGGCGGCCACAGATGCCGCACGCCAAATGGAACGAACGGCCAAGGGCGTGCAGGCATAGAGGTTCGTCATTCGACCCGACATCGAGACCAACGAGTTTCCGCGATTCAATTGTGTATTCATGTGGGGCAGGCCTTCAGGCCTGCTAGAGCGCAGGGATTTGCAGGGCTAAAGCCCTGCCCCACATCAGCGAGCTTCCTCTGCGCAACATCCGCAAGTGTCGCGGGCGGGTCGCCACCGACCTCCCGCGACGCATCCACGTTCACCCAGAGCGCGGCGCCGACGAGCAGCAGGACCGCCATCGGGATGAACGGCGCGTCGTAGCTGCCAGTCCGATCCACGATGTAGCCGTAGAGCACCGAGCCCGCGAGTCCCCCGACCTGGGCGAGCGTGTTCATCAGACCCACCATCGCTCCGGCGCGCGGCCCGCCGATGTCCAGGCACACGCCGAACACGCCGGACTGTTGGAAGGTAATTGCTCCGTAGGTCAGGGCGAGGAACACGACGGTCAGTACCTGATGATGCGTGAGCATCGCCGCACCGGTGAACGCCGCGGCGGCGGTCAGCGCCGTGGCGCCAATGACTCGCCGGCCGCGCTTCGCACCGACCCGCCGCACCAGCGCATCGCTCGCGGCACCCCCCGCAAGGTTGGCGCACGCGGCGACCACATACGGGAGCGCCGAGAGGAGCAGGTTGGCCTCACTGAATCCCCGGCCGCGGATGAGGAACGTATGGAACCACGTCTGGAAGAAGTTGTAGACGTAGACGTAACAGAACGCCAGCCCGAGAATCGACCACACGGTCTTCGACCGGCACGCCAGGTGCCAGGGGAACGAATGGCCCGCAGGGGAAGCCCCGGCGGTGGTTGATAGCGGCGCGACCTGGCCACGCTTCTCTTCGGGCGAATCACGGAACCACGCATACCAGACCGCCGCCCAGACCAGTCCCGCCACGCCGAATACGTAAAACGACATCCGCCAGCCGTAGCGCATCTGGATCGGCAACACCAGTAGCGGCGCGATGGCGCCGCCCACCTGACTCGCCATCAGGTTCACGCCGGACATCGTGGCGCGCTGCCGCGGAGGGAACCATCGCGACACCACCACGGACGCATTCGGAAAGGCGCCGGCCTCCCCTGCCCCGAACAGGAACCTGGTGAGCAGCAAGGGATAGAGACCCGTGATCGCGCCGGTCAGGGCGGTGAACGCCGACCACCACACCACGATGCGGGTGAGGACGCGCCGCGGGCCGATGCGGTCGCCCATCATGCCGGTCGGAATTTCGAAGAGACAGTAGGCGAGCGTGAACATGCCGGTCACCCATCCCCACCCGATGGGGTCGATCCCCAGGTCCTCCTGCATGCGCGGTCCGGCCACCGAGATGCAGACTCGATCGAGATAGGTGATGGCAAATAGCAGGACGAGCAGACCGACAACGCCGCGGCGGTCGCTCGAGGCACTCGGCAAGGTGGCAGATTGTCTCACAGTGTCCGGCAGGAGCTGGAGGCGGCTTCCGGCTTCGCGTCAATCAGTCGGCACGCGCATGCGGCGAAGCAGCGCTTGAAATCTCTCGTCGCGACGGCTTGGTTTCCATAGCGGCTGAGCTTTCGAGGCGAGATGCCCAGCAGGGAACTCGCGGGCGAGACGCTTGCACCATTCCTCGGCCGGCGGGTACTCACGCTCACCCGTGCACGGGCTCGCCTTGCCGGAGCACATGGCGATCGTCGACCCGGATCGTTCAAGGAGAACAGAGCAATGCAGAAGCGAACATTGGGGAAAAGCGGTCTGGACGTGTCGGCGCTCGGGTTTGGCTGCATGGGGATCAGCTTCGGCTACGGGCCGACCACGAGCCGGGAAGAAGGCATCGCGCTCATCCGAGCGGCGGTTGACGCTGGCGTCACGTTCTTCGACACGGCCGAAGCCTACGGGCCGTTCACGAACGAAGAGCTCGTCGGGGAAGCGCTCGGCCCGGTTCGCGACCAGGTAGTGGTTGCGACGAAGTTCGGCTTCAAGTTCGAGGGCGGAAAGCAGGCGGGTCTGGACAGCCGGCCCGCGCACATCCGTGAGGTCGCCGACGCTTCGCTGAAGCGACTCGAGACGGATCGAATCGATCTCTTCTATCAGCACCGCGTCGACCCGGACGTTCCGATCGAGGACGTGGCGGGCGCGGTGAAGGAACTGATTCGCGAAGGCAAGGTCGCACATTTCGGTCTGTCCGAAGCGGGCGTGCAGACCATTCGTCGTGCGCACGCCGTCCAGCCCGTGGCCGCGTTGCAGAGCGAGTACTCGCTCTGGTGGCGGGAACCCGAACAGGAGGTATTGCCGACGCTCGAGGAGCTGGGCATCGGGTTCGTGCCCTTCAGCCCGCTCGGGAAGGGATTCCTCACCGGCAAGATCGACGACAAGACCACCTTCGACAGCGCTGACTTCCGCAACGTCGTCCCGCGGTTCACGCCAGAGAATCGCCAGGCGAATCTGGCGTTTGTCGACTGGCTGCGGACGTTCGCGGAGCGGAAGAACGCCACGCCGGCCCAGATCGCGCTTGCGTGGCTGCTGGCACAGAGGCCCTGGATCGTGCCGATTCCCGGGACGACGAAGCGTCATCGGCTCGAAGAGAACCTCGGCGCGGCCGCCCTTCAGCTGACCGCGGATGACCTGCGAGAGATCGATCGCGCAGCGGCGCAGATCGAGGTGCGCGGCGCGCGCTATCCCGAGCACCTGCAGAAGTTGGTGGGACGCTGAGCCTGGCTCGACCGCTCTCGAGACGGCGTGCCGCGCGATGTGTTCCGGCATGCGTTGTCGATTCGGATGACATGACGACGCGAGCCGTTATTGGCGACGCGGGCCGCGCTCCTTGGGCATCCAGAATCGCGGCCCCACACCCTTCCGCCCCACGTGGTCCCCTGGATTGGCGAGCTGGCACTGCTGGAGCGAGAGACAGCCGCAGCCTATGCACTGCGTGAGCCCCGTTCTCAGCCGCTCGAGATCGGCGATGCGGTCGTCCACGCGCCTGGTCCAGCTTTCTGACAGCTTCGCCCAGTCGGACCGTTCCGGCACGCGGTTGTGAGGCAACTTCGCGAGCTCGATACCGATTTCCTCGAGCGACAGACCGATTTTCTGGGCAAAGACGATGAAGGCAATGCGGCGGAGGACGGCGCGTGGATACCGGCGGTGGCCCGACCCGGCCCGCGCGGACGCGATCAGTCCACGGTCCTCATAGAACCGTAATGCCGACGATGCCACGCCGCTGCGTCGCGACACCTCGGTGATGGTGAGAACGTCGTCCATCGTGAAGGAGCGAAACACCGCTTGACTTAAAGCTCACTTTAACTTGTAGCCTGATCGATGTCAATGCCTGGATGACCGGGAGGGTTACATGTCCGGAGAAGATCTACAGCTACGGGTGGCGATCACAGGGGGAACGTCGGGCCTGGGACTGGCGCTCGTCCGCGAGTTGAGCTGCCGCGGTGCGCGCGTCGCCTTCATCGCACGAAACCGCGAACGCGTGGAACGGGTCGTCCGCGAACGGCCGGAGGTCAGCGGCATCGTCGGCGACGTGTCGCGCAAGGACGATATTCATCCGATCGCGATACAAGTGCTTGGCGCTCTCGGTGGTCTCGACGTCCTCATCAACAACGCCTCCTCGCTTGGTCCTGTGCCGCTCGTCCCGCTGGCGGACACCGACTGTGAGGACCTGGAGCTCGCCATCGCGACCAATCTGGTGGGACCATTCCGCCTGACGAAGGCGCTCCTCGGATCGCTGGCCGCGTCAGCCCGCGAAGGACGACAGCCGCTGGTGGTCAACGTGTCGAGCGACGCTGCCGTCAGCGCCTACGCTGGGTGGGGCGCCTACGGCGCAAGCAAGGCTGCGCTCCATCATCTCAGCCGGATCTGGAGCGAAGAGCTCGCGCCAGAAGGAATCCGAGTCGTGTCCATCGATCCCGGAGATATGGACACGCCGCTCCACGCGCTCGCCGTCCCAGGCGCCGACCGCTTTCACGCTGAAGAGTCCGGATGCCGCAGCGCTGGAGATTGCGGATTTGATCGCCGGCGCCGTGTCGCGCGCTGCCGCACCAGTCGTCGCGCGCGGGCACGAGGTCGTCCAGTGATCCCGGCCAGCGTGCCCATGCAGCGGCCTCTGGATGCGAGGCTTCTCGTGATCGAGTCGGGTGCGATTACGCACCGTGCGCGCGCGGAGTTTCCCACGCTGGTCCGCGCCGGCGATGTCGTCGTGGCGAATGACGCGGCAACGCTGCCAGCGAGCCTCGCCGGCGTCCATCTGCCGACCGGGACAGCCGTGGAGGTGCGGCTCGCTGGACGCAATTCGCTGCTACCCCGGGACGCGATCCGCTTTACCGCGGTTGTCTTCGGCGCCGGCGACTTTCGGACGCCGACCGAGGACCGGCCGCCCCCCGCTGTCCTGCACCCCGGCGACCGACTGCGGCTGGGGCCACTCGGTGCGACGGTAATCTCGGTCCTGGCGCATCCGCGACTGATCGAGATCCGCTTCGAAGGCAGGTTGGCGGACATCTGGGAGGGTCTCGCCCGCCACGGCCGCCCCATTCAGTACACGTACGTGCCGCAGCCGCTGACCATCTGCGAGTCGTGGACGCGATTCGCCGGTCTCCCGGTGGCGTTCGAAGCACCGTCCGCGGGGTTTATCCTCGATTGGGCCGCCATCGGCGTGCTCCGCGCGCGCGGCGCGGCCTTCGCCAGCCTCACCCACGCGGCAGGCATCTCGTCAACGGGCGACACCGAGCTCGATCGGCTGCTGCCGCTCGACGAGCCGTACTACATACCGCCTTCCACGGCGGCGTTGATCGAAGCGCGCCGAGTTCGCCACGGTCGGGTGATTGCAGTCGGAACAACGGTGGTGCGGGCTCTGGAAGCCGCGGCGCATCCTGACGGCACCGTTCGGCCCGGCCGCGGTATGGCGACCCAGCGCATTGGCCCGCTCACGCCGCTGCGCTGCGTCGATGCGATCGTGTCGGGCACGCACGAACCAGGCACCAGCCATTACGAGCTGCTGCGTGCCTTTCAGCATGACGATGTGCTGCGTCGGATGGTGAGCGAGGCGAGCGTCCGGGGATATCGGACGCACGAGTTCGGAGATTCGGTGTTGCTGGAGCGGAGCGCCGGCGTGGCCGCGAGCTAGACTCTCGCGCGGTGACGGGGGCTGGACTCACGGCCTGGACCGCAGGACGGCCAGATGGTCGCGGACCTCGGCGCGGGCATGGATGAAGTCGGCGTGCTCGATCTTCAGCTCCCGGCTGATCCGGCGGATCTCATTGTCTTCGCTGACGATGACCGACTCGTCGGCGGCCGAGACCGCGAAGAGACACCGCAGCAGGCCGAGTCGCTCCTCGAAGGTCGCAACCGCGGCGAACTCACGCGCCACGATCAGGTTGTGCGTGCCGCCGAAGCGGCGGAACTCGTCGAGAGCCAGCGTGACGACCGCCTCCGTCTCTGCCGGCGGGAGCGATCCCTCCTTCGCCACGAGACGCAGCATCAGGTCCCGCTCTTCGGCGCTGATCGCATGGTCGGCGTCGGCAACGCGGCCGAGCAGGTATGCGAATGCCGCGAGGTACCTGGCGCGCCGTGCGTCCAGATGACCGAGCACGCTCGCGACGGTGTCGACCACACCCGGCGTGTCCGGCGGTTGCTCGAGGCCGAGCCATCTGAGAACGTCGCTGCTGACACCCATGCACCCTATTCTGGCAGTTCCCGATTCGCAGTTCGAGCACGGACCGCCCGGCAGCGCCCGGCGATGGTTCCCAGAACGCTCGGGTCCCGAGCGTGACCGGAACCACTCTGACGGAAGATAATTTGCGTCACTCAGACAGGAAGCTTTTCGTTGGCCCGGTGATATGGACGAATTCGAGCAACTACTGGGCCTCTTCGTGGCCGCCGTTGTCCTCGCGGCCGCGGCGCGACGTGTCGGAGCACCCTACCCTGTCTTCCTCGCACTCGGCGGTGCGCTGCTTGCGTTGGTCCCAGTCGGGCCGGCGTTCACCCTGCCCCCGGAGCTTGCGCTGGCGCTCTTCATCGCCCCCGTCCTGCTCGACGCGGCGTACGACGCATCGCTCAGAGATCTCAGGGACAACTGGGCTCCGGTCACCGGTCTGGTCGTCTTTGCCGTCGGATTCACAACGGCAGCCGTCGCCGCTCGTCGCCCACACGCTCATACCGGCGATGCCCTGGGCTGCGGCGGTTGCGCTCGGAGCCATCGTCGCTCCGCCAGACGCCGTCGCCGCAACGGCCGTACTCCGCCAATTGCGCCCCCCGCATCGCATCCTGACGGTTCTCGAGGGCGAGAGCCTGCTGAATGACGCCAGCGCACTTCTGATCTACCGGCTTGCCGTCGGAGCCGTAGCGGCGGGCGGGTTCTCCTTTGCGGCTGTTGCCCCGACGTTCCTGCTCGCGGTCGCCGGTAGCGTGATAGTGGGCCCGGCGCTCGGGTGGGTCACATTGCGGGTGATGGATCGTGTGCAACACGTGCCGACGGCCATCATCCTTCAGTTCGTCAGCACGTTCGGCGTATGGATTCTCGCCGAACAGATCGGGCTCTCAGGTGTGTTGACGATGGTGTGCTATGCCGTGTCGGTTGCGCGGACGGCGCCGGAGCGAATCCCCGCTCGGACACGCATACCGACCTATGCCGTATGGGAAACGGCCGTCTTTGCGCTGAACATTCTGGCCTTCATCTTCATCGGCCTGCAGATTCGGCCGATCCTCGACAGCCTGGAACCAGCCGAGCGAGGGCAGTACTTCGCCGTTGCCGGGGCGGTCCTGCTGACGGTCATCGTCGTGCGCCTCGCCTGGCACATGTCCTTCAATGGCGTCGTCCGGTGGCGACACCGCCGGTTCGGGTTCCACCCGCCACGGCCGATGCTCCGTCCGACGGTTGGGAGCGGCTTGATTGTCTCGTGGGCCGGAATGCGCGGCATCGTCTCGCTGGCGGCGGCACTGGCGCTCCCGTCAGCGTTTCCGTACCGGGACCTGATCGTGCTGACGGCGTTCTCGGTCGTTGTTGGAACGCTGGTGATCCATGGGCTGACGCTCAAGCCTCTCTTGCGTGCGCTCGATCTGGACGACGAAGATCCTGTTGGGCACGAAGTGAGTCTCGCGCGTGAGCGAGCGCTGCGAGCGGGCCTGGCGAGCTTTGCGCACGAGACATCGCCGGTTGCGGACGCACTGCGGCACGAGTTCACCGCACATCTGATTCAGGCAGATCCGGATGGTGGCGCAGACGGTGCCAGGCGATCCGCACATACTGCACTCCACCGCGGAGCGGTCGACGCGGCGCGGCGGGCGGTTCTCGCCATGCGTGCCAACGACGAGATCGGCGACGATGCGTTCCATCGTGTCGAAGAGGAACTGGACTGGCTCGACATGGCAGGCGGCGGCAACGAGCCTTGAAGGGCCCGCGGGCCTCACCGGCGCGTCACTGGCAGCGGCGAATCTCAGGTCGACGGAAAACGTCGATCCCTCTCCAGGAGCGCTCTGAACCTGGACCGTGCTCCCGTAGAACGGCGGTAGCTCTCCGTGGGCTGATTGACGCAATCGTCTTGACTCTGGAGAAGGGCCAGTTCCGGATTGAGCTGAGAGGGAGTCTGGCCGCGATGTTGGCTGGTGCCCAGAAAACGAAAGATCGCCGGAACCGGGCGACCTCTTCGTGCCCATTCAATTGGTTGCTCGGGCGCGCAGCCGCCGGTACTTGCAGCTGTGGAGCGTCGCTGCGTGACCGCGCTTTCATCGGCAAAACGAGATTGAGGATAGGGCAACCGCTCTTATCATCCAGATATGGACAACGTTTTGATTCATGTGGGGCCGACCGTTGCCTTCAGCCGTGCACCGAATCTGCCCGCATGCGCAAAGCGACCTTCATTTGTTCAAGTTGAGCTTACCTTCGAACGTTCCAGTTCCAGTCGCCTTGCCCGTCGCGAAATCGATAGTAGTCGAACCTCACCATCGTAAACGTTCCAGTGGCCCCCGCGAACCGACCTGTTCCGTTCTTGATCGTCGCAACTTCCGTAATCCTTGCGGTATTTGGTGGAATGAAGACACCTTCATACCAACAAAGGTGCCAGACAGTTGATCGCCATTCGCCGCAGTGAAGGTGAAGGTTCCCAGTAGCCGTATTGTCGGAGATTGACCTCAGCTGTGAGCGTTCCCGTGAATCGACCGAGGTGGGTCGCAGTACCCTCGGCAGTCCCGTGGGCAGAAGGGGGCGGAACATCGATGACGGTGGTGAAAGAACCGCGGAACGGCAGCTCCGTGCCACCTTGCGCCTGTGTTTGAGCCAGCCCCAAGCCCGTCGCTCGTGGGCGACGTTGGTGAATTCAAGGCTTTGGCCGCTGCAGGCGGCCGCGAACACACACAAGCCGATAAGGATCGGTCGCATAAGGACTCCCTCCATGTGAAGAAACGGCGCGCATACGGCCGAGGGCTGGTGCCCGGGCCTCGAGTTCACGCGACGAGCGGCCAGAACCTACCGTCGCCGGTCATCGCAATGTCTTTAGAACCACGTCTAAGACCAGTTGAATCTCGATTTGAACGTTCTTGGAGCCGTGTTCGCCGCCCCGCGGCGCGGTTCGCCGGGGCTCAGCGCCTTGCGTGACCGGGGGCCTGTTGCCTCGCGTCGGGATCGCGATAGAGCGGCTCAAATCACGATTTGTGCGTCTATGGCACGCCTCCGACTCGGATAATGGTAGCCTTCGGATGCCAGGGATGGGTTGGGCATACGGACCGGAGCGCACACGTGGAGAACGTTTCACAGAGCGAATTCGGGCCGTTCTCGATTGACGTCGAGGAACGGGTGTTGCGGCGAGATGGCCGGCCCGTGCCGCTCACGCCTAAGGCGTTCGATGTGCTGGCAGCGTTGGTCGAGCAGCCTGGGCGACTCATCTCCAAGGAGGAGCTGTTACAGAAGGTGTGGCCGGATACCTTCGTCGAGGAATCGAACCTGGCCTACAACGTGTTCGCACTCCGCAAGGCGCTTGGCGACACGGCGGACAATGGACAGTACATCGAAACGATCGCCAAACGAGGGTACCGGTTCACCGCCATCCGTGACCCCCGTGAAGCCGCGGGAATGACGGCTCGCATGCTGCCGGAAGGTATCGCAGAAGCGCCGGTGACAGAAGCAGTCACTGCAGGTGCGGAATTCCAGGCGCGCGGCGAATCGCGCCAACCACCAACAGCATCGGATGTTCGGAGGCACTTCTCGAGCCGTTTGCTTCGGGCGGCCGCATGGTTCGCCGCGGGCGTCATCTGCACCAGCGGCGCCGTGCTGTTGATGATTCCACGCAAGGCGGTGCCCACTCCCCCGGTCATTCGAGCCCAAATCGCGCCGGGTGTTCAGTTGTCAGAGGCGTCGCCATTCGCGGTGTCGCCTGACGGCCAGCAGTTGGTGTTCGCCGGAACCGGGTCGGATGGGGTCACTCGTCTGTGGGTTCGGCGAATGGACGCCGAAGTGGCGCGCCCCCTTTCTGGCACCGAGGCCGCACTCGGTGGCCTGACTCCCCCCATGTTCTGGTCTCCCGATAGCCAGTCGGTCGCGTTCAGCGGCGCCGGCGAACTCAAGCGGATAGACGTGCGGGGTGGCGCGCCGCGGACGGTGTGTAACTTACCGAACGGCGCCATCGGCGGCTCGTGGAATGCGGATGACGTGATCGTAGTCGGCCAGCCCGAGGGTGGACTGCTACGGTGCCCTGCAGCCGGCGGGGCGGTTTCAGAGGTCACGCGCCTTGATGGGACGAAGGGCGAGGGCATGCATCTCTTACCGTCGTTCCTGCCGGACGGGCGACACTTCCTGTACCTCAGCGTGTCGAGGACGGCGCCGGAAAAATCCGGCGTGTACTTGGGCTCTCTCGACGAGCCGCCGGGTTCGCCCCGGCCGGATCGACTGCTCGCCACCGGATTTGGCGCAGCATACACCCGCAGCGAGGGAACTTCGACGGGCCACGTCGTGTTTCTTCAGGACCAAACTCTCTTCGCACAGGCATTCGATGAACGGTCGCTTCAGCTTCCTGGAGAGCCCGTATCGCTCGCAGCACCCGGTCGGATCGTTCCTGGATGGTGGCTTCTTTGCGGTGTCGCAGAATGACGTGATCGCCTTCAGAGCGCCTGACAAAGAGTTTCGGCTGACGTGGTTCGGCAGGCGTGGCAACAAGCTGGCTACCGTTGGCGACGCGGGTCTGTATTCCGCCGTCGCCATTTCACCAGACGACTCCCGGGTCGCCACCGTGAAGGAAGTTTTCCGGCCCAACATCGACCAGGATATCTGGGTGTTCGATTCATCTCGAGCGACGATGGGGCGCGTAACCTCTGAGGCGCAGCTCGAGGGATCCCCGGTGTGGTCAGCGGACGGCAAACGGCTGATATTTACCACCACCGGGGGCATCGGCTCGCTCTTCGAGCAGGTAATCGATCGCCCGTCCAGCCCGAAGCCTCTCCTGAAAACGAACGAACACCTTATCCCGACGAGCGTATCAGCGGACGGGCGCTTTCTTCTCTATGCCGCCGCGAATGTGGGGCCAACACGACTCGATATCTGGGTCCTGTCTCTCACGGATCCAGAAAAGCGATTTCCGCTGATTCAACGTGAGTTCGACCAGTGGCAGGGTCAGTTCTCGCCGGACGGCCGCTGGGTGGCATACGTCTCCAACGAGTCCGGTCGCAGTGAAGTGCTGGTGCGGCGATTTGCCGCGCCTTCGGACGGACGGACGTCCGAACCAGAGACGGTCATCGTTTCGTCATCGGCGGCACGGCGCCGCGATGGCGGGCTGATGGCAAAGAGTTGTATTTCATCTCGGCGGATGGCACCGTCATGGTGGCCGATGTGAACGTCGGCGCCAGAATTTCAGTGGGTGTGCCGCGTGCTCTCTTTCAGATTCCCCGCTCACACGGTGACTGGGCGGTTGTCTCCGACGGATCTCGTTTTCTGATCGCGATGCCTGCCGGCCCCGACACGTCAGCTCCGTTCACGATCTTGTGGAACCGCTTGGCTCGCCTTCGCGCCCAACCTGGATCCTGACTGCCAGCCCCGCAGATCGCGACTCGAGCAAGAAGGTGCCCAATCGTCTTCATGGGGGAGAAACTGAGGCGATCCTGTCGCAGCGTCACGATCTAGCTTCGCCGCACCGGCGTGCGGGCCACAACGGTGGTGCCACGTGTCAGGTGCGACTCGATGAACAGCTCGCCACCGACCAGCTTGAGACGTTCCCTCATGCTGGTCAGGCCGAGTCCGCGACCTAGATTCGCCGCATCGACGTCGAAGCCAACACCTTCATCACGAATCGTGAGATCGACGGTGTCCCCGGTTCCGCGAAGATGCACATCGAAATGCCGGACCTCGCTGTGTCGCACCGCGTTCTGCAGGGCTTCCTGGAGGACCCGGAATAGACAGAGCGACACGTCAGGCGGTACACCGCTCGGAACGTTCTCGGATCGGAAATCAATCTCGAGGCCTTTCGGCCCGGAGAGCTCGCGACAGAAACCGCGCATTGCGGCCACAACGCCCAGATACAGCAGCCGTGGCGGGTGCAGCTCGTGTGACAGCGCCTGCACATCGGTAGCGATCTCCGCGGTCTGCTTCTGAAGCGCGGCAAGGGAGCGTGCAACCTCACCATCAGAGGAATCCGGCAGCAGCCCTTTGAGGTCCGCCAGCACCACCCCCAGTAAGGCGAGGCGCTGACCGATGTCGTCGTGCAGGTCTCGCGCGATTCTGGCGCGCTCTGCCTCCTGAGCCTCGATGAGACGGCCATTCACGCTGGACAAGGCTTCTTCCGCACGCTTGCGCTCCGTGATGTCCTGCAGCGTGCCGCGGAGCCGCGCGATGTGGCCGGCCGAATCGCGCTGGGCTTCTCCGCGTGCCGAAACCCATCGGTGCGTGCCATCGGCACGGACCATCTCCAGAACGAGTTCGTAAGGTGCGCCAGTGCGGCAGGCCGTTTCGACGGCGCCCTGCAGCCGATCCCAGGCCTCGCGCGTATAGAGCTGTGAGTGTTCCTTGTAACTCACGGCCGGCAAGCTCGGATCGCGGCCGGCGATGCGATAGAGCTCCTTGGACCACATGACCGTGTCGGTATCCGGCTCCCACTCCCAGCTGCCGACTCCAGCGAGGCGCTGAGCGTCCGTGAGCTCCGCCTCCTTGCGCCGCAGCGCTTCCTCCGCGTCCTTGCGGTCGGTGATGTCCACGGCGATGCCAAGCATGCGCTCGGGCTCCCCGTCGGCCGTGTAGTAGAACTGGCCCCTGGCCGCCACCCGTCGAACGGTGCCGTTCGCTGACACGATGCGGAACTCGGCCGCGTACGGCGAGCGGTTCTCGAGTGCGTCGCCGATCGCCTTCCACACGAGTCCGCGGTCTTCCGGATGCACCGAGCGACGGAAATCTTCGATGTCCCCGACGTGGATGTTGGAGGGAAGGCCGAAGATAGTAGGCAGGTCCCCGAACAACGTATCTCGGTTCGTCTTCAGATCCCACTCCCAGCCCACGGACTTGCCCGATTCCATGGCCAGCCGGAGCCGATCGTTCGCGACGTTCCGCTCGGCTTCAGCGCGTCTGAATTCCGTCACGTCGAAGCACGCACCGATGTAACCAGCGAACGAACCTTCGGGGTCGAACAGCGGCGCCGCGTTGTCCAAGACCCATCGGTATTCGCCGTCATGGCGGCGCAGCCGATATTCCATGCTCAACGATTCACGACGGTCGAAGGCGCGGACGTACGTGTCCAGGCGATGCTGCAGATCGGCGGCGTGGACACCGTCTGCCCAACCATCGCCGATCTCGGCTTCGAGCGGTCGCCCGGTGAAGTCGAGCCACGGCTTGTTGAAGTAGGTGCAGCGCTTGTCGCAGCCGGAAATCCACACGAGCAACGGCAAGCTGTCCGCCACCAGGGGGAACAGTCCGTCGCTACTTCGGTACGACGCAGTGCCGCCGCTCATATGGCCACCTCAGGTGATCGCGCGCGAACGTCAATGCGTGACTTGCCGCGCCTGCAGGCGCCCAGGGACGCCAATGTGGGTCGCTTCGCCTCGCGACGATGACGACCTGCTCGCCCGACCGGAGTGTGTGGCACGAGAAGCTCGCAGACTTATCCCGGTGCATCGTCGAGAAGACGATGCTGCTTTGCGGGCTATTTTGACTGAGCTGCGCGAGCGTCTGAACGCCATCGAGCCCGGGAATTGCGACGTCCAGCACGACCACGTCGGGCCGGGGGCGCCTGGCAAGGTCCAGCGCCTGACGGCCGTCGCGGCAAGGGCGACGATGTCGACAGCGATATCGGCGCGATCCTACACCAAAACAGACCGCGCTTGGGTCAGGGTGGTCGTCGAAGAAACCACAGCAACTCCATCCACGAGAGGCGTCAGCAGTTCCCGAAGACACGCTCTCAAAGGGTGCCGCGAAAACGACTAGAATCGACGCCGGCTATGTCCCCCGAGTGGCACTTCCTGATCACGCTCAACGAGCACCTGCGACCGCTGAAGGATCCCGTTGCGATTCAGGAAGTCGCCGTCCGTCTCATCGGCGAACATCTCCACGCCAGCCGCGTCAACTTCGCCCACATCGACAGAGACGATTTCGTCGTCAATCGCTCCTATGCGGACGGGGTCCCGCCGTTCGCCGGGCGAGGTTCGGTCGGTCGCTTCGGCCGGCCTATCGTCGACGCGTGGCGCCGTGGCGAGACCGTGGCAGTCGATAGCGTCGAAACAGATCCGCGATTCACGGACGCGGAGCGCAAGCAACTGCTCGCGGGCGACGCTGCCGCGTTTGTCGGCACGCCGCTGATCAAGGATGGTCGATGGGTTGCAACATTCAGCGTCGACAGCGCCGCGCCGCGGATCTGGACCCGCGACCAGATCGCATTGGTTGAAATCGCCGCCGACCGGACGTGGTCGGCCAGCGAGCGGGCCCGCGCAGAAGACGCCCTGGGGCGGAGCGAGACCCGGCAAGCGTTCCTGCGTCGCCTGAACGACACCATCCGGCCGCTCGCCGATCGTGCGCTCATTCTTCAGGAAGCATGCCGCCTGCTCGGCACGCATCTTCACGTCGACCGCGTGGCCTACGGCGAGGTCGAGGGCGACGCATGCATCATCGTCCACGACTACGTGGACGGTGTTCCCTCGCTGGTCGGCCGCCTGCAGTGGCGCAATCTGGGCGGCAGCCGCGCGGCAGACATCCTGAAGGGCTGGACGATGTCGGTCAATGACACTGCGACCGAGTCGCACACGGCAGAGGAGCGCGCGGCGCTGCAGGCGCTGGACATCGGGGCCTACATCTGTCCGCTGCTGATCAAGGACGACCGTTTCGTGGGCGCGTTCGGAATTCACAGCCGCTCGCCACGCGTGTGGACACCCGACGAGATTGCCCTCGCTCAGGAAGTCGCCGATCGGGTTTGGGCGACGCTCGAGCATCGCAAGGCGGAAGCCGAACTGAGGGCGAATCAAGAGCGGCTGGCGTTTCTTCTCCGGCTGAACGACGCAGTCCGCCCGTTGAGCGATGCGGCGGCCATCCAGGAGACTGCTGCGAGATATCTTTGCGAGCATCTCGGCGCTGCCCGCGTCGGCTATGCGGAACTCGGGGGCCGCGAGTACGTCATTCGCAGAGAGCACACCCGTGGCGGCGAACCGCTCGTCGGAGAACCGCTGCGAATAGCTGTGCGTGGCGCGTTGGGCGAGGCTCTCCGGCGCGGCGAAACCATCGTGGTCAGGGACGTGCAGGCGGATGAGCGGCTCAGCGACGACGACCGAGAGGCGTACCGGTCGCGGCAGATCGCGGCGTTGATCGGCGTCGCGCGTTTCAAAGACGGACAGATGGTTGCCGCATTTGGCGCCTCTCACGACACTCCACGCGTGTGGCCGGCGAGCGAGATCGAGCTCGTTCGCGAGGTCGCCGAACGGACTTGGGATGCCGTCGAGCGCACCCGCGCCGAAGCGGCACTCCGCGAACAGAAAACGCGGCTCGGGCTTGCACTCGAAGCGTCCGCAGGCGGCTCCTGGACGTGGGATCCGCGAACGAATGACGCCGATTGGGATGACGTCTTCCGCGCACGATTCGGGTTCACTCCGGAGGAATCCCCATTGTTCGACGCGTGGCTCGCGCGTGTCCACGTCGACGACCGCCCGCGGATGCTTCGCACACTCAACGAAGTAATGCAGGGGAGAGATTCGTGGGATCACACATACCGTTTCGTACGCCCTGATGGAGCCATGCTCTGGATGCAGAGTCTGGGACGAGCCGAACGCGACGCGGCTGGTCACGTCACGCGGCTCACGGGACTCGAACTGGACATCACCGAGCGCCGCAGGACTGAGGAGGCTCTCCAGGCGCGTCGGGACGAGGAACACGATCGCACGCTGAGAACCCTGCTCGAGACCGCCACGCAGGGCATCGTTTCGGTGGACGCGGGTGGCATGCTCGTCTTTGCAAATCGTGCGGTCGAGGCGATGTTCGGCTGGACCGCCGAAGAGCTGATCGGCCAACCGATCGAGCGCCTGATACCATCGCTCCTTCGCGTCGGCTCCACACTCTCGGGCGGCGTGAATCTCGTCGGCATACGCCAGGACGGGTCCACGTTTCCGATCGAAGTCACCGTCAATCACGTTCCAGCGCCTGGCGGCGGACGCGCATTCGCGTTCGTCACCGACATCACCGATCGCCAGCGTGCCGCGGCGGCCCTCCAGGAGCGCACCGCCGAACTGGAATACCGGACGACGCAACTGAGGCAGATGGCGTGGGACCTGACGCTGGTCGAGCACCATGCGCGCGAGCAGATGGCCAGGACGCTTCACGATGGGCTTCAGCAGCTCCTGGTCATCGTGGCGTTGAATCTCGAACAGCACCTGAAGCGGGAGACCCAGGCTGGAGCTGCGCCGAGCGAGCTGCTGTCAGACGCGATGCGCCACCTCGACGAAGCAATGGCCGTCGCGCGGTCGCTGAACATCGAGCTGTTTCCCCCCGTGCTGCAGCGTGCCGGACTTCCCGCCGCCCTGACGTGGCTGGCGGAGTGGGCGCACGAGAAGTACAAGCTGAGAGTCCAGATCAGCGCCGATCCGCGCGCAGATTCCGCGCGGAAGGATGTCCGCACGCTGCTCTTCGAGTCGGTCCGAGAGCTTCTCTTCAATGCCGTCAAATACGCGAAGACGGATCACGTCACGTTGACGTTGGAGCTCGATGCCGACGATCAGCTGCGCATCACGGTGACCGATCAGGGAGTTGGGTTCGAGCCGGCCAGACTGGAGGATCGATCGAAATCCGGGCAGGTGGGCTGGGGGCTATTCCGCATCGGCGAGCGGCTGACGCTGCTGGGCGGCCGCTTGCTCATCGACAGCGCGCCCGGGAAGGGGACTCGGATCCGTCTCCTCGCACCGCGTGGCGCTGCGCAGGACACCGCCGCCGCCGCGAACGAGTTGAGTCTCGCACTGACCGGAGCGGCGTCGCCGGTCGAGGACGATCACGCGCCCACGGACGCGCTCAGGATTCTCATCGTCGACGATCACACCGCGGTCAGGCGTGCGCTGCGAGAGATGCTCCGTCAGCGGCCGCAGCTCTCGGTCGTCGGCGATGCCGCCAACGGGTTCGAGGCCATCGCCCAGGCGTCCGCGCTGCGGCCCGATGTCATCCTGATGGACGTCTCGATGCCGCACATGGACGGCATCGAGGCGACGGCCCGCATCCATGCCCAGTTCCCCGACATTCGGATTCTCGGTGTGTCGATGCTGGCTCGGAGCGAGATCGCGCACGCGATCGAGAAAGCGGGGGCGGCCGGGTTTTTCGTCAAGGGGGCCGACACGCAACGGTTGATCGATCACCTGCTGGACTTCCAAGCATGGCGCGGCGCTCGTCGCCCGGCTTCGTAGATCACACAGAACAGGCGGTGGGCGGTGGGCCGTGGGCACGGCCCCGAGCCCGACAGCGCCTGCAGTCTGCAGCCCGCAGCCCGTAGCCTTTTTTAATGAGCCTGGCGCCTGGAGCCTGGTTCGACTCAGAGATACCGGAAGAGCGCCGCGACTGTCTTCAGCAGGGCGGTGCCGAGCGCCTGCGCCACGACCGACAGGTCACCCTGGTCGAGCGCGCCCGCCAGCGCAACCGGCTCATAGAGCAGCAGCCAGATCAGCATCGACGCGATGGTCAGCGTGCCAATTCCGGCAATCGTGAGCGACAGCGAGAATCGCCCCAGCTCCATGGTCCACCTCTCGATCGGCACAAGAGCGAGAGCCGTGCCGATGGACGGGGATCGGCGAAGTCCTGTCCCATGTTGGACTTGGGTACAAGCCGTGGGACCAGTCGCTTCGACGGACTGTCCGGCGGTGAACGACGACGTCCCATAGGCGGACAGACGATTGGTTGGTGGACGGGCGGCTGTGCTCGGCGGTGGACGGTCGGCGGTGGGCGGTGGGCGAGCACGGCGGGCGGCGGGCGGCGGGCGGCGGGCGGCGGGCGGACGACTAGATCTATGAACCCCGGCACTCTGCATGGTGCGGATTGCGCCGTATGCTTCCTACCGCCTACCGCCTACCGCCGACGTGCCTGTGCATTGTGCATTGTGCATTACGGAACTCACATAACCCGCTCCGCTCCCAGCCGTTCCTGCAGCCGGCCCTTGTAGCCGCGGCTGAGCGTCAGGCGTGTTCCGTTCTGCAGCACGACCAGGTGCTCGCCGTCGTTGGGCAGCAGCTCCTTGATGCGGTCTGCGTTGACGATGTGCGAGCGGTGGATGCGGACGAAGCGGGCATCCAGCCGCTTTTCAATGGCGTTCATCGTTTCGCGGAACAGGTGGCCCTCGCCGTTCACGTGCAGGCGCACGTAGTTGCCGGCCGCGTCGATCCAGTCGATCTCGTCGAGCCGCACGAAGAAGATGCGTCCGCTCGACTTCACGACGAGCCGGTCGGAGGCCTGCGGGCCATCAGGCTTGAGGTCCTGCACCATGGCGAGCAGCCGCTTGCCGAGCTCGCCGGCGCGCTGCCGTTCGATCCGCTCGCGGGCGCGGTCGAGCGTGCTGAAGAAACGCTGGCTGTCGAACGGCTTCAGCAGGTAGTCGAGCGCATGGACGTCGAAGGCGCGGAGCGCGTACTCGTCGTAGGCCGTGGTGAACACGACCAGCGGCATGCGGTCGGCCGACACGGCGCGGAGCACGCCGAAGCCATCCAAACCGGGCATCTGCACGTCGAGGAACACGAGCTGCGGCTCCAGACGCTCGATCGCGGCCACCGCCTGCGGACCGTCAGTGCATTCGCCGACGACCTCGATGTCGGCCTGCTGCGCGAGCAGCGAGCGCACACGCTCGCGGGCCATCGGCTCGTCATCAACGATGAGCGTCCGGATCTTCGTCACCCTCGGTCTCCTGACGCGTGCGGTCGGAGTGGCGAAACGGCGTGGATGGCTGCGGCCGTCTGGCCGACTGCAGCCCTGGCCGTCACCGCGTAAACGCCACCACCATCGGTTGCGGCTCGACGACGTCGCTCGTCGCCGAGTCCCTGCTGAGGGCATCGCGGCGGAACGGCAGCACCACGGTCACCGTGAGGCCGCCGCCCGGCGTTTCGGAGAACTGGAGGTGCTGCGCGGAGCCGTACAGATGCTCCAGGCGCGATCGCGTGTTGGTCAGGCCCAGGCCTGAGGGCGAGGGGGTGCGTTCCTTGGAGAGCCCGGGACCGTTGTCACGCACCCGCAGCTCGAGGGTGTCGCCGACGCGGCGCGAGGTCACCTCGATCACACCGCCTTCACTGAGGGTGGCAATCGCGTGGCGCACACTGTTCTCGACGAGCGGCTGGAGCAGCAGGTTCGGCACGAGAGCATCCAGCGTCTCGGGATCGAAGTCGTACCGCACGCTGAGCCGCTCTCCGAAGCGTGCCTGTTCGATCTCCAGGTATTTGGCCAGGAACTCCAGATCGTCGCTGAGGGGCACCTCCTGCGCGCCGCGCCGGTCGAGGGCCATCCTCAGCAGGTCGCTCAGCCGCACGAGCATGCGATCGGCCGCGTGCACGTCGCGGTGCATCAGCGCCGAAATGCCGTTGAGCGTATTGAACAGGAAGTGTGGATGGAGCTGGCGCTGCAGCGCCTGCAACTGCGCCTCGGCGAGGCGCGCCTCGAGGTGTGCGGCCCGCAGCGCACGATCCTGCGCTTGCCGGAAGTAGCCGGCCGCATAGCTGAACCCGATGATCGCGCTGTACGTCATCATCTCCCAATCGAAGTTCATGACGTAGTTTCGCTGGACGCGCTGCCACCAGGTGAGCTTCCCGAGATACCCGGTGCCCGGCACGGTGACATAGACCCCCTCGACCAAGGCCACGTGCACGAAGGTCAGCACGAGAACAGTCCCGAGGTGCACCGCCGCCGAGCGCTTCCACGTGTCACGCTCGAACGGGAAGCGGCGCGCCACCCACAGTACGACCGGCGCGAGCAGCGCCCATGCGTACCAGAAGCCGAAGTTGAGTACCGCAAGCGTCGTGATCGGGTCCGGGTGCTGCGAGAACAGCTTCACGAACTGGTGCGCCTGGAGCGTCGAGAAGGCGCCAAGCAGCGTAGCAACCCCGATGATCAGCCGCAGCGGGGCCGTGTGTTTGCGCGCCATGTCTCCTGGCACTATCCGTCGTCCGAAGCGAGTCGTCAACACGAAAGGGCCGAGGCCGGGACGGCCGCGGGCGTCGCCGGTCCCGAATAGCGCACTACTGGTCCGCAGTAGTATTCGGTTCATCATGGCTTTCATGCAGCTGGTCCCTGTCGGTCGGGAACGGTCGTCCGGGATCGCGCAGGCGCGAGCAGCACCGCGCCCAGGGGTGGTACGGTCAGGGGCAGGAACTGGTCGTATCCGTGCGCGCTGCCCCGCACCGCATCCAGCCCGCCAAGGTTGCCGACGCCGCCTCCACCGTACACCGGACTGTCGGTATTGAGCACTTCGCGGTAGAAGCCGGCGGCCGGCACGCCGACGGTATAGCTGTAGCGGGGCACGGGCGTGAAGTTGAAGACGGCCACGAAATGATCGGCGGGATCGGCCGCCGTCCGGAGCACCGAGACGACGCTGTTCTCGTTGTCGCTGCAGTCAATCCACCTGAAGCCCTCGAGGTGGTGATCGCGCCGGTGCAACGCCGGCTCATCGCGGTAGAGGCGATTGAGATCCTTGACGACGCGCTGCAGCCCCGCGTGCCCCGGGTACTCCAGCAGGTGCCAGTCGAGCGACGTGTCGTGATTCCACTCGCGCCATTGCCCGAACTCCACTCCCATGAACAGCAGCTTCTTCCCAGGGTGCAGGAACATGAACGTGAAGAGCGTCCGCAGCATGGCGCGCTTCTGCCACTCATCGCCGGGCAGCTTGTCGAGCATCGAGCGCTTCCCGTGGACGACCTCGTCGTGCGAGAACGGCAGGATGAAGTTCTCGGTGTAGGCGTAGATCATCGAGAACGTCAGCTCGTTGTGGTTCCAGCGCCGGTGGACCGGATCACGCGCGGCGTAATGCAGCACGTCGTGCATCCACCCCATGTTCCACTTGTAGGTGAACCCGAGCCCGCCCAGGTGAACCGGGCGGCTGACGCCGGGCCATGAGGTCGATTCCTCAGCCGCCGTGATCGTACCCGGCCCCTCGTCGTGGGTCAGCGTATTCAGCTGCTGCAGGAACGTGACCGCTTCCAGATTCTCGCGGCCGCCGTACCGGTTCGGGATCCACTGCCCGGCCTTGCGCGAGTAATCCAGGTACAACATCGATGCCACGGCGTCCACGCGCAAACCGTCGATGTGGTACTCGTGCAGCCAGAAGAGCGCGTTGCTCAGGAGAAAGTTGCGGACCTCGTTGCGCCCGTAGTTGAAGATCAGCGTGCCCCAATCCTGGTGCTCACCCTGCCGGGGATCTTCGTGCTCGAACAGGGCCGTGCCGTCGAAGTGCGCGAGGCCGTGCGCATCCTTCGGAAAGTGCCCGGGCACCCAGTCCAGCAGCACGCCAATGCCCCCGCGATGACACGCGTCGACGAACGCCTTGAAGTCTTCGGGCCGGCCGAATCGGCTCGTCGGCGCATAGAATCCCGTGACCTGGTATCCCCAGGATCCGAGGAACGGGTGCTCCATGACCGGCAGCAGCTCGATGTGCGTGAAGCCCATCTCCTGCACGTAGGGCACGAGCTGCTCGGCAAGCTCGCGGTAACTGAGGAAGCTCGCCTGTCCGCCGTGTCCGAGCTTCCGCCGCCATGACCCGAGGTGCACTTCGTAGATGGACATCGGCCGCTCGAACCAGGAGCCGGCCTCCCGCCGCTCCTGCATCCACGCGGCGTCCTGCCACTCGTACCCGGAGGCATCGTGCACGATGGACGCGGTCTTGGGGGGAAGCTCGCAGTAGAACGCGTACGGATCGGACTTCTCGAGCACGTGCCCGGCGCGCGTGCGGACCTCGAACTTGTAGTGCTCGCCTTGATCCGAGATCCGGCAGGAAGATCTCCCACACGCCGCCCGGCATGAGATTCCGCATCACGTGCACGCGGCCGTCCCACCCGTTGAAATCGCCAATCACGCTGACGCGTTGGGCGGATGGCGCCCACACCGCGAAGTGCACGCCGCAGGTGTGCCCCAGCGTGATGACGTGCGCTCCGAGCTTCTCGTAGGTGCGCAGGTGACGGCCCTCTCCGAAGAGGTGCATGTCGAAATCGGTGAGCACCCGTCCGAAGTTGTACGGATCGCCGCGTTCCACCGTGACGCCGCTGGCGAAATGGGTCACGACCCGGTAGTCCACCTCTGACGGCGAGGTCGCGCCAGGAACCGCCGCCTCGAACACACCGCCGGGGTGCGTGCGTTCCATCCGGATGTCCCCCGCGACGGGATGCACCACGCGCAACGTCACCTCTTTGGCGGCGGGCTGAAACACGCGGACGACCAGCGCGTCGCGCGACTCGTCGCGGTGCGGGCCCAGCACGCTGAACGGATCGGCGAAGTGTCCGGCGGTGAGGGCGTCGAGGATGTGGCGGGACCGGACGGCGGCGGAGGCGGGACGTGCGCTCATACAGGCCCGATTGTACTTCGCACGGCGCGGGCGGCTGATCCGGCCGACGCCGGAGCTCCACGCGGCGCAAGCACCCGGTATCAGCGCAGGTTGACGGTCCCGGTGCCAACCACGACCGCCCCGCCCCCGACCCGCATGCCAGTAATCGTGGGCCCCCTCAGCACCGGCTCGATGAACATCCAGCTCGGGCGTCCCATCCTCACCCCCTGGAGATTGCGGATCGGCCGGTCGGTGGCGATTGGGAGGCGGTGGTGGAGGAGATATGCACCAAGCGGCCCACTCGCAGAACCGGTGGCGGGATCTTCCGTGATGCCGAGGTCCGGCGCGAACATGCGCGTATACACATCCGCCTCGTCGGCCCCACGGTCGAGTGTGAACAGATACACCGCGCGCGTGGGCCGGCCCTGGTCGGCGAAGGCGCGGGCCAGGGTGCGGGCGTCGGGGGCGGCGCGATCCACGGCCGCACGCGACCCGACCGGGATGATCACGAAAGGCCCGCCGCACGACACCTCCTGCACCGGCCAGCCGTGGGGGCGGAGATCGATGGGCTCCAGGCCGATTGCCGACGCCAGCGTGTCCAGACGATCCAGGGAGGCGCCGAACACGGGTGCGGGCTGCGTCATCCATGCGAAGTGGAGAGCGCCATCCCGCCAGTCGAGATCGAGCGGAATCGGACCGACACCTTCCCCAAATACCGTGGACGCGAGACCCGCCTGAATGCGGCCGGCGTGCGCCAGCGCGAAGGCCGTGCCGATCGTCGGGTGGCCTGCCATCGGCAGCTCGCTGGCCGGGGTGAAGATGCGCACCCGGTAATCGGTCCCCGGCACATCCGGCGGGAACACGAACGTCGTCTCCGAGAACGCCATCTCGCGCGCAATGGCCTGCATCAGCACATCGCTGAGATCGTGCGGTGGATCGAGGTACACGGCGAGCTGATTGCCCGCGAAGAGCTGGTCGGTGAAGACGTCGAGGTGGAGGTACGTGAGCATGATGCCTCAGGTCGGCCGGTCGGCTAAGATTGCCAGTCCGGGCATCGCGATCATAGATCCGGGCGCGACGGTTTTCGCGCGCATCTGAGAGGAGTCACCGTGCAGCCAGGCACTTATGCCCATTTCGATACCACCGAGGGACGATTCACCGTCCGCCTGTTTCACGAGCAGGCCCCCCGAACGGTGGAGAACTTCGTGGGCCTCGCGGAAGGAACGAAGGAGTGGACCCATCCCGCCTCCGGCAAGAAGCAGAACGCCCCCCTCTACGACGGCATCGTGTTCCACCGCGTGATCGACGGGTTCATGATCCAGGGCGGCGATCCGCTCGGGCAGGGCACCGGAGGACCCGGCTACAAGTTCGCCGACGAGTTCCATCCATCACTGCGCCACTCGAAGGCCGGCATCCTCTCGATGGCGAACTCCGGTCCGAACACGAACGGCAGCCAGTTCTTCATCACGCTCGGCCCCACGCCGCATCTCGACAACAAGCACTCCGTGTTCGGCGAGGTCGTCGAAGGCATGGACATCGTCAAGCGCATCGGCAGCGTCCGCACGGCGCGCGGGGATCGGCCGGTCACCGACGTCGTCATCAACAAGGTCACCATCGAGCGCGTCTGAACCAGTTTTGTGGAGCCGGGACTTCAGTCCCGCGCTTGTGGAGCCGGGACTTCAGTCCCGGCGGACAGCACACGTTTTAGGGGGCAGGCTACGGGCCGCAGGCGACAGGCTGCGGGCGCGTCTGGCCAGAGGCAAGGACTCGCCGACACGCAGCTCAAGGCCGGCGAGCCGCCGATTCGCTGAGCACCAGGCGAATGGCGTCGGCCAGGGCATCCGGAGGGCACGGCTTGACGAGAACACGGAGGCAGCCGGCGGCGGCGCAGCGGTCCATATCCTGCTCGCTGGATCGGCCCGTAAGGGCGATGGTGGGGATGCCGCGCGTCTCAGGGTTCTGCGAGAGCTCGGCGCACAGCTCGCAGCCATCGCCGTCAGGCAGCGTGAGGTCGCTCACGATCACGTCAGGCCGCAGCGCCTGCGCGGCGGCGCGGGCCTGGGCGGCTGTGCCCGCCTCCGCGGTACGGAAACCGGACATGCCGAGCGCCACCGCGTACATCTCGCGGGTGTCGCGGCTGTCCTCGACGAGCAGCACGAGCGGACCGGTATCCGGCGTTGATGTCATGGCGCTAGGCCCGTGCCGCCCGGGGGAGCGCAGCGTCTGGCGACTCTGATGCACGAGCAGGCTCGGGCGCGGTTCTGCCCCGAGTCTGCTCGTGAGCTTGTAATGGATGGCGCCCCGTTGGACGCGCCCGGATAGTGTAGCGCGGAACGCCCCGGCGGGCCGATGGGCCCGGGCGCTACCGGCGTGTCTCCTGTGTGGTCTGCTGCTGCTGCAGCGCGGCCGCGAGATCCACGAGGCGGACGAACTCGGCGCGGTATCCGTCCGCGTCGTCACCACGGTGCTGGCGGGCTAGCCCCTGAACGGACGACCACGTCGCCGTGCCTTTGAATTCGGAGTCGCGGAGCAGCATGCCGAACTGCGCTACCGCCGCCGCGAACCCGAGTGAGGACGTCGGCTGCCGCGTCCCGTCTTCCACCGGGATGGCCATGACTTCGCTGACCTTCGCGGCGGGGGTCTTGTAGCGGAGCTTCACCGTCATGAGCTCCCGCGAATCCGTTGCCACCTTGCCGCGCGGCGCCTGGTACTTCAGGGGATCGACGGTCGTGCCATTTACCGGCTCCCCCACTGGGATCAGCTCGTACAGCGCGGTTACCGCGCGGCCCGCGCCGATGTCACCGGCGTCCTTCCGATCGTCGTTGAAGTCCTCGCGCTCGAGGAGCCTGTTCTCGTATCCGACGAGCCGGTACGCGGCCACCACGCGCGGATTGAACTCGACCTGGAGCTTGACGTCCTTCGCCACGGTCACGAGCGTGGACGCGGCTTCGGCGATCAGCACGCGCCGGGCCTCGTCCAGGGAGTCGAGATACGCGTAGTTCCCATTACCGCGATCCGCGAGCTGCTCCATCGTGGAGTCCTTCAGGTTGTTGTCGCCGACCCCGAGGACCGACAGAAAAATTCCCCGCTCACGCTGGCGCTCGATCAGGCGGACCAGCTCGCCCTGGCTCGTCACCCCCACGTTGAAATCACCGTCGGTGGCCAGGATGACGCGATTCACGCCTTCCTTGGCGAAGGCGCTCGCCGCCGTGTCGTACGCCAGATTGATCCCTTCGGCGCCATTGGTCGAGCCGCCAGCGTCCAGACGGTCGAGCGCACTATGGATGTCCGCCTTCCGGTCGCCCGGCGTGGGCGGCAGCGCAAGGCCGCTGGCACCGGCGTAGACCACGATGGCGACCCGATCGCGTGCTGTGAGCGTGTCCACCAGCATCCGCATGGCCGTCTTCACGAGCGGCAGCCGCTCGGAGGGCGACATCGAGCCCGACACGTCGAGCAGGAACACCAGATTGCGTGCCGGCGTGCTCGTCGCATCGTCGTGCCTGGCCTGGAGCCCGACGAGGGCCAGCTTGTGCCGCGGGTTCCACGGACATGCCGCGACCTCCGTCGTGACGCCGAGGGGCGCATGCCCCCCGGGATCCGGGTATGGGAAGCGGAAGTAGTTCACGAGCTCCTCGACACGGACCGCATCCGCCGGCGGCAAATGCCCGTGGTTGAGGTAGCGCCGCACGTTCGAGTACGACGCGGTGTCTACGTCTGTCGAGAAGGTGGAGAGCGGTTCGTCTTCGACGCGATGGAAGCGGTTGTCATCGATGTGGCTGTACGACGCGGTGTTGAAGTCGGGCGCGGAAAGCATCTGCTGGAGGCTGGGGTGGACCTGCTTCGCCTCCATCGGCAGTTGTGCGTTCCCTGCCACTGCGTCTGCGCGCGGAGTGCTGCCCGGGCTTGCTGCAGGCGCAGCGCGCAGCCTCATGCTCCTGAAGGCCGATTGCCCCTCATCGGTCTCTTCACCCGGAACGCCCATCGCCATGCGGAGCGGCACACCGGGCAGACTGCCAACCGCAACACGCATGATGACCGGGGCCAACCGATTGGACGATGCCCGCACTTCGTACACGCCCGTGGGCACCTGCTCGAACGCGAACAGGCCGGTGGCGTCCGTCATGGTCGCGCGGAGCACCTGGCCATTCCCGAGCAGTTCGACCTTTGCCCCTTCGAGGCCGGAGCCATCGACCTTCACGACAATTCCGGAGACGACGTCCGTCCGGTGGAAGTCGCCCGCCTTCACCACCGGTGGGCCCTCCACCACCTTCGTGGGCTGCGCCACCGGCGGCCGGTGGACGACGGGATCCTGGTGAGTTGAGACGGCGAGGGCTGCGGGAATCCCCAGCAACCCGAAGGCGACAGACATTCTGAGCACACGCATGGGAGAACCCTCCGCTCGAGCGGGTGGAAGACCGGCGGGAGGCGCTGACGCCCCCGCACTTCCGTGCTGTGCCTGCCAGCCTGGAACGCGCCTTGTGGGAGGCAGCGCGTCTGTTCCGGCGCCTGGCTTCGCACGTCTGTGGTGAGAACGCGCGAGCAGGATTTTCTTGCAGGTGTCGCTGAGACCCGGGGCGCTTCGGTCCCGGGGCTACACTGACAGGGTAGGGCCGGGGCCGAAGCGCCCCGGTCAGCAACCTATTCCAACGAGGATCCGCCGATGGCGACCGAGCAACCGACGCGTGCCATTCCCCTGAGCCCCGGGCTTCGCGCCGAGCAGATTTTCCCCAGGCTCACGGCGACCCAGATGGGCCGCGTCGCCGCGCACGGGAACGTGCGGGCCGTCGACGAGGGCGAGGTACTGATCGAGGAAGGCCGCCAGGACGTGCCGTTCTACGTTGTCACTGCCGGAGCGATCGAGATCGTGCAACCGTCCCGGACCGGTGAAACCGTCATCGTGGTCCATCGGCCAGGCGAGTTCACCGGCGAATCGAACATGCTCTCGAACCGCCGGTCGCTCGTGCGCGCGCGCGCCAGCCTGCCGGGTGAGGTGATTGAGCTCGATCGCGAGCAGCTGCTGGCGCTGGTGCAGAACGACGCCGAGCTCGGCGAGATCTTCATGCGGGCCTTCATCCTGCGGCGGGTCGAACTCATTGCGCACGGGCTCGGAGACGTCGTCCTGGTCGGCTCGAACCACTCCACCGGCACGCTGCGGATCCGGGAGTTCCTCACCCGGAACGGTCACCCGCACACGTATGTCGATCTCGATCGCGATCCAGGCGTGCAGCAGCTGCTGGACGGGTTCGGCGTGACCATCACCGAAGTCCCCGTGCTGATCTGCCGGGGCAAGAAGGTGCTGCGGAACCCGACGAACGCCCAGATCGCGGACTGCCTGGGCCTGAACGAGGTCGTCGACCCGAGCCAGATTCGTGACCTGGTCGTGATTGGCGCCGGCCCCGCGGGTCTCGCCGCGGCGGTGTACGGCGCCTCGGAGGGGCTCGACGTCCTGGTGCTCGAGTCGAACTCGCCGGGGGGACAGGCGGGCGCGAGCTCCAGGATCGAGAACTACCTGGGGTTTCCGACGGGCATCTCGGGCCAGGATCTCACGGGGCGCGCGTACACGCAGGCACAGAAGTTCGGCGCCCAGCTCCTCGTCGCGAAAGGGGCCACCCGGCTGGGATGCAACCGGCAGCAGTACACCGTGGAAATCGATCCGGGCGTGCGGATACCTGCCCGCGGCGTGATCATCGCGACCGGCGCCGAATACTGCAAGCTGGACGTTCCGAACCTGGCACAGTTCGAGGGCGCCGGCGTGTACTACGGCGCAACCTTCATCGAGGCGCAGATGTGCGGCGGTGAAGAGGTGGTGGTGGTGGGCGGCGGCAACTCCGCGGGCCAGGCGGCCGTCTTTCTGGCCCAGACGGCGGCACGCGTGCACATGCTCGTACGCGGCGACGGCCTCGAGGAGAAGATGTCCCGGTACCTGATTCGCAGAATCGCCGATAACCCCGCAATCCTGGTCCGAACACGCACGCAAATCGTGTCACTCGACGGTGCGGATCATCTGGAACGCGTCCGCTGGCGCGGCGATGCAGGGGGGACCGAGGAGCGTGACATCAGGCACGTGTTCGTCATGACCGGGGCGCTTCCCACCACCGATTGGCTGAAGGGGTGCGTGGCCCTGGATGCCAAGGGGTTCATCAAGACGGGGCCCGACCTGACGCCTGAGGATCTGTCGGCCGCGCAGTGGCCCCTCACGCGGCTGCCGCACCTGCTCGAAACGAGCCGGCCCCGGGTGTTCGCGGTCGGTGACGTGCGTGCCGGCAACGTGAAGCGTGTGGCCTCCGCGGTCGGCGAGGGATCGATTGCAATTGCCCTCGTGCACCAGGCGCTACACGGGTAACGAGAGGACTCATGCCTGCTTCCGAATGTGCTCACATCGATGCCGTCACCACCGTGCGCACGGCCGCCCGCCACCAGTGCGAGGAGTGCGTCAAGATCGGCGCGCGCTGGGTGCACCTCCGGACATGCCAGCAGTGCGGCGCCACGCTCTGCTGCGACAGCTCGCCCAACCGGCACGCGAGCAAACATGCCCGTGCAGCCGCGCATCCGGTGATCGCCTCCGCGGAACCGGGTGAGCGCTGGCTGTACTGCTTTCCTGACGACGCATTCGCCGAGTATTGAGGCGCTCAGGCGGAGCAGCGGTCGTCGGTCAGCGATCAACGATCAACGATCAGCGGTCAGCGGTCAGCGGTCAGCGGTCAGCGGTTAGCCATAGCCGTTAGCCGTTAGCCGTTAGCCGTTAGCCATTAGCCATTAGCCATTAGCCGTTAGCCATTAGCCGTTAGCGATCGTCGAGTGCGTCCGCGGACTGCACGTTCATCATCTGACCGCCGCAACGGCGGCGGCGAGTCGCAGGATCCCTTCGTCGATCTGCTCCGGCGTCAGCGCGCAGAACGGCAGGCGCAGGAAGCGCGTGCCGCCCCCCTCGGGAAAAAACGCGAGCCCATCGGCGAGGTTCACGCCTCGCGCCGCCGCTTCCGTGCGCACGGCGGGGGTCGTCACGCCCTCGGGCAGCGTGAGCGACACGAAGAATCCGCCCTCGGGACGCGTCGCGACCGCGTCGGGCATGTGGCGGTCGAGGCTTCCGAGGCAGGCATCGAGGCGCGGCCGGTAGAGGCCCTTGAGCCGCTCGATCTGCGGCGGCAGCAGGCCGCGCCGGCACCACGTGTTGGTGATGCCCTGAGCGAGGTAACCCGGGGAGATGTATGTGTCTTCGGCAACCCGCGCGAGCTTCGCGATCAGCGCAGGAGGGCCGACCATGAACCCCGTGCGGATGCCGGGGCCAATGAGCTTGGTGAACGAGCTGAGGTGCAGGGTGCAGTCCGGCGCGAGGTGGCGCAGCGTGGGCTCTTCGGTGCCTCGGTAGCGCAACGGCCGATAGGGAGCATCCTCGACGATCAGGAACCCGTGGGTGCGGGCGAGCTCGACGATGCGGTCCCGTTTCTCGCGCGAACAGGTGGCTCCCGCCGGGTTCTGGAAGTCCGGGATCACGTACAGCAGCTTCGGCGTGCGCCTCGCAAGCGCCCGTTCGAGGTCGCCGAGATCAGGGCCATCGGCCTCGAGCCGGATGCCCACGATGCTCGCCCCGCGGCGCCGCAGCAGGGTCAGCGTGCGATTGTACGTGGGCGACTCGGTGAACACCACGTCTCCTGGCGCCAGCGTCTCCAGGAAGAGGAACTCGAGCAGCTGCAGCGAGCCATTGCCGGTGAGCACCGACTCGATGCCCACGTGCTGCGATTCGGCCAGCCACTCGCGGAGCGGCAGGAAACCGGCGGCCGGCCCGTACTGCATCATCGCCGGTCCGTGCTCGCGCAACGCTGCCTGGGCGGCGTCCCCGACCTCCGCGATGGGAAACGATTCGTTCGCGGGCACGCCGCGGGTGAAATTGATGGTGTCGATGGTCGTCTGCACTGTCGATCCTCTCTGAGCCTGTGCGCAAGTCTCCCGGCGAACGGCGTCGAGCGATCATTGTGCCGCCCCGGGCGCCTGGTTGCCAACGTGAGAGAGAACTGCCGCAGCCGATGCAGACGCATTGAGAGCCGCGACCCACGCCATTTCGGGGCAATGTGCTCGCCGAGCTCATCGAGGACGCCACGCGAGAGGAACGCTTGGCGGATGTCAGCCCGCTTATCGTACCGGACACGAAGCCGGCGAAACTGCCGGCGTCTGCTGAGAGGTACCGACGAGATGGGCATCTCCCGTCAGAAACGACCGTTCGGCGTTGCGTGACCTAGATGGTCGCGCAGTTGTTTCCGGTCCAGGGAAATCGAAGCGCGCGAGCGCCGATGAGCGCGGCCCGATCCGTCCGCCAGCGCCAGGCCCACCGTTTATCGCATGGGATGACGAATAGCCATCCTGCGCACATCCAGCCGCGGGCCCGTCGGAGAGAACGGCGGGCGGCGCCAGGGGCACCCGTACGCCCCTGGCCCCCGGGTTTGTGGAGTTCTATGCCCAGATGACGAAGGTCACGACTTTGCGGCCGTTACCGAAGTCGCGCTCGAACACCTGCGTGCGTCCGCCGCGCGACGACTTCATCAGCCGGCCCCACTCGGATGGCGCGTCGAAGTCGCGTCCCGGTGCGCCCTGCGGTCTCAGCGCAGAGGTCGAAGCCGTCGAATCGGAATGCTTGTAGATGCTCTCGAGCTGAGCGTAATCGTGCTGGTTGGGATGCTGGTTCGGCACCGGATCGTTTGAATAGTCCATGCAAGTTCCGAGCGGTTTGTTCTCAAAGTTCTCGTCCTGATGATCCAGCCCGAAGATATGTCCGACCTCCTGGCACATTACCAGCTGCCGCCATGGGTCCGAGTTGTACTTCGCGGTGTTGAAGTAGCTGTCATTCACTCGGACGGAGCCTGACGTGATGTGCTTGCCGCTGACGGAAATCTGCGCGATTCCCAACCATTGGTTGTAGCCGTACGCGTCGTTGCAGATTTCTATTTTCCCATCTGCCGGTCTGCAGTTTTTTCTGGTGGACTCACCAGCGACGACCGCAATGTCCAGCACCGTTGATTTGTTCCAGTCGGTCGAAGCGGTCGCGAAGTACCGATCCCAGTTGCTCGACAGGTTGTCGCCCAGATTCAACGACAACGGATTCGACGAGCGCGCCCAGTGGTAACCGTTCCACGAGTGATTGGCCGACGGTGACGAGACGTACAGCGTAACCATCATCATCGCACTGGCGACGAGGATCATCTTCTGCCGGGACGGCTGAGTCATGCGAACTCCTCAATTCAGGGGTGAGATTTTCACATATACACTCCGCGCGGCGTGTTGACAACCTCAGGCTTAGCGCGGTGGCGCTTGCGGCATTTGGCGGGGCGCGCACGCGAGCGCGCCCGCCTGGCGTGTAATAGACGCAGACCGACTGCGTCAGCATGCTGGAAGGTACAAGATGTCACGGCAGTCGCCGACTCACGCTCATCCCCCGGTCGAAACAGCCGACGTGCTGGATCCCGTTTGCGGAATGACCATCTCCCCAGGGGCGGCAGTCGGGCACGTCGAGCACAGCGGTCAGACATACTACTTCTGCAGTCGCAACTGCCTGGATCGGTTCCGGGCCGACCCCGAGCAGTTCCTCGGCAACCGCACAGCCGCGCCTGAACAGCGCGGGGACAACCAACGCGAGTACACGTGTCCTATGGACTCCGAGGTGCGCCAGAGAGGTCCGGGCGCCTGCCCCAAGTGCGGGATGGCGCTCGAGCCCGTCGTGGCGGGTCCCACGACCAAGACGGAGTGGACCTGTCCGATGCACCCGGAGATCGTCCGCGACGAACCCGGATCGTGCCCGATCTGCGGCATGGCGCTGGAGCCCCGTACGGTCACGCTTGACGACCGGAACCCTGAGCTGGAGGACATGACCAGACGGTTCCAGGGATCCGTTTTCCTGACGCTTCCGATTCTGGCGTTCATGCTTTCGGAGTTCCTGCCCGGCCACCCCCTGGACCGTCTGATCCCGCCGGGGCTGCGGAACTGGATCGAGCTGGCGTTGGCCTCGCCGGTGGTGCTGTGGGGCGGATGGCCCTTCTTCGTGCGGGGCTGGGCCTCGCTCGTCAATCGACACCTGAATATGTTCACGCTGATCGCGCTCGGTGTGGGCGCTGCGTTCGCCTATAGCGTCGTCGCGACGCTAGCGCCAGGGCTGTTCCCGGAATCGCTCAGGATGGCAGGCCAGGTTGGCGTGTATTTCGAGCCTGCGGCGGTCATCGTGGTACTCGTGCTGCTGGGCCAAGTGCTGGAATTGCGCGCCCGGAGCCGGACGAGCGCCGCGATCAAGAACCTTCTCGGCCTTGCGCCGAAGACCGCCCGACGGATTGGTCCGGAGGGCGCCGAAGCAGACGTCCCACTCGAGCACGTCATGGTCGGTGACCGATTGCGAGTCCGACCCGGCGAGCGCGTGCCGGTGGACGGTGTGGTCGTCGACGGTGCGACCACCGTGGACGAGTCGATGATCACCGGCGAACCAATCCCTGTCGAGAAGATCGCGGGTGCGAAGGTCACCGGCGGCACCGTGAACGGGACCGGCACGTTCGTCATGCAGGCGGAGCGCGTCGGCAGCGAGACCCTGCTCGCGCAGATTGTTCGGTTGGTCAGCGAGGCTCAGCGATCCCGCGCACCGATTCAGCGCCTCGCCGACGTCGTCGCCGGCTGGTTCGTGCCGATCGTGATCGTCGTGGCGGTCATCACCTTCTTCGTCTGGTCAGGCTACGGGCCGGAGCCGCGCCTCGCGCATGCGCTCGTGAACGCGGTTGCGGTCCTGATCATCGCCTGCCCATGCGCGCTGGGTCTCGCCACGCCGATGTCCATCATGGTCGGTACGGGTCGTGGCGCCGAGGGCGGCGTGTTGATCCGCAACGCTGAGGCGCTCGAGATGCTTGAACAGGTGACCACGATCGTCGTGGACAAGACGGGCACGCTGACGGAGGGGAAGCCGAAGCTTGTGACCATCGAACCGCACGGCAGTGTGGACGCCACGACGCTGCTGCGCCTCGCCGCGAGCCTCGAGCACGTCAGCGAGCACCCACTCGCAGCGGCCATCGTCGCCGGCGCCAGGGAACGACAGATCGACATCGTGGACGTGCAGGCGTTCGAGTCCGCAACGGGAAAGGGCGTGACCGGCACAGTTGAGGGCCGCACGGTCGCCATTGGCAACCTGCGGCACTTCGAGGCGTTCGGTGTGGAGCTCGGCACTCTCCCTGGTCGGGCCGACGAACTGCGACGTGAAGGACAGACCGTGATGTTCGTGGCCGTCGACGACAGGCCTGCCGGCCTCGTCGGCGTGGCGGACCCGATCAAGGACACCACCAGAGAAACCATCAAGGCGTTGCACGAGGAAGGCGTGAAGGTTGTCATGCTGACCGGCGACAACCGCACGACCGCCGAGGCGGTCGCGAGGTCGGTCGGGATCGACCAGGTCGAAGCCGACGTGCTGCCCGATCAGAAGGCCGTCGTCGTCAAACGGCTGCAGGCGCGTGGCGAGCGCGTGGCGATGGCCGGCGATGGCGTCAACGACGCGCCTGCCCTCGCGCAAGCCGACGTGGGCATCGCGATGGGCACGGGCACAGACGTGGCAATGGAGAGTGCCGGGGTCACGCTGGTCAAAGGCGACCTCCGCGGCATCGTGCGGGCTCGCCGGCTCAGCCGGGCGACGATGAAGAACATCCGGCAGAACCTGTTCTTCGCGTTCGTATACAACGTCCTCGGGGTGCCGATCGCAGCGGGCGTACTCTACCCCTTCGTTGGCGTGCTGCTCAGCCCGATGATTGCCAGTGCCGCCATGACATTCAGTTCCGTGTCGGTCGTCGGCAATGCGCTCCGGCTCAGGCGTGCCGCGTTGTGACGACCCGCTCTGGAGAGGCACGCTATAGTCGCAGCGTGGGGCAACGACAGATGCGGTCGCTCAACGTGCTGCTGGTGACTGTGCTCGCCGGCGCTCCAGCTGCCACTATGCTCTGCGCGGCCCGCTGTTCCGTTGGTCCCACGGCGACCACCTCTATCCATTCGACTGACCATTCGGTTCACCATCACGCTGGCGACGTCGCTCAGCAGGCCACGCGGCGGTGCTCGTCGACGCGGGGCTCGATCCGAAGGGCACCGCCCTCCTTGCCGAGTTGAAGGCACCGCGCGTGGAGCCTGCGCTGGTCCAGGCGGTCCTCATCACCCACGGGCACCCGGATCACTACGCTGCGGCCGGACTCTTTGAAACAGCCACAATCGTGGAAGGTGGCCGCGGCTCGTAACGCTGGCGGCGTAAATCACATGTGAGGCAGCCCTTCAGGCTGCCGTGACAGCAGCGCTGAAGCCCTGCCCCACACAAGAACACGGATCAAAGACTGCCATGCTCAATGCTCCCACCACGCCATGAACACGCAGATTGCTCCCATGCTGGCCGTCAGCGACGGCAAGGCGGCCATCGCGTTCTACGAAGCCGCGTTCGGCGCGAGGCTCCTCTGGCACCTGCATCACGCCGTTGCGGGGCTGTCCGTGGACGGCGCCCAGTTCTTCCTCGCCGTCGAATCGCCCCCCCACGGCACGCGCAGCCCTGGCTCCGTGAGCTTCACGACCGTGAGGATCGAGCTCTTCGTGGACGACCCCGTGTCCGTGCACAGGCGAGCGTTGGCCGCGGGGGCCACCGAGCACAGCCCCGTAGAGGAACACACGCACCCGACGCGTGGGCCGCACCCGATCGGCCGCATGCTCCAGGGGGCCGTCATCGACCCGTTCGGTCATATCTGGCTCATCGGGAAGTTCCTCGAGTGAGCGCGACAGCACTCGTGCACGTCGATACCGATCTACCATCGGGTGAGCCGGACAACCGGGGTTGCGAGGAGGTAGCGTGGACGAGAAAGCACTGTTTACAGGGTTCTGGGCGCAGGAGTCGAAGACGACGAGCAAGGTGCTCGCGCGCATTCCGGAGGGCTCGGACTACCGCCCTGATCCGAAGTCCCGCACGGCGCGTGAGATCGCGTGGCAGATCGTCTGTGAAGAGAAGATGATCATCGAAGCGCTCGAGACCGGCACGGCCGAGTGGGCCCCGGCACCAGCCCCCGCGACCATCAGGGAGCTGTGCGACGCGTATGAGAAACAGAGCGCCGACATCATCCGCCGCTTGGAGTCGCTGCCGGCCGCACGGTGGAACGGCGCGCTCCAGTTCTTCGGGAGCGAGCATCGCGCATCGCCGATGGCGTGGAGCTTCCTGTTCGATATCGTGCACCACCGGGGTCAGATCACGACGTACCTGCGTCCAATGGGATCCACCGTGCCGCAGGTGTACGGTCCGAGCGCCGACGAACCCTGACTGCCACGCGCATTGACGGTCCGGCAGGCGCGGGGTCGGCTGGCTTATGGCGCTGCGCCGGCGGTCAGCGAAGGCAGCGTCAACCGCGCACGAACGCCGCCGTCCGGCGATCGATCGAGCGCGGCCGAGCCGGCGTAGGCCTCGGCGAAGTCCCCGGACGATTACGAGGCCCAGTCCACAGCCGGGGGCACTTTCGTCGGCGCGAACGCCGCGCTGGAGCACGCGCTGACGCATCGATGGCTCCAGCCCGGGGCCGTCATCGTCCACGACAACGCTGATCGTTCCTCCGGCGTCGACGCGTGCCGAAACGGCGACGCGACGGCTCGCCCACTTGCAGGCGTTGTCGAGCAGGTTGCCGAGCATCTCCTCGAGGTCTTCGGCTGGAGACCGGACCACGGCCGTGTCTGGCACGTCGGTCGCCATTACGAGCGCGCGGTCCGCGTACAGGCGATCCAAGTGAGCTATGAGTAAGCGGGCGGCAATCGTGATGGGAATGGTGCTCGCCGGGGTTGTGGTCCTGTGGCTCGTGGGACAATCCCTGTGGGACGCGCTGCTGCTCATGCATCACCGCCCGCAATGAGATTTCGACCGGTAGAGGATCACGCCATGACCGACGCCGAGTCCAGGTTCGCCGCGCGCGCGTTGCGGAGGAAGGGACTTTTTCTCGCCCTGTCGATCGCGGGTGTGGTGATCGCGGCGGGTCTGACGGCCTACTACGTCGCGCGCGTTGCGGCCGATCCCGATTTCCCGATCGGGCCGCGCGCCGTCATCATCGTCCTGATCCTGCTGAACGCGCGGCAGAACCTCCGCCAGTACCGTTTCGCGGGAATTCTCGAGCAGGTTCTTCCCAGGGATTCGTCGCAGGCGGGCGAGGGCGCCCGTACTGAGTAGTGGCAAGCGAGTCGAGCACAATTTTGTGGAGCCGGCACTTCAGTGCCGGCGGATCCGGCCGGGACTGAAGTCCCGGCCCCACTCAGGCGCGCAGATCGTTCTGACGACTGTCGCCCCACGGGCCGGTCTGATTTCATCCGGACGAACGGACGGCACGGAGCACGGGGCGTGCAGTGACGTTCCGCTTTCCGACCGGCACGTGTGCCGCAATCAGGCGCAGGAACTCACCCACGTACGCCGTTCCCGCCAGCGTGCGCGGCACGACGGCCGTCCAATCCCTGTAGAAGCCGCGCTGCGTCAGGCGCACACCAGTGAGTGTCCGGCGATCCAGGTACGGCTGCACGGCCCACCGCGCCATCACCGACACGCCCAAGCCGGCGCGCACGAGCTCCAGGATGGCTTCCGTGAGCTGCACCTGCTGCAGACGCCGCGGGACGATGCCCGCCGGCGTCAGCAGCCGCTGAAAGACGTAGCTGTCCTCGCGCGGCGAATACATGAACATGCTCTCCTCGGCAAGCTGCGACGGGCGTACGTACGCCTGGCTCGCGAACCGGTGCTGCGCCGGCACCACCACGAGGAGCTCGTCACGGAAGAGCGGTGTTGCGGCAAGGCGGCGGTCGCGGACGGGCGACAGCATCAGGGCGAGGTCGAGCTTCCCTGCGAGCAGGACCGCGAGCGGCCGGCTGGTGGCGTCGACGTCGATGCGCACATCCACGCCGGGGCATCGCGCCGTGAACTCGTGCAGAACGGGCGGCAGCCAGTGGTAGCACGTGTAGCACTCGGTCGCGACGCGCAGCAGACCCTGCTTGCTGCGGCCCAGGTCACGCACTGCCGTCTCGGTGCGCTCGAGCTCAGCGAGCACCGACAGCCCGGTGTCGAGCAGGTGCTGCCCCGCCGCTGTCGGGATCATGCGTCGGTTCCGCCGCAGAAACAGTGGGGCCTTCAGCCGATCCTCGATGTCCTTCAGCTGGTGACTGAGGGCGGATTGCGTGAGGTGCAGCCCCTCGGCCGCGGCGGTGAGGGTGCCGTGCTCGGCGACGGCAACGACCAGGCGCAGGTGACGAACTTCCAGATCCACAAACCTCCTGTCCGGCGCGACCGGTTACGGGGTGGCGCGCGCGGCCTCGGGTGAACGGGCGGGCGGGCGGCGCGCGGCTCCGCCGGCCCACACCCCGACCGGCGCACAGGTCTGACGCACCCACTCGGTTGCCTCCGGCGGCAGCCGAAGCGTCCCAGCCGGAGCGAAGGCCACCTGGTTCGGCGTGAAGCGGCTCACCATCAGCCCCCGTCGCGCATGCGTGCGGTCCCGCAGCACGAAGTGTCCGATCTCGTGGGCCAGCGCCCGGCCCACCGCCGCCGGCAGCTGGCTCTCAATCACGGAGGCGGGCAACGACCCCAGGGATCGGTCGCCGAGCCTCGCGCGCGACACGAGGTCGCGAGCGCCGTTGACCGACAGCACGATGTCCCCACCCGGGTCCGATCCACGGAACCAGATCCATCCGAGCAGCGCACCCTGCGCGGCGCGCGGCGGAGGCGGCGGGTCTTCGGCGAGCAGCACCCGCAGCTTCACCTCGAGGCCGCGGCATGCATCCTCCGCATCACCCCAGCACAAGGTCACACCGTACGGCGCCCAGATGCGCGCGGCCTCCCCCATCACCAGGTGCCATTCGAACGCACCCCACCGCAGGGGCGCGCGCACCTGGAGCTCGATCGCGATCACGCACGGGGCCCGGGCGGCGGGCGGCAGGTCCCCCGGCAGCATCAGCGGAACGACGGCGAGCAGCGGCAGCGCCCGGGCTCTCATGCGGTCCTCCATGCGGGCGTCGCATGCCCGCGATGTGAACCACTCTAGGCGTGGGTGCCCATGAGAACAATCGCAATGATTTCACACATTGCGTGAGGTGTGCTCATACATCGATATCCGCCGGCTTCGATGCAATGCCGAACGTGCAATTGAGATCGGGAGGTGTTTCGCAATTTTTGCGAAACACCTCCCGATCTCAAAACTCCCGCATGCCTACGTAGACCGGCGCCGGCACACGCGCACGTGCGCCGGTATCCGCCAGCGCACCGGTCTCCCCGTCGATCCGGAACAACGCGATCGTGTCGGACTCCTGGTTGGCGGCAATGAGGAAGGCGCCACTCGGATCGATGGCGAAGTGTCTCGGCGTCCTCCCGCCGGTGGGGTAGACGCCGATCCGGGTGAGCGTGCGGTCGGGGGCGACCCGGAACGCGGCAATGCTGTCGTTCCCCCGGTTGGAGCCGTAGACGAATCGGCCATTGGGATGGACGGTCACCTCCGCCGTCGTGTTCTCCCCCGTGAAACCGTCGGGAAGTGTAGACACCTCGCCGCGCTTTCGGAGGGTGCCGGCTGCTCCATCCCACGCGTACGAGGCAATGGTCGAGCTCAGCTCGTTCATCAGGAACACGGCGTCGCCGGACGGGTGCGGCGCGAAGTGGCGCGGTCCGGCCCCGGGGGAAGCGGCGACCGATGGCGGCTGGTGCGGCTGCAGGGCGCCCGTCGATTCGTCGAAGCGATACACGAAGAGCTGGTCGGCGCCAAGATCGGCTGCGAGCACGAACGGGCTGCCCTGCATCGCGCGAATCGAGTGCGCGTGCGCGCGGGTCTGCCGCGTGGCGTGCGGACCCGATCCCGTGTGCTGCACGACTGCGGACGCGGGCTTCACCCCACCGTCCGCGCGGATCGGAAGGGCGGCGACGCTGCCGCCACCGTAGTTGGCGACGAATGCGTACGTGCCCGCCGCGTTGACGGATACGAAGCAGGCGCCGCCCCCGCCGCTGGGCTCCTGATTGATGCGCGTCAGCCCGCCCGAGTCGTCGATGCGGAAGGCCATCACGGCGCCGGATTTCGCCGCGCCCACCGTGTCGGTCTCGCTGACCGCGTAGAGCACCGACTGCGTGGGGTGCCATGCCAGGAAGCTCGGGTTCGTCGCCTCCGCGACGAGCACGGGTTCCGACAAGTGCGCCTTGGAAGGATCCAGCGTGAGGCGGTAGATGCCGCGACTCGCGCCGTCCGTGTACGTGCCGAGATAGATTGGGACCATGGGTGATGAAGCTGTAGATCTGCAGCCTGCGGCAACGAGGGCGAGAGCCATCATTCCCGACACCGCGAGCGGAAGCCGTCCAACCGTCATGGGCCAGAGCTTAGCGCGAATGCGGACATCGCCGGCCCCTCGGCAGGCGGGCGGCGCACGGTCGTCCAGCCAATCGGACACCACATCGCCGGTCCCGCTGGCGTCACGAAGGGCTCTCAGGCACGCGCGGTAGACTAGCCGTCACCGTGACGTCCGCGTCCATCGATCCTGCCGCAATCGACTTCACCAGGCCTGGCAAACACCACTACCGCGCCGCGTTCCACCTCGACGGCAGCTGGGGCTACTCCCTCGTGCCGGTCACGGTGATCAACGGCGCGCGCGACGCGCCCGGCGCGCCGGGCATCGCGGTCTTCGGCGGCACGCACGGCAACGAGTACCAGGGGCAGATTGCGGTGAAACGGCTCTGCCGCGACCTCGACCCGGAGACGATGGGCGGGCGGGTCATCCTGATGCCGCAATTGAGCGAGAGCGCCTGCAGGGCTCACCAGCGCTCGTCACCCGAAGACAACGTCAACATGAATCGCGCGTTTCCCGGCGTGGCGCGAGGGACGCTGTCGTACCGCATCGCGCACTTCGTGTCGAGTCGCGTCTTCCCCCAGGCGCGCGTCGTCATCGACCTGCACGCCGGCGGCCGCGAGGCGTCCTTCCCTCTCTGCACCTCGCTGCACCCGATTCCCGATCGCGACCAGCAGGCCGAAACGCTGCTGGTCGCATCGCTCTTCGACACACCGTTCATCTACATCTACTCGCGGCAGATGGCATCAGGCCTGCTGACCGATCAGGCCGAGGACGAAGGCAAGATCGCTGTGGGCGCCGAGCTCGGGGTGGGCGAAGGATCGAGCAGGCGCGGCGTCGCGCACGCGTACGAGGGAGTGAAAAATGTGCTGCGCCATTACGGCATGCTGCCCGGCGCGATCACACGCGTGGACACCGCACGTCCCGGACCTCCGCGTCTCGTGCAGGCGCCAGACCTCGGCGACTACGTCCCGTGCCCGTTCGATGGCATCTGGGAACCAGCCGTGGATGTGGGCGGAGACGTTGCCGAAGGCGAGTTGCTCGGCCGCCTGCACGATTTCGCGGACCATGCGTCGGCTCCGACCGAGATCACGGCGCATCGCGCCGGCGTCGTCGTTGCGATGCATTTCGGTGCGGTCTGCCGCCGCGGGGCGACGCTGTACGTGATCGCCCGCGACGTGCCCGTCGAGCCATGAAGATCACCAACGTCGAAGTCCTCGTCCTGAAATCTCCTGGTCTGTACCACAGCACCGAGGGCGTCGAGGAGCCACCCGGCCCCACCTACATGGGACTGGTGAGGGTATCCACGGATGCAGGCATCACCGGCTACTCGGACATGGAAACCGCGGCGTCGGTAGCCAAGGCCGCCGTCGAGGCGCCGCGCTGGAGTGAAGGCGAGATCCAGGCCTTCGATGGGCTCGCCGCCCTGCTGATCGGGGAGAACCCGCTGGAGGTGGAACGCCTCTGGTACCGCATGTATCGCGGCAGCATCTACTACGGCCGGCGCGGCGTGGCGATGCAGGCCATCTCGGCGATCGACATCGCGTTGTGGGACATCATGGGCAAGGCGTACGGGCAGCCGATCCACGTGCTGCTCGGCGGCAAGTGGCGCGACACCGTGCGCGCCTACGCGAGCACGCTCTTCCGCCCCACGCCGCAGGCGATGCGTGATGCGGCCAGCCGCTACATCGACGAGGGGTTCACGGCGGTCAAGTTCGGCTGGGGCGTGTTCGGCACCGATCCGAAGCTGGACGTGCAGCTGGTGGAGGCCGCACGCGAAGCGCTCGGCCCCGATCGGGATCTGCTGGTCGACACCGGCTGGTTCGTGGAGCGCACGCCGAAGCAGGCGATCCAGACGATTCGCGCGATCGAGCCGTTCCGTCCGTTCTTCGTCGAGGAGATCCTCCACCCCGAGGATTACGACGGTTACCGGCGCGTGTCGGAGTCCGTCGAGACGCTCATCGCGTGCGGCGAGCAGGAGGCCACCGAGTGGGGATTCCGCGAGCTGATCGAGCGTGCGCGCGTGGATGTCCTGCAACCGGATCTGACGCGGTGCGGCGGGTTCACGGCGGCGCGCAAGATCGTCCACATGGCGGAGATGGCGAATGTCCTGGTCATCCCCCACTCGTGGTCGTCGGACCTGCTGACCGCGGCGTCGCTGCACTTGAACGCGTTCCAGCGGCGCGCCGAGTTCGTGGAGTTCAACACCTCGCAGGGCCCCCTCAGCCGCGCCATGGTGCGCGAGCCGCTGAAGATCGTCGATGGCTTCGTCGCGGTGCCCACGGCGCCTGGGCTCGGCGTCGAGGTGAACGAGGGGACGATCGAGACATATCGGATCGCGTAGGTCAGCAGGGCTGAAGCCCTGCCCCACATGCAGTCCCGGCATCAGCAGGGCTGAAGCCCTGCCCCACATGCAGTCCCGGCGTCGGCAGGGCTGAAGGTCTGCCCCACATGCAGGTCGCGGCGTCAGCAGGGCTTCAGCCCTGTGCTGAGGCATGTGGGGCAGGGCTTCAGCCCTGCTGACAGCCACGTCCGCTAAGCGTCGAGGCCAAGCAGGCCCAGCGAGTCGCGGTGGATCAGCGCCTCGATCCGGTCGAGCGGGATGCGCGGCAGGTTGGTGCCTTCGACCATCGCGTTCACGCGGCGGAGGGCCTCGATGGTGGAGGCTGGCGTCGTGAACGGATAGTCGGTGCCGAAGAGCAGACGATCCAGCACGCCGTACTCCATCGCGAGCACGAGCGCGTTGTAGAACTGCCAGGGGCGGTAGTACAGGGCGGAGATGTCGCTGTAGAGATGCCGATGCTTGCGGATGAGCACCAGCGTTTCGGCAATCCACGGGTGACCCAGGTGGGCGATCACCATCCGCAGCCCGGGAAAGCGCAACGCGAGGGGCTGCAGCAGGACGGGATTGGCCAGCTCCAGGGATACGTTCTCGCAGAACGTGGTGCCCTGGTGAATCAGCACGGGGACCCGCAGCCTGTCCGCCGCTTCCATCAACCGCACGAACCGGGGGTCCGACGGGTGGACGTCCTGGTAAATCGGCGCCACCTTGATCCCGCGAAGCCCGAGTGTCCGGACCGCATGGTGTAACTGCTCGACGGCGTCCGCATCCTGCGGGTCCACGGAGCAGAAGCCAATCAGCTTCTCCGGATGGCGATCGACGTAGGCCGCCACGTACTCGTTCGGCACGAGCACGCCGACGTGACGCGCACGGAAACCGAGCACGATGGCTCGATCCACTGGCGCCATCGCGGCCCAGTGCGCGTCGAGGTCCACGGCAACCTCGAGATTCGGGTTGCCAGCCGTGCGGCGCGCGTCATCGATGAAGGTATCCGCGATGTGCGCGGGGTGCTCCCACACGTGCGTGTGCACGTCGACGATCATCGCGGTCCTCAGAGCACGCCGTACTTGTCGTACACGGTTCGCAGGTAGGCGCCCTTCTGGAGCTCCTCGCGGCTGTGCGTCTCGCGCGACACCTTGTCGGTCGCGAGCCGGACGACCTCATCGACCAGGCTCGCCGGGATGGCAATGACGCCGTCCAGATCCGCGAACACCAGGTCTCCCGGCGACACGAGCACGCCGCCGCACTGCACGGGCACGTTGAAGGATACGACGCGCCCGCGTCCGCGCGAGTCGACCGGCTTGATGCCGGCCGCGAACAGCGGGAACCCGAGCTGCTGGATGCGCCCCACGTCACGCACGAGCCCGTCGATCACCGCGCCACGCGCGCCACGGGCAATCGCCGCGGTCGAGAGCAGCTCGCCCCACGGGGCATTGCGACGCGAACCGCCGGTGGACACGACCACGACTTCCCCGGGCAGGATGCTGTCGACGGCGTCGATCTCCGCCCCGTACGGGTCGCCGTCGACGTGGTACATGTCCATGCAGGCGATGGTGCGCGCCCAGCCGGCGAACTTCACGTTCGCACCGACTGGACGCAGGTGCTCGGCCATGGCCTGCTCCCGGTGGCCGAGTTCATCGAGCGCATCCGAGACGACCGCCGTGTAGAGGGTGTCCGTGAGATGCGCGAAGAGTTCCTGATCGGCGGGAGCCCGGTGCTCCGCCCGCGTGGTGTCGCCGTGTGCCTGTGTCAATTGACAGCTCCCTCGAACGTGCGCAGTCCGGTCAACCGAGGCTCAGCCCGACCAGGGCCGCTATGCCGAGCACCATCCCGGCCATCCCGTACGCGCCGACTTTCTCCTTGAACAGCAACAGCCCCGCGGCAGCCACGAGGAACAGCGACCCGCCCGTGGTGATCGGAAACACGACGTGCCCCGGCATCCCGTGCGACAGCGCGAGCCCCGTGAAGGACTGACCCAGCAGACTGCACCCGCCCATCAACGCCCCGAGTCCCACCTCGCGGCGGTACGGCCGGAGGCCACTCTGCCAGAGCGCCGCCATGGCGAACATGAAGCCGCCCAGATACCAGTACAGGAGATACTGCGCCTGGTACTGCGACGCGAGCCCCCGCTCGCTCAGAATCTTCAGGCCGAAGGGGCCGATGCCGTTCGCCACGAACGCGATCAGCATCAGCCGCAGCCAGACATTGGAGTCTCGCGTCACGGTGCGTCCGTGCGCGGCGCGAGTTCCTGCGCCTTCTTGTCCTTCCACAACAGGAACATCGAGACCGGAATCAGCGCGAGCGCAAGCGCCTTCCCGGTACCCACCGGCTCGTCGTAAATCAGGATCGAGGCGACCGTGGGTATGCCGGCCGACAGATTGATCGCCAGCCAGCTGGTCGCGATATTTCCGTGCTTCACGCCAGCCTGGAAGGCCAGGATCGCGATGGACGCACTCACTCCGAACGGAATGGCAACCCCGGCCACGCTGCCGGGGACCGCCGGCCCACCCGGCGGCCCCAGCATGACGAACGCGAACACGAAGAGCAGCGACGAGCTGGCGAGCAGCCCGTTGATCGTGGCGGGTCGGCTGTGCTGCACGTCCGCCACCTTGTGCAACACGCCCAGCATGCTGAAGCTCAGGAGCCCCAGCAGCATGTAGATCTGGCCGGTCGCCATGCCTAGAAAGACAGCTTCAGGCCAAATTGCATCGTGCGCGCGGCCCCGGCGCTCAGGATGCGCCCGAAGTCCGCGGTGCCCAGCGTGGTACCCGGATTTCCCAGGTTCACGTGGTTCAGCGCGTTGTAAGCCTCGGCCCGGAACTGGATGTACCGCCTCTCGCCGAGCGAGAAGCTCTTCATGAGACCGAGATCGAGGATGTGCGCCCCCGGACCTTCGATGATGCCGAGCGCCGAGTTCCCGTACTGCAGCGCCGGGGGCGCGGAGAAGGCGGCCGTGTTGAACCACTGGTCGACCGACGGGTCCGCCGCATCCGGATCTCCGGACACGTTTGCGCGGGTTCCCCAGCCATTGCCCAGGGTTGCTCCGGGCACGTTGATGCTCAGCGGCACACCCGAGACGAAGCTGTCGATGCCACTCAGCTGCCAGCCGCCCAGGATCGCATCCAGCACCGGATGAAGCGAGTTCAGGAAGGGACGGTCACGGCCAAATGGCAGCTCGTACACCGCGTTGATCCAGACCATGTGCCGCCGGTCGTTCGGCGCGCGCCCGCTCTGGTACCCGGCGGGCGTGAACGGCTGGATGCGGCCGGTCTCGTCCTCCGCCACGGTGTCGGAGGTGTTCTTCGCCAGCGAGTAGGAGCCGGTGAACGAGAGGCCGTCCGCGAAGCGCCGCTCCCACTTGATCTGCAGGCCGTTGTACTTGGCGCTGCCGCGGTTCTCCAGCACGTTGATCTCGCCGAACGCGGGATACGGCTTGGCCGCCTGAAGGTCCGGGTAAATCCCCGGGGGCACTTCGTTGTACGGGAACAGCGAGACCTGATCGTGCAGTCGCGAGCCGACGTACGACACGGTGACCGCCGAGTTGAAGGGCAGGCCCTTCTGCACCGAGACGTTCCACTCGTGCGTCTTCGTGGCATCGATGTCCCACGCCGGTGACTCGCCCACGGACGGCTGAATGAACTGCTCCGGATCGGTGGGCCAGGCGGTCTCCCAGCCCTGTTGGGTCAGCGGACTGAACGACAGCGCTTCCCACGTCCAGTACGGCAGGCCGACGATCGACGACGCCGACCGGTTGCCGGTGAAGCTGTTGTAATAGATGCCGTAGCCGCCGCGCACCACGAAGTCTTTGATCATCTCGGGACGCCACGTGAGGCCGACGCGCGGCGACAGGTGGCCGTTGGCCTTGAACAGGCCCGCCGGCACGCCCACCTCGGTGGCAGGCACCCACAGCCCCTGCGACGATGCGGCAAGGAAGGGGGAGACCGGCTGGTTCGTCAGGTTCACCTCGCCGTTCTCGTCGACACCCGCAATGACCTTTCCGATCGACGGATCGAACGTCGCGCCGTTCCCCGCCCTCAGCGTCTTTTCGTGCCAGTACTCGGTACCGGAGACCGAGGCCGAGCGTGAGGTTCGATCGCACCTTCCAGAAGTCCTGCACATAGGCGCCCGAATAGGGCGAGCGGTCGAGCCCGAACGTCTCGAGCGGGAAATTGCGCCTGGTGCCGGACGTCAGCCCGAGCAGGTAATCCGCGAAGCCATCCCCGGTGTACTGGCCGTTGAAGTCGAAGCTGCCCCGTGGCGAGTGGGAGCCGTGGCGCCCGTACACGCTGCGGGTGTTGAACTCGTACCCCGTGCTCAGCGAGTGGCCGCCAAGGAGCCAGGTCAGGCTCGCCTTGGCGTTCCACACGTCGCTCCACAGCCGGCCGGGCACGCCGAACGCCGTGTTGAAGCCGGTGTAGCCGCTGATGCCCACATTGGGCAGACCCACGAAGTCCTCGCGACCCGCCGTCCCGATGCCCTGGATGCCTGCCTCCTGCACCAGGTTCTCCGTGCCCACGACCGGAGACGTGAACCGATTGTCGGACCGCAGGTATCCCGCGGTCGCGGTCAGCAGCATGTTCCGCGTCAGCGAATTCGTGTAGTTGAACCCGATGTTGTGCTGCGTCGTCTCGTTCGCCGACCGCACGTCGGGCGAGTACCCCGGCGAGTCGTTCTCGTTGGAGTTCATCACCCAGCGGCCATAGATGCGTTGTGCGCCCGTGATCTGGTGATCGATCCTCGCCGTGTACTGGTACGTGTCGTCGGTCACGGGGGCTACCGCGCGGAAGCGCCCGTCCGGTGAATTCGGCGTCAGCAGGTACGGAAAAAAGAAGCGTGACGCGCTCGAGATGCGGTCGGCCGGGATGATGTTCCCGGGAAACGGCTGCCCCGTGCGCGGGTCCGTAATCGCCCGGGGAAGACTCGAGAAGTCACCCTCGAGCATCTCCGGCTGCACGACGACGGAGTTGTAGAGGCGACTCCCGCCGGATCGGCGTGCCCTCGAAGCTGCCGAAGAAGAACGTCTTGTTCCGGATGATCGGACCGCCGGCCGCGGCGCCGAACTGGTTCCGATTCAGCTTGGGCGGCTCCGCCGTCGAAAAGGCGTTCCTTGCGTTGAACTTGTCGTTCTGCACGAACTCCCAGGCCGTGCCGTGGAATGCATTCGTCCCGGCCTTCGTGGCCATGACAATCTGCAGCGGATTGCGTCCGTTCTCGGCGCTGAAGCTGGAGGTCTCGACGCTGAACTCCGCGATCGTGTCCACGTTCGGAATCGTGATGCCGCCTTCGTCCATGCGCCGCGTTGGCGTTCAAGCCATCCAGCTGGAACTCGGTCTGATTCTCGCGCAGGCCGAAGCCCTGCACCGTGGAACCGCGTTCCGGTCCGCCCGCACCGGTGAACCGGAGGCCCGGCACCAGGTTCACGAGCACCACCGGGTTCCGTGTGCTGAGCGGCAGCTCGCGAATCTGCTGCATCTCCACGACGGTCTGCACCGAGCTGCGCTCGGTCTGCAGCAGCGGCGCCCCGCCTTCCACGGTGACCGATTCGGTGATCTGGCCCACTTCGAGGACCGGCGCGACACGGCTTCGTTCGCCGACGTTCAGGGTGAGTCGCTCCTGGCGCCATGTCTTGAAGCCGGGCATCGACACGGTCACTTCGTAAGGACCGATAGGGAGTGCCAGGATTTCGAAGTTGCCAGCCTCGTCGGTGACGGCGGTCTGCTCGAGCCCCGTATCGAGGTTCCTCACTGAGACCGTGGCGCCCGGCAGAGCCGCGTTCGACGCGTCCGTGACGGCGCCGAGGATCGATCCCTGCGTCCCGACCTGGGCCATGACCGGCGTGAGCGAGAGGAGCACAAGCACGGCGCTGATGACCAGATGCTTGAGAGTTGACATGGGTTCTCCTGGATGACGTGTGCGTGACGAGTCGTGCACACTCATTGTTCGCCCGGTGTAGCGGTCAATCAATGCGCTGCTCGCGCCGGATGCGGTGAGCGTCCTGCCTATTGGATGCGATGTGTGCCGGCACTTCGGTCCGATGTGGCGCCGGAACTTCAGTTCCGGCCGAGACCATCCCGCTCGTCAGTAGCGGACGACGATCGCGTAGCGGTCCGCATCCGGCGCCGGGACGCGAACGTATTCATTCGCTGCGTCGAAGTCCTTCCACGCGCGGCCGTTGAGCGTGACGGACTGCATGCGCTTCTTGTCGGGATGACGAAAACGGACGAGCAGTGCCGCTGGTCTGCGCGAGGCCGGCATCTGCACGTCGGCCCGGATCTCACCGGCACGTGCGCGGCTCTCGAGAGTCGCGGACACGACGCCGAAATAGGTGGGCACCCGCTCGAGCTCGATCTTCTGCCCGTCCTGCATCCAGGCGCGCGGCGTCGCCTGGGCAATCACCAGCGTGTCATCGTCGCGCTCGTGGATCAGCATGTTTCTGTAGAGCTCGAACCAGGCGCCGTCGGTGCTCGGCGGCCCGAAGTACTGCCCATGCGTCCACCGGTGCTCCACCGGTTCGAACACCGAGTGACTGAACGCGCTGGCCATGTAGCTGTAGAACGCGCGCACGGCCGCCTCGGGCTCGTCACGCAGCAGGTAGGCCGTGGCGTGCTGGTTGTAGACCGGCTCGTTCGCGATGCCCCAGCCCTTGTAGAACAGGTTGTCCTCGTGGTCGTGGAGCAGCGAGTCCGCCATCACGCCCGTTGCGGGCAGCGCCTTCAGGCGCAGGAGGTGCACGGCGCCCGTGTCGACGTCGGTGGCGTACCACTGGTCGAGCAGCCGCCTGGGCGATAACGCCTCGGCGGGCACGTAGGGTGCCCATGTCCCGTCGCGCAGCTGGACGACAGGCGACCGCATGCTCGCCGCACCGAACCCGCGGTCGATTGCCTCACGGATGGCGCGAGCGGCATCTCGCGCCTCCGCGGCGCGTGGGTGGCCGTGCCGCTCCAGCGCGCGCCCGAAGAGGTCGAGGCCCGCAAACAGGTATGCCTGGTTGAACGCCCAGACGCCTTGTCCCGTCAGGTCGTTGAGCGGCCCCCGCACCAGGCCCGCCCCCGCGCCTTCGCCGCGCGAAGCGTGCGCCACCTGCGCGAGGCACCAATCCATCGCGCTCAGACCCTGAGGCAGCAGCTTCTCGAACGCGGCGCCATCCTGCGACAGCAGGTAGTTCTGCGCCATGGCGTACAGCATCGCCGGCGTGTAGACGAGCCAGTTGGCGTAGCCGCCGACATGCCCGTCGTGTTCCTGGTTGTTCCGGAACTGCGCCAGCAGCTCTTCGTCGGCTATGGCGTGATAGCCGCGCAGCGCATAGAGCATGTAGTCCACGTACACGGCCTGGTTCACCGGCCAGGGGGTGCCCGTCTGGCTGTACGCGAAGTTGGAGTAGGGCAGGTCGATGGCGACATCTGGCTCCGATCCCCCGTGCCGGCGGGGTAACCGGAGCGCGTGCCAGAGGCTCGCGCGGAACAGGTCATTGACGGCCGGCTCCGGCACACGGAACTGCGCGCCGCGGGCCACGTACTCGGACCAGAACTTCAGCGTCCGCTCGCGTGCACCCGAATAGTCGATCGCCGTCAGCACCGCGGCGTCCGCGTCGGCCACCATCGGCGACGGCAGCTTCACGACGAACTGGCGGGTTCCCCTGGCTGGCAGGTCGACGAACACGGTCGCGTCGATCCGTTTCTGCTGCGACTGGTAGTCAGACGTGCCGCTCCACGGGGTGGCTTCCCCGCCGCCTTGAATCGCGAGCAGCACGCCGCGCCGGCCTCGCTCGCGGAAGAGAATCGCGTCGCCCTCACGCTCGGACACGATCGTGGCGTCGACGTACTGTGGAAGCTGGCGGCGGTGGGTCATCGAGACCGGCAGTGACCGTGGTGTGCCCGTGAGCTCGGTGAGCGTCAACCGCTGCAGGAGCACCATCGGCATGTCGCCCCGGCGTTCCGCTGGCGGGCCGTGCAGGGGGTAGGCGAACTGCTCCACCTCGTAGCGGACGCCCGCCTCCTCGAAGACGGTGGTCATCACGGGCAGGCCATCGGTCAGCCGCTGCGACTTCCACGTCGTGCCCACGCCCTTGCCGAGCTCACCGAAGGCAAACCAGAAGCGCACCTTGTCGGGGTTGCCCTCGTCGCTCCACACGCCCGCACCACGGTCGATGCCGAACTTCCGGATGGCGCTGTCCCATGTCAGGCCGACGATGTGGCCGGGGCCGCGCGGCTGCGGATTCGTGTAGGCGGGATTGCCCATGTCCTCCCACCTGCTCGTGTACTGCGCGTACGTCGCCTCCGGTTCGACGCGCACCCGATCGAGAATGCGCCCGCCCTTGCGCGCCTCCAGTGCGCGCAGGTGATCGGCAAACGGCACCGGCGCATCGCCCGCGGTCACATAGATGTCGAGCGACGGGATCCAGAGAGATCGTTCCGCACGCAGCTGATCGACCGTCACGGTGAAGCCACGCGTGCCGGCGGCATCGAGCCGCAGCGTCAGAGCGGGCGAGCCCGGCGCGAACGCCGGGTCTCGCAGCAGCCGGCGTGCGGAGTCGGCGTCGTGCGCGGCGATGAGGTCGGTCCAGAGCACGTGCACGTTCTGAGCGGGCGTTCTCGGACCGGCCTCGTACTCGAGCGTGAGCGTGATGCCGTCCACGTCTCCTTTGCCGGCTCGCGTTTCGGACACATGCTCCCGCAGCGTGTCGTCACGCTCGAACTGGTCCGGAGTCACCGAGAGGAGGGAGAGCTCCGGTGAACCCTGCGGGTCCACGTAGCGGACCGCCGTGTCCGGCGAGAGATGGCCCCAGGACACCCTCACGGTCAGACGCTCGGCGTCGGCCACCGCGGAGCTGGCGCCGGCGCACATCAGCGCGCAAGCCAGCACACCTCGCCCAAGTGGTGAATGCATCTCGGGCAATGGTAATCACCGGCTTGGAAGCTGACAGAGCCATCCGGACACTGATGCGGTGGAGGATTCCAGCTAATCGGACCGATGGCGCGTCCCGGTGCTCAGGCGCTGCGGCAGGCGAACTGGCGCGAGGTACAACGGTGCCTGACCCGACGCGATCGATTCAGAGGACCCTCGCCCCATGCGATCAGCCATTCTCGCGATCCTTGCCCTGTGTGTCCTGCCCGCCGTGAGTCACGCGGAGCGCTCGCGCATCGAGCTCAACGGCACGTGGGAGTTCAAACTCGACCCGCAGGATCAGGGGCTGGGCTCCGAAGGCGCGGCGGCGTTCGACCGGACGATCGTGGTGCCGGGAGCCTGGCAGGCCCAGGGCGTCGGCGAGCCCCAGGGCACACTCCGGCACGACTATGCCGGGCCCGCGTGGTATCGCCGCACGAGTGGCTGTACCCGCAGCCTGGCGCGGCAAGGTGGTGACGTTGCGCATCGGCGGCGCGCACCGCGAGACGACGCTGTTCGTCAACGGGCAGCGCATCGGCGAGCACCAGGGGTTCAGCGCGCCGTTTACCTTCGACGTGACCGACGCCGTCCGGCCCGGTGGTGAGAACGTGATTGCGTTGCGCATCGCCAACCCGGGCGCCGTCCCGCTGGAGGGCCCGCGCGAGCAGAAGCCGGTCCGCCCGACCGGCATGCTGAACTACATCGGCAACTGGGGCGGCATCTACGGGAACGTAGAACTGAGCGCCGCCGAGCGAACGTCGATCGATCGCGTCTACGTGCGTCCGGACGTCGAGCGGCGATCGGCGACATTCGTGGTGGCGGTGCAGAACCGCGACGCGCGGGAGTACGCGGGCGAGGTGCGTGTGACCGTGGCCCCAGGCGTGGAAGGGCGTGCGCCGCTGACGGTGTCCGCAGGCGGTCGCGCCGACCTCGAGGTCACGGTCGCGATTCCCGATGCACGCCTGTGGTCGCCAGAGCAGCCGCACCTGTACACCGCCGCCATCACGCTCCGTCAGGGCGGGCGGGAGCGCGACCGGGTCGACGAGCGATTCGGCATGCGCCAGGTCACTACGCGGGGCAACGTGCTGCTGTTGAATGGGAAGCCGCTCTACCTTCGAGGCTACGGCGACGACAACATCGAGGTGCTCACCGGCTTTCCGCCCGCCTCGCGCGAGGTCTACGTGCAACGGTTGAAGCAGGCACGGAGCTTCGGGTTCAACGCGGTGCGCTTCCACTCGATGACGCCGTCGGAGGAATTCTTCCGCGCGGCCGACGAGGTTGGGCTCTTCGTCATGGCCGAACTGCCGGCGGCGTACACGCAGTACGTGCTCCCGCACCGGGCGTTCCTCCGCCAGGAGCTCGAAGACGTCGTGCTGACGTACCGCAATCGCCCGTCGCTGCTGTCGCTGGCGTTTGGCAACGAGTTCAACCTCACGTGGCTCGAGACCGAGGAGGAACGCAAGCAGTTCCTCGACGTGGTGGCCGACTTCTACCGCCTGGCCAAGTCCCTGCACCCGGACGGGCTCGTGCTCTCGAACGACGGCTACGTCATGCGACCGACAGACATGGTGAGCCACTACGGCCCGGGCCTGCCCGACCTGCCGGTGGTGAAGCACGAGTTCGGCGAGTACTACTGTTCCCTGCCCGACATCTCGCTGATCGACAAGTTCACGGGCGTGTTTCTTCCCGGCTGGCTGCACGCGAAGAAGGCGTGGGTGTCGGAGCAGGGCCTCACCGAGCGATACCCGCAGTTCGTCGCCAACTCACAGAAGCTTCAGCAACTCGGTCGCAAGTATCAGATCGAGCGCGTGCGCCGGCAGCAGGACATCACCGGGTATCACTACTGGCTGGCCGTCGACTTCCCCGGTGGCACCGGCGAGGGCGACTCGTGGGAGGAAGGCTGGTTCGACTACTTCTGGCAGCCGAAGGGGATCACGCCGCGCGACGGCCAGGCGATCAACAGCGCGGTGCTGCCGCTCATCTCCAGCAGTGTCTCCGAGCGCGCTCGGTGGAGCGATGACGGAGCGCCCGTAGAGGTCATCATCTCGAATTATGGAGAACAGGACCTCGCGTAACGCGGCGCTCTCATGGAAGGTCGTGGCCGGAGATCAAACCGTGGCAACAGAAACGGTGCGTGTGAGCGTGCCGATGGGAACGGTTTCACCCGTTGCGCGCGTCACGCTGCCGCCTGCGCCTGCGTCAGGCGCCCGGAAGCTCGAGCTGATCGTGGATGTGGACGGCGCCCACAGCAACAGCTGGTCGTTCTGGTCGTATCCCCGCGGTGGATTCCTCGAGCAGCCGGGAGTGCCCGTGTTACTCCACCGTTCGATGGGCGGGCATCAAGCGACGGTACCCGTTCATCCGCGAAGAATCACCCCAGGGCGATGCGACAGGTCTCCTCGTGACGCCGAGCACTCGATGACGGCGCGTTGCGGCACCTGCGCGCCGGCGGCCGGGTGTGGCTGATGACGGAGCGCGGCGGGACACAGGCACGCGGGGAGGTCAACTTCTTCCCCGCCGCCGGCGGGGCGCTCGGGACGGTCATCCCCGACCATCCTGCCCTCGAGGGCTTCCCGCACGAGGGGTTCGGCGACCTGCAGTTCTACAACCTGATGCATGGGGCGGTGCCTTGCCGCTCGATCGCTGGCCCGCGCAGCTGCAGCCGATTGTGGGTGGCATCCGCACCACGGCGGGCTTCCTCAGCAAGTCGAAGGATCTCTCGCGCGTGGGGTACGTCTTCGAGGCGAAGGTCGGAGCCGGGCGGCTGCTGGTGACGAGCCTGCGCTTCCGCGATCATTTCGACGAGGCCTATCCGGAGGTGCTCCACCTCTTCGATCGCATGCTGCGCTACGCGAGCGGTCCATCGTTCGCGCCGCAGGTGGAGGCTGGTGCTGAACAGCTGGAAGCGCTCATGCCACCGCGCTAGCGGCTAGTCACTTTGCGGTCCAGCCACCATCCACGGGGATGACGGCCCCGGTGACGTAGGAGGACTCGTCCGAGGCAAGGAACAAGGCGGCGTTTGCCACTTCGCGAGGTGTTCCGACTCGTCCGAGCACCGTCTGCTGGCGCTGCCACTCGTAGTGCGGCTCGCCGGGCTTTGGAGAGATACGGGTCTGGATGGCACCGGGGCACAGCGCGTTGACCCGGACATTGTGTGGGCCGTAGTCGTACGCCGCGCTCAGCGTATAGCCGAGCAGCCCTGCCTTCGTCGTCGTGTAGGCCACGGAGGTCGGACAGCCCACCATTGCCTGGATCGAGACGATGTTCACGATCGAGCCGGCATTCTGCGCGATCATGTACGGCAGCACCGCGCGCGTGCAGTGATGGGTGCCGAGCAGCGCAACCTGAATGCACTTGTCCCACTCGTCGGCCGTCGATTCGAGAATGGCGTGGAACTCGCCGAGGTGAGCGGCGTTATTGCAGAGCACATCCACCCGGCCTGACGGCGCGGCGGCCAGCGACACCGCACGCGCAACGTCGGCCGGCGCCGACACGTCTCCCTTGCAGAAGGCGGCGGCGCCGCCGCCCTCGCGAATCGCCTGTGCCGCCGCCTCGCCCGCTTCGGCATCCACGTCCACGAGCGTGACGTGCGCGCCCTGTTCCGCAAAACACTGGCTGATGGCCAGTCCGATGCCATGCGATGCGCCGGTCACGATCGTGACCTTGCTTTCGAGTCGATTCATGACTGCGCCGGCATTCTGGCCCACGGCCGGTGTGGTGTCCAGCACCGGCGGCACCCTTCGGCGCGTTGGTGTCCAGCAGCGTGGAATCGCGGTGCCGACGGGTCGCCGCTTGCAAGAGTGTGCGTGATGCGTGCGACGAAGACCCCGTCCGTGCCAGCCCTTCAGCGCGGTCTCGCGATTCTCGAGCGGATCGCCAACTCGCGACGCGGCCTGACGTTCGCGCAGCTCGCGCGTTTCTTCGACTTCCCGAAGAGCTCCGTGCACACGCTCGTCCTCACGCTCGAGCGTGAGGGCTATCTGCAGCGCGACGACGCGACGGGCCGCTACATGACGGGGCGCAAGCTCGTGCACATTGCCGGCATGACCCTGGACGGCCTCGTGGTTCGGGAGCGGGCGGCCCCGGTGCTGCGGATGCTGGTCGCGGACACGGGCATGACGGCGCACCTGGCCGTCCTCGATCGGCATGAAGTCACGGTCATTGCGAAGGTCGATCGCCCGGGTGTCCATCGAATCGCGACATGGGTCGGCAAACGCATGGACGTGCACTGCACGAGCCTCGGCAAGTGCCTCGTCGCGTACCTGCCCGATGAGCAGGTCGATCGCCTGATCAGCGATCGCGGCCTGCTCCGCCACAACGAGCACACCATTGTCTCGCCCGAGCGGCTGAAGCAGGAACTCGCGCGGACGCGCGCTCTCGGCTACGCCGTGGACGACGAGGAGGAGGAGCTCGGCGGCCGCTGCGTCGGCGCGCCCGTCTGGGACAGGGACGGCCGCGTGGTCGCGGCGGTGAGCGTGGCCGGCGGCACCGACCAGATCAACGCGGACACGCTCACCACGATCGCGACGCAGGTGATGGGGGCCGCCCTCGCGATCTCGAAGGAGCTCGGCTACCGCGCGGACGGCGACCCGGCTCACGCCGGCGCGGAGCTCGGCGAGCTCGGCACCCGACAGGTCGAGTCGCAGCGCTCGGCATGACCGGCCGTGAGGAGCCGGAACTTCTGATGTGGAGCCGGAACTTAGTCCCGGCGCCACATCCGAGGGCTACGTCTTCAGGATGTCGTCCCAGCCCTTACGGTACTCGGGCCGCCCGATGAACGGCGCCGCTTCAGGCGCGTTGCGGGCGCGCAGGTTCTGGTAGTCCCACTCGATCTTCTTGCCGGTCCGATACGCCACGTTGCCGAGATGATTCGCTTCGGTCGTCCAGCCGGAGTACTGGAAGTTCGACCCAGGCACGGGACCGAGACCCTTCGCGTAGTTCACCCATTCCACCCAGTGACCCGGCGACCGAGGCAACGTCTCGGGAGGCGTCTGAAAATCCTTGAACCGGTCCTCCGGCAGCAGCTTCCCATTGCCGAGCAACATGCCCTTCTCGCCGATGAACAGCTGTGAGCGGCCGCCCCAGGCCGGCACCCAGCCTGGCGGTTTGCTGTCGCCCTGATGCCAGACGAGCCTGACCGGCGGCGCCCCCGACGGCGAAGCCGGAAACTCGTACTTCACGGTCATCGTCGCGGGCGCGAGCTCTCTGTGCGCGACCGGCACATTCGGAGACGTGGCTTCGATCGTCAATGGCTGCTTGATGTCGAGCACCGTGTAGACCACGTCGTTGTCGTGGCTGCCGAGGTCGCTCATCGTGCCGTTGCCGAAATCCCACCAGCGATACCAGCGCGGCCCGGGGAAGTACGTGCCATGGTACGGGCGCACCGGGGCAGGTCCGAGCCACAGATCGAACTCGAGGGAGGGTGGGACGGGCATCGCCTCCTTGAACCGGTCGACGATCTGGATGCCGTTGTAGAACCCGTGCGGCTTGTCGAACTTCAGCGCGGACGCCGCGTCCTGCAGTCCCCACGCGCGTTCCACCCAGACGTGCACCTCGTGCACCGGGCCGATGACGCCCGTCCGGAGGATCTCCGCGATGGTGCGCCGCTCTGGCGAGGCATGGCCCTGGTTGCCCATCTGCGTCGACAACTTGGGGTATCTCGCGGCGGTTTCGCGTATGAGCCGCGCTTCCCAGATGTTGTACGTCAACGGCTTCTCGCAGTAGACGTGCTTGCCGTGGGTCAGCGCCAGGTAGGTCGCGATCGCGTGGGTGTGCTCGGCTGTGGACACGACGACGGCATCGAAGTCGTTCGGCTTGTCGAACACGCGCCGGAGGTCGGCGAACTTCGTCGCACGAGGGAACCGCTGCGACGCGGCGTCCAACGCCTTCTGGTCCACGTCGCACAGGACGGTCACGTTCTCGTCGGGATGCGCGGCCGCGGGGCCGGCTTTGCCGCGCCGGTCCTTCGCCGCGCCAGCGGCTTGGCTGTCGCCGCCGGCGACGAGCTCGCTGATGCTGTCGAGGGCCCGGCCGCCGCAGGCGATGAACGCGATGTTCAACTTGTCGTTCAGATTGCGGCCGCGCAGCAAGGCCGGCGCTCCCGTGAGCACGCCCGCGGCCGTCAGGGCCCCGCCGACGAACTCACGGCGCGTGACTTGTCGTGTCTTCGTCGGCTCGCTCATGGCTGCTCCTTGTCCGTGTGCTGTCCGCGGGCCTATCTCGGGAATGTATCTGCCGCACTGGTGCGCGCATTCTGAAGGATTCACGCGCCGGCGGCAATAGATAAAATACCGGATGAAGGCACGATGTCGAGCCGCTGCACCCACCCCTTCGACGCTCAACCGGAATCCACAGAGACCGAGTCTCCCTGGACATCTGCAGCGTGTCATGTTGCGACCCCAAGAAGCAGTTCGCTGACAGCGTCGGGCATCTCGACGTGGCAATCGTGGCCGGAGGGAAGTTCGCGGTAGTCCCACCCTTCCCGCTGGGCACGCCGGGCAAACGGCTCGAACACCGACCGTGCTGGATATCCCTCGCGAACACACCCGATATAGGTGTGCGCGAGAGTCGATGCCGCGTGCGTGGGAGCGTCGATCGGCTGCTCGAAGCATCGGATCGAGAAATCGCAGAGCCGCGCCCGGACAAACTCGCGCCCAGGGCCCTCTTCCAGTCCCCACAAATCGAGCAGGCGCTCGCTCGCGCGCAGCCGCCAGCCCCCCTCTGCCTCGGCCTGCGTCCTGAACGCGTCGCGGATGGATCCGGGGAGCAGTTGCAGCGCCGATTGACCGTGGTCTGGAACAAACGCGTCGACGTAGACGAGATGACTGATTCGCGCTCGGACGCGTTCGGCAACCCCCGTGATGATCATCCCCGCGTAGCTGTGTCCGACGAGCACAACCTCGTGGAGATCCTCACTTTCCAGCAGCGCCTCCACATCCCGCGTGTGTGTGCCGAGTCCGACGGCCTCGGTTAGCGCGTTTGAATCCGCTTCCAGACCGGTGAGCAGGGCGTTGAACACCCGCCCGCCGCCCGTCTCGAGTCGTGGGATGATGAGATCCCACGTCCGAGCGGTCTGCCACGCACCGTGCACCAGCACGAATGACGGTTCACGCCCCATGATTACCCTCAGACCCGCGTGAGTTGAGCGGTAATGAAGTCTCGAACCGACACCCTCGGAAAAGGAAACAGCCGGGTGCCGATCGTGACATCGATCGCATCGCCAGCAGCACATTGGAGCATCAGGCCGGCGAACGATTTTTGGAGGGGATCGCTGGCCGCGTTCATTTGTGCTTCGAGCGCCGGCTCGGGGACGCTTTCAAGGGCGATCTCGCCGCCTCCGGACGCTTCAAACATGCGGACGACTTCGCGCGGGCTGAGCGGCTGCGGGCCGCCGAGCTCGACGACCATGTTCGGGGCCGCGGATTCGGTGACTGCGCCGGCAGCCGCGCCGGCGACATCACGATACGAGATCCAGCTGACGGGACTGGTCCCATCGCCATAGAGTCGAACCTTCCCGTGTGCCGGGTCGAAGCCCAGAGCCGGCGTCAGCCAGATCTCCATGAAGTACGACGACTGCAGGATCGTGTACACCATTCCGGAGGTCTTCACCGCGTGCTCGACGTCGCGCTTGGCGGCCGACAACGGGTACTGAATCCGTGGATTCTCCCGGAATGAGACGAACACGAACTGCTCGACACCGGCCGTGCGCGCCGCGTCGACGAGCGCCAGCTGTCCCTGCCGGTCGACACTCTCGATTGAATCGCCCGGTTGTCGCGAGAACGTGGATGACGCGGTCGAGATGACGGACCGCACCCCGTCGCACGCTGCCGCGAGAGACGTCGGATCCTTGAGGTCGCCTTCGACGAGCTCGACGCCGCAACGAGAAAGGCTGGCCCGCCTGTCCCGATCCGACGTGGGGCGAACCAACGCCCGGACGGGACGGCCCGCCTCCGTAAGCCGCCGGCAAATTTCGTGTCCGAGGAGCCCGGTCGAGCCGATGACGAGAGCTTTCATGTGTGCCTCCGGGAGGGAGATTGCTCCAGGAGCACCGACGGCGGCAGTAACGGTTACCGTAACATCAGGGCTCGAGGCCGATTCGGGCGAGAAGAGACCGGAATCGCGGCTCGGAGTGGAGCGGCCGAAATGACGGCCAGGCCTTGAAGAAGATGCAGTAGCTCTCGCGCGTGATCACCGCATCTTCGAGGCACGCGAGTGCCCCCTCGTGGTTGCCGGCCCCGGTTTCTACCTGCGCCAGCTCGAAAGAGGGAACATACGAGGTTTCGCGCATGCGATCGAGCTCGCCCTTGACCGCCCGGGCAAGCTGCGGCTTCTTCCACCGGCCTGTACACGAAACCCAACGCCCCGAGGAGACGCGTGCGGAACGCGGCGCCGGGACAGAGCGCGAGGCCCTGCTTCAGAGCCTCTTCGGCCGTCTGGAAGCTGCCGTTCCAAGCAGCATTCAATCCGAGAAACCAAAATGGTCGATGGAAGTGCGGGTCGAGCTCGAGCGCGCGGCGGCAGTACATCGCCGACGCCTCGAAGTCTTCCCGGAAGGCGTGCGCAAGCGCCAGATCCGCGATGATCGGCGGTGACAGCGGATCGAGCTCGATGGCCTGTTCGAGATGGTCGATCGCCACCGCGAACCGACCTCGGGCCGCGTGGGTCCAGAGTCCACGCCAGTGGAGTGTGGTTGCGTAGCTGGGGTCGCGTGCCACAGCGCGCTGATACTCTGCTTCCGCACCGGGAAGGTCCCACGTGTAACAATTCTTGACGCCGGCGAGGGATGCATGGGGTTCAGCCAATGAGTCATCCAGCTGCAGCGCCTGCCTTGCAGCCTGTTCAGCTTTTGGCATGCACAGTTCGGGCGGCTCGGCGGCCGACATTCCCAACATGAAGTGGCAGTCGGCCACACCCGAGAGTGCACGAGCAAACCCGGGGTCGATCCGAACGGCTCGTTCGAAGTGATCGAGCGCCGCTCTGAGGCCCTGTTCGGTTCGCTTGTTCCACAGAAAGCGCCCTTGCAGGTAGTGGTTGTAGGCCTCGAGCGCGTGCGGCCTCGGTCGGGGCAGGGGTTGGCTCCCGGCGGCGACCACCTGGGTCCTGAGCGCGCGTTGCACCGCTGACGAGATCTGCTCGTGTATGGCAAAGATGTCGGTGAGCTCGCCTTCGTAGCGCTCCGACCAGAGGTGGCAACCGTCCGCGACGTTGATCAGCTGCACGGTCACCCGTATCCGACCGCCCGCCTTCCCGACGCTGCCTTCGAGGACCTTGCTCACGTCGAGTAGCCTGCCAACCTCGCGGATGTCGCGCGCGGCGTCTTTGAACTGGAAACTCGACGTTCTGGCCACGACGCGGAGGTGTGGCGTTCGAGCGAGCCGATTGATCAGTTCTTCGGTGAGGCCATCGCAGAAGTACTGATCTCCAGGGTCACCACTCGTGTTGACAATGGGCAGGACCGCGATCCGCAGGTCGTCGCCTGCTACCGGAGGCGTCTGAGCTTGTTGCTCGGTGGGTAGCCGGTTGACGAGCACCCTCGCAAACGTCGGAGTGTAGCCGCCGACCGGAACGTCGATTCGCACGGGGTCGTGGGCACCTTGACCGCTGTAGTAGTTCCGCAGCTTTGCACGCAACCGTCCCATCTGCACTCGCACGATCGGGTCGAACGCCGGATCGTACCGAGTCTGCCCTGCGGCCAAACACGTCCAGGCCGATTCGCGCTTCCTTCAGTTGGGATCCACGGCCCTCGAGCGTCTCCTCGACGATGAACCGTAGCAGACTGGACAGACGTTCGGCGTTGACAAGCTGGGCGCTCGACAACAGTTCTGCCAGGTGAGCGCGAACGACGGACGCCGAGGGTGGATCAGTAGCGTGGCTCGACATACCGGGCGTCAGCGGGACGCGTGAATCGGCATCGGTCGACATGGCTCACCGTGAGCTCCAGGTGCTACAGCGTCCACCCTTCCCGGTACTGGATGCGCAGCAGCTCGTTCGCCGCCTCGTTGTTCGTAAACCGCAAATTCTGGCTGTCCCATTCCAGCCGCTGGTCCTTCATGCGGATAGCCAGAACGCCGAGCAGCGCCATCTCCGTGAGCGCGCCGCCGTATTCAAACGTGGAGCACGGCGGCTCGCCGTTCGGCCCTTCCTTGCACGCGCGGATCCAGTCGCCCTCGTGGCCTTCGGTGACGCGCCGCAGGGTCTTCGGCGGCCGCTTGTACTCCTGCATGCGCGTCTCGGGGATCAGGCGCACCCCGTCGGCGCCGTGCGATCCATGGAGGATCGTGCCCTTGTCGCCGATCAGCAGCGCGCCGCTCCCG
>CAVXNR010000013.1:0-199731 GCA_963763095.1 Vicinamibacteria bacterium
TCGCGTCGGCCGCCGAGCTCTCCTTCGCCCGCGCACGGCACCTCCGCGCCCGCTCCGCTCACGACTTCGTCTGGCTGCGCCAGAAGGCTCCCTACGACCTGGTGGTGTACCAGCTCGGGAACGCAGGCTGCCACGATTTCATGTGGCCTTACCTTTTTCAGTACCCCGGGCTCGTCGTGCTCCACGATGCGCACCTGCACCACGCCCGCGCCGCGTGCCTGCTGTCCCGGCGCCGCCCGAGGGAGTACGAAACCGAGCTCGTCTTCAATCACCCCGAGGTGCCGCCGGAACGAGCGGCCATCGGCGTCGCGGGATTCGGTGGGCCGATCTCCTACTTCTGGCCGATGCTCCGCAGCGTTGTGCTGTCCGCCCGCCGAGTGGCGGTGCACAACGCCATCGTGGCGGATGAACTCCGCGAGTCGTTCGGGGGCGCTCAGGTCGATGTGATCCGGCTCGGCGTAACCGATCCGCTCGCGACCGCCGGCCGACGGGATGAGGCCCGGGCCCGGGCCCGGGCGCGACTCGGCATCGCACCGGACGCGTTCGTGGTGCTCGCGTACGGCGGCATCACGCCCGAGAAGCGCATCAGCGCGGCGATTCACGCCATCGCCGCCACGCGCCACCATCACCATGACCTCCGTCTGCTGCTCGTGGGGACGGGGCCTGGCACGTACGACCCTCGGACCGTCGCGCGCGCAGCCGGCGTAGCGGATCGCCTGACCATCGCGGGGTTCGTGAGCGGCGATGAGCTGCCCTCCTCACTGCTCGCTGCCGACGCCGCCCTGGCCTTGCGGTGGCCGACGGCACGGGAAACGTCCGCGGCGTGGGCGCAGTGCATCGCCGCCGGACTGCCGACGGTGCTGACCGATCTCGTGCACCTGGCCCACATCCCGACGCTCGAGCCACACGGGTGGACGCTCCGGCACCTGCAGAGCGAAGGCGGGCCCGTGGTGCCGGTGGCCATCAGCATTGACATCACCGATGAGGACCGGCTGCTCGCGCGTGCACTCCGGCGCTTGATCACGGACGCGCCGCTGCGCGCGTCGCTGGGCGCCGCAGCACGCACGTACTTCGAGCGCCATCACACGATCCCGCAGATGCACGACGACTACCTGCGCGTGATCGATGCGGCCGCAGCCGCGCCGCCGCCGCGCGTTGTGTTACCGCGGCACCTGCGGCCCGACCCTCTGCATCTGGCGACATCGCTCGCCGGCAATCTGGGCGTCGATCTTGGGCTGGAGTGAATGAAGACCGGGTAGCGGAGCGGCCCCGGCCGGCCGCTCAGGCGTCGTGACGACTGCTACGCGTCGAGCGCGGCCTGCGTCTCGGCGATGCGCCGGTCGATCTCGGCAAGCGCGCTGGCGATCTGTGCACGCCTCGTCTCGTGCGTGGTGTTTTCGAGCTGACGGCTCATTTCCTTGTGCGCGAGCTTGAGCGACTCGATCTGACGCACCTGTTCAGGATTCTTCACTGCGGGGCGGCGCGACTGCGCGCGGCTCAACTGCAGTTCTTCCATCCGCTCCTGGATCTTCGCATCTGCGTCGATCAGTCCTTCGCCTGCGTCTCCCATGTCTGCTGGTCCCCTGTCCGGTGAGTAACTGGTCGGGTGTCATTATACCGGCTGTGCGGGTACAACGCGGGCACCGCGCCTGAGATCGCCGCCGCGCGCGCCGGATGCCCGGTAAGATTGCCGACGTGTCTCCGGTGCGCGGCCGCGATTCGCTCGCGTCGTTCCATCCCGCCGTGCGCGACTGGTTTACGGCCTCCTTTGAAGCCCCCACGGCCGCACAGGCGCGCGGATGGCCGGCGATTGCGCGCGGCGAGTCCACGCTCGTGTTCGCGCCGACGGGCAGCGGCAAGACCCTGGCGGCGTTTCTGTGGGCCATCGATCGGTTGATGTTCGCGCCCGTGCCTCCGATCCGCGAGCGGTGCCGGGTGCTGTACGTCTCCCCGCTGAAAGCCCTCGCGGTAGACGTGGAGCGCAACCTGCGCTCGCCCATTGCCGGGATCACCAACCTGGCGCGCGGGCGCGGCGAGCCCTTCGTGGTACCCGCGGCAGCCGTGCGCACGGGCGACACGCCGGCCCGCGAGCGCACGCGCTTTCAGCGCGAGCCCGCCGACATCCTGATCACCACCCCCGAGTCGCTGTTCCTGATCCTGACATCGCAGGCGCGGGACGCGCTGCGGTCGGTTCGCACGGTGATCATCGACGAGATTCACGCGCTCGTGCCGACCAAGCGCGGCGCGCACCTCGTGCTCTCGCTCGAGCGCCTGGAAGCGTTGATGGACGCGCCGCTGCAGCGTATCGGGCTCTCGGCCACGCAGCGCCCGCTCGACGAGGTGGCGCGGTTCCTTGGCGGCGCCACCCTGCGGGACGCCGGGGCGGCGGGCGGGCCGCGCGGGCGCGGACGGGCCGCCGCGACGCCGCCGGCGACGCCGGGAGACGTCCGCGAAGCACTGCACGAGGAGTTCAGCGCGGAGGAGGCGCCCACCACCCCGCGCCCCGTCACGATCGTCGACGCACGGCAGCCGAAGGGGCTGTCGCTGACAGTCGAAGTGCCGGTAGAGGACCTGGCGAAGATGGGGACGCCTGGGCCGGAGATCCCGAGCGGCCCGGCGGCGCAGGGCCCCGTGCGCACGTCGATCTGGACCAGCATCCACCCGCGCCTCCTCGAGATCATCCGCGCGCACCAATCGACGCTGATCTTCGTCAACAGCCGGCGCCTCGCCGAGCGCCTCGCGGGATCGCTGAACGAGCTGGCAGGCGAGCCGCTCGTGCGCTCGCACCACGGATCGATCGCCCGCGAGCAGCGCGTCGAGATCGAAGACGCGTTGAAGGCAGGGCAGCTCCGCGCCCTCGTGGCCACTTCGTCGCTCGAGCTCGGGATCGACATGGGCGCGATCGATCTCGTCGTGCAGATCGAAGCCCCCCCGTCGGTGGCCAGCGGCATGCAACGCATCGGCCGCGCCAGCCATCATGTCGGCGCGACCAGCGAAGGCGTCATTTTCCCGAAGTACCGCGGCGACCTGCTCGCCTGTGCAGCCGTGACGCGAGCCATGCACGAGGGACGCGTCGAGGCCACGCGATACCCCCGCAACCCGCTCGACGTGCTCGCCCAGCAGATCGTCGCTATGGTGGCCATGGAACCGTGGCCCGTAGACCGCCTGTTTGCACGCCTCCGCTGCGCCGCGCCCTTCGAGGCGCTCAGCCGGCGGATCTTCGAGGGCGTGCTCGACATGCTGTCGGGACGCTACCCGTCCGACGAGTTCGCGGAGTTGCGCGCGCGCCTGACCTGGGACCGGATCACGGGCCTGCTCACGACGCGGGAGGGCTCCCAGCGCGTGGCGATCGCCAACGCGGGCACGATTCCCGACCGCGGACTCTACGGCGTCTTTCTGGCGGGCGCGCCCAGGGGCGCCGCCCGCGTCGGCGAACTCGACGAGGAGATGGTCTTCGAGTCGCGCGTGGGCGAGACGTTCGTGCTGGGGGCCTCGAGCTGGCGCATCGAGGAGATCACACACGACCGCGTGCTCGTCTCGCCGGCACCCGGCGAGCCCGGCAAGATGCCGTTCTGGAAGGCCGACGGCCCGGCACGGCCGCGCGAGCTCGGCCTGGCGATCGGACGGCTGGTTCGGGAACTGCGCGGTCTGCCGCCATCCGCCGCGGTCGATCGCCTCGTGCGCGATCACGATCTCGATCGTCTCGCCGCCGAGAACCTGCTCCAGTACATCGCCGATCAGGCGGCAGCCACGCAGGCCGTCCCTGACGACCGCACGATCGTCGTCGAGCGGACGCGTGACGAGCTTGGAGACTGGCGCGTGTGCGTCATGTCGCCGCTCGGCGGCCGCGTGCTGACCCCGTGGGCCCTCGCGGTGGTCGCGCGGGTGCGGGAGGAGATGGGCATCGACGTCGAGGTGCTCTGGACCGACGATGGGTTCGTGGTGCGCTTTCCGGATACGGACACGCCCCCCGACACCGCGCTCGTGCTGCCGCCCGCCGAGGAGGTGGAGGCGCTGGTCGTCCGGCAGCTCGGCGCCAGCGCCCTCTTTGCCGGACGCTTCCGCGAGGTGGCCGCCCGTGCGCTGCTGCTGCCCCGCCGCCGGGCGGGTGCACGAGCCCCGTTGTGGCAGCAGCGGAAGCGCGCGGCAGACCTGCTCGCGGTGGCGGCACGGTACGGATCGTTTCCTGCGCTGCTCGAGACGTACCGGGAGTGCCTGCGCGACATCTTCGATCTGCCCGCACTCGTGGATACCCTCCACCACGTCGGCACGCGCACCATCCACGTCGTCACGGTGGATTCGCAGGTGCCTTCGCCATTCGCGTCCTCGCTGCTGTTCGGGTACGTCGCCAATTTCCTGTACGACAGCGATGCGCCGCTCGCGGAGCGCCGCGCGCAGGCACTCTCGGTTGATCACAGCCAGCTGCGCGAGCTGCTCGGCGACGCCGAGCTGCGCGAGCTGCTGGATCCAGCCGTGATCGACGCGTACGAACAGCAGCTGCAGCATCTCGATCCGCGTTACCACGCGAAGAATGCCGATGCCGTGCACGATCTCCTGATCCGCGTCGGCGATCTCTCCGAAGCCGAGATCGCGGCGCGGTCCGCCCTGGAAGACGTCCATTCGGTTCTGCGGACGCTGGAGCGGTCGCGACGGATCGTGCGGGTGCCGATGGCCGGCGGGCCGCGTTACATAGCGGCCGAGGATGCGGCGCGGTACCGCGATGCGCTGGGAGCGCCACTGCCGCAGGGCCTCCCCGAGCAGCTCCTGCAGCCGGTGCGAGATCCCGCCGGCGATCTGATGCTGCGCTACGCGCGCACACATGGGCCGTTTACGACGGACGAGTGCGCCCGCAGGTTCGCCCTCGGCTACGCGGTCGCCGAGGAGGTGCTCGCGCGGATCGCGTCGTCGGGACGCGTGCTGGCCGGCGAGTTTCGCCCGGGCGGTGTGCACCGCGAGTGGTGCGAGACGAGCGTGCTCCGCACGCTCCGCCAGCGATCGCTGGCCCGCCTGCGGCGCGAAGTGGAGCCCGTCGAAACCGACGCGCTCGGGCGGCTCACGACCGTGTGGCAGGGTGTCGTCCGGCCGCGTCCGGGGCTCGATGCGCTGCTCGACGCGATCGAGCAGCTGCAGGGGGCACCAATCCCCGTGTCGGTGCTCGAACCGGAGGTGCTCGCCGCCCGCGTGGAGGGCTATCGCCCCGGAGACCTCGACCTGCTCATGGCAGCGGGCGAGGTCGTGTGGCTGGGCGTCGAGCCGCTCGGGGATCGGGACGGCCGCATCGCGCTGTACCTCACGGATCACCTGCGCGCCCTCGTGCCGCCCGCGGAAGCAGTGGAGCGCACCGGGCTACCAGCAGCGATCATGGAGCACCTGCAGACGGCCGGTGCCTCGTTCTTCCCGGCCATGCACGCCGCCTGCGGCGCCGGGTTCCCGCAGGAGGTCGTCGATGCACTCTGGGACCTCGTCTGGGCTGGAGTCGTCACGAACGACACGTTCCACGCCGTCCGGGCCTTCGTCGCGCCCCCCCCGCGCACGCGGCGCGATCGCCACACACTACGCGCGTATCGCTCGCGCCGTGCGGCTCCGCCGGAGGCGCAAGGGCGCTGGTCGCTGGTGGCGCCGCGCGTTGGCGAGCGGCCCTCGTCCACGGAATGGGCGACGGGCATCGCGCGCCAGCTGCTCAATCGGCACGGGATCCTCACGCGCGAAGCAGTGGCGGCCGAGGGACTGCGAGGCGGCTTCTCCACCGTGTACGAAGTGCTGAAGACGATGGAGGAGAGCGGCCGTATCCGCCGCGGCCTGTTCGTGGGCGGGCTGGGGGCGATGCAGTTCGCGCTCCCGGCGGCGCTCGATCTCCTGCGGTCGGTGCGTGACGAGCCCGAGTCGGCACAGGTTGCGCACCTCGCCGCCACCGATCCGGCCAATCCGTACGGCGCGATCCTCAAGTGGCCTGCACCATCAGGGGCGCCGCGTGAAGGGCGCGGCCCGACGCGCACGGCGGGCGCCACGGTGATCCTCGTGAATGGGCGGCTCGCCGCCTATCTCGCGCGCGGCGATCGCCAATTGTCGGTGTACCTTCCGGACGCGGAGCCCACGCGCACGAACGCCGCCCGTGCGGTGGCATCACGGCTGTTCCAACTTGCGACAGCCCCCGAGGGTCGACGCGGCATGCTCATCGCACAGGTGGACGCGGTGGACGTCGGGGAGCATCCGCTCGCGCCTTATCTCCTCGAGGCGGGGTTCGTGCGTGGAGCGATGGGATTCCAGGCGAGCCGACGGTGAGTTCAGTTTCAACCACTGAGATCGGGAGGTGTTTCGCAAAAATTGCGAAACACCTCCCGATCTCAATTGAGAAAAATGACGACGGACGGGGAGCTACTTCGTCCGCTCCGGCTGACACACCGGGCACCAGTAGGTGCTCCGGGCATCCAGTCCCTGCTTCCTGCGCTGGATGGGAGTCCGGCACCGGCGGCACGGGCGCCGCGCCCGGCCGTATACCCATAGCCGTTCCTCCGCTTCGGCCCGTCCAGTCGTGCGGCGGAGGGAATGATACGTGGCGATGCCGGCATCGGTCCCCGGCGCCACATTGGCCTGAAGCAGGCGGCGCGCGGTCCCCACGAGCGTCCGAAGGTCATCGTCCGACAGGCGATCGACCGGAGTGAACGGGTTGATGCGGCAGACGAAGCAGATCTCGGACTTGTACACGTTCCCGATGCCCGCGAGAGCGCGCTGATCGAGGAGGGCGTCGCCGATCCCGAGCGGACCCCTCGCCTGCAGGCGTTCCACGGCGGCGTCCTCGTCGAACGTCTCGGCCAGTAGATCCGGGCCCAGGTCGCGCAACGTGGACTCGCGAACCAGCTCTCGTGCCGTGTAGAACCCGGCAACCGGCACGTTGAAGGCGACGGCGACGAATGCGTCCGTCTCGATCACCAGCCGCGCCTGCCGGCGCGGACGCTGCCAGCGCTCGCCGGGACGGTAGATGTGCCACGACCCGTTCATGCGCATGTGTGTGCGCAGCACGAGGTCCCCGGAGAACTCGATCAGCAGGTGCTTTCCCTGCGACCGCACACCCTGAACCGTGCGCCCGGCGATCGGTGCGTCTTCATCGATGCGTGTCAGCGCCGGGAGCACCGAATCGAATCGCGTCACGACGCGATGCGCCAGTGCACGGTCGAGCGTGTGTGCCGCGCGGTAGATCGTGTCGCCTTCGGGCATCGTGATCGTTTTCGGCCGGCGCCAGCCGCCAGCCGCAGAAATGCCTACACGTGATTCCTGAGCGCCAGTTCCTTCGGGTGCGGCGCCAGGTAGACCTGCCCCTGCAGGTACTCGATCCCCAGCCGGCGGACGTGATGCCGGATCAGCGTGATCGGCACGACCAGCGGCACGAGGCCGTTGCGGTGGTCCTCGATCAGCGCCAGCAGCTCTGCGCCCGACTCGGGGTCGAGCTGATCGCGGAAATACCCGGCGATGTGCTGCAGCACGTTCGCATGGCGCGCCGGTGTGGAGACACGGGACAGGACCCCCATGAAGGTGCGTTCGTACTCGGCCTGCAGCTCCCCGCGAGGCATCTGCCGCGCCCGTGCGACGAGGCGGCCGAGCGACGCGTAAGCGGCTGGCCCGTGCGCGAGCAGGCTCAGTTTGTGCGCCGTGTGGAACCGGACCAACTGGCCTACGCTCCATCGCGGCGCGAACAGGGTGCGGAGCCGCCGGTACGCGAACACCCGTTCCACGAAGTTTTCTCGCAGGCGGGGATCGCACAGGCGTCCCTCTTCTTCGACGGGCAGCGTCGGCATCCGCGCATGCAGGACTGCGGCATAGAGGCCGGTGCCGGTCCGTTCGGGCATTGCCCCCGACGCATGCACCTTCACGCGGTCCATGCCGCAGCTCGGCGAGTTGCTCTTCAGCACGTAGCCCGAGAGATCCAGCGTCGCAAGCTTCGCGACGCGCGCCTGCGCGTAGGCCACCATACGGTCCGTCCAGTCCGCCCCGCTCTTCGGTGCGATCATCCGCACAGGCGCACCCGCTCCGGGGTGCGAGGCTCGCGACAGGTCGCGCACCAGGTGCACGGTCTCGCGTGGAGTGCCCATGCCCACCTCCACCTCGGGGCACACCGGAATCCACTCGACGTAGCGGCCGAGCGTGTCGGTTAAGAAGCTGTCGCGTTTGTGGCCGCCGTCGAAGCGCACCTCGTGTCCGAGCAGGCACGACGAGATCCCGATGCGGATGGGTTCGAGGGGTTCGAACGCGGGCACGGACACCGAACGATCGTAACAGGTGCGGCGGCGTGCGAGGTTCGACAGGTGCGACGGGTGCGCTCGGTGCGAGCGTGCGAGCAGTGCGAAGTGGTGGGCCTCAGTATCTGAAGCCGGACGTCACTCCCGTGGATCGACACAGACCCAGTACTCGCTTGTGGTGTCACGGCACCGCTGATGTGGGGCAGGGCTTCAGCCCTGCAAATCGGTGCACTCTAGCAGGCCTGAAGGCCTGCCCGACATCTCTAGCAGGCCCGAAGGCCTGCCCCACATGACTACACAAGTGAATCGCGGGTCTAGCCGCGGGGCACCAGGAATCGCGCGGCGCGCGGCAGGATCGTGTAGCGGCACGACGTCGCATCGAGCACCTGGCCGTCCGTGTTGACCTTGATGACGCGGTCGAACTGCAGGCGCAGGTCGCGCGTGCGGAAATAGCTGACGCGGGGGTCGTCCAGGTGGTCGCCACGTGCGACTTGCCGCAGCAGCCCCACGAACTCCAGCGTCGGCATCGCTTCGATCACGCAGACGTCCAGCCAGCCGTCGTCGATCACCGCTTCAGGCGCGATCAGGCGCCCTCCTCCGATCAGGCGGGAGTTGCACACCGCGAACAGCTGCAGGTCGACGTCGTGTGCGGCGAGGCCGGCTGGTGAGTCGCGGCGCACGGCGTCGAGCGTGTCGCTCGGATGGAGCACGTGTGAGTCGCCGATCGGCTCGATGCGCGCGCGCACCGGTTCATACGACAGCAGCGTCTGCGCGCCGCCAATCAGGTAGGCGAGCCGGCCCGCAACCGTCTTGAGCTCGGGGGTGACTGCTTCCGAGACCTCCGCGACGAAGCCTCCGGCAGACACATTGACGAACACGCGGTCGTCGAGCCGGCCCACATCCACGGGGATCACGTGCCCCTCGGCGAAGGCCTCCACAGCTGCGTCGACGTCGGGCGGGATGCCGATGACGGCGGCGAAGTCGTTGCCGGTGCCGAGAGGAAGGAGCCCGAACACGACATCACCGAGCCGGCCGCTCGCGTATACGCCGTTCATCACTTCGTTCAGGGTGCCGTCGCCACCCGCAACGAACAGCTGCGTTTCACCGTCGCTGGCCGCGAAGAAGCCCGCCCGTTCCCCGTCGCCGGGCCCGGTGGTGATCGTGATGTCGACATTTCCGAAGCGCCCGCGCAGCAGTTCGTTGATACGAGTCACGAGCGCGGAGCCTTCGTCCGTGCCGGCGACGGGATTGAGGATCAAGCGAGACATCAGCGGTGCGGCTGAGGGAGCCCGGGCATCGAGATGCGCGCGCTACCGGCGCGTCAAGACCGGGTACGGGTCGACGGGGTTGCCTTGCCACCAGCGCTGCTCGGGCGTGAGCTTGAAGATGGCGAAGTGAAGGTGAGGCGCATCGGCCTTCGCGTTGCCGGTGGAGCCCACGTATCCGACTACCTGCCCCTGGCTCACCTGCTGCTTTTCGGCGAGCCCTCCCGCGTAGCTGTCGAGATGCGCGTAGTAGTAGCAATAACGCCGTGAGCGATCGAACTGGTAGATCGTCTTCCCGCCCCGCACGCTATAGAACAGTTTTACGATCTCCCCGTCCTCGACCGCCAGGACCGGCGTGCCCTTCGGCGCGAGCACGTCCAGGGCTTCGTGCTCGCCGGTACCGCGCTGCGCGTGGAAGGTGGGTTGCAGTTCGGCGGCCTTCACCCCCTGGACCGGGATCACCAGACGGCGGTCTCGGAGGTCCGCCGGCAACGCCGCGCCGGCGTCCGTGCTCGCGGGGGGCGCGGTATCTGTGCTCGCCGGGGGGTAGTGCCGGGTCCTGGCAACACACCCAAGCTCGACTCCGGCCGCGGTACCGCCGCGGCGCCCGCGCCTGGTGGCGTGTCGGCCGGGAGCCCCGCCGGTTCGCGATACGTGCCCAAGGTCTCGATCGGCACATCGGGTCGCGGCGCCTCAGCGACTCCCGCGGCGAGATCTTCAGGGCGCATCGGGCGCTCCCATGGACGAGCAGCCCAGAGGGCCGTCAGTGCTCCGAGGCAGAACGCCACGCCGATGATTGCAGCCAGGCGACGGCGCACAGGAGTTACTCCTCGAACAGCACCCGCGTGCCCTTCGCGACAAGAGCGGCAACGCGCATTGCGTCCCAGTTCGTAAGCCGCACACAGTCGTGCGACTCGGTACGTCCGACCCGCGAGGGTTCAGGCGTGCCGTGCAGCCCGTAGTGTTCGCGCGTCAGGTCGATCCACATGACGCCAACCGGGCTGTTCGGCCCTGGTTGGATTGTCGCCTTCGCATGCGTCGGGTCGGCGTCCCAGAACAGCTCGGGGCTGTAATGGAAGACCGGGTTCGGCCAGAGGCCGGTGATGGCCCACTCACCAATCGGCAGCGCGTCGTGCTCGCTGCCGACCGTCACCGGGGCCTGCAGAAAGTGCGTGCCGTCTTCACCGACCACCCGCAGCGTTCTGAGGCTTTTCGAGACGGTGAGGACCACGACCGGCCCGCCCGCGGTGCCGCCCGGCGCCAACGGCGAGGGCGGCGGAACGTTCGGTACGCGGATCATCTCGCCCACCGTGGTGAAGGTCGCACCGGGGTTGAGGCGCTGCAGCAGGGTGGGGCTCGCGTGGAATCGTTCGCCGAACATCTCGAGCGGCGTGCGATACCCGAGCGCCGCCAGGGCGGACTGCTCCATCAGATCGCCGGGAATATCGGGTACAAACGGTCCCGCGAGGTCAGCCTCGGTGATCCGGTATTCCGTCAGGACGTGGCCAGCCGCATCGGCGCCGAGCGCGTGCATGAGTTCGGAAGACGGACGCCCGGTCTCGGGCAGCTTGCGCTCGCGCTGAAAGCCCGTGAGCGCGCGTCGCAGGTTGTAGCCGGACGCGCCATCGATCTCGCCCGGCGAGAAGCCCGCGCGATCGAGCAGCACCTGCAGCACCAGCGCCGCAGACGGCGGCTTCCCGTCAGGGGGCACGGGCGGTATCCCTGCGAGCGGCGGAACGGCTTCCCCGCTTGCTGGCGGCGAAAGCGGCAGGTCAGACGGCTCCATTACAGCCGCCGTGGAGCAGACAGGGGCGAACGCAAGCAACGAGAGAACGAGGATGGGGAGCGGCACCCGCATGTCCCGCTGAATTGCAAGAAGGGGTCCGGGGCGTCGGTTCAGCCTCCGCTCACCGTCGCCGCAGTGCCATCCTGGCGACGGAGCATGCGGCGGACTTCGAGGACGAGCTCGTCGGGCAGACATGGCTTGGTGACAAACGCGTCGCAGCCCGCTAGGCGGGCACCCTCGGAAGCTCCGGCCAGGGCATGGCCCGTCAGCGCCACGACGGGAATGCCCTTCGTGCGGTCATCGCTCTTCAGCTGGCGCGTCGCGGCCCAGCCGTCCATGCCCGGGAGCGACAAATCCATGAGGATGACATCCGGCCGCAGCGCCAACGCCTTCTCGACCGCTTCGGTACCGGTGCCGGCCTCGACAACGCGGAATCCCGAGAAGCTCAGGGTACTCGGCGTACATCTCCCGCGCATCCTGATAGTCGTCGACGACGAGCACGAGGGGTTTTTCTTCGGTCATCGGCGTGCGCATTGGCGGGACGGGTCTGATTGTATGCGAAGAGCCGCCGGGCGTGACAGCGGTCGAACCGACCGCCGTACGCTCTGGTACCATGACGCGATGGCCAGTGTTGCGTCATTCGACATCACGTCCACCGTGGATCTGCAGGAAGTGGACAACGCCCTGAACCAGGCCCGTAAGGAAGTCGCGCAGCGGTACGACTTCAAGGGCGCACGCGCGGAGATCGAGTTCAAGCCGGCCGACAAGACGCTGGTGCTGACCGCCGACGACCGCATGAAGATGGAGGCGCTCTGGGAAATCGTGCAGACGCGCCTGGTGCGCCGCAGCGTACCGGTCAAGAACTTCAAGGCTGGCGAGATCGAATCCGGCTCCGGCGGCACCGTGCGGCGGACCATCGAAATGCAGCAGGGCATCTCGAGCGACGCCGCGCGCGAGATCGTGAAGTTCCTGAAGGACCAGAAAGTGAAGAAGGTGCAGGCCGCGATCCAGGCCGATCAGGTGCGCGTCAGCGCTCCGTCGAAGGACGACCTGCAGGAAGCGATGCGCCTGCTCCGCGGGCACGACTTCGGCATCGAGCTGCAGTTTGGGAATTATCGGTCGTAGACGGTGGATCCGGCGCTGGGCGCTGCGCACAAGAACCGGGCATGGAGGCCCGCCGGACACCAAGTTCCCGCTCCCGCCGAGAGCCCAACGCCCAGCGCCCAGAGCCGGCGCGCAGCCCTACGCCGCAGCGCCCTACGCCTTAGCCTTCTTCTCCTCCCACCCCACGGCCGTTGGTTTACCCGCCGGGAGATCCCGGATTCTGCTCGAGAGACGATCGGTGCCGTTCGACAGCGGGAGCTGGACCTCGTAGCAGAGTTCCTCGGGAGACTCGGTCCGCAGCTCGAAATCTATCTGCTGACGGCGCAGCAGCTGCTCGAGCGCAGGCCGGAGGTCTTCCGGTTGTTCGGCCGACACTTTGAGCAGGAACAGCTTGCGCCGCTCCGGCTCGAGTGACTCGATGATCCACAGCATCCCGAGCACGAAGAACGTGCCGACCGCTGCGAGCGCGTACAGGCCGACGCCCGACGCGAGCCCGATCGAGAGGGTCGACAACATCACACCCGCGTCTTTGGGGTCGTCCACCTTCGCGCGGTACCTCACGAGGCTCGCGGCGCCGACGATCCCGAACGCGCGCGCCAGGCTCGCGCCGACCACGAGCATCACGATGGCACCCACGACGGCGAGGATCATCTGCGTCTGGATCACCGCCGCATTGCGCGGCGGCGTGCCCCGGCGACGCGGCCTGAACGCCAGCACGGCGCCGAGCACGGCCGCAATCGGCAGGCTCACGAGCGCGGTGCGGATGGACTCGAGCTGCTCGTGCAGGTTCCAGTGCGCCGGACTATCGGCAGCCTGTCCGCCACCCGCTGGCTGCAGCGGGTGCGCCGGCTGCTGCGCGGCTGCGGTCACGTTACCAAGCGCGCACAGCGCCACGACGATCCACACGCGTACGATCACGACCGCTCCCCTCCGCTGCGCGTCTGCAGCGCCTGCCCTTCTGTAATCTTCTGCTGGATCCGCCGGATGAACCGCGCCGCCAGCGCCTCGTCGTACCCGCCGGCCCTGAACGCGTCCTTCCACTGCGCGGGCGTCAGGCGCGCCAGCCGGTTGCACATCCACACCACATCGTCTGGTGTGATGACGCGCAGCAGTTCCTGGTGGCGTCCACGGAACGCGAACTTCACGCGGCCACCGTTTACGCCGGTGATGAAGCCGTGCGGCTCGAACGCCTCGATGTCATTGCGTTTCGGATCCATTCGGCCGGTCGTCCCGAGCGTGGCGCCAAGGTCCTTCACGGCATACCAGCGCCCGACAACGTGACCGCCCTTCAGCCGCTCGTACACCGCATTGTTGTCGTCCTTCAGGTCGGTGCTGTTGAGAATCATCATCAGCACGAGCAGCCCACGGTACGCCTGCGTCCCGACGAACGGATTCTCGTGCCACCCCCAGATGCCGGCGCTCTTCAGGGTCGGCAGCTTGGGCCGGAAGCGGCCCCCGTGTTCGAGGCGGCGCGCCTCGCCCTCACGCCAGTGCCAGCGGGCCAGATACGCATTCGGCGGCTGCTGGTACCCCATCGCCCACACGATCCGTGAAGCGGTCACCTCGCTCTGCGCCTCGTCGCCGATCTTCACGCTCCATTCGACGCCGGACTCGTCTTCGACGTCGTAGCTGATGCTGAAGCCGGTCGTGTCGGTCGCCTTCACTGTATAGACGGCTTTCGGATCGGGTTGCCCCTCGCGTCCTGCCACGCCATGGAAGAGATCCCGGGATCGGGGATTCACGTCTTCCCAGAACTCTGCCATCTCACGGGGCCCCAGCGGCCCCGGGACGGTCGATCGGATGGCAGGCGCACACCCGATTGCCCATACGGCGACCACCGTCAGGACGGCGCTCATGTAACCTCGGCTGCTCATATGTCCACCGTCAGCAAGGGCTGTTCCAATGCCCAGCAGTATGGGCCCGTGGCACGCGACTTGAACGTCTTTGATGCCCCTCATCACACCCGCAGGTCAGACGTCCACCGAACTCCCGGTGTCGGCAGCGGCTCCGAGGGACGAGGTGGAAACGCGCCGCCGCATCCCGGCCTCGACGTATCGCCTCCAGTTCCACGCCGGTTTCACCTTCGCGCATGCCACGGCGCTCATCCCGTACCTTCACGCGCTGGGAATTACGGACTGCTACTGCTCGTCGTACCTGCAGGCGGTCGCCGGCAGCCTTCACGGCTACGATGTGGCCGATCCGACCGCACTCAACCCCGAGGTGGGCACCGAAGACCACTTCCGGCGTTTCGTGGACGCGCTCAAGGCTCACGGCATGAGCCAAATGCTCGACGTGGTGCCCAATCATATGGGCATTGCCCGGTCGGCGAACCGCTGGTGGCAGGACGTGCTCGAGAACGGCCCCAGCTCGAGGTATGCGAAGATCTTCGATATCGACTGGCAGCCGCTGAAGCCCGAGCTCGCCTATAAGGTGCTGCTGCCGATCCTCGGCGACCAGTACGGCACGGTGCTCGAGGGCGGTGAGATCCGCCTTGTATACCAGGACGGCGCGTTCTGTTTCCGCTACTTCGAAACCACGCTCCCCGCGGCGCCACGATCGTATGTCCGGATCCTCCGCCACCGCGTCGACGTGCTGACGCACGACCTGGGCGACGAGCATCCGGATCTGATCGAGCTGCTCAGCATCATCACGAGCCTGGAACGCCTGCCGACGCGTGAAGAGCAGGACCCGGAGCGCCTAGCCGAACGGCAGCGCGAGAAGGAGGTGGCCAAGCGGCGCCTGGGCGAGCTCGTGCGACGCAGCGAGGCCATCGAGGCCTTCATCGCGGAGAACGTGCGGCTGTTCAATGGGCAGCCCGGCGTGCCGTCCAGCGTCGACCTCCTCGACTCGCTGCTCGGCGAGCAGGCATACCGCCTCTCACATTGGCGCGTGGCGTCGGAAGAGATCAACTACCGCCGCTTCTTCGACATCAACGAGCTGGCCGCCGTGCGGATGGAGGACCCGGAGGTCTTCGAGGAGGCGCATCGCCTGGTGTTCCGGCTGCTGCGCGAGCGGGCGGTCACCGGGCTCCGGATCGATCACGTCGACGGGCTCTACGATCCGGGGGACTACCTGCGGCGTTTGCAGGCCCGCGCGCGCGAACTCGGGGCAGGCGGCGGCGTTCAGCCGATCTTCCTCGTCGTCGAGAAAATCCTCGCTCCGGACGAACCGCTGCCGGAGGGCTGGCCGGTTGATGGGACAACGGGGTACGAGTTCGCAAACGCGGTCAACGGCCTGCTGGTGCAGGCGGGAAACGCACGGGCGTTCGACGAGATCTACGCGCGCTTCACCGGTGACCGCACCACCTTTGCCGACCTTTCGTACCAGAAGAAGAAGCTGATCATGCAGGTCTCGATGGCCGGCGAGATGAACGTGCTGGCCCATCGCCTGAACCTGTTCTCGGAACGCAACCGCCACTACCGCGACTTCACCCTGAACATCCTGGTGCACGCCATCCGTGAGATCATCGCGTGTTTCCCGGTGTACCGGACGTATGTCACGGCGGGATCGGAGCCGGTCAGCCCGCGTGACGCGCGGTATATCGATCGCGCCGTAGACGAGGCGAAGCGGCGCAATCCCGCCACTGCAAGGCAGGTGTTCGACTTCGTGCGCGACGTGCTCCTCAAGCGTGTGGACTACATCCCGGAGCAGGAGCGCGACGAGTACCTCCGGTTTGTCACTCGATTCCAGCAGACGACGAGCCCAGTGACGGCGAAGGGCATCGAGGACACCGCGTTCTACGTCTACAACAGGCTCGTGTCGCTCAACGAGGTAGGCGGCGAGCCCGCGCACTTCGGTGTGTCGCCCGACGATCTGCACGGCTGGCTCGCGGAGCGGCAGCGGCGGTGGCCGTCGGCGCTCTCCACGACGTCCACGCACGACACCAAGCGCAGCGAGGACGTGCGGGCTCGCATCAGCGTGCTCTCCGAGATCCCGGGCGCCTGGAAGGCGGCACTGGCCCGCTGGTCCCGCTTCAACAAGCGGCACCACACGACTGTCCGTGGACACGCCGCGCCGGATCGCAACGAGGAGTACCTGCTCTACCAGACGCTGCTCGGCGCCTGGCCTCTGCAGGCGCTCGGGGGGGACCCGGGCGAGGAGTTCGTCACGCGCATCTGCGAGTACATGATCAAGGCGCTGCGCGAGGCGAAGCGCCACAGCAGTTGGCTGAACCCGAACCCCGCGTGGGAAGAGGCCGTCGGCAACTTCGTGCGCCAGATCCTCCACCCGGTGCGAGGCGCACGGTTCCTCGAGGACGTCCGACCGATCGCAGCCCGCGTCGCTCAGAGCGGGATGTGGAACAGCCTCACCCAGACGCTCATCAAGGTCACGGCGCCAGGCATACCGGATTTCTACCAGGGCACCGAGGTGTGGAACCTGAGCCTCGTGGATCCCGACAACCGGCGCCCGGTCGACTTCGAGTGCAGGCAGCGGCTGCTGTCGCAACTGCCCCGTCTGGACGACGACGCCCAGGGGGTGCGGCGCGAGGCGGATGCGTCATCGCCCGTCGACGACCTCGTGACGTCCCGAGCGAATGGCCGGATCAAGCTGTACGTCACCGCTACCGCCCTGCGCGCCCGGCGCGCGGACCCGGACCTCTATCTGCACGGCGACTACCTTCCTCTGACGGTCTCCGGTGCCCGCGCGGCACACGTCTTCGCGTTCGCGCGAACGCTCGAGGGCCGCGCCGTCGTGGTGATTGTCCCCCGTCTCACGGCCACGCTGCTGCAGGACCCCGCAACGCCACCGGTCGGCCGGCGGGTGTGGGCCGACACGCGCGTGCTGCTGCCGGAGAGCATCGGGCGGCAGGCCTGGCGGGATGGGTTCACCCACCACGTCATTCCGGACGGCCACATCGAGGTCGCTGACGCCCTCCAGCGATTTCCAGTCGCGCTCCTGAGCCGGGTCGGATAGCGTTCGATACTGCCAGGGCTCGTGCGCCGGCTGCCCGGTCCGATGTGGAGCCGGGACTTCAGTCCCGGCGATCGCCGGGCACCTCCCGGAATGTCCGGGCGCCAGGAAGGGCGCACATGCTGTACGTCACCGTCATCGGCGCCCTGTTCCTCACGTGGTTCGTCCTGGTGCTGCTGTTCACGCCGGCATTGAACTACCGGATACGGGTGCGCGTGCCGGTCAGCTCGCCGGAGTTCCTGCACCTTCTGGAATCCACCTGCCAGGCCACCACGCACGGCGGCAATCGCGCCGAGGTCTTCACCAACGGGCCGTCCTTCTACCCGGCGATGATCGCGGCCATCCGCGCCGCCGAGAAGTCCGTCAACCTCGAGTGCTACATCTTCAATGCCGGGGAGGTCGCCGACGAGTTCGTCAGTGCACTGGCGGAACGGGCGAAGGCCGGCGTGGTCGTCACGATCGTCGCCGATGCGATTGGCAGCTCCGGCCTGTCCACGGCCGAGGTCAACACGCTCACCGACGCGGGCTGCCGGGTGGAGTGGTATCAGCCCGTCACGTGGTATCGCCTCGCGCGGTTGAACAACCGGACGCACAGGGAGATCCTGGTCGTCGACGGGTGCGTCGCGTTCGTCGGCGGCGCCGGGATTGCGGACTGGTGGATGACTGCAACCGGCCCCGATCGCCCGCCGTGGCGCGACACGATGGTTCGCCTCGAGGGCCCCGTTGTCGCCGCGATCCAAGGCGTGTTCGTCGAGAACTGGCTGGAGTGCTGCGGAGAGATACTGAGCGGCCCCGAGTACTTCCCGGACGTGCCCCGCAATGGCGACACGACGGCGATCGTGATCAGGAGCTCGCCTTCGGATCGCGCAACCGTGTCGCGCGTCGCCTTCCAGGTGCTGATCGAGGGCGCGGAGCACGACGTGCGGATTGCCACACCCTACTTCCTGCCGGACCGCACCCTCCGGGCCGCGCTCGCCGAGACCTCGAAGCGCGGCGTTCAGATCATTGTCATCGTGCCCGGACCGCGCACCGACCAGCGGTGGGTACGCATCGCGAGCCGCCGGCTCTACGGCGAACTCCTCGCCGCGGGCGTGCGGATCCTCGAGTACGAGCCTGCGATGACCCACGTGAAGATGCTGCTCGTGGACGATCACTGGGCGATCGTCGGCACGACGAACGTGGACAACCGCTCCTTCGAGCACAATGACGAGGTCAACGTGGCGCTGCTCGACCGCGCGATCAACAGGCGGCTGCTGAAGGACTTCGAAGGTGACGTCGCGTCGAGCCGCGAAGTGACACTCGACGCGTGGCAGCGCCGTCCGCTCTGGGAGAGGATGATCGGCCCGGTCGTCTGGATTCTCGAGCGGCAGCAGTAGCTGTCGGGCAAGTCGATCAAGTGAACGGAGCGCGCCCGGTTGAACCACGAGGGGATGGGCAGGCTCCGCATCGTGTGCAGCCCTGGAGGCGCTTCGAGCACCTTGGGGATGGAGTTCACCGCGATTGACGTCGTCGCGATGTCGCCGTGCACGCCGCCGGCGATCTTCATCGACAGGTTGGGGACCCCTTCGATCTCGGTCGAATCGTAGGACTCTGGCGCGCCGAGGTATGCCTCCATGTGCAGCCGGATGATCGGCTCTCCGCCCACGAAGCCTACGCCGTCCTGGATGATGCCGCACACGAGCCCGGCCTCAACTGTAAGGAACTCGCTCGAGACGCGCGTCTCGGCAATCTTCGGCTGGATCTCGTCGGTGACGCGATCGAGCTTCCAACCCAGCGCGTCTGCGATCATTGCAATCGACTCGGTAAGGCCGACGTGCCGTACCGTCCGCTGTTGCACCCGTTCGGCGAACTGCTGGCGCGTGAGGCCCGACCCGATCTTCTGCTGGAAAGGCAGGCGCCGGATGCGCGCGTCCTGGATGCGGTTGATGGTGATGCGGTCCACGCGCTCGCACACGCCGGTCAATGTGACAGGCAGTGCGTCCATGACGAAGCCGGGGTTCACGCCCGTGCCGAGCACCGCCACCCTTGCCCGTTTCGCCGCAACGTCGATGGCGCGTGCCAGCCGGCGCTGGTTGTACCAAGGGTAGGCCAGCTCCTCGGTCGTCGACACGATGGCTTTCCTCGCCTTCAGGATTGTCTCAATCTGTGGCGCGACCGTCTTCAACGCCGAACTGGTGCAGAGCAGGACCACATCCGGCGATGTCCCTTTGAGCGCCGCGTGCAGGTCGCTGTTGACCCGGACCCGCAGCTTTCGATCGAGTCCGACAACCTCACCAAGATCGCGTCCTGACTTGGCCGGGTCGATGTCAACAGCGCCGACAATCCTGAGACCCTGCCGCACCGCCACCTGCCGGACGATACCGGCGCCGATCGGCCCGAGCCCCACGTGCAATACGCGAACAGGCATGGATACTCCGCGATGAAACCGCCGCATGGATGCCCGGTAGGGACGTTGGGGGCTGCCGAACCGGCGGCCGGCGGGCGGGATTATGAAGGCCCCGCAGAAATTATAGGGTCGCTTGCTGTCCCCCGTCCGGATGGGTCAGAATCCGCACTCTGCGGTTGGCGCACGTCCGCCGGCCGCAAGTGCAGGCGTGCCCACCACCGATTCCGATACGCTCGTGCGGCTCCTGGCTGCGGCGCGCCAGGGCGACGCCGATGCCCTCAATGAGCTGGCGCCGCTCGTCTACGACGAGCTGCGCCGGATCGCGCGGCGGCAGATGCGGAGCGAACGACAGGGACATACGCTGCAGCCGACGGCGCTCGCCAATGAGGCGTGGGTGCGGCTCATGGGCGCGCGTCGCCTCGAGGTGCAGAACCGCGCGCACTTCATGGGGATCGCCGCCAACGCCATGCGGCAGATCCTGGTGGAACGGGCGCGCGCACACCGTGCCGCCAAACGCGGCGGCGCCGCCCACCAGGTGACCCTCGACGAGGCGATGCTGCCGGGCGGCGTGCGCCCTATCGACATCGAGGCGCTCGAGGAAGCGCTCGCCCGCCTGGAAACCCACAATCCCGAGCTGGCGCGCATCGTCGAGCTGCGCTTCTTCGGCGGTTTGACGGTCGAAGAAACGGCGGACCAGCTCGACTCGTCGCCCGCCACGATCAAGCGCCGGTGGACGCTGGCGAAAGCCTGGCTGCTGCGCGAGCTCGGAGGCCGGCAGTCCACCTGATCCGGCCTTCCACGCCGGTCGTGGCCCGGACGAGACGGAGAAAAGGAGCAACGTGCCCGATCCCGCGGCCTCGCGCCTCACCGACATCTTCATGCGGGTGCTGCAGGCGGAGCCCGCGCGGCGGGATGGGCTGATCCGCGAGCTGTGCGGGGACGATGCAGCCCTCACGCGCGACATCACGGAGCTGGTCGCTGCGGCCGAACGCGCCCCGAGCACGGCAGGCATGATGCGCGACGTACTTTCGCCGGACCAGCCGCCGGCATTGGCGGCAGGGACCGAGATCCGCGGGTACACCATCGAGCGGCAGATGGCGAGCGGCGGCATGGGAGTGGTGTACCTGGCGCGGGACATCGCACTCGACAGGCGCGTCGCGATCAAGGCGCTCAAGCCATCGATTGCGGGCGATGCGGAGCATCGCCGCCGCTTGAAGCACGAGGCACAGCTGATGGCGCAGCTGGCCGGCCATCCGAACATCGCTACGGTGCACGCGCTCATCGAGGACGGCGCCGGTCTGTACATCGTGGAGGAGTGCCTGCCGGGGCCGACGCTCCGCGAGCACCTGGCGCACGGAGCGCTGCCCGTATCCGAAGCAATCGGGGTGGGCGTCGCCGTCCTCCGCGCGCTCGGGGCCGCTCACCAGCAGAACATCGTGCACCGCGACCTGAAGCCGGAGAACGTGATGCGCACGTCGGCGGGAGGGTGGAAGGTACTCGATTTCGGCATCGCGAAGCTGCAGGGGCCCGACCCGCGGACGACGCTGCATCAGACACGGGTGGACCAGCGGCTCGGCACACCGTTGTACATGTCGCCGGAGCAGTTGCGCGGGGAGCCCGTCGACGGCCGGTCCGACCTGTTTGCGTTCGGCATCCTGTTGTACGAGCTGCTCACGCGGCGTCACCCGTTCACGAGACGGGGCGACCTGGCGGCGTTGTCCACCTGGACGGCAGTTCTGAACGAGCCGCCGCTGCCCTTCGAGGCCGAGGAAATCGACCGCCTGCCGGCCGGACTGCCGGACGTGATTGCCCGGTGCCTGGAAAAGGAACCGGATCGGCGGTGGTCTTCTGCCGACGACCTCGAGGCGGCGCTTCAGACGATCCACAGTGGCGGCCCCCCGCCCATTCGGTCCGCGTCCCCCCACGAAGCGGTCATGTGGTGGCAGTTCCACGAGGCCGCAGCCGCGGTGGTGTACTGGCTCATGCTGATCCCGGTCTGGCGGGTGCGGCCGTGGATCGGGCGCACGGAGGTCCCCATCGGCAGCGCTACGCTCGCCCTGGATGCCCGCACCCTCGTGCTCGTCGTGATCAGCACGGTGGCCGTGCTGTCGGTGCTCCGTTTCAGCTTCGTATTCGTGTCGCGTAACAAGCCGGCGCAGATTCACGAGCACCATGCGCGGGCGATCCGGTGGGTGAAAACGGGTGACATCGTCTTTGCGGCGTCGCTCGTCCTGGCAGGCGTCACCATCTCGGCCGAACATCAGGGGTGGGCACTGCTGCTCGTGTCGCTCGGCCTCGGCAGCTTCGTCAGTGCCTGGTTCATCGAGCCGCTGACGGAACGCGACGCGCTCGAGGCACTCGCGCCCCTGCGCCCGCGGCGGACGGGCTGAAGCAGGCTCCAGGCTACAGGCTCCGGGCTCCAGGCGGCGTCACGGCCTCAGAGCAGAAGCCGACCAGCCGGAGCCCGAGACAAGGCCCGGAGCCTGGAGCCTGGAGCCTGGAGCCAAGTCTCGCGCGGCTGCGCGATGACAGGCCGCGCCACGTCTCGTGTAGCATTCGCCCGGAGGCACAATGCGGTTTGGACCTTCCGGGCGGGTGACAACGCTGACGTTTGTGATGCTGCTCGCGGGCGGCTGGCCGTCCGCCGCGCGTCAGCAGGCACGCCCGGCTCCCCCCGCCAAGACCGCATTGTCCGCAGCGGTGGCGTCTGCTGCACCAGCAGACATTTCCAAGCGGAACGCCAACTACTCCATCGACGTGGAGCTCGACCCCGACACGCGTACCCTGCAGGGCCGTGAGGTGCTGACGTGGCGCAACATCAGCACGCAGCCGGCCACCGAGCTCCAGTTCCACCTCTATTACAACGCATGGACGAACAGCCGGTCGACATGGATGCGCGAACGCGCGGCAGCGGGCATCGGCCGCACCCTGGTCGACCCACGGCCCGGCGACTGGGGCTGGATTGACATCACGGCGATACGCCTGCTGTCGTCCTCACCCGCACCGTTCACGGACCTAACGGCGAGCCGCCGGTTCATCGCGCCGGATGATGGCAACGCCGACGATCGAACCGTCATGAGCGTGCCGCTGCCCCGCCGCGTTGCGCCCGGTGAGACCATCAACGTCGAGATCGCCTGGACGTCGAAGGTCCCGCGCACGTTCGCGCGAACCGGCGTGGTCGGCAACTTCTACTTCATCGCCCAGTGGTTTCCCAAGATTGGCGTGCTCGAAGACGCCGGCTGGAACACGCACCAGTTTCACGCGAGCACCGAGTTCTATTCCGACTACGGCGTCTACGACGTGCGCATGACGGTGCCGCGCGGCTGGACGGTCGGCGCGACCGGGCGTGAGCAGCAGCGGCTCGACACGCCGACGGGCAAGACGACGCATCGCTACGTGCAGGAAGACGTGCACGACTTCGCGTGGACGACGAGCCCGGACTACATCGAACGGCGGGAGCGGTTCGAGCACGCGGGCCTGCCGGCGGTGGACATGCGGCTGTTGCTGCAGCCGGAGCACGAGCGGCAAGCGGGACGCCACTTAGCGGCGGCGCGTGCGGCGCTCCAGTACTACGGCCAGTGGTACGGCCCCTATCCGTACGGCCATATCACGGTCGTCGATCCCGCGTGGCAGAGCGACGCCGGGGGCATGGAGTACCCCACGCTCATCACCGCCGGGACGAAGTGGCTCGCGCCGGCAGGCTCAGGCTCACCGGAAGGCGTGACGGTGCACGAGGCCGGCCACCAGTTCTGGTACGGGCTCGTCGGCAACAACGAGTTCGAGCACGCGTGGATGGACGAGGGCCTGAACACGTTTTCGACGGCACGCGTCCTCGCAGAGCAGCCCCCCCTGGAACACGTGACGCTCAGACTCTTCGGCGGCTTCGTGCCGTGGGTCCTGCGGGATGTTCCCCTGGAGCGTACGGACCATGACAGCTTGGCAGGCTATCGCGCCGTCGCCGAAAGCGACGCGCAGGCGACGCCGTCATGGCGCTACAACCTGGGCACCGGCGGGTACATCACCTACAACAAGACCGCCGTGTGGCTGCACACGCTCGAGCGGCTGATCGGGTGGCCGCGGCTGCAGCGGGGGCTGTCGCTGTTCTTCACCCGTCACGTCTTCACGCATCCCACACCCGACGACTGCTTCGCAGCACTCAGCGAGGGTGCGGGAGAGGACCTCACGTGGTTCTTCGACGAGGTCTACCGCGGCTCGAACACGGTCGACTATGGAATTGTGCGGTTCACGAGCACGGCAGCGGCCGTGAGCGGCTGGATCGAGCAGAACGGCAAGCGGGCGTACGTGGACGCCGCCCGGGAAGGGCGCGCGCGCCATGTGACGGAGCTGGTGGTTCGCCGGTACGGCGAGGCGATCATGCCGGTTGACGTCGTGGTGTCGTTTGCCGACGGGCATCAGGTGCGGAACCACTGGGACGGCCGCGACCGATGGAAAGCGTGGCGATGGGAACGGTCGGCCCGCGCGGTGACGGCGCAGGTGGATCCCGAGCGCGTCCTCCTGCTCGACGTGAACTACACGAACAACTCGTGGACGCTCCGGCCGGACACCGCGGAGGCCACGCGGAAGTGGACCTCCGCGTGGTTCGTGTGGCTGCAGGACGCGCTGCTGACGTGGGCATCGCTGGTCTGAGGAACGCACCTGTGACCGACCGCCCGCATCGTGCTCCGCCGACGCTCGTGGCTGACGGCATTCGCCGCGTATGCCGGGCGCCGGCAATCCTCTGTGCTGTCTGGGCGGTCACCGCCCTCGTCGCGCTGCGGCCTGCGGCAGATCTGCACCGCACCATCGCTGCCGATCTGGGTTCGAGCATGGCCGCGTCGAGCGCAGCGAACGGCGTGAACTGGACGTGGTGGCAGGAGTTCACCGCACGCCAGCCGGCGTATGCCCTGACGTTTCAGCCATACATCATCGGGTTTGCATCGGTGCTGACCAACGTGAGCGCGTTCGTGTCAGGTGCAATGCCGGGCCCGCTCCTCGCACCCACGGGGGCGGCCTACATGCTGGCGTGGATCTTCTTGATGGGCGGCATTCTGGACCGCTACGCTCGCGGTCGCAGGCTCGGTGCGCACGGGTTCTTCGCGGCGAGCGGCGTGTTCTTGTTCCGGTTTCTGCGCCTGGCGGTAATCGCCGGGATCGTGTGGGTATTCGTCTTCGGCGTGCTCCACGACTGGCTGTTCGAGCACTTCTACCGCTGGGCGACGCGGGAGGTCACGGTGGAACGCACCGCGTTCGCCCTGTACGCCGCCCTCACTGTGTTCTTCGTCCTGGTCGTGGGCGCCGTGATGATGGTCTTCGACTACGCCAAGGTCCGCGCCGTCGTGGAGGACCGCCGCAGCATGATCGGTGCGCTCCTCGCCGGCGCACGCTTCGTCGGACGGCATCCGGCAGCCGCCGCGTCAGTGTTCCTGCTGAACGTGCTCCTGTTCGCCGCGGCGGCGGGCGCCTACGCTCTGCTCGCGCGCGGGGCCCGCGGCGACGGCCTCACGGTGCTGATCGGGTTCCTCATCGCCCAGGCCTACATCGTGGCGCGGCTGTTCGTGAAGTTGTCCTTCTACGCGTCAGCGGTCGCCCTCTTCCAGGATCGTCTCGCGCACGCCGGCTACACCGCGATGCCCCGAGCGGTGTGGCCGGACTCGCCGGCGATAGAGACCATTATGGAAGGGCCGACGGGGGGACACCCGTAAAATGCACAATGCAGAATGCACAATGCTGAATGCACGATGACGCAGTGCAACGACCGGCCCTTAGCAGCCCTTAGCCCTTAGCCCTTAGCCCTTAGCCCTTAGCCCTTAGCCCTTGAGCCTTGAAGAGTATCCCCCATGTCCCAATCGTGTTCTGGCTCGCCGGGGTGAAGCTCGCCTTTCATCTGCTGATCATCCGCGGCTACGGCTGGTTCCGGGACGAGTTCTATTACATCGCCTGTGGCGAGCGCCTCGACTGGGGCTATGTCGATCACCCGCCGCTCGTGGCCGTCGTGACTGCGACCACTCGGTTCCTGCTCGGCGAATCGCTGGTCGCGATCCGGCTGCCTGCCGCGCTCGCGGGGGCGGCCACCATCGTCGTCGCCGGGCTGCTCGCGCACGAGCTCGGGGCCCGGCGCTTCGGCCAGAGTCTGGCGGCGCTTGCGGTGCTGACGGCCACGATCTACCTGCCGCTCCACCACATCCTCTCGATGAACGCGTGGGAACCGCTGCTGTGGTCCGGTGTGGCGCTGTTCGTGCTGCGCGGGCTGGATCGCGGGCGCGCGCGCGAGTGGGTGTACGCCGGCGTCGTGGCCGGGATTGCACTTCAGAACAAGCACAGCATGTTGTTTTACGGGTTCGCGCTGCTCGTGGGTCTCATGCTGTCGCCTGCGAGGAGAGTCCTGCTCACGCGTGGCCCCTGGCTGATGGGTCTGACGGCCGCGGCCATCTTCCTGCCGAACATCATCTGGGAGGTGCGGCACGGCTGGCCGACGCTGGAGTTCATGCAGCACGCGCGGGCGCACAAGAACGTGGCGCTGCCGCCCGTGGCGTTCGTGGTCCAGCAGGTGCTGGTCATGAACCCCGTGAATGCGATCGTGTGGGTGACCGGGCTGTGGTGGCTGCTCGCCGCTACGTCGGCGCGCGGCTGGCGGTTTCTCGGTTGGGGCTACCTCACCGTGCTGACGGTGCTCGTCGTCACCGGCGGGAAGGACTACTACCTGGTGCCGTACTACCCGATGCTCTTTGCGGCGGGCGGTGTGGCGATCGAGCACTGGACGGCAGCGGGCCAGCGTCGGCGCATGGTGCGCGTCGCGTTGCCGGCATCGATGCTGCTCGTCGGGGTGCTCGCGGCTCCCCTGGCCGCCCCTGTCCTTCCCGTTGACGCCTACGTCCGCTACGCGAACGCCGTGGGCATCCAGCCGGCCCCGAGCGAGCGGCATCAAGTCGGCGCGCTGCCGCAGTTCTTCGCCGACATGTTCGGCTGGCACGAGCTGGTCGAGGAGGTCAGTCGCGTCGCCCGCACGCTGCCGTCGGCCGACCGCGCCCGGGCGGTCGTGGTGGCGCGCAACTACGGCGAGGCGGGAGCCATCAACTTTCTGGGCCGCAGGGCCGGCGCACCGCTTGCGATCAGCGGTCACAACAATTACTGGCTCTGGGGCCCCGGGCCCGCGACGCGCGACGTGCTCCTCATCCTCGGCGGCCGCCGGGAGGACCACGATGAGTGCGGCTCGCTGGCGCAGGGCGGCACGGTTACCTGCGGCAACTGCATGCCCTACGAGAATAACCAGCCGGTCTGGATCTGCCGCGATTTGAAGGTGTCGATCGAGGAGGCCTGGCAGGCGGCGAAGTCGTTCAATTGAGCGGCGGCGGGCGGCTGGCGGCTTCGGCCGGGAACACCGGGCACAGCCACGAGGCTCTCGATCGGGAAGGTCGCCCGCCCGCCGCCCGTCGCCCGCCGCCGGCCTACCGCGCCGCCGACGACATCGGTTCGAACAGCACGCGGCGGTCCTCCAGCGTCACGACTGTGTACGTCCCGTTCTGGATGTCGAGCGCCGAGGCACGGCCGCCCTGGTAGTAGGACGAAAGCATGCCGGTATCGATGAGGAACACGCGCGACGAGAATCGGCCCATCACGCGGAAACCGCTGGTCATCGTGTGACCAACCACGAACCGCACGGGACCGAAGCGGCGCTGCAGCTGGTCCAGCTGCGGTCCGCCTTCCTCCGAACGCCAGGTTGCGTATCCACGAAACCAGAGCGGGCCGTTCGGGTCGAGGATGGCCCACTTACCGACTTCCTGCAGAGCGGCGAGCGGGTGCGACGAAATGGCCAGCGCCGGGGCCGACGGATCCGGCTGTCCGTTCAAATCCAGGCGCCGGCGCGCCTCCACGCCAACCCGGGTCAGCTCGGACCCGCCGGCTTCCAGCAGTTCCTCGAACGTGAAGGAGGGCAGCGCAATCTGCTGCTCGATCATCTGCTTGCGCATCTTGTCCCAGCGCGCAATTTCCTTCAGCACCTGCTCGTTGAGCGATTCGAGCTTCTTCGGCGCCACCTCCGGGTTGATCCCGCCGTGCAGGAAGACCGTGTCGTTGATCCGCACGAGGACCATCCGCGTCCGGATCCACTTGCCGTAGGTGCCGTTCGGCCCGAAGGCCTCGAGGTACTCGACGAGGCCCGGCGGGTGCGCGGCCATCCATGCGTCCCGTTCGGGGATCATGTAGACCTTCGGGATTGGGATCGCGGCGTCCGCCCGTGCCAGCGCTGCACGACGGGCTTCTGCGAGCTTCACGTGCGCCGCGTAGGCCGCTTCGCGCCGGCCCTCGGACTCCGCGTCCGCGAAGGCGGCGAATGCGGACGGCGGGACGTCCCGCAGGACACCGATCGCGTTGGACGCCTCATGGTTGCCCATCAGCACGATGGCGCGCCCGCCACCGGCAGCGGCCTGCGCTTCGAGGGTCATCAGGAAGTCGAGCAGCGGCCGCACCTTCGGACCGCGGTCCATGTAGTCGCCGGTCTGCACGAGCGTGATGTCGCGCCCGTTCCAGCGACGCTCGCCGTCGATCAGTCCCACGTGCGTGAGGAGCCCGAGGAACGCGTCGAAATCTCCGTGGATATCGCCAATCGCGACCACGTGTTCCGGCTTCGTGGCGGGACCGCCGAGTGCAGTCAAACTCTCACCAAGCGCTGCTGAGGACGTGGCCAGGGCGAGCACCGCGCCGATGGTGGCGGCGATCAGGCCCAAGGACGCAATCGGGCGCCCTCGACGATGGCGTGAGGCTGGGCCGCTGCTCATCTGATCTCCGGACCCTACTTTATCATCGGGGGCGATGCTCCCGGCGCTCCGCCGCACCACACCCGTCCGGAGCTTCCGGTAAGATCGTTCCGTGATCGGATCGACGCTCGGACACTACCGGATCACCGCGCGGCTCGGCGGCGGCGGCATGGGCGAAGTCTACCGCGCGGAAGACACGCGCCTGGGCCGCGATGTCGCCATCAAGGTGCTCCCGCGCGCGGCGCAGGACGATCCCGAGCGGCGGTCGCGGTTCATGACCGAGGCACGCGCGGCGTCCGCCCTGCGCTCCCCCAACATCGCCACCATCTACGACATCGGCGAAGAGGACGGCGTGGTGTATCTCGCGATGGAGTACATCGACGGGGAGACGCTGTCGGCCCGCGTGGCGCGAGGGCCGCTCGTGCCCGTCGAGGGGCTCGACATCGCGTCGCAGGTGGCCGATGCGCTCACGGAGGCGCACGAGCGCGGCATCGTGCACCGCGACATCAAGAGCGCCAACGTGATGATCACGTCCCGCGGCGTCGCGAAGGTGCTCGACTTCGGGCTTGCCAAGTTCGTCAGCGCGGACGCCTACCTGGACCTCGCGGCCACCGGCACGTTCGAGAAGACGATAGCGGGGATGGTCCTGGGCACGGTGTACTACATGTCACCCGAGCAGGCGCTCGGCCGCCCGGTGGACGCACGGTCCGATCTGTTCTCCCTGGGGGTCGTGCTCTACGAGATGCTGACCGGCCGTCTCCCCTTCGAGGGCCAAAGCTTCTCCGAGATCGTCGACGCCATCATCAACCAGCCGCCGCCCGCGGCTGCCCGCTTCAACTACGCGCTGACGCCGGACATCGAAGCGATGCTGCGAAAGGCGCTCGAGAAGAACACCGCGTACCGCTACCAGTCCGCGCGAGACTTCTACATCGACCTGCGCAGCGCCCGCCTCGCGCTCGAGGAGGAAGCACGCCACCGTACGAGCGGCACGCGCCGATCGGGCTCGCGCCCGGCGGCGGATGTACAGCCCCGCTCGATTGCCGTCATCACCTTCACGAACATCACGCGGGAGCCGGCCGACGAGTGGATCGGCTCGGGCATCGCCGAGACCGTCAGCTCAGACCTGAAGAGCATCCACGGTCTGACCGTGATTGGTCGCGAGCGGATCTTCGACGCGATGCGAAACCTGCAGACGGGCGAGACCCAGTCGGTCGACGACCGGTTCTCGATCGAGATTGGCCGCGGCCTCGGCGCGCGCTGGATCGTCGCGGGGGGCTACCAGCGGTTCGGCACCGAGATCCGCATCACCGCCCGCTTCGTCGAGGTGGCCACCGGTGTCGTCCTGCGCAACGTGAAGATCGACGGCCCGCTCGCGGACATCTTCCGCCTCCAGGATCGGATCGTCTTCGAGTTGACGCAGGGCCTGGACGTGGAGCTCGCCGGCTCGGAGATCGCAGACATCGAGAAGCCGGAGACCCGGTCGGTCGAGGCCTACGAGTTGTTCTCGCTGGGCGTCCTGACCCTGCGCCTCGCCTCGCGTGATGCACCCGATCGGGCCATCTCGCTCTTCGAAAAGGCGCTGGCGCTGGATGCCGACTACGCACAGGCGTGGGCGGGGCTCGGCGGCGCGTACCAGCTCAAGGGGACGTTCCTCAATCTGCCGGAGCTGCTCGAGAAGGCGATCACCTGCGAACAGCGCGCGCTGGCACTCGACCCCGATCTCGCGGACGCGCACACGTGGCTCGGCGCCGCCCTGCTATCGCTCGGGCGAGTGGACGAAGCCACGGCGTCGCTCCAGCGCGCCACCGAACTGGAGCCGGGCCAGGCACGCCCGTGGAGCATGCTCGCGCGCGCACACTGGATCGGACGCGGCGACCTGCCCGAGGGGATCGCGGCGCTCGAGAAGGCGGTCGCCATCAACCCGCAGTTCGGGTACGCCCAGCTCCAGCTCGCGTTTCTATACACCGAGGTTGGCGATTACGCACGCGCACGGGCCGCAGCGACGACCGCAGTGAACCTGCAGGAGCGGTACATCTCCGGCGAAGAAGGGCTGCTCGTCGTGGGCGCGCACGCGCGGCTCGGGTACATCCACTACCGCGAAGGCCGCTATGCAGATGCGGTGCAGGAATACCTGCGCGAGCTCGCCTTCCTCGGCTCGACCGACCACGTGCTGAAGGACCGCACTCTCATCGAGCTGCACCAGAAGCTCGGCGCCGCCTATCTGCGCCTGGGGCAGGCCGCCGACGCCGAGCGCCACCTCGGGCTCGCAATCCGCAGCTTCGAGGAACGCGTCGCCCGCGGCGCGGATGATCCGGCGACGAAGTACTACGCCGCCATCGCGATGGTCCTGCGGGGGGACACGGATCGAGCCCTGAAGTACCTCGAGGAGACCTGGCCGAGGGCCGGCGCCCTGAACCGCCTGCGCGCGGCTCGGGACCCCGATCTCGAGAGCGTCAGGCCTGCGCTCGAGGCAAAGGGGCTTCTGGCCTGACGGAATACGGAGAGCTCGCTTGTGTTGTCATGGCATCACCCATGTGGGGCAGGGCTTCAGCCCTGCAAATCGGCGCGCGCAAGCAGGGCTGAAGCCCTGCCCCACATGACTACACAAGTGGATTGCAGGTCTCGTCGGCGTGCATCGCCGCGACGTGCGACACGGTGCTGCCGGAGAGCAGGGCCCGAATCTCGGTGGCGTCGAGCGACTCGTGCAGGAGCAGCTCCTCCGCCATCGCGCGCACCGAGCTGCGTTGCTCCTCCAGCAACTGCCGCGCGACCTCGTAGCCGCGCATGACGAGCTCGCGGATCTCGTCGTCCACCCGGCGCGCGGTCGCTTCGCTGAACCCCGCGCCCTGGTCGTCGGTGCCGAAGTTGTTCGACGGCCGGCGGAACGCGATCGGCCCAAGCGCCGACATGCCGAACTCGCAGACCATCCGCCGCGCAATCTCCGTCGCGCGCTCGATGTCGTTGCCCGCACCGCTGGTCATGTGGCGCATGAAGATCTCTTCGGCGACGCGGCCGCCCATCAGGATCGCGATCTTCGCCTCCAGGTAGTCGCGCGTGTGGGTGTGCCGGTCCGCCTCGGGCAGCTGCATCGTCACGCCAAGCGCGCGGCCGCGGGGGATGATCGTCACCTTGTGGAGGGGATCCGCACCCGGCAGCATCGCGGCGACGACGGCGTGACCCGCCTCGTGGTATGCGCAGTTGATGCGCTCGTCCTCGCTCATGACGAGCGAGCGGCGCTCCACGCCCATGAGCACTTTGTCGCGCGCGGCCTCCAGGTCGTCGTTGCTGACCTGCACGCGCCCGTTGCGGGCGGCGAGCAGCGCGCCCTCGTTGATCAGGTTCGCGAGGTCGGCGCCGGAGAAGCCGGGCGTGCCCCGCGCGATGCTGCGCAGGTCGACGCCTGGCGCGAGCGATACCTTGCGCGCGTGCACCCCGAGAATCGCCTCCCGTCCCTTCAGGTCCGGGTTGCCGACGATGACCTGCCGATCGAAGCGTCCGGGCCGCAACAGCGCCGGGTCGAGGATGTCCTGCCGGTTGGTGGCGGCGAGCACCACGATGCCGACGTTGGGGGCGAAGCCGTCCATCTCCACGAGCAGCTGGTTCAGCGTCTGCTCGCGTTCCTCGTGGCTGAGCGAACTGCTGCCGCGGCTCCGGCCGACGGCATCGAGCTCGTCGATGAACACGATGCACGACTTGTGGCGCCGGGCATCCTTGAACAGCTTGCGCACGCGCGAGGCGCCGACGCCGGCATACATTTCCACGAAGTCGGAGCCGCTGGCGAACACGAACGGGACGCCCGCCTCCCCTGCAATGGAGCGCGCCAGCAGCGTCTTGCCGGTGCCCGGAGGTCCGACGAGCAGCACTCCCTTCGGAATCCGGCCGCCAATCGAGCCGTAACGCTCCGGCTCGCGGAGAAACTCCACAATCTCGCGCACCTCGTCCTTCGCCTCGTCGACTCCGGCGACGTCCGCGAAGGTCACGACCGTGTTGTCGCGCGTCGCCATGCGGCCGCTGCCCTCCATCGACGGCATGCGGCCGGCGGTGACGCGGTAGACGGTCAAGCCGATAAGGCCGAGAAACGCCGCGCCGGCGAGCAGGCCCACGTAGTGGTAGATGGCATCCGAAGAGGACTGCTCGACGCGGAACGACACCTGGCGCCTGGACAGATCGCTGAGGAAGGTCGGGTTCGCTGCCGCGTATCCCGGCGGCGCCACGGTGACGGCAACAGTGCCGTCCGTGAGGTCGACGCGCATCCGGTCTGGCGACATCGCGATCGCGCGGACCTTCCCCTCGGCGACGAGCGAGAGCAGCTCGGTGAACGCGAGATCCCGCGGCGCCTCCCCGCTGCGGCGCACGCCAAGGAACACGATCAGCGCGACGGCGACGCACCCGGCGGCGATGACGAGGGTCTTACGGGATGGCGAGCTGCCTGAAAACACCCTGGACTCCGGTGGTTCGGGGCGCATCCCGCCGCAAGCGTCGCCTGCAGCACCGGGAAGCGCGCGCCCGGCGACACCCGTCCCGAGGACGGCGCGCCGGAGACTCAATATTGGTGATGTGTTGCTGCGGAGCGTTGCAGCCCAGACGCAGTGTAGCGGGCGCATCGGACGCCTGTAAACCTCTGCCGTTCCGGGTCTTCGCTCATCAGCTGCACGCAGCCGCGCGACGGAATTCCACGTGCATGCAGGGTATCGGCACGACGTGCACGCCTCTTCACCGCCGTGTGCACTCCGCACGGCGAGGCGCGGGCTGCAGAGGCGGAATTCACCGCCTTCCGGGCACGACCATGGTTCGAATCGGCTGTTCCGGCTGGCAATACAAGCATTGGAAGGGGGACTTCTACCCCGCCGACCTGCGCACGGGCGAGTGGTTCGCGCGCTACGCCGCGACGTTCGACACCGTCGAGATCAACAACAGCTTCTACCGGTTGCCCGAGGCGCACACGTTCCGCAGCTGGCGCGATCGGGCCCCTGCCGGCTTCGTGTTCGCGGTCAAGGCGAGCCGGTTCCTCACGCACATGAAGAAGCTGAAGGATCCCGAGGAGCCCCTTCAGCGTTTTTTCGAGAACGCCGCGCCGTTGGGCGCCACGCTTGGGCCCGTGCTGTACCAACTGCCGCCGCGCTGGCCGCTCGATTTCGAACGGCTGCGCCAGTTCCTCGGGATGCTGCCGAAGCGCGTCCGGCACGTAATCGAGTTCCGCGAGCCAAGCTGGTACGCGCAGGAGGCCCTCGATCTGCTGGAGGCACACGGGGTCGCGCTGTGCCTGCACGACATGATGGGGTCCGCGAGCGGCCGCCGGCGCGTGGGTCCCTTCGTCTACGTCCGCTTTCACGGCGTGACGAAGTACGGCGGGCGCTACGGCGACGAGGAGCTGCAGCCGTGGGCCGAGTGGCTGGAGGCGGAGCACGCGTCGGGGCGGGACGTGTTCGCGTACTTCAACAACGATATCGGCGGACATGCGCCACGGGATGCGGTGCGGCTTCGAGAGATGACGGTCCGCGGTGACTGAGTCCCGGCGCCACATCCCCGGCGTCCAGCCCGGATGCCCGGTGTCTACTGCGACACGCTACTTCGACACGCGCCCGATTCGAAGACCCTGCCGTCGCCCTCGCTTGCCTCGCCGTTTCCCTCAGCAGCGGGTCGGCCGCATCCACCCACCGATCGAGGTAGTGCGCCAGCGTGCCGAGGTGCAGGGTGCCTATGGCGTACGCGGCGCAGGCCTGCAGCCACGGGTCGCCGCTCTCGGCCAGGAGCGCGGCCGCTTCCTCCCGGGTAGCGAGCGTCGTGCCCAGCGTGCGATTGGCCAGGGCCACGCGCTGCTGCACGCTCACATCGCTGTCGAGCAACGGCAGCAGCAGTGCTCGCAGCTGCGGTTTGAGGATGTTCTCGAGGAACTCCAGCGCGTTGTCGTGGATGTCGCGCTTCGACGACTGCAGGCCCACGTACGCGCTCTCGAGGTCGTACACGGGCGAGAGCAGCTTCACCAGCCGGAAGATGCGCTCCACTTCCTGCATCATCGACTCGCGAAGGCCCTGGGCGACGGGCTCGCTCGAGTCCGGGGCGTAGTCGAGCGTGGCGAGAATCTGGTAAGACCGAAGATGCCCGACGACCTCCGCCGCGAGCACGGTCTCGACCAGCTTCACGTCGAGCGGGCGTGAGGATCCCGCGGCCCGAAGCTTGTTGAGCGCCGTGAGCACGCGGAACCTGAGGACCGTGTCGCCATCGAGCAGGCTCTCCGTCAGCACCCCTTCAGCCGCCACCGACCCGATGCGCAGCAGCACACCCGGAATCTCACGGCGGATCGCCGGGGCCGTACTCTGGTCCATCAGGTGATCGCGCAGCGTGCCGACAACCCGGTCTTCGTACTGGGCGAGCGCCTCGGTCGCATCCTCCGCGACGCGTTCGTCGGCGAGGCGCCGGATCAGCGTGTCGATGAACCGGCGCTTCCGCCAACGTCCCGCGGCGTGCATGGCGTGGCGCAGGACGTCGGGATCGTCGCTTCCGAGCAGCTCCGCGAGCTGTGCGTCGAAGACATCCGGAAGCCGCTCCAGCAGTCGCGCGGCCTCCAGGCGGGTGCGCTGCTCTTCGTCGCGCACCATGCTCGTGAACATCAGCTGAGCGGCGTCCAGATTCTGTGTCTCCCCGGGCTGGGCGAGAAACGACACCATCGCCGAGCGGATGGAGAAGTCGGGAAAATTGCCAAGCTGCTCGACCCGTTCGAGCGGGTCGATGTGGGCGTGGTGCGCGATGTACAGCAGCGCTTCGGTGCGAACCGAGAGGTCCGGATCGTACAGCAGCCGCTCCACGTCCCCTCGCACCGAGAGGTCGTCCCCCTCGTTCAGCACGGATATGGCGCGGGCCCGGACCCCTGGATCGGGATGCTTGAGGAGCCCACGGACCACCGGGTGTGACGCGCCCGAGTGCCCCGCCGTGAACAGCTCGAGTGCGTACAGGATCCGCTCGGGGTCATCGCTGCCCATCTGGGTCGTGAGGATCTCCGTCGCGGCCTTGTCGAGGACCGTGACGTTCGCACGCTGGACGTGGTGGCGATGTTCCTTGATGCTCTTGCCGAGATTCGTGACGTATTGGCGCTGCGCCACCCAGGCGGCCGTCAGCCACCCAGCCAGCAGCACGAGGTTCACCCAGCCGATCTGCGCTACCGGCCAGTGCAGCCCCGTGGCCAGCAGCAGAATGACCAGCCCGGACAGACCGTCCCCCAGGCGCCACACCACCGTGTCGATGAACGACTTCACCTGCAGCGTCTGCTCCGCGGGGAGCGGCAGGTACAACAACTCGGCTGCAGGCCGGTCGATGGAATAGCGCAGCACCTGGTCGCTTCCGCGGAGCAGGATGGCCGCCGCGAGCGAACCTGAGATGAGCAAGCCCACGGATCCGAGCGCCAGCGCCACGGGCACGACCGAGAGCGCCACGCCCAGGCCGAAGCGCCGCAGCAGCCGCGACGTCAGGAGCCACTGCAGCAGCAGCGACAGCAGGCCGGTGTAGAAGGTGAAGCTCCCGAAGAAGGCGGTCAGGCTGTCCTTGTCCCTGATTGCCGCGACGGCAATGGCCTTGAACTGCCACGCCGCCACCGCCGTCACGAACGAGGACGCGAGGATCAGCGCCGCGATGGCTCTCAGGTAGGGGGAGGCGGCGATCTGCTGCACGCTCTCCCGGAGCCCTGTCGGGCCGCGGTCCGCCCCCTCCTGCACGTCTTCGTCATCCGATTCGCCCACCGACGCCAGGTGCCGCAGACGCCACAGCCGGTCGACCAGCACCGCGCACACCAGCAGCGCCACCGCCATCCCGATCAAGGTGCTCTCGGCGCCGAATCGCGTCGCGGTCTGCTGCACGACGAAGCCGCCGACGATGTTGCCCGAGATGGCGCCGCTGCCGATGAACCCGAAGAGCCGCTTGGCCTCGCGCGTGGTGAGGACGTAATTCGCGAGCGTCCAGACCTGGGCGGCCGCGATGACCCCGAACATCCCGACCCACACGTAGACGACGGGCAGCACCCACGGCGCGTCACGGAAATGCGAGAGGTACCAGAAGAGCACGGAATTTCCGGCGAACAGGACGAGGCTGCCGGAGATGAGCGTGCGGACCGAGACACGCTGGCCGATCCGGATGTAGATGGCCACCCAGACGCCGACCAGCACGGCGACGGCGATGTCGACGTACGGCAGCTGCCGTGCGCTGAACCGGAACAGGAAGAGCGCGTCGCGCGTGGCCTTGCCGGCCACGAAGCTGCCAATCACCAGGAACAGGTAACTGAACAGCAGCACGCCGCGCTCGAGCTCGCCGGGACGGATGCCGAGCACGCGCGTCGCCAGCCGCGGGACAGGGGTCCAGAAGGGTCGCTGCGGATGCATAGAAAGCGCGAGTGTATCGCGATTGCCGGGGCGGCGCTTTGTTCCTGCCCTGCGGGGTATTAAGATCCGCCGGTCACTCCTGACATCGCTCCGGTCTGCCCAGGAAGGAATTTCCGAGATGGCGCTCAGTCGCCGGCTGCTCGCTCCCATCGTGGAGCTGCGCGAGAACGAGTCCGGGATCGCGGTCCTGATGTTCGCGTATTCGTTCCTCGCGATGACGGCCTACAACATCATCCAGCCAATCACGCGATCCCGCTTCATCAGCTCGCTTGGCGCCGACAACCTCCCTTACGTCCTGCTCGTCTCCGTCTTCATCGTCGGGGGGATCATGCAGGGCTACAGCCGCCTGGGCAGCCTCCTGCCGGCGAAATGGGTGGTGCCCGCGACGCAGGGCGCGATGGTGGTGCTGCTCGTGGGGTTCTGGATCGCGGCGGGCTGGGGCTGGACGTCGGTCGACGTCGGGTTCTACCTGTTCGGTCAAATCTACGGCATTCTGCTCATCAGCCAGTTCTGGACGCTGGCCAACATCCTCTTCGACCCGCGTCAGGCGAAGCGGCTTTTCGGGTTCATCGGCGGCGGGGCAAGCCTCGGGGGCATCGCCGGCGGCGGCATCACATCCCTGCTCGCCAGAACCGTGGGCAATGCCAACCTGATGCTGGTGAGCGCCGGCGTGCTCGCACTCTGCGCCGTGATCGTGTCGCTCATCGTCCGGCAGTCGCGTAATACGGACCTCGCGGGCCTGGAGCAGGCCGGCAAGGAAGAGGGTGTCAGCAGCGGCGAGGCGATCCAGATGCTGCGCCGGAGCCGCCACCTGCAGGTCATTGCCGCGGTGATCGCGATGACCTCGATCGGCGCCGGCCTCATCGACCAGCAATTGAGCATGGCCACCGAGGCCGCGAAGGGTTCACAGGGCACCGACGCCATGACGGCGGTGCTCGCTGACGTGCAGGTGTACACGTCGATGATCGGCTTCGTCATCCAGGTGTGGCTGACGAGCAAGATCCAGCGGTTCCTCGGGATCGGGTTTGCCTTGATGATCCTGCCGATTGGGCTCGGATCGACCGCGATCCTGATTCTCGTCTCGGCGCAGTTGTGGGCGCCGATGTTCGCGCGTGTATTCGACAAGTCGATCCGCTACACGGTCGACAAGACGTCACGCGAAATCCTCTTTCTGCCGCTGCCCGCCGACATCAAGTCGAAGGCGAAGCCGTTCGTGGACGTCACGGTGGATCGCTTCGGGCGGGCGGCGAACGCCCTGATCCTGCTCGTGCTGATCAAACCCTGGGGGCTGAACCTCTCATGGCCGCAGATCAGCTACGCGAGCCTCGCCGTGATGGCGGTGTGGATCGCCCTGGCGCTCCGGGCGAAGCGCGGCTACATGGTGGCCTTCCGCCGCAGTCTCGACACCGACGACGTCCAGGCGCAGGATCTTCGTCACGCGGAGCCCGACCTGTTCACGATCGAAACGCTCGTGGAGGAGCTCGGCCACCCGGACCCGCGGCACGTGCTGCACGCGATCGACCTGCTCGAGGGCTTCGACAAGCGCCACCTGATCTCGCCGCTGCTGCTCCACCACGATTCTCCGGACGTTCGCGCCCGCGCGCTGCGCACCCTCGAAGCGGCACGTCCCGACGTGCAGGCGCGGTGGTCGGAAGGCATCGAGCGGATGCTCAAGGACAAGCATCCCCAGGTGCGGGCAGCCGCCGTTGCCGCCCTGGCAGCCACGCGCGGCGAACAGGCCGTTGGCGTCATGCGCCCGTTCCTCCACGATCGGGACCCGCGGATGGTGGTGACCGCCGCGGCCGCGCTCGCCGACAGTCCCGCGGAGGAGGACGTGAGGGCGGCGGAGAACGCGCTGCGCACGCTGGCGCTCGACACACGGCAGACGGCGGTTTCCGCCCGTCGCGAGGTCGCGCAGGCGCTCGGGCAGATCAAGTCACCCGCGTTCCGGCACCTGCTGGTGCCGCTGATGTACGACCCGTCGCGGGAGGTGGCGGAAGAGGCGATCCGCAGCGCAGGCCGGCTTGGCGCGGTTGACTACCTCTTCGTGACCCCGCTGCTCGCGTTGTTGCGCAACCGGCTGCTGAAGGCCCACGCGCGGCAGGTGCTGGTCGGGTATGGCGAAGGGATCGTCGAGACGCTCGCCTACTTCATGCGTGACGAAGAGGAAGACGTCTGGGTACGGCGGCACATCCCGTCCACGCTCGCGCTCATCCCGACCCAGCAGTCCGTGGACGTGCTCCTCTCCGCGCTCGACGCACCGGACGGGTACTTGCGCTACAAGGCACTCCGTGCGCTCGGGCGCATGAAGCGCGAGCATCCGGAGCTCGCGATCCCCACCGCGCCGATCGAGGCGCTCGTCGTCAAAGAGACGAACCGCTACTTCAGCTACCTCGGCCTCCATTACAACGTGGTCGTGAGGGATCCGGTCGCCAGAGACACCCTGCTGGCCCGCGCGCTCGGGGAGAAGCTTGCCCGCACCGTGGACCGCATCTACTACCTGCTCGCGATGATCTACCCGTGGAAGGACATCGCGGCCGCGCGATGGACGCTGGAGCACGCGACCGGCCGCGCGCGCGCGGGGGCCCTCGAGTATCTGGACAACCTGCTGACGGGCCAGATGCGCAAGCGGGTCATCCCCGTGCTGGACGATGTGCCGCTCGAAGAGAAAGTGCGGCGTGGCAACCTGCTCCTGAAATCCCGCGTGCGCGACGTGGAGGACAGCCTGGCGCAACTGGTCCACGACGCGGATCAGATCGTCGCCGCTACCGCCATTCACTTCGTCGAGTCCCGGGGTGTCTGGGCGCTCGCCGGCGATCTGGAGTACGCCCTCGAGCACCGCGACGCGAAGGACTGGTATGTGTTCGAGGCGGCGTCGTGGGCCCTGGCGGCCCAGCGGATGGCGGTAGACGAGCGGCGCACGCGCTGGATGGAGCCGCTGCCGGCCGTGGAACTCGCCGACCGCCTCCGGCGCATGGCGCTGTTCGACTACGTGTCTGTCGACGAGCTCTTCCGCATCGCTGACGCCGGCCGGCAGGTGCGCCATGAGCACGGGCGCGTGCTCTACACCCAGGGGGCAACGCCCGACGATCTGCAGTTTCTGCTCGACGGCGCCGTGCAGCGGAGCGTCGACGATGACGGCCGGGTGTCGCGTGTCGAGCTGGAGTCGCCGGCGGCGCTGGCGTTCGACGAGGTCATGGAAGGGGCGCCATCAGCCGCAACGATTACGGCCATGGACCGCGCCATCTGTCTCGCGCTGCGCAACGAGCAGGTGCTCGGCCTCCTCGCCGAGAACGCGGACCTGGTGCAGGGCCTGTTCCGCATGGCGATGGAACGCGAGAACGGCGCAGCGATGCGAGGCGTCGTCCGAAGTGCCGGCCGTCACGCGGAGGTCGCGCGAGGGACGGAGAGTCTGCAGCCCGTCGAGAAGATCCTGCTGATGGAGGAAGTGCCGGTCTTCGCGCGCGCGTCGGCCGCCGACGTGAGCGCGCTGGCGGCCAATGCACGCGAGGTGCGGGCCGCCGCGGGTGAAACGCTCTTCAACGACGGCGACACTCCGGCCATCTACCTGCTCGTGACGGGCGAGCTGGCACTCGAGCCGCTCTCCGGGGGCGCGCCGGTGGCCGCCGGCGCAGGAGACACCGTAGGCGTCTACGAGACGCTGAGTGGCGCGAACACCACCGGCTGGCGCGCGCACGTCACCCGTGACACCGTGGCGCTCCGGTTCGACCGCGAGGCCCTGTTCGATCTGCTGGCCGACCACATCGAACTGCTGCAAGCGATGTTCAGTGCCGTGCTGCGGCGGGAGGCATCCGCCGCCAGCCTCTAGCCAGTCACCCTGCCGGGGCCGACGCAACCCGGCCGACAGCGTAGGGCCGGGGCCGAAGCGCCCCGGCCGATCCGAACAGAAACAACACGACATGCACGACGTCATCGTGGTCGGCGCCGGACCGGTCGGGCTCGCCTGCGCGATCGAAGCCCGGCGCCACGGCCTCTCCGCGCTCGTCATCGACAAGGGCACCCTGGTCAATTCCATCGTGGGCTATCCCGCCCGGATGGAGTTCTTCTCGACCCCCGAGCTGATCGAGATTGGCGGACATCCTTTCCCCGTGCAGGGTTACAAACCCACGCGGGAGGAGGCGATCGAGTACTACCGCGGCGTAGCGGCGCGTGAAGGAATTCCCATCCGGCTGTACGAACGCGTGCTCGAGGTCCGCGGCACGAAGCCGGCATTCACGGTCCTCACTGACAAGGGGCAGCACGCCGGCCGCCACGTGATCGTCGCGATCGGCTTCTTCGATGTGCCGAACCGGCTGGACGTGCCAGGCCAGGACCTGCCGAAGGTCACGCATTACTACACCGAGCCATACCGCTACATCCGGCAGAAGGTCGCGATCGTCGGCGCCAAGAATTCGGCCGCAAAGGCGGCGCTCGACTGTCACCGTCACGGAGCCGACGTGACGCTCGTCGTGCGGGGACCTGCGCTGTCTGACAAGATCAAGTACTGGATCAAGCCCGATCTCGAGAACCGGATCAAGGAAGGCAGCATCCGCGCGTACTTCGATACGGCGGTCGACGCGATCCGGGAGACGTCGATCGTGCTGCGCACGCCAGCAGGCGTCGAGGAGGTCGCGAACGACTGGGTGGTGGCGATGACGGGCTATCGGCCGGACTACCGCTTCCTCGGGGCCCTCGGCATCGCGATCGGCGATGACGTGTATCGCACACCGGTGTTCGACGAAGCGACTTTCGAAACCAGCCGTCCGGGGCTCTACCTCGCCGGCACGGTCTGCGGCGGTTGCCACACCAGCCGCTGGTTCATCGAGAACGGGCGTTTTCACGCTGCGCAGATTGCCAAACACATCACGGAGGGGCGCGCGGACGCGATCGACTTCGAGGCGGTGCACTGGAAGACGGAGGAATAGGCGCTGGGCGCTGGGCGCTCGACGATGGACTCTGGGCGGCGGGCGGCGGGCGGCGGGCGGCGGGCGGCGGGCGAGCGGAGAGTTCAGGCTTTACCGGAGAGTCTTGGCAGGAACCGGCCGGTGGCTTCGCGCCAGATGCGATAGCTGTCGCCGAAGCGCGCTTCGAGGTTCCGTTCCTCGACCGACGTACGCACCGCCATCAGCATGAACACGAGCGTGCCGGAAACCAGGATGAACCAGTTCGCCGCGATGATGCCGCTTCCGAGCAGGAGCAGATACACCGCGTCGTAGAACGGGTGCCGCACCCAGCGGTACGGTCCCGCGCTAACGAGCGTATGCGCTTTCCGGGTCACGACCGTGTCCGTGAGGTTTGGCCCCAGATTGCTGACGGTCCAGACCAGCAGGGCGATCCCTGCGACCCAGGGGACGATGCCCAGGAAGCGAGCCCATGGCGGCAGCGGTATCGAGGACCACGCCATCCGTCCCGGACTCGCCACGTACGTGACCAGCCCGATCATGCACGCGATCCCCACCGGTCGGAGCGTCGCCAGGATGAACAGTCCCTCCTGCGAGCGATCGAGAGGCTCGCCGGTGGCCTGTGAGCGGATGCGGTGGTACAGCATGAACGGCAACACCGCCGCGAATCCGAGGGCCAGCAGGGTGCGATAGGTGCTCTCGTCGTGCATGAGGAGATCTCGCGGGCTCTGGACAGCCACGCCGAGTCGGTCGCGGCCCTGACGTCCGTCGCCGGGCCCTGCCCGCGGCGGACTATACACCCATGGCCGAATACCGCGGCCTCAGTAGCCCGGGACCGCTGTCGGGCGTAAACCACCACGGTCCTGCCGCAACATCCGGTAGAATCCGCAAGTCGAAGTCCAGCAGCCGCGGCGCAACCGGAAACGGTCGCCACCACCACTCAACCCGAGGCCCGCATGAAGAGTGCATTCGTCATCACCGATCGCCGCCGCTTCATCGCCACCCTGGCGCTGAGCGGCGCCGCATTCACCGTCCGGGGGGCCTTCGCCGAGCAGCTCGCGCGCACGGTGGCCCAGACCGAAGGCCCGTTCTATCCGGATCGCCTGCCCCTCGACACGGACAACGATCTGATTGTCCTGAACAACGGGCTCACGCCGGCGGTCGGCGAGATTACGCACCTCTCCGGGCGCATCCTGGATGACACCGGTGCCCCTCTGCGCAACGCCATCGTCGAAATCTGGCAATGCGATCACGAGGGCGTCTACCTGCACTCGGCGGATGCTTCACGGAAACCGGGTGACCGCAACTTCCAGGGGTTCGGACGGTTTCTGACGGACTCCAGCGGGGCCTACTACTTCCGCACGATCAAGCCGGTGCCATATCCGGGACGCACACCGCACATCCATTTCAAGGTGAAGAAGGGCGGCCGCGATCTGCTGACCACGCAGTGCTATGTCAAGGGGCACCCCGGGAACGCGCAGGACGGGATCTGGAAGTCGGTCACGGACCCGCGCGCGCGTGGGTCGATCACCATCGATTTCAGCCCGGCGCCTGGCTCGCCCACCGGGGAGCTTGCCGCGAGATTCGACATCGTGGTCGGTCGCACGCCGACGGCGTAGCGGCGTGTCACGGGCACGCGGACACGCAGAAGAGGCGCGGATGGACAACCGCCGACTCGGACGGACTTTCACTATCCGTGTAGCGGATTTGGGAGGCACGTCAAGGGTGCCCGCCACGGGCTTGCTGCGCAAGCACGGCGTCAGAACGCGACGCTCTACCAGTGGCCGAGCAAGTACGGCGGCGCCTCCGTGTCCGACGTGAAGCGCCTGGGTGAGCTCGAAGTTGAGAACGCGAAGCTGAACGGATGTACGCCGGCCTGGCCCTAGAGAAGCGGCCATCAAGGATGTCCTGAACTGAACGCTATGAGGCGCGCACTTCTGGCCGACTCCCCGCTCAAATTCGTCCGGGCGGAGGGAGCGTAACGAGTTACTCGCGCACGTCCGGACATCATTTGGCGAAACACGTACATCCAGCGAACCGCTCGACTCCAAGTCCCGGGTTCCCCACATGGCGACGCCTGACATCTTCATCAGCTACGCGCACATCGACAACGAGCCTTTCGGGGAAGAGCGAGCCAGGTGGGTAACCGAGTTCGCCGAAAACCTCGGCAAAAGGCTCGGCATGGTCGCGGGCGACCGGCCGGACGTGTGGCGCGATCCCCGCCTACGGGGTAATGACACCATCTGGCCCACCATCGAAGAAGCGCTCGGCGAGGCGCTGGCCCTCGTCTCCGTGGTCTCGCCGCGCTACATCAGCTCGGACTCGTGTCAGCGCGAGATCGCGGTCTTCGTTCAGAAATGGCAGGAGAGAGGAAGGCCACCGATTGGGCATCGCAAGCCGCTGTTCAAGGTGGTCAAGACGTTCGTACCGCGCGACCGGCAGCCGCCGGCCTTGCGCGACGTCAACGGGTACGAGTTCTACCGGGAGGATGAGGCGACGCATCGATTCCGGGAGTTTGGCCTTGATCCCGACCCGACGGTGAATCGGCTGTATTGGACACGCGTCGACGACCTCGCGCAGGACATCGGGGCGCTCCTCGACGACATCCAGCACGAACCGGAGGAGATCCGGAGTGAACCCGCTGCCGCCGCCGAGCCGGTCTGCGTCTACATTGCGCAGACCACCCGGGACGTGCGAGAGGCGCGCGACGCCATTGCGCGCGAGCTCAAGGACCGTGGGGTCGAGGTCGTGCCATCGGGGGATCTTCCGCCAGCCAGCGACGAGCTGCAGGCTGCTGTCCGCGCGGATCTCGCGCGCGCCCGCTTCTCCGTCCACATCGTCGGCACGCGGGACGGTTACGTGCCCGAAGGCGATACCCGATCGGTGGTCGAAATACAGTACGCACTGGCTCTGGAGGGTCGAACGCCCGGGCTCCTGTGGTGTCCGCCTGGCCTGCAGCCGGTGACGGTGACCACCACGACGCCCACGCCGACAACACCGACTTCCACGCTCGGGCGCCGACTGGTTCTTTCGGCAATCCCCGAGAACGGGTTCGACTTCCTCCAAGGGACATTGGACGAAGTGAAGGCGCTGTTGTTGGCCAGACTCGCCCAGGCGCGCGTGACCCCTTCCGTCCTGCCCGCAGGCGCCGGATTGGGAGTGTACATGGTGCACCTGCGCAGCGACCTCGAGAGCGTCAACGCCCTCGAGAGCGAGCTCGGGCAACGCTTCTCCGCGACTGCGGCCAACGCGCACCTGTCACCGCTCAGGTTCACAGTGCCAATCGGCCGCGGTACCCCCGCACAGCTTCGGATGGACCACGAAGCCAAGCTGCGGGACAGCGATGCCGTCATCGTGGTGTGTGTTCAGGCCCGGCGGGACTGGGTCATGGCCAAGCTCACCGATCTTAGACGGGCGGGTCTCGCGAGCGAGGCGTCCGCGCGTGCCATCCTTTACATGCCTCCCGAGGATGTGGACCTGGACGGCTTTCCAGCCGCGAAATCCGCGCACGATCTGGTGACGTTTCTCGGAGAGATCCGACGCGCATGAGGTCCCGCCCCCGTGAAAACCCGTATCCGGGGCTCCGTCCCTTCCTGGAGACCGAAGCACATCTGTTCTTTGGTCGCGACACCCTCGTGGATGAAATGCTCTTGCGGCTGGCGGAGAGTCGCTTCCTGGGCGTCGTCGGATCGTCCGGCAGCGGCAAGTCGTCGCTGCTGCGAGCGGGTCTGATCCCGCGGGTCCAAGGAGGCCTTAGCGCCGACGCCGATGGGGATTGGCGCATCGTGACGATGCGTCCATGGGTCGATCCAATCGGCCGCCTCGCGCGAGAGCTCGCGCAGCCCGGGATTCTTTCGATCGACAGCGCCGACCCGGTGACGCCGGTCATGGTTGAGACCGCACTGCGACGCAGCGGGCTCGGACTGAGGAAACTCCTGTCGCGCGCGCTCCCCCGACAAACGCGGCTCCTGGTCATCGTCGATCAGTTTGAGGAGCTGTTCCGGACAGGCAGCACGCTCCCCGCCACCTTTGGCGACGACGCGGCCGCTCTCGTGTTGCTGCTGCTCGAGGCCGTCGGCGAAGAATCAGCCGTGTCAGTCCTGATCTCGATGCGATCCGATTTCATCGGAGAGTGTGCCAGGTTCCACGGCCTGCCCGAGCTGCTGAGCGCACACCAGTACCTCGTGCCGCGCATGACACGCGATCAACTCGCCGAGGCGATTACGGCTCCAGCCGCGATTGCGGGTGCGTCGGTCGCTCCGCGGCTCGCGCAGCAGCTGCTCAACGACGTCGAGAGCAGTCAGGATCAGCTGCCTGTGCTCCAACACGCCATGATGCGCACGTGGAACAAGTGGGCAGCATGCAACGAGGATCGGCGCATCGACTTCGTCGACTACGAGGCAGTCGGTTCGGTGGCCCATGCGCTGAACAATCATGCCGATCAGGCGTACGAATCGCTCCCGGAAGGGCAGCCACGCCGGATTGCCGAGCGGATCTTCCGTGCGGTCACCGACCAGCCGCCCCATGCCCAGCCCGTGCGGCGTCCGCTCCGGTTCGCACAGCTGATTGCGGAGTTGGGCGTCACAGAAGCTGAGGCGAGCGCGGTCATCGACCGCTTCCGGGGTGGTGATCGTCATTTCCTTGTGACCTCCGACGATCCGCTTCAGCCAACGTCTGTCGTCGACATCTCGCACGAGAGTCTCATTCGCCTGTGGGCCCGCGTGCGGGCGTGGCTCGTGAAAGAGACGGAGTGGAAAAAGCGTTACTCGGAGATCGTCACCGCTGCCAAGCGTCTCGCCACGGGCAAGGGCAGCACGTGGCGTGACCCAGAGCTCGGCGTGGCGCGCCAATGGATGCGAGAGGATGGTCCCGACGAGCACTGGGCCCTGCGCTACGGCCCTCCCGAGGACTTCCAGGCGGCAGCGCGCTTCCTGGCTACGAGCGAGAGGGCGCAGGTTGCGGAGAGATGGAAACGACGTGCGCTCTGGGCGGTCGTCCCAGTGGGCGTTGCCGTGGTGCTTGCCGTGTTCCTTGTGCAGGAACAGAGGCGCGATGCCGCGCTGGCGGAGCTAAACCGCCAGCGCGTTGCCGAAAAGGAGGAGCAACAGCGCCATTTCAACGAGTTCGTCCGGCGGACCGCTGCGGACTCGGAGAAGACCTTGCAGACCGCGATCGAGGATCAGCGCCGCACTGCGGGCGACCTGGAAGAAGCCAGGGCGGCTCTGGAGCCCGGCCAGCCTTCGGCCTCGTCTCTCGGATCTGCCCGGCAGGCCATCGATCGCGCGCTCGCAAGGGTGAGTCCCTCGGCGGACCGCTTCTACGACAAGCAACAGGACCTGGCCAAGCTGCAGCAGCGGGCGGTTACCGCCAGTTCGCCCGGCCCGCAGACGATGCCATTGCCGGCCGCCGGCGCGCTGCCGCGTGCCAACGCGCTTCGAGGCTACAAAGTCGGCATCTACTTCATAGACGGAGATCCGACGGCCGAGGCGCACGCACGCCGTGTGGAGGCTGCGCTCAAGAACATGGGAGACGTGACCGTGCAGCTCTATCCGCGCAACCAGGCGTTCATGGAACAGGTGAACCGCCCGCAGGGCGACGAGATCCGCTACGAGGCCACGTCGGGCGACGAGAAACGGGCCGCCGACGCACTTCAGCATCTGGCCAGAGACACGGGTCTTGGCGAATTCCGCTTGAGGACTGTGGGCACCCCCACGCCCGGGTTCCTTTCCATCATGCTGGCTGATGGTGTCGGTTCCTCATAAACACGTCGACCCGGCAAACGACCGAGCAGCATCGGCGCGAGCGCTGACGGCCTCGGCGCGCCTGTTGTGTTGAGCGGTCACGGCAACGACAGCAGCGAATTCGCCAGAGCGGTCTTTTACGCCGAGTTCAGGCCCGACGGCCGGCATATCGTTACAGCCGGTGCTGACGGGACGGCTCGTGTATGGTCCGCGGACGGGGCTGTTGAACCCGTTGTCCTTCGCGGCCATGAAGGCGTCGTCAGAAGTGCCGTGTTTAGCCGCGATAATGTTCACGTCCTCACGCGCAGTGACGACAATACTGTGCGAGTCTGGCGGGCCGATGGGACGGGCGACCGCCTCGTAATCGGTGGCGATACAAGCCCCGTGACGGCCGCCGGATTCAGTTGGGATGGATTGCGGGTTGTTACTGCCAGTGAGGATAATGCCGTGCGCATCTGGCGCGTCGACGGCACCGGCGAGCCCGTCGTCTTCCCGGGGGCATACTCGGGCCATCACCAGCGTCGCGTTCAGCCCGGATGGCACGCACATTGTCACTGGTAGCGAGGATGCCACCGCGCGCGTCTGGCGCGCCGACTGCACCGGTGAGCCTATTGTGCTCCGCGGTCACTCGGGCCATCTCACGAGCGCTGCCTTCAGCACGGATGGCACGCGCATCGTCACTGGCAGCCGGGACGGTACGGCGCGCGTCTGGTTAGCGCCGACGATGAGGTGGTCATCTTAGGCGGCGTTCGTCGGTGAGCTTGTTACTCCGAGCGGGTTTGGTTTCGGCTACATCGATCAGTCCGCCTGCGAGGAGACGATCGTCAGCCCGATGCGATGTTCAGTTACATGTCGGCGGAGCAGGGCTCTGACCATGGACGACTCACGACGGCGTCGGCTGACTGCCGGCGACCGGCTGAAAACCCCTTCGATTTAGGGGATCGACAGATCGTCGGCCGCGTACTACTACGCCGCGCATCGTGCCCGCGCGTAGGCTCCATCTGTAGGTTAACGGGTTGGCCGCCGCTGGCATTCTTCGGGAGCCGTGATGACTCGTGCGCTCATTTCGGCGTTACTCGTCTGCTCCGCCGTCGCCTCCATGGCCATGCCCCCCCCTCACACACAGAACGACGCGGCAGAAGCGGCGCTGGCGAGCGCCATCAGCGATTATGAGCGGATTCTCAAGCTCGCCGATCCGATCACCGCCGGGCTCGATGGCGATCGCGACGCCCTGCGACGTCTGCCCGATCCGCGCCGGGAGACGGAGCTGGCCAGGAGCCGGGAGTTCGCGGAAATTGGCGGGCGGCTGGCCCAAATCGACAGCCGCGACCTGTCGGCGGCCGCCAGACTCAACCACCAGTTCCTGTCACGGCTCATCTCCGAAGCCGTCGAGCAGACGGCGTTCGATTTCGATCGCATCGCGTTCCAGAACGATGACGGCTTCCACACGCTGGGCGATTACCTGGGGCGCACGACCAGCATCCGATCGCGCGATGACGCTGACGCCTGGCTCGCGCGGCTCGAGGCGCTGCCCGACTACTACGCCCGGAGCATCGCCAACCTGCGGCGCGGCATCGACACGCAGCTTACGCAGCCGCAGATTGTGGTCGATCGGGTGCTCGATGTCGCCCGGAAGCAGGCAGAGGTCACCGCAGAGAACAGCCCTCTTCTGCTGCCGTTCGGACGGATGCCGCCGACGATCCCTGCGGCCGTGCAGGCTGGGTACCGCAACCAGGCCCTGGCCATCCTGCAAGACCGGGTCGGCCCGGCGCAGCGCACGTTCGCGGCATTCCTCGCGCAGGACTACGCCCCTGCCGCTCGTCCCGCGATCAGCTGGCGTACCACACCCGGCGGCGAGTCCTCCTACCGGTTCCTGGTCCGCCGCGAGACGACCACGAGCCTGACGCCGGACGAGATCCATCGGCTCGGGCAGGCGGAGGTGGCCCGCATTCGCAGCCTGATGGACGGCACGATCAAGGAATCCCGATACTCGGGCACGTTCGCCGGCTTCCTGCAACTGCTTCGTACGGATGCCCGGTTCTACCCGCAGACGCCCGAGGCGCTGCTCGAGAAAGCGAGTGAGATTGCGAAGCGTGCCGACGATCGGCTGCCGGCGCTCTTCGCGACGCTGCCGCGACTGTCGTACGGCGTCCGCCCGGTGCCGACCGATATCGCCAAAGGGTACACAACGGGGCGCTACTGGCCCGGGAGCCTGGTTGCCGGGCAAGCCGGCGGCTACATGGTGAATACGTCGGACCTGCGGCAGCGGCCACTCTACGAGCTGCCGGCGCTCACGCTGCACGAGGCCGTACCAGGCCACCACCTGCAGATCGCTCTCGCGCAGGAGCTCGAAGGCATGCCGTACTTCCGCCGGCACGCCACTGCCATGGCGTTCGTGGAAGGCTGGGGTCTCTACGCGGAGTTTCTCGGCGAGGAGATGGGCATGTACCGGACCCGTACGAACGGTTCGGCCGCTACTCGTACGAGATGTGGCGCGCGTGCCGGCTGGTTGCCGACACGGGCATCCACTGGCTCGGCTGGGACATCGACCGCGCCCGGCAATGTTTCGCCGAGAACTCCGCGCTCTCGCCGCACAACATCCAGACAGAGCTCGAACGCTACATCTCGTGGCCGGGCCAGGCTCTGGCCTACAAGATTGGCGAGCTGCGGTTCCGCGCGTTGCGGAAGGAAGCGGAATCGACGCTGGGTGAGCAGTTCGACATCCGCGCCTTCCACGACGTGATCCTGCTCAACGGAGCGCTGCCCCTGGACGTCCTCGAGGCGCGCGTACGGGAGTGGATCAACGCCAGCGCCCGTCCATAGTCCGCCGCTGGCGTGTCCGGTGCAGCGGGCACCCCGCCGTTCGATGTCAGTCGAGGGCCGCGAGCAGCCGCCGCGCCTTCATTTGCGCCTGTCGGCGTCTATGCTCGAGCACACGGTACCTGTCCGGTAGACGGAGTGCTCCCGTCCCACATCCCGGGCGACGAAGAATGTCGATCCCGATGGCAGCGCCGGCCTGCGGTCTGGCTGCCCACGAAACCGGGACGCTGCCGCGCACGTGGGATTTGGCTGCAGCATCGATCGCGAGATCCTGACGCGCGAGCCGCGCGCCGCCGGGAGCCGAGGCTGCGGAGTCACCGAAATCAAGCGTGCGAGCAAGGGACCCCTCGAATCTGGCCATGGCGCTCTCCTGCGCTGCTGGGGGCGGGGGCGGGACAGGCCCGCCGGCCCGAACACCAGCAGTGTCGAGGAGAGGCGTGACAGGGTAGGTCACAACGCGGTCGAGGGCCCCAGAGAACAGGCACCCGCAACTCGGCCTACTAGACCCAGCGCTTGCTGTGTTGTCACTGAATCACTCATGTGGGGCAGGGCTTCAGCCCTGCAGATCGGCGAGCAGGCCTGAAGGCCTGCCCCACGTGACTACACCAGTGAATCGCCGGTGTGTAGCAGCCTGCCAGGGCGTTCAGTCTATTTGGCCGTCGAGGTCAGCGTCTCGGCCTTCTCTCGCCCGCTCTCGATCGACCGGTCCAGCAGGGCATCGACCGACGGTCTCGCTGTTGCGACGAGGAAGATCTGGTAGGCGAACAGCCCCCTGGACACGCGGATCAGGAGATCGTTCACCCAGACGAGCGCGCGCGACGTCCGGCTGTCGCCGAGTGCCTTCGGGAACGGCGCGGGAATACCCGCGAGCTGCTCCACATGGAAGCCGCACTGCTCGAACAACCGCCGGAGGGACATGAACGTGTACAGCCGCGTGTGGGTGAGATCGAGAATGCCCCGTTTGCCGTAGTTGAAGTTGCCGAGCAGCGCCTGCAGTCGCACCACCCCGAACACGACATTGCCGGAGGTGACAATGAACGTCGGCCTGCGGTCGGTGCTCCTGGTCGCACTGCGGAGGCGATCGAGGACGCCCTCCGGGTTCTTCAGGTGCTCGATGATGTCGAGCAGCAGCACGTAATCGAACTGCCGAAGGTCGATGTCGGGGAACGGCTCACGCTCGTCCCACGGGATGAACCGCTCGAAGGCCTGCGGCGCGGCGGGCGGGAACTGGTCCACCCCAGTGACGCGACAGCCCTTGGCCGCGAGGTGCACGTCGAAGGTGCCCGGCCCGCAGCCGATGTCGAGCACACGGGAGCCTGGCAACACCGCGTCGAGCGCGGCCGTGTGCGACGATCGGTACCCGAGCTTCAGGTCGTAGTGGGTGTTCGTGTCGCCGGTGACGTCGAACCGGCGGTCGTAGAAGATGTTGAGCCGATGCAGGCGGCTGGCGACGGTGGCGGCGACCACGTCCCTGGCGTACTTGATGCCGTCCACCCGGCAGATCTCGTCGCCATAGTAAGTCGGTATCGGGACCTCGGTGATGCGGCAACCGGCGAGCATCAGCTGAATGATGATCTCGGTGTCAAAGTGGAAGACGTTCGAATTGAACCCGAACGGGATTTTCCTGAGCGCCGCGACGCTGTAGGCGCGAAAGCCCGAATGGAACTCCGACAGGTCTGACCGGAGCAGCCGGTTCTGCAGGAACGTCAGCACCTTGTTCCCGGCCAACTTGTAGAGCGGCATGCCGCCCTTGCGCGCCACGCCAGAGACGAGCATGCGCGAGCCCAGCACCGCATCGGCCGAACCGTTGAGCAGGGGCGCGAGCAGTGTGGGGATGGCTTCCGGGGCGTACTGGCCATCCCCGTGGAGCAGCACCACGACCTCGAAGCCGTGGCGGATCGCGTACTGGTAGCCCAGTTTCTGGTTGCCGCCGTAACCCTGATTCTGCGGGTTATACAGAACGGTGATGCGGTGGTGGCTTCCCCGCGCGGACCGCACCCCCACGTCGAAGGTCCGGTCTTCGGACGAATCGTCGATGACCAGCACCTCTGTCTCGTGCTCGAAAACGCTGTCGGGCACGCGTGCGAGCACCGCATCCAGGGTAGACTCCGCCTCGTAGGCGACGACAAAGATGAGGACGCGCGTCTTGTGGGCTCCAGCGGAGCTGTTCGCCTGCATCGGCACCATTCGATCACGCGCATTGTAGCGGACACGCCGCCCGGCGCGAGCCGGCCGGTGGAGCCGGGTTACAGTCCCGGCGGTCAGAGGGTGGGAGCTCGCACACGCCCGGCGGCGCCCAGCTCGCCTCGTGTGCTAGATTCCCTCATCCCGTGCAGACGACCCGGCTGTCCGGGAGGTGTGCAGGAGGCCTCTCATCAACCGCGCAGTGTCGCGAGCCGTCCGCACTGTCGCACAGCGACGGAATCCGTATGACGACATTCCACGATCGCGTGTTCGTCGCCCTCGCACAGTTCAACGGTCGCCTCTCGGCGTTCACGGAGCTCGTGAGCTCGAAACCGGCCGACCCGCCGCGCCTGCCGAGGAAGGCGCTCGACGAGCTGCTCGCAATTGCGGCCCGCGCCCGGGCAGCGTCCGATGCCATCACGCGCTCCTTCACCCTCATCGAGCAGACGTCCCTCGACATCGTCGACATGCAGGTCCGCCTGCAGGGGGAGACGGCGCGACTGGCCTCGTCGCTGCGCGAGCTCGGAGAGCGTGTCGAGCGCCAGCCGCTCGTCAAGGACGCGTTCGCCGATCCCCTGGTGCTACTCGATGAAGCCTCACAGCTGGTCGCCGCGGCCGTGTTCCCGAGCTCGGTGCAGGGCCTTCGCAGCGTGAACGTGAAGCTCTGGGATTTCGAGAAGCTGCAGTGGAAGCGCTACACAGACATCCTCTCGGCCGTGGTCCAGAGCGGCCGGATCACCTCCGACCAGCAGGTGAAGATTCAGTCGATCGCGGACGATGTGGCCCGCGCGTTCGGGGACGTGAACACGCTGCTCAACGAGCTGGCGGAGAGTCGGGAGGCGGACGGGGCGTCGCTCCGCAAACGCCTGGACGCGGCGCCCGTGAAACTGACGAGCGCGCTTCAGAAGGCCGAGGGCCAGATGACGCCGGCGTTCAGCATGTTCGCACCCGTCATCAAGGCGTCGGGAAAGGTGGCAGAGGACGTGGCGAAGCTGCTGCGCAAGCTCACGATCCCGCTCTTTCCCGCGCACGATCGGCTCGGGGACTGTGCCGAGTTCATCGACCGCCCGCTGTACGACAGCCTGAGCGGCGTGCAGGCTTTTGCGTTTTTGAACATCCTGGCCCGCATCCAGGCGACCCGCGCATCCGGCCGCCCGCTGCTGACCGGGCGAGCCGTCCACGTCACCCACGTCTTCCCGGATCGGATCTACTTCGAAGCAGACCGGTCACTCGTAACCGACATGGCCGCGGATTCGGCGTTCGAGAAGGCGCCCGCGTCGCTGCACCGGTTCAAGGAAGGCAGCTTCAAGCAGCGGACCTTCCGTCGGGGCAATCTGCAGGTGTGCTTCGCCTCGCGACCAAACGACCGCATCGTCGTGGACGCCGATATCGACCTGTATCGCGCCGCCGTGCCACATCTCTTCGGCGAAGTGCTGGTCAACCACCTGACCGGCAATCCGACGGATCAGTACGGCGTCCGCAGGATTCTCGACGATCAGTCAGTCGTGCCGATCGGCGGATTCGAGCTGTTCACGGTCTAGCGTCACGGCACCACGGACTACGTAGCGCCCGGCCAGCGCCGTGAACTCGGCCACCTGCTGCCGCTCCCACTCCGCATCCCGGTCGAGCTCGCGAGCGAGAATGGCGGCAACCTGCGGGGCCATCGTGCGCGCGGCCGCGGCGTCCAGGAACAGCGCGCGGCAACGGCGGGCCAGCACGTCCTCGACCGTCCGCGCCATCTCGGCGCGCGCGGCCCACGTGACGGTGGCACCGTTGCACGGCAGACCCGGCCGTAGCGGCACGCCCAGCCCAGCGTCCTTACGAACGAGCGCCTCGACTTGCGCCGCGTCGCTGCCATAGACGGCCAGCTCGCCGAGTCGGTCTGCCTGCGGGTTCCATCCATGTACGCGCAGGGTGCGCGTGAGGCACGCACGCTGCGGCAGGCCCGCAGCCTCCACGGCCGCGTCGAGCGCATCCTCCGCCATGCGGCGATAGGTCGTCCATTTGCCGCCCGTAATCGTCACCAGCCGCAAGGCTTCGACGCAGATGGTGTGATCCCGCGAGAGCGAGGCGGTCTTTGCCGTGCCATTGCGGGCGACGAGCGGACGGATGCCGGCAAAGGCGCTCAGCACGTCCGCCCGGGTGGGTGCCTTTTCGAAGTATGGCGCGGCGGTCTCGAGGACGAACGCGATCTCCTTCTCGAGGGGGCGCGGCTCGAGTGCGACCTCTCGTATGGCGGTATCCGTCGTGCCAACCAGCGTGTGCCCGTGCCACGGCACGGCGAACATCACGCGGCCATCCGGTGTCTTGGGCACCATCAGGCCGCAGGCGCCCGGCAGGAACGAGCGGTCGAACACCAGGTGGATGCCCTGGCTGGGTGCGATCAGCGACGGCGCGCCGGGCACTGCCAGGCGCCGCACGCCATCGGCAAATGGCCCGGTGGCATTGATGATCACGCGGGCGGGCACCCGCAGCTCACGCCCGGTCTCGACATCAATCGCCACAATGCCATCAGCGACGCCTCCGGTGGTCGTGGTGACGCCGGTCACGCGAGCGTAGTTCAGCACCACGGCGCCCTGCTCCGCGGCCGTCTGCACCAGGTTCACCACCAGGCGCGCATCGTCGAACTGCCCGTCGAAGTAGGTGACGCCGCCGCGCAGGCCCGCGTGACGCAGCGTCGGCACACGCGCGAGCGCTTCATGGCTCGAGAGGATCGATGAGGCGCCGAATCCCTGCCGTCCGGCGAGGAGGCTGTACAACTTGAGCCCCGTCCCGTAGTACGGGGATTCCCACCAGGCATAGCTGGGGACCACGAATTGAAGGGGACGAACGAGGTGCGGCGCGTTGGCACGCAGCGCCGCGCGTTCGCGCAGCGCTCCGAGGACGAGCGAGATGTTGCCTTGCGAGAGGTAGCGTACGCCACCGTGCACGAGCTTCGTGCTGCGGCTCGACGTGCCCTTCCCGAAATCGCTGCCTTCGAGCAGTACCACCGAGTACCCGCGCGATGCGGCGTCCACCGCCACGCCAGCGCCGGTCGCGCCGCCGCCGACGACCACGACGTCCCAGGAGCCCTGATGGCCCCCGAGGCGCGCGATCATCGCGTCACGGGTCATGAGCGGTAGCCATAGGGACGGTCGGCATGGCGGGCGGCTGTCGGCCAGCAAGCGGACGCATGGACTCGGGATCAGTGAATCGTGAGGTCAGCGTGCCGGGCAGGGTCAGCATTCTGGGTGAGCACCACGATCCGCCCAGCGGACCGGGTGCCACCCGCCGCCCGCCGTGTCAGCTACCGTCGTGGAAACTGGTCCGGATTGTCCGTGAACACCGCGTCCACATCGTAGTCGCAGAGGAACTTTGCCATCTCTTCGCGCACGGAGGCAAACCCGTTGGTGTTCGCTGAGCGGAACGTCCACGGCGTGACCGTCAGGCCGGCGGCGTGCGCCCACGCGACGAGCTCCGGGCGGGCCGCCACGATCGCCTTGTTCGGCGCGATGCCAGTCGCCCACGAGGCGATCTCCTTCAGCTTGTCCCCCGCGTCGACCCGGCCGGCGGCTCCCGGCTCGATCAGCCACACGCGCGACACCTTGGGCAGTGCCGTCGCCAGCATTCTGATCGTCGCCTCGTCGAAGGACTGAACGACCAGCGGCGTGCGTGGGTCAGCAGCGAGGCCGTTCTGGTCGACAGCCGCCGCGAGCAGCCTCTCGGGGCTCACGCCGCGTTTCCGGTAGAACGCGGGATCCTTCAGTTCGGGGTAGAGGCCCGCCTTGCGCTTCACAAGGTCGATGGCTTCCTGGAACGTCGGGATACGCGCGCCGGCAAACCTCGGATCGAACCATGAGCCCGCGTCGAGCTGCTTGATCTCGGCGAGCGTGAAATCGGCGACGAGCCATCGACGTACTGGAATCGTGCCGCTCGTGTCCTCGGAGAAGCGCGCCGGAAACACCTCCTCGACGTTCGTGGTGCGATCGAGCGTCAGGTCGTGGATGCAGACGAGCACGCCGTCCTTCGTGACCGCGAGGTCCTGCTCGACGAAGTCCGCGCCCTGCTCGATCGCCAGCCGGTATGCCTCCAGCGTGTGCTCCGGCGCGTAGGCGGACGCGCCACGGTGTGCGACGACCGCCTTCCTCATGCCAGCCCCGTGACCGGCGCGCAACGGCGGCTGGCTGAGTGCGATACCCATCACGACAAGCAGGCAAGCGCTCGCACCGAGCATGGCATAGACCTGCAATTCACTTGTGTAGTCATGTGGGGCAGGCCTTCAGGCCTGCTTGCGCGAGCCGACTTGCAGGGCTGAAGCCCTGCCCCACATGGGTGATGTCATGACAGCACAAGCGAGCACTGGAAGCCACGATATCCCATGCGGCGACCCATCCCTCTACCTCAGCACCGCCGGCGCGCGTTCGCCGGAATCGTCTCGGCTATGCGTTCACAACCTCGTGAGGAATAATCTGGCTCCCTGACCTGACATGCCGGAGTGCGTCGGATGAAGCCGTGGGAGTTGCTGGGCGAGACGCGCACACCCGAGGGCAGCGACGTGCGCCTCACGCGACAGGACAACGAGTACGTCATCCTGGTGGACGGCAAGACGCTGATGTCGAGCCGCAGACACGGCTCGGAGGACGCGCTCGCCGCGCTCGCGTGCCCGCATCTCCGGTCGCCCGAAGAGCCGCACGTCCTCGTGGGCGGACTCGGGATGGGATTCACGTTGCGGGCGACGCTCGACCTGCTCCCGCCGGACGCCACGGTGACGGTCGTCGAGCTGTTGCCGGCAGTCGTCGAGTGGAATCGCGGTCCGCTTGGAGCGCTGGCCGGTTACCCCCTCAGGGACCAGCGCGTCCGGATCGAGATCGACGATGTGGGGGTGGCGCTGCGGGCGTCGGGACGGGAACGATTCGGTGGCATCCTCCTCGACGTCGACAACGGGCCAACGGCGTTCACGGCGTCCGCCAACCGGGGGGTATACGACAACGCCGGGGTGAGCGCCGCGTACGCGGCACTCGAGACGGGCGGTGTGCTGGCCGTGTGGTCGGCCCGCGACGATCGGAAGTTCGAACAGCGCCTCCGCTTCCACGGGTTCGATGTGCAGGTCCACCGGGTGCGTGCCCGATTGAAGAAGGGCGGCCCGAGGCACGTTATTTTTCTGGGGGTGAAACGAGAGGGGGCGCTGGGCGCTGGGCGCTAGGCGCTGGGCCACACCCGCTTGAGCGTGATCGAAAAGGTTTTCGGAGGCCAGGACGTCGGCTTCCGAGCGCCGTGACGCCACGCGTCAACTCGCCGGGCGCTTTCCACGAACGCCCAGCGTCCAGCGCCCAGCATCCAGCGCCCAGCGCCGTGTTCCCGTCATCCCTCGAAAAAGTGAACGACCCCCGTCTCCAGAGAGTACTCGGCGCCGACGACGAGCAGGCCCTCTGTCTGGATCAGCCCCTCGATGATCTCCGAGCCATGACGCAGGTGGCTCACGGAGACACGGATGTTGGCGCGCACCGCCTGCTGCACGAGCGCGTCGGGATCGTGTCTCAGCTCCGTGGCGAGCAGGGCCTCCACGGACGGCCGGACCCTGTCAACGATGGAACGCAGGTTTCGCGACTGGTTCGCAACAGGCTGCTGGAGCTGTTCGAGGGTCGACAGGACGGCCCCGCACTGCGAGTGGCCGAGGACCACCACCAGTCGCGTGCCGAATTTTGCGGCGGCGAACTCCACGCTGCCGACCTGTGATGCGGCCACGATGTTTCCGGCCACGCGGACGACGAACAGGTCGCCGAGTCCCTGGTCGAACACGATCTCGGCGGGAACCCTGGAGTCGGAGCAGCCAAGGATGATGGCGAACGGTTCCTGGCCCGCGGTCAGCTCGTTGCGGCGCGCCGGACCCGAGAGCGCGTCGTGGCTCCGGAGGCCAGCCACGAATCGACGGTTGCCGTCGATGAGGCGCTCGAGTGCGTCCGGCGCTGAAATCATCGATATCGCAGCGGTGAGCCGGTGGGCGTGACGGCCAGCCGCCTGACGATAGTCAACGTCCCCGTCGCCTCATGGCCTGGCCGCCTCGATGATCTGTTTCGTTCCGATGCCGAACCGTTCGAGCAGCTCTTCGGGCTTGCCGCTCCGCGGGATCTCGCGAACCGCCAGGCGCCGCACGGTCATGCCGGCGGACGCCACGGCAGATGCCACCGCATCGCCCAGACCGCCGCCCTCATAGTGGTCCTCGACGGTGATCAATCGCCCGCCCGTCTGACGGCCCGCAGCCACGAGCGTCTCGACATCGATCGGCTGCACTGAGTAGGCGTCAATCACGCGGATGAAGATGCCCTCAGCGCGCAGACGATCGTACGCCGCCAGCGCCTCGAACACGGTGACGCCCGCGGCAACCACGGTGGCCGTGTCGCTCGCGCTCTGCCGCAGCACCTTCGAGCCGCCCACATGGAACTCCTCCGTGGGCTCGTACAGAACGGGCGTTTTCGGGCGGCTGGTGCGAATGTAGGCCGGGCCGGGATGGTACGCGGCCAGTTCGACGAGGCGCTCGGTGCTCACCGCCTCGCAGGGGTAGAGCACCGTGATATTCGGCTCGGCGCGCATCATCGCGATGTCCTCGAGGGCCATCTGCGAAGGCCCGTCCTCGCCGATCGATACGCCCGCATGCGAGCCCGCCAGCTTGACGTTCAGGTTGCTGATCGCCGCCATGCGGATGAAGTCGTACGCCCGTGTCAGGAAGCAGGCGAACGTAGACGGGAAGGGAATCGCTCCACGGGCGGCGAGCCCCATGCCGGCGCCGACCATCACCTGCTCGGCGATGTACATCTGGTAGAAACGATCCGGGTATTTCTTCTCGAACTTGTCGCTGAATGTCGAGTTGCCCACGTCCGCGTCGAGCGCCACGATGCGCGGGTCGAGCGCGCCGAGGCGGGCGAGCGCCGCGCCGTACGCCTCGCGAGTCGCCACGCTGTCACCGAGCTTGTAGGGCGGGGGCGGCACGTCTGGTCTGGACGCGGCCGGCGGGCGCTGGCCCTGCGGTTTCGGGATGGCCCCGATCAGCGCCTGCACGGCGTCAGCGGGAACGGGCCGATACTGCGACTCGAGCGCCTTGACAGCTGCGTCGGCCTCCTCACCCTTCTTGAGCGCCTTCCCGTGCCACCCATCCTTGTCTTCGACCCCCGGTAAGCCGTGGCCCTTGAACGTGCGCGCCACGATCATCGTGGGACGCCCGGTGATCGTGCGCGCTTCGGCGTACGCATCGAGCAGCGCGTTGATGTCGTGCCCGTCGACGACGATGGCGTGCCATCCGAACGCCCGCCACTTCGACGCGTACGCCTCCATGTCGTGCTGCCACATCGTCGGACGGCTCTGGCCGAGACGATTCACGTCTGTGATCCCGACCAGGTTGTCGAGCGTATGAAACGCTGCCGCTTCCGCGGCTTCCCAGACCGATCCCTCCGCGGTTTCGCCGTCGCCGAGCAGGACGTAGGTGCGGTAATCAGAGCCGATCCGCCGCGCGTTGAGCGCGATCCCCACGCCCGCGCAGAGACCCTGGCCGAGCGACCCGGTGGCAACGTCGACGAACGGCAGCCGCGGCGTCGGGTGGCCCTCGAGGTCGGAGTCGAGCTGGCGCAGCTTCAGCAACTCGCTTCGGGGGAACAGGCCGACCGCCGCCCACGCCGCGTACAGGAGAGGCGCCGCGTGTCCCTTGGAGAGCACGAACCGATCGTTGTGCTCGTGCTGCGGCTGCTGCGGGTCGAACCGCATCTCGGCAAGAAAGAGCGATGCAACGATGTCCGCAGCTGACGCACAGGTGGACGGGTGGCCACTGCCGGCCGCGGTCGTCGAGAGCACCGAGTCGATGCGGAGCTGGGTGGCGGCGTTGTGAAGCACGGGGATGAGCGTAGAGCGGTCAGACGGCACGGGCGACCTCCAAAGACGCGAGTCTAGCACTCCTCCGAGGGGCGCCGGGCGGCGGGAGGCGGGCGTGAAATCCAAGCAGTCCCCAACAAGCTGGAGCACTTCGGGGGCGTGTCAGGCGCCCGCCGCCCGCCGCCCGTCGCCAGGCGAACTCACGGCTCGGCGACCACATCCATGATGGCGATCCCATAAGGCGCGCCGGCGATGCCGAGCGACCGGTACACCGCCGTCTGTGATGCGAGCGTGTCGAGGGCGCGCGCCTGCAGTTCCTCGCGCCCGGTCAGCGTCGCGAGCCGGGCCAGCACGCGAGCGGCCAGGCAGTTGAGCGCCAGCGGCTTCACGGGATCCCGGAGCAGGCCGATGTCGTCGGAACCACCGGGCGCGTGATCGAGAAAGCCTCCTCCACCCGGATCCCAGTGGGTGCGCAGGGCGGTTCGCGCCAGCTCCTCGGCCAGCATCAAATAGGTCTCGTCACCGGTGGCGTCGTGCACGTGCAGCAGCGCCCATGCCGCATGCACCTGATCCGAGAGGAGCCCGCGCACCTCGCCCGACGGGTCGTGGTGGTGGGCGAGGCCCTCGCCGGGTCTGTAGGTCGCCAGCAGCACGCGCTCGAGCGACTGCACCGCGAAGCGACCCATCTCGACGTCCTCGAGCACCTCACCGGCGCGCAGCCACGTCACGGCCGCCAGCGCGTTCAGGTCGGTAAACAACGTGCGGTCAACGACCGGCGGGTCGAGCGTTTCACGAATCGACGCGTTCACGGCGTAGTAATCCTCGTCGGCACGCTGACTCGCATAGAACCCGCCCCGAGTCGTATCCGCGAGCGTGCGCTGCACGTACCGCATCACGTCACGGGCCCGTTCCCGCCAGCTTGCGCGCTGGAACACGATCGACGCATCGATCAGCAGCCCGATCATCGCTGCCTGGTCCTCGAGCATCTTCTCGGTGTGCGGTCGCGACCACTCGCGGGCCGCGGCATATCGGAAGAACCCGCCGTCCACTTCGTCGAAGATGCCGCCCCACGCCATGGCGTCGAATGTGCGCGTGAGGAGTGTCTCGAGCCGCTCGTCTCGCGTGATCTCGACGTGCGCAAGCGCCAGCCGCAGCGCGGATGCGTTCAGGAACTTCCCGTCTGCGCCGAAGCCGCCGAACTCGCGATCCTGCTGCGCCACCAACTGCTCGATCAGCCACTCAGGGGCGGATGCGTCCGGCTCGTATCTGACAGACGACGGTGCCGGACGCCGCGCCTGCGCTGCCGCGTCCGCGCGAGCCATCAGTTCGTCGTAGCGGGCTGTCAGCCCGTCGCAGACCTCGGCCAGCATGCGCACCATTTGATCGGGCACCACATACGTGCTGCCCGCCAGGATCTCTCCCGACGACGTCAGGAAACCCGTGGTCGGCCACCCGTCGAGGTTATAGCGGTCGTTGATGTCGGGCCGGCGCTCGGCATCCACGCGCACGGGCACACAGCGGTCGTTGATGGCGCTCACGATCTCGGGGACGCTGTAGGTCGTTCGGTCCATCACCTCACAGCCGTGGCACCACGAGGCAGTGATGGCCAGCAGGACGGGCTTCCGCTCCCTCGCCGCGCGCTCGAACGGGGCGGGTCCCCACGGCGCCCACGCCACCCCAGTCGAGGGGCGCGAACGCAGCGTGCCGAGATGGACGAAGGTGTCGGACATGGTGGGTCTTGGCGCGGAACAGGCGATGCTCGGGCCGGCGGGCCCGGCCGGCTTGTCATTATAATGGCGCGATGTCGGCGCTGCGGTTCGTGTCGCTGCTCGCGCTCACGGTCTGGCTGGGCGGGATGGTCACGATCGGCAGCGTGGCGGCGCCGTCGGCATTTGCCGTGCTGGGCTCGGCTGACGCGGCGTCGCTGGTGGGCGAGATGCTGCGGCGCTTCCACCTGGTGAGCTATGGCGCCGCGGCCATCGTTCTGGTGTCGCTCGCGTGCATGGCCCTGCTCGGTCCGCGTCCGCACGCGCTGGGCTTGCGGCTGGCGATCACGGGCGCGATGCTCGCGGCGATGCTGGTGTCGGGCTACTGGGTCGACCGCCGCGTTGCCGCCATGCGGCGGGAGATTGGCGCGCCGGTTGCGAGCCTCGCCCCAGGCGACGCCCGAAGGGTCGCGTTCGGCCGCCTGCATGGCCTGTCCACCATGCTGCTGCTGTTCGCGACGGCGGGCGGCGTGCTGTTGGTGTACTGGGAAACCCGGGACCCTCGATGAACCACCTGATGAATTCGACGCTCGCGAGCCGCACGATCGACGCAATCATCAACGCACCCGATGCCGACGCCGCACTGACCGCGGCGGTCGGGATCCTCGCGCACGAGGTGCCCACCTACAACTGGGTCGGCATCTACCTGCTCGTGGGCAACGAGCTGGTGCTCGGGCCGTTCGTCGGCGCGCGGTCACCGCACACCCGCATCCCGCTTGGCCGCGGGATCTGCGGCGCGGCCGCAACCGAGGGCACGACGATCATCGTGGACGATGTGAAGAGCGACCCGCGGTATCTCGAATGCAGCCTCGAGACCCAATCGGAGATCGTGGTCCCGATCATCCACGGCGGCGTCGTGCTGGGTGAGATCGATATCGACAGCCACCAACGCGCCGCCTTCGGCGCGACCGATCGCGAACTGCTCGAGGCAATCGCGTCGCAGCTGGGGGTGCGGCTCGCCGCGCGCGAGGCGGGATCCTGATGACACACCGGATCGTGCTCATTGCCGGCGACGGCATCGGTCCCGAGGTGTCAGAGGCCGTCCTCCGCATCATCAAGGTGGCCGGTGTGGCCATCGACTGGGAGCCGTACGATGCCGGCCTGCTGGCGCTCCAGCGGCACGGCACCACGCTCCCAATCGAGCTGCTCGACGCCATCAACCGCACCAAGGTCGCGCTCAAGGGGCCGGTGACGACCCCCATCGGCGAGGGCTTCACGAGCGTGAACGTGGGCCTGCGGAAGGCGCTGTCGCTCTTCGCCAACGTGCGCCCCGTGTGGTCGATCGCCGGGGTCCCGTCCCGCTACTCCGGCATCGACCTTGTCATCGTCCGCGAGAACACCGAGGATCTCTACTCCGGGCTCGAACACGAGGTCGTGCCCGGGGTGGTCGAGAGCCTCAAGATCATCTCGCAAGCAGCATCGAACCGGATCGCACAGTTCGCGTTCGACTACGCGCGGCGGAACGGCCGGAAGAGCGTCACGGCCGTGCACAAGGCGAACATCATGAAGCTCGGCGACGGGCTGTTCTTGAAGTGTGTGCGGGCCGTGGCGCGGGAGAACGTGGAGATTCCCTACCACGAGCGCATCGTCGATGCGGTCTGCATGCAGCTGGTGATGAACCCGAACCAGTTCGACCTGCTGGTGCTCCCGAACCTGTACGGCGACATCGTGTCCGATCTCTGTGCCGGCCTGGTCGGCGGCCTCGGCGTGGTCCCCGGCGCGAACCTGGGCGAGGAGATCGCTGTTTTCGAAGCGGTCCACGGCAGCGCGCCCGACATCGCGGGCCAGAACCTCGCGAACCCGACCGCGCTGCTGCTGTCCGCGCTGATGATGCTGCGACACATCGATGAGCACGCCGCCGCCGAGCGGATCATGGCGGCGCTCAATCGCCTGCTCGCCGCCGGCGAGGTACGCACCCGTGATCTGGGTGGCGCCGCCACGACGACCGAGTTCACCGCCGCGCTCTGCCTGGAGATGGACAAGGGCGACCGGTGACGCCGGGGTGGGACTGCTCGAAGGTGCGTCGGTGAGCCCGCCAGATGCGGTAGTGTAGCGCCGGACGTCGGTTCGGCGGCAGGCCGGAAGCCTGGAGCCCGGGGACCGGAGCCGTGTCAACAAAAGCGAGTGATATAGTGCCTTCCGACGAGATGCTCGACGACCTCACCGAGGCAGTGCTCTCGCGCGACGACATCGTCCGCTACCTGCACGGCAGCCATGGCGAGTCCGGCCTTCAGGTGCGGGATCGCATCTGCGGGTACCTGGACGAGCTGCGAACGACCCAGCGCTACCCGATCTACCGCGCGCTGAAGCACCCGCTCTACCCGATTCTCCGCAAGATTGAACGGCTCACGGAAGGGATCGAGATCCCGCAGCAGGCCACGGCCGCGGGCCGGGTCCTGTACGCGTCCAACCATCGCAGCCACATCGATTACCTGGTCGAACCGCTGGCGCTCGACGAGCACGGGATTCGACCGCCGATCATGGCCGCCGGCATCAACCTGTTTGGCGGTGCGCTGGGTCTGCTCCACCGCCACGTGACCGGTGCGCTGCCCATCCGGCGGAACACGAAAGACCCGGTCTACCTGATCACGCTCAAGGCGTACGTCGCCGAGCTGCTGCACCGTCACGACCTGATGCTGTACATCGAGGGGGGACGCAGCTACAGCGGTGAGCTGAAGGCTCCGAAGACGGGCCTGATCCATGCAACGCTCCAGGCGGCACGCACGGACCTGGTGGTGGTCCCGTGCGCCGTGGCGTACGACGTCGTGATCGAGGATTTCATCCTCGCCCGGCAGAAGATCAAGCGCTCGCAACGAAGCTTCGGCCGCGAGCTGGCGGAGATGGTCCGATACGGCGTGGGCTACAAATCCCGGGCGTTCGTGACCTTCGGCGCGCCAATCCCCGTCGAGGGCTACGATCCGCACTCGCGCAGCGACGCGCTCGAGCTGGCGCACCGGACGCGCCATGCGATCGGCCTGCTGGCGAAGGTGCTGCCGACGTCCGTCGTCGCGGCGGCAATGCGCCCGTCGATCACGCGGCGCGAGCTCGAGATCCGCGTGGCGGAGATGATCGACGTGCTCGCGGCCACGGGTGCGAACATGGGCGTCTCCGATCCGCGCGAGACGGTGGAGCGCGCGGCCCGGGACTTCGTCGCGCGCGGCGTGCTGGTGCTGGAGCGCGGCCGCTTCCGGATCCGGGAACGCAGCGTGCTCCGCTACTACGCGCGATCGCTCGAGCACCTGCTGCACGCTCCGGCCGGCCGGACGCACTGATGATCGACGCGCTGTCGAAAGCCTCCTTCCACACGCTCGCCCGCAGCCGCACGCTCAAACGCCTCGCCTCGCGCTACGGCCTGGCGCACCCGAACAGCTTTGCGCGGCGGTTCATCGCCGGGGAGACGCTCGAGGAAGCCATCGCGGCGGTGCGCGCCGTGGAGGCGCGCGGCCTCGCCATCACCCTCGACTACCTGGGCGAGAGCGCCTCCACGCTCGAAGAAGCGTCGGCCGCGACCCGCGAGTACGTCCGCATGCTCGGCGTGATCGTCGCCGCGGGCATCGGGCGCAACGTCTCGCTGAAGCTCACCCAGCTAGGACTCGATGTCGATCGGGATCGCTGCCTGCAGAATCTCCGCCAGATCGTCGAGCGGGCACAGGCGCATGGGGGTTTCGTCCGCATCGACATGGAGAACTCGCAGTATGTCGCGGTCACCCTCGACATGTTCGAGACGTTGTGGTGCGAGGGGTTCACGAACGTGGGCGTGGTGCTGCAATCGGCGCTGCACCGGAGCGAGGCCGACCTGCGCCGGGTCAACGCGCTCGGCGCCCGTGTGCGGCTGGTAAAAGGTGCGTACAAGGAACCGGCCGGCATTGCCTGGCAGCGCCGGGCAGACATCGATGCGGCCTACGTGCGGATGATGGAAGTGCTGCTCCGGGAAGGCACGTTTCCGGCGCTCGCCACGCACGATCCCGCCATCATCGCGGCCGCGCAGGCCTTTGGCGCAAAACACGGCATCGCCCGCGACACCTTCGAGTTCCAGATGCTGTACGGCATCAGGCGCGACCTGCAGACCGCGCTCGCGGCCGACGGCTACGGCATGCGCGTATACATTCCGTTCGGCCGTGAATGGTTTCCGTATTTCATGCGGCGGCTGGGCGAACGACCGGCCAACGTGACGTTCGTGCTCCGGGGCATCCTGTCGGAGGGGTAACGATCACCACAAACGGAGCGTTTGTGCGCCCGGGCGACGTACTCGCGGCCGAGGGAGTGCATCGACCACACCCGTCCGCGGGACAAACGTCCGACGCCGTATACGGGCCACTCAGAGGTAAGCTGTTCAAGCCCAACATTTAGCGCGACCGGCCCAGCCGTTGGCATACGTATTGATATTGCTGACCCTGAAACCCACGACGCTTCGGCCTCATACGAGGCAGAGAAGGTGGGAGGAGACGGTCAGGATCATGGCCAGCAACTACCAGGACATCGCGGCGACGCCCCTCACGCTTTCGCCCTACATCGCCCACGCGCGTGGGTTGTGGGCGCGAGCGCTCGGCGGGTTCCAGACGGCCGTGTGCGGGCTCCACGGGCACGATCCGCTGCTGCACTTCGAGCAGGGGCGGATGTTTCTGCGCTGCTCCTCGTGCGCTTACCAGAGCCCCGGCTGGGAGACCGGTGACCGCCGGCCCCGCCCGCGCTTCAGCGGTGACGCCGCCCGCCATCAACTGCAACGTCGCGCCCGACGGCCCGAAGCAGTGTCGTAACGCGCTGCGTGCGCGGGAAGCCGGGTCTGGCGCGGCATACGCGCCTCTGCCCGGCTTTCACCCGAAACCTGAAGGGGTTCCTCTGTGAGCGGATTTCGGCAGCCGGTCACTAGTGTCCCGGCCGCGTGATTCGCGACATAACTCCCGGGCGGGGCATCCCGGCTGGCTGCGTTGCTCATCACTCACTTATGCCCAATAAGCTCGCTCTTCGCGCCTTGCCATCCGGGCGCCGCGCTCCGGGATTTACGCCACGAATCACGCGGCCGGGACACTAGCGGCACCACGCCTCCACGATCTCGATGAGCACGTCGCGGCACGTAAGGACGTGATCGATGCGGACGAACTCCTCCGCGCTGTGGAGACCTGCCCCTCCGGGGCCAAAAAGGACGGTCCGCACTCCATGGGCCCCTAGAACGGCGGCGTCCGTCCAGAAGCTGAGACCGGCGGCGTTCGTCGCGCAGCCGCGACGGGAACACGCGCGGAGCACGGATGCGGGCCACGGGTGCGACGGATCGATCGCGTACGGCGGACGCGCGAGGAGCAGGCGGATGTCAGCCGTGATTTCCGGGTCCGCAGTCGTCAGATCCCCAAGAATGCGGCGCAGATCGTCCTCGGCAGCCGTGAGCGGTTCGCCCGGCAGGGTGCGCCGTTCGAACTGCAGGCGACAGGAGGCCGGATAGCTGCTGAGTTCTCCGCCGCCCTCGATGGTCGACGCGTGCAGCGATCCGGTGCCGAGCCGTGGATGCAGGGGCTCTGCCTGCAGCCGGCGGTCATGGAGTTCGAGCGCGGCGAGCACGCGTCCCATGCGCAGGATCGCGTCACGGCCATCCGCCGGGCGGCTGCCATGCGCGGCGCGGCCGTGCATCACGATTTCAGCAGCGGAGAACCCCTTGTGTGCGACACCGATCTGGAGATCGGTGGGCTCCGGAATGACCGCGTAGTCGGCGGTGCACCGCGCCACGAGCGCGTCAGCGCCGGCGCTCGCGTACTCCTCGTCGGCGACCGCCGCCACGATGAGTCGCCCCTTCCTCAATCCACCGCGCTGGAGTACCGATTCGGCGGCGTGGATCATCGCGGCGATGCCGCCCTTCATGTCCTGCGAGCCGCGGCCGTACAGCAGGCCGTCACGTTCGATCGGATCGAAAGGTGCCCGCATCCCCTCGACGCCCACCGTGTCGAGATGTCCGCAGAACATCAGGGTTGGACCCGGCTCCCGCCCGTCCGCGATGCCAACCAAGTTGGGACGCCCGGGGAGCACGTCGTATATCTCCACGTCCATCCCCACCGCCCGCAGGCGCACGCCGAGATACGCCGCAATTTCCCGCTCCCCAGGCGCACCCGGAACGAGCGAGGGGTTGATGGACGAAATGGCTATGAGGTCGCGGAGGAGAGGGAGAACGGGATCCATTCGGGGACAGGAGTGCAAATGAAAAATGCACAATGCACAATGCACAATTCCGGAGGGATCACGGCGCTACCGAGCGGCGCGACACCAGGAGGAAAACAGGATCAGCTGTCACGTTGTCAGATCATGAGGTGTCTGCATTGTGCATTGTGCATTGTGCATTACGCGCGAGCCGAAGAGACCGCGAGCGTACGTGGCCCGGCGAGCCCTCCAGACCGGGGAGCCTACGGCGCCCAGTCGGCAATGAACACATTCGTGTCCCCCTCGTGTGCGGCCTGGCGGTTGCTGCCAAAAACCAGTTTTCTGCCGTCGGGCGAGAACATGGGGAAGCCGTCGAACGTGGGGTTGTTCGTGATGCGCTCGAGGTTCGTGCCGTCGACGTCGATGGCCCAGAGCTCGAAGTCACGGCCTCGGGGATTGTGGTGGTTCGACGCGAAGATGATCCGCTTGCCGTCGGGATACCAGTACGGCGCGAAGCTCGCGCCTTTGAGTGAGGTGACCTGACGTACGTTCGAACCGTCGCGGTTCATCACGAAGATCTCGAGGGATGTCGGGCGCCACAGGCTCTCCTTCAGCAGCAGCTGGTAGTCGTTCAGCTCGTTGCCCGGCCGCAGCTCGCGGCCGCGGAACACAATCTGCGATCCGTCAGGCGAGAAGAACGGCCCGCCATCCGGACCAGGACGACGGGTCAGGCGCGTCACGCCGGTGCCATCCGCGCGCATCGTGTAGATTTCCATGTCGCCGTCGCGCACGCTCGTGAAGACGATGGTGCCGTCCTTCGCGATGGTCGCTTCGGCGTCGTACCCGGGCGTGGTCGTCAACGGCTCGATCCGGCTGCCGTCCGCGCGGGCGCGGTAGATGTCGTAGGTGTCGTACACCGGCCAGACGTAGCCGCGTGAGAAGTCCGGCTTCCGCGGGCACGCCTCGGAGCCCTTGAACGTCGAGGCGTAGACGATGTGCTGTCCGTCGGGGTAGAAGAAGCTGCAGGTGGTGCGCCCCTTGCCATTGCTCACCCGCGTGGGGGCGGAGCCGTCCACGTTGATCGTGTAGATCTGATCGCAGCCGCCGCCCCGGGGCGTCGACTGGAAGACGAGCCGGCGGCCATCGAACGAGAAATAGGCTTCCGCGTTCTCGCCCTCGAACGTGAGCTGCTTGATGTTCGACAGGTGCGTCTCCGCCACGGCAGTCTCGGGTGGCGCTGGCGCGGGTGTCTGCCAGGCGTTCAATGCAAGCGGGGCCGCCACGAGGGTGGTGCCGAGGACGAGAACGGACGCCGGGATGCGCACGACGGAGCCTCCTGACAGCGGCAGTATGACACGCGGAAGTCCGGGGCCTGGACCCCGCAGACTGGAACCTGGAGCTGATGTCGACTCCTGATGCGAACGAGGCCCTGGCGATTCCCCGCGCCATCGCGCGAGCCGCGGCCGCCCGCGGCGGCCGTGCGTTGATCGTCGGCGGCTGGGTGCGCGATCGGCTGCGCGGCGAGGCATCGAAGGATGTGGACCTCGAGATCTACGGCGTCCCCGAGACCAATTTGCCCGCGCTGCTCGGGCCATTCGGCCGGGTGGAGCCGGTCGGGCGCAGCTTCCCCGTGTACAAGGTAGCCGGCATCGACGTCGCGCTGCCGCGACGCGAATCGAAATCGGGACGCGGGCACACCGCCTTTGCAGTCGAAGGCGATCCGTCGATGCCGCTCCTCGAGGCTGCCCGGCGGCGCGACTTCACGATCAACGCGATTGCCTGGGACCCACTGACCGGAGCGTACGAGGATCCCTTCGGCGGGCGCGCCGATCTCGAAGCGGGGGTCCTCCGGGTGGTCGACCCGAACACCTTCGCCGACGACAGCCTCCGCGTGCTGCGCGCGCTGCAGTTCGCCGCGCGGTTCGAGCTCACAGTTCCCGAGGCGACGCGCAAGCTCCTCGCGGGCGTCCCGCTCGACGATCTGCCGGCCGAACGCGTCTGGGGCGAGCTGCAGAAGCTGCTCCTGCGGGCGCGGCGGCCGTCACTCGGCTTCACGCTCGCACGCGAGCTCCGCGTCGTGCAGCGGCTCTGGCCAGAGATGGCGGCGCTCATCGGATGCGAACAGGAGCACGAGTGGCATCCCGAGGGCGACGTGTGGATCCACACGCTGATGGTGATCGACCAGGCCCGATCACGCATCGACGCGCTGACACCTGCCGAGCAGGTCATCATCATGCTGGGCGCGGTCTGCCACGATTTTGGCAAGCCTGCGACCACCGCGTTCCTCGATGGCCGTATCCGGTCCATCGGGCACGAGGAGGGGGGCGTCGCCCCGGCGACGGCCTTCCTCGACCGCCTCAACGTCCACAGCATCGACGGCGTCGACGTGCGCAGGGAGGTGCTTGGCATCGTTGCGCATCACCTGAAGCCCGGCATGTGGCACAAGGTGCGCGAGGAGGTGGGCGACGGCGCCTTCCGGCGACTCGCACAGAAGGTGAACCTGGAGCTGCTGGCGGTGCTCGCGAAATCCGATTGCACGGGCCGCGGGGGATCGTTCGACTGCTCCGCGATGGACTGGTTCCTCGATCGTGCACGTGCGCTCGGGGTGGAGCATCAACCGCCCGCACGCCTGGTGCTGGGCCGACACCTGTTGGCGCTCGGCGTCATGCCAGGGCCTGCCATGGGACGGCTGCTGCAGGCGATCTACGAACGACAGCTCGATGGCGAGGTGACGACGACGGAGGAAGGGGTCCAGCTCGCGTGGAGGATGCTCCGCGGGGAACATTGAAATGCACAAATGCACAATGCAGAATGCAGAATGCAGAATGCAGAAACGCACGGTGCAGAAACGCAGGGTGATGAACGCACCGCGCAGCACCGCACGATGCACGATGCGCCAGGCACAACCCGCGACGCACAACGCCTGGGATCAGCCGGTCAGGATTGCGGCGATCTCGTCGAGCGCGATATTGCCGCCGCTCAGGATTGCCACAACCGGGCGGGCAGCGTCCCCTGCGGGACCGTAGCGTTGGAGCACCGCCGCCACGCTGGCCGCGCCGCTTGGCTCCACTACGATCCTGGCCTCGCGCGCCACGTACCGGACAGCGTCTCTCAGGCGGTCCTCGTCGACGGTGACGACCTCGTCGACGAGCGCGCGTGCGTGCGCGAATGTCAGGTCGCCGGGACGGAGTGGCAGGAGGCCGTCGGCGATGCTCGCGGTGCTCTCGAGCGTGACGGGGCTGCCCGCCGCGAGCGAACGGCTCATCTTGGCAGCGCCCGCGGGCTCGACGCCGATCACGCGTGCGTCGGGCCGCAGCGCCTTGACCGCCGCGGCAACGCCCGCGAGCAGCCCGCCGCCGCCGACGGGCACGTACACCTCGTGCACGTCGGGGCAGTCCTCGACGATCTCGAGGCCGACCGTGCCCTGGCCGGCGATTATCCAGGGGTGGTCGAACGGCGGTACCATGACGAGCCCGCGCGCGTGCTGCAGGCGCTCGGCTTCGGACTTGCGCTCTGCGGATGTCGTGCCTGCGAAGACCACGTCGGCGCCGAACGCGCGTGTGCCGTTGACCTTGACGACGGGCGCCGTCGTCGGCATAACCACCACCGCGGGCACGCCAAGCAGGCGGGCTGCGCACGCGAGCGCCTGGGCGTGATTGCCTGACGAGTAGGTGATCACGCCGCCGGCGAGCTCGTCGCGCCCGAACCGTGCGAGCATGTTGGCAGCCCCGCGGATCTTGAAGGCGCCGGCGACCTGCATGTTCTCGCATTTCAGCCGCAGCGACGTGGCGCTGGGACTCGTCGAGCCGTAGACGAGCGGTGTGCGCCGGACGATGCCGCTGATGCGTGCAGCGGCGGAGCGGATGTCGTCGAGCGTCACGAGCGGCAGCGGAGCGTCAGCGATCATGGGTGTCCGGTGTGTCGTACGCCGGCCGATCGGCAGCCAGCACGCGAGGGAATAGAAGGCATATGGAGCTCACCGATCGCCTGGTCGTGGAATTGATCGAGTCGGTCAAGCAGGTGCTGAAGCGCGAGGCCTCCGAGCGCCTGCGTGAAGTGTACCTCGTCGGCGACATCGACAAGGACAGCGCACGCCAGGTGATCGAACGCATGCGTGAGCTCGTGAACGACAACACGCGGCCAATCACCCTTTACCTGAACACCGCCGGCGGCAACGTGACGGATGGCCTCGCCGTGCACGACTCTATCCGCGAGATCGGGAGCCGTGGCTGCGAGGTGACGATCGTCGTGCAGGGAATGGCGTACTCGATGGGGTCGGTGCTGCTGCAGGCCGCGAGCGTCGGGCGCCGCCTGGCGTTTCCCCATGCGTGGATAATGATCCACGAGCCGGCGAAGTGGGCCGGCTGGCAATCCACGACCGCAGCCCAGCACCACCTGGATCGCTTGCGGCAGATGCAGGATCAGATCTACCGGATCCTGGCGAAGCGCTCGGGCCGACCGCTGAAGCAGATTATCCGGGACACTCGCCGCAACGACTTCTACCTCGATGCGCGCAAGGCGCTCGCATACGGTCTGATCGACGCGATCGTGGAAAGTGCGGCCGACGCCGACGTGATCGGACCATCGGAGCCCCTACGCCACGGCCAGCGTCCGGACGAGCCGAACATCACACGCGTGGCCGCAGCCGGAGGAGAGCAGGCACCGGGTCCCGACCACCCCGCCCCCCCTCCCACCGACGGCCGCCCCACGTAGGGGCGGTTCGCAAACGCCCCGACACGTACGCCAGCCCGCGCGCACATGTAATTCGCACCGTGCATCCTGTGCACCGCGCATCGAATGCATTGTGCATTGTGCATTGTGCATTGTGCATTGTGCATTGTGATGCGTCCGTCCTCAAATCTCCCACACCTTGTGCCTATCGAAGAACGCAATCCCGCCATCCTCACTGACCTTGAGCACCGGGCCAAACCGGCTCGCAGTCATGGCGGCGGTCGTCCGCGCTCCTTCGACGATCACATCGTCGCGCAGCGCCTCGGTGTACGGATGCCGCAGAATCGCGCCGACGGCGATGAGATTCCCGTGCGGATCGGTGACCGTCGCGCCGTCCAGCGACGCGAGTGCGGCGAGCACCGACGGCTCGAGCTCTGTCACCGTGCGGCCCGTCAGCAGGTACAGCAGGTCACGCCTGGTGGGCGCCGCGGCGAGATTGCCCGCCTCGGTGAGCCCGATGTCCAGACGATCGGGCAGGCTGATGATGTGCGACACCGTGTCGGCCGGTTTTCGCAGAACCACGAAGAGTGCACCCTGACGAGCGTCCGCGAGATCGAGCGCGGTGCGATAGAGGCATCGGGCGAGGTCCGCATTGCCGACGGCCTCGGCCCAGAGCTCGTACTTGCGCTGCAGATCGAGCAGCGCCCATTGCGCGTGGCGGTACGCCAGCACCTGCGCGCCCCCGGCGAAGACCTTGATCTCGTGCGAGGGGCTGAGCACCAGGCACACGTGACCATCGGCCGCGGTGGCCAGCGCGTGCGCCAGATACGGCGCTGAGCACGGCGCCGTGAGGGCCCGCCCGCCGAACGCGTGCTCGGCCCATTGCCGCACGTCGATGATGTCGAGCAGGATGCCGTCGCGTGAGAGCAGGAACAGCGTCCGCAGTCCATCGACCAGGCGGAAAAAGCTCTTCACCCCGGTGAGGGCCTGCGTGTAGTAGTGCGCCCCCGGCGGCCGCGGCGGCCGGGGCCCGGCCGGATCCTCGTCGGTGCCGAGCAGCAGCACGCCGGTCGAGATCGGGCGGTTCTCGTAGCTGCTGAGCGCAGCAACCCGCAGCACCTCGATGGCCGAGGCGATGCGGTCGGCGCGCGGCTCCCCCTTGCTGACCTCGTACGACGAGTTGTCGAGGAACGCGCCCACGTACCGATCTTCGATCGCGCCGCGGAACAGCTCGCCGCGATCGACCATCATCCGCGGATTCAGAATCGCCCGGTACCGGGCCGCCAGCACGGAGCCGATGGCTTTCGCAAACCGCGTCTCCTGCTCGGTGAACGGTCGCCGTTTGGGCACCCGCAGGATGTAGCGCGTGCCGAACCATCGGACGATGAGCGCACACGGATCATCGGACGGCTCGATCGACAGCCGTCCGTCCGACGATGCGGACAGGATCGGTTCGGTCTCGAACGTGGCGCGCGAGAAGAACTGCTGCAGCGCGTTCTGCAGGAACGTGTCGTACAGCGCGCCAACGGCAAGCGCAGGAGGTAGCGACGACATGGTGCCCACTTATGATAGTGCCAGTGACACGCCGCGAGACCCTGCTGGACTTCTTCGCCGACCTGGCCGCCGCGCGAGGCGAATTCCTGGTGTACGACAGCGGCTTCCGCAGCTACGCCTACACCTACGCGGACGTTGCACGTGCCGCCCGCGCGTTCGCCGCGCGGCTGCACACAGCCGGTCTCCGCAAAGGCGACACCGTGCTGTTCTGGTCGGAGAACCGCCCGGAGTGGGTCGTCGCGCTCTGGGGCTGCTTTCTCCAGGGCGTGGTCGCCGTGCCGATCGACTACCGCGCATCGGTGGACTTTCTCCGCCGCGTGCGCGCCATCGTGCACGGCCGGTTGCTCCTCACCGGGGATGACGTGCGGTTCGAGCCAGGAGCGGCTGACGCCGGCCTCGACGCCTGGCCGCTCGCCGGACTCGACTGGCGTGATACCTCCCGCGTGCCGGACGCGGCGGTCACGCGCGACGATGTGGCCGAGGTGATCTTCACGTCGGGCGCGACGGCCGAACCCAAAGGGGTCGTGATCACCCACCGCAACCTGCTGGCGAACATCGTGCCTGTCGAGCGCGAGGTGTCCAAGTACCGCAAATACGCGCGGCCGTTCTCGCCCATCCGCTTTCTCAACCTGCTGCCGCTCAGCCACATGTTCGGCCAGTCGATGGCGACGTTCATCCCGCCGATGCTGGGCGGCACGACGGTCTTCATCCACGGCTTCAACCCGAACGACATCGTGCGGCAGATCAGGGACCGCCGCATCTCGGTGCTGGTGTCGGTACCAAAGATCCTCGACGTCCTCCGCGAGCACACGCTGCGCGCCTCGCCGGCTGCCGCCGAACCGCCCCCAGGCAAAGAGCACGTCGGGTGGCGCTGGTGGCGGTACCGCCGGGCGCACCGCATGTTCGGGCTCAAGTTCTGGGCCTTCGTCGTCGGCGCTGCGCCACTCGATCCATCCCTGGAGGAGTTCTGGGGCCGGCTTGGCTTCGTGGTGGTGCAGGGCTACGGGCTCACGGAAACCGCGCCCATCGTCACACTCAACCACCCCTTCAGCGCAAGCCGCGGGTCGGTCGGGAAGACCATCCCGGGTGTGGAGGTGAAGATTGCGCCCGACGGCGAGATCCTGGTCCGCGGGGAGAACGTGACGCAGGGTTATTTCAACGCGGACCGGGCGACCGCCGAAGCGTTCGAAGACGGATGGTTTCGCACGGGTGACATCGGCGAGGTGGACGCCCAGGGACGGCTGTTCATCCGCGGGCGCAAGAAGGAGATGATCGTCACGGCCGACGGGCTGAACGTCTTTCCCGAGGACGTGGAGCGCGCGATCGCGATCGTCCCTGGCGTGCGCGACGCCGCGGTGGTTGGCGCGCGGCAGGGCACCAATGAACGGGTGCACGCGGTACTGGTCCTCGAGCCCGGCGCAAGCGCTGAGGAAGTCGTGCGCCAGGTGAACCTGCACCTGCCCGATCCCCAGAAGATTCGTGGCGTCTCGGTGTGGCCCGATCGGGAGCTGCCGCGGACCGAGGGGACGCGTAAGCTCAAGCGTCGCGATATCGCGGACTGGGTGGCGACCGGAGCGACGCCGACCCACTCGGGGCCAGGCGCGTCCGTCGAGGCGCTGCTCGCGCAGTATGCCGGGGGCCGAGCGATTGCGCCCGGGACGACCATGGACGAGCTCGGGTTGTCGTCGCTGGAACGCGTCGAGCTGATGGTCGCACTCGAAGACCGGTTCGGCACGACCATCGACGAAGGGGCGTTCTCGGGTGTGAAGAGCGTGGCGGATCTCGAAACGCTCGTGCGGGCGCCGGTCGCCGTTACCGAAAACAGCGACGCCGTGAACTTCCCGCGCTGGAACCGCCGCGCGCCCGTCCGCCTGCTCCGCCGCGTGAGCCTCGCGACCTGGATTCTTCCGCTCGCGCGCGTCTTCGCACCCGTGCGCGTGGAGGGCAGCGAGCACCTGGCCAGGCTGGAAGGGCCGGTGGTGTTCGCCGCCAATCACCAGAGCCACATCGACACGCCGGCGATTCTGGCCGCGATGCCCGGCGGCCTCCGGTCACAGGTCGCGGTCGCAATGGCGAAGGAGTTCTTCAAGCCGCACTTCTTCCCAGCCGAGCACTCCCGGGCGCAGTGGTTCACGAACAGCTTGAACTACTACCTCGCGGCTACCTTCTTCAACGCCTTTCCGCTCCCGCAGCGTGAGGCGGGGGCGCGCGACACGCTGCGGTACATCGGGGAGCTGGTCGGCGCCGGGTACTCGGTGCTGATCTTTCCGGAAGGTCAGCGCACGGAGGCTGGTGAGATCAACGCGTTCCGCGCCGGCATCGGCATGATAGGCGCCCGGCTCGGGATGCCTGTTGTACCGGTCCGGCTGAGAGGGGCCGACGAGGTGCTGCACCGGCATGCCAGGATGGCCCGCCGCGCGCCGGTCACCGTGAGCTTCGGACGCCCGCTCGTGCTGCGGGGCGATGACTACAAGGCCCTGGCGCGCCAGGTGGAGGACGCAGTTCGGGCGCTCTGACCTGCGCCCGGGCGCTTCGGCCCAGCCGCTACGCCGTCCTCCAACCTCTGGGAAGTCATCGGGGGGCGGCGGTCCGTCGCTTCTCGCCCTTGCCGATGCCGTCCTGGTGTGGCACAATGCTTGCGTAGCCTAGAAAGGACATTGATTGAGTAAGGACGATCTAATCGACATCCAAGGTACCGTCGTCGCGGTGCACAGCGGTGGCCTCTACCGTGTGCAAAGCGATGCCGGCCACGAGGTGCTTGCCCAGCTGAGTGGCCGCATGCGGCGGTTCCGCATAAAAGTGGTGCCGGGCGATCGGGTCACCGTAGGCGTCTCACCTTACGATCCCGTTCGCGGCATCATCACCTTCCGCGCACGTTAGTCTTGGCTTCCCCATCATCACGCCCCACTGCCCCGCGCCGCCGGCGCGGTCCGTCAGCATCCGGAGGCTCGCGTCCCAGCGGCGGGCGACGCATGCCGCCGCCCCCGACATACTCCGCGCGCGAGCTTGCGCCGGTCGACGTGGCTCCCGTGCCGTTCTCGTCGTTCGACGTGTCCCCGTCACTGCTCCAGGGCATGAAGGACATGGGCTATCTCGAGACGCGCCCGGTGCAGAGCGCCGTCGTTCCCTACGCGCTGGCCGGAGACGATGTGCTGGCCTCGGCGGAGACCGGCTCCGGCAAGACGATCGCGTTCGTGCTGCCGATCCTGCATCGCCTGTTCAACGTGCCCGACCAGCAGCTGGCCGGGACGCGTGCGCTGATCCTCGCACCCACACGCGAGCTGGCCGTTCAGATCGAAGACACGATCCAGGGCCTCACGTATCACACGAAGATCACCAGCGCGGCCGTGTATGGCGGCGTGCCCATGGACCCGCAGGATCGGGCGCTGCGCGCGGGTGTCTCAATCGTCGTCGCGACGCCGGGGCGCCTCATGGATCACATGCGCTCGGCGACGCCCGATTTCGGACGGCTCGAGGTGCTCGTGCTCGACGAGGCGGACCGGATGATGGACATGGGCTTCTGGCCCGACGTCCAGCGCATCGTCGGGACGCTCCCCACCAGGCGCCAGACGCTGCTCTTCTCGGCGACGTTGCCCGACGAGATCATGAAGCTGGCGAAGGCCATCGTGCGGCCCGACGCCAGGCACATCCAGGTGGGACGCGCGGGCGGACCGGCGTTGTCGATCAGGCACATCGTGCACGCGATGGCGGCGAGCGAGAAGGTGTCGTGGCTGGCCAGGTTCCTGCGTGGCGTGCATGGGCCGACGCTCGTGTTCCTGCGCCGCAAGAGCGGGGCGGATCGCGTCGCGCGTGACCTTGCGAGACTGGGCATCAAGGCCACCGCCCTGCACGGCGACCGATCGCAGGGCGAGCGCACCGCCGCCGTCGAAGGATTTCGCAGCGGCAGATACACCGTGCTGGTGGCGACCGACCTCGCCGCGCGCGGTCTCGACATCGACGGGATCACGTACGTGGTGAACTTCGAGGTGCCCGACACCCCCGAGTCCTACGTGCACCGCGTGGGCCGCACCGGACGCGACCGCGCCGACGGCACCGCCGTGACACTGGTGTCGCCCGAAGAAGAACGCGCGTTCCGCGCGCTGGAGAAATCCGTTGGCGTCCAACTTCAATAACGACATGAACGACACGACGAACGATCCCATCCTGCCCCCGGGCGTACGCGCCGCAGAGTCGAGCAGCGTGTCCGGCAGCGTGGCGACCGGCGTGTCCGGCACCGCGGCGAGCGCCGCGCCCAGCGCCGTGGCCGAGACACCGGAGGCAGCAGGCAGCGTGGCGGTGCCACCCGCCGCCGTGTCAGCCGCGGTGATCAAGTTCCGATCCTGCCGCTGGCGCCGCCCGCCGGAAGACGGCACCGAGTGCTGCGGTCATCGGGACGTGCTGCCAATGGCGGGCACGAACAGCTTCGACGCCGAGGCCTGGTGCCCCGACTGCACGTACTTCAAGCTGCGGCGTACGCCCAAGAAGCGCGACGACTCTTACCGATACTGAACACCGGTTACCGTTCACGGCTAAGGGCTAAGGGCTAAGGGCTAAGCGGCTAACGGCTAACGGTTAACGGTTAACGGTTAACGGTTAACGGTTAACGGATCATTCGCTAAACTCTTTGGCGAGATCCGCCCATTCGCCTTCGGGTGCCAGGTCCTGATACGCGCGCCAATGCACGCGCGCGTCGTTCGATTTCCCCATTTTCTCGAGCGTCACGGCCAGGTAGAAGTGCGCCTCGGCGCATCCTGGGTGGACTGCCAACGCATCGCGATATGAGAGCACCGCCGCGTCGAGGCGGCCGGTGTCGTGCATCACGTTGCCAAGATTGAAATGCGCCTCGTAGTACCCGGGCGCGAGGTTGATCGCGCGCTCGTAGAGCGCCTGCGCCTCGGGCATGTGGCCGCGGCTGTAGTACGTATTCCCGAGGTTGATGAGCGCCGGCACGAGATCGCCATCTAACGCGAGGGCCTGCCGGTATCGGGCGGCTATCGCCGCCAGCGTCTCAGGATCACCGGTGTCGTCCGCGGAGGCGGCGAGGAAGATGCGCTCCGCCTCGCCGGCGGGCGGCGCCGCGCCCGCGGGGATATGTGCCGCGGGCGGCGGCGTTGACGGTCGCGGCTTCAGGCGGAGCACCTTCGCCGGCGTCGCGTCCGCCTGGAAGTCGAGCGCAAGCTGGCCGTGACGCTCCGCGAGGAGCCCCCGGACGATCGCATGGAACGAGCGATCACCCGTGAGGGCTGCGCTCACCTGCCGGATTACGCCGAGGTCGGCGAAGCTGTAGGCGGTGCTGTGCCCCTTCCGGCCGAGCGGATGGATCAGGCCCCACTTGCGAAGGTACCGCAGATGGTCTTCGGTGAGGCCCGGGTGCCGTGCGAGTACCTCGCGCGACGTGAAGTGCTGTTGCGCCACGTTCGCCTCTGCCCTCCTGCAGCATCACGCCGGGCCCGCCGACCCGGAGATGGATGGACAAGGGCATCATACCGCCCGCCCGATCGCGCCGAACACCGTGCGGTACAATCCGCCGCATGCTGCTCGCCGGAGACATCGGAGGCACCAAGACCCTGCTCGGCTTGTTCTCCCGCGCCCCGTCGCGGCCCGCCCCGCTCAACGTGCAATCGTTCCCGACGGCCGACTACGGCAGCCTGGTCGAGATGGTGGACGCGTTCCTCATGCGACAGCCGGGCGGGCGCCCCATCATCGACGCCGCGGCATTTGGCGTCGCCGGTCCGGTGATCGACGATCGCGCCGAGCTGACCAACGTGGGGTGGGTGGTGGACGGCCGCGAGGCGGCGATCGCGTTCGGCCTGGCCTCGGTGCACCTGCTGAACGACCTGGTAGCGATTGCGCACTCGATCTCCGTGCTGCTGCCGGATGAACTCGGCCTGCTGCAGGAGGGGCGGCCCAATCTGAGCGGCAACGCCGGACTGGTGGCGGCCGGCACCGGGCTTGGGGAATCGTACCTGTTCAACGATGGTCGTCGGCTGGTTCCCGCACCATCGGAGGCCGGACACTCCGACTTCGCCGCGCGCACGCCGCGCGAGCTCGAGCTCAGCGCCTGGCTGATTGCACGCGACGGACGCCCCGAACTGGAGCAGGTCGTCTCGGGGATCGGGCTGCGCAACCTCTATACCTTCACGCACCCCGTGCCGTGTGAGGACATCGAAGGCGCATCGGAACCGGTGGACGTTCCGGCACTCATCTCACGCAAGGCATTCGCGGGCACCTGCCGGTATTGCATGGAAGCGCTGGAGCTCTTCGTCTCCGCCTACGGCGCCGAGTGCGGCAACCTCGCGCTCCGGGCGGTCACCACGCGTGGACTGTACGTGGGTGGCGGGATCGCGCCGAAGATCCTGCCGGCGCTGCAGACCGGGCTCTTCCTCAACAGCTTCTGCGCCAAGCCGCCGATGGAGGACCTGCTCGCATCAATCCCGGTGAAGGTGATTCTCAACCCGCAGGCCGGGCTGCTGGGTGCCGCCGTGTACGCGAACGCGGAGGTTCTGGACTAGTCAGCGCGCCCATCGCTGCGCGGCAGGGCCAGCAGAGATTTCGGTCCGCTGTCCCGCAGCCGGCGGGTCGAAGCGGCTCGGTTCGGCCATCAGCTTCTCGACGGCGTCGATGTCACTCGGTACGAAAGCCGAGAGGTTCTCGTACCCCGCCGGCGTGATGAGAATCACGTCCTCGAGGCGGATGTAGACGTCATCTTCCGGCACGGTGAGTGCGGGCTCAATGGTAAAGACCATGCCCGGCTCGAGCCTTTCGATCGGCTTGCTCACGTCGTGCACTTCCATCCCCACGAAGTGGCCAAGCGCGTTGCGCTTGCTGGTGCGCAGCTGCGCCACGAAACGCTCCGCCGCCTGCCGATGCTTCGGGGTCGAGAAACTCCAGGATCCGACGATGCGGTCCATCTTCGTCGTGGCGTCCTGGAGGATGTCGTGAGGCGTGGCGTTCGGGCGAATCGACTCCATCAGGGCCGTGTACATCTGCAAGTACACCCCATAGAGCTCGCGCTGCACTGGCGAGAAGTGGCCCGAGGCAGGGAACATGCGTGTCACGTCAGACGAGTAGTACCGGTAGTCGGGAGCGTAGTCGAACAGGACGAGGTCCTCTGGCTTCAGCTCCGCCGAGCCGCCGTGATAGTGCGGGTACACGGCGTTCCGGCCGGCGGCAACGAGCGCGAAGTAGGCAATCCCTTGCGACCCGTGGGTCTTGAACACCCAGTCGGCGATCGCCTCGATTTCGTGCTCGCGCATGCCGGCGCGCGCCGCACGCATCGCCTCCATCAGACCGAGGCCGGCGATGCGAGTGGCCTCACGAACCATCGCAATCTCGCGAGGTGTCTTGATCACCCGTAACGCGTCCAGAATCGGATCCAGATTCCTGACCTCGATGCCGGCTGCGGCTGCGCTCAGCTTCGCCGCGAACGCGGCCTCACGGGACGGCCGGTTGTCCCAGGGGTCCGCTGCAGCGGCCGTCGCGTAGCGGATCGCGGAGTCCGGCGTCACCGCAGCTACCGATTCGCCTCGAAGTGCCGTGTACACCACGCGCCCTCCCGCGGCAGCGGCCATGAACGCGTCGCCGAAGGACTCTCCGGGACGCACGTCAGCGATGCCCGTCAAGCGTGCCGCCTCCGCCCCTGGCACGAGTACCGGACCCTCCGACCGCTCCATCCGCTCATTCCTCGGCGGCAGGAACAGCATGGTCGTCTTTGTCCGCCCGTCGAGCAGGGCGATGGCCCGCGGCACCTCGACGCCGGTCAGATAGAAGAAATGATTGTTCTGGCGGAATGGCAGGTAGGAGCCAGTTTCGGCGGCGCCCTGCACCACCGCGATGCCGTCGCCGATGTGCGCGAACAGGGCCGCCCGGTGCAGGGCAAACTCCTCCGGTGGAAAGGTGCTTGTGAACAGTGGCCGCTGCGTGGACACCCCGACGGCCGAAAGGGCGACGAGGACTGCCACGAGGCGGACAACAACGCCATACCCGGTGCGACGTCTCATGTGATCTCCACTCTGCCCAACCGGGCACGTCCTGACCGCCGGCTACGCGCTCGCCAGCACCAGCCCCTTCACGCGTTCGTGGACGACTTCCCCCTTGTGGGTGACCAGCGTCTCGCGCGTGATTTCGTCGGTGAGATCCCACTGCATCTGCCCTTCCTTGTTCACCAGGTGCAGGAGGAACGTCGTGATGTTCTTGGCGTACATCTGGCTCGCGTGGTAGGGCACGGTTGCCGGCAGGTTCGTGGGGCCCAGGATCGTGACGCCCTGTTCGACCACTACTTCATCGGCGCGGGTCAGCTCGCAATTGCCGCCGCGCTCTGCGGCGAGGTCGACGATGGCCGAGCCGGGCTGCATGCCGCGGACCATCTCGCCGGTGATCAGGATCGGCGACTTACGGCCCGGGATCGCGGCCGTCGTGATGACAATGTCGCTGCCCGCCACCACCTTTGACATCGCGTCGCGCTGGCGCTGGTAAAAGGATTCGTCCTGCGCCTTGGCGTAGCCGCCGGCGTCCTGCGCGTCGGCGGTCTCGAGCGGCACATCGGCGACCTTGGCGCCAAGACTGAGGATCTGCTCCTTCGCCGCCGGCCGCACATCATAGGCCTGCACCTGCGCCCCCAGGCGCTTGGCCGTGGCGATGGCCTGCAGGCCGGCCACGCCGACGCCAATCACGAACGCGCGCGCAGCGCTCACGTTGCCCGCCGCCGTCATCAGCATGGGAAACATGCGGGGCACGGTCACGGCCGCGATGAGCACGGCCTTGTAGCCGGCGATCGTGGCCATCGACGACAGGGCGTCCATGCTCTGTGCGCGCGTGATCCGCGGCATCAGCTCCATCGAGAACGACGACACCTGCCGTTCCGCGAGCTGGCGGACCAGCGCGTGATCCGTCAACGGATCGAGGAAGGCAATGACGGATTGGCCGGGCCTGAGCGCAGCAAGATCGGCGTCTGTGGACGGGGCTCCAGCGGGCCCGAGCCTGACCCGCAGCAGCATCTCGGCACGCGCGCTCACATCGGCGCGTGACGGCACGACGGTCGCGCCCTTCTCGGTGTACGCCGCATCGGTGAACCCTGCTGACGTCCCGGCGTTCGACTCCACGAGCACCTGGTGCCCGGCCTTGACGAGCGGCGTGACGCTCGCGGGTGCCAGGGCAACCCGGCGCTCGCCTGGCCACGATTCGCGGACGACTCCAATGATCATGATTACATCCCGGTCAGAACATGAGGGCGCGGTGCTGCTTGGCGAGCCGTAGGGGAATGAAGCCCGTGCAGCCGGGCGTCCCGCCAGTTCTATCAGATTTCCGCGGCGAGAAGGGTTGCGAACTGCAAAAGAGTGAACCCACGGGCAACAAGGTGGGAAGTCGGGGCCTCGCCGAAGCGTCAAGCACGCCGGAACAGCGTCAGCGCAAATCCCGCCGCACCGTCCACCCACTGTTTCTGCACGGCAAGCCCTGCCCGTGCGCCGAGCTGCTCGAGCCCGCGCGGCTCGAACTTGTAAGAGCTCTCGGTCCAGATCGATTCGCCGCGTTCGAAAGTGATGCGGCAGCGGGCACGGGGGATCTCAACGACCTGCCGGCGGGTACTTACCAAGTGCATCTCGACCCGTGAGGCGGCGCCGTTCCACCGCGCGTCGTGCGCGAAGCTCGCGAGATCGATCTCGGCGCCGAGTTCCGTGTTGATCCGCAGCAGCACGTTCTTGTTGAACGCCGCCGTGACGCCGAGGGGGTCGTCATAGCCGAGGAGCAGGTCGCGCTCCGGCTTCACCAGATCGGCGCCCAGCAGGACCAGGTCGCCGGAACGGAGCGCCGCCGCGATCTGCCGCAGCAAACCGAGCGCCTCGTCGGGATCGAAGTTGCCGATGTTGGACCCGAGGAACAGCACCAGCTGGCGCCCTTGCGCCGGCGCCTCGGTAGCGCTCAATCCCGCCTCGTAGGTGGCTTCGTGGGTGGTGACGCGCACGTCGGCGAAACGGGCGAGAGTGGCAGCCGCCAGGTCGAGCGCCCGCGACGACACGTCGATCAGGTGCACCGCGGGCCGGTACCCGCGCGCCACGGCGGCGTCGATCAGGATCGCCAGCTTCTCGCCGCTGCCGCCGCCAAGCTCGACGAACGAGGCGTCCTCGCCCGCGGCATCGACGAGCGACGCGCCGTGCCGGGCGAGCAGAGCCGACTCGCTGCGGGTAATGCGGTACCAGGGCAGGCGGCAGATCGCCTCGAAGAGCGCCGACCCGAGCGCATCGTAGAACCACCGCGCCGGCAGCCGCTTGGGCTGCGCGAGCAGGCCCGCACGGACGTCCCCGGCGAAGGCGGCAAGCGGCGGGGCCTCCTCAACGCGCGCAGCGGAACGTGGCATAGACATAAGGATAGTGAGGGCGGAACCAGTTGCGGAAGGTGCGGCGCACGTGGGCGACCGGCGTCGCGGGCGACGCGCCCTTGAGCACGAAATGCGCTGCGTCGAAGAAGTCGGCCGAGTACTCGGGATAGGAGGCCATCGGCGAGAACCCCGGGAAGGGCGCAAACGGCGAAGCCGTCCACTCCCAGCCGTTCCCGATCAGATCGTGCACGCCAAACGCGCTCACCCCTGACGAATACGAGCCGACGGGCACCGGCTCCCAGTGCACGGCGCCGAAGTTGCCGCGGGACGGCGCCGCTGCCGCATCACCCCATGGCAGCGCCTGCTCTGGCCCGTCTGGTGTTCCAAACGCCGCACGGTGATACTCGGCCTCCGTCATCAGCCGGTCGCCGCGCCAGCGGGCGAACGCCTCCGCCTCCGCATGACTCACGTACACGGGCCAGGCTGGCGGCAGCGGCAGGAGATCGAACATGCCGCGCCAGTGCCACTGCCCGTCATGCCGCTCCCAGAAGAGCGGATGCGCCACCTGCTCGCTCGTGCGCCACTGCCAGGCAGCCGGCGTCCACAGCGACTCGCGCTCGTAGCCCTCGTCTTCCACGAACGCCAGGAACTCCGCATTGGTGACATCGTGCCGATCCACCGTGAAGGCCGGGACGTCCACAATCAGCTCGCCGAACTCGTTGTCCCATCCGAACGGCACCGCCGCGCGTCGTGCGCCAAGCGTCGCCGTACCCGCGGGAATCTCCACGCGTTCACGCCGGGGTGCCTCTCCATGCGTGACCGGCGCGATGCCCGGCGGCCGGTGCTTCTGATCGAGCGGAAGACGATGCCAGATGTACTGCAGCGTCTCCTGGTGCATCTCCTCGTGTTCGATGATGGTGAACACCGCCTCCGCGCGGTCGAGCAACGGATGCCCCGGACGATCGAGCTCGACGTTCGCGAGAACATCCTCGAGCCGGCGATCCGACTCCTCGACGTACGCGATCACCGTGTCACGCGAGGGCCATGACGCGCGCAGCGAATCGCCAGGGACCTCGTGCTCGGGATCGATGCCCCGCGCGAACAGCACCTCGAGCGCCGGGTCAATCCCATCGCGTCCGAGCGCCTTCTTGATCAGCGTGTTGACGCTGAAGGCGGCCAGATGCCCCTCATAGAAAACGATGGGATTGCGCAGCGTGATGGGGCGGCTGTAGTACGCCTCGGGGGTCACGAGATCGAACAGCTGCCGCGATCGCGCACGCACATGACGGAAGCGATCGAGAAGAGCGGCACGGTCGATCGCGGCACCGGCAGAGATGGCGTGGCTGGACATGTGGAGTTCCTCAGGACGTAGACCGTTGGTCCCAATTGGATGCGCGCGGCCCCTTGAAGGATTCAGCCGGACCGTGCGCCTGTGGCCCAGAACTTCAGCAAAATCCGTGCTGAACGTGTGTCATCCCAAGCTGGACACACTCGGTTCTGCGACCCCAGGATGCCGCGCGCCTGGGGTGCTCCTCTGAACACCCTCATGGCGAAGCACTTACGCTTGACTTGCCCGAACACGCGAAGGTACGCTCTGCTGCGGACGCTGCGGCAAGGCGGCGCTTTCCGGCGCTCGTGACCATCACCCTCAACGGCGAACCGCATCAGATCGACGGTCCAGTGTCCGTATCGATGCTGCTTGCCAGCCTGGCCATCGACAGCCGGCGGGTCGCCGTGGAGCACAACCAGGTGGTGGTCCGGCGAGCCCTGTTCGATTCCACGCTGGTCGGGGAGGGCGATGCTGTCGAGATCGTCAACTTCGTCGGGGGCGGTGCGCCGGCAGGGTCGGCGGCATCGCCGCTGAAGATACCCATACCATGGCCACCTCTGATCCCCTCGTCATTGCAGGCCGGACGTTCACGTCGCGGCTGATCGTCGGCACCGGCAAGTACCCGTCATTCGCCGTCATGGCCCAGGCACACGAGGCCGCGGGCGCCGAGATGGTCACCGTCGCGGTGCGCCGGGTCAACATCCACGACCGCAGCAAGGAATCGCTGCTCGACTACATCGACACGAACAGGCGGGTGATCCTGCCCAACACCGCGGCGTGTTTCACTGCCGAGGAAGCGATCCGCACCGCGCGGCTCGGACGCGAGGCCGGGCTCTCGAACTGGGTCAAGCTCGAGGTCATCGGTGACGAGAAGACCCTCTTCCCCGACAACGAGGCGCTGCTCGAAGCCACTCGTGTCCTCGTGAAGGAAGACTTCGTCGTTCTGCCCTACGTGATCGACGATCCGGTGCTGTGCCGCAAGCTCGAAGACGCGGGGGCCGCAGCGGTCATGCCGCTTGGCGCGCCGATTGGCTCCGGCCTCGGGATTCAGAACGCGAACAACCTGCGCATCATCAAGGAGCAGGCGCGCGTCCCGGTGATCGTCGACGCGGGCGTCGGCACCGCCTCGGATGCCGCGGTCGCCATGGAGCTGGGCGCCGACGCGGTGCTGATGAACACGGCCATCGCCGGGGCCTCGGATCCGATTGCCATGGCCCGCGCGATGCGGCTGGCCGTCGAGGCCGGGCGCCTCGCGTTTCTCGCCGGGCGCATTCCCCGCAAGATGTACGCGACCGCCAGCAGTCCGCTCGAAGGCCTGGTCGGCCGCTGACGCGATGTTGAAACGGCCGGTCACCGAGGACGACTTCGCCATGCTCGAGCGCGAGCGGCTCGCGGCCGACCGGGCCTACAACGACGCGCTCACGTCGCTCGATCGGGAGGTGCCCAAGCCGCCGCCGCCGCCTGCTGCGCCGGGTGCATACGACGAGCAGGAGGTCACGCCGCTGAACGAGGCGTGGCGGGTGTCGCCGTCCGAACCATCGGCGGCGGGCGTCCGCGGGCGCCTGTCGCACGCCATCTGGCGCCTCGTGGCGCCGTGGTTCGCGCGACAGGAGGCCTTCAACGCACGGGTGGTCGCGCACATCAACAACAACGTCCGTCACCAGCGCGAGCTCGTGGCGTCGATCGCCGCAGGGCTGCAGGCAGTCAGTGATCAGGCAGCGCTGCTGGCCCGCTTCCACTCGCACCTGATTCTCTTCCTGCAGCAGATCACCCCCTACACCGACACGAAGGATCGCTCGGTGCTCGGGCACCTCGCGCTCGTCGACGAGCAGGCAATCGGCGCCGTTGCAGACGAGCTGCTCCGCCGCTCGGAGATGATGCAGGCGCGCGAAGCGCGGTTCGGCGCCCAGGTGCGCGCGCTGGACGCGGCGCACCAGGAGATGCGATCGGGCTTCGCGACGCTGTACCAGGCCACGTTCACGCTGAAGCGCGAGCTGGAGCGATCGCCTGGCTCCGCGCGCCCGGGTGACTCCATCGTCGTTTCTGAACCGGGAGCGCCGGCGGCGGATACACACCGAGCGGCCACTTCGGTGGCGCGCAGTGCACCCGCAACGGCGGTGAGCGCGCTCGACAGCTGGAAGTACGTCGGCTTCGAGGACCACTTCCGCGGCCCCCGCGACGAGATCCGGCGCCGGCAGGCCGACTACGTGCCCGAGTTCGCGGGCGCCCACGACGTCCTCGATGCGGGATGCGGCCGTGGTGAATTCCTCGACCTGCTGCGCGAGGCCGGCGTCACCGCGCGCGGACTCGATCTCAACCACGAGATGGTGGAAGTCTGCCGCGCCCGCGGGCTCGCCGCTGACGAAATCGATGTACTCCAGTTCCTCCGGACTGCCCCTGACGGCTCCCTCGGCGGACTGTTTGCCGCGCAGGTCATCGAGCACCTCGAGCCCGATTACCTGTTGCGCACACTGGAAGCCGCGTTTCATGCGTTGCGCCCAGGCGCCCGCATCGTGCTCGAAACGATCAATCCGGCGTGCTGGACGGCATTCTTCGAGAGCTACATCCGCGATTTGACCCACGTGCGCCCCATCCATCCCGAGACGCTGCAGTATCTCCTCACCGCGAGTGGGTTCCAGCAGGTCGACATACGCTACCGCTCTCCGCTGCCGCAGTCCGAGCGTCTCCAGCATGTCGCGATCGCGGAGGGTACGCCGCCCGCTCTGCGGGAGACGTTCGAGACGCTCAACGAGAACGCGGAACGTCTCAACCGCCGTCTGTTCTCGTACATGGACTACGCCGCGGTCGCCGTGCGACTTTAGCGTCATGGGAGATTCAGGCCGCAGGCTGCAGGCTTCAGGCTGCGGGCCGGTCTGGCCTCGAGCCGACGGCAGCCCGGCCGGAGACGCTACTCGCCGTACCACCCCCCCAAGACGGACAGATCGTCGTGCCCACACCATGCTGGTGATCGGTCCCGCTCTCTGCGGCTTCACGCTGACGGTCGTCGCGGCAACGGTGCCATCGAAGGTCGTTGCAATGGCGCCTCCCACGGAGCGAGCCGTGCCCTTCAAGGTCGGCGAGACGCTCGAGTACGACGTCGGCTGGTCGTCCTACCTGACTGCGGGAACCGCAACCCTGGCGATCCGCGAGAAGAAGCCGTCTTACGGCTCCGTGGCGTACTACGCGGTCGCCGAGGGCCGCGCCACGGGACTCGTCGCGGCTCTCTACCACGTGTATTACAAGGCCGACACGCTGCTCGACGTGTACTCGCTGCTGCCGCAGCGGGGGTCCATCTACGGCGAAGAGGGACGCCGGCGGCGTATGCGCGCCACCCGGTTCAATCAGGCGAGGCGGACAGCGCAATATGAGGTGACGCCGAGCGCCGGTCCTCAAAAGCCGATCGCGCTCCCCGGACCGACGCACGATGCGCTCTCCGTGGTGCTGGCGCTCCGGACGCTCAGCCTGCGTGAGAAGTTCTCGGTGACGCTCCCGGTGTCGGACGGCGGGCGGGTGTTCCGGGTGCAGGCGACGGTGCATGAGCGACAGCGGCTCTCCACGCGACTGGGCCAGCTGATGGCGTGGCGCGTCGAGCCGGTCCTACTCGGGGACAACGGGGAAATCGGTGCCAGCAAGCTGACGCTGTGGCTGTCGGATGATGCCCGGAGATGGCCGCTTCTGATGGAAGCGGAGATGCCGGTCGGCAAATTCACCCTGACGCTGCGAAGTGCCCGCCCCTGAGTCGCGGCGTCCCGCCAACGGTCGGACAAGCGTCCCATCTCACGCGTGTCAGTGGCCGGTGAGATGCCGCCGCAGCGCGTCCTGCCAGGTCGGCATCGGAATGCCGGCGGCCGCGAGCTTGTCGTTCGACAAGGCGCAGTAGCGGGGTCGGCGGGCCCGCAGCGGTGCATCCGCCAGGCGCACGGGAACGAGCCGGGGCTCAACGCCGAGCACGGCTCCAATCTCCCGCGCCACCGTTTGCCACGTGGCGTGACCGCTGTTCACGCAGTGGTACAGGCCCCCGGCGATCTGCCCGCTCGAGCAAGGCCGCCGTGGCGGTGACGACATCCTCCACGAATGCCGGCGACACCACCCGGTCCTCGAACACGCGCGTCTCGCGCCCGGCGCGGATCGCCTCGGCGATGCGATCGATGCTGCTCCGCGGCAGCGGCCCGCCGAAGAGGCTCTCGACGCGCAGAATGTAGCACCGCGGCGCGTCTCGTGTGAGCCACTCGCCCAGCAGCTTCGATTGGCCGTAGACGCTCAGCGGCGAGACGGGGGCATCCTCCACGTACGGCCGGTCGGCAGTCCCATCGAACACGAAGTCGGTGCTGTAGTGCACGAGCATCGCGCCTTCACGCGCCGCCGCACGGGCAAGCGCGTGCACGCCGAAAGCGTTGCCCTCCAGCGCGGCGAGCACGTCGTCTTCGGCCCGGTCCACCGCATTGTAGGCAGCGCAGTTGACGATCGCCTCCGGACGAATCGCCGCGAGAACGCGCGCCACATCGGCCGCCCTTGACACATCGAGATCCGCGCGCGCCAGGGCCGTGACTTCGTGCCGCTCCGACAGGCGAAGCGCCATGGCCTGCCCAAGCTGCCCGCCAGCGCCGGTGACCGCAATCCTCATTCGTATCCGCCTCGGATGCCGCGCTGACCGCAACGCACTTACGCCGCTCTCGCCTGCGATCGCTGCATCTGCTCGTCGTCCAGCACACCCTCCCACCGGGCGACGACGGCGGTCGCGATGCAATTGCCCATCACATTGACGGCCGTCCGTCCCATGTCGAGGAGTTGATCGATCCCCAGCAGGATCGCGGCGCCCTCCAGCGGCAGGCCGAAGGTGCTCAGGGTGGCCGTGAGAATGACGAGCGCCGCGCGCGGTACGCCCGCGACGCCCTTGCTCGTGAGCATGAGTGTCAACATCATCGTGATCTGCTGGCCGATCGAGAGCTCGACGCCGGCCAGCTGCGCGACGAACATGCTCGCCGCAGACAGGTACAGCGTGCTGCCGTCCAGGTTCATGCTGTAGCCGGTCGGCAGCACGAAGCTCACGATGCGCTTCGGCACACCGAAACGTTCCATGACCTCGAGCGATTTCGGCAGCGCCGCCTCGCTGCTCGCGGTGGTGAACGCGATCAGGAAGGGCTCGCGGATGGTGCGCAGGAATGCGATGAATGGCACGCGGATGAGCAGCGCCGCACCCCCGACCACCACCAGCACGAAGATCGCCAGCGACGCGTACATGACCAGCACGAGCTTGCCGAGGGTGACGAGAATCACGGGACCGCGGCCGCCCACTGTCGCGGCGATAGCGGCCATCACGCCGATCGGCGCGAACTTCATCACGTACCCCGTGAACCGGAACATCACCTGCGCGAGACCGTCCAACAGCTCCACCAGCGGCCTGCCCTTCTCGCCCACGGCCGCGAGTGCGACGCCAAAAATCGTGGCAAAGACGACGATCTGGAGGATGTCCCCTTTCGCCATCGCGTCGACGATGGAGGTCGGAAACAGGTGGAGGAGGATGTCCCACCCGCTCTGCTGGTTCTTCGCCATCGCCGCGAGCTCCTGCGTGTCGGCCGCCATCGGCAGCGAGACGCCCGATCCCGGGCGGAACACGTTCATCATCACAAGCCCGATGACGAGCGCCACCGTCGTGGCGAGCTCGAACCAGAGGATCGCCTTCACGCCGATGCGTCCCATGGCTTTCAGGTCGCCGCTGCCCGCGATGCCGACCACCAGCGTCGAGAACAGCAGGGGCGCGATGATCATCTTGATCATGCGCAGGAACATGTCAGCCAGAGGCTTGACGGCCACGCCGACCGCGGGCCAGAGATACCCGATCAGGATGCCTGTCAGCAGGCCGATGAAGATTTGGGTCGTCAGCGATGGCCCACGCAAGGGACGCGCGCGGCTCTCGATGGTGGGCACGGCGGGCGCAGCGGACATCGACAGAGTCTACTGGAAGGCTAAGGGCTGAAGGGCTGAAGGGCTGAAGGGCTAAGGGCTAAGGGCTAAGGGCTGAAGGGCTAAGGGTCAAGCCAGCCTTTAGCCTTTAGCCTTTTCGCCCTTAGCCTTTGGCCCTTAGCCCTTAGCCCTTAGCCCTTAGCCCTTAGCCCTTAGCCCTTCGCCAGAGCGATCGGCACCCGCACCTCCGTGCGGATCCACCGCAGCACCATGTCCGTGCCGACGGCAGTCTTCTCGAACTCGAACGTCAGCTGGTCGACTTCCTTGTCCTCCGGCAGCTCCGTCGCCGGAGCAGACACCGTCAGCACGTCGGTCGGCGGGAGATCGACAGGGGTGAACGTGTTGTTGGCGAAGATACCCAGGCCATCGAGCCCGAGCTTCGAGTTGAGGTGCACCTTCCAGGTGCCAGGCGCGGGCGTCGTCGAGAGCGAGTAGGTGCCGGCCGGCAGCTTCTGGCCTCCAAACAGGACGTCGCGGGTCACCGTCAGCTCGGTCGCCTCGTTGGCCCCGGTGCGCCAGCGCTCCCCGTAGACGACGACGGCCCCGCTCTCTTTCGTGCCGAAGATGTTCTTGCGATCTCGCTTGTAGGGACGGCCATAGACGACCCGTACGTACGCGTCGTCGAGCATGGTGCGCGCCATGCCGAGCGGGCTCGGCCGCCGGGACGGATGCAGATCCTGTGCGGAAGCGAGTGGGACCGCGACCGCTGCGGCCAGAGCGGCGAGCACAATTCTGCGATCAAACCTCATGAAGTTTCCTCCGTGGGCACCGCCGAGAGCGACGGTGCCACCCGATGTTTTGAGCTGCGTGCCTGTGTGGCAGGTTATAGACCACCTCGCCAGCATGGACAAGGGGTTTGGAGCGGGCGGAGAGATGCAGGGCGAGTGATCGGCCCCGGGGCCGCGGGCCACGCTCACGCGATTATCGCCGCAAGGCTGTCGACCACGTAGCGCAGTTGGTCGTCGGACAGCTCGCCGAACACCGGCAGCGCGAGCGACTCGCGCGCCGCGCGTTCTGCCTCGGGGAAGCCTGCCGGCCACGGTCCGAGGTGCGCGAAGCACTCCTGCTCGTGGAAGGGCACCGGATAGTAAATGGCCGTTCCAACGCCTCGCGCCTCCAGCCCGGCCTTCACCCGATCGCGATCGGGCACGCGCACCACGAACTGGTTGTAGATGTGCGTGCGGCCCCCGGCCTCGGCCGGCAGCGTGATGTGGCTCGTGAGCCCGGCCGTCTCGATCAACTCACGGTAGCGGGCGGCGTTTCGCTGTCGCGCCGCAGTCCACGACGCGAGGTGTGGCGCCTTCACCCGGAGAACGGCAGCCTGGAGGGCATCGATCCGGAAGTTGCCGCCCACCACCCGGTGGTGGTACTGCACGCTCGGCACCATGCGTGCGCAGCAGCCGCACACGCGAGGCGAGGGCATCGTCGTTGGTGGTCACGAGCCCGGCGTCCCCGAATGCGCCCAGGTTCTTACTCGGAAAAAACGAAAAACATCCGAGCGCGCCGATCCCACCCGCAGGGCGGCCTCGGTACCGGGCACCCATAGCCTGTGCGGCATCCTCGATGATGGGGACCTGTGCCTGTGCTGCGAGCTCGACAATCGGGTCCATGTCAGCCGGCTGGCCGAACAGGTGCACGGGCATCAGCGCCCGCGTGCGCGGCGTGATCGTGCCGGCGACCTGCGCCACGTCGATGTTGAAGGTGGCAGGATCGATGTCCACGAACACTGGTGTCGCCCCCACCCGCGACACCGCGCCGGCGGTGGCGAAGAACGAGTACGTGCTCGTCACGACCTCATCCCCCGGTCTCACTCCGAGGGCCATCAGGGAGACCAGCAACGCGTCAGTGCCGGAGCTGACGCCGATAGCGTGCCTCACGTCGAGCAGTTCCGTCATCACGTGCTCGAAAGCCTCGACCTCCGGGCCCATGACGAAGCGCTGGCTGTCGCAGACGCGGACGACCGCCGAGAGCACCTCGTCGCGGATGCCTGCGAACTGCGCCTGGAGGTCGAGCAAGGGAACGTGCATGGCGTGAACGGCTGCGGCGGCGGGAGAAGGCGTCCGGTGGGTGTGCGCCGGAAGCGTCGTGACGGTCAGCGGACGACCGGCACCGCGCGCGCATGCGCGGCGGCGGTCGTCAGCCTCTCGATGTCGGCGTCGACCATCATGGCGATGAGACCCGTGAAATCAATCTCTGGCGCCCACTGGAGCACGCGGCGCGCCTTCGAGGCGTCGCCGATCAGCAGGTCCACTTCAGCCGGTCTCAGGAAGGCCGGGTCCTGGCGCACGTGGGCGCGCCAGTCGAGGCCCACGTGACCGAACGCCAGCTCCACGAGATCCTGCACCGAGTGCGTCACGCCCATCGCGACGACGTAGTCGTCAGGCGCATCCTGCTGGAGCATCGTCCACATTGCGCGCACGTAGTCGCCGGCAAAGCCCCAATCGCGCTTGGCGTTGAGGTTGCCGAGGCTGAGCGTGTCGGTCAGGCCAAGCTTGATGCGCGCGACACCGTCGGTGACCTTGCGCGTCACGAACTCCAGTCCGCGCCGGGGCGACTCGTGGTTGAAGAGGATGCCGGAACACGCGTAGAGGCCATAGCTCTCGCGGTAGTTGACGGTGATGTAATGGCCGAAGACCTTGGAGACGCCGTAGGGGCTGCGCGGGTAGAAGGGCGTGTCTTCGCTCTGGGGCACCTGCCGAACCTTGCCGAACATCTCACTCGACGAGGCCTGGTAGAACCGGATGCGGGTGTCGACCTGGCGAATGGCCTCGAGGCAGCGCGTGACCCCCTGCGAGTTGAACTCGCCTGTCAGCATCGGCTGGTCCCACGACGCAGGGACAAAGGACATCGCCGCGAGGTTGTAGAACTCGTGCGGGCGCACCGCATCAACGGCTTTGATGAGCGACAACTGATCGAGCAGGTCCGCCTGCAGCAGGGTGATTTTGCCGAGCAGGTGCTCGATGCGCCAGACGTTCGGCGCGCTGAGACGGCGCACGACGCCGAAGACCTCGTAGCCCTTGCCGAGGAGCAGTTCGGCGAGGTACGACCCGTCCTGCCCGGTGATGCCGGTGATGATTGCTCTTTTGGACATGGATGACGGTAAAGCCATTTGAGACTAGTGGATGTGCCAGGAGGTGTCAAACAACCAGACCCTCGCAGCCTATCGTCTGGTCATCTTCACGGCGGCGCGGGTTTCGCGGTCCGTTTCCCGCTTCTTTATCGCTTCCCGCTTGTCGTGCGCCTGTTTGCCCTTGGCGAGGCTGATGGCGACCTTCACCTTGCCACCCTTGAAGTAGAGGCGCAGCGGCACCAGCGTCAGGCCACGTTCCACGGTCTTGCCAATCAGCTTGCGGATTTCCTGCCGGTGCAGCAGGAGCTTCCGCTTCCGGGTGGGCTCGTGGTCGGCATACCCGCGGTGGCTGTACGGGCTGATGTGCACGTTGTAGACGAACACCTCCCCGTTTTCGAGGCGCGCGAAGCTGTCGCGCAGATTCACGCGGCCTTCCCGGATCGCCTTCACCTCGGTGCCCTGGAGCACGACGCCGGCCTCGAACGTCTCGAGAATGTGGTAATCGTGCAGCGCCTTCCGGTTCTCGGACACCATGCGTTCGGCTTTCTGGCGCTCGGTCTGGGGCGGCGGCATGCCGACAGTGTACCGGAAGGGCTTGCGGGACCTTAGGAGTTGGCGGGCCTGGCCGCCAGGCGGCGTCTTGCCAGGTCGGCGGCGAGCAGCACCGCGTGCACCATGCTGCCTTCATCCGCGACGCCGCGCCCCGCGATGTCGAAGGCGGTGCCGTGATCGACCGATGTGCGCACCATTGGCAACCCCAGCGTGACGTTCACGGAGTGGCCGAACGCGAGGAGCTTCACGGGCACCAGCCCCTGATCGTGGTAGCAGGCGACGACGACGTCGAACTCGCCGCGGTGGGCCCGTACGAAAATCGTGTCGGCAGGCAGCGGCCCGACAACGTCGATGCCAGCGGACTGGCAATCCGCAACAGCGGGCGCGATCACGTCATCGTCTTCGTGCCCAATCAGGCCGTGCTCGCCGGCATGCGGGTTGAGCCCCGCCACCCCAATGCGTGGCCGATCACAGCCGAAGCGGGGCAACTCGCGCGCGGTCAGCGTGATCGTGCGGGCCATCAGGTCGCGCGTGAGCGCCCGTGGCACCTCGGCGAGCGGGATGTGGACGGTGGCGAGCACGACCCGCAGTTCGGGCGCATCGAACATCATCGCAACGAAGCGGCTGCCGGTGAGGTGACCGAGCAGGTCAGTGTGCCCGCGCCACGGAAGGCCAGCCAGCGCGAATGCCTCTTTGCTGACGGGCGCCGTCGCGACACCATCCACCCGCCCTGCCATCGCGTCGTCCACCGCGCGCAGGATGACCTCGTACGCCGCACGGCCCGCGGCCGCTGAAAGCACGCCGGCCGGAAACGAGGCCGATGGCGCGGGCGCGTAGACGATGGGCTCACAGGCCTCGAGAACCCGCGCGTCGGCGGCAGCCTTCGCGGCCACCTCGGGTCCTATACCCGCCGGGTCCCCGACCGTCAGCGCAATTCGTGGCCGCATGCAATTCCGGAAGCGTCGTGGGGCGCGGGCCGGCGGTGTTCAGGGTCATACACCGTCTGGACGAGGGCAACGGCCCTCATGTCACTTGTGGCACGTGCAGGTGCCGGAGCCGCACCCGCCGGTGCCGCAGCCGCTCGGGTTGTTGCAGGTGCCCTCGTCGCCGCAGCCGCCGCGGAGCTCGCCCTTGGCATTGGGCAGCTCGTACCGCAGACAGCATTTCAGCCGGCCGCAGAGGCCGGAGAGCTTGGACGGGTTGAGCGCCAGATCCTGCTGCTTCGCCATGCGGATCGACACCGGTTCGAACGTCTGCAGCCACGACGTGCAGCAGAGCGGGCGTCCGCAGGATCCGTAGCCGCCGATCATCCGCGCCTCATCGCGCACGCCAATCTGGCGCATCTCGATTCGGGTCCGGAACTCGGCCGCCAGCAGGCGGACGAGCTCGCGGAAATCGATCCGCCCCTCGGCGGTGAAGTAGAAGATCAGCCGCCCGCCGTCGAACACCTGCTCGACACGCGACAGTTTCATGTCGAGCTTCAGCTGGCGGATCAGGGCGAGAGCCGAACGCCGCGCCTCTTCCTCGCGGCGCTGATGCCGCAGCCGGGCCGCACGGTCGTCGTCGGTCGCGTGCCGCACGAACACGCTCTGCGAGGGCAGCGCCCGCCGGGCCGCGGCCACCGCGCCGATGGTGGGCACGACCGTAGCGAGCGTGGTGCCCTGCTCGGTGCGGATGACGATGGCGTCACCGGGTCTGGGTGCAGGGGCGGTGCTATCGAGCAGGAACGTCTGGGTGCGGCTCACGGGGCCAAGACGCACCGACACATACGGTCCGCGGTCCGACTTCTCCACGAGGCACCTTATGAGCGGCCGGCACCGTGATCAAACCTGCAGGGCCACCCAATCGGCAACGATCTTGGGGCTGCCGTTGCGCGGGGGACCGAGCGCGTCTATCGCCTGGTGGACCGCCGTAAACGCGTGGACGAGCCGTGCGTGATCGAACGCGGGCCGCAGCCCCTCGAGAACGTCTGTCAGATCCGCGTTCGCAAGCGCGCAGCCCTCCGCGCTGGTTGAGAGCACTCCGATATCCCGAAGCATGGTCTGCAGCACGCGGAGGTGTGTCGCCACCGACTCGCGCTCGCCCGCACCGTACCCCTTCGGTGTCTTGCCCACGATCATCTGCGCCGCGGCAAATCGGCCGCGCACGCCGCCTGCGCGTGCCACCTGCTCGAGCAGACGCCGCGCGCCCTCGCGAATCGCCGTCACGGCCTCCGTGCCCGACTCGAGCGCGGTCGCGATGCTGCCGTCGGACGCGGCCGCGGTCGCATGCGCTTCCGGTGCCCGCATGCCGTGCGCCGCTTGCAGGTGCGCGGCGATCTCCGCAGCCGAGAGCGGCGCGAACCGCAGCTGCGGGCAGCGGGATCGCACCGTGGCCAGCAGCGCGTCCGGCTGTGCCGTGATCAGGACGAACACCGACGTGGACGGCGGTTCCTCCAGCGTCTTCAGCAGCGCATTCTGCGCCGAATCGAGGAGCGTGTCGGCTTCATCGACGATGATGACCCGCCACCGTCCTTCGAAGGGACGATAACCGATGCGATCGATCACCTCGCGGACGACGTCGACCTTGATGGTGCCCGCGTCGGCATCAGGTGCGAGCGTGATCACGTCGGGATGCATCCCGCGCGCGATCCGGCTGCAGGCCGCGCACGTGCCGCAGGCATCCAGCGCGAGTGTCGTCCCCTTCGAGCCCGGTACACCCTCGAGCACCACGTCGGTACGTGGCTCGAGGCAGTTGAGCGCTTGCGCGAGCGCCACGGCGGTCCGCCGCTTCCCTACCCCGCGGCCGCCGGTGAACAGGAGGCTGGGCGGCAGCGACCGCCTGGCGACGGCGCGCGCGAGGAGACGCAGCGTCACCCGGTGGCCGACGATGTCTCGGAAGGGCATGGGTCCCCTGAAAATCAAGGGAATCGTAGCACAGCAGGGGATCGGCCGGGACTGAAGTCCCGGCTCGCATACGGCGATCAGGGGCGACGTTGGGGTTCCTGCTCTTTGTCCCTCTCCTTATCCTTATCCTTGTCTTTGTCCTTCCCACCGCCAAAGACCCGTGACCAGAACCCGCGCTTTTTGCGGGGCTCCTCCGGGGTTTCGGTCTTCTGCGCGTCAGGCAGGGTGCCGCCGGTGACGACGCCGGTGGTGGGACGCGCCGCCTCGTCCGTCGGGGGCAGACCTGCAGCCTCGGCCGGGACTGGTTCCTCGGTGTCCTTGCCGAACATGCCGGCCACCCGGTCGAAGAACCCGTGCCCTTCGTGCAGAGGGCAGACGTCGATCGGCTGCTTCCCGCGCAGGAAGTAGTCCGTGTACACCATCGATCGCGTCTGCACCTCGCCCGTGTCCGTGAGGACCTCGACCGCGTCGCAGCCTTTGTTCGGCAGCTTGCCCGACACGCGGCAGACGTTCACCCCGACGACGTTCTTGGGGGGCGTGAACCACACGGGCTTGTCGCCCTTGGTGGCGTCGCGCATGAACCGGGCCCACAGCGGCACGGCGAGGTCGCCGGCGTACCCGTTGGCCAGGATCGTCTGGGGCTGATCGAAGCCGACCCACACGCCGGCGGCGAGGCGGGGGGTGAAGCCGAGGAACCAGGCGTCCACGTACTCGTTGGTCGTGCCGGTCTTGCCGCCCGCCGGCAGCGTGAACCCCAGCTGCCGTGCTTTGTAGGCGGTGCCCTGGTTCACCACGTCGGCGAGCATGCTCGTGAGCAGGAAGGCCGTGATCTCGCTGACGACGCGCTTCGGGGCCGCCTCGCCGTCGAAGAGCACGGCCCCTTCGAGATCCTCGACGCGGCGGATCAGGGTGGGCTGCGGAAGCATGCCCTTGGCCGCAAACGCGGCGTAGGCGGCGGTCATGGACATGAGCGTCACCTCGCCCGAGCCCAGGGCGAGCGACGGCACATTGGGCACCGAGCCCACCCCCATCGCCTTGGCGTAGGACACCGTCTTGGCGATCCCGACGTCCTCGAGCAGGCGCACGGCGGCCCGGTTGCTCGAGGTGCGAAGGGCTGTGCGCAGGGTCATCGATGTGTCCGTGGAGTGTTCGTCCTCCGGCATCCACTCACCCTGCAGCGTCATGACGGGTTCATCGAGTCGTTCGATCATGGACGCCGGTGTGTAGCCCGCTTCCATGGCCGCCGCAAAGACAAACGGCTTGAAGGCCGAGCCGGGCTGCCGCTTGGCCTGCATCGCGCGGTTGAAACGGCTCTGCTCGAAGTCACGTCCCCCGACCATCGCGCGGACGTGACCGGTCGCCGGATCCATGGCGACGAGGGCAGCCTGGAGCGGCGGCTGCGCCGGGGGCTGGGCCGGTCGCCCCTTCACACGCTGCATGCGCTGCGCCTCGTCGCGGGCGCGGCGCTTCTCGATTTCTTCGAGGCTTTTCGCGACCTGGAGTTCGGCGGCCTTCTGCATGTCAAGGTCGATCGTCGTGTAGACCTTCAGCCCGCCGCGGTACACGCGCTCCCAGCCGAAGCGCTCGACGAGTGCCTGGCGCACCTGCTCCTTGAAGTAGAGCCCATGCGGTTCGTCCTGCCGCAGCCCGTCGTGCAGCGCCAGCTTCGTGGCGCGGGCCTTCTCTGCCTGCGCTTTCGTGAGTGCGCCGGTGTCGACCATCGCCTGCAGCACCAGGTTCCGCCGCGCGAGGGCACGTTCCGGGCTGACCGTCGGTGCATACGTCGACGGCGACTTCACCAGGCCGGCGAGCAGCGCGGCCTGATCGATCGTGAGGTCCGATGCGTGTTTGCCGAAGTAGCCGAGCGACGCCGCCTCGGCACCGTAGAGTCCATCGCCGAAGTACACCTTGTTGAAATACAGCTCGAGAATCTCATTCTTGGAGTAGGTACGCTCGAGTTGTGCGGCGACGAACACCTCCTTGATCTTGCGCGTGAACGTCTTGTCGGCCGACAGGAAACTCTGCCTGGCGAGCTGCTGGGTGATCGTGCTTCCGCCCTGCGCCCGGCGCCCCTGCCGGAGGTTGGCGAGAACCGCGCCGAGCACGCGCACCGTATCCACCCCCCGGTGGTCGTAGAACCGCTGGTCCTCCATGGACACCAGCGCGCGCACGAGGTGCGGAGAAATCTTCTGCAGCGGAACCTCGACCCGCTGCTCCTTGTAGACAGTGAACGCCGGCCGATCCGCGGCATCGAACAGCGTCGTGGACTGCGCCATGTCGCCGATCCCGCGCAGGCTGTCGCGGTCGGGAAGGTCGCGCGAGAGGCTCCAGGCGAACCAGCTCACCGACGCGGCGGCCACCCATATGGCGAAGGCGACCACCGCGACGGCGGCGATGAGCGCGCGCGGGCGCTCTTTCACGGGCCGGGCGGGCGCTGCGGGAGAGGGACCTGAGGATTTCAGCATCGGAGTGACCACAGCTGGAGCTGCAACGGCCGCGCCAAGCCAGCGCATCAACAATCGGGCCGCACCGCACCAAAAACAGCGTGGTACCTGCCTTGCAGCCCGCGACATCGGGCGGGTACATACGATGACACGATCCCGGTCGATGCTCTGGCTGTCCCTGGCGCTGCTGTTCTTCGGAAGCAGCCTGCTCGTGCCCGACCTGCTCTTCGACCGGGTCAGCCTCGCTCACCCGTACGAGACTGGGACGGCCGCACCGGTTGCGAGCTCGTCGGCATCTTTGATCGAACCAGGAGCCATCGCCGGCGGTGACACGAGCGCCGTGGACAACGATGCGCCCCAGCGGCTCGATGTGCGCGGCAACGAAATCGCCCGGCCGGTGGCCCGCTACCGCGTGGACGAGCGCGGCAGCCTGTATGAGGTGCACTCCCCGGAGACCGAAGTGCCGCGTCTGAAGGCCCCGGTCATGTGAGCGTGGCCCCGGGGTTCAGCGCGTGCCGCCACCGTCCCGCGACACGCTCACGGGGCGGGGCTGACGGACGAGACTGACCAACAGCGTCTGGCGCTCTCAGGCGATCCACGCGTGCCACCACGGTCCCGCGACGCTCGCCGGGCGACGCTGACGGACGAAACCTGAGCAACGGCATCTGGGCGCTGTCATGGCGATCCCGTGCTCGCGGCGACGCGAGGTCTGCGGCAAACCGTCCCAACCGAACTCCTGCCGCGTCCGGTTGGCGCGAGCGAAGCGACTCGCCGGTCTGCGAAGGGAAGCGTCGCGGCGAAGCGGGAGGCCGCTCAAAGGTTAGAATTGCGCTCCCGCCGGACCGCCCTGCCATGTCCGCTCGCGGGTTGAGGAGCAGTCATGTCGTCCGTTCCGCGGTGGTTCGCATTGTTGACTTGGACGACGCTGTCCATCCTCGCGCTGATCCCCATATTCACCGCAACCGCCGGCCTCACTCGGTCGCTGATTGCGGCCACGCTACTCGCCGCTGTCATCGGAGTCATGTGCGGCCGGCGACTTTGGAGCATGGCGGGCCGTGCCACGCTCGCCAGCCTGCCGCCCGGTATCCGGCGTCTCTTCGCGATCGGCGCACCGCTGTTGATCGGTCAGCTCCTGCTCGCATCGGCGTTCATCGTCAATCCGAATCTGGCGCGGTGGGATGGCCGGCCGTGGACGCCGCAGCGATCGAACCACTCATGCGTTTCGTCGTACTGGATCGCCTGCGAGCACATACGGAGTGCTCCCGACGTCTACGCCGAGGAGATTTACTCGATCCCCCAGGTGAATCCGGCGGCCCTCCGTGTGGCGCGGCCAATTGGCCCGCTGCTCATCGACCAGTACGAATATCCGCCTGCCTTCCTCGTGCTGCCGCGGCTCATCGGGGCCGTCACCGGCGACTTCTGGGGCTTTCGCCGGGTCTGGTTTGCGCTCAACCTCGCCGCGGTGGTCGCCGGCGTGATCCTGATTGCGGCTCGATTCGACGGCGCGCTCGGGACCCACGCGCTTTGGCTGACGCCGTTTGTGGCCCTCGCGCCGGCGATCGTGATCACGTTCGTCATGGGCAACGTGCAGCTCGCGATCATCGCCGTTTCGATGATCGCGATGGTCTTGTTCGAGCGGAAGCATCACGTGGCCGGCGGCGTCCTGCTGGCGTATGCGGTTGTGAGCAAGCTGTATCCCGGCCTTCTGGTGCTCTATCTGCTCCTTCGCCGCGACTGGCGCGCCGTGGCATGGATCGCGCTCTTCTCAATCGCATTCGTCGTCATCTCGCTCGCGGACTTCGGCATCGGTCCGTATTTCTCGTTCGCCACGCACATGCCGAAGCTCCTGAGCGGCGAGGCGTTCCCGGCGCTCCGCAATCCAGTCGCGATTGCCGTCAACGAATCGATCCCTGGTCTTGTCTTCAAGCTCCATCTGTTTGGCGTCCCGCAGATGGGTTTTGCCGCGTCGAGAGTGGTCGGCTGGGTCTACACGGTCATCGCGGTCGTGCTCACCGCGCGCCTGGCGCTTCAACCCGTAGCTACCGGCCGCGAGCCGCTCGCCTGGATCGCTATCCTGATCCTGGCCACCATGCGGAGCCCATTTCTGCCGACCTATGCGCCGTTTCCGTCGATGTGGGTGGCGACGCTGCTGATCGCGCTCACGTGGGGCCGGTCAGGCATCTGCATCACGGCGGCCGCAGCCTGGGTCGTACTGGCCTTCACGTTCGGCACGGGCGGTGCGCCGCCGGCCGTGAATGCAATCTGGACGTTCACGCACACGGTCGCCGCGTTCGTGCTCGTCGCACTCGTCTTTCGAGTCACGCCGGCGTCGCGCGAACATGACGCGGTTGCGTCACCGCTCGCGCTGCGAGCGCACGTCTGACTGACTCAGGCCCAGTGCTCGCTTGTGTTGTCACTGAACCACTCATGTGGGGCAGGGCTTCAGCCCTGCAAATCGCTACGCGTGAGCAGGCCTGAAGGCCTGCCCCACGTGCACGCGAGCGGCGCGGTGGCAAGAGAACGAAATCGCGGGGTGAAGGTACTTGTCCGTCCAGTCCAGCCCTCGCGCATCAGGGTCATGAATCTCGAGTGGGTAGATCGAATCTTGCACGCCCCCGGTCACCGCACTGCCGGCGCGCTCTCACGGTGCGATCAGACTTCCTCGCACCAGCGCCGGTGCTCTGGAGCCAGGGGGCGCGCAGGCGTGGCGGCTTCAGCTGCCGAGCGCGGCGAGGCGCTGCGCCACAAGGCGAGCAGCGCCTCATTCAGCGGCCGTCCCGCGAACTGGATCTCATGGCCCGCCCCCTCGACAACCATCCGGGACGCGCCGATCCGTTCAGCGAGGTCGTCGCAAATCGCGTCGAACCCGGCGCTGTGCCCGCCGGAGACCACAAGCTTCGGGAACGCGGCCGACGCCAGCGCGGCGAGCGGCAGTCCGGGCGCCCAGATAGGCCGGCCGCGGCGGAGGACGGGCACGAGCGGCACGGCAGCGGCGATCAGCTCGGGGGGGAGCGCATCCGGATCGCTCCCCACGGCCGTCAGGAAGCGCACGACCCAGTCCTCGTCCGGGAGATCCTGATCCCAGAGGCGGCGGACGTCGGCCACGAGGGTCCGCCCAGCCGGATGGTGCTGGCCCAGCGAGAACGCGCCTGGCTCCAGCAGCGTCAGCGACAGCGTGGCATCGAGACGGCGGGCAGCGGCGAACAGGATCCCCAAGCCGCCGTAGGAATGGCCCACGAGGTGGGCACCATCACCCATCAGATCGGCGATGTCGTCGCCGTCGCGTATGAAGTCTTCGCCGTCAGCCGCCGGGCTTCGACCATAGCCCCGCCGGTCAGGCACGATGAGGCGAAAGCCCTCATCAGCGAGCGGTCGCTGCGCCTGCCACTCATCGGCTCCCGTCGCCAGCGAGCCGTGGACCAGCACGACGGGCGTGCCTGTCCCCCACGTGTCTACGAAGAGATCGCTCACAGGGTGGTCATCCTCATCGCTGCACATGGCGACCGTGGACACACCGGCGTCGGACCTGATGCAGCCATTCGAACCAACGAATGCCGAACCGAGTACCGCTCGAGTCTACGCACCCGGTGCGGACGCAGAGAGTCATGTGGGGCAGGCCTTCAGGCCTGCTAGAGCACATTCCTATTTGCAGGGCTGAAGCCCTGCCCCACATGAGCGGGCGGTGACATGAGCGTGCGCTGACGTGAGCGGTGCGGTGACACCACAAGCGAACCCTGCACGTCCTATTCGAACCAATGGTTCGCGAGGCTGGGTCGGGCGCTTACGATTTCGGCTTGCCCGCCGGCTGCGAGCCGGGGCCAGTCCACGTCCACGACTGGATCAGCCAGCCGTTGGGGCTCTTGGTGAGCGTGAAGGTCATCTGCGCGGACTGGCTCATCGCGGCGCCGCCCTGCTTGAAGCTGTAGACCGCCGGGACGATGACGTACGCGAGGTCGCCGATCGTCTCCTTGCGCGTCGGCGCGCTGATCGTCACCATCTGATCGGTGATCCCTTGTTTCTTGGCGTAGGCGTCGAGATCGGTACTCCAGGCGGTGACCGCGTCGGGACCGTGCCAGAGATACGGCGGCACCTCGTCGACGATCGTGAGGGCCGCCGTCTTCACGTGGGTTGCCGCGGCACCGGCAACGTCCCCCTTGTTGAAGGTCTCCATGAACGTCTTGATCGGCGCCATCAGGGGATCGTTCGCCGTCTGGGCACCGGCGATGCCGCCGGCGATCAACGACACGACCAGGGTTCCAAGGCCCAACGCTCGCATGCGTGTCTCCTTCCGTGCGTCACCCGTCCCATCGAGACGCGTGACTATGTTGTGGACACGCGCATTCTACGCGATGAGGTCTTCCGCAAGCCAAACCCGATGATGACGGCGGGACACGCCGCCTGCGGCCTCACGACAATGGCAGACGATCCATGCGCAGCACGGTCTCGAGCAGGACGTTCGCGCCGTTTGCGCAGTCGGCCCACCGGGTCAGCTCTTTCGGCGAATGGCTGATGCCGTCCACGCTGGGAACGAAGATCATCCCCATCGGCCCGAGCTTTGCCATCACCTGCGCGTCGTGCCCTGCGCCGCTCGGCAGGCGCATCGTCTTCAGGCCCAGGCTGGCGGCGGCGGCTTCGATCTGCGACTGGATTTGCGGCGTCGCAATCGCAGCCTCGTCGTGTTCGAACAGCTTCATCGAGATCTCGGTCTGTGTCTCCCTCGCGATGGCTTGGGCGCGTTCCTGGATCTGCTTGCCGAGTCGCGCAATCTTCTCGGCCGACAGGTCGCGCAACTCGATCGAGTGCCTGACCAGGCCGGGCACCACATTGCGCGCGTTCGGGGACACTTCGAGCCGCCCGACGGTCCCGACCTGCCGCCCGGGCTCGCGCGTGACGAACTCCTGCACGGCCTCGATCAACCTGGCTGCCGCGAGGAGCGCATTGCGGCGCTCGGGCATGGGCGTCGTCCCGGCATGATTCGCAAAGCCGCGGATCTCGACCTCGTACTCGTCGATGCTGACGATGCCCTCCACCACGCCGACAGGGACGGCGGCTTTCTCCAGCGTTCCGCTCTGCTCGATGTGCAGCTCCAGGTAGCAGTGGAACCATCCGGGCGCGATCCGGCTGTCTGCCAATCGCGTCGGGTCGCCTCCAAGCTTGCGAAGGCCATCGGCCATGCGAACGCCGTTATACGTACGCTCGAGATCCTCCGGCTTGATGTCGCCGATCGTCGCACGGCTGCCGACCGTGCCGCCTTCCTCGTTCGCCCAGATGACGACCTCGAGCGGATGCCGCGTCGTGACCCCGCGATCCTTGAACGATCGCACGACTTCGATGGCGGAGAGGGAGCCGAGGTCGCCGTCGAAGTTCCCGCCGCCGGGCACCGAGTCGATATGCGAGCCGAACAGGATCGGCTTCAGCGAGCCGTCGCTTCCGTCGCGGCGCCCGAAGATGTTTCCAGCCGCGTCGATGCGCGGCTCGAGTCCTGCGGAGCGCATCAGTTCCATGGCATATCGGCGGCCGGCGACATCGGCATCCGAGTACGCGACGCGGCTGACGCCGTCGGCGAACGTGCCTCCCGAGGGCCGGCCATGGACGCTCAGCTCTTCGAGGCTCTGCTGAAGGCGCGCGGCATCGATGCGCACGGCGGCGCCGGCACTTGCTTCGGACGACGCGCGTGAGACGGCGGAGGTACCGAGCGCGGCAGCCGCCGCGGCAAGGAGTTCGCGACGGGTGATGGTCACGCGCGGATTATATGCGCGGTGACGTCAGCTCTGGCCCTGCGGGCTCGCGTCGCCGTCGAACTCTCTGCGCTCCGTGTCCTGGTCGCGTCCGACACGCCCAACGGCGATTCTGGCCGAAGCGTAGCTCTCGGGACGCACCGGGGCCGCGGCCATCCCGCGCATCATCGCCAGCTGGCCGACATGTGTCAGCGCATCGGCGATCGGCCCCTGGAAGATCATCTCGAGAGGCGGCGGCTCGGTGACGCGGGCGGCGAGCGCGCCGTCGAGCGCCGCCAGGGCACGGAAGAACCGGTCGACAGCGGCATCCCAGGACGGCTGCGGAGCGGCTTCCCACCGGCGCTCCCCGTGCGCCATCCGCTCGCCCCACTCCATCAGGTCGCCCATGTGCGCGACGATGGCCAGTGCCGGCCGGGACTGGGGGGCCGGGCGGAACGCCTCGAAGCCGGGAGGCGGATCGCGGAGCGCCTTCTCGGCCCGGTAGGCCAGCGTCGCGAGCGTGTGCCGCAGGAAGTCGATTGGTAGTGAGGACATGCTCCAGATGGTAAGCCTGACGTCTGCCTCGGCCGTTGAGGAGAAGGTCGCAGCATTCGTGATGGCGTTCGCGGGCGGCCAGGATGCCGGCACGCCGATCGCGCGGCAGTCGGACGTCCGTGGGCTACCACGGCGAGGATGGCTCCCCATCGGTACTCCCGCAAAAGCGTCCCTGTTCCGGTTGCGTAATCGTTTACCGGGCGGGTAAGCCGTGTCCCTCCGCGTGGGTGCGAAAATCGCGCGTATTTGCATATGTCCCGAATCGAGGAGAGGCCCGCGCGTTGCCTGCGACCTCAGAGACCGCAAAGCGGCGCGGGGGTCCGGACCGAAATCGGTGGTCGTGCGGTACCGGGCGGTCGGCGGTTAGTTCGCATCACTAGCGGCTGCGCCAAAGCCGCGGCAATGTGCCCCCCTAGCTCGGGCGGTCTCAAAGGAGCGTCCATGCCCGCCAAGTCCATCGTCCTGTTCGCTGCCCTTCTCGCGGCGGGTTGTTCCAAGTCGAGTCCGGTCCAGCCGGATGCCGGCTCGGGAGACGGAACAACCGCGCTTGTCGTCCCCGACCCCGGATCACGGGGAGGTCGGCCCCTCACCGTGACGCTCACGACGGAAGCCGAGGTGCCGGAGTGCACGGAGCCCGCCCCGCCAGGACGTGGAACGGCGGTGCTCACGTTGAATCCGGGTCTAGGTCAGGTCTGCTGGGTCATCGACGTAGAAGACGTGAACACGAATTTTGTCGGCGCCCACATCCACAGGGCGCCTGCGGGCGAACCAGGCGCAATTGTCGTTCCGGTTCAGACACCGGATGCGAGTGGCCATTCGGAAGGCTGCACGACCGCTGATCGGGCGCTGGTCAAAGACATCCTGCAGAACCCGGAGGCGTATTACCTGAACATCCACAACGTGGACTGCCCGCCCGGGGTCGCGCGCGGACAACTGGGGAATTGAACAAGCAGTTTCGACAATCCCATGCACCACGCCCGGCCGACCATGGCAGGTCGATGCCGTCGCCTCTACGAAACGCATGGACACCCCTGACGCGGAGGCGTCAGGGGTGCACCATCATCCCCGCCTGTCAGCGCGCCCGCAGTCGAATCTTGCGGATTGATTTCCACTCGAGGAACAGACGATGACCGCTATCGAGGAGACAGCGAGGGACATCACGTTGAAGGTGATTGAGCAGCAGGCCTACGGCCCCATTTCCGATGACGCCAGCGAGGCGATACGGATCGGGGAGTACGCCGTGGCGCTCTACCGCACAATCCTCGAGGGGGTGCGTGGCGCACATGAGTCCGCCCAAAGCGGTGTCGGGGCGGCGCGGCAGAAGCGAACGTGAGCGTGATCCGCCAAACCGGCTCGGATCGGCTTGCGTAGTGGTATTCCACTGAATCGAGTAAGACGCAACCCCAGCTGTCCCCACACGAGACCGGCAGGCGGACGCCGTCACCGACGCCATTTCGGTGTCGTCCTCAGCCGACACGCGCAGCGCTTGGATGCCACTGACCGTCGTTCCTGACGCAGGCTCGATCGCCGAGATCGTCGGTGGCGTCGTGTCTCCGAAATGCAGGGTGAACAGGAGCCGATTGGGCGAGCCGTTCCGGCAGCATGACGCCACGCGTCGCACTGTCGGTCAGCGCCGTGGCGACCTGCGCAGGCGTTGCCGCAGGGTGCTTCTGCAGGTAGAGCGTAGCGGCTCCCGCCACGTGCGGCGATGCCATCGAGGTCCCGCTCAGAAAGGCCTCGACCGTCGTCGCTCACCGCGTACGCGGACACCACGTCCCCGCCCGGAGCGAACAGGCTCCACGCATCTGCCATAGTTGGAGTAGGGCTCACGCGCATCGCTGGAACCGGAGGCGCCGACTACTCGATGTCGGACAATTTCATCTGGTGAGTGTTCATGCATGGGTCACGTTCAGCGCAATTGAGTTGTGCGCTCGCGCGTCTCGTACTCCGGATAGAACTTCGTTGAGTGTGTTCACGAGTGTCACACGGAGGTGTCACATGATCCCCTCGTTTGCATTCCGCGATCAGGGTGAGGCGGCGTCCCTGGTGATTTCCTGGAACGCGGCGCACGACAGGCTCGGCTACGTCCCCGCTTCGAACTGCGACGCGAACCACTGTGAGATGTGGGTCAGCGCGATTACCGGCGAGACGTTCGCGCATTCGGGCGCGTACAACGACACGCTCCGATTCTCGTTCGGCGTCGATCGCGAATCGCTCGTCGAGCGGCAAGGGGGCCAGGTCCTGACGCTCGGCGCGTACGTCCACGAGCCCGCGGGCGACTCGCTCGTCAAAGCCGTGGGCGACGAGCTTCTGCTCTGCGTCGCGGTCGCCGTCCCTTTTCAGGTGCCGTTCAGCGAGATCGGCGAGTTCGCCTGCTTCCTCGACATCAAAAGGGCCGACGAGCGCATCGATCGGGTGTGGCTGAACAACGGTCCCTGCAACTTCATGCTCGCGGATCTTCGCAATCACACCATCAACGACGAGTCACACGGCGCGTCGTCTCTCTACCACGTTGCCGAAGCTTCGCCGCTGTTCAACCAGAAGCGGGCGTGCCGGCGATGACGGTGTTGCCGTGATGAGTGCTTGCGGCAAGCCGTGATGATGCCGACACGGTCCCGTCGTTGGGGGCGCGTCGACGCACGTTGAGCCACCCTCGTACAGCCCGTGGTGGCGTCGCGGTCGTGCCGGCTCGCCGGGCCGATGGCCTTGGCGGCGTGCCTGAGGACGTCAACCTAGCAAACGACCGAACAGCGCGAGGGAACTGGCGGGCCGTCTGGGACAAGCTTCGCAACTGGGTGTCTGCGGCAGGGACCTGAGCGATCCGTCCACCCCCGGGTGTCCCGCACGACGCCTTCGGGTGTCCGTGCCGGGCGCAGCCCGCTGCGCGGACCCGGTCGAGCACCTTGCGCGCCGGTCCTCTGGCCGCTCTCTTCTTCTCGCTGCGCGTGGCGTGGCGGTACGGCTGCCGCACAGGGTCGCGTGCGCCCTCGCGCTCGGGGGGCCAATCCCCTCGCAGTCGCATCCATGAGTGCTGGCCCGGTGTTCCCTCAGTCTCCAGTGTTCTTGCTTGCATTTCGCCGCGCCCTGTGCAGAATCTGCATACCGTTGGGCTTCAGACACCGAGGAGCAGTCGATTTTGATGTCGTGCATCGCCTGAGGTGCGCGTCGCTTCGGGATTCGCCACGCAATCTTGGTTGGTTTGGGTAGTTGGCTGCGTCACGGAGCCGACGCGCAACGCTCGGTCGCGAGGTTTTAGACAGGCCGAATCACCCATGCGTCGAATGTGTCACGCCAGGTGAGCCCGCCGGGTGTTGCCGCCGGGGTCCCTCGGGAATCGTTCAAACGCCCGCGATACAGAAAGCGAGACGATGATGACAACGCTGAAGAAGGTGCTCTTGGTCGGCACGCTCGCCACGGCGATCGCCACGCCGGTCATCGGTCAAGTTCACAAGTACTTCACCCCAGGGTCGGTCTGGACAGTCTCGATGATCCGCATCGCGCCGGGCATGGACCAGATGTACATGGAGTATTTGGATGGCCACTTCAAGAAGGGAGAAGATGCGCAAGTCAAGGCAGGGTTCCAGAAGTCGTACAAGATCCTCCGAACCCTGGACGACGGCGGCGAGTGGAACCTCTTGATCCTCCGGGAGTACGAGAATCTGGCGGCCATCGAGTCCAACCTGGAAAAGGCTGACGCGCTGATGCAGCAAGTCGAGGGCACCGACCAGGTTCAAATGCAGGGTTACCAGGATCGCAGCAAGTACCGGGAGCTCGTTGGAACAAGGTACGCGCGAGAAGTAATCCTCAAGTAGGCCGGCTGCCAACACGCCTTTCCGATTCGAGGAATGCTCTCGAACTGAGGGGCGGTGCCGAGCCGTTATTGGGCTGACTCCGCGATCGAGCTGACAGCGCGAACGCGATTTCGATCGCGCTGCGGCTCATCGCCACACGCCGCGGACAATGGCGCGGTGATCGAAGGGCCCCACACGCGAGCAGCGCCGAGACGAAGATTGGGACGCTCACAGGAAGTGGCATCGGTTTCGGCGGGACAGACTTCGCTCGAGAACTGAGCGCTCGCTTGCCAAGACGAAGCTCGAGGCGTATGCGAGCGACGTCTGGCGGGGTGTCTGGGACGAGTTTTTCGACCTTGGCTCGATGAAGCCGCCGATGGGGACGTCTCACACGGGTCGCTGCCCTCTCCGTGTCGGGACACCTCGCGAAGCGAAGATCAGGGAGCTGAGGACGCGTCGCGCCGGGAGTGCCGTTCGTCTCGGCGGCGCGATTCCGCCATCCAGCTCTGGCAGCGAGAGCTGCTCTAACTAAACGAGAGCACGCGTTCCGTAAGGTCTTACCCCGCACGTAAACACCGTCGAGATTTCGACCGTTGCGATCCGTCACTTTGGCGGGCGATGTGCCGCTCCGGGTGGGTGGGCATCGGGGTTGCTCCCTACGCTCTCGCCTCGTTCAGAAATGAGGCGCAGGCTGTCGGCCCGGGACCTGAGCGCAGGTGGTTGGTGGGGCCTCATGCCGACACAAGGGAGGACATCAATGGCATCTCTCGTGAGGTGGGAGCGCAGAGTGTTCGTAACGGCCTCCGTGTGCATGGCGGCGTTGGTGGCCATCGTGGCGCCCGCTGCGGCGCAGAAGGACAACGCGTACGTGCAGCACAACCTGGTGTCCGACACAATGGCGATCCCGGCGGACGCCCACAACATGCAGCTGATCAACAGCTGGGGCATTTCCGCGTCTCCGACCAGCGCGTGGTGGATCGCCAATGCCGACTCCGGATTCTCGAGCGTGTACAACACCTCGGGCCCGATGCCGGTTCTAGTGCTCACGGTGGTCGTTCCAGGTGAACCGACCGGTACGGTCTTCAACGGCGGCTCGGGTTTCCAGGTCGTCAGCGGCATGCCCACAACTGCGGCCCGATTCCTGTTCGCCAGCGAGGACGGCACGATCTCAGGGTGGAATCCGACGGTGAGCCCGACGCAGGCGATGGTGGTTTTCACGAGCCCCGACGCGGGCGCGAGCTACAAGGGACTCGCGATCGCCTTGAACACGGTGCGAGGTGATGTGCTCTACGCAGCGGACTTTCACAACGCCCACGTGGACATCATCGGCGCCGACCTGCAGAGGATCGCTGCGCCCGCCGCGTTCGTGGATCCGGGCCTGCCCGCCGGCTATGCCCCGTTCGGCATCCAGAACATCAACGGCAGCATCTTCGTGGCCTACGCCAAGCAGGACGAGGACGCCGAAGAAGAAGTCGCCGGTGCGGGCTTCGGGTTCGTCGACATGTACGACACCGCCGGCACCTTCATCCGTCGGGTAGCGTCCGGCGGCGCGCTCAATGCGCCTTGGGGGATGGCGATGGCGCCCGCGGACTTTGGACGCTTCAGCGGCGACCTGCTCGTCGGGAACTTCGGCGACGGGCGGATCAATGCCTTCGACGGCCAAACATTCGAGCCGAAGGGACATTTGAAGCGGCCCGACCAGAAGCCAATCGTGATCGACGGGCTCTGGGGAATCGGGTTCGGGAATGGCGGTAACGCCGGACCGACGACCACCTTGTTCTTCGCGGCGGGCCCTGAGGAGGAGACCCACGGCCTGTTCGGGCGCATCGACGCGAGCACGAGCTCACGCGGACGATGAGACCGCTGCGGTTCGCAAGCCGACGGGCTTCAGTAACCAGGCGGAGTCGGGCAGCTCAGGTATGAACAGGAGCTGACCATACCCGACACGCAACCGCAGGGCGCTCGATCGGAGGCGTCCGATCTGGCCGATGTCCTGAAAACTTCTACGGGAGTGTTGGCGAGGTCGCGCCGAGTCCGCGGGACTCGGCGGCGCGCCTGAGCACGTCGCCTCGTCAACAGACCGAGCGACGCGAGGGATGTTGGCGGAGAGAGTGGATTCGAACCCACGGTAGAGTTTGCCCTACACACGCTTTCCAAGGGTGCTCCCTCAACCACTCGCACTGTGCTTGCACGCCGAGCGGTCGCAGCTGCTTCACACCCCCCTGAAGCGTCGGGCACCGAGACGCGTTTGGCAAACCTGGAGAAACCATGAAGAAAACCGTGGTGATAGGGACAGCACTGCTGTTGGTTCAGATACCGCTGATCGCTCTCGTGCTTTTACAAGAGCGCACGTGGGGTGGTCCGCAATTCGACGAAGGGTCGGGGGTCGCGACGGCGCCGGACAACAGCGTATATGTGACGGGCACGACTCTCAGCTTCGGCGCCGGCGACCGCGACGCGTTTCTGTTGAAGTACCGACGCCACCGGCGCGCTCGCGTGGCAACGGACGTTCGGCACCGCACCAAGCGAACCGCTCTTCCGCGCCGATGAATTCGGTCGCGCTGTTGCGGTATCGCCGGATGGACTAGCGATCTACATCTCCGGACAGTTTGGCAACGGGTCCCTGTTTCTGGCGAGGTTCGATCCGGCGGGCACGCTCGTGTGGCAGCGTACTTGGGGCGAGAACGGCAGCATTGCCAACGGCGTTGCGGCCACCAATACCGCCGTCTACGTCGCGGGTGCGACCAGCTCGCTCGAGAGGCAGAGCGACGCGATCCTGCTGAAGTTCAGTGGCGACGGCACGCTGCAATGGAACATCTCCTGGGGCGGCGAGGGCTTCGACAACGCGCACGACGTCGCCGTAGGGACAAATGGCGTCTACTTCTCCGGGGAAACCAACAGCTTCAACGCGAATGACGCGTTCGTCGCCAAGGTGGATACGAACGGGACGGTCTTGTGGGCACGCGACTGGGCGGCGCTCGATCGCGACGGGTTGCCCGGTCTCACCTCGGCGTTTGGGATGGGCACGACGGCGGACGGCGGCGTCGTTATCACCGGGAACGCGTCCGATATCGGCACGCTCAATAACACCATCCTCGTGAAGTACGACTCGACGGGCACACTCGTGTGGCAAAAAATCGGCGGGCCCGGGTTTGGCGGCGGGCTCGATGTCGCGGAAGCGGCCGACGGCGCCTTGTTCGTGACCGGCAGCATCCTCGCCAACACGAAAGATCCCGAGGTCTTCGGCGGCTTCGCCTTCATCGCCGAGTTCGGTGCGGACGGCCGCAAGAAAAAAGCGTCGACGTGGGGCGGCTCGCCCAACGATAGTGCGAGCGGCGAGGGCATTGCCATCAGTCCCAACGGCACCATTGCCGCCGCGGGGTTCGTCCACGCTCCGCCTTACGTATTCGCCAGCGTCTCGAACAGCAGTCGCGATGCCCGTGCGACGAGCACCGACGTGGTCAGCACAGCGCCCAACCCTGCCGGTGCGGTGAACACGGACCCTGGGGGCGTCGTGACGACGGCGATTGGCACTGAGACGTACGCGGGCGACACCGAGGCGTTCTTCCTTCGCCTGCAGCGGTAACGCGGCGGAGCAGGAACGGCAGGTGCTTGGTGCGCTGGTGCGCTCGGTCCGGGGACGTGCGTCGCGTTGGCGCGGCCAAGTGGCGCTCTCGATCAGTAAGGAGGAGCGGCTGCACGTTTTGCGGAACATCGTCAGCGCCAATCGCGTCGCGCCATAGAATTGGACACGGCTCCGCCGTGTTTACTGACGCGGAGCCCGGCAACGGACCGAGCCTGGGAGCGCGAAATCCGCACAAGCGACGAGCCGAACACCGCTTCGCTCGCTGAAGCAAGCACCATTCGGGATGCATCGCGTGTGTCGCGTCCATCCCAGGCCGCCTGCACGCCCATCGACGGCGTACGCCGCGAGTGCGAGACCCCCTGACGAACAAGGTACACCAGCCGCTTGCTCGCCGCGTCACTGCTCGCCGCGTCACTCACACGTGGAGAGGTGCCGGTGCTAGAATGTCCGCCCGCTCCAGCCAGTCCTGATCGCGTGTGCGATGGCAGACGTCCTGAGACCAGCACGGTCGATCCGATTCGGCGTCTTCGAGCTGGATCTGCACTCCGGCGAACTGCGCAAGACCGGTGTGCTCATCGGTCTGCAGGAACAATCACTGAAAGTGCTTCGGGAGCTGCTGAACCGGCCGGGGGAGCTGGTCACCCGCGAGCAGCTGCGTCAGCGACTCTGGCCAGACGGCACGTTCGTCGATTTCGATCACGGCCTGAACGCCGTCATCAACCGCCTGCGGGAGACGTTGGGCGATTCCGCGGACGCGCCGCGCTTCATCCAGACCGTGCCGCGTCGGGGCTACCGGTTCATTACGCCGGTCGAGAGAGGGGTTGAAGGCGAGGAGGTTCGAGAACAGCCGACCGGCGAGCCCGGACACATCCGGCCGGAATCGGGGGGCCCTGGTTCGGCCGGTCGTCAGGGAGCCACCCAGCGCTCCAGCAGCGTGAAGTGGCGGGCGGTCGTCTTGACACTCGCAATCGGTGCGGCGCTCTCACTGTACCTGTCTCGGTTCCGGCCATCGCCATCCGGCTCGATGCGAACGACTCCTCTCACCAGTCTTCCCGGCAAGGAGCGCTACGCAAGTTTTTCGCCCGATGGGGGCCAGATTGCCTTTGTCTGGGACGGTGAGAAGGGAGACAACGAGGATATTTACGTCAAGGTCATCGGTACCGAAGTCCCTCTGCGACTGACGACGAATCCCGCGCCGGACCGGTACCCCGTTTGGTCGCCGGACGGACGTCAGATCGCATTTGCCCGCGCCTCTACCAAGGGAAGTGAGCTCTTTGTCATGCCCGCGCTGGGCGGACCGGAGCGCAAAATCCAATCTCGATCGTCGTCGCTGGACCACTGCTCGGGCATGATGAGCTGGTCTCCCGACGGGCAGCTCCTGGCGATCGCTGACCGCGAGGGGGACCAGTACACGTGTAGCATCTTCCTCGTCTCACTCCAGACTCTCCAGAGACGGAAGCTGACGTCTCCTTCCGATGGCGCTGGTGGTGATTATGCTCCGGCCTTCTCGCCGGACGGTCGCACCATTGCTTTTAACAGGTTCAGCCCGGCCGGTGGCGGTATTCACGTTGTCGCGGCTGCGGGCGGTGTCCCCAGGCGTGTCACGCTGCAACAGTATTTCTGGTACGAACGCCTCGCCTGGCTGCCCAACGGACGCGAGTTGCTGTTCTCGTCCCACGGAGGCGACCGCGACCCTGACAGCAGTAGCACCCTGTGGAAAGTCTCAGCGTCGGGGGGCACCCCAGAGCGGCTCGGCGTCGGCGGCGACAACGCCGCGAATCCAGCTGTGTCGCCGCGAGGCAACCGTCTCGCGTACGAGCAACGGCTTCGGGATACCAATATCTGGAAAATCGCTCTGCCGGAGTCGACTCGACCAGCCCCGGCGCCTTTGCGGCTGATTGCCTCCTCCCGGCAGGACTATGCCCCGCACGTCTCACCCGACGGCGCACGCGTCGCTTTCCTCTCCGATCGCTCGGGAAGCGATGAAATCTGGCTGTGCGACACAGCGGGGTCCAACCAGGTGCAGTTGACGAGCTCCGGCGGCTCTTTTGGAACTCCGCGGTGGTCTCCCGATAGCCGCCACCTCGCGTTCGAGCGTGTGAAAGGACATCCGGGCGTCTACGTCATCAGCGCCGACGGCGGTCTCCCCCGCGAGGTCACGACCGATCCATCCGCCGCGGTGCTGGCGAGCTGGTCGTCGGATGGACGATGGATCTACTTTGGATCGAACCGCACGGGACGTGTTGAGGTGTGGAAAGTGCGTGCCGAGGGTGGACGCGCAGTCCAGGTCACGAAAGGAGGGGGATTTCGAGCCTTCGAGTCGGCCGATGGCAAGTTCGTGTACTACGCGAAGAGTTTTGACCTCGGGGGTGTGTGGAGAGTCCCCGTGAACGGCGGTGAGGAAACCGCGGTCCTGGATTTTCCCAAAGCTACCTTATGGGGCTACTGGGCGCTCGTGAACGACGGGATCTACTTTGTCGACGCAGAGGGCAGCTCCCGACCCGCTCTCCGGTTCTTCGACTTTGCCACGAGCCGGGTTTCGCATGTCGTGGACCTGGAGGGGAAGCCGATCGCGCATGAGCCTGGCCTGGCCATTTCACCTGATGGCAAATGGCTGCTGTACGAGCAAGTGGACTATCGCAGCGTCGACATCATGCTCGTCGAGAGCTTCCACTGACGCGCGCGATGGCGTGTGCTGATCACAAGGCGTCTCAGCCCCCTTCCATCAGGGCCAGAATCTTCTGACAGGTGCCGTACGTCCTGATTGTCATCTCGCGGTACACCGGCATCCGGATCAGTTTCCGGAGCCCGCTCTTCGGCACCCCGCTCATCACCGTGGCCATATACAGAACGCCTTCACCCGCCGTGACCGAATCCACGCCCGGTTTCGCCTCCACCTGTTTCAGCGCATGACTCGCGGTCACAGCGGGGCGAAGGAAGGCAATGTTCCGTCGCAGGTCCGAGCTGCGTGCCCAGCCGGCTGGAGCTTCCGCGACGATGGTCTTCAGCTGTGCCTGTGAAAGCAGCACGATGCGTGAATCGATGCCCAGTGCGGTCGAAACTGCACCCTCGATCCGCCTCGTCAACTTCGCACCGCTCGTTTTGCCGGTTTCGAAGATGACGTTGCCGCTCTGAATGAACGTTCTTACATTGATGAGCCCGAGCCGTTCGAGACACTGCTGCAGCGCGGCCATCGACATGATGTTCCTGCCGCCAACGTTAACCGCTCGCAATAGCGCCACATACGTCGTGCGATCGGCCGTCAAGACGCCCTAATGATGCCCCAGATCGAGGCGAGGAGCGAGCGGTTGCAGACCGATGATGATCAGCACGACGAATCCGGCGGCAACGTGAGCGCCAAACCCAGAACAATCTTCGTCGCTGTCGAGAGCGGCACCTTCGCCGGCTGCGATCACTGCTTCTGCTGCTGCCGTCGCGCTGGCGCCACGGCCAGCTGCACGTCTCGCCCCGTGGCGGCAGACACTCGCGTCAGCCTTACACCGGCTCCGCGCAGTGCGGGCACTTCTTCATTCCGGCCGCGAGCAGTCGCTGTTCGAGCGCGTTCGCGTTCGGCTTCAGCAGAATGGCGGCAGGCGATCACCATTGCCAGAACGATTCACCCTTCCCGTGAGCGATTGAGGCGGGCAGCAGACCGATCAACGCGCACACGGCTGATGACTTCCACCCAAGGGGCGTGACGCTCATCGCGTGACCCAACGGGTGCGTGCTTCCGGGTCGCGTCGCCGGGGTCGTGCCGCCATCCCGGTATAATGCTCGAGCTTGCCTCCTCGAAGAACGTCCGACTGGCTGCGTGCCAGAAGGGAAGAAATGACGGATCTGGTCGGACGGACGCTGTCGCACTACCGAATAACGTCGGCCATTGGCGCCGGCGGAATGGGCGAGGTCTACCGGGCCACCGACACGACGCTGGGGCGCGATGTCGCGATCAAAGTGCTGCCGCCCGAAGTGGCCCAGGACACCGAGCGCCTCGGACGATTCCGGCGCGAGGCCCAGCTGCTCGCATCGCTCAACCACCCGAACATCGCCGCCATCTACGGGCTGGAAGAAGCGGCCGGGCAGCTCTTCATCGCGCTCGAACTGGTGGAGGGCGAAGACCTCAAGGAGCGGCTCGCACGCGGCGCGATTCCCCTCGACGAGGCACTGGAGATCGCCGCGCAGATCGCCGAAGCCCTCGAGGAAGCCCACAACCAGGGCATCATCCATCGCGACCTGAAGCCCGCGAACGTCAAGCTCACGCCCGGCGGCAAGGTGAAGGTGCTCGACTTCGGCCTCGCCAAGGCGTGGGCCAGCGAGTCCCGCGACGGTCGGTCCTCGGGCCCGATGGTGTCGCAGTCGCCGACTCTCGCGCACACCGGGACGATTGCCGGCGTAATTCTCGGCACGGCGGCCTACATGGCGCCGGAGCAGGCGCGCGGCAAGCCGGTGGACCGACGCGCGGACGTGTGGGCGTTCGGCGTGCTGCTGTGGGAGATGCTGACCGGCCGGACGCTCTTCTCCGGCGGCACGGTGACCGACGTGATCGCCGCGGTCGTGACGCAGGAGCCGGATCTCGATGCGCTGCCGTCCGACACGCCCAAGGCGATCCGGCGGCTCTTGAGCCGCTGCCTGCGGAAGGACCTGCGTCAGCGGCTTCCCGACATGGGCGCGGCCCGGCTGGAGCTGCAGGAGGTGATGGCGGGGACGGCCGAGGCCGAGACGCCGGCGGCCCCTCTCGAGGACGCGGTCCGCGCCGAACGTCGGGGCCGGACGCGCGAACGGTGGGTCTGGGCCAGCGTTGCCCTGGTCCTCTCTGGACTCGCGGTGTTGCTCATCCACCAGCGGCTGACCACGGTTCCTGAGAAGCCGCGCGCTGCACATTTCGTTCTCGACCTTCCCGAGGATCTAACCTTCCCTGACTTCGCGCCCCCCGCCGTGTCGCCCAACGGCCAGCATGTGGTGTTTGCCGGTCTCTCGTCCACAGGCACCACGCAGTTGTGGATTCGTCCGCTCGATTCGCCCGAGACCAGGGCACTTCCCGGAACCGACGGCGCGGAAATGCCGTTCTGGTCCTCCGACAACACGTCGGTCGCCTTCAGTGCGGCGGACGAGATCAGGAAGCTTGTCCTTGCCAGCGGCACCGTCCAGCGAGTCTGCGCGTTGCCGCGGGGCGGGATGACCGGGGGCACCTGGAACGACGCTGGCACGATCGTGTTCTCATCCGGCGGAGCCAACGCGTCGCTGTACCAAGTGTCGGGGGCAGGCGGCGAGGCGACATCACTGACGACACTCGAGAAGTTGCGCGGTGAGCTGGCTCAGTGGTGGCCCCAATTCCTCCCTGGCGGGCGCCAGCTTCTCGTGCAGGTCGGCAGCACGCACGAGGCGAACGCCGGCCTGCATGTGATATCGCTCGACGCACCCGGTGAAAGACGACGCATTCTGCCGGATGGAGCCCGCTTTGTGTACGCCGCGGGCCAGCTGCTCACGGTTCGAGACGGAGTCCTCGAGGCCCGTCCCTTCGACGCGCAGCGTCTGACCGCGGGCAAGCCGGTTCCGATCGCCACCGACGTGGCGACATGGACCAACAACTCCTTGTGGGGCTGGTTCTCGGCCTCGTCAGACGGCCAGCTGGCGTGGCTGTCGGGACGACAGGGCGAGGTCCGGCTCGGGTGGTTCGACAGAGAAGGAAAGCCGCTCGGCACGCTCGGTGAGCCAGGGAAATACGGTCAGGTCGCCCTCTCACCGGACGGTAAACGCGTGGTGGCGGAGGTCGAGGATGCCGGGGGGCGCTTCGACCTGTGGACCATGGACGTCGCTCGCGGCGTGGCGAGCCGACTGACGACCAATCCTGCCAACGAGCGCGACCCGGTGTGGTCCCCGGACAGCCAGGAACTCATCTTCTCGTCGGATGCGACCGGCGACCAGAACCTGCTCCGCAAAGGGCTGCAGGAATCAAAGCCCCCGTCACCGCTGCCGGGCGGGGTCGGCGCGACGCCCGGCAAGCGCGACATTGCGGAGAGCTGGTCCCGCACCGGTAACACGCTGCTCTATACGAATATCGCAGATACGGAGCGGACACTCTGGGCGGCTTCCCTCGACGGGAACGGTCCGCCCGAGTTGCTGATGAAGGACCGCTTTGCGTCCGACGAGCACCGCGTCTCTCCCGACGGGCAGTGGCTCACGTACATCTCCACCGAATCGGGGCGCTTCGAGGTTTACGTGGAGCCGTTCCGCCGGCGCGGTGAGAAGGTGCGCGTGTCGACCAGCGGCGGCGGGCAGCCCCGGTGGCGTGGCGACGGGAAGGAGCTCTTCTATCTGGCGCTCGACGGGCGGCTGATGGCCGTAAACGTCCGGCTGGGAGCCACCGGGATCGAGGTCGGCATCCCCACCCCCCTCACGCCAGCCGACCGGCTGAAGCCCGTCGTCCAGGGCCCGGATTACGACGACTACGACGTCACGGCGGACGGCCAGCGCTTCCTGGTGAAGGTGGCTGCCGGGCACAGCCAGCGGCAGCGGATCCACGTTCTTCTGAACGGGACGTCGCCGCTCCAGTAGCCCGCCATTCGCTTGCGAAGATGCGCCGTGATCCGATCGCCGCCCCGCTGACGCGGGACCGGGTCGCGACCGGGGTCCAATGCGACCGTGCAGACGACGCCGTTGGACGCGACGCACTGGGTCGACAGGACTCGCGGCGTCAGCAGACCGAGCGACCCAAGGATCGTCACGGTGACCATGAGGGCGAGGCGATAGTCGATGGATGCCGGGTAAAGTTGGCTGGAATGACCAAACGAAACGATGGGTCAACGGGACTCGAGCCCGCTCGTCGCTCGAGGACGCGGCGCGCCTGAGGACGGCGAACCCGTCAACAGACCGAGCGAAGCGAGGGATGTTGCGGGCTGTCTGGGACAATCTTCGCAGCTCGTGAAGGCGGAGCCTCGGTGCGGCCGGCGCTGTCGTCGGCAACGCCCGTCGTGAGGAAGGCGCCCTCGCCGGATGGCGGGAGTCGGCCAGGTTTCCGGCGCCGCGCCAGCGGCGGGATGACCGCCGGCAACGCCAGCCGGCAAACCGACTGCAGCACGTAGAACCGCTGGCCGCGTCACGGGACCTGAAGCCGTCGCCCGATCAACGTATCGCTGCCGTTCGGAGCCGTCGTCAACGCCGCAAGCGGATCGTCGGGGACGTCGTAGAAGCGCAAGTCGAAGGTGCCGGTGACCTGCTGGCAGTCCCTCGAAAACTCCAACGCGGCGTCGATGCGCGTCGTCCACTGCGGCGGAACGCCGGCGCCCGCCTGCTGCGAGGCGAACCCGAAGTCGAGACCGACCGCCCGTGCGCCACGGCCGCCTTCCCGCTGCCACGCGCCCTGGATGTGACTGAACGTGAACAGCCTCTCCGCCGAGCTCGTCGCCTGGAACGTGCCGTCGCTCGAGAACGTCCAGATGCTCCGGGTGCCGCTGCCTTCGACGGCGAGGTACGTGCCGGGCGTGCATCCGCCGACGTTCTCGACGGACCGTGCAGGTGCGAACGACGTGGCGAACAGCAGCGACCCGACAGACAACAGGCGAATCCCCGGAGCATTCATGTCAGCCTCCGACGCAAATGTTCATCTAACGTGCAGCGCGCCGCAACGCGGCATTGGCGCTGTCTTCCACGTTTGCGCAAAACACGATCCAGATCCGTCCGGTCGAGCCATTCTCCGCGGATCGACATCGGGCAAGGGGGCCAGGTCCTGACGCTCGGCGCGTACGTCCACGAGCCCGCGGGCGACTCGCTCGTCAAAGCCGTGGGCGGCGAGCTTCTGCTCTGGGTCGCGGTCGCCGTCCCTTTTCAGGTGCCGTTCAGCCCCGCGCCTGACACGCACGTGGGACAGGGCTTCAGCGTGACATCACGCATGTGGGGCAGGGCTTTCAGCCCTGCTGACAGCAGCCCTGAAGGGCTGCCCCACGTGTCCGCTACAGGGTCACGAGAGTGGGTGCGCGTGAGGGACTCGGGTGGGCGCGCGAGAGGACTCGAGCCCGCTCGCCAAGGCCGAAGGCTTTGGCGGCGTGCCTGAGCACGTCGACCCCGCAAACGATCGAGCAACGCGAGGGAGTGACCCGAGGGAGAGTGGATGACGCGACGGGACTCGAGCCCGCTCGCCAAGGCCGAAGGCCTTGGCGGCGTGCCTGAGCACGTCGACCCGCAAAACGACCGAGCTGCGCGAGGAGTTGGCGGGGTCGACGGGACTCGAACCCGCGGCCTCCGGCGTGACAGGCAGGACGCAATGACAGCACACCGCAGCCGACCCCGGCAAATCGGGGTCGGCTCTCCCGCCTGACTGCCAGTCGATGCCAATCGTGGACGCCTGTTCCGGAACGTCTTGCAAATCGCCTTGACGACTGCGTGATCCGCCCCGCCGGAAGGTAACCGGCCGGATTGAAGCAGATGAATGTACCTTTCTGTGGCCGCGGCATGGCAGCTGCCTCCGTCAGCAGCTCCGCAGCAGAGTCAGATATCGGCGGCAGACCGGGGGAAACCGGCTCTTTGGGCGAGCGACCCTAGCCGCCGGCATCAGTATGCCCGCCGACCGTTGGTGAGCTTGCGGCGGACCGCCCCATTTCTGACAACGTGCGGCGCGGCTACCGGCTGGCGTGCGCTATCCCAATACCATCGTCCAATTGATTCGATTCCATCATTGTGGTGACATGAGTTGCCTCGGGCCTGTTGTTTTGGGAAAGGGGGATCGCATGCAAGCCGTACAGACGAGCACGGTCGTCGACTTCAACACCGACCGACGACTGTCGCGCGGAACACGAGCATTCCTGAAAGCGCTCAACTCGCCGATGCCACCCGAGCTCGAAAGGCTCCCGCCACTCCAAGCGCGAAGGGTCCTTGAAACAGCGCAGGCGTCGGTCTCCGTCGATTACTCCGGGATCGCCGAGAGCGAGAAGATCATCACCGTTGACGGATTCGAGATCGTCCTGAACCTCGTCCGCCCGAAGGACGTCACCAAGAAACTCCCAGTCTTCATGTTCATTCACGGTGGTGGCTGGGTGCTTGGCGACTACCCGACGCACCGACGCTTGGTCCGCGACGTGGTCGTCGAATCGGGCTACTGCGCCGTGTTCGTCAACTACACCCGCACACCCGACGCTGTCTTCCCGAGGCAGGTCGATGAGATCTACGCCGCGACAAAATGGGTCGCCGAACACGGCGATGAGATCAATGTCGACGGCAGGCGTCTCGCCGTCGTCGGCAATAGCGTCGGTGGAAACATGACCGCGGTAACGGCGATCAAGGCGAAAGAGAACGGTGGACCGGAGATCAAGCTACAGATCATGATGTGGCCGATCGTCGACGCCGACTTCGAAACAGAATCGTACCAACAGTTCGGGCGCGACCGTTTCCTCTCGGCGCCCCTGATGAAATGGATGTACGACATGTACATCGCCGACCCCGGCAAACGAAAGGACATCCATGCCTCGCCGCTGCGGGCGAGTATCGAGGAGCTGAAAGGATTGCCCACGGCACTCATCCAGGTCGCCGAGAACGACATCCTCCGGGACGAAGGCGAGGCATACGGACGCAAGCTGGACGAAGCCGGTGTCGAAGTCACAACCATCCGTTACGATGGGATGATCCACGATTTCGGTCTGCTGAACGGGCTCGCGAACGAACCCGGGACGAGGTCTCTCTGCCGCCATGCCGCGGCGGAGCTCAAGGAGCGCTTGGAATAACGCACGCGCGGAGCTTCGGACATCCGACGGTCAAAGCCGTCGGATGTCCCACGGCGGAACGCGTCGGCGGGGTGGAACTGGCCGGGAGAAGGGTTTCGGACCGTGCGCATCATGCGGCGCGGACTTCACCGGGGATCTCCCGAGTCCACGAGCGTTCGAATCCCGTTGCGGAATCGAACCCGTGGCCGTGGGCGATAAGTAAAACAGTCACGCGGAACATGCTGCGTGGAAGCGCCTTCGTCGGCGTTTCAGGTTCTTGATCTGGCGAGCCAAGCTACCCTTTAGGTCTCATCGCGAAGATTCAGACGCGGAGCGCCGCAGACGCCTCGGTGGATGCGCGCGCCTCGGCGCCGAGGGTCGCAGGTTCACATTTCGTGCCCACGACTCCTCAACCGCATCCTCGCGCAGGAGCGTCGCTCTCACAACGGCCGGGCTCACGGCCGGGCTCACGCCCGCGCTCGGGGCCCTGCTGACCACCGCGGCGCGCTGCTTCAACTGCGCCCACCATGGCGCCCCCTTCGGGAGATTTCCTGAGACATCTTGCAACTGTGGAAGACCGTCAAAGCGCATCAGATCGCAACATCCTGTGAACGACTGATCGGCACGATGCGGCGGGAGTGTCTCGACTGGCTGATCCCCATCCACGAGGAACATCTCCGACGGATCCTTCGTGAGTGGGTGACTCATTACAATCGGGGTCGTCCCCACGCCAGCCTCGGACCTCGGATTCCGCACCCGAGAACCGAACTCAGCGGGTTCGTGTCGAACGGTCGTCGCCTCTCCGAACAACTTCGGGTGGTCGCGACGCCGATTTTGGGCGGGCTCCATCATGAATATCGCCTGGCGCGCGACGCGGCGTAACGCGCACGAATGCACGCCCTGCGAATTTTACGGATCACAGGTCGATCTGCGCGGCCGCGGCTCGAAGGACAAGACGCTGCTACCGGCCGCCACAGCACAGCATCGCAAGGTCGGGATCCGATTCGAGCGCCTCGCGCTGTTGCAGACGAGTCTTGCCGATCCGAGGACCGGGTGTTTGAGCGTGGCTCCGGATCGATGCGATGATGTCGTCGATACCTTCGTCTGATAGATTCCACGCCTCGCGTCTGGTTTCATCCGTGTGAGGAGATCAGCATGAAGCCACTCGAACGGCTGACCCCCCGCGTTAACGTCCGAAGCGGAATCATCGTTTGTGCTGCGATCGTTGTTCTGGCGCTCTCGTCTACATCCGCTCGACGAGTGGGACCGTCCGTCATCGCGGCGAGTGTCGTCGGTGTGCCGTTGGCCGCGCCGGCCGCTGCCGAAGCCATCGACACCATCCGGCCGTTCCGGGTCAACTTACCGGGGCCAGACCTCGGCGATCTCCGCCTACACCGACAGGGTGTTCTCGACAGGGTCAACGTCCACGAACAGAAGAGAGGACTTATGACGAGCAGCAAGCTCGAACGTGCCGTACTTGCCGGAGGGTGCTTCTGGGGCATGCAGGACCTCATCCGCAAGCTGCCAGGCGTCGTCCACACACGTGTCGGATACACAGGCGGCGATGTGCCGAACGCGACCTATCGCAACCATGGATCTCACGCCGAAGCCATCGAGATCGAGTTTGACCCGGCACGTATCAGCTATCGCGACGTTCTGGAGTTGTTCTTCCAGATTCACGATCCGACCACGTTGAACCGCCAGGGCAACGACGTCGGAACTTCCTATCGTTCGGAGATCTTTTATGTCTCCGAGGCGCAGCGCGACGAGGCACTGCGAACAATCGACGATGTCAACGCCTCCGGCCTGTGGCCAGGCCGAGTTGTAACGAAGGTCTCGCCGGCCGGCGACTTCTGGACAGCGGAGCCCGAGCACCAGGACTATCTCGAGCGCTACCCGAATGGCTATACCTGCCACTTCCCGCGGCCTGGCTGGAAACTGCCCCGGCGCACCGCTGTGGCCAGATAACCTACGGCCGAACTGATTGTGTCCTACTGGATCGACTGCTGGGCAGTTGGTGAAAGGGCGCGCTCTACTCCGAGGTGAACCGTACGGCGCTCGCCTACTCCGACGTGGCTATCAGGCCATTCGCGAGGCAACATGCGCATTGTTGTACTTGCGGCGCGCCAGTTGGTGGACACGTCTTCGGAGATAGTCCAGGCAATGCAGACCTAGACTCGGCAATGACCGATGCCATCAAGCGATTGGAGCATGCAATGAACACGTTCGAACAACCGATGACAACGCCTGCTGCCGGGATGAAAGGCTCGGGATCGCCCGCGAACTTCAGCGCCCGTCGCCAGGCATTCCGGACGCTGCATGAGGCGGGCTGCTTCGTGATTCCGAATCCGTGGGACGTCGGCTCCGCACGGTACCTGCAGCATCTCGGATTCCCCGCACTGGCCACCACCAGCGCGGGCTTTGCGTTCTCGCAGGGGCTGCCGGACTCCGAAGTCGCACTCTCCCGCGACCGGAACCTGACGTACATCGCCGACATCACGGCTGCGGTCGACGTTCCGGTGAACGCGGACTTCGCGTCCGGCTACGGGAGGGCACCGCAAGAGGTCGCCGATAGCGTGACGCGCTGCGTCGCAACTGGCGTCGCGGGATTGTCGATCGAGGATGCCACCGGCGATCTTCGTCGCCACTCTACGACCTGCCGCTCGCGGTCGAGCGCGTTCACGCTGCACGTCAGGCGATCGATCAGTCACGCGGCGACGTCCTGCTGACGGCCAGGGCGGAGTGCTACCTTGTCGGCCATCCTGATGCGCTCCGCGAGTCGGCTCGACGTCTGCAAGCGTACGCCGAAGCGGGCGCGGACGTGCTCTTCGCGCCTGGCCTCCACGAGCCCGCGGAGATCGAGCGCTCGTCGAGGCGGTTCGGCCGAAGCCGATCAACCTCCTGGTGAACCGCGACAGTGGCTTGAGCGTCGCCGACATCTCGGCCCTCGGCGTGCGCCGCATCAGCGTTGGCGGCGCGTTAGCCCTTGCCGCATGGACCGGCTTCACGCGCGCAGCGCAGTTGTTGAAGTCGGAGGGGAGTTTCGCAGGCCTCGCGAACGTGGTGCCGTACGGCGATATCAACGGCTTCTTCACGACCGACTACCGTGCGCGCTAGACTGTGGGAGCGCGACCGGCGGGAGCACACCGAGTACAACGGGTAAGGATAGAGGATCAACCTATCGTCGCGTCCACAAGCAGCAGGAGGCCGAAACCGAAGGCGGCGAGCAAGCCGGAGAAACGCGGACTGTTGTGGAAGGCCTCGGGAATCATCGTTTCCGCAGCCTCGCCAGCAGTGCTCCGGCTCCAAAGGCCTGCAGCCGCCGTGGCCACGCCTGACTGAGCGAACCGAACCCTACATACCCTGCCACGATTGCTACCGTTGCCCCGATTGCGATCGCACTCCAGACAAAAAAATGTAGAGGTAGCTGCGACCGGCAGCCCGCAACCCCGCTGTGCTCGACAACGCTACGGGAACGTTGCCTACTGATAATGCGATCACCAGCGCGAGGGGGACGGCCGGATCCCGCAGGGCGATTCCCAACACCATCGCCTCAGGGGCCGCGTCAAGCGCGTTTGCCGAGTGCGATGGCTACCCCGCTGCCAGGCTGCTGCGACTCGGCCGGTTGCTGAATACACTCGCCGCACCGCTTGCGGTGAGCGGCACCGAACCGCGCGAGAAGGGCGTTGCTCGCACTGAACACGGCTGCCCCAAGCACCAGTAACAGTGCCGCTGCCATTGGCCCGGCGATCCGGATCGCATCCGCGGCCAGCTTGAGGGACACACCGGCGAGCAGCAGTCCCGCCCCTACCGACATGCCCATCGCGATGGCCCGGTGCGGCATCCGGGAGAATGATCCGGCGATCGCGCCGAGCAGCAGCCCGACCGAGGGCACGGTGCCCAACGCCAGGGCAGCCCAGCTTGGATTTGGAAGAAGAAGCCGGGCCAAACGACAAAGACAGCACGAGGCTGAGGCCTGAGTCAGAGGCGGCGTATCGGGCGATTGACCTGCACTTCCACGACCTCCGGCACGAAGGCGGCTCGCGCCTGCTAGAGGCAGGTTGGCCCGTGCACTACGTGCAGCACATGCTCGGACACGCGTCGCTTCAGCAGACGAGCACCTACCTCAACGCGACGCTCCGAGGACTGCACGAGTCAATGCGGAATCTCAATCAATCCCGCACCGCTTGCAAACCGCTTGCAAAAACACCCGTCCGCCGCTTCCGGCCTGTTCGCAAGCAGGCTCCCGTCAGAAACGGGAAGTCCCGTCTTCACTGACTCTCGTAGTTGGCGGGGTGTCTGGGACGAGTTTCGCAACTGGTTCGGGCTGGGCCTGCAGGCCCGCGAAAGGCGATGAAACTCGTCAGTGAATGATTTTCGACCCTGGCTCATTCGCGGCGGCGGGATCAGCAGTTCCGGCACCTCGCGACAATCAGGGTCATGTCGTCGCGCTGTTCCTGCGGGCTGAAGCGGCGGACTCCGTCGTATATGGCGGCGATCAGATCTTGTGGCGGCAGGTCACGATGTGCGTGCAGCGTCTCGACGAGCCGTCCTTCCCCGAACTCGTCGTCGTGGGCGTCGAACGCCTCGGTGATCCCATCAGTGTAGATCGCCAGAAGATCTCCAGCGGAGAGCCGGAGCTCCGCCGTTCGGCACTCCCACGTGGAGAACAGGCCCAGCACCGTTGCCGTCGGCTCGAGCCGTTCGACTTCGCCGGCGCGTCGCAGGACCAGCGCCGGCAAATGTCCGCAGTTCGCGTAGCGCAGGCGTCCCGCTCGGTCGTCGAACTCCGAATAGAAAAAGGTCGCGTAGGCATCGTCGGCCTGTACTCTCGTAAAAGAGCCGGTTCACGGTCTGCAGAAAGCGCTCGGGCTGATCGACCGCAGTGGCGCATTGACTCCGCAGGTTGGCCTGAAGGTTGGCCATCAGCAGCGCGGCAGGCATGCCCTTGCCGGCGATGTCGCCGATGACCAGCCCCAGACGGTCCCGCCCAAGATCGAGGAAATCGTAGTAGTCGCCACCCACCCGGCGCGTCTGGACGCATGCGCCTGCGTACTCCAGCGTGCGCATCGGCGGAAGTCGCTGAGGAAAGAGCCGCGCCTGCACCTGCATGGCGATCTCGAGCTCGTGGGCGGCGCGCTGCTCGGCCTCCTGCTTCTCGGCGGCGGCGCGACGTTGCGCCTCAACCGCGCGGCTGACCTCATCGAAGCTGACCAGGGCGAACGAGTTTCGATCGACGTCCTCGAAGCGCGTGAAGACGCCGCCCCACGCGGATCGGTCCTGTCCGGTTGTCGTGTGCACTGACGATTGATCAGCTTCAACGCCCGTCTGCTCGTAGACGACCCGTCGCAGACGTGGTGCGGTTCGGAAACGAACGCCACGCCGCCGCCACTCGGTGTAGGTGGCGGGCAAATCCTCGGTCACGAACGCGACCTGTGTCGCGCGGCCGACGAGCCGGACCTGGGGAGAGTCGGGCTTGGCCTCGATCAGCGTCAGCACTGCAGCCCCGTCGGGCGGAGCCACCGCCAACAACCGCTCACCGGACCCGACGCGAGCGTCGAAGGCGATGTGGAATCCGAGCTTGTTCAGGTAGAAGTCCAGACTTCGCGCCTGATCTTTGACGTAGATGTTCACTGCGTGGACACGGAGGTAGGGATCCGCCATGGTCAACGTTGCTCAGTTGTGGTAATCGACCACTGGTATTCTACGGGACGGACGACGTCATGCTGCGAGAACAGGTGAAGATCGAAGGAGACAGCCGTGGATCTTGGATTGAAGAGCAAAGTCGCGGTCGTCACCGGTGCGAGCAAAGGCATCGGTCTCGCCGTCACGAAGGCGTTGGTGGCGGAAGGCGCGCGAGTGATTGCCGGCGCGCGTGACGTCGGGAGCGAGCTCAGGTCCCTCGCCGAGGGTGGTGCAGTCGACGCCGTGTCTATTGATCTGGCCACGCCAGGCGGTCCGCAGGCATTGGTTGCCGAAGCACAGAAATACGGTGGTCTTGACGTCGTCGTCAACAATCTCGGTGCCGTCGCGCTGAGACTCGAAGGATTTGCGAGTGTGACCGACGATCAATGGCTGTCGTCGTTCAACCTGAACTTCATGGCCGCCGTGCGGACAACGCGCGCGGCGTTGCCGCTCCTGGCGCAGCGAGGTGGTGGCGCCATCGTAACCGTCAGCTCTGTGAATGCGTTTCTTCCGGACCCTGGCATCATCGACTACTGTGCAGCCAAGGCCGCACTGACGAATTTCTCCAAAGCGTTGTCCAAGGAGCTCGGTCCCAGGGGCATCCGCATGAACACGGTGAGCCCAGGCCCGGTCGAGACCGCGCTTTGGCTCGGGCCGGACGGCGTCGCGGCGACTGTGGCAAAGAATGCGGGAGTGGACTTCGAGACAGCAAAGCAGCAGGTCGTCGCATCGCAGGGTGGCTTCGCAACCGGGCGGTTCACCCGTCCCAATGAAGTGGCAGACCTCGTGCTGTTCCTCGCCAGCGATCGTTCAGGCAATATCACAGGAGCAGACTTCGTCATCGACGGAGGGCTGATCAAGACGCTCTGACGGTGACGCTGTCGAGAAATTGGTCTTCGTCGCTGCTTATTGGCTGGCGGGGTCGACGGGATCGTGCCCGCTCGCCGAGTCCACGGACGCGGCGGCGTGCCTGAGGACGTCGATCGCGTCAACGGACCGAGCAAGCGAGGGGTGTTGGCGGGGTCGACGGGACTCGTGCCCGCTCGCCGCGTCCACCGGACGCGGCGGCGTGCCTGAGGACGTCGATCGCGTCAACGGACCGAGCAGAGCGAGGGAGTTGGCGGGGTCGACGGGACTCGAACCCGCGGCCTCCGGCGTGACAGGCCGGCGTTCTAACCAACTGAACTACGACCCCGAACGTGAAGACCTTCGCAACGTGCGGCGGCGGTCCGCCTGGTTGTCACACCGCAGGCGGGCTGGCGAGCGAAGGCTGGTGGGCGGTACAGGACTCGAACCTGTGACAGCCGGCGTGTAAAGCCGGTGCTCTACCAACTGAGCTAACCGCCCGGCTGTCTGCCGTGCCCGTACGCACCACCGAAAGACCACTGATCTTAGCTGGTGATCCCGGGGACCGTCAATGACGCAGGCTCAGTGCCGTGGGCGCCACTCTGCACGCGGTGTGTCCGGGTGGCGATCGGGATCCACCGCAAGCGAGCGGCGCCACCGGCAAGGGCGCGAAGACTTCATCGCGGCGGCCAGAATGCGGCTTTCAAGGCCAGCAGCCCGATCGCGACGAGCAGCCCGACAAGCGCGCGGTACTCCTTGTTGCGCCACGCGCGGTCGAGGCTGAAGCGGCGCGCCATCTCCGGCGCGCGACGCTCCGCGTACGCGGCGTATTCGTCCCCGAAGCGGCCGCGGAGAAAGGCCTCTTCGGTGCGGACGGCCGCGGAGATCGTGCTGCCCATGTAGAGAGCCACCAGCGCGGCGACCGCCCACGATCCGGCGCCGATCGCGACCCCCGCAGCCATCACTGACGAGCCGACGTACAACGGATGCCGTGTATACCGGTACGGTCCTGACCGCGTGACCTCGCGGCTCTTCTCGAGGTGACCGGCGGCCCAGATCCGAATCGATTCTCCCAGCACACCCACCGCGGCGCCCGCCGCGATCGTCCGCCACGTCGGGCGGGCGAGCACCACTACGCACGCGCCGAACACGAAGCCGAGAGGCACGCGCAGCCGGGCCAGGCGCTGCAGGACGGTCGTCGTCACACCGCGAACCGTCGCTCGATGGCGGCGCGGACGTCGGCGGTGCTGATCCGCTCGATGCAGGGACGATCCGCGCGGCTGCAGCGGCGCTGATGATGGCAGTCGCACTCCGTGTTGCGGGAGAGCGAGACGTCTTCGGGACGCCACGGGCCGTTCCGTACCGGGACTTGTGGGTCCATACAGCCCCACGATCGGCGCCCCAACGGCGGCGGCGAGGTGGAGCGGACCCGTGTCGCCCGACACCATCAGCCGGGCGCCGCGCGCGAGCGCGAGCACGTCGCCGATTCGCGTGGGCGGCGCAAGCCTTGCCGCGCCGGCAGACGCGGCCACGACCTGGCTCGCCAGATCGAGCTCCTGGGGTCCCCAGAGCACGATCGACGGCGTGCGATGGACCTCCTGCAGCCACGCCGCGATCTCGCCGAACGCCGCCGGCGGCCACCGCTTGTTCGGCCAGGCAGCTCCGGGGTTGAGCAGCGCATAGGGTCCGTCGATGATCGGCCCGGGAGGCACGTCGAAGGGAAACGAGATCTGGGAGACGTCCACCCCGAGCGCGGCCGCGAGCTGCAGGTTCTTTTCGATCACGTGATGCCCGCGCGGGATGTCCCGGCGCTCGCGGTAGAAGACCGCCGCCGCGCGCTCGCGCAGCACGTCCCGCGAGAAGCCGATCACGCGAGCTGCGCCCGAGAACCGCGCGAGCACGGCGGACTTGAGGAGCCCCTGGAAGTCGAGGGCCGCGTCGTACCGCTCGCCGCGCAGCCTTCGCAGCACGGCCGGCAGCTCGCGCCAGTTGCCCGCAGGATCGACCGAGATGCGCCCGTTGATCCCGCGCACGAGATCCACGACCTCGCGGTGCCGGGCGTCGACGAGCCAGTCGATCTGCGCCGACGGCATGGCACGCCGCAGCGCCGCCACCGCCGGCATCGCGTGCACGATGTCGCCGAGGGCACCGAGCCGGACGACCAGGATCTTCATGGTGCGGGCGGCACGGTGTCGCGCACGCGTGCGAGCAGCCCCCGCGTGGAGTGGTCCTTCGGGTCGCCAACGATAGCCGTGCGCCCGCCGTACGACGCCACAAGCGCCCGTTCCGGCACGGACTCGACGGTGTAGTCGGTGCCCTTGCAGTGCACATCGGGCTTGATCGCCTGAAGCACGTCCCCGACCGTCTCGCCACCGAAGATCACGACGTAGTCCACGCCCCTGACGGCTGCGACGAGCTCCGCGCGGTCGGGCGCCGACATGATCGGGCGGCCGGCTCCCTTCAGCCTGCGCACCGAGGCATCGTCATTCACGGCCACGACGAGGCGGTCGGCCTCTCCGGCGGCGCCCTGCAGGTAGCGCACGTGCCCGACGTGGAGGACGTCGAAGCAGCCGTTCGCGAGCGCCACGGTTCGACCCGCGGCGCGATCGGCGGCGATTCGGGCCGTCAGGTCGGACAGGGACACGACTGGCATCGCTGAAATTGTAGGCTGCCATGGGTGCCGACGGGAATTGGGTGCGGGCTCTGGGTCCCGCCGGGACTCTCTTGCGGGGTCGTGCCCGGGATTAAAGTCCCGGCTCCACATCAGTCGCGTGCGCGAGACTGCACACTGCGACAAATACCTCCCGATCTCAATTCCGGCCGGGCTCGCTGGCGTCGAGCTGAACGGCACCGCGCAGCTCTTCCGCAGAAACCGTGGCCGTGCCGCGCTTCATCACGACGAGCCCGCCCGCATAGTTGGCCAGCCGTGCGGCTTCGTAGAAGCTGGCGCCCGCCGAGAGCGCGAGCGTGAGCGTCGCGATCACGGTGTCCCCCGCCCCGGTGACGTCCGCGATCTCGTCGGATCCGAAGATCGGGATGTGGCGCGTCGGCGCGTCCGGCTCGAAGAGCGCCATCCCGCGTCCACCCCTCGTCACGAGGAGCGCCTGCATGCCGGTGCGCCGAAGCATCTCGCGGCCGGCGGCCTCGAGCGCGCGCAGGTCGTCTCCGATGCGGACCCCCAGGATCTGTTCGACTTCGGACTCGTTGGGCGTGCAGGCGGTGACGCCGCGAAAATGCTGCACCGCATACCGCGAGTCCACGAGGATGGGCACCCGGCGCTGTCCGCCCCGCCAGAGCGATCGGCGCAGGCGTTCGACGAGGGCGGGCGTCACGAGCCCGGAGCCGTAGTCTGATACGAGCACCGCGTCTGCGCGGGCGGAGACGGCGAGCGCTCGCGCTTCGAACGTGCGACGCAGCGCGGCATCGGGCGCCCCGTTCGTGATCCGGTCGATGCGCACCACCTGCTGCTTGGCGGAGTGTACGCCACCGGCCAGGATCCGGGTCTTCACGGGCGTGCAATACGCCGCCGGGCCGATCACCTGCGTGCGGGCGACACGCTCGTGCAGCGCGTCCAGCATGCGCCGTCCCGGCTCGTCGCGTCCGGCGAGCCCCGCCAGACGTACGCGTGCCCCGAGCGCGGCCACATTGTTCGCGGCATTGCCCGCGCCTCCTGGCACGACGACGGTCGTGTCGTAGCGGAGGATCAACACCGGCGCCTCACGCGAGACGCGCTCCACGCGTCCGTAGATGAACTCGTCGGCAACCAGATCGCCGATCACAGCCACACGGCGCGAAGCGAAACGGTCCGCGAGCGCGAGCAGCCGGACCGCATCGACGGACGGCGCAGATGATCGGCGTGCCATTCGCGGTCAGCGAGCCGCCGCGGGCGCGGCGAGGATCCAGTGCGCGGCGTCGAGCAAGGTGTCCACAATCACGGCGGGTTCACATCCTGACGGCGGCACGGCTTCGTCCCCGCCGGCGTAGCCGGTGCGCACCAGCACGCCCGTTGCGCCGGCAGTTGCGCGCGAGGCCGATGTCGAGCCACTTGTCGCCAACGACGAACGACCGCGCGAGGTCGAGATCCAGGGCGGCAGCCGCCTGGCGCACCATCCCGGGAGCCGGCTTCCGGCACCCGCACACGAGGCGATAGCGTTCGACGACGCCATCGGGGTGGTGAGGACAGTAATAATATCCGTCCACCACCGCGCCGGCCTCCCGCAGCATCGCATCGAGCCGCGCGTGGGCGGACTGCACGAACGCCTCGTCGAACAGCCCACGCGCAATCCCCGCCTGGTTGGTCACGATCACGACCGTGTAGCCGGCCGCCTTGAGGAGCCGGATCGCCTCAGCGGACCCCGGCAACAGTTCAATCAGGTCTAGACGTCCGAGATACCCGCGCTCTTCGATGACCGTGCCATCGCGGTCGAGAAATACAGCGGGGTTCATGGCGCCTCCGTCCGAACAGGTGGCCCGTTCAGCGCGACCAGCACCGGCGCCATCACATCCTCCACGGCGATCCGCGTCATGCACCGGTGATCGATCGGGCAGGTCCGCAGCATGCAGGGCCGGCACGAGACATCCGTGTGCACGATCGCCGTCTGGATCGCACGGGGCCCGGGCAGCGGCGATGTCGCCCACTCGCGCGTCGGGCCGAAGATGCCGATGACGGGTACGTCCACCGCGGCGGCGAGGTGCATCGCGCCGGAGTCGTTCGAGACGAACGCACGGCACCGCGACAGCACGCCCGCGAGCGCGGGCAGGTCCGTCTTGCCGGCGAGATCGATCACGGCTCCAGGGCCGGCACCAGCGGCACCCGCCGTCCGCACGACGGTGTCGACCGTGTCGCGATCGGCGGACGCGCCCACGATAACAACGCTCGCGCCGGCCTCATGCGCCAGGCGGGCGGCAAGGGCGCCCATCCGCTCCGGCGGCCACCGCTTCGCCCACCCGTACGCCGCGCCGGGCGCGACGCCGACCAAGGGTCTCCCGTCCCACCCGTGTTCGCGCAGCAGGCGGTCCGCATCCGCGCGGCGTGCCTCGTCCACCCGCACCTCGGCAACGAGCGGGCCCGACGCGATCCCGAGCCCACGCGTGAGGTGCTGGTAGTACTCGGCCTGGTGCAGGCGCGCGACCCGGGGTTTCGGCACGGCGCGAGTGAGCAGCGGGGTGCGCAGGTCGGCACGATATCCCCATCGCTGGGGAATACGCGCGCGGTACGCGAGCAGCGCGGCATGAAAGGAGTTGGGCAGCAGCAGCGCCGCGTCGAAGCGCCCCTCCCGCACCCGATCGATGTCGCCCCGCAACGCGGTGATCACACGCGCGCCCCCTCGCCCGTCGAGCGGCATGCTGCGCGTCGACGCCCGGCACCATCGACGCGAGCGCCGCCAGCGGACGCCGGGCCGCGAGCGTCAGCGCCGCGCCGGGGTAGTGGCGCCGGAGATCCGCGATCGCAGGAAGCGCCATGATGGCATCGCCGAGCCAATTGGGCGCCAGCACGAGGAGCCTCACTCGCTCTCCTCGGCGCGCGCCGGGGGGAACATGCCTGGCGTCCCCGCCGGCAGCGGCGCATCGCGCCAGCGGCGGTGCATCCAGAGCCAGAGGGATGGATGCCGCCGCACGTACATTTCGAGCACGTCGGTGCAGCGCTGCGTGAACTCGCGGACCGCATCGGGCGTGTCGGCGTCCGGCGGGTCGACCGCGTGCTCGTAGATCATCCGATAGCGGCCGCCCGGCAGGGGCAGCGCAAACACCGGGACGACCGGTGCGCCCGTGCGCAGCGCCAGCGCCGCGAGCATCGAGGTGGTGGCCGCCGGCCGCTCGAAGAAGTTGACGTAGATGGCATCGGGGCTGTGCATGTGCTGATCGATCAGCATGGCCACGCCCTGCCCGGACTGCAACACGCGAAGGACCCGTCGGATGGCACCCTGGCGGTAGATGACCGAGTTTCCGGTGGACGTGCGCACCTGCTCGAGCAGCTGGTGCAGCCCCGGGTTGTCGAGCGGGCGGGCGAGCACCGCAAACGGCTCGAAGCGCAAGGGCGTGCACGAGCGCGTTGATTTCCCAATACCCGAAGTGGCCGGTGAAGAAGAGCACGCCCTTGCCGCGCGCATACGCGCCACGGGCGCGGTCGTCACCCTCGAACTCGACGAGGCTGCGCATGTCGTCCTGTGCGAGGGTGCTGAACTTCAAGAGCTCCAGCAGCACGCAACCGAAGTGACCGAACATCTCGCGCGTGATCGTCCGCCGCTCCGCCGCCGTGCGCTGCGGGAACGCCATCGCCAGGTTCGTGTCGGCAACCCCGCGATGCACACCGTCGAACAGATGGAATGCCAGTCCAAGCAGCCGGCCGCACGGGCGGACGATGCCGCGGGGCATGGCGCGGATGAGGCCGCGCACCAGGTACACCGCCGCGAGCTCCAGCCGGTGCCTCATGCCGCTGGCTCCGCGAGACGCGCCGCCGCGCGCGCATCGGCGTCGCGCAGGCGCGCCGTCAGCCATGCATCGAAGTCGTCCGCCGGATCGATGGTGACGTCGAGCCGCTGCCACGCCGCGGGGAACGGCAGCGGACGGAACGGCAGCAGCCGCACCATGTCCTTCTCCGTTGTGACCACACCGCTCGCGCCATGGTCAACGACCGCAGTGCGCACCCGTTCCAGGTCGCCCGGCGTGAACCGGTGATGATCCGGCCAGGTCATCTCAGCCGCCACATCGAACGCCGCGGCACGCAGACCATCGATGAACGGGCGAGGCCTGGCGATGGCCGCCACCGCAATGATGCGCGCTCCGGCGGAGGGCCGGACGTCGCCGAACGGCGCGCCGTGCAGGCTGCCGGGTGCGCGGCGCACGTCGAATGCAACTCGCCAGCCCCAGTCGCTCGGCCCCCGTGCGAGCGTCGCGCACCGGTCCGGTCCACAACAGGGCGTCCGCATGCCGGGCCGCATCCAGCGGCTCGCGCAGACGCCCGCGGGGCAGCACGGACGGACGGTCTATCTCCTCGTCGCCCGCGAGCAGCAGGTCGATATCGCGCGCGAGCTGCAGGTGCTGAAACCCATCGTCGAGCACGTGGACATCGCACCCGAACCGCCGCTCCGCCAGCCGGCCGCCGAGGTACCGATCCGGAGAGACGATCACGACGACGCCGGGCAGGTTGCGGGCGAGCATCAGGGGCTCGTCGCCGGCGGCGGCGAGCTCGGCGCACACGCGTCTGCCATCGCTCACGACGAGCGCGCCGTCGGTCACGTCCTCCCGGCCGTAGCCTCGCGTGAGCACCGCGGGACGGCGTCCCGCGGCGTGCAGCATGCGCGCGAGCAGCTCGACGATCGGCGTCTTGCCGCTGCCGCCCACCGAGAGGTTGCCGACGCTGATCACCGGCCTGGCCAGACGCCGGCGGCGCTCCGGCCGGGCCGCGTAGAACCGGCGGCGGGCACGGGTCAGAGGGGCGTAGAAGAGGCTCAACAGATCACGTCCGCGGCACCACGCAGTCGGCCTAATGAACGACGCGGAACGGGTGGATGGTGGCGGGACGTCCGGGCGGCACGAGTCGCCCAATCGCGTCCATCGTGCGGTCCTTCGCGCCGCGGTTCGCCTCGACGAGGGCCTTCGCGGCGGCGCCCAGCCCTGCGCGGCGCACAGGATCCATCAGCAGCGACACGAGCATCGCCTTCCAGCTCACGTTCCGACTGCACCTGCACGGCGGCATCGTGCGCCAGGAACTCGCGCGCGATCTCCGCGAAATTGTGCATGAACGGGACCGAACACGATCGGCCGCCCGAACACCGCCGGCTCCAGGATGTTGTGGCCGCCCGTTTCGACGAGGCTGCCGCCGACGAAAGCCACCGTCGCCAGCTGATAGAGCTGTGCCAGCTCTCCCATGGTGTCGACGATGACGACGTCTGCGCGCGGCTCGACGTCGATCGGCAAGGCCGAGCGCCGCACTGTCGAGAAGCCCTCGCCCCGGGCCAGCTGCAGCGCCTCCTCGAAGCGCTGCGCGTGCCGGGGCGCGAGCAGCAGCAGCGCACCGGGGGCGGCCGTCTTCACGCGGCGGAAGGCACGCAGCACCGGCAAATCCTCGCCGCGCATCGTGCTGCCCGCGACGATGACCTGGCGCGCGGGCGACACGCGGAAGAACCGCAGCACGCGGTCGCGGCCTCGCGACGCGGTCGGCAGCGCCGCAGCGTCGAACTTGAGGCTGCCGGTCACGCTCACCCGTGCCGGGTCGGCTCCCAGCTCGATGATGCGCCGCGCCGACTCGTCGCTCTGCATGCAGAAGCGATCGATCGGCGCCAGCACGCGGCGGAAGAACGGCCGGGCCAGCCGATATCGTGGATACGATCGCCGCGAAATCCGTCCATTCACCACCGCGGTCTTCACCTGCCGGCGGCGGCACTCGCGCAGCAGGTTCGGCCAGATCTCGCTTTCGACCATCACGAACAACCGCGGCTGGAGCACGTCGAGCACGCGCCGGACGACGAACGCGAAGTCGAACGGGAAGTAGAACACACCATCCGCATCCTGGATGCCCCGCGCCATCTGCTGTCCGGCCATCGTGGTCGTCGAGACGAACAGCCGCAGGCCCGGGTAGCGCACCTTCAGCGACTCGACGAGCGGACGCGCGGCGAGCACCTCGCCCACCGAGACCGCGTGCACCCAGATCGAGGGCTCACCATCGAGGTTGAGGGAGACCGGCAGACGCCCGAGACGCTCGCGCACGCTGCCGACGTACTTCCGGTGGCGCAGTGCCTGCCAGGCAAACCACGGCGAGCCAACCACGGCTGTCAGGACGAGCAGAAGACTGTAGATGAGATACATGCGCAGACGCTGGGCTGCGTGGCTCCGGACGTCGGGCACGCATGCAGACGGCCCCGGCCGGCAACGTGCGTCGATGGCTGTAACCTTGTGAAAACGAAGGCTCTTGACCTCGCAGCAGTATAGTCGCCGCGTTGACCCCGCGCAAGGCGTTCATTAGAATCGCGAGTGGGCTGATTCGGCCGTCTCTCGATGACGAGACCGCCGCCGCCCCGCTCACGCGTCACCAACCTGCTCTTCATCCTGGCAGCCGTCATCCTGTCGCTACGCAGATCGCACGCGGAGGTATTCGTCATGGCCGTGAAAGTTGGCATCAATGGATTCGGACGCATCGGGCGCAACATCATGCGCGCCGCGCTGGGAGACCAGGGGATCGACTTCGTCGCGGTGAACGACCTCACCAACACCGCAACGCTGGCGCATCTGCTCAAATACGACTCCATCCTGGGGAACCTCGACGCGGACGTGAAGGCCGAGGGCGACTCGATCCGGGTGAACGGTGACAGCTTCAAGGTGCTCTCGGTCAAGGATCCCGCGCAGCTGCCGTGGAAGGACCTGGGCGTCGAGGTGGTCTTCGAAGGGACGGGGCTCTTCACCGACCGCGAGGCTGCGGCCAAGCACCTGCAGGCTGGCGCGAAGAAGGTCATCATCACGGCGCCCGGCAAGAAGCCCGATCTGATGACGGTCATGGGCGTGAACCACGAGTCCTATGACCCAGCGACTCACCACATCATCTCGAACGCGTCGTGCACGACCAACTGCCTGGCGCCCTTCGCCAAGGTGCTCCACGACGAGTTCCGGATCGTGCAGGGCTGGATGACGACCATCCACTCGTATACGAACGATCAGCAGCTGCTCGATCTCCCGCACAAGGACCTGCGGCGCGCCCGCGCGGCGGCGCTCTCCATGATCCCGACGACCACCGGTGCCGCAGGCGCGGTCGGCCAGGTGCTGCCGGAGCTCAAGGGCAAGCTGGATGGCATTTCCATGCGGGTGCCGACACCGAACGTGTCGGTTGTCGATCTGGCCGCTGTCGTCGAGAAGCCAACCAGCGCAGAAGCCATCAACGCCGCATTCAAGGCAGCCGCCGCGGGTCCGCTGAAAGGGATCCTTGCCGTGTCCGAGGAGCCGCTCGTCTCAATCGATTTCCGGGGCAACCCCCACTCCTCGATCATCGACGCGGCGTACACGGCGGTGATGAACGGCACGTTCGTCAAGGTGCTGTCCTGGTACGACAACGAATGGGGCTACTCGATGCGCTGCGTCGACCTGCTGCGCTACATGGTCGGCAAGGGGCTGTAGGTTCGCAGACTGTAAATGCCCGTCGGCTCCAGGGCTCCAGGCTACAGGCGGCGTCACGGCTTCAGGCCTGCCGTTTCGGGCTGGGTTCCGGAGCCGGCGCCACCCTGTTCTTCCTGTTCCGCCCCGCGCGGCTCGCGCCCGGCACGGTCTCACGGCCGGGAGCCAGGAGCCCGGAGCCTGGAGCCTGGAGCCCGTGTGATGAAACTCTCCATCAAAGATCTCGATCTGTCCGGCAAGCGTGTCTTCATCCGCGTCGACTTCAACGTACCCATCAAGAACGGCGTGATTGGCGACGACACCCGCATCCGCGCATCGCTGCCGACGATCCGGTACGCCCTCGAACAGGGCGCCACGATCGTTCTCGCCTCGCACCTCGGTCGCCCGAAAGGCAAGCCGGTGCCCGAGTACAGCCTTGCGCCAGTGGTCCCGCGCCTGTCGGAGCTGGTCGGGCGCACGGTGGTCTTCGCCACCGACTGCGTCGGCGAACCGGCGCGCGCGGCCGTGGCGGAGGCGCACGCACACGAGAAGGTCGTGCTGCTGGAGAACCTGCGGTTCCACCCCGAGGAGGAGAAGAACGATCCGGCGTTCGCGGCGGAGCTGGCGGCGCTGGCGGACCTCTACGTGGATGACGCGTTCGGATCCGCGCACCGGGCGCACGCGTCGGTGGAGGGGATTGTCAAGCAGATGGGGCGCGGCGCCGCAGGGCTGCTGATGGAAAAGGAGCTGCAGTACCTCGGTCACGCGCTCGAAACGCCCGACCGCCCGTTCGTGGCGGTGCTCGGGGGGGCGAAGGTGTCGGACAAGATCGAGGTCATCGAGAACATGCTCGGGCAAGGTCGACGCGCTCCTGATCGGCGGCGCGATGGCCTACACGTTTCTCCGGGCGCGCGGCGTATCGACCGGCAAGTCGCTCGTAGAGGAGGATCGCCTGGACAGCGCCCGCGCCGTCACCGACAAGGCGCGCGAGCTGGGCGTCCGCCTCGAGCTCCCGGTCGATCACGTTGTCGCCCCCGCGCTCGACGCCAACGCGCCGCACGAGACGCTCGCAATCGACAACCCCGCGATTGGCGATCGGATGGGCCTCGACATCGGTCCAAAGACCGCTCAGACGTACGCCGGCATCCTCGCCACGTGCCAGGACGGTCGTCTGGAACGGCCCGATGGGCGTCTTCGAGATCGATGCGTTCTCCAAGGGCACCACGGCCGTCGCCGAGGCGGTCGCGAATGTGAAGGGCACGACGATCATCGGCGGCGGCGATTCGATCGCGGCGGTCCACAAGGCCGGTGTCACCGACCGCGTGTCACACATCTCCACCGGCGGCGGCGCGTCACTCGAATTCCTCGGCGGCCAGGTGCTGCCGGGGGTGGCGGCGTTGACGGACAAGGGCTAGACGGATTGCAAGGCTGCAGGCTACAGGCTGCAGCCTGCAGGCGGTCTCTGGCTCCGGCGCCTTTTACGCCCGAGGAGCCCGCAGGCTGCAGCCCGCCGCCTGCAGCCTTGCAACTAGTAGAATCTCCCCCATGCGCACCCCAGTCATCGCCGGCAACTGGAAGATGTTCAAGACCGTGCACGACGCGGTCGTGTACACGAAAGAGTTCCGCACGATGGTCAAAGACGCGACGGCCATCGACATCGTCGTGGCACCGCCGTTTCTGGCGGTGCATGCGGTCGCCGAGGCTGCCCGGAACTCGCCGGTGGCGGTGGCGGCGCAGGACGTCTTCTGGGAGAAGGAAGGCGCGTTCACCGGTGAGGTCAGCGCGGCGATGGTGCGCGAGGCCGGCGCCGAGTATGTGATCGTCGGGCACTCCGAGCGGCGCCAGTACTTCGGGGAGACTGACGAGTCCGTCAACCGGAAGACGGTTGCTGCCCTCGGGGCGGACCTGATCCCGATCGTCTGCATCGGCGAGACGCTCGAGCAGCGCGAGCGCAACGAGACGATGGAGGTGCTCGATCGGCAGATCAAGGTGGGCCTCGACGGGTTGACCGGTGCGCAGGTCGGCGGCCTCGTCGTCGCGTACGAGCCGGTGTGGGCGATCGGCACCGGGCGCACGGCCACGTCGCAGCAGGCCCAGGAGGTGCACGAGCACATCCGCCGCCGGCTGCGCGCCTGGTTCGGCGGCGACGCGGCCCAGGCCTGCCGCGTGATCTATGGCGGCAGCGTCAAGCCAGACAACATCGCGGAGCTCGTGGCGCAACCGGACGTGGACGGCGCCCTCGTGGGCGGGGCGAGCCTCGATCCGCGGAGCTTCGCGGACATTGTCGGGCGGACCGAAGATAGACTCAGGCGGCAGGCTGCAGGCTGCAGCGTCTGGCTTCTGCCTCCCGGCGAGGCCCGCAACGGCCGGAGCCAGTCGTCCGGCGGCCTGAGCCGACACCGCCTGTAGCCTGTAGGCTGTAGCCTGCAGCCTTCGTCCGTCAGTCCACAAAGGAGCACGCCTTTGTACCGCTCAGTCCAACGCTATCCGGCTCGTCGCGTTCGCTGTCGCCCTCGGAATCGTCGCGCCGCGCGCCGTGCCTTGCGAGGAGCAGCGGATCCGCAGCCGCCGAAAGGCTTCACAGCCCTGTTCAACGGCCGAGACCTGTCGGGCTTTCATGGGCTCGAGCACTTCGATCCGCGCAAGCTGCGTGCGATGTCGGACGAGGAGCGCGCGGCAAAGCGCAAGGCGAACGAGGAGCCGTTCCGGAAGCACTGGCGAGTGGAGAACGGAGAGCTCGTGAACGACGGCGAGGGCCCGTACGCCACGACCGACCGCGAGTATGGCGATATCGAGCTGCTCATCGAGTATCGGACGGTGGCAAAGGCGGACAGCGGCATCTACCTGCGCGGCAACCCGCAGGTGCAGATCTGGGACTACACCAAGGAAGGCGGCAAGGGCGACCGCGGCGCCGAGAAGGGGTCCGGCGGCCTGTGGAACAACCGCGCGGGATCGCCCGGCAAGGATCCGCTGGTGCTCGCCGACAAGCCGTTCGGCGAGTGGAACACCCTGCGCATCCGGCAGGTGGGCGACAAGACCACCGTTCACCTGAACGACAAGCTCGTGGTGGATCACGCCACGATGGAGAACTACTGGGACCCGAAAGAGCCGCTCTGGGCACGCGGGCCAATCCAGCTGCAGACGCACGGCGGAGAGATCCGGTGGCGCAACATCTTCATCCGGGAGATTCCTGCCGATGAAGCCACGCGCATCCTGAGCGAGCGCGACGAGGCGTCCTTCACCTCCATCTTCAACGGCCGCAACTTCACGGGATGGGCGGGCCCGCTCGACAACTACGAGATCGTAGACGGCGCGATTCGCTGCAAGACCGAAACAGGGCGGCACCATCTACACGCAGAAGGAGTACGCGGACTTCGTCGTGCGCCTCGAGTTCAAGCTGCCGCCCGCCGGCAACAACGGCCTCGCGATCCGCTACCCGGGCGAAGGCGATGCCGCCTACGCCGGCATGACCGAACTGCAGGTGCTCGACAACACCTCGCCGAAGTACACAAAGCTCGATCCGCGGCAGTTCCACGGCTCCGCCTACGGCATGGTCGCCGCGAAACGCGACTTCCTCCGGCCCGTCGGGCGAATGGAACTACGAGCAGGTCACCGTGAAGGGCTCGACGATCAAAGTCGAGTTGAACGGCACCACCATCCTCGAAGCCGACCTGAGCACTGTCACCGAGTTCATGGCCAACACGCCGCATCCCGGCAAGGACCGGAAGACGGGCCACTTCGGCTTCGCCGGGCACAACGATCCGGTGGAGTTTCGGAGGGTGAGGGTCCGCACCTTATAGGCGCTGGGCGCTGGGCGCTGGGCAGGGCCGTGGGCGGTGGGCCTCGGCGACGCGACGGGATTGGCGGGGGGCCGGCGGCGGGCGGCTGGCGGAACCGAGCTCTCCCCCGACGACCAGGCCGGGCACAACTCCACGGGTCCGCCCTGCGTCGCGTCTACGCGCCGACTTCCATCGGCGTTCACGGCCGCTTCTGCATTGCGAACAGAAGGCGCTTCAGGCTTCTCACGAGGTGGTCGTAACCGTCGAGAAGTCGTTCAGCGTCGGCAGCGGGCAACATCTTCAATCGGCGACCCAAGCCGACCAAATAGCGGACCTCGCATGCCGAGGCGACGGCGATGTTGAGGAATCTACAATATTCAGGGGTCGTCGTCCTTGCCGATCCTTCAACGATGTTGGTCGGGACCGAAATTGCGGCGCGTCTGAGTTGCACACGCAGCCCGAACCGTTCCTCATCGGGAAACCTCATGGTTGCACCGTACAGGTCGATCACGAGACTGTCCGCGAGAGTGAAGACCTGAAGCTTGGTGTGGTCGCGCGTAGTAGGCATGTGAGGCGATAAGCGCAACACGTGTGCCGAGACGGCGCGTTTGGCCTCGCCGCCGCCCGCCAGCCGCCCGTCGCCCGCCGCCGGCCGTGTCAGGCCCAGCGCCTACCGCCCAACGCCGAGCGCCTAACGCCCAGCGCCCAAGCTATCCCCCAACAACCCCACACTGAGCGCGTACGCATGCGCGCAGTTGTACGCGAGCAGGGCTTCGTAGTTGCCGTAGACGAGGAAGCTGCGTGAGCCGGCCGTGACGAGCGAGGCAATGCGGTCGACGGCGGGGAGACGCGCCCCGGTCGCCGTGCGGACACCGAGCTCGCTCCAGCGCGCCACCGGGAGTGGCTCCGACATCTCGCGCTTCGCGCGACAGCCTTCGACCCGCGGGGGCGCGGCCAGGGAGAGCGCCGAGCGATCGTCGGGGATCCCGACTTCGCGGCCCCATGTCTCGGCACCGTTCCAGCCGTTCTCCTTCAGGAAGTTCGCGATCGAGGCGAAGACGTCGGGCAGCGAGCGCCAGATGTCGCGGTGGCCGTCACCGTCGAAGTCCTGCGCGTAGCGGAGGTAGGTGGAAGGCATGAACTGCGGCTGACCGAGCGCGCCAGCCCACGAGCCCTTCAGCCGTGCGGGCTCGACCTCGCCGCGGTCGAGGATCGTGAGCGCGTCGAACAGCTCGCTGCGGAAGAAGGCGGCACGGCGGCCGTCCCAGGCAAGCGTCGCCAGGGCCTGAATCGTGGGCCGCACGCCGCTGAAGCGCCCGAGGTTCGACTCGATGGACCACACGGCCGCGAGCACATCGGTCGGGACCCCGTACTTCGCCGCCACCTTCCGGAAGATTGCCTGGTGACGCGCCAGTGCCCGGCGGGTATCGCGCACGAGCGTCTTCGAAAGCCGTCGCGCCAGGTAGGCATCGAGCGTCAGCACGAACTCCGCCTGCGTGCGGTCGCGCTCGACCACGATCAGCTCTGGCTGGAGCCCCTCGAAGGCCTGCTGCACCGTGTCTGCCCTGATCCCTCGGGCGAGGGCCTCGGCACGCACGGCCTCGAGCCAGACATCGAATGGGACCGGCGTTGCCGCGACGGGCTCGTTCTGTGGGGCGGGAACTTCAGTTCCGGCCGATGCCGGCCCCTGTCGGCCGGGACTGGAGTCCCGGCTCCACATCTGGTCCGCATCAGCGTGCTCAGATGAAGAAGGCAGGGGTGCTCTGAGCCGAACGTCGGCACGCCCCTGTGCTCCCGATGAATGTGGGGCCGGAACTTCAGTTCCGGCCGACATCGCGGCGGGTGCAACAAGGAACGCAACGAACACAATCCGGGCGAGGCCGGAGACCTGTCCAGGGCCGCTCACAGGCGCGTATGCCACGCGCACCGCTATGAACCGCTGCGCTTTGCGATCCGCTGGAGAGCCTGCGAGGCGAGCGCAGCGACCTGCTCGTTCGGATCCCTGGTGAGCTCGCGCAGCGCGGGCACCGCGCGCGCGTCCCCGAGCAGGCCGAGGATCTCGGCGAGCGCTTCGCGCACGTTCGGGTCCGCGTGCGTCAAGTGCGTGAACAGGTCCGGCACCTCGTCCGTGCGCGACTCCAGCAGGTACTGCTTCGCGTCCTCGTTGGTGCGGCGGCTGCCGAGCGCCTCCACGACCGAGATGAGGAACTCTTTGCGGCCGAGACGGTACAGCGCCCACGCCTGCGCCGTGAGGATGCGCGGATCCTTCTGCTGCTGCCGGTCGCGCGAGATCTCGACGAGCGTGGCGGGATCGGCGATGCGCGCCAGTCCTTCGTTGGCGTGGAGCGCGATCGACAGGTCCGCCGCATTCTTCTCGCGCAGGAACAGATCCCTGGACGAGGCGTCGCCGATGAAGGCAAGGGCGCCGATCAACCGTTCGCGATAGGTGCGGTCCATCTGCTTCGGCGGGACCGCGGACTCCCGCGCGTAGATCCGGGTGAGCTCAGGCACCGCCGGCGCATATCGCAGTCGGCCGAGCGCGAGGACCACCTCGTTGCGCACCTTGGCGTCGGCGTAGGTGACGAGGTTCAGGAGCTCGCTGCCGACCGACGGATCACCAATCTTGCGCAGCGCGCGCGCCGCTTCGAAGCGCACGTCGTTCGAGCGATCCTCGCGCAGCACGACGACGAGGGCCGGTATGGCCGATTGTCCGCGCAGGATGCCGAGCGAGCGCGCGGCCTTCGCCCGCAGCGAGGGCTCGGTATCGGCCAACCGCGCCTCGAGCGCCTCGATGACGGACGGATCAGCCGTGAGCCCCGGCTCCGTCATTACCTCGCCCCATTCATCGGACCACGGGTTCAGGGAGTTGGCGACCTTGTTCAGCGTCACTCCCACGCCGGTCTCGCGTGGGAGATAGGCCGTCGTCATCCCCTCTATTGCGCGCTCGCGGATGTCTTTCTCGCTGTCGGTGGACAGGGCCACGAAGCCGGGAAGAGCGCGCGCATCCTGCACCTCCTGCAGGGCGATGCCGACGGCGCGCCGGACCGAGGAATCGGTGTCATGCACGGCGGCCACGAGATCGGGGGTCACGCTCTGGACCTTGTTCCGGCCGATGAGCGTCGCCGCCTCGCGCCGCCTGACCGGATCGGGATGCTTGAGATCGTAGGTGAGACTCTCGACCAGCACCTGCCGCGTCTGCGCAGCGGTCAGGCCGGGGACGACGATCGCGACCGTAAAGGCGAGCACGCCAGAGGCCGCGCGCCCTGCACGAGCGGCAACACAGCGAACACGCCGCGGCTCCGCGTGCGAGTCGGTTCGGCTGGATTGGATCAACAACATGCTGCCTCCCGTGGCGGCGATGGCCGGGGAGCATTCGCGCCGGCCACTACTGTAGCAGGAGGACGCGCGTTCAGTACCGGCTCCACCGCCCAGCTGCCTGCACTTCTTGCAGCGCCCGTCCAGTACAGCTACGGTACTCCCTGTCCGCGCGACAGGCGCCGGGCGCCTGGCCAGCTTCGGCCGGAGGCACCTATGGGCATCATGGATTTCCTGAAGGGCGAGCTGCTCGAAATCATCGAGTGGACAGACGACTCGCGTGACACGCTCTCGTACCGCTTCCCGGACGATGACAAGGCCATCAAGAGAGGCGCACAGCTGATCGTGCGCGAGTCGCAGGTGGCGCAGTTCGTCTACGTCGGTGAGTTCGGCGACACGTTCGGTCCTGGCAAGCACACGCTCACCACGGACAACATCCCCATTCTCACGAGGCTGCAGTCGTGGAAGTACGGCCTCGAGTCGCCGTTCAAGGCCGACGTCTACTTCCTGACCACGCGCCTGTTCACCGGGAACAAGTGGGGCACGGCCAACCCCATCATGATGCGGGATGCCGACTTCGGCATCGTGCGCGCTCGGGCATTCGGCACGTTCGACTTCAAAATCGTGGACCCGAAGCTGTTCCTGAAGGAAGTCGCCGGCTCCGACCAGAACTTCCGTCTCGACGAGTTCGCCGACACGATGCGCTCGCGGATTGTCAGCGTGTTCAGCGATGCGCTTGCATCGGCCCAGGTGCCGGTGCTCGATGTCGCAACGCGCTACGGCGAGCTCGGGGAGGCGCTGCTGCCCCTGATCAACCCCGTGGTCGGGGCGAAGTACGGGCTGCAGATTGCCAGCTTCATCATCGAGAACGTGTCGGTGCCGCCTGAGGTCGAGGCCGCGATCGACAAGCGATCGAGCATGGCCGCCGTGGGAAACCTGAACGACTTCGTGAAGTACCAGATGGCCAAGGGCATGGAGACGCCGGGCGGCGGCGGCGCGGCCGGCACTGCCAGCCAGCTGGCCGTGGGCTTCGCGATTGCGCAGCAGCTGATGCAGCAGAGCGGCGTCGTCGGGTCTCCGACGCCGGCCGCCGGCGCGGCCGGGACGCTCGGGGTGGCGGTGGCACCAGGGCCCGCAGCGACCGCTCCCGCCTCGACCGGCATGCCCGACCTGTTGTCCCCCGCTGATGCGGCGCAGGCACTCGGTGTAACGGAGGAAGACGTGATGGCCATCATCACGTCCGGCGAGCTGCAGGCGAAGAAAATCGGCGCCAGCTACCGGATCAGGCGCGCGGCACTGCAGGAGTATCTCGAAAAGTAGCGATGGCCGACGTCACCGCGGTCGAGAAGCATCCCTGCGCCGCCTGCGGTGCGCAGGCGCAGTGGAACCCTGCACGGCAGCGCCTCGTGTGCCCGTTCTGCGGCACCGAGGCGCCGTACGAGACGAACCCCGCGACCGGTGCAATCCAAGAGATCGACCTGGTGCGGACGCTGCGCGAGATGCCCGAAAGTCTGCGGGAGTGGCGGCCAGGGACGCGCACCGTGCAGTGCCGCAGCTGCAAGGCCGTGAGCGTGTTCGAGGCCGGGCGCGTCGGCCAGAACTGCGGCTTCTGCGGATCGCCCTCGCTCGTCGACTACCAGGAAATCAAGGCTCCCATCCGGCCCCAGAGCCTGCTCCCGTTCAAGATCACGGAGGGTCAGGTTCGCGAGAGCATCCGCCGCTGGTACGCGAGCAAGTGGTTCGCGCCGGGCAAGCTGAAAAGCCGGGCGCTCGTCGATACGGTTCACGGCCTCTACATTCCCTACTGGACCTTCGACGCGCGCGTGCATTGCCCGTGGTGGGCGGAGGCCGGGTTCTACTACTACACAACGGAGAGTTACCGGGACAGCCAGGGACGGTCCCAGACGAGGCAGGTACAGCACGTGCGCTGGGAACCGGCGTCAGGGGCTATCGATCACGTCTTCGACGACGAGCCCGTGCCGGGCACGCAGGGAATTGACCAGGGGCTGCTGCAGGAGGTGCAACCGTTCCCCACGACGGACCTCGTCCCCTACGACACCGCGTTCCTCTCCGGGTTCGTGGTCGAGCACTACCAGGTCGTGCTGATTGATGCGGCGAAGCGGTCGCAGGAGCAGATGCACCAGCAGCTCGAGGCCTTGTGCGCCCAACAGGTGCCCGGCGATACACACCGCAACCTCCGCATCGCTCCGGAGTACTCCGCGCAGACCTTCAAGCACATCCTCGTGCCGGTCTGGCTGCTGGCTTACACGTACGGCGCCGCGCGGTTTCAGGTGGTGGTGAACGGCTACACGGGAGCGACCGCCGGCCAATACCCGAAGAGCCCGTGGAAGATTCTGTTCGTTACGCTGCTCGCGCTCGTTCTATTGCTGATAGTGATGTACGCCTCGCAATAAGGCTAAGGGCGGAAAGGCTAAGGGCCAAGGGCTCGCCCCCGGCAGTTCGGCGGCTGTTGTGCGACAATCTACCGCTACGCGCAGCCCGACCGGCGGCGGAGTACGACGACGATGGAGCTTCATTACGACGAGACGGACAAGGACGTGCTGATCCTCATCGCCGACGGGGGTCTCGACTCACACGTGTCTTCGGAATTCGCGGAGGACCTGCAGCGGGTCATCGACAGCGGCACGCGCAAGCTGGTGATCGACTGTTCGCGCCTCGGGTACGTCTCGAGCATCGGGATCGCTTCGCTCATCCGGCTGTACAAAAAGGTCGTGGAGCGCGGCGGTCAAGTCATGCTCGTGGGGGTACAGGGACCGCTGGCGCGCCTGCTCGACATCACGCGCCTCAACCAGGTGTTCCAGACCTACCCCACACTGGAAGACGCCCTGGCGGCGTTTCGCTCGGCCGAACGGAGCTGAACCGGCACGCGTCAGCCCGTGTGAGATCTGCTTCAGCCGTGTGAGTTTCTGCTTCACGCGTGTCGATCTCGCTTCACCCGTGTGAGCTCTGCTTCACCCGTGTCGATCTCGCTTCACCCGTGTGAGATCTGCTCCCCTGTGAGAGTTGCTTCAGCCGTCTGAGATCTGCTTCACACGTGTATGAGATCTGCTCCGCCCGTGTGAGATCTGCTCCACCCGTGTGAGAGTTGCTTCACCCGTGTGAGATCCGCTTCAGCCGTGTGAGATCTGATGTGGGGCAGGGCTTCAGCCCTGCAGGATCCGATGGATCAGGGGAGAGCCCTGCGACATGGTGGCCGCGCGCGTTTGCCGTCGCGCCGGCCGTCCGGCTATAATCGGAGTTTCGCGTCGGCGCCCGGGGACGCTCGGCGTGTGACCCGACGCCTGCACCGCACGGATTCCATGCTGTATTACCTGATAGCGACGATCTACATCCTGTCGTGCCTCGTGCTGCTGATGGTCGTCCTGCTCCAGCAGGGCAAGGGCGGCGACATCGCCTCGGCGTTTGGGGGGAGCAGCAGCCAGACGGCGTTCGGCGCCCGCAGCGGCGCCACGCTGCTGTCGCGCGCGACGGCGGTCTGCGCAGCGCTGTTCATGATTGGCGCGCTGGCCCTCGCGGTGCTCGGCCATCGCGGCACGGGATCGGTGGTCGGGAGTCTGCCCGCCCCGACGCCGGCAAACGCGCCGGCGTCGAAGCCTGCGACGAAGCCCTCGGGGCCGGCACCAGCGCCCGCGCAGCCGGCACCTGCGCAGCAGCCATCTGCGCCGCCGAAGTAGAGTCTGAACGACGGACTCCAGTCCGGTAACGAGATAAGCGGCGGCACCTCAGCCCCGCGCGGCACGGATCGGCGCTGGGCAGCGCCGAATGACGCCTCGCCTCTTGCGGAAGTGGCGGAACTGGCAGACGCACCAGCTTGAGGGGCTGGCGTTCGCAAGAACGTGGGGGTTCGAATCCCCCCTTCCGCACCAGAACACGAGAAGGCCCGGTTTACCGGGCCTTTTTTGTGTTTTGGCTGGAAGAAGCTCACGGATAGCTAACGGACGGCCCTGAGAAGAGCCCGTCTGGAGAACGGCTCGCAGGACGTTGCGCCCGCTTGCGAGACTCGAACCTGCTGCCTTCCTGGTTCGTAGCCAGACCACAGTCACGGCCAACCGCAGCCGACCCCCCGTAAAACGGGGTCGGCTGGCCCGCCTCCATGGCCGTCCGCGGCCGGTCGCGGCGGCTCGTTCTGTGATTACATGGGCGTGGCCGAGCGACAGGCTTTGACGGGATACGGCGGAGGGGCTAATGCACCACTCTCGTGTCGTTGGCTGGTTGCGGCTTCAACCGATTGATCAAAAACGTGAAGCTGCTGACTGACGTTGCGCGCTCGATCCCTGAGAAAGCGTTGCCCGTCACCGGTGACGGCGTACTGGGCCACGTAAGGGGTCGCGGCGAGTCTCGTCGAGAACAGACGGGACGCGGGGCTGACGGTGAGTCCACTGTGCGTCTCCACCCTCGCGTTCATCATCGAGCCGTCCGGAGCAAGGTAGAACAGCTCCCGGCCGTCGGCACGCCACAGCGGCTGCACACCACCGGCCTCGGAAATCTGGCGTCTCGACGTGAAAGCCGGGAACGCAGCAACATAGACCTCCCAGCGTCCCGATTGGGGAGCATTGAACGCCACCCATCGGCCGTCCGGCGAGACGTGGAGTTCGTCCCCCGTCGGAGTGTCCACGAGCAGACGCGGCTTCCGATCCCCGTCGAGTGGTATGGCATACACCGCCGGCCCCGCAAACGTTCTGGCAATGACGAATCGGCCATCAGGCGTCCATTGATCGAGGAAGAGGGAGTCGTCAAACGCAACGAGCGGCTCCTCCGTTCCTCTCGCGAGGTCCTTCAGAAACAGCGCCGGACGCCCAAGACGCATCGAGCAGAACGCCAGCGCGCGCTCATCCGGCGACCACGCGGGATCGCTGTCGAGGCCAGGGTGCGTCGTGAGCCGCGAGAAGATGCCGGTTGCGACGTCCCCATCCCAAAGGTCCCAACTGTCGAGTTCTGTTTCCCCCCGGACGACGGTTGCATGACGACCCTGTGGGGACAGCACCACCAGCTGGTAGGGCCCCGGTTTGCCCAGTGTGCCGGTGCGACGACCCCCGCGGTCGAACCATGTGAGCGTGGACGCCGCTACATTGGTCGGACGGTAAACGATGACCGTGCCGTCATCCGAAACAGAAAGGTTGAAGGCCTGATCGCTCACCTGCACCTCTGTTCCGAAGAACTCGAGCCGTTCTGGATTGAACGGACGCGAAAAGAGAGCGGTCCCGCGCGAGTAGAACAAGTGCCCTGCTCTATATAGGGGATTGGAGGCATCGTCCATGACTCTCTGAATGCCGGGGGCCTCGAGTGATGCTACGTACACGCCCGGTTCATTCTCCACCGAGAGCAGAAAACGTCGGCCGTCTGGCAGCAACGAAGGCGATGCAAAATGCCGTTGTCGTGCGTGCGGGAGCAAGTCGAGCGCGCGCGGCGTGCCGCCACCCGCTGCGACACTGTAGAGCCGCCGATCACCGGCCACGAACAGAATCCTGTCGCCTCGCCACGTACCCTCATGGTTGCCATGCGGGTTGTATCTCGAATCGGCAAGCACTCGGACCACGCCGCCAGGGAGGACAACCTGTTTGAGGTGGCCATCCGGGTGAAAAAACGCGAGTGACCGGCCGTCTGGAGACCAGAACGGCCTCCAAGCGCCCTCTGTTCCAGCGAGGACGGCCAGCCCCGAGGAGGCCATGTCTCTCATGACCAGTTGCGGGTTACCGCTCACCGTCGCTTCGAACACCAATCGCTGTCCATCCGGCGAGATCACCCCGTGGTTCCAATCTTCTATCCGCATGTCGGATGGCACCGTGAGATCGAAGCGCATCGGGCGCGCCGCCGGTAGCGGTCTCGAGATCAGGATCAGCAGCACCGTCGCGACGAGCGCGCCGGCCGCTGTCCCCGTCATGCCCCAGAGCCACGCCGCGCGTTTCGGAGATGCTGCCCCCGACGCCGGCTGAGTGCGCGAGCCCTGCGCCTGAATCCATTCCAGCTGCATCTTCACGTCATGAGCGGTCTGCCACCGATCAGCAGGCGCCCTCGCGAGACAGCCCTGGACAACATGGTCGAACACGGGCGGGGTCAGCGGGGTGAGCGTGGAGACGGCTGGCGGTTCGGTTTCGAGAATCTTTGCGATCAGGCTCGCCTGTGTCGTCGCCTCGAACGCCCGTCGGCCAGCCGCCATCTCATAGAGAAGCGCGCCCAGGGCAAAGATGTCCGTCCGCGCATCGGCAGGCTGCCCCTGCACCTGTTCGGGCGCCATGTACTGGAGCGTCCCGATGATCGTGCCCTGCGCCGTTGCGGTACCCGGCGCCGTGGCGAGCATCGATACGGCCTGCACGGCAGGACTGGTGTCCTGCTTCGCAAGGCCGAAGTCGAGGAGCTTGGTCCCTGACTTCGTCAGCATCACGTTGCCGGGCTTCAGGTCTCGATGGACGATCCCGGCCTTGTGCGCGGCCGCGAGCGCGTCAGCGATCTCGACGGCATACTGGAGGGCTTGGGCGAGGGGCAGCTTGCCTCGCGCCAAGCGTGCCGCAAGGGTCTCCCCGTCCAGGGTACTCCATCACCAGGTAATCGGTCCCGTCCTGGTGCCCGATGTCATGGAGGGTACATATGTGCGGGTGTGAGAGTGCGGCCACGGCGCGCGCCTCGCGCTCGAACCGTTGGCGCGCGGCCGAATCGTTGGTCAGGTCCGGCGGGAGTACCTTGATGGCGACAGTGCGGTCCAGCCGTGTGTCGCGCGCGCGGTAGACCTCGCCCATGCCGCCTGCTCCGGCGGGGCCGACGATCTGATAGGGGCCGAGCCGGGCGCCGGGCTCGAGGGCCATCGCTGCTGGCGGATTATACGCGGTGGGTGCGCTAACATCCCGACGGCCCGAACTCTGCTCATCGCGACGGCGGTCGACGCCCAGTCAGTCGGCCGAGACCGCCGCATCGAACGCGTCCTCGCTGCCGACGGCCAGCCGACGGCGCCTGCCCCGAATCTGCGGAGATTCGATGAGCAAACGGCGCAGATCACTCTCGATGCTGTGCTACCATGCGCCCGCCCCGCGCCTGAAGTGTTCCACGCAGGTGGTGGCCTGAACAGTGTCCGCTTTCCGCGTCGGCGATTGGCTCGTCGAGCCGACCTTGAACAGCCTGTCGAGGCCGGACAGCACCGTGCGTCTGGAGCCCAAGGTCATGCAGGTGTTGGTGTGCCTGGCGGAGCATCCGAGCAAACTCAGCTCCAAGGACCGCCTGCTCCGGAGCGTCTGGCCCGGAACATTTGTCACGGAAGACGTGCTCACGCGTGCCATTTCCGAACTGCGCCGCGCGTTGGGCGACGACCCGAAGCATCCTCGCTTCATTGAGACGATTCCAAAGGGCGGGTACCGGCTCGTCGCCGAAGTCACGCCCGCCTCCAATCCAGCCCGAGACTCGACCGAAACGACGAGCGTCAGCGGCATCACTGAGAGCGCCGTCGTCCCTGGGCCGCAATGGATGCCCTCGGTGCCAGTCGCTCGACGAGCTGTTGTGGGGGTGAGGTCCGCGCTGGCACGCCGCAAGACCGCGCTCCTGGCGGCAGCGCTCACCGTGATGGTTGCGGCAGGCGCGGCGGGGAGCTGGCGCTGGGTCTCGCCACGATCGGCGGCCGTCATTGGCTCGCGACTGCTGACTCGCTCCGGCCAGGTGATGTTCCCAGACCGCCACATCCTCCATTTCCCTGGCCTCGCCACGGATGGCACGCGCGTTTACTACAGCCAGGGTGCCGCCGCCCCTTCGTGGGGTGAGAAGTTGGCGCAGGTCTCGCTGGCGGACGGGACGATCGCTGCTGTGCCCACCCCGTTCCGGCGGCTACTGCTCCACCACATTTCTCCGGATGGATCCAGGCTGCTGGTGCAGCAACAGCCTACGGCACTCGGGCTGGAGGTGCGAGAAGGGCCGTTGTGGGCGCTGCCGCTTGCCGGACCGGGGCCCCTGCGGCTCGGAGACGTCCTGGCGCACGACGCGGCGTGGTCATCCGACGGCCGGCAACTCGCGTTTGCCAATGGACAGGACTTGTACATCGCTGGTTGGGAGGGCAGCGGCCCACGGAAGCTGGTCACGCCACCCGGACGGGCCTATTGGGTGCGCTGGGCGCCGGATGACAGTGCCCTGCGCTTCACCCTGACCGACACCACGTTCCGTACGTCACTCTGGGAAGTAAACATCGACGGAACCGGGCTGCGTCGTCTATTGCCCGCGTGGCGCAGCGAAGCGCAGCCCTGCTGCGGAGAATGGTCGCCAGACGGACGCCATTTTGTGTTCCTGTCATACGAGAACGGGCGATCGGATATCTGGATGAGGCGGGAGTCCAGGGGATTCTGGCGCACCGGCTCCGATCCCGTTCGGCTCACGTCCGGACCACTGAACGTCGCCAGCGTGATCTTCGGTAGGGATGGCACGAGGCTGCTTGCAGTCAGCCCGCAGGCCCAGGGCACGATCGTGAAGTTCGATCTCGTAACGCGTCGGATCGAGCCGTATCGCATCCAAGGTGGGTTCGTGCTGTTCTCGCCGGATCGACAGTGGGTAGTGTACGTCGCGCCTGAACGCGGGACGCTCTGGCGCTCGCGCGTAGACGGCAGCGAAGCCCTCCAACTCACCAGTCCGCCCTTGCAGGTCGGCTGGCCCGCCTGGTCGCCGGATGGGAAAGAGGTGGCGTTCATCGGTCGCACACGCGGCGGACCTTACAAGCTGTACGTCGTGTCGAGCAGCGGCGGCGCCATCCGGCAACTGATCCCGGGGGAGCGTCAGGAGATAGATCCGAGCTGGTCACCAGACGGACACTCCATCATGTTCGGCCGCCCTCCCGATGTGCTGGCCGAGTCCGGAATGCCCAAAGCCATCTACCTGCTGGACCTGAGAAGCGGAGAGACCACACGGCTACCCGGCTCAGACGATATGTTCGGTCCCCGGTGGACGCCCGATGGCCGCTACGTCGTGGCCCTGCCCCACAAGAACTGGAACCGCCTGATGCGATTCGACTTCGTCACCCAGAAGTGGTCGGAGCTCGTTCCTTACGATGCCGCAAATGGGACCCTCTCCCCAGACGGCCAATCGGTCTACTTCGAAAGTGAGCACAATGGCCGCCACCTGGGCCGGGCGCGCCTGCGCGACGGCCGCACAGAGCGCGTCGTCGATTTCGAGGAGGTTACCCGGGGCACGCTCATGACGTGCACGGGAGCTGGCGGAGTAGATCTGGACGGCTCGCCGCTGCTGGACTGTGTCGTAAACGCCAGCGAGCTCTACGTCCTCGACGTCGATCGTCCCTGACCCGTGCAGGACTCCCTCGCCGCTATGACGCTAGCGCGGTCCTGCCCCGTCCCGCCCGCGTTGCTGTCTTTGCATGCGGACGGCGTAGCAACGACGCCGGCAGAGCTTGCGTACAAGGGCAACGCGGCACCCGACGGGCACGATAATCAGCAATGGCGCCGCGCGCCGACCGCTAAGCGGCTAACCGCCACTGTGGGAGAGTCCGTGTCCCACTAACATCGTGCGAGCCCTGCCCCGAACTCCCCTTCCACACGCCCTCTTCCGCGCGCCGCACCTTCAACGCGAACGCGCCGCAACCTCACATGGACCCGCTGCCTTTTTTGCGAGGTCGAAGCCGATCCCCTTGAGGCTCATGATGGCGGTGCTCCTCTGACTCAGTCCCGAATCATCTTCGCCTAGTGGTCTGTATCGGCTGAATCAGTAGTGGATTTCGGAGCGCGGCGCCTGGCTGGCAAGGCGCGACGACCGAGCATACCGGGAGTATGCGACGGAGGAGCAACGCCGCCAGTCAGGATGCCCCGCCCGAAAGGCACTCCTGATTCAGCCGATACAGACCACTAGTCCGTAACCGCCTGTATCCGGGCGCAGAGCCAGCCTCACCCTAATTTCGGCGCAATTCCAGCGAAACCTCGGCGCTCCCACAGGACTTCCTCTGGCTCGCCGCTCGACCCTCGTAGCGAACCGCTCGCAGCCGAGGAGGAGCCATGCGCGAAGGTCACACCTGTGCGTCAGTCGTCGCTGTTATGTCACTGTGCTCGTTGTTGCCCCTGCAGGGCGCTCAGCCGGACGGCGACATGCCGTTCGACCTCGCGGAACAGTACCTCGTGGTGGCCAGAGGGTCAGTCGGTGGGTTGCGGGGGCTCAACCTGCTGATCGACACGGGAACAATCCCCAGCGTGGTGGACAAGAGCGTTGCGGCGAGGTTGGGCCTCCGTGGCGCACCGTCCCTGAACACCGCGTTCGGCCAGAACGTTCCCGTCAAGAGCACCACGCTGCCCGGGTTGCGGATTGGGCCGTTCGAGCCCGGTGAGGTGCCGGCGAAGATCGGCGATCTGTCATACCTCCAGAGGACACGCGTCGATGTCATCGTTGGCCTTGACGTCCTCGCCCGGAGAAGCTTCGCCATCGACTACCGGGCGCGTACGTTGTCGTTCGGGCCGGCGGACCGCGAGCGCGCCGTCGCGCCGCTTCGGGTGGTCTGGCCTTTCCTGACCGTACGCCTGTTCGTGGCTGGGCAGCCAGTGCAATTGCTCGTGGATACCGGCAGCCGCGACCTCGTACTGTTCAAATCGCGCATGCCCGCATCGCTGCTGCCGGTGCCCTGGAAGGGCGACAAGGTCATCCAGCTCCCAGCGGGCCTTGCACGACTGCTGCGGTATGACCTCCGCCAGGTGACGCTCGGTGACCACCGCTGGGAAAGCCTGCCAGGCTTCGTCCTGGATGCGTCCACCTCCAGCTATCCAGCCGGGATCGACGGGGTATTGGGCGTGCGAGCAATTGGCGGCGCTCGCGTACGGCTTGACTTCGAGCGGGGCGAGCTCGGCTGGAGCGAATAGGTCGCCGTTGGGCGCACGCGAGAGGAGGCAAATATGGTAGCCGACGAAGAGGGTGGCTCGCAGCGCCCCCGCCCCCGCGCGCCACTCCGTCCCAACCCGAACCCATCGTCACTCGCCGAGAAGGTGGCTGCGGCAGGAAGCAGTTGCCCCATTCCGTTTACCCATGATCGCCTGTTCGAGACGCACCACTGGTGGCACGAGATGGCTCGCTGGTCCCATGAGCGAGCCTGAACCTTTCCGGTATCGCATCGGGGCATACGTGCAAGCCGCCCGCAGCGTCACGTTCATGCTGCAAAAGGAGCACGCCGTCTTCGCGGATATCGGGTGGTATGCGCGATGGGCTCGATACCGGATTGTGCGCACGGTGCTGCGGGACGGACGCGAAGTGTGGGAACACGAACCACCGGAAGCTCACGCGCACCATGTATTGCAGCGTGCCGATGATCTCATGACGTGAAGCTACAGCTGCAATGGGGGGGGACAGCAGCTTCACCTTCCTGCTCAATTGGCGCGGGGCCAGCTCCAAATAGGGCCGAGAGCCTGACGGGCTGCGCCGAGACATGATCAATACCTCGCGCCGGGCTGCACAATTCCTAACGGCGCGCGAGCGGTTCGACGCCAGGACGCCGGGTCCGTCACCTCAACAAGTGTCCCGGTTCCGCCCGGTTGTAGAATCTGCCTGTTCGACTTCACCTCTCGAAGGAGCACAGTCATGCGGAAGCCCCACGGAGCGTTCGTGCTGGTCGTACTCGTGTGCGTGGTGTTGGCATACCAGTCGCCGGGGGCTCAATCCCCGGGTGCAGCGCCTGAAATCGCGAAAGTGAGTGACGCGTACGTCAAAGCCTCGCTGGCCGCTGACGCGAAGGCCATTGCGGCGCTATACACCGAGGACGCGGTCGAGATGCCGCCGAACCAGTCGATGGTGAAGGGGCGAGCGGCCATCGAGCAGTACTACACCAAGCAGTTCGGCGGCAGCGCCAAGTTGCAGTCGTTCGTACTAACGAAGATCGAGAGCAACGCGTCCGGTGATATCGGCTACGAGGTGGGGACGTATCGCCAGACGATCACCGATGGGCAGCATCCCATGGACGACACTGGGAAGTACACGGTGGTGATGAAGCGAACCGGAGGCCTATGGAAGGTGGCATACGCGATCTATAACAGCGACACGCCGCCAACCGCGATGCCGACACCGGGCCCATAGATGCGGCTGCGGCGTGGACGTGGGAGCTGGCGATAACTGAGCGGCGCACGCCGCTCTCACGTGCGTTACGCTCAGACCCGGAAGGTCGCTGCCGTCGGTTCGGTTGCTGCCGGGATACGGTGGCGCGCCGTTCTTCAGGCCTGCGTGCAAGGGGGTCTCTGGTGCCGAGTCTCGGCGGATTGCCCCGCAAGACGGCCCTTTACCGTGGCCCCGCCGACGTTTTTGGCACGCGTCCCAGAGCCGGGCCATCCCCGCCGGTTCGGGCCCCGCCCGGCCGGCGGGCGCGGGTAGCCGCGCCGCGACACTGAGGGCACGGCTCAGGGGGCGTCAGAATGAGAATGGTCGAATCGCAGATTCCCCGAGGCAGCGGTAATCCAAGCCTCCAGCTGGAAGTGCTCTCCCGCGCGCGCGTGCGAGTCACGTAAGACGGACTCCCTGAACGCCGGGTTCACGTACACCGGATAAAACATCGCCCACGGCCACTCGTCCAGCAGCGCGAGCACGGCATTCCAATCTGACACCCAGACGTGCCGAGAGTGCCCCACGTTCTCCTCGTCCCTGATCGCAGGCTCGTTCGTGGCGACGCGGAACCGCCACGAGTGCTCAGGCAACGGCCACCCGTACACGGAAATGGTGTGTCCCTCGGCGGCGACTTGAAGAATCGGTTCATCGGGAAGCGGCTGGGGTTGGGCGATCACTTGCTGTGGTCTGCCTCCCTTTCCTTGCGTCCCGGACTGAAGGCTTGCACACACAATGCGGATGCCTCGCTCACCCAGCGCCGAAATCAGTGCGCGGACGACCGGCCACGCTTCTGGCGGCACTCGACCGCTCTTGTGCATCACTGGATCCCCGATACGCCGCTCCCGGTCCTGTTCCGGCGCGGCCACGATCACGGTGACATCATCAAGGGCCGCTGGCAGGGCGTTGATTTGGGCAGCCAAATCGGCACCGAGCCGCTGCAAGAGCGCCTGCCGCCAGTCCTCCCTGAGGCGATGTGACCACGCTTTGCGGAGAGCAACGGCATACGCCGCGCCCTCCACGATTCCGCGCAGCGGCGTGTCATTCCCTCGCGCATCCTTGAGTTCGACGATCACAGGCGTGAGAGTGATCGTTCCGAGTCCCAGAAGATCCACCTCGCCCCACCCCTCGTCCTTGTTGGTGTTTCTGAGCATCGTCTGATACGTCAAGATCGGCCCACATATTTCAGGCAACAGAGGGCGTTCTGGTTTCGCCGACACGCCGTATTCCCCCCACAGCGCCCGCTCCCACTCCGTCTCCCCGGTTCGCCTGAACACGCGAGCGGGCTGGGCAAGCTGGTAGGGGCGTTTCCGCACGGGCGCAGCGGCTTCGGTCAGGCCGAGATAGTCGTCGAGATGCTGCACGAGCTGCTCGCCGTGGCGCGCGGTGTACGCCAAGCGAAAGTGGGCGCCTAACAGGTGCAAGCCACGGTCAAGCGGTAGCGGCCGGTATTCGCGGGGACTGGGTGACGCTGGCGGATCAGCGGGGACCATGGGACCTCCGACGGTATTCACCCGCTCCAAGGCGGACGGTGCTGCTGTGCGGGCCAGCTATCCTACTGCGAGCGCGAGCTGAGGAGCGACCGCAGCGGGGTGCAGCACTGACACGTCTGCGGGGTGTCCCGGACTTCCGGAACGGTTGTGGCAGTCTTTGCGCAAACAACCTGTCGGGCTGGAGGATAGGCGAGCACGGAGAGCGACGGACAGCCGTGAAGCCGGGCGCCGCCTGCCGTCAGCTACGGCCCCACCGCCCGCGGCCCAATTCACGCCAGAGGCGTCGCGCCGAGCTCCCTGTTGACTTCCCATAGGAGTTTGCGCCACGCTCCTATGCCTTGCCCATAGGAGGAACGGATCCGGCTGAAGCCGGATTCCGGATTCCCCTGCACCCTGGCGGAGGAACTGCCATGAGACGCCTTCGTGCGCTGATTCACCGCGTTGCCGGCGTCTTCCACACGACGCGACGCGACGCCGAGCTCGCCGCCGAGATCGAGAGCCATCTTCAACTGCACACGGACGAGAACATCCGCCGTGGCATGTCCCCCGAGGCCGCACATCGCGACGCCGTGCTGCAGCTCGGGAGCGTGGTCGCGTTGACCGAGGGGTACCGCGATCGGCGGGGCCTGCCCGTGCTGGAGCACCTCGTCCAGGACCTCCGCTATGCCGGCCGCACGATGCGGCGGAGTCTTGCGATCACCCTCGTCGCCGCGGTGACGCTCGCGCTGGGCGTGGCCGGTCCGACGGTCATGTTCGCAATGATGAAGGCCTGGATCTTCGATCCCCTGCCCTTCCCGCAGCCCGACACGCTCGTCGACGTCCGCATGCTCGACACGACCACCGGTCGGGGGCGAGCGCTCAACGCGGCCGACTTCCTGGACATGACGCGGAGCGCACATTCGTTCGCGGGTCTCGCCGCGTATCGTGCCGAGGAGTTCAGGTTTACCGGGGCTGGACGGGCGGACCGCCTGCGCGGAGCGCGGGTCACGCCCGATTTCTTCCGACTGCTCGGCGCGCAGCCGGAGCTCGGCCGGGTGCTCGGACCTGTCGACCGCGTGCAGGGCGCCGATCGCGTCGTGGTGATCAGTGGGGCGCTGTGGCGGGAACGCTTCGGCGGAGATCCGTCGATCGTCGGCCGCACCGTACAGGTGGACGGGGACCCTCACACGATCGTCGGCGTCGTCCCAGACTCGTTTCATTTCACCCTGCTCGGGCGCGTGACGGTGTGGGCGCCGCTCGTCTTCACTCCCGAGGAAGCGGCCGACCGGCGGCACCGGTCGATCGTCGGAATCGGCCGTCTTGGGGAGGGTACGACGGTCGCGCAGGCCGGCGCCGAGCTGGGACAGGTCGCCGAGCAGCTGGCGAGGAGCTACCCGGAGACCAACGCCGGACGATCAGTGCGGGTGTGGCGGCTGGCCGACGAAGTACGCATCCATCACGATCTGGGGTTCCTCCTTCCCGTGCTCTTCGCGATGGTGTGTTGCGTGCTGCTCATCGCCTGCGTCAACGTGACCAACGTCATGCTGGCGCGCGCGACCGCACGGCGGCATGAGATGGCGGTGCGCCTCGCACTCGGCGCCTCGCGCGGGCGGATCGTGCAGCAGTGGCTGGTCGAGCACGTCGTGCTCTTCGTCGCCGCGAGCGCGGTCGGCCTCGCCCTCGCGAAGTACGGGGCGGACTGGATCACCGCGTCGATCCCGGACGAGAGCCGCACGTTCCTGCGCAACTTCGGCGTCATCCGGATCGATGCGGTGGTGGTCGGGTGCGCGCTTGCGGCGGGAGCCGTCTGCGGCGTGGTCGCCGGATGGCTGCCGGCCTGGACCGGGGCGGGTGCCGACGTGACCGCAGACCTGCGCGACGGGGCAGGACGAACCACCGCGGCCCGCACGACAAGTCGCCTGCGAGCGGCGCTCGTTGCCTCCGAGGTCGCGCTGGCGCTCGGCCTCCTGATCAGCGCCGCGCTCCTGGTCGAGACGGCGCGCAACGTCACGCGCGCCGATCTCGGTTTCGACGCCCGCAACCTGCTGACCTTCGAGCTCGCGCTCGACCAGCGCCAGTATCCCAGCGATCGCGCCGTGCACGGTTTCTACGATCGCCTCGCCGCCGATCTCGCCTCGCGGCCCGGAGTCGCCGGCGCTGCCGCCGGCTCCTGGGTACCCTTCGGCTACACCGGCGAACGCACCGAGTTCTTCCTGGAAGGGCAGCCCGATCTGCCGCCGAGAGACGCGCCCACGGCGGAGTTGAATCGCGTATCTGCGACCTATAGCCGAACGCTTGGACTACGCGCGCTTGCCGGGCGAACCATCGGCGCCGAGGACGGGCCCGGCGCGCCGCGCGTCGTCCAGATCAGCGAGAGCCTGGCGCGCCGCTACTTCGCCGGGCGCGATCCCGTCGGGAGACGAGTGCGCCTCGGGCGCGGTTCCCCGGATCTCTGGACGATCGTGGGTGTCGTCGGCGACGTCAGCAACTATGACACCGTTTCGCCGCCCGAGCCCGAAGTCTACGTGCCGCTCGCGCAGCAGCCGACACGAGAGGTCACGGTCGTCGTGCGCGCACAGGGCGATCCGATTGCGCTCGTCGGGACCGCTCGAGCCGCGGTAGCGGCACTCGATCCTGCAGAGCCACTGTCACGGGTGTTCACGATGGACGCGCTCGTCACCCACTTCACGGCCCCCTACACCACCACATCGCGGTTCGTGCTGGTGTTCGGTCTCGTTACCCTTCTCCTGGCGGGCGTCGGTGTCTACGGCGTGATCTCGTATGCGTTCTCGCAACGGACGCGGGAGATCGGCATTCGCATGGCGCTCGGGGCGCGCCGTGGCGATGTCGCCAGGCTGGTGCTGCGGCAACTCCGCGTGCTGCTGCTCGCCGGGCTGGTACCCGGTCTCGTGCTCGCCTGGGGTCTTGGGCGAGCCCTGCAGACCTTCCTCGTCGGTGTCACCCCGACCGACTGGCGCGTGTACGTGACGATGAGCGTGGTACTGGCAGGCGCTGCGCTCGTTGCGGCGTTGGAGCCGGCACGGCGCGCCACCGCGATCCATCCCGTCGATGCATTGCGCTACGAGTAGGCGACGGGATGCGGCCGGTGGGAGGTGAGCGACCGGCCGGATGTTTCGGCTACTCTCGAGTGACGATGCGGTCAACGATCTTCTCCCTTCTGGCAACGAACGACCGGAACCTCACCGACCGGTGCCGGGACCGAGGCAGCCAAGTTGAGCGCCTCAACTTCAGCCACGGCGCCCACTACCATGGCGTGTCCCGGGCCTCGACCTCGACGGGACACCGCGACAGCACTCGACGACCTCGCGAAAGGCGGCGCTGATCGAGCTCGAGCCTATCGCACGGTGTTCTCGTGCATCGTCCAGGTGCTGGCAACCGCCGATCACGTCAAAGCCACGATGAGGGGATTGACGCAACGAGGGTTGAGAAGTGAGATCAGGGCGGGGCGGTCGCCCGCCCGGCGGCTCTGTCTAGAGCCACGCACACACAGTCGTAGCCAACGGTTTTCAGACGTGAAGTACACGTTCGGTCGCATCTCCGTTGACGCCAGCGCCCGCACCATCGCGGTTGCCGCCGAGCCGGTGCACCTCACGCGAAAAGCGTTCGACCTGCTCCTGCTCCTCCTCGAGCACCGCGCAACCGTCGTCTCCAAGGACTCCATCTACGCACGTCTCTGGCCTGACACGTTCGTCGCCGAATCGAGTCTGCAGACGCTCGTGCATGAGATCCGCCAGGCGATTGACGACCGCGAAACGAGCACGTCCTGGATCCGCACGGTTCACGGCGTCGGCTACAGCTTCGCGGGAGACGTACACGCCACCCCGCTGGCATCCGCATCGGCTCGCTCCGAACGGCCGGCCGCATGGTTGTTTCGAGAATCGATGCGACTGCCCCTGTTTGTGGGAGAAAACGTCCTCGGTCGCGGAGTGGAGGACGTAATCGAGGTAGACCTGCCCACGATCTCGCGACGTCATGCCCGAATCACGATCGGTGAATCGGCGATGCTCGAGGACCTGGGCAGCAAGAACGGCACGTGGCTCAAGGGAGAGCGGGTGATCGAGCCAGCCCTCCTTGCAGATGGTGACGAGATAAGCCTCGGATCCGCCACGTTCACGTTCCGGCTCGCCCGATCGCCGAAGTCGACGGAATCGTCTGACATGGCGGCGCCGTCCACGAATCTCAGGAGAATCTCAGATCCATCCTAGGACACCCAACGAGCATGACAGGCATGCTGCCCTCCACCCGGACATCGGCTGGAGGAGCGTATGTCTCACAGAAGCGCGAGACGGATTTGGGCATTCGAGGCGGGGACAATATTCGCGATCGCGGTCACGTTCTGCCGGCCTGTCTCCGCTCAGGTGATCGAACGCGACGGTGCGGCCGGCACGGCTGGGCCGCAGTATTCGGATGCCGTATCGCTGCGTGACGGGCAGGTCCCACCCAATCTCGTGGCACCAGAGGTTCTGACGCCTCTCCTAACGAGGATGTGGCGGTCGTCGGCCACGTTTCGACGCCAGTGCGCCCAGCTCGCCGAGCACCCGGAGGTCACGATCCGAATCGCGCTCGACCCGAGGACGACGCACGGCCGTGCGGTCTCGCGAGTGCACCGGGGCGAAGCGGGTGTGAGGGCGTCGGTCCAGATCGAGATGCGAGACCCCGCGCAGTACGTCGAGTACCTCGCGCATGAACTGGAGCACGTACTCGAGCAGATCGACGGAACCGATCGCGTCCGGCTGGCCCGCCAGCACGTCGACGGCGTGGTGAACGTCGGCGGAGTGTACCAGACGGCGCGGGCGCGCTCGGTGGGCCGCACGGTCGCGCGCGAGGCCCTCGTCCAGTGACACCCGCCACGCCCGCACGCGTCCCGGCGACTCACACTGCGATAGTCGCTACGCTCCTGGCGTTCGCAGCCGACCTGGTTGCCGCGCAGTTCACCGCAGAACCGGCTCGGTTGGTTGCACGGCAGCGCATCCGCCGAGACCGGATCGATGCGGTGGGCACGGCGTCGATCGCTCAGAACGGCCGGCTTATCACGTTCGTCGGCCGCGACAGTTCATCTCGGGGCTACTGCTGTCAACACGTCTACGTGCTCGACAGGTCAACTGGCGAAATCACGCAGGAGAGCATCAGCGCCGACGGCACGCCGTCGCAAGGCGACAGCCAGGCCCCCTCGCTCAGCGCAGACGGACGCATGGTCGTCTTCGAGACCATCGCACCGGATCTCCCGCCGCGCGGCACCACGCGACGACGCGTCATCCTTCGAGACCGCCCGAATGGAACGATGCGGCCGCTCGTCATCGCCGGCGATGCACCTCCAGACGGAGGGGCCGGCGAGCCTGCAGTGAGTGGCGACGGCCGCGTGGTCGTGTTCACCTCGGACGCGACGAACCTCGTGCCGGAACCCGATACCAACGGGGGGCAGACCGATATCTATGCGTGGCAGCTCGAGACCGGGAGAATCACGCGGATCAGTGTGGACGGCCACGGTGCGCAACCGTCCGCCGGCGCCAGTCACTCTCCGCGCGTCAGCCGCGACGGTGCAGTCGTGGCCTTCGTCTCGACCGCCCGGCTGGCTTCCGCAGATACGAACACCGTCGCCGACGTGTACGTCCGTGACGTGCGCCATGGCATCACGGTGCTTGCCAGCGGAGGGGTGGACAGCGCACACGAATGGTCGCCAGCTCCTCGCCCGCGATGAGTGCGGACGGGCGTTACGTCGCGTTCGAATCGCTCGCCGCGCTCGACCCGACGGATCAGGAACAATGACCACGACGTGTACATCTTCGATGTCACGGCACGCACCTCGATGCTCGTGAGCATGACGTCGAAAGGACAGTCGGCCAATGCAGCCAGCCGGAGGCCTGCGCTGTCGGACGATGGTGAAGTGGTCGCGTACGAGTCCCTCGCATCGAACCTGGGATCGCGGCCCGGGATGTCCACGGGCAGGCAGCGACACGAATCTCCTTCCCGATGTGTACGCCTTCGACCGTGCACGCGCTGCGTGGCGCGCATCAGCGGCTCTTCCGGCGCGGAATGGTGGGCACCGAGCGTCGCGCCAGCGATCGACGCGTCGGGCGGCACGATTGTGTTCTCGTCGGCGCAGCCCTCGGATGCCGATGACCCGACGACCGACTTCGATCTGTTCCATGCGCTGATCCGGAAGCGGAGCCGTGAACGTTTACGGAAGGCCAGGCACATAGGGTGCTATGTTCCTGACGCGTTCCCGCTCGCGGCAGCTGTTAGAATTGCGCCTCAAATCACCATGACGCTCGCACCCGCGTCCAGGCTTGGCGCTTACGAAGTGGTGGCGGCACTGGGCGCCGGAGGCATGGGCGAGGTCTATCGCGCCCGCGATACGCGCCTCAGTCGCGATGTGGCCATCAAGGTGCTGCCGGCGGAGCGCCTGGCCGATGAGCACCGACGCCGCCGGTTCCACCAGGAAGCGCGCGCCCTCTCTTCACTCAATCACCCGCACATCGTCACCATCTACGAAGTCGAGTCGGCCGGCGCCGTGGACTTCATCGTGATGGAGTTCGTGCGCGGCAGCACCCTCGATCAGTTGATCCCGTCGCGCGGCCTTCGAGTGAGCGAGCTGCTGCGCATCGCGGTGCCCGTGGCAGAAGCGCTGGCGGCTGCGCACGCACGCGGCATCATCCATCGGGATGTCAAGCCGGCAAACCTCATGGTCGGCGACGATGGCGTGGTGAAGGTGCTCGACTTCGGGTTGGCGAAGCTGCTGGAACCCGACGAGGAGCCCGGTGGCGCCACCGCGACGGATCTTCGTCAGGGCGACGTGAGCGCGCTTGGGCGAATTGCGGGGACGCCGGCGTATATGGCGCCCGAGCAAGCCAGCGGCGGGAAGGTCGACGCGCGCAGCGACGTGTTCAGCTTCGGGGCGGTGCTGTACGAGATGGCCACGGGCGCGCGCGCGTTCGACGGCAGACTCGTCGGCCGAGACGTTGGCCGCGGTGCTCGCCGGGCAGCCGAAGCCACCGACGCAGATCACTGCCGTGCCACGGGAGCTGGAGCGGGTGATTCTGCGGTGTCTGCGCAAAGAGCCGGATCGCCGCTATCAGACGATGCTCGACGTCCGCAACGATCTGCAGGAGCTCGAAGAAGAGATCGGGGCGCGGGGTTCCGGGATGGCGGCCCGGCCGCAGCGGCGTTGGTTCAAGGTGGCCGTCGCGCTTGCGATTGTTGCGGTCGCGGCGGCCGTCGCGTGGTCGCGCTGGAGCCGCACCGATATCCCCCCACCGCCGATGCAGGTCCGGTCGGTAACGGGTCTCGACGGCTATGAAATGATGCCGAGCCTCTCGCCGGATGGCAACCAGGTGGCGTTCGCCTGGAACGGTGACAAGGACGGATCGAACGTCGATGTGTACGTGTCGATGATCGGAACGCCGGCCGTGCACCGGCTCACGACGCACCCGGCGATGGACGTATTCCCGCGCTGGTCGCCGGACGGCCGGCAGATCGCCTTCGTCCGCGAGTGGACGGATCATGCCGGGCGCGTGTACGTCGTCTCACCGCTGGGCGGTCCCGAGCGGAAGCTGAGCGACTTCGACGCGCACTTCGATCGCGTGGCGCTGTTTGGCGACCTCTCCTGGTCCCCCGATGGCCGCTACATCGCCGCGGCGCGCTCGTCGACGCAGCGAGAAGGCGAGAGCACGGGCATCTATCTCATTCCGGTCGAGGGTGGCGAGCCGCGGCTCGTCACGCAGGCGAAGGCGCCCGCGAGTGATAGGGATCCCGCGATCTCACACGATGGTCGTCGGCTGGCCTATTTCTCGTGCGGCAACTGCTGTTACGGCCGCTGCGACGTCATGACCGTGGAGCTCGACGCCGAGCTCCGTCCGATGGGAGCGCCGCGCCGCCTGACGTCGATGAACTCACAGATGGAGGGGCTGGCCTGGACGCGCGATGGCAGGTCCCTCATATTCCGACGCTTGACCGGAATTCTCTATCATCTCTGGCGCGTCGACGTCGACGGTCGCCATCCTCCGGAGCGCATCGAAGTGACCGGAGTCGGGGCTCGGCGGCCCTCCACTGTGCCGTCTCGCGATCGTCTGGTCTACGGCCGTCCTACGGACGATACGGATATCTATCAGGTTGGGCCCAAGGGCTCGGTGCACGCTCTCAGCCGGTCCTCGTTCCCCGATTTCTACCCCACGTTCTCACCCGACGGTACACAGATCGCGTTCTGTTCCGCGCGATCCGGCGACATGTCCCGTATCTGGGTCGCTCGGGCGGACGGCTCCGAACCGCGGCAGCTCACCGGTGACATGCAGGGGGGCCAGTACTCACCCTCGTGGTCGCCAGACGGCCGCACCCTCGCGTTTGAGTCCACGTTCGGATGGCCAATCCCACATCTGGACCATCGATGTGGAAGGCGCAAACCTTCGGCGGATCACGACCGAGGCGGGGAATTACCACAGACCCACCTGGTCACGTGACGGTGCCTCGATCTACGTCAGCAAGGCTGGCGCGACGAGAATCGGTTCGACGTCGAAGCCCATCTCCTCGTCGCGCGTGAACTTCTCGAACGTGAACATCTGGCGGATTCCCGCCGCCGGCGGACCGGCAGAGCAGGTGACACAGAGCGGTGGCGTCAGAGGCGTCGAGACGGCCGATGGCAAGGCTCTCGTGTATCAGCCCGGGGAGGATCGGAGCGGGTTGCCGATTCTCGTCACTTCGCTATCCAGCCGATCGCCGCGACAGCTCGTTCCCTGCGCCTACGGTTTCTCCGTGGGGACCAAGGGCGTGTACTACTATCCGTGCCGTCCCGAGGGGCCGCCGGTAGCGTTCGGCAGCCAGAAGCCGATCGAGATTCGGCTCATCGATCCGGCCACGGGCCACGATCGAGCGGTGGCGACGCTGCCAGATCTGTCGTACGGCGATGTCTTCTGGGGCCCGCAGCGTTTCGCCCGATGGCAGCACAATCCTGTACACGAAGGTGGTGAACCGAGGCGAGGATCTGATGATGATCGAGAACTTCCGCTGAGAACGTGTCACAAGACCCGCCCGACGCGACGCGTCGCCGTGGTCGGGCTCTAGCAGCCCGTGGTGTAAGTCCAGTCGTGGTCGCGCGATGACTGAATAGCGACGACTTGCGTGACGGGTCGCGAGCGTTCCACGCCGCCGGCTTGAATCACTGTTGGACGGCAACCTCATACTCACTCTGAACGAGACCGCTCGCGTACTGCCGCGTCCCGACGTGCTTGAGGACGATGTCGCGCGGTACGGTGCCAAACAGCGGAATCCCGGCACCGATGAGGACCGGAACGCGAGTGATAATAAGGCGCTGAATGAGCCCGGCCTGAAGAAACCGCTGAATGGTGATCCCGCCATCCACGTAAATGTGCCGGATGCCGCGAGCAGCAAGCTGCGACGCGATTTCAACCGGATCCCCCGACATACGCTGCAGTACGGCCCCGACCGGGGCGGAGGCCAGCGGACGAGTGCTGAGCACGAAAACGGGCTTTTCACCGTACGGCCAGCTGTCGAATGTCAAGACCGTCTCGAAAGTCTTGCGGCCGATGACCAACGCATCCACGGTGGTCATGAACTCCACGTAGCCGTGGGGTTCGCCACCGCCGGGCGGCAGGAAGTCAAGGTCACCATTGGCTCGTGCGATGAAGCCGTCGAGGCTCGTGCCAATAAAGACGGATGCCTTCATGACTAGCTCCCATGTTGGTACTGACCTGTAAATCGACCGCCAATCGCGAATACTGGGATCGACATGATCGATCCCGCGTACTACACTGTCGCCAATGGCGATGGGCAAACGACGGCGACGGGCAAAGCAGGCATCGATGTGGGTGGCGGCCCAGGACTTGCCGCGGAGCGCCGCGCATCCGTTCTACACGCGCCTGAATCAAATCTTCGACGATCATCATTTTGATGAGTTCGTCGAGGGACTCTGCCAGCGATTCTACGCCGACGAGGGACAGCCAGGGCTGCCGCCCGGGCGCACTAGACGCCCCACCCGAACACCTCGATCCAAGAGCCCCGGACGGCAGGTAAACACTTGGCGACTACACAGGACTTATCCTGTGACTGTTTCGGACGGTACGAAACGCCGGCCACCCTCTCCCGGAGCGGCCGGTCAAATTCGTGCCAACCGGACTGGTTTCTGCAAGCTGACTTCGATCACAAGAGGAGTGGCCTAATGCAGTGCGATCCTCCCCTTCATGGGCTCAATGTTTGTGGCGCGCGGCCGAACTGGGACGTTGTCCGACGTTGACCCGCGATAAACGCCGATCTGTTGACCCGGACCGCTCTCGTCCGTCCAGGACGCGATCGGGTCCGATCGCGCGGATTACAATCGCCCTATGCAGCTTCGCATCGGCTCGATCGTTATCCACTGCCATCAGTTCGATCGGATGGTTGACTTCTGGCAGAAGGCGCTCGGTTATGTTCCGCGAGAGCCGGCGAGCAACGGCTGGTGCGTCCTACGCGATCCCGGCGGGAAGTATCCGAACGTGTCGTTCCAGGCCCGCGAAACCCAGCGGCCCGGCCGCAACTGGATTCACCTGGATCTGTATACCGACAACCAGACGACGGAGGTCGCTCGCCTCGAGGCCCTGGGCGCTCGGCGGTATCCCTGGCGCTACCGCGTCGGCGCCGACTTCGTCGTCCTCAAAGATCCTGATGGCAATCTCTTCTGTGTCGTCCAACAGCGTGAACACTGGTCGCAGGCGGCGACCGCCACCGATCCGTAACGCCTACGCCGCAGGGTGCGTCCGGTCCGCCCGGAAGCCCAATCCGCTCAATACTCTCCGAAGATTCGGCGCTCAGCCGGCTTCGCGTTATGCTGCGGGCCTCGCAGAGCCGACCGGATATACTTATCGGCCCAGGTTAGTTATGCAGCCTTGAATGAGCAAGCGCGTGCCATGAAGGAGAGGCGGATCGTGAGGCAGACGCGAAACGCCCGCTCACTCTGCCCGGTCCTTTGCGCAACCACGCTTCTGTCAGGATGCTTGCCGGTACGTGGGCAAGAAGGAGGCTCAAGGAGCTTCGACAGAAGCGTCTCCCTCGAGAACTCCGCGGCGACGTCGGCCAATGTCAGCATCGGTGATGTGAACGCGGATGGACATCAGGACATCGTGCTGGTGAAGGGACGCCACTGGCCGCTCGAAGACCTCGTTCTATTGGGCCTCGGCAATGGCTCTTTTCAGCCTGCCTATCCACTTGGGGGGCGGCCCGATCGTTCGTACTCGGGGGAACTCGTCGACATGGACAGGGATGGCGACCTGGATGTCGTCGTCAGCAACGATACTCCCGACACCAAGGTCGTCTATCTCAACGATGGTCGTGGCCGGTTTGTGCCTGGCTCCACGTTCGGGCGAGGCGAGTGGCCGACGCGACACATCAGCGTTGTCGACCTCAACCATGATGCCCTTCCGGACGTCATTCTAGCGAACAGATATGGCAGCAACCCGGGGGCGAGCTATGTCTGCTTCGGTGTAAAGGGTGGCGAGTTCGCAGAGGAGTGCGTGCCCTTTGCTCAGGGGTCGGCGACGACGATCAAGCCTGCTGACTTCAACGGAGATGGCTTTCCCGATTTGACTGTGCCGCATCGCGATGGAGGCCAGAGCTTCATCTATCTCAATGACGGAAAGGGGGGCTTTCGTGAGCGCCGACCGTTCGGGCCGTCCACTGCTGCCATTCGAAGCGCCGAGCCAGCTGACCTGGACGGGAATGGTGTCTTGGATCTCGTCGTTATTGACGAACAGACGGGTCCAGCTATCTTCTGGGGCCGAGCTGACCGAACGTATCCTGCAGCAGAGGCGCTCGGCACGGGTGGGCCGACGCCGTACGCCCTTACCGTGGCCGATCTGGACGGGAATGATCGGCCGGACGTGATCGTCGGCTATGTGGAGTCACGTCCGATCGTCTACTTCAACGACGGTCGAGATACGTTCCACGCCGTGGCGTTTGGCGACAACGAAGGCACAGCCTACGGGTTTTCGATCGGCGACCTTGATGAGGACGGGTTCTTGGATATCGCCATGGCTCGTTCGGAAGCACGGAACATGCTGGTACTTCGGTGCGCCTGAACGCCGGACCACGTCGACGAAGGAGAGGCGCCAAACGCTGCTTCGATGCGAGGGCGCGAGCTGCCTAACCGGCCGCTGCAGCCGACAAGCGGCGCAGGCACGTGAAGCTGATTCGGCGATTTGGGGGGCGCCGCTTGCGGCTGAGCGGCAGGAGTTAGGCCCTCATACACGCCGTAGTGTCTACCAAACTCGCCTCTGGGGCAGCGAAGCGTGTCGCTCACCACTTGGCGACTACTCAAGAGTAATCGACTCACTCGATGGCCCCTCGTTCTCGCAGCAGAGTGACCGTTCTCCTCTGAGGCTGGCCGCCAAATAGCAGTGCGTACCCCAACACCGTGCACTCTACGATCTCACCTGGCCGCTCATAGTCCCCCGGAAGCTTCACGCGAACTGCGAGGTCTGCACCTTGCTCAACCAGCAACTGTGTCACCGGCAAGCCCCCATCGTCGAACTGTGTCACCGCATGAAAGATTGCAGTCTGCCCGCCGACGCCGGCCACATCGACGGCTGCGCGGGCATTGACGTCCGCGCCTCGGTCGAGAAGTAGCGCGACCGCTGCGGCATTGCCGTATTCCGCAGCCACATGCAGGAGCGTTCCTCCCTGAAGCAAGAGGTTGCGCCCGCCGGTTTGGCCGCAATCGAGTTCGAAGAAACGCCTATTCACGAGTGCGGCATCCGCATCCATCAGCTCAGCTAGGCTATCGAGCCGGCCGCGGAGCAGTTGCAGCACCCCTGGAACGTCGTACTTGGTTACGCCACCGGCCTCGAGAAGGATGTTTATGCAGCTGCTCAGTCGTTGTGGGGAACGCGCGTACGATGCGATGAGGTAATCGAGAGCCGTGCCTGGATAGGGATGGCCGCTGATCTTGTATCCATGGTCGCGACAGTTCGGATTTGCGCCGTGATCGACAAGCCATTTGAGAGCGTCCGGATCCAATGACTCGCACGGTGCAAAGATGATGGGGAAATGTCCGTGCCACAGGGCGTTTACATCCGAGCCGTGGGAGACGAGAAGCTCCATCATCGGGATGCGACATCCGTTGAGCGCGGCTCGCATCAGCGGTCCGTCACCCCCCTGGTGCACGTCTGATCCGTGTTGGAGCATCCACGTCGCCATCGCCAGCCTCGCCGGGCTGGGTGATTCCCATGGGACGCGGCATTCGGCAACCCACGTCAGCGGCCCATCCCTGCCATAACCAAGTGGAGCACTGTGCAGCGTCGGGTTGCGCGTCATCAGGGTCTTGACGCGAACGATGTCGTTGGTGTCGATAGCCTGCTTGAGTTGCCCGATCTCCTCCAATGACTCGATGTGAGCCTTCAGCTTCGGCCAGCTCGCAAAGCCGTAGAGACGCGCGATCTGGAACTGCGCATCGGCGATCGACGCCGCGGCGCCAGCCTTGAGCAGGTCCTTGGCTTGGTCCTTCAGATGGCGGAGATTCGGACGGTCGGGAAGCGCGCGTGATGCTTCGGGGTGTTTGGGCGACATGGCGACCTCCTTTCATCGAAACGCCCGTTGTCCGCACATCGGGCTGAAAGAAGGTGGCGAAGACTTGATGCTGCAGGTGGGCTTCTACCCTTTCCGCGGACCGGATGCGTCCCTTTACGCGACGTTAGGATAATCCGATCAATATAACCAGTCAACGAAGAGCACTCTCGGCTCCCGATAAACGCCGCCGGGAGGACCGGTCGATGAAGCTGTCGGCGACGGTGAAGAGGCCGTCGCCGAAGTCGAAGCGTTGGCGAACTGCCGATGCCTAGCTTTGAATTCGCGAGCCAGACTGCTGAGGTCTGGAAACGATCCGCCCGTCCGACTCCCAGCAGCTGGAGTTCGTGTGCGATGTTTGTGACCGCTTGGCGTCACCGCCATGCAGGGCCAGCTGGGAACGAGAACTCGGCGATGGACGACGGTTTCATCGTGACGCTGTAGCCGGGCGCGGTCGGCAGCTGGTATCGACCGCCCAGCACGCGCACGGGATCGACGAAGTGCTCGTGCAGGTGGTCTACGTACTCGATCATCCGTCCGTCCAGCGACGTGCCGACCCGGAGGTAGTCGAAGATCGCCAGGTGCTGCACGTACTCGCACAGGCCCACACCGCCGGCGTGCGGGCACACGGGCACGCCGAACTTGGCGGCCATCAGCAGGATCGAGACCACCTCGTTGACCCCGGCGACCCGACAGGCATCGACCTGGCACACCCGGAACGCGTCGGCCTGTAGCAGCTGCTTGAAAATGACGCGGTTGGCGGCCACCTCTCCGGTGGCCACGCGGATCGGTGCCACCGCGCGGGCGATACGGGCATGCCCAAGCACGTCGTCAGCATGGGTGGGCTCCTCGATCCAATACGGCTGGACCACCGCCAGGCGCCGCATGTTGGCGATCGCCTCCTCGACGTCCCAGACCTGGTTGGCGTCCATCATCAGCAGGGCATCCGGCCCGATCTCCTCACGGATGATGGATGCCCGCCGCACGTCATCGTCAATCGGGCCGCCGACCTTCATCTTCATCGCGCGCCAGCCGCCGGCGTACGCCTGCTGCGTCAGCGCCCTGATCTTCTCGTCCGAGTAGCCCAGCCAGCCCACCGAGGTGATGTATGACGGAAACCCACGCTGCTCGAGCGTGGCGAGCCTGTCCTTCCATCCGAGAGATCCCTTCTCCAGGATGGCGTGGGCCTCGTCCGGGGTGAGCGCGTCCGTAATGTGGTGGAAATCGATGCACCGCACCAACTCGTGTTCGGGCATCTGCGCCAGCAGCCGCCACATCGGCATGCCGGCCAGCTTGGCCCGCAGGTCCCAGACGGCGTTGATCACCGCACCCGCGGCCATGTGGATGACGCCCTTCTCCGGGCCGATCCAGCGCAGCTGGGGATCGGCGGTCAGCGAGCGCCAGAATGCGACCGGCTCCTCGAAGATTTCCTCGATCGTCCGGCCGACCACGTGATGGGCCAGCGCCCGTACGGCCGCGCACGTGATCTCGTTGCCCTGCCCGTTGGTGAAGGTCAGTCCGGTGCCGGTCGGCCCCTTGTTGGTGGGCAGCTCCACATAGGTCGCCGAGTAGTCGCCGCGGTTGATCGCGTCGGAGCCGTCTCCCGCGGCGGCAGTCGGGAACCGGACATCGTGGATGTCAACGGCCGTTATCTTCGTGCCCATCAGGCTCGTTCCAGTCGGACGAAATCAGCACGTCACGTGCAGGACGGCGTTCGTGCGCCGCGAAGACTTCTGGAGCTCCTCGATGGCCTCGACGGTCGGAAGAATGACGAGCTTGAGCTCGCGCCGTGCGGCCTCGCGCTTCACATCATCCGTAACCGGCAAGTTGCCATAAGCCCCGGTGCCGATGACGAGCCGGCGGCACTTCCATGGAATCTTTTCTGCCGCCGACAGCGGCGTATGGGCGAAGGCATCGCGCAGTTTCTTCGACGGCTTCTTCACTCGTTTTCGGATCTTGCCGCGATCGATGACCACATCGTGTTGGTAGGTGACGCCATCGATGGTGATGTGGCCGAATGAGAACTTCTCGATCCGCATCAGCGCCTCCCTCCCGATCATACGCCTGGCCGCAGATGCACGATGATCCGGGTTCGGCGCGTCGTTTTCGATCGGGAACCTCGCAGGCGGGCGCCGGAGAGCAGCCAGCGGAGACCGATATCTTCACGCTTGCACACGCAAACGCGGATACCGGTCGGGTCGGCGGCCGGGGCCCCCGCGCAGAAGCGGCAGCGCAAAGAGCCTCGCAGATGGACGGGTTAAATCCCCACTAACGCCGAAGTGATGACCGATCTGGCTCGCGGGTTGGTCGCCACAAGGTGACTAGGCGGGAGTAACCTATGTGGCGGCAAACTGGCCGTTTCGCCGCTGAACCCGACGCCACCGGCGATCATTGAACGCGTACTTGCCGATCTCCTGTAGAGTCCGACGAATATGGTGTCCAAGACGTCCATGCTGCCGCTCGTAAGGGCCTTCGACTGGAAAGCTGTCGATGCGGGATTGAGGGCGTCGCCGCAGCTCGTCAAGCACCGGGACGATCGTGGGCGCAATTGGCTGCACATCTGCGGTGCGACGGCGCTCGACGGCCGCGATCCGAGGCCGAGTATTCGCACCGCAGATGTGCTGGTGGCGCGTGGCATCGATGTGCAGGATCACGCGTTTACCGAAGGGCGTTGGCGCGCCACGCCGGTGTGGCACTGCGTGTCCTACGGGCGGAATCTCAAGCTGGCCGAGCACCTCATGAAGCGTGGCGCATCCCCGCAGTATTCGCTCTATGCCGCCGCGTACAACCGCGACACCGATGCGATTCGCCTGCTTGTGGGCTATGGCGCCGACATTGAGGAGCCATCGGGCCCTGGAGACACGCCGTTTCTAGGGGCGATCGGCTGGAGTCACTTCGAAGCTGCGGCGGTGATGCTGGCGTGCGGCGCCAACGTCAACGTGCAGAACGATCTAGGCATGACGGCCGCGCACCTGATGCTGAAGAAGGGCTCGGACTACGAGCACTTCGAGCTGCTTGCCCGATCTGGGGCCAGGTTTGACCTGCCGAACAAGGACGGAGTCACGGCGGCGGAGCTCATGTCGCGCAAGCGTGACCCACGGTTCCGCGCCCTGGTGTCCATCAATGGAAAGAAGCACCGCGACATGAAGTGAACGTCGAGACTCGAGGCACTCAGCAATCAGCGACGGGCTCCGGCCGCGGCAAGCCCTGAGCTTCGTAGTTGAAGCGCAGATCTGGGCAGCAGCGGGGCGGGCGGGCATCGAGAAGCTCGCACCGCACGACCTCCGTCGCACGCGTGCGCGACTCTGTCACTTGGAGCCAGGGGCGGGCGCAAAACGTCCGCCCTTGGCGATAAGGCGGAATCTATCTGTTGCAGACGTTCGGCGAGGCGCGTTTGGCGTTATGCTGCACTCGTCCCAGGTCGCCGAAGACGTGCCGGTCGGCCTCCAACTCGCGAAGCCTTGCGAGCGATGTGCAGACCGGCACCGAAATCCGCTAACCCCTACCACAGAAGGACCAGGCCATGGCATTCATGCTAGTCAGGAGCAAAGTCAGGGACTTCAAGACGTGGAAGCCCGCCTACGACGCTCATCAGCCAGCGCGCAACGACGCAGGGCTCACGGAGAAGTACCTGCTTCGTAATGCGGATGACGCCAACGAAATTGTCATTCTCTTTGCATACAAGATCTCGATCGAGCGAAGACGTTTGCCGCGTCGGCAGACCTGCGTGAGAGGATGCAAGAATCTGGCGTGATCGACAAGCCAGACATCTACTTCCTCGATAGGTAGCGGACACGTTGTCGAGTAATCCCGTGCGGACAGGATGATTCCTGCTTGTCGGCGGAGTGTGGATCGATTCCAGTCCCTCCCCAGGAAGCCGCGCGGGGGATCACTCGACGCTTGGCGACCAGTGAGGACCAATCTTGTTTCACCGGACCTCGCCGTGTCAGCGGAGTAACGAGCAACATCCCGAGCGGCTTTCTCGCCGGCCGACGAGCACCCGGGTCAGGGGCATTCGGAAAGGCAAGGCTGACGCGTCCCACCGAGAGTCCGTGCAGTCTTGCGGCAGCACAACCGCGCTGCGCCTCCGCTCAGAAAATCGCAAGCGGGTTCAGCGGAGATCCGGTGCCGCCCGGAACGCGGAGCGGCGAGCCGACGAACAGAAACGTCCAGCGGCCCCGCTGCCGCGCTTCGCGGGCCAGCGGGTCCAAATCCAGGTTGTCAAGGAGCGGCATACCGAGACTCACCAGCACCAGCTCGTGCAGCGGATTGACCAGGCCCTCGACGCTGCGAGGGGATGACATCGCTCACGCCGTCGGAGCCGATCACGGCCACGTCCCTCGCCTTCAGCCAGCGGGCCAGCGAGGCGTGAGAGCCGGCGGCCTTCTCGAGGAAGTTCCATTGCCCCTTCTGCCGGACGCGCTCCCAGCGGCCGGTCCGGATCAGCAGCACGTCTCCGCTCGCGATGTTGACATTGGTCTTGGCCTCCCAGGCCTCGAGGTCCTCGCTCGTGATCGCGGTGCCCGGCTCCAGGAATTCCACGCCGCGCAGCCAGGGAATGTCGACCAGCACGCCGCGCGTGAAGATGCCGTCCTTCGTGTTCTGGATACCGAGCTTGCGGGCGCCGCCCTTCTCGAGCACGTCCACGGAGACGCCGTTGTACATCGTGCCGGCGTGTGCGAAGTGCGCGAGGCCGTCCATGTGCGAGTGTGCAAAGCCATGGTACCGGACCGCGTAGCGATCCTCGGCCACGGCGTGCCCGCCGAACTCACCCACCGTGAGCGTCTGCTCGAACGGGTTGGTGTTGAGGGTGTCGGCGGTCTTGTTCAGGTCCAGCGCCAGCGACACTGACACGCCGTCGCGCACCAGTGCGGCGGCGGCCTTGCGCTTCTCCGGTGTGATCAGGTTGAGCGTTCCGAGCTCGTCATCCTTGCCCCACCGCCCCCAATTGGAGATCTCCTTGAACAACGCCTCGAACTGCGCCCGCGTGACTGTTTGCGGCAGGGCCGAATCCGCGGCCGCGAGCGGGCCCGCGGGTCCGGCCACTATCAGGATCAGCGCCATCACCCCGAGCCGTATGCCCATACGCGTTGACTTCATTGCCGTGTCCTCATGCCCGTGGAGCAGATCGCGTCCCCATCGGTGCCTATGCTACGTCAACCTCTGCGGCTCGAGCGCTCCATCTGGCGCCGTCCTGGGGATGTGACGGTCCCGCGAGAACGAGGACGGTGCAGCCGCTCCGCCACGGCCCGGCTCGTCTCCTTGCCAACTTCACCGCGCAAACGGTTTGAGATCGAGAACTGATCGAGATCTCCACCCCACACGAGGGCGCGAGGGGCAGCAGCCCTCCGTCGACTCTCGAGTGGGGCACAAAAACAGTTCGACTTGGTCAACACTGGCGACTACTTGTTACCTCACGGCCACCGAGGGCACCGCAAGCGGTTCAACGCCGACGGCCGCGCACTTTGACTCCCGGTTCAGCCCGAAGTACAAAAGGACGTTCTGCTCCGTCAGAACTGCGCGTTACCGACAGCAGTAAGGAGTCTCTTATGCCTCAGCAGGATGTGCAGACTGTGCGATCGGCCTACGACGCGTTCAACCGCGGTGACATCCCGGCCGTTCTCGCGACCTATGATGAAGCGATCGAGTGGACGGAAGGCGGAGGTGGCAGAGCGCCTGCCGGAACCTTCCGCGGTCCTGAGGCTGTCGGGAGCCAAGTATTCGGAACGGTTCCCGCGATTTTTGAAGAGTTTCGCGCCATTCCCGAGCAGTTCATCGACGCTGGCGAACATGTGGTGGTCATCGGACGCTTCCAGGGCAAGGCTAAGAGTGGCGCCACCCTCGACGCACCGTTCGTCCATGTCCAGCGGATGCGGAACGGCAAGATCACAAAATTTGAAAACTACGTCGATGCATCGGCCTGGGCCAAGGCTTGGGTTTGAGCCATCGGTGCGGGTGATCTCGTCTATCCTCAACCCGTGCCGCACGTGCGATTCGCCCGCCCGAGGGCATTCAGAAGCCGATTTGCGCGCGCCACTCGACAACGCCCGGTGCCAGCCGGGGCGCCACCAGAACCGTGGTCGAACGACGGTCCGCAGCGTACAAGACACGCTGCGGTCTCCTGGCCGCGCCGATCGCCGCGCCGATGCCGCCCCCGAGGCCGGCGGAGAAAGGGGCAAAAAACAATACGTAGTCATCACCTCCATTGTCCAAGGCCACCAGCGCCGGCCCGAGCACGGCTCCCACGGCCAGTCCTATCAGCGCCCCACGACCGGCGCTCCCGCGGCGCTGCGTGATCCACCTCACCTCGGATGCCGGCCAGTCGCGGGTCTGGTTCTTCACGATCAAGGCAATGGAGTTCGCGGAGATCCTGAGGACGCGGCCCTTCGTTGTCGCGCCCGCGACGTCCGTGACGTACACAGTCTCGCCTTGATGTGACTCGGCGCGAAGATCGTCGAACGTGCGGGGGACGGTTTGGGCCATGCCAGCATCTGGCATGCCGAGCAGGAGGGTGCCCATCACCAGGAGGGTGCAGGATGTCGGTTTGAGAGCAAGTCGAACGCCCAGGCCCTCGACCGTGACCGGAATCGGCATCGGCTCCTGCTCTGCAAGTCAGCGTCCACGGTCATCGACAGGAATCGTCGAGCATTTGCGGGTATGAGCATCCCACTTCGCTGCCGGCAGACGAATCTGTAACTCGCGCACGAATCTGGTCGCTCCGTGGGACCGGCTCACCGGAAAGGACGCCGTCAGCGCGGTAGCGAGGAACGGTTGCTGGCTGCCGGGGACGGTTTCGCGACCAGGCCACGCGATGCTCGCTCGGCCCGCGAGCTCGACCGCACTCTTTGATCTCCGCCGCGTCCAACATTTGCTATGTTCTGCACGCCATCACGAGACCGCGTCAGGCGTGCGCCTGACCTATCGAAGGGAGGTGTGATGAACACGCGACCGTTCGACGCCAGCCTCTCCGCCACCCTCGTGCTCCTCGGGTTCGCTACGCTCGTCCACACTCACCAGGTGCAGGCCGAGTCGAAGAACGAGCCCGTGAAGATCGGCGCCGTCTACAATCTCTCGGGATCGCAGGCGTCGCTTGGACGGCCTTCGCTCAACGGCTCACTGCTCGCCGTGGCGCAACTCAATGCTCGTGGCGGGCTGCTCGGCCGACGCGTCGAACTGATCGCCGTCGACGGGGAGAGCGATCCCGCGCTGATCGCCGATGAAACCAGGAGGCTCGTGCACGTTCCAGGGCTGTCGGCGATAACCGGCCTGAGCGACACGACCATGGTTCTGGCGGCTGCGCCGATCGCCGAGAAGGCTCGCGTGGTTTTTCTGACGTCGGGCGCGACGTCGCCTCGCGTCCCGATCGAGTTTCCGAACTACTACTTCATGGCGTGCTTCGGGGACAACACGCAGGCGGCCGCAGGCGCCGAGTACGCCGTGTCCGCGCTGGGCGCCAGGACGGTCTACCTGCTCTCCGACGAGACGATGGATTACACGGTGCTGCTGGCAAAGTACTTCGCGGAGCGCTACCTGCAGCTGGGCGGCCAAATCGTCGGCGAGGATACCTACTCCGCCGGGACTACCGATTTCTCGGCCCACATCGCCAGACTCCAGGGCCTGAGCACTCCGCCGGACGTAATCTACGTCGCCTCGGGTCCGGACGAAATCGGCTCGCTGGTCAAGCAGCTTCGGGAAGCGGGTGTTGACGAGCCGATAGTTGGCGGCGACGGCTACGACACGCCTCTGCTCCTGGAGATTGCCGGCGCTGCGGCACATGACGTGTACTTCACGACCCATACGCTCTTCGACCGAGCGCAGGCAACGCCTCTGCAGACGCGCTTCATGGACGGCTACCAGGCAAGGTTTGGCAATCCACCCGAGAGCTCGTTTGCGGGGCTCGGGTACGACGCCGTGAACCTGCTCGCCGCCGCGATCGAGCTCGCGGGATCGGCCAAACAGAAGGTCGTCGCGGACGCACTCGAGGCCACACGAGACTTTCAAGGCGTGACCGGCACGCTCAGCTTCGCGCCGGCTGTCCATATACCCGAGAAGCAAGTAACGATCGTCCGCGTCCAGGACGGTACGCTGAACCTTGCGGCGATTCTCACGCCGCAGGCAGTGCCGCAGCCCTGAGCCGAAGCTGCCGGCCACAGCGGGACGAGAGTCGACGCGAGCTGAGGGCCGTGATCAGGACGAGCACCGACAATCAGGTGTCGCATCCAGATTTGCTGAGTACAAGGAGCTGACCATGAAAGCCAGCCTGCCTCTTTCCTTCATGCTCGTGATTGTCCTGGGTCTCCCCTCCTCGGCTCGTTCAGACCGCACAGACCGAACGGTAATCGAGCTCGGCGCTCTCGGCGGAGAAGGCAGCGCCGCGATCGGCATCAACGCCCGGGGACAAATCGTCGGGGAAGCCGAAACGGCGACTGGCGACACTCACGCCTTCCTCTGGCAGAAAGGGGTCATGCACGACCTCGGCACGCTCGATGGCGACGCGATCAGCTCTGCCGTCTCCATCAACGACCACAGTCAAGTCGTCGGGGCAAGCATTTCGGAGACGAGAGGAGTCCGCCCGATCCTCTGGACCCACGGCGTGATGTCGTATCTTGGCTCGCTGGGCGGAACGTTCGGGATCGCCACGGCGATCAACAACCGCGGGCAGGTGGTGGGATTGAGCGAGACGGCTACCGGCGAAACGCACGCCTTTCTCTGGGAGGACGGCGTCATGACCGATCTCGGCGGCACGAACACCGCGGCCAACGGCATCAACGATCGCGGGCAGATGGTTGGCGCCAGCCTGACGACGTCGGGATCGTTCCATGCCGTCCTCTGGCAGGACGGTGTCATGTACGACCTCGGTACGCTTGGCGGCGAGTCGTCGACGGCCTTCGCGATCAACAACCGCGGACAGGTTGTCGGCGAGAGCCAGACAGCCGCGGGTGACACGCATGCCTTCCTGTTGGAAGACGGCGTCATGCAGGACCTCGGCACACTTGGCGGCGCGTTCACGTTCAGCGTCGCTGGGTCCATCAACAATCGTGGACAGGTCGTCGGAATGAACTTCATGTCCTCGGGACAATCCCGTGCTTTTGTCTGGCAGGATGGCGTCATGACGGCGCTCGACGACTCGGATGGCAGCAGCAGCGCCCTTGGCATCAACGCGCGCGGGGACATCGCCGGGCAAATCCTCCCGGCAGGAGCGGTGCTGTGGGTCAGGTGAGCAGCAGTCCACTACGAAGCTCGTTCGTCCCGGGCGCGGCTGATTTTGTTCGGCCTGTCTGCGACCTTCGCGTTCCCTTTCGCCGCGCAACTCGCCTCGGTCCTGACCCGCCGCCGACGCTCGCAGGTCACGTGCAGAATCGCGTTTGTCGTCTCCGAGGCCTGTCAACGCTCTGATAGCAGAACCCGAACAACTCGCACGGCGTGACGATCATCGCGTCAGCGAGCCGGTGCTTCCGGGTCGCACTCGCTGGGGGTCGTGCTGCCGTCTCGGCATAATGCTCGAGCTTGCCCGCCCGAAGAACGTGCGACTGGCTGCGTGCCAAAAGGAACAAATGACGGATCTCGTCGGACGAACGCTGTCGCACTACCGGAGAACGTCGGCCATTGGCGCCGGCGGAATGGGCGAGGTCTACCGGGCCACCGACACGACGGCGGGGCGCGATGTCGCAATCAAGGTGCTGCCGCCCGAAGTGGCCCAGGACACGAGCGCCTCGGACGATTCCGGCGCGAGGCCCACCTGCTCGCCTCGCTGAACCACCCGAACATCGCGGCCATCTACGGCCTGGAGGAAGCGGCCGGGCAGCTCTTCATCGCGCTCGAACTGGTGGAGGGCGAAGAAGCCGGTCGTTGAGGGCCCGGATTACGACGACTACGACGTCACGTCGGACGGCCAGCGCTTCCTGGTGAAGGTGGCTGCCGGGCAAAGCCAGCGGCAGCGCATCCACGTTCTTCTGAATTGGACGTCGCCGCTCCAGTAGCCGGCCCATCGCGTGCGAAGGATGCGCCGCGGCCTGGTCGCCGCCCCGCGCTGACGCCGGACCGGATCGCGACCGTCGTCGCTGCCACCTTGCACCCTACGCCGCCGGACGCGACGCACTGGGCGACGGGACTCGTGCCCCCCGGTCATCGCGCTGTCGCGCTCTCCGCGCTCGCGGTGGCCACGATCGCCTTTCTACACGCCGGATCAGCGTCGGCTGCCGCGCGGACCGAGCCGTGGGTCCGCGCTCACTTCGCGCTGTCCAGCCGAGCGCGCACCTCCGCGATCCAGTTGAGGACGACGCGAACGTCGACGCGGCCACTGACGACCGGGCGCATCATCAGGAAGCGTCCGTCCGGCGCGATGTCGTAGCTCTGGTCGCCGTAGCTGTGGCGCGGGAATTCGCCACCAAACAAGGTTTCGGGAGCTGGCCAGCTCACCGCCGCCCCGGCGCGGGGCACCTTCACCATCATGATGTCGCGCCCGTGGCGGAAGTAGAGCTCCGTGCCGTCGGTCGACCATGCCGGCTCGTCGCCGCCATCGTTCGACACGATGTAATCGGCGTCGAGCGCAGGGAAGGCACGGACGTGGACCTCGGTCCCGCTGCCCTCGGCCGACTGGAAAGCCAGCCAGCGACCGTCGGGCGAGAGCCGGCCGCCGCGCTGTTCACCGGGCAGCGACAAGCGCTTCTGTTCCTTCGTGTTGCGATTCAGGATGAAGATGTCCTGCGTCGGATCTGCCGTGCCGCGAACCGGTGTGGCACCGTAGTACACGAGCCACTCGCCGTCTCTGCTGATCGACGTCGGCCAGGCGTCGCCCCCGTCCACCGTGAAGAGCGTGGTCATCGGGCGGCTGCCGTCGGCGACCTGCTCGGCAAGCCCCGCGTAGGGCTGCCCGCCGAGCGACGTGACGACGCGGAGGCCGTCGGCAGACCACACCGGCTCGCCGAAGCCGTCGAGCCCGCTTCTCGCGCGCGTGCGGAAGTCGAGCACGCCCAATCGACGTTCTCCCGCCACCGCGCGCGGCCGGTTTGGGTGATCTGTCACCATTGCCATCGCCACGCGCGTGCCGTCCGGCGAGAGCCGCGGCCAGCTCAGGTAACCGGGCGGGATTCCCGTCGGGGCGGCGGCCCCTGAGCGCGAGACCCACACGAGCTCGCGCAGCAGCGACCGTTCGCCGTCGATCCAGGCGAGCGACCGCGCGAGCAGGCTCTGCGCGGGCACGTCGGTGAGCGACACCGGAGGACCGACAAGCGTGAGCCGCTCGAGGTCGACGCGCGTCGCTCTCCACTGCCCGCTGTGCCGGGCGATCAGCACGTCGTCGACGACAGTGCCTTGGTCGAAGCCACTCGCCACGATCCGGCGGCCGGTCCCGTCAGCGCTCAAGACCTCGACGCGAGCCGACTCAGGTGCCTCGATGCTCAGCAGGATGCGCCCGTCGCCGAGGACGCTCACGCGGGTGAACTGTTCCTTCGCCTGTTTGGCAGCGGGGACGAAGAGCGTGGCCTCGCCGCCCGTGGCGGGCAGCGACCAGAGCCCTCGGGCCCCAGGGATCAGCAGTCGCCCGTCCGGGTGCCAGACCGCGTCATTGAAGTCCCACACGTTCTCGCTCACGCGGCCGACGAGGCTCGGCTGGCGCTCTGCGAGATCCATCTTCCAGATCTCCTGGCCCCGGGCGAAGGCCAGCGAGCGTCCGTCCGGCGAGAAGAACGGCCGTCGTCCGCCGCCTTCGACCGGGGTGAGCTCGAATCGGTCCAGGCGGCGCAGGAACAGCGCGTGGCCCTCTGAGCTGGCGAGTGGAATAACCAGCGTCTTGCCGTCGGGCGCCACGACGGGCACCTCGTTGAGGTCCATCAAGTAGGAGCCGCCCGCTGCTTTCTCGGGACCGGCCACCGTGAAGCGCTGCGTCGTGGACCCGTAGGAACCGCTCGCCGCGGCGGGCCGGTGGGGCACCAGGATCGCGGCGGCGATCGCCGCGGCAGCAAGCGCCCATGGCAGCAGACGCCACCAGCGGGAAGCCGCGTAACCGGCGGGCGCCGGTGGAGGACTGCGTGGCGCATCGAGGCTCCCGGAAAGGAGCACGCGCGCCTCGCCGATGTCACGGAGGCGCAGCTTCGGATCGCGTTCCAGGCAGCGTGCGAGCAGCGTCCGCAGGCCGGCGGGTGTGCCCACCGGCAGCGCGGCCAGATCGATCTCCTGCCGCAACACCCCCGCGAGGATGTCGGACACCGTTCCGCCGTCGAAGAGCAGGCGGCCGGTCAGCATCTCGAACAGCACCACGCCGAACGCCCAGATGTCGGTGCGCTTGTCGAGGGCCGCGCCACGCGCCTGCTCGGGCGACATGTACGCCGCCGTTCCGAGGACGAGCCCCGCGTCCGTCATGTTGCGCGTCAGGGTCGGCGAGTGTGCGCTCGCTTCCGGCGTGTCGCCGTCGTGCGCCTTCGCCAGACCGAAATCGAGAATCTTCACCCCGCCGGCGGTGGTCAGCTTGATGTTCGCCGGCTTCAGATCTCGGTGAACGATCCCTCGCTCGTGCGCGGCTTCGAGGCCTTCCGCAATCTGCCTCGCGATCGAGACCGCCTGATCTCCCGGGATCGCACCGCCGCGCCCGAGGCGTTCGGCGAGGTCCTCGCCGTCCACGAACTCGAGAGCCAGCGCGAATTCTCCGTCCCTCTCCTCGAGGCCATAGATGCCCGCCACGTTGGGGTGGTTGAGCGAGGCCAGCACCTGCGCCTCGCGACGGAACCGCGCCACGCGCTCGCGGTCCTGTGCGAACGCCGCGGGCAGCACCTTGATGGCGACGTCGCGATTGAGGGTCGTATCATGCGCGCGATACACCTCGCCCATCCCGCCGGCGCCAACCGGCGCGAGAATAGAGTACGGCCCAAGTCGGGAGCCTGAGGTCAGCGGCATCTGAGAGCACGGCGAGTATACAGCAGAGGCGGGACGGCGGATCGAAGGCACTCGTTGCGGTCAGTGTCCTGACGGCGATCTGCTGCGATTTCCCGGAGTGGGGCGCGCCTGGAAGATCGCCACAGTGAGTCCTCGCACGAGGGTGTGCAGCGCGCCCGGACGGAGCGAGCGGGATCCGCGAATGCGGCGTGTCAGGCGATCAGCCTGCTGCCGTGCCTGAGGACGTCGATCACGTCAACAGACCGAGCGAAGCAAGGGATGGAGTCAGTCCGCCTTCGCCGAGGCTACGGCGGACAGACTTCGCGGGGTTTGCCAACCGTAAAGCCCGTATGAGCATCGAACGGCTGAGCAAAAAATGGGTCTGCGGTCAACCCGGACGAGCGAATCAGGAAAGATCAATTGAAAGCGATACTCGGCGGAACCGCAGAATAGGATTCCCGACCACCCCTCGTTACGAGTCGGCCACGAAACTTCAGGCACGCAAGCACTACGGCCGTTGACGCCGATTGTGCGGGGGATGCCAGACGGCGGCCCATGCTGCTGAGCACGCGATCCGATCTGCGCCTACGCTTTTCGCTGCCGCACGCGGTGCGCACCAAAACCGACGAGCCCAAGCGCAATCAATGCGAGTGTGCCTGGTTCAGGCACTGGGTTTGCGGAGGGCGCGGAAAGAACGATGCTGTCTACTTGCATGCGCAGTGGCGCAAACTCCGGGTCATGCTCGAAAGGAATACGCGGATCGAACGATCTAATCGCTAAGGACAGAACGCCCGAAGGAGTTGAGAGGTTCTCGACTGTTGCTGCATCCGAATCCAAGAAATCGCCGACTGCATTAATCGAGAAGAACGCGATCTGCGACCCTTGAAGTGCCACGTCGCCAAAAAACGAGAGCGCGTCACGGTCAGGAAATCCTACGCCACCAGGACTCCCGGCCAGCGTGAGAAACATGCCACTCAAGCGGAGCAGGTCTGTCGAACTGGCTCCGACGGCAAGTGTCATTGCCGCACGCGCCTCGTAGCCGCCAACCGTGGTCTCGTCCGGCCAGGTGTCGGGGCCGGGTGTGAAGGTGGCCGATGCGTGGAACGAGTCACCAATGCTCGCTGTCAAGCCTGGAAGCACAAGCGCCAGCAGGTCCTGATCGACCGAAGCGATCGTCCCCTCAACCCGCAAGCTGAGAGGGTCGGCAGAGCTAATTCCTGCTGCGCCGCATACGATGCTCGCCGCAAGGAGCAGTTCGAGTGAACGCTGTTGCAGCATTGGGGCTCCCGCGTGGTACGCGCCGCGAACAGCGCGCCTCAAAGAGCGTCTTGTAGCAAACTACACCCCATAGCCCACCCTTGAATAAGGGGTTTGGCTATTGAAGGCAATGCCTCGAACCTTGAACAACGACTCAGCAATTGCTCGCCGGGCCGCAGCACGATCGGGCGCCAGAGCGCGCGTATGTCGCGCCTGGCAGCTCGTCCCGTGTGATGTCGAATCGATCTGGCCGTGCGAAATGAGCCTCCGTGCGGCGAGAGGCAGCGTGAGCCGGGCGCCTCCCATCGTCCGCCACGCTGAAGCACGAACGAGCGCCAGAGCGGCCTCATATCCCCGCCCTGGGCGCTCGGATCGCGTGGTTCTATTTCCCGCGCAAGGCCGGCGGAACGTTCGGCCATCGGTTGTAGCCGACAGCCGGATCGTTCGCACGGTGCGCGCGAATCAGCTCGACCTCTTTCGCGTACACGGCCGCATCGGAGGCGGTCTCCGACTCCCACAGAATCTCGCGCCGGATCGTGAAATCACGCCGCTGTTCGCGCGTAAAGTCGCGCGCGATCGACGCGGCATCGGCGCTGCCGAAATGCGTGATCGTGTCGGTCCTATCCTGGCCGATGTAGATCTTGCCGTTCGGATAGGTGATCTTGTAGATGATCTTCATCGGGATTCAGAACGGTTGATCGGCGGGCGGTATCTCCACCTTCCGCTTCCGCTTCCGCGTTCGCTTCGGCGCCGGCAGTGCTTCTACCTTCCGATGATCGAGCAGCACGCCGGATGACGCAACGCGAGGGAGTTGGGGGTCGACGGGACTCGAACCCGCGGCCTCCGGCGTGACAGGCAGGACGCAATGACAGCACACCGCAGCCGACCCCGGCAAATCGGGGTCGGCTCTCCCGCCTGACTGCCAGTCGATGCCAATCGCGGACGCCTGTTCCGGAACGTCTTGCAAATTCTTGCAAACGGCGGCACGTCCGGGCGCGATAAACCACGAACGGCGTCGACCAGTAGTCCCTGTTTCGAGGGTTCAAACCGCGGGCACGCAACCAACATTATCTGCAACTATGGCGGCCGGCGGCGTGAGCGGGTCTGCGGTCACATGTTGTGTGCCCTCTCGCCTCCTCAGGCTGGATTCGATCCGGCGTTGCATCCCGCCATTCTGGCGGGTTCTTGGCGGGACTCGGCCAGGCTTCGACCTGAGGTCGACCTCGAACCGTGACTTCGGCGGTGAAGCTACAATGCCCAGCGATGCCGCAATGCACTCGAGTCGTCACGCGGAACGGGAAGGACCTTCCGGCGATCACGCATCGCGCGCCGCGATCGGCGGCGGCCTGTTCGTTGGCCGTCGAAACTGAGCCCCGAGCAACGGCGGCGTGGCTGCAGTCCTGCTAGGGTTATGCCGCAGGCCGACCAGGCAATCGTCGGATGGTTCGGATGAGCCATCCCGGGACGCCTCGCAGGGCCGACCCGCTGCAGATGCGCATCATCGGCCCAGTACAAAGGTTCGCGCTACAGCTGCCGGCCGATCTCTGCGACCGATACGTGAGAGACCGTCACGCCCTAGGCCGGCGGGCCCCGCGACGCGGCGCAGCAAGCGGATCGCATATATACTGCTGTCATGGCAAAGGAATCAAACTCGAGTCCGAACGTCCCACTCACCAAACAAGCCGCGGGTGCCGTGACTGGCGCTGTCGCCGGCAGCATAGTCGCCGGGCCCGCAGGCGCAATCGTAGGAGGTGTCGCGGGAGCCGTGATGGGCAATCGCGTCGGGCAGGGCAAACCCGCGGTGCCAACGAAAGCTGTGGCTGCCGCGACGTCTGTCGCAAAGCAGGTGAGCAGGATTCCTGTCGGCAAGGCGGTAGGGGCGCTCACCGCCAAAGCCGGAGTTTTGAAGAAGACCACGAAGAAAACCGCCGCCAAGAAGACTTCCGCAAGGAAGACTAACGCCAAGAAAGCCGCATCGAGAACGGCGGCGAAGAAGTCAGTGTCAAGACGGGCCGCGAGGTCCAGGTCCGCAAAGAAGTCGGTCCGCCGATAGTCAACTGCTTTCGGTTTCCTCGTCTGAGATGAATCGGAGATCGGAGAGTTGCCGCTCTGAGTGTCTGGAAACGCGGTCGTCAGTGCTGGACGGACTTCGCCGTTGCCGGCCGTCGATACCGGAAGCGCCTGGGCACGACGAATCTACGAACGGCGACTCGCCGAGAACGAGAGCTCGTCGACGAAGCTGGACACCGCCGGCTGTCAGCCGACGAACAAGGGCCGAAGCGGCTTGAGGATGCGATCGGCGCCTACTTGGATGCCACGCGGATGCGGTGCTCCCCGCGCACGATCAAGCTGGAATAGGAACGGCTCAGCCTCGTCAAGAAGCACTTCGGCGACGTCCCGCTCTCGGCGATCACCGCCTCGGCGGATTGCGAAGTTCCAACGGACGCGGCACGACGCCGTCATCGCGAACCGCACGATCAGCATGGACGTTGGTGTGCTGTCGCGCGTGCTCAGTCCTGCGGCCGGCGCTCGCTGACCACGTCCACAATCTCCCGGAACGACAGCATCCAGTCGGCTGCGCCTTGACAGCCGACGGACGGAAGCAGCGGAAGGACCGGCCGATCGCGCGCCGAATCCAGCAGGCGCGCTTTCGCGAAGATGTCAAACGCGCTCCGTCAACCTCGGGACCGTTGCTTGCCTATGTCTCTGTAGTCACTTAGGCACGCAGGCCACCGTTTGTGAGGCCTGTTTTGTGTTGGGAGGCAATGGCGGCCGACAACGTCAGGCGATGCAGGGCCACGAGATCGTCCTGATCGAGACGGTGCCCCAGGTACCCCCCTGCCAAGACGAAGGCGATCGGCCATTGGCTGCTCCCGGCACCAGTCGAACACCAGCCGCTCCCGAGCGGCGAGGATGTCTCTGGTGATGCCCGTCAGCCCGCCGATGTCGCATCCCTCGAACGGGTCCATCCCTGCGTTGTACAGGCAGAGTCCGAACCGAGGTCCCGTCCGTCGCACGTCCTGTAGAGCGCGCTCGATCGCACCAAGGTACTCGTCGCTGTCCCGAACGATCCGAAGCCGGGCGCGCTCGCCGCTCTCGTAGCGGTCGAAGTCACAGACCGAGACGTCGATCTGCCAGATACGAGGCTCCTCCGCGATCAGAGACGCAGTCCCGCCTCCGCAGTGGGCGTCGAGATCCAGGATCAACACCGACTCGGCTCCGGCCGCCAACGCCTCACGCGCCGCAATCGCCAGGCCGTTGAAGGTGCAGAAGCCGGCCCCGTGCTCCCGACGTGCATGGTGCAGGCCGCTGGACAGTGAGCCGGCCACGCCAGACTGGAGTGCGGCCAGCGCCGCGGCGACGGCGCCGCCGTTCGACGCGCGCACCATCGGCCAGAGCCCCGCGTCCCAGCAGAAGCCCTGCGACTCGGCGAGGCTCCGCGGCACGCCGGTCTCGACTGCGCGGACGTACGCGGGGTCGTGTACCTGAACCAGCTGGTCGTACGAGAGCGAAGCGGGTGAGACCAGTTCGATGCCGCCGATCGGTGCGCTGCCCAATGAGTCGGCGATCCACTGCGCCTTGCGGGTGGTCTCGAACACGTGGGCGGAGCCCACGTACACTGGGCTATAAAACACGCGGACCATGCCCGCCTCCTATGACCGTGTGTCGCCGTGTCCGCTCGCCCGTGCCGGCGTCTGGGATGTCCGCTGAGGCTGCAGATGGAACCGAACTGGACCCAGTGCTCGCTTATGTTGTCACTGAAACACTCATGTGGGGCAGGGCTTCAGCCCTGCAAATCGGTACGCGCGAGCAGGCCTGAAGGCCTGCCCCAGGTGACTACACAAGTAAATCGCGGGTGTAGGATAGCTCCCATGAACATGCCTGTGACACGGAACGGTGCACTCGCTTTTCTGATCGCCGTCTCGCTCGCCGCGTGTGGACGGACGCCGAGCGGCCCGGCGATGGCACACACGATCGGCCTGGTGTATTTCGCGCCTGAGGAAGGCGCCGACATGTGCATGAAGGGCCTCTTCGACGGCCTCAAGGAGCAGGGCATCGAGGAGCGGGTCAACCTGGAGGTTCGCCGGGCGCATGCCCAGGGGGAGATCGCCAACATCCCGCTGCTGATTCGGAACTACGACGATTCCGACGTCGACGTCATCGTCGCCATGACCACGCCGGTGCTCACGGCCGCTGCGTCTGTGTCTCGGTCCAAACCGATCGTGTTCACGTACGTGTACGACCCGATTGCGGCGGGCGCCGGCAAGAGCCGGACGGATCATCTGCCGCACGTGACCGGTGTCGGTTCGTTCCCGCCGGTCCAGGACACGGTGGACATGATCCAGCGGCTCGTGCCCGGCGTCCGCGCGGTCGGAACGCTCTATAACAGCTCGGAAGCCAATTCGGTCAAGGTCGTGAGCGTGGCGCGCGGCATCTTCGAGCAGCGCGCCATCAAGCTGCAGGAGATTGCGATCACCGGCACGAGCGAGATTTTTCAGGCGGCGCAGGTGCTGACCCATCGCGGCGTGCAGGCGCTCTGGGTGACCGGAGACAATACCGCGCTCCAGGGCTTCGACGCGATCGTGAAGGCGGCGCGCGACGCGAAGCTTCCCCTCATCATCAACGACCCGGAGTTCGTGCAGCGGGGAGCGCTGGTCGCCGTCGGCATCGGCTGGTATGAAACCGGCAAAGCCGCATCGAAGGTCCTCGCGCGCGTCCTGCGCGGCGAACAGCCCCGTAACATCCCGTTCGAGGAAGTCGCCGTCCAGAAGTTGGTTCTCAACCAAGACGTCGCCAAAGCGCTCGGGATTCGGTTCCCGCCTGACATCGTGCAGGCCGCTTCTCAGTAATCCGTACGTTCTTCGACCGTCGCCGCGTCGGGCGCGGCGGAGAGTCGTGTGTGTTAATGAGCGAGGGCTAGGTGGCGGGTCGCATGTCGGCAATGCGGCCCGTCGAGTCGACCTTGACGATCCAATCCCACTGCTTGCGCTGAAACGCGAGCCGGTAAACGCGCGTGCCGTCGTCTTCGATCCGCACCAGGGTCACGCTCTTGAGAGGCCCGACCGCCTGGATCAGCGCCTTGCCGAAGCCGCTGCGCAGCGGCTCGCCGGGGTTGCTGCCCTCGGCGGCAAAACGCTGGTCATCTCCCCCAACCGCGAGCGCATCGAACAGGCCGCGCAGGTTGGCGGCAACAGCCGGCCGGTCGTCGGCGATCCCCGTGAGCGGCGGCTCGGGAATGGTGAGATCGGCGATGCGCTCTGCGAGCACCGGAAAGAACATCTGCTGGTTGGTCAGCACGATGATCGTGCGCCCCTGCGAGGGGATGCGCAGGATGTCGGCGAGCGCCGGACCGCCGCTGTGCCCGACGACCGGCACGCCATGATAGTCACGCACCGTCCAGCCAATGCCGAAGCCGGATTTGCGCCCATTGGGCAGGGTTGCCGGAGTTGTGATCGCCACCAGGCTGCCAGCCTTCAGCACCTTGCCCGCGTCGATCGCCGCGAACAGCTCGGCGAGGTCACTCACCGAGGAGAATAGCCCGCCCGCGCCATAGCCCAATGGCTCGAAGAAGAAGTCGCTCGTTCGCTGGCGGTCGCTGGTCCAGCCGTAGATCGAGGCGCGCTTGTGGATCAGCTCGCCGGTGCGCACCGTTCCGTCGTCCTCGGCCATCGCGAATCCCGTCTCTGCGAGCCCGAGCGGTTTCACCAGTTCGCGATCGAGCAGCTGGGGCAGAGAGGCCCCGCCGACTTTCTCGAGGATTGCGCGCAGGATCATGAAGTCGGTGAAGCCGTAGCGCGCCTCGGTGCCGGGCTCGTAGGCGAGCGGCTGCTTCATCGACGCCGCTACAGCTCCGGCGAGGGTCTTCGGCCGCGGCTGGCCCAAATCCTCGTTCAGCCCCGAGGTGTGGTTGGCGAGCTGGCGCACATGGATGCGCGACCAGCTCTCGGGCGCGCCGGGGAAGAAGCTCGAGATGGGATCATCGAGCGAGAGCCGCCCTTGCTCGACCGCGCGCATCAGCAGGATTCCGGTAAGCAGCTTGGTCGCCGAGGCGAGCTGGAAGCGCGTCTCGGCATCCACTTTCGCGGGCCATTCGAGGTTGGCTTCGCCATAGGTCGCCAGCTTCGTCACTCGCCCATGGTCGACGATCGCTACCGCGACGCCCGGAAGATGGCTGACCTTCATCTGCTCGGTGACGATGTCATCGATCTGATCGGTCTTGGCCGGCACGGCAGCGAACAGCGCCGCCACCAAGGACAACAATACGTTTCGCATGTGCTCCCCCTACGCTCGGTGCGATCTTCGCCCACTCCGCGAGCGCAGCCACCTGGGATCATTGCGACTCCTCGGCGCAGCCAACGCTGGTGTCTCGCACGATCTGACCGTTTTGCGAAGAATTCTGCGGGATATGTTGGCGGGGTGTCGGGGGCGAGCTTCGATCCTGGCTGGCTGGACTAGCGCCCGACCTTACTCAGCTCTCTTCACACTGGGTGCCTGCGGTTTGTGCGTCGCGTCGTTGTCAGGGAAGTTCAGAAACCTGGTGACGGCGCTGCCGCAGCGCTTTGCCGCCGACCCCGATCGCCTGCGCCGGTTCGAAGCCCGTTCTTCCCGACCAGCGACAGCGTTGGGGACGGGCGCTCAAACGTTTCTTGAATTCCGGGCTACCCCGTAAGAGACTACGCACATGGCCAGGTTCCTCATCGAGGTCCCACACGAGTCAAAAGTGGTGTCGTGCTACCGCGCGATCAGGGTACTCCTGGAGAGCGGTTCACATTTCCTGACGCACGCTGATTTCGGCTGCGATGATGGCGTGCACAAGGCATGGATCGTGGTGGAGGCGGAGAGCAAGGACGAGGCCCGCAATACCCTGCCGCCACTCTATCGCCGCCAGGCGACGATCGTGCAATTGTGCAAGTTCGGACTCGAGGAACTGCCGGATCTCATGAGGCGTCACGAGGACGGATAGTCGGTCCTGCGCCGTGCCGTTCGAACAGACGACCTGTATCACTGTTTGCATCGAGGTCAGCCTCACGGCAGTGTTTCCCACAGATGAGGTGATCGACATTCCCCGGCGCGCATGGCTGGGCATTCAGACCGAGGTTTTGACGACACCCAAAGGGCCTGCCTCGTCGTAGCGGCGGGCAACCCTCGGCCCCTGATCGCCGTCTACTTCCTGGGGACTGGAGGAGACCCCTGCCCATGGCTCATCGCTTCACCCCTCGTGCCCCCCTGACCGCAGCCCTCGCCCTGCTGGCGATGGGCATCCCTGCCCTCTCGGCTGGCGCGACCAAGGAAACCGAACGCGTCGAACGCACCGTGCCGATGCAGGCGGGCGGCACGGTGACACTCAAGAACTTCTCGGGCCGCGTCGAGATTACCGGCGAACCGCGATCGGACGTTGCGATTGTCGCGATCCGCAAGGCGACCCGTGAGCGGCTCGACCGCATCAAGCTCGACATTCAGTCCGATGGCCGCTCGGTCACGATTGAAGCCAATAAGCGCGACACGGACTGGGGCGAGAACGACGACAACGTCGTCGAGACCGACTTCACGATCAAGGTGCCCGAGAGCGCCAATCTCGACTTGAAGGTGTTCAGCAGTCCGGTGCAGATCAGCGGCGTGACCGGCACGCACAAAGTGCACGGCTTCTCGTCGGACCTGCGTCTGGACAGGGTCACCGGACCGGTGGACGCCGAGACCTTCAGCGGACAAATCTACCTGGCTCCGGCGACCTGGCAGCAAGGCCAGTCGGTGCGGGCCAAGACGTTCAGCGGCGACATCGAGGTGCGGTTGCCCGACAGCGCCGCGGGCACAGTCGAATTCGACTCGTTCAGCGGCCACGTCGATAGCGCCGTGTCGCTGATGGTGCAGAGCAAGTCGAAGCGCACGATGCGCGCGAGCCTCAACGATGCCGCGGGTGGCCAGTTGACGTTCAAGACATTCAGCGGCGACGTGCGGCTGATCAAGTAGCGCCAATCACGAAGGGGCAACGCCTCCGCCAATTCGTGTAGCAATTCAGTGCAAAGGTTGTAGCAGTACGAGCGGCCACCGCTCTGGCACCAGTCAGCGCACTCGCTCCAGCACCCGCGTCCACGTTTTGCCATCGCCGAGCACGAGGCGATCGCCATTCAAGACGGAATGGCCGGCGCTGATCGGTGCCGGTGTAGCCGATGCCGAGATCGCTCTTCACGTGGTGCACGACCACGCCTGCGGCCATGTCCACGCTGTAGGTGCCCCAGTAGGCGATGTAGCCGCTGACGAGGGCCTCGCGCTGCTCGGGAGTGCAGACAGGCACATCGAGATGGCAGGTCGAGGAGCAGATCCTGAACGGTTTGATACCGCAGTGAGCGGTCCTTCCGCAGCGTTTTGGTCAGGATGCGCTGCATTTCTCCCCGGGGCGTCCGGCCGAAAGACGAGACGTTTGTCGATGCTCTGGCTGCTGTGCTGCTGAGCTGTACGCACCGCCTCGCAACCGTATGCTTCCGGGCGTCTTTGGGCGACTGTGCTATCAAGTAGCGGACAGATCGCCCACTCCGGTATCACTACCCGCGGCGTTGTCGTGACGGCGACCGCTTCTTGTTCAGCTGCCCCCCGCTGTTCGGGTCGACGGAGGCGATTGATGGTTAAGATTGGACGGGCCGAGAGCACCAGAGCCCGCGCGGTCCACTGCGGCACGCGGACGCGCACGTAGAGCAGACTTCATGTTCAGACGATTACCCTTGTGTTCGGCGGCCCTTGTCTTAGGTCTTGCGTTCAGTCTGAACGTCATCGCCGTACCGGCGGCGACGCACGGACGCGGAACGATGACAGCCGGCAGTGAACGGGAGCGATTCATCCAGGCTCCTTTGCCACAGACGCCAGAGCGTCGGCACCCCGGCGAACCCCACATCGAGGAGCGCTTCACCGGCCGCGGTGCAATCGCGATCGACTCGATTACCTTGCATGGGGTGACCGCTGAACGACTCCAGGTGCAACGCGGGCAGGCACGCAGTGAAGCGGGCACAGACGGGTGGTGGGCTGATTGGGTGCGTGGTGCGGGTGCCGCGGTTGCGCTCTTCGGGGCATTGGTGGCCGCCAGCGCATTTCTGGCGTTTGCCATTCTCTTCGTCTACATCGGCCAGTTCATCGCGATGGCCAGGCAGGAGCAATACCTGCGTGACGGTCTTGCTGAGACACGGCGCATTGCCGAGGCTGCCAGCAAGAGCGCCAACATAGCGGAAGCCACCCTCCAGATGACGCAACGGGCGCAACTGGCGGTCATCTACTTCGAATTCGGTCCTCACAATAAGGGGCGGATTCCTACGGCAATCCTGCAGGTTCACAACTCCGGCCGCTTGCCAGCCGGCATCGTCGGCAGAACCGTGAGCTTTGTCAGGGGCGAGCAGTTACCCACAGACCCGGCTGACAGCCCGACTGAATGGGTCGAAACTGGCGCCGTCGCTGCTCCCGGACGCGCGGTTCAGATCATTGCACCGTTCCACAATGTCTCCCTCAGTCATGCCGACTGGCGCGATATCGTCACCGGCTCACTGCCTTTGTCCGTCTACGGCGCGATTCGCTACGAGACCGGGTTCCCTGGCGTGTTTGGCGAGACGGGCTTTGCCTTCACGTACGACCCCGACGTGGTGAACGTGCCAGAGAATCGCCGGTTTGCCATTGCAAACGAGTCGGGTTACAACTACAGCAAGTAGCCCCGCCAGCGTATGTCCAGAACGCCGCGTGCGAGTGCATCCCTCAGTGCTCGCGGGGCTGGATGGCCCCTTTTTGTCGGACTGAACCGCACACAACTGCCTTTGGTCACTTGCAACGGTCGGCCAGCTGAAGCGTGTGAAGTGCAGAACTCAAGGCTCGATGCTGCAAGCCGCTTTCGGCTCATCGGCCATCGACAAAGCCGTGTACCGTTTGGCTGAAGGCGACCGGGTCTTCACCCGGCCACATGTGCTTCGCACCCGGAACCACGATGCGCCGCGCTGCCGGCATGCAGCGCGCCGCGGCGTCGGCGATGATACGGAAGAACGGACGGACCTTCTCGCCGCGGGCAATCGCCACCCGCGGCTTGAGCTGCGCCAGTTGTGAGCAACTGATCGGCGCGTCCTGCTCGCCGCCGTCGAACATCAGCGGCAGCACGCGGGCGTTGTCGAGCACGATGGACTGTTGCGCCGGCGGGAGCGCATCGAAGTAGCCGCTTCGTTCGGCAACGCCGTCAATGAAGAGCCGTGCCGCCTGTTCCGTATCGCCCGCCTTCATCGGCGAGAACACAGATCCGACCATCGCAACCGCGTCGTCGCCGATCGCCTTCAGCTCTGCCGGATCATCGACGTAGCTCGGCACGACGGGCTCATAGACAAAAACGCTTCTAACCAGCTCCGGGTTGCGCAACGCGACGTTCAACACGATGTGGCCGCCCGATGACCACGCCACCAGATGCGCTGGCCCGGCACCGAGCCCACGAATGAACGCTGCCAGGTCGTCGGCGTGTGTACCGATGCGGTATT
>CAVXNR010000014.1:0-104087 GCA_963763095.1 Vicinamibacteria bacterium
TTACCGTCGTCGAGTAGGCGAGCATGAGATGGCGGCGCCCTTCAAATCGAGTGGGCGCCGCCAGACTCGTTTTCGACTAGCGCCCCGATGCGGCCAGGTCGCCGCGAACCTTTCATGCCACGTGCGTAGCGGCTCGGAGACTGGCCCACATGGCGGTTGAATGCCGTGCTCAAGCTACTCGCCGAGCCGAAGCCGACGCGTTCGGCAACCTCGCCCATGTCGAAGTCGTGGCGTCGCAGCAGATCCTTCGCGACAGCCATGCGCCAGGCGAGCAGATACTCCATCGGTGGCAGTCCCACGGTTCGCGTGAACCGTTCGAAGAATGCCGAGCGCGACAGCGCAGCCGTCCTCGCGAGCTGGATCACTTGCGCACGAGCTCGAGGCGTTCAACGTGCGGGTCAAACTGGTCGAACCAGGCTACGGCCCGACCACCCGCTTTACCGGCAACGGCGCCTCACGCATGGAAGGGCTCATTCCCGACGCATACGCGCCATTCGCGCAGTCCATTCTCGCGGCGTTTTCGCAAGTCACGACGGCGACGACCGAGTCCGACGTGGCGGAGGTGGTGTATCGCGCAGCGACCGACGTGTCCGGGCAACTCCGGTTTCCCGCCGGTGCCGACGCCGTGGCGCTGGCTCAGTCGGCATGACTGGAGGCGGAAGTGGCTGCCTCGGATGCTCACCGCCACCGTGCGCAACCTTGAGCGTGACGGCATGCTCACGCGCCACGTCTACGCAGAGGTGCCGCCCCGCGTGGAGTACCAGCTCACCCCGCTTGGCAGAGGGCTGACTGAACCTGTGCTCGGCCTGATCTCCTGGCTTCAATCGAACTGGCCGGCTATTCGGAGCACGCGCGACCGATTTGATGCACGGAGTAAGGCGACCCGAACAGTCGCCCGGCCCGTTGCCTCTGCAACAATCCGCGCCTGAAGGGCACCGAATCGGATCACGGCAAACGCGGCAAGAATCCACACGGCGCGGGCCAAGCCGATGGGTTGATTGCCTCCGCCACGCGGTCGCAGTAGTCTATCGATCTACAGCGGAGAGGGGCCATCGCGATGCGCGACGAATCCTCACAACTCGTGCGGCTGTCAACGCGTGACGTTGCTCCGGCGGACCGTCTGAGCTACGCAAGCTGGATCCTGGGCTCAGCCCTCGCACCGTCTGTGGTGTCCACCGAAACCCCGTCCGAATACGAATTGGACGTGACCGCGCTGGCGTTGCCATCGATCGCCTTCGTGGCAGCGAGCGGTTCACAGACACGCTCGATTCGTGGTCAATCGGAAATCCGTCGCACCTCTCAGCGCTATTTCTCTCTTGCTCTGGTACTGAGCGGTTCAGCGAATTTCACGAGTGTGACGCGCAACAGGTTCGGCCCTGGCGACATCATCTTCTACGATTCCCGCTATACCCAAGACTGCGACCTTCTGCCTCACTGGAGCACCTTTGTTTTGCAGCTGTCTGAACAGTTCGTGCGCAAATCGGTGCCCAATCCGATCGTGCTGTCTGGACGGCGCATTGGCGATTCCCAGTGGGGACGCGTCCTGGCCAGTTACGTCGCCCAGTTGTCGCCTGAATTCGTCGTAGAAGCTCCGCTGCCGCAGGGGGTGCTCATCGATCAACTCGGAGCGTTATTGGCCTTGACCGCGAGCGAGCTCAGCGGACGTCGCCCTGTATCCACGCCGGCCGAGCGCTCCGTGCGTGACCACGTTTACGATCACATCCGGCAGCGCTGCGCCGATACATCCTTGCAGGCGGCCGACGTCGCGAGTTCGCTGAACATATCCAAGCGAAGCCTGCATCGCGCGCTGGCGGAGTGTGGCGACACGTTCGGGGCGATGCTGATCCACGCTCGCGTCGATCTCGCGGTGCGCATGCTTCAATCCCCGCTGTTCGATCGCGTGACCACAGCGGAAATCGGGCGACGCGCCGGATTCTCCGATGCGTCCCACTTCGTGAAGGTCGTGCGCAGCCGCACCGGCCAGACGCCGCTGCAGATGCGTCGAGCCAGCCGCGGCACACCGTTCGCACACTCGTCAACGTCCGCTGATTAAGTCCTTCCAATCGAGCCTCGATCCGTGTGGCTTCGGCGAGCAGTCGTGTGATCGGCCGCACCACATCGATGACCTCTCGTCGGGCTGAGTCTGACCTGAGGACTCTCGAGACCCGCTGGCATCCAGAGACAAGAACCGCCGAGTACCCTGGCACTCAGCAACCATCGGCACGCTCCGCCACCTGCTATCTTCGCGCGGTGAACGAATCCCGAACAGATGAATCACCGCCGACGGGCGACACAAGGGAGCAGCATGATCTCCTCCGATATGCAGTGAGCTCGAATATCGGGTGCGTGCTCGGTGCAAGCGAGCACATCCGGCGGGTTGGCGCGACGTGACGTGGCATGGAGATCACGTTGAGGCTCGCGGGGCCATGTCGCGTGACCACGAGGCTCCGACCGTGGTGATCGTCCACGGCGCCTGGGTTGACGGGACAAGCTGGCGCGAAGTGATAGCGCTGTTGCACGTTAAGGGCTTGAGCGTCATCGCCGTGCAGAATCCCCTGAGCGCACTCGGGGACGATGTCGATGCCGTGTCACGCGTCATTAAGCGTCAACCAGGTCCGGTCGTGCTCGTCGGCCACGGTTATGGAGGGACGGTCATTACGCAGGCCGGAGGTCACTCGAACGTTGCCGCGCTCGTCTACATAGCCGCGTGCGCGCCCGACATCGGCGAGTCGACGACTGATGTGGAGAGAGACGGTCCTTCGTCGCCCGTTATCAGTAGGTTCGAAGTAGACGCCGGTGGGTTTCTGTATCTGTCGCTGACGGCTGTGCAGGAGTTTCTCGCGCACGACTTGTCAGGAGCCGAGGTCAGGGTCCTCGCCGCCGCGCAGCCACCCATTCGGGCCAGCGCACTTCTCGATCGAGTGACAAAAGCCGCGTGGCGCACCAAGCCCTCGTGGTACGCCGTCACCGAGGAAGACCGCATTATCTCTCCCGCCTTGCAGCGCGAGATTGCCACTCGAATCGGGGCGCGCGTCCTCTCCCTAGGCGCCGGTCATCTACCGTTTCTCTCGAAGCCGAAGGAGACGGCTGAGGTGATCCTCGCTGCCGTGGATGTTGTGCGCGGCACCAGGCCGCTGAGTCGATTGCCGCACCAGCCGATTCGGGAGTAGGCTACCGATTTTCAGCGACAGGAGCACAGCGTGGTGCGATCCGAGTCCTCACCAATCGTGATTCGAGTTGGAAGCGACCGCGTTGGAGGCTGCCAGCGGTCACCATTGTTGCAATTTCGTATTCAGCGGTTCATGGCACGTCACGCATGGGACGCGCTTCCGCTTAGGCCCTGGCGACCTTTATTTCACCGATTCGCGCCACCCGTTCGACTACGACTTTCTGACCAATTGGAAAGATGTTTATGTGCGGCTGTCGGAGCAATTCGTGCGCAGATGGGTGCGCAATCCTATCGTGCTGGGCGAGCGACCTCTTGGTGATTCCCAGTGGGGACGCGTCCTGGCGCGCAGAGCCAAGAAAACCGGTGACCACGTGGCACTCAGCACCCATCCGCAGACACCGCCGCTTGCTATTTTCTGCCCGAGGCTCACGCCGTCTGGAGTACTCCAAGACAGGAGGAACCAGATGTCGAAAGCAACAAAGACGCGACGGGCAGTGTTCGGTGTCCTGCCAATTATCGCACTGGTGTTCGGCTATCAGGAGGTGTCTATGTCACAGGCAAAGAGCGGTATCAAGAATGTGGTGCTCGTCCACGGCGGGTTCGTCGACGGCTCTGGATGGCAGGGCGTGTACGACCTGCTCAAGAAAGACGGCTACACCGTCTCCATCGTCCAGAATCCGACGATCTCGTTGGCCGATGATGTGGCGGTGACGAAGCGAACCCTGGCCGCCCAGGACGGTCCGGCGATTCTCGTCGGCCATTCGTACGGCGGCGTCGTCATCACCGAGGCCGGGAACGATCCGAGGGTCGCTGGATTGGTCTACATCGCGGCCTTTGTTCCGGACAAGGGCGAGTCGGTGTCTGCCTTGATCAAGAACCCACCGCCGGGTGCGCCCGTACCGCCGATCCTGGCGCCCCAAGACGGCTTCCTGCTGCTCGATCGGGCGAAGTTCCGAGCGTCGTTCGCTGCGGATGTGAGCGCTGACGCGGCCGCCTTCATGGCGGACTCGCAGGTCCCGTGGGGTCTCGACGCGCTCAACGGCGCCGTGACCGAACCCGCGTGGAAGACGAAGCCAAGCTGGTACCTCGTCTCCACCGAAGACAAGATGATTCCACCCGACGCGCAGCGTGCCATGTCCAAGCGCGCTGGTTCGACCGTCGTCGAAGCCCAAGGGAGTCACGCCGTCTACGTGTCGCAACCGCGGGCCGTTGCGGACCTTATCGCGAAGGCGGCGAACGGCGTGCCGGTCGCGACGCGGTAGTCGACGGCCGTGACTCGAGCGATCCAGGCGGGTGCTGGCCCGGCCGGCGCCCGCCGCACGCTGAAGAACAGGAGCCGGACTCAATCTCAGACATGCAGCTTAGGCGCTGACGCGATATGAACACTGTGCTGCGGGTCGGGGGCCTGCTGCTATTCGCGCTCGCGGTCTTCGCTTCCGCCTGGTACGTCGCCTTCCGCTTGCGGACGACGTTCGGGCTGCAGCGGCGGTGGCTGCTGCGTGCCCTCGTTGTGGCGGCACTCGTTGGCTGGTTAATGTTGCTGGTGCCCGCGACGAAGTCCGCTGATGTCGTCGCCGGCCTGTCGTACGTCCTTGGCGGATATCTTTTTGCTGGCTACGTCTTCCTGGCGCTCGCGTTTGTACTCCTGCACGTCATCGAGAGGGCGTGGCACATACCGAAAGCCCGCGTGGGTGCGTCGGCGCTGCTTCTGGCGGCCGGCGCGACGCTCGTCGGCGGCATGTGGGCCAATCAGTTTTCGGTTGTGGAGACCGAGATTGCACTCCCCGGCCTGGACAGCGACGTCCTAGCGATGCAGCTCTCGGACATCCACGTCGGCCACCACCGGGGACGGAAGTACCTCGAGAAGATCGTTGAAGAAACCAATCAGCGCAAGCCTGACATCGTGCTGATTACAGGTGATCTCATCGACTCCGAGGCCGCATTCGTGCCTGGAGAGCTCGAGCCGCTGGCTCGATTCTCGGCGCCCGTCTACTACGTGGGAGGGAACCACGAGAAGTATGTCGATGCGGAACACGCGTTCGCGTTGGTGAAGAAGTACGGCGTGAACGTCCTCCGCAGCCAGGTGGTCGAAACTCACGGGCTCCAGCTCGTGGGTCTCGACTACATGAACGCCGATGAGGACACCTTCGAATTGCATCCGTCCGACGACTCACGGACTATCAAGTCCGTGCTGGCGTCGCTCCACTTGAAGGACGGCATGCCGTCGGTGCTCCTGCACCACAGTCCGGCAGGCGCTCAGTATGCAGCCGCGAACGGCATCGATTTGATGATTGCGGGCCACACACACGGCGGGCAGTTCTTCCCAGGCACGCTCGTCGCCACGGCGATTTTTCCCTTCACTCACGGCCTGCATCGCCGAGGCTCGCTCCAGGTCTTCGTGTCGCAAGGGGCCGGGACGTTCATGTCTCGCGTTCGACTCGGCACCTCAAACGAGCTGAACATCCTGCGATTGAAGCCGAAACGGTCGTTATGATCATCTGAGAGCGAGGCGCCATATGGCGAATCTGACTGTCGCGGCGGAGACCTGCGTCGCGCTGGGGGCGACTGAACATCAGTTCGAATCGTTCCCCGGCCGCGACATCGCGCTCGGTGCGTTAACCGTCACGCGGGTGCTCCCGGTGAAGGGGAAGCGTCTCGTTGGCCCCTGGTGCTTTCTCGACCGTTTCGGTCCGCTGACGTTTGCGGATCCGTCGCCCATGGACGTCGGCGCGCATCCTCATATGGGGTTGCAGACTGTCACGTGGCTCCTCGACGGCGAGCTCGTTCATTACGACAGCCTCGGATACGAATCGCTGCTTCGCCCCGGCGGCGTCAACGTGATGACCTCGGGGGCCGCCATCGCCCACGCGGAGCGGACGCCGGCAAAGAACAGCGGCCGCTTGAGCGGCGTGCAGCTCTGGACCGCCCTGCCGGACCGGGACCGCCAGATGTCGGCGCTGTTTCAGCACGTCGAGCGTGTACCAGTCGACGAGCAGCGCGGCGGAATCGTTCAGGTGTTTGCGGGAAGCCTCAACGCCTTGTCCTCACCGGCCACGCATCATTCCGGGATCTTCGGCGGCGATGTCCAGGTGCATCCGGGAGCTGCTCTCGATGTGCCGCTGGAAGTGGCATACGAATACGCCGCGCTTGTCTTGAATGGGGACTGCAGCCTCGAAGGGCAGCCTCTGCAGGAGCGAGTGCTGTACTACCTGGGCGCCAACCGTTCCGAGGTGTCTTTCACCAGCCGGTCGGGTGGCCGACTCTTGCTGATCGGCGGTCCACCGTTCCCGGAGAAGATTCTGATGTGGTGGAACTTCGTGGCGCGCACGCCTCAGGAGATTGCCGACGCACGAACCGACTGGGAGGAGCGGCGGCGGTTCGGCGATGTGACCGGGTATTCGGGGCCGCGCCTCGCTGCGCCGAGCCTCCTCAAGTTTGCGAATCCGAATCCCGCCAGTTGATCATCGCTGCCGAGTTGAACTGAGCGCGAGATGGCGGATGTCACGGTTCTCGAGAACCAGATTTCGCCCTTCTCCAGTGCCTCCCGTGGCGACATCCACCATCGTTCGGGCCAGATCGTCGGCACGGATCACCTGGTTGGGGAACAACACCCGAGATGCGGGATAGATCGCGCGCAGCAGGCGATAGCCAAAATTGGGTTCTCTGCGCGGCTGCACAGGGTAGATGTACGCGGGGCGGAGGATGTACAAGCGGGGAAATCCTGCCGCGGACAATGCGTTCTCGGCCTCGCCCTTGTAGCGTGCGAAGGCGATCCGGCTGCGCCCGCTCGGATCCGCGCCACCACCGCTCAAGAAAGCAAATGTCGCGTTGGGACTGCTGGCGCGGAGCACTCGTGCGAACTCGACGGCGTAATCCACGGTGACCCTGCGGAGTTCCGCGTCCGCGACCGCGCCGGTATAGGCGCCCAGACAAAAGACCGCCGCGTCCTGGTCCGTGAGCGCGCCGGCGAGTGCGGAACAGTCCGCGAAGTCTTGGTGGAGCACCTCTTTCAGTTTTGGGTGCGCGAGGCCCGTGGGCTTACGGCTGATCGCGGTCGCAGCTCCCACGGCGGGGTGATCGAGCGCGTAGCGAAGCGCCTCGCCACCGACCATTCCAGTCGCACCGACGATGACCACTCGCTTCTGGGGCACGGTCATCCCAACGCCCGCTCGTCCACCCAGTCCACGTATAACAGGCGCTCCGAAAACAGCCATGCGCCGTCCGCTTTCACGAACGTGTCGTTGTAGCGCAGCGAGGCGACCATCAGGTGCCGTTTGCTGCCGTCGATCGTGACGTGGTGCGCCAGGCAGTACGCCTCGCCGGCGGCCCGGTCGCCAGACAGCGATGTGATGGTGCTCTGTCCGACGAAGTGCGTGGTGGCGTCGTATTTGTTCAGGTCTGCAAAGACTGGAGCGAGCGCGTCGCGCGAGTGCAGCTCCATCGAGGGCGTTGGATCCTTTGCGTTCATGTACACCACGAAGTGCGTGTCCGCCGTAAAAAGCGACATCTGACCGTTTGCATCACGGCGATCGGCGCAGTGCGCATACGCCTCGACGAGCTCGCGGATCGAAAGGCGGTCGGCCGCTTCATGGGGAGAGACGGTGAGGTGTTTGCTCATGAAGCCAGTCTCCTTTGAACGCTCAGGGTAGCTGGTCGAAAAAAAGATAGACGGCGGCAATCCGGCCGTCCCGGGCAATGATGAAATCAGTCCCGGCGTACGCTGGCGCCTCACCAGGACGGCCCGAGACCCACCGGACCCGCCCCCCATTGCCCAATTCCTCGGGCGGGGCAATCGGCTGATACCGAAAGTCTGGGTGCGTTGCCTTGATCGCGCCAGCGACGCGATCGATCTCGTCGCGGCCACGGTAAACACCTCTGGGCTCATGGAACACGCAATCTTCGGTGTAGATCTCGTCAATGGCCGCGCGCCGACGCTCGGGATCATCTTCACCGAAGACGTCATGAAGATTACGGGTCAGCAAGGTCGATATGCTCTCGTTCGAAGCCATCGTGGTCTCCTTCTGATTAACCATCGGCCAGGCCCATCTTGCGCTATCCCACGCCGCTCGACTGCTGCTCTCGCGTCATTCTCGTCGGGTCCGCTTGATGTAACGTGGGCGCCACGCTCGCCCCGATCGCGTCGATCGCGCGCATCATCTTTGCCTGCGGCAGCGACGCGACGTTCATCTGAAAGGAGATCCGAGAGATCCCGCCGAGCGCCTCGGCGTGTCGAAGGATCTTGTCGACCACTTCGTCCGGGCTGCCAATCAGCAGCGCGCCGTCAGGACCCCGCTGCGCGTCGAAGCTCGCACGCGTCATGGGCGGCCACCCGCGCTCCTTGCCGACATCCGTCATCGCTTTCGCGTAACCGGGGTAGAACGTGTCAGCCGCCTCCTGCGTGGTTTGGCCGACATAGCCGAGCATATGGACGCCGACCTTCAATTGCTCCGGGGAGTGCCCCTGCCGCCGGCCGGTTTCTCGATACAGATCGATCAGCGGCCGGAATCGGCGCGGCTCGCCGCCAATGATGGCCACCATCAACGGCAGTCCGAGCGCGCCGGCGCGCGCAAACGATTTCGGCGTGCCGCCGACGCCGAGCCAGATCGGTAGAGGATCCTGCATCGGCCGCGGGTAGACCCCTTGCCCCGTCAATGGCGCGCGGTACTTTCCGGTCCAATGCACATGCTCGTGCTCGCGGATCGTCAGCAGCAGCTCGAGCTTCTCCTCGAACAGGGCGTCGTAATCCTCCAAACGGAATCCGAAGAGCGGAAACGCCTCGATGGACGACCCACGACCGACGATCATCTCCGCACGGCCGCGCGAGAGCAGATCGACGGTGGCGAAGTTCTGAAAGGCGCGCACCGGGTCCTCGGCGCTCAGCACCGTGACTGCGCTGGTCAGGCGAATCCGCTGCGTTCGTGCGGCGGCGGCGCCCAGAATGACCGCCGGCGCGGAATCCAGGAACTCGCGACGGTGGTGTTCGCCAATGCCAAACGCGTCCAGGCCGACCTCGTCGGCATGTTCGATCTGCTCGACCAGTTGTCGCAGACGATCCGCTGGATTCAGTGCGCGACTATTCTCGTCGAACGCCGCCGCAAAACTATCAATACCCACTTGCATTGGTGTGTGCCTCAAAAGAAGGACGATCGATTCCGAACGAAGGGAAGGCGCTCAGCTCTGCCTCGACCACACGCTCGACAGCTGGTCACGGCGTGCCCACGCGATCGCGAGGGCCCCAATGAGCAGTACGGTCGCGGGCACCGGAGATCCGCCGACGATGAACAGATGGGTCACCACGGCGCCGACCATCGTGGGAATGAGCAGGACAGCCCCGAACGCCGCCGAGGCAGGCACCAGGAGCGCCAGGGCAGAGATGACCTCGATCGAGCCGGTCACGTAGCGCAACCACTGCCCGATGCCGATCGCATCGAACAACGCGACGAGTTCGGGCGCGCCGGTCAGCTTCAGTCCGCCGACGAACAAGAACATGCCGGCGAGAGCAATCTGGGTAAGCCAGAGCGCCACGAGAGCGACCCGCCCGCGCGGGATTGCTGGTGTCTGGTTGGCGGTCATGGCGGTCGAGGTGAGGGTGGTCATGATTCGGCTCCTTCCCTTCAGCGGTTACGATCAGTTACTGAGGTAGGATCCGATACCAAAGGCGGGCGCGCAAGACGGCACTTTTACCTGCGTTGGTCACATGGAGGGAACTATCGGCCGAAATTCAAGCGGAATCATGAAGTTACGAATGTATACTGTGGGGCGGTCGATACCGGCGGCCGCACGGCTGAGCCGCCTCAGGCATGATGGAAGGACCACGCGATGGCGCAGCGAGCGAAGAAGATCGCGGAGGAGAACAGCCACCACGACTGCGACTTTCGAGACATGCTGAGTCGCGTCGGAGACAAGTGGAGCCTGCTGGTGATCTTCATTCTCAAAGGCAGGCCTGCGTTTCGAGGGCGGTTTTCGGATCTGAAACGCAGCATTCCGGGGATATCCCAGCGGATGCTCACGGCCACCGTGCGCAACCTTGAGCGTGACGGCATGCTCACGCGCCACGTCTACGCAGAGGTGCCGCCCCGCGTTGAGTACCAGCTCACCCCGCTTGGCAGAGGGCTGACAGAACCTGTGCTCGGCCTAATCTCGTGGCTGCAGTCGAACTGGCCAGCTATCCGGAGCGCGCGCGACCGATTTGATGCGCGGACAAATGCGATCCGAACGGCTGCCAGGCCCGTTGCCTCTGCAACAATCCGCGGCTGACGACCGCGAGCGCAATAGCGGTCACCGGGCCTTTGCCTGGTCGCCGCGAAGCACCGTGCAGGTCGACGTCGCCTTGGCGATCAGCTTACCCTCGGGATCCGTGACGTCGCACTCCACATAGCCGGTGTTCTTGCTGCGATTGACGACATGGGCGTCGAATCGCAAGCGTGCTTCCCACACTGGCCGGAAGAAATTGATCGTCAGGGACATCGTGGTGAACGACTCGTCCGGTCGCAACGTGGTGACGAAGGCTATTCCCATCGCCGCGTCCGCCACGTCGCACAGAATGCCACCGTGTACGGTACCCATCGGGTTGGCGTGTCGCGGGCCGGCATCGAGCCATCCCAACGCCTTCCCGTCGCCGAGGGGCTCGATCGAAAAGCCCACGAGATCAGCGACCGGCACGCGTGACGTGCGTGCGCGATCAATCAGCGGATGGTCGCTCACACGCAGTCACTCCCCGCTGCGGTCAATAAGCGAGCACATTTCACTCAGCTTGTGTGAACATGGCATTGCCACTGGCTGTGTCGGCGGCTGAGACTTCCTCCTGCATCACGTCCCAGTGTTCCACCACTTTGCCATCCTTGACGCGGAAGATATCTACCGCGACCATTGGCTTTGGTCCCCAGCCGGTATATCGCCCATGAACCATCACGAGGTCGCCATCCGCGACGGCCATGCCGGGTTCATACGTGAGGGCAGTAAGGGTCGGAATCATCTGAGCAATGGCTGATGGGCCGTCTGGGATTACCGGGTTGTGCTGCTTGTAATTCGCGCCAAAATACTGCTCCACGACCGTTGGATCTCGGTCGATAAAGGCCCTTTTGAGTACTTCGAGCACGATCGCTTTGTTGGATTTGACCATGTAATCTCCGTCGTGATCTCTCGCAATTGCAGCGCGGAAACACCGACACGAGTTTCGGCTCTCGGCGGCCTCACGGCTTGACTGCGCGCGCTGAACTCCACAGCGCCCACCCTGGATTGACCCGGTTCGGATGGAGCTCCAGCATCCTGTCGTAAAGCTCCTGGGCGGTTTTCGTCGTTTCCGCTAATCGGTCGAAATCGCGGATGTATTGTCGGGTCTGTTCGATAATCCTGGGATCGTCCTCGTTTTCCGGCCGCTTGTGTGACGCGACAACTGCGCGCGGGTTCAGCGCCTCAATCTTGTCCAGCGCGTCGATCCACTCCCGTCGTGTCTGCGCATTTGACTCAGCGAGGTACAGGTGGACGTCATTGTAAGCAGCGTCGCCAGCCACGACGAGGCCGATCGAAGGGATGTGCAAACAGGTCGTGTAGTCCGTGTCGGTATGACCAAGTTCCACGGCGACCAATTCATGCCCTTCGAGATCAATGACATTGCCCTTGAGCTCCTCCGCGATCACTAGCCTGTCTGGAATTTGTCCTGGGAATCCCACCTTCCAGGCCCCCTCGAGAGCTTCTGGCGAGGCATTCTGTCGCATCACCTTCACAGCGTTGGGCATGGCGACTGCTTTCGCATGTGGAAATCGCTCGAGGAGCGTGCCGACTCCAAACCAATGGTCCCCGTGACCATGTGTAATGTAGATGGTTGTCAGGTTCTTGCCTCGGCCAGCAACCCAATCTGCAAGAGCGTTGGCCTGCTTGACCGTCATGAACGCATCCACCAGCACGGCGTCGCGCACGCCATAGATCAGCGTCGACGCCGTCGCTTGAAAAAATGTGTCTCGAACGCCGGGAGGCTTGTCGCGAGTCACAATCGGGATGCCCGGCGTCACGAACACGTCCCAATGCAGATTGTCGGGCCGTGCGACATTCTCAGGGGTGCCTGCGGTCTTCTCTGTGTTGGCGTCTGTGCGCGACATCTCTTACCTCCTGGCACGTTGCTTCCGCTCGCCGTGTGAATAGCTGAAGACCACCTCGTGTCCTGCCCGAGGCGCGCCTTCACCGACGGTCAGCCTGCGAGGTTTACGCGGCGGCCGGTACCCCTGCGACCTGCCGCTCGAGTCCCTTCGGATCCGCGAAGAAGGCCGGGCCCGTGCCCTGACTCATCTTGTCGGGAAAGATTTCCTCGTCGCCCGCGATGATGCCCGCGACAATCGCCCGCGCGGCGTCTGCCGGCGAGGCCTTCTCGAGCGTCAGCACCTCGCCCATCTTGGTGTCAATCGGGCCCGGATACACGCCAAACACCTGCGTGTTCTGCCCCCGCAGCATCGCGCGCGTGACCTGCGTGAGCGAGTGCGTCGCGGCCTTCGAGGCGCTGTACGCCGCGAGAATCGGGAAGCTGACGAACGAGGCCACCGAGTTGAGGTTGGCGATGGCGCCGCCGCCATTCTTCGCGAGTACTGGCGCGAAGGCCTGCGTGACCGCGAAGGTGCCGAGGAAGTTCACTTCCATCTCCTGTCGCCCGCCCTCGATCCACTTCGGATCCGTGAATTCGCCACCGAAGAAGCCGACGATGCCCGCGTTGTTGACCAGGAGGTCCACGTCCGCCGCGGTCGCGGCGGCGGTCGGCGATCTGCGCGGCGTTGGTGACATCGAGCTGCAACGGCATGACGCGTGAGCCGTGGCGGGCCACGAGCGGGTCGAGGGTCGAGATGTTGCGGGCGGCGGCGTACACCTTTCTCACGCCGGCCGCGACGAGCGCGTCCACGATGGCTTCGCCGATGCCACGGTTGGCGCCGGTGACGAGTGCGGTCTTGCCTGAAAGTGCGTAACCCATGTTGAGACTCCTGACGATCTCGCGATGCGCGAGACGGAACGCGGCCACCGCCTGCGGAAAGCCGAGAACAGACCGTTCTGTCTATTCATGCCGTTGACAATAGACCGATCTGTCTGTATTGTCAAGGCGTGCCGCAGAAAGCCAGGAAACGGGCGAAAACCTCCGAAATCGGCGTCCGAGACCGCCTCCTCGACGCCGCCGATCGCCTGTTCTACCGGGAGGGCGTGCGGGCCGTGGGTATCGACCGCGTCCTGGCGGAGGCCGACGCGGCGAAGGCGTCGCTCTATCAGCACTTCGGCTGCAAGGACCAGCTCGTGGCGTCGTACCTCGAGCGCCGAACCGTGGACGCCCGCGCGAACATCGAGGCGTACCTCGCCGACACGCCGCCGTCACAACGCGCGCTCAAGTTTTTCGACTGGGTGGTGGAGTGGGCGGAGTCGAAGGACTTCCGCGGGTGCCCGTTGCAGCATACGGTGAGCGAGCTCACCGATGCGGCGCACCCGGCGCGCGCCATTGCCCACGGTCAGCGAGAGTGGTTCGCGGAGCGTTTCCTCGAGTGGACGAAGGCGGCGGGAGTGAAGGACCCGAAAGCAACGGCTCGCGCTCTTGTCGTGCTGTTCGACGGCGCCGTCGCGGGGTCCGAGGTTGACGGGCCGCAGCGGGCGAGCGACGCTCGATGGATGGCCAGGAAGTTGTTGGCCGGCTGAACGCGCGCGGTCTCCTCACTTCTACGACAAGTTCTTGTCCGAACGTCTATACACATTTCGGACAGCCGCAGCTTTCGGTCCGTGGCGACTTCACCACAAATGGTGCTGCAAAGAGATCGGGCGATGAGGTTCCCCGATCTGCATCAGGCAGTCGGCACCGTCCCACCGTCGATGACGTACTCCGTCCCGGTGATCGCCCCGGCCCTCGGCGAGACCACGAACGCGATGAGCTCCGCAACCTCTCGCGGCGTCGCGGGGCGACCGAGCGGAATGCCACCGAGCGACTTCATGATGATCTGCTTGCCGCCCTCGTAGTCGGTCCCCGCTTCGGCGGCGAGACGCTCGGCGAGCGCCACGGCCGCCTCGGTCTCCACCCAACCCGGCGAGACACGCACCACGCGGATCCCCTTTGGCGTCACTTCCTTCGACAGTGCCTTGCTGTACGTCGACAGTGCGGCCTTCGCTGCCGCATACGCGGTGGTCGACTCCGGGAGCGGCAGCTCATGCTGGATCGACGTGACATGGACGATCACACCGGATCCCTGCGCGAGCATGGACGGCAGCAGCGCGCGATCGAGCCGCACGGCCGGCATCAGGTTGAGATCGATCTCTTTCCTCCACGCCTCGTCGTCGAGTGCGGCGAACCCGCCGGCCGGCGCCTCCGAGCCGCCGAGCACGTTGACGACGATGTCGATGCCGCCCAAGTGGTCGAGCGCGCTCTGTGCGACAAGGGTGCAGCCCTCGGCCGTCGTGATGTTCGACGCGACGTAGTGCACGCCGGCAAGCGAGCTGCGCGGAATCGAGCGAGCCGTGGTCACCACTTTCGCGCCGTTTTCTCGCAGCACCTCGACGACCGCGGCGCCGACTCCCTTCGTCCCGGCTGTGACGAGCGCTCGGCGACTCGAGAGTCCGAGATCGAAGCTCATGCCGTGATCTCCAGCCTCGCGATTGAGGCACCCTCGAGCGTGAAGCGGTACCGCAGTTCCACGGGACTGCCTGGGAAGTCTCCGGTGACCCGCGCGGTCACGGTCACATCCGGCCCTGAGGCGTCGACCGCCAGCGGCTCACTTGTATAGTGGTATTTTGCGGTGGCCTCGGCCTTCCAGCGCGTGATGGCCGGTCTGCCTCGGTGTTCGCGTCGCTCGTCGATCACGACGGCGCTTTCACTGAAGCATCGAGCTACTGCGTTGGCGTCAGACGTGTCTGCGGCGAAATAGGCCGCGATGGGTGGAGGCAGGTGAATCGGCGCGTTGGCGTGTGTCGACATCGAGGTACTACATACCTGGCACTTGACGAGGCCGCAAGAGCGCACGCGAAAGTGAGGGACGCACCCGTGAGTAAGCCCGCACACACGCCCGCGTCGGCTGCCGCCGGGATCGAGCACGCCATCCGAAAGCTGGATGGTCGCTGGAAGCTCGTTATCCTCTTCCATCTCTTTGGCGGCAAGACGCTGCGCTTCTCCGACCTCGAGCGCGCGATCCCTGGCATCTCGCAGAAGATGCTGACCCAACAGCTTCGGCAACTGGAGGGGGACGGCATCGTGACGCGCATTGTGCACGCTGAAGTCCCGCCGAAGGTCGAGTATCACCTCACCGAGTGGGGGCAGTCTCTCTGTCCGGCGCTCGACAGACTCCTGACGTGGGCCGAGCAACAACCGCCGCCGAATGACGCCGACCGCCCACGGTTAGGACGATCCTGACACTACGTCCGCCACCGACCACGCCGAACAGCAGAAGTCGACCGCCATCAAACGCCCGGTCGGCGGCGCATTCCCGTTGACTGGCCCTATCGCTGGCACTAGGCTGATTGACACTCGTGTCGAAGGTCCGACGTCTGCTCGTCCCGGTGGCGGTCTTGTGGCTGTTTCTCCACGTGTCTGTTGTGACCGGAATGACCGCCCTTCTGCTCACCAGCGGCGCTTCAGCAGCGGACATCATCTGCACGTGTGCGCATGGGGCCGACCATGGTTCGTGCCCGATGCATGGGAAACCGGCCGACTCGGCACGGTGTCGCTTGCAGAGTACTCAGAATGATTCGGGCCTGGCCCTGGTCTCGATGCTCGGCCCGCTCACTCTGCCGGTGACCACCTTCGATGTCGTCGCGCTGATTTCCGCACCGCTTCCCAAAGGCTACGACGCCACGCTGCCTTTGGACTGGACCGCCCCGCCCGACGCTCCTCCGCCTCGCACCTAACGCTCCTCCTGTCCCAACCACTGCACAGATTTGGCGCAACGGCGCCACGTCTCTGACCGACTCACGATTGTTGGCGCTCGAACGAGCGCGTCGTCGTGAATGCGGGTTTCGCGTCGACTGACCACCGGTACTCGGAGGGTGGCCACGTCGATCGGCGCCGCCAGAGCCACATTCAGATTGAGGAGGGGGAAGCATGTCATCGTTTTCTTATCGCCTAATTGTTGTTGCGATCGCCTTATTCGCGGTCGGAGCATCCACCCTGAAAGCCGCTCAGCAAACGTCGGCCATCAGCGGACTCGTCTCGGACCAGTCGGGTGCGTCAGTCGCGGCCGCAAAGGTCGAACTCGTGAGCGGCCTCGTGGTGATTCGTTCAGGCGTCACCGACAGTGAAGGCCGGTATCGCCTCGAAGGTCTTCAGCCCGGCCCATACACCGTCCGGGTCACGGCTCCAGGCTTCCAGCCGATGGAGCGGCGATTGACTGTCGCCGCCTCGGGGCCGGCGGCCGTGGCCGATTTCCGGCTCGCCGTGCAAACGCTGCAGGAGAGCGTCCTGGTGACGGGTGAGCGACTGAAGGCGGAGGTCGAAGCGCAGCGGGCATCGACGCCTGGCGCGGTCACGATCCTCGACGGCGACGAACTGTATAGCCGTCACGTGAACAGTATGGCGGACATGCTGCGCTACGCGCCAGGCGTGTTCGCCGACAGCGGCTATGGTAACGACGAACTCTTTTTCTCAAGCCGTGGCTCCAATCTCGACGCCGTCGACTACGACAAGAACGGCGTCAAGCTGCTCCAGGATGGATTGCCGGTGACCACGGCCGATGGCAACAATCACAACCGCGTCATCGATCCGCTGACCGCGCGCTACGCCAGCGTGGCGCGAGGTGCCAACGCGCTCACCTATGGCGCAAGCACCCTGGGCGGCGCCATCGATTTCACGTCCCCTACCGCGCGGAACAGCGCGCCGTTGTCCGCGTTCGTCGACGGCGGTAGCTTCGGTTCGCTGAACGGCCGGGTCACGGTCGGCGGATCGCGCGACACGGTCGACGGGCTCGTCACGGTGGAAGGCCGGCAATTCGACGGCTATCGCGACCATAGCAACCAGGAACGCTGGGGCCTGTATGCCAACGCGGGCTGGCAACCGTCGACGGTGACCAACGTGCAACTGTTTGCGACGTACGTGGACAACGATATCCGCCTGCCCGGAGCCCTGACCCGCGCCGAAGTCGACGTCGACCCCGATCAGGCAAGCGCAGCCGCGCTCAGCGGCAATTATGGCAAGGTCGTGAAGACCGCGCGAGTCGCGGGGAAGGTGACCCGGTCCTTCGGCGCGAATGGGTCGCTGTCAGCGGGTCTCTCGTACGAAGGGCAGTCGCTCTATCACCCGATCGTGAACCAGGTGTTCGTCGACTTCGACGGGCCGGGGACCGAACGCGCCGGTGGAAGTGTTCAGTCTCCTGATCGACACCGACCATCGCGATCTCGGTGCGATGGTGCGCTACGACCGTCGCATGGGCACGCACGACCTGCTCGTCGGACTCAACTACGGTGACGGATCCGTTGAAGGCGGCAACTATCGCAATCTCAACGGCCGGCCGAACGGCATCAGCGAATACGTCGATAACACTGCCGACAGCGTCGAAGCCTTCGTCGTCGATCGCTGGCGTGCCTCCGACCGCTGGACGGTCGTGTTCGGCGGACAGGCCGTCAGCGCGGGACGCAACGTGCTCACGACCAACGCCACCACAGGCGCGGTGAGCAACCCCAATGCCCGCTACTCCACCTTCAATCCGCGCGCGGGCGTCATCGCCTCGGTGAACCGTGCCGGTGAGTTCTACGGCAATGTCAGCCGCTTGTTCGAGGCGCCCACCACGTTCCAGATGATGGATGACGTGCGCGGCGGCAACGCGACGCTCGATCCCATGAGCGGCGTCGTGGCGGAAGTCGGCTGGCGTTCCACGTCGAGCCAGACGTCGGGCACACAGCTGGACCTGGGACATCGCCGCGTACTTCGCGCGCATCAGCGATGAGATCCTGTCCGTGGACGATCCCAACGCGCCGGGCAACACCCTGGTGACCAACATTGACAACACCACGCATACCGGCCTGGAAGCGCTCGTCGGCAGCAGCTTCGCGGTTGGCGGCGCGCATCGCATCGACCCGCGGGTCAGCTTCACGCTCAACCGATTCCACTTCGACAACGATCCCTCGTGGGGCCAGAATCGGCTGCCCGCGGCACCCACGTATGCCGTGCGAGGCGAGGTGCTGTACCGGCATGCCCGTGGGTTCTACGCCGGCCCCACCTTCGACTTCATCGGCGAACGCTATGCAGACTTCGCTAACTCCTATGCGGTGGAGGGCTACCAGCTGATGGGACTGCGCGCGGGCGTGTCCGGCCGGCGCTGGGAGGTCTTCGGCGAAGTCCGCAACCTGTTCGACGTGGACTACATCGCGACGCTCAGCGTGCTCAACGTGGCTCCCGCCAACGCGCGCGTGCTGTATCCCGGCGCGCCGGTGTCGGCGTACCCGGCCTCCGGTACTCGTTCTAGCTGGCAGGCTGCCGGAAAGCCATGAGGAACGACGTACAAGAACGAAAGGTGCTCTACGCGGCAGTGTGGCGATGGCACTTCTACGCAGGTCTGTACGTCGCCCCGTTCCTGATGCTGCTTGCGGCCACCGGTCTCGTCATGCTGGCAGCGGAGCCAATCGAACGCTGGCAGTTGGGCGCCCTGCTGGTCAATACACCTGGCGGTACCCCCACCTCTCATCAGGCGAGACTGGACGCCGCTCGATCGGCGTTTCCTAATGCGACCTTCGTGCGCTATCAGTCCGGACGGGACGGTGCGGATGCGACTCGCGTGACGGTCACGATCGACGATCGTCCGCATACCGTTTTCATTGATGCGAGCACGGCGCGGGTACGCGGGATCGTAGACGATGGCCATCGCATCGGTGTGGTGGCGAACCTCGTGCACGGGACGCTGCTGATGGGTGCATGGGGTGATCGATTGATTGAGATCGCCGCCAGTCTGGGCATCCTTCTGCTCGTCTCTGGGTGTACCTCTGGTTTCCCAAAGGGACGCCGTTCTGGCAGGCGTTCAGAATGACCGGCGGCAGTCGACGACTGGCCTGGCGCGACCTGCACAAGACCACGGGTGCGATCCTCGCGCCCGTGCTGGCGTTCTACCTCATTTCTGGTCTCGCGTGGACGGATGTGTGGGGAGGACAGTTCGTGCAGGCGTGGAACACGTTGCGTGCCACGACTGCGGCGCCTGGCGAGTCACCGGGCCACATGCACGAGACACTGAATGCGGGATCCGGCAAGGTCGTGCCGTGGAATCTGGAGCAGACGCCGGTACCGTCGTCGCCGCCGCACACGGGCCACAGCGGTATCACGCTCGATGCTGCGATCGCCGCGGCCCAGCGAGAAGGAATCGGCCAGCGGTTCTGGGTCGGCGTGCCAAGCGGCGTGGATGGCATCTGGACCATCGCACAGACCGGCCTGAATGACGATGTCAATGATCCCAGACAGGAACTCACGGTGCACGTGGATCAGCACATGGGCAGTGTGGTCGGCCGCGGAGGCTGGAACGACTACAGCCCGATGGCCAGAGCCGTGGCCGCGGGAATCCCGCTGCACATGGGTTCGCTCGGATGGTGGAACTTCGTCGGCACGAGTGTGGTGTGCCTGTCGGTTATCGCGCTGAGCCTCAGTGGTCTCGTGATGTGGTGGTTGCGTCGCCCGGCGCGAGGATGGCGGCTAGCTGCGCCGCCGCGGATTGAGCCGGCGCGCGTGCCGCTGATCACGTGGGCGACGGCCGTGATCCTCAGCGTGCTGTTCCCGCTGGCCGGCGCGACGCTCGTCGCGGTTGCCATTCTCGATTGGACGCTCGTGCGCCGTATCCCGGCATTACGTCAGTTGCTGAATTGAGGCAGAACGGTCATGCGATCGTGAGCAGTCGCTCGTCAGGACTGTCCCCATAGTTGTTCCTGCGAACTCCCAAAAGTAAAGGCGCGGCTATACTGGAAAAGCCCGTAAGTGATCGCGGCACATTGGGGGACGTATCACAATCGCCGCAATCGTCCTTCAAGCGATGCTGTAAGTTGTTGATTCTAAACGGAGAGATGTCGGAGTGGTCGAAGAGCACGCTTGGAAAGCGTGTGTAGGGGAAACTCTACCGTGGGTTCGAATCCCACTCTCTCCGCCATCATTTCACACCACGCGTCGGGGTGGGGCGCCGCACTGATCGGCTTTCACGAGCGACGCGCGCTCGGAACGCCTGTTGCTGGGATGCATCAGGCGTGGACCCTGACCCGATCGCGGCACTCTGTGGCCGATGTGTCGGCTGGTGTTTGCTGACCTGATTATCGCGGTCTGAGTCTTGGAGCAGCATGATGCGGCGCATCCTTGTGCCATTGTCGATCGTGGGCGCGATGCTCGTGCTTCAATCTCCGATTCAGGCACAGACCGACGACTCAGACTTGCCAGTGTCGATAGAGCGGATTCGCGCAGCGCTGAAACGACCGCCGGCGCGTCTGCAGATTCCTGCGCAGTCAGGCGACACACCGACATTCCGTATCGAAGTCCAGGGGCGATTTGCTGTTCTGCAGCCCATTGACGACAAGCCCTTCGATCCAACCTACGGATTGCCGTCGGTTGGGGAACTGTTGATGGGCGGCGTCCAGAAGATCGGATCGGCCGTTGTCGATTACAAGCGCCGTCGCGCTGAGCGTCGAGCACGGCAGGAGGTGGACGATGCCCTCGCGGCGTTCTGCGCCGTGCACGAGTGCCCAACGACTGACGCAAGCAAGTAACGGTCGCATCGAATCAGCGGGTACCGATCGGGCGCCTGCTGCATCCCTCCGTTCCAACTGAATCGCTCGAAACCGAGCGGCATTGCGAAACCACCCGTCGCGCTGAGGACCGTGATTGAGGTCGCGATCCCTGGGGAGTCTCATCATGCATCTCCCGGGAGGGCCCCCCGGCCTGGAGGTCGTTCTCGATGGTCCGCGCTCTCACGCTGCCGCCAGCCGCCTGAACCCACCGCCCGACGACCGCGCGCAAAACGGGAAAGAGGCCTGGCGGTTGCGCTGACCAGACGATGCGATCGGCATCTGGCCACGAGAGCGGCTCCATCAGCACGCCATAGACGACGCTAAACAGCACCGTCGTCACCGCGACCGCCAACCGGATGCCGCTTCGGTCTGGCAGCGGCCGGAGAGGGACGCTCGAGTGTGAAGGCCGAAAGGCTAAAGGCTAAGGCTAATCTGGCTCGGCGTGGCCGCCGTGATATTTGCTGTTGTTGCCTTCTCGTCCCCACTGTAGGATGCCTCATCCGTTCGCGCAGACTCTCGCGACGGCCTTCACCTGACCCTCCACACGCCGGAATTTCTTGAACGGGAGAGAGAATGAACACGAAAAGGACAGTCCTCAGCACGGCATTGTGGCTCGCCGCCGTGGCCGTCGCCTTCGCCGCGGACCCCAATGTGGGCTCGTGGAAACTCAACGAGGCGAAATCGAAAATCGCGGCGGGCGCGCCGAAGAACCAGACCGTCGTGTATACCGCCGTTGGCGACAGCTACAAATGCGTGGTGGACGGCGTGGACGGCACCGGCAAGGCCGCACACAACGAGTGGACCGGCAAGTTCGATGGCAAAGACTACCCGGTCACCGGCGATCCAGCGTCTGACACCCGATCTCTCAAACTGGCCAGCCCCGGCCACTATGTGCTTTCCAACGGGAAGGACGGCAAGACGATTGTCACCGGTACCGTGGAGTTCTCCGCCGACAACAAGACGCGGACGCTCACGACTCACATGACCGACGCAGCGGGCAAGAAGGTCACGAGCATCGCGGTGTACGAGAGACAGTAGGCGAGCGTTCTGCCGGGTCGATCTCCGGGCCTTCACTGGGTCGTTCGTGAGAAAGCGAGCGGCAGCGAAGGGGCCAGCGGCACGTGGTCCGTCAAGCGGACGTGACCCCGTGTCCCTGCCCGCCGTGTAGCTTGTTAATCACCGGCTGGCGGCCGGCCGACGCCTCGCCCGATGGTGAGAGAAGGATCTCGCTGCGTTCTGACTGCACCAAGCGGCGGTGTAGCGGATGGCAAAGTCGTTCAACGTCGACATGCTGCTAAATCTGTTTCGCTTCCAAAATGCGGAAGGCAGTTCCTGTCCCGATGACACGCGCCGGACCGAATCCGCTGGTAGAAAATAACTGGTTGTACTCCGCCTCGGTTCGTTGCCGAGCCTCGCCGCCGAACATCATCATGGCCATGTCCAGCAGCGCGATTCCGGCATCGGGCTGGCCGGGCACGGGAACCATCTCTACCACCAGCAGCCGATCCCCGGAACTCATCCGCTCGCGGCACCGCTTCAGGATCGTCCGGCACTCCGCGTCTGGCCAGTCGTGCAGAACCTGGCTCAGGATCCAGACGTCGCCCTTGACCTCGATCGGCTCGAAGAAGCTTCCTCCCACCAACTCGCACCGTTCGCGGACTCCTCGCGTCTTAAGCAGGTGCTCGGCATCGGGCAGCACGTCTGGGCGATCGAACAGAATGCCCCGAACGCCGGGGTTTCCGGCGACAATGGAAGCCAACAGCGCACCCGCTCCCGCTCCCACATCCACAACGGACTTCACGCCAGCCCAGTCGTATGCCGCCGCAATCGCGGCCTGCTCATCGGTGCGGATCTCGGCCAATCCGCGGTTGAAGGCCTCGTTATCCCCCGGGTGATCGCGGATAGTACTCCCATACCTTCTGCCCGAGGGCGTGGTCGTGTGCGGCTTGTCCTGTATCCAAGCTATGCCCAAGCGCCATGGCCGACTTCAAGAACTGCTCCGACGTCGCAAACAGCGCGTAGTTGCGGAGGCCACCGCCATCGCGAAACAAGCTGGAGGCTTCGCTATTTGCGAACGTGCCAGGCGCTAACTCGCGGAACACACCGAACGCGGTCAATGCGCGGAGCGCCCGCACCGTGGAAAGGGGATGTAGCCCTGTTTCCTTCGCCAGCTTTTCCGAGTCGACCGCTCCGCCGTCAAGCAGATCCGGCACATTCGCACGGATCAGCCTGCCAAGGATCGGTGCAAAGTACAGGTGGGAAAGGATGGACATCGCGGTTTGGAAGCCGGAGTTGGGAATTGATTCGGCCATGTGCTCTCTGGTTTTAAGAACTAGTCAGCTTCGTTAGTGTAGCCAACTCTCGCTCATCATTAACGAAAAACGCCCACACTCCATTTTCACGATGAACGAACACACGAAGCGATATTCAGCGGATGTGGCGTAGCGCTCACCGCGCAGATCCAGCAGCAGCCTGGCCCGGGGATCTCCCTCGCGGTACAAGGGCTGGCCAAAGCCGTCGACGGCTTCGCCCCGGCGCATCCGTGCTCCCAGTAACGCGCGCAGCGTGCGGGCGTGCCGCAGCGATTCCAGCATCGACTCACACGCGTTCCGGCGCCCGCACGCGTATACTGCCCGGCGGCGGTCCGCATCGAAAACGCCACGCCAGGATACGTACGCCGGTACGCGCGGGAGGCCACGTTGAAGCTCATATCGATCCCGGTGCTCGTCACATCACTCGTCGGCAGCGTGGGGCTTGGGGCGAGCGGGCAGGCGATCGATCTCTCACGCTCGCGCCTGGTCGATCTCACGCACCCGTACAACGCGCAGACGATCTACTGGCCGACGGCGTCAACCAGATTCACTCTGGAGAAGCTGGCGTATGGACCCGCGCCCGGCGGCTACTTCTACGCCTCGTACAGCTTCTCCACCCCGGAGCACGGGGGCACGCATCTGGACGCGCCCCTGCACTTCTCGGAGCGTGGCCGATCGACCGACCAGGTGCCACTCGATCAGCTGATCGCGCCGGCCGTCGTCATTGACGTGTCATCGAGCACCGCTGGCAATCCGGACTACCGCTTGTCCGCCGCCGACGTGCAGGCGTTCGAGAAGCAGCACGGGCAGATTGCCGCGGGCACGATCGTGCTGCTGCGGACCGGGTGGAGCCGCCGGTGGCCTGACGTCAAGGCGTACCTCGGAGACGACACGCCCGGAGACGCCTCGAAGCTTCGGTTCCCGAGCTACGGGGAGGATGCCGCGCGGCTGCTGGTCGAGGAGCGCCGGGCGGGCGCCCTCGGCGTGGACACCGCGTCAATCGACTACGGACGATCCACCGACTTCGTCGTGCACCGGGTGGCGGCGGCCCGGCAGGTCGTGGGGCTCGAGAACCTGACGAACCTCGATCAGGTGCCTGCCACCGGCGCCACGATCATCGCGCTGCCGATCAAGATCGAGGGTGGGTCCGGCGGCCCCGTCAGGGTCGTGGCGGTCGTGCCGGCCGGGTGAGCCGGGGCGGTGCGCTTGCGCCAGACCGTCTCCGGCGAGTACGGTTAGCGACCCATGACGGACGCCACAACTGCCCCTTCTCTCCGCGCGCCGGTTGCCGGCGTGAAAGGGCGCTCGGCGGCCGATCCGTACCAGCTTCGCCCTGCCGACATCACGGACGCGCCGCGATCCCTGGGCGCGGTCTTCAGCCGCGTGGGTCCTGGCCTGGTGCTGGCCGCCTCAATCGTGGGCTCCGGTGAGCTCATCGCCACCACCACGCTCGGTGCGCAGGTCGGCTATGCCGCGCTCTGGGTCATCCTCGTCAGCTGCATCGTGAAACCCGTCATCCAGGCGGAGATGGGGCGGTACACCATTGCCACCGGCGAGACGGCGCTCGAGGCCATGAATCACGTGCCGGGCCCGCGGTTCGGCGTCGGTTGGGTAGTGTGGGCCTGGGCGATCACGGTCGCACTCACGATGGCGCAGGTCGGTGGAATGTTCGGTGGCGTCTCGCAGGTGATGCACCTGCTGGTGCCCCTCGTGCCGGTGCGCGTGTGGGTGGTCGTGTTCCTGGCGATCACGCTGGCGCTGCTGCTCGGCGGCGGTTACGACCGGGTCGAACGGTTCGCGATGGTCAAGGTGGGGCTGTTCACGCTCATCACGATCATGGCGGCCGTCGTGCTGTTGCGCATGCCGCAATACTTTGCCTGGCGCGATCTCGGGCAGGGCTTGACGTTCCGTCTGCCCGACCAGGGACTGTCCACGGCCGTTGCGGTGTTCGGCATCACCGGCGTCGGCGCCGTGGAGCTGTTCATGTATCCCTACTGGTGTGTCGAGAAGGGCTACGCGCGCTTCACCGGCGCACCCGACGGATCCGCCGTATGGGTCGCACGGGCGCGCGGGTGGATCCGCGTGATGCACCTCGACATCCTCTGCTCGCTCGTGATCTACACGCTGGCCACCATCGCGTTCTATCTGCTCGGCGCGGGCATCCTGCACCAGCGTGGCACCGTGCCGGCCTCCAGGGACATGATTCCCGTGCTCTCGCAGATTTACACGGGCACCCTGGGACCCTGGGCGCTCTGGCCGTTCTACGCGGGCGCGATCGTCACGCTCTACGGCACCATCTTCGCGAGCCTTGCGGCCCACTCGCGGGTGTACGCGGACATGTGCCGCCTCATGGGCCTGTTCGCCCGCGACGACTACGCGGCACGCGTCCGCTATCGCCGCGGGTTTGTCATCGTGCTGGGCACGACGGCCGCCATGGCGTTCCTGCTGGTCGACTCGCCCGTTCGCATGGTCGTGTTCGGCGGCGTCGCGCAGTGCCTCATGCTGCCAATCGTCGGGGCGGGCACGATCTACCTGCGCCATCGACGCCTGCCCGCGGCTGTTGCGCCGAACGCATTCACAACCGTCTCACTCTGGGCCTGCACGCTGGCACGCTGGCGGTGGCCGTCTACTATCTCGCGATGACGTGGGGGTGAACCGAACGCCGGCCACGTGGCGGCGCGGTCGGCCGACGCGACAGGATCAGCGGAAGTTGTCCACCAGCATCAGCTCGCTGCCTTCATCGTCTACTTGTGAGTAGAGCAGGTAGCGCTCGTCGGGCGAGAGGCTCAACCCCGGCGCGATCGGCTTCGGAAGCTCGAGGACGACGTGGCTCCGTCCTGTACCTGGGGTCGTGTAGCCGGATGGAATCCCGCCCTGATTCGCCGTGCGCGTAATACACTCCGCGGCGGCCGACAACGAACGTCCTGTAGCTCTTGATACCCGTGACGACCAGCGTTTCCTCGCCGCCATCTACTGGCATCCGCCAGATCTCGTTGACGGACGCCGGGCCCAGGTAGTCCCACGTCTTCGTGAAGTACAAGAACCGCCCGTCCGGGGACTCCTGTCCGAAGAAGCCGTGCGGAGTGACTGGCACCGCCGATCCTCCGGCGGACGGCATCTTCCAGATGCCAGTCGTCCCGCTCCGGGTCGATGAAAAATAGATCCAGCGGCCGTCCCGCGACCACGTCGGCACGCTCTCGTCGAACGACGTGGCACCGGTTGCCAGCGGTGCGACCCGGCCGCGATCGGCCGACACTGTCGAGGGCACCCACCGTGAGCCCGCGGCGGACACCAGCGCCAGGCTGCGGCCGTCTGGCGACCATCGCGGCGCTTCACCCAGGCCGCCCTTGTTCCGCGTGAGCTGCACGGGATCGCCACCGGCGCTGGCACACACCCAGATCTCGAGCTGTCCCGACCTCGTGGAGATCAACGCGATCTGCCGGCCATCGGGCGAGTACTGCGGCCAGATGTCCTCACGCGTCGAGTTGAGGAACTGCAGCGGTATCGCCGTTCTGGTCTCCAGATCGAGCCGCATGATGTTGGAATCCGGCGACCGCCGCTCGAACACCAATCGGTTCGCGGTATAGGCGACATCGAAGGCCGCGGCCTGCTCCCCGAACGGTTCACGCTCGATGGTGTCCGGGGACGCGATGGACACGCGCCAGAGCGCCTGTGCGTGTTCCCTCACGCCTGAAAACAGCACGCTCGCGCCGTCGGGCGCGAAGCCGAGCCCATTCACCCAGAAGTGTTGTCTCGTCAGCTGCGAAGGTCCTCCCTCCGGCGCACCATCCGCCGTCAGCGCTTGGATGAAGAGGTCCCCCGAGAGGTTGCCAGCGAGACGGTACACGAGCAGCTTTCGCCGATCGGGAGAGAACACCGCCGCGACATCACCGATGCCGGTGAAACCCGACGGCAGTGCGGCAAACGGCCGCCTCTCACCCGTGTCGAGCGACACGGTGAACAACGACAGCGGTTCTCCGGGCCTCCCGCGGTCGTTGACGATCAGGTGCCGGCCGTCTGCCGTCCACGCGGGGCCGAAGAAGGCGCCGCCCCATGAAGCGATGCGCTGCTCGGGACCGCCGAGCGTCGGGATGGCAATGATGCTGTTGGTGGCGAACGCGGTGCCGCGAACGAAGACGATCGTCTGCCCGTCCGGTGACAACGACGCGAAGTAATCGTCTTCCGGGCTCGTCGTTCTCTGCACCGGCGGGCCGCCGCCCACTTGAAGCACGTACAGATCGAAGTTGTTCGTGCCGGGCTTACGCCAGGAGAAAGCGACGACGCTGCCGTCGCGCGAAATAGCCGGGAAGTCCTTCACGCCCGGATAGGTGGCAAGCGGCGTGACCCTGACCGGCTGCGCCGGCGCCGCCGGGCCGCGCTCGAGGAACCATCCAGCCGCGCCCGCGAGGATCGCCGCGAGCACGGCCGCCGCGCCCCACATCAGACGGGGGCTGCGCCACCGGGCCGGCCTGCGCCGCCGCGGTTGCAGTTCCTCCTGGACGTCCTCCAGCACGACGCGCACGTCGGCCATGCTCTGAAATCGCTTCGAGGGATCCTTGCGCAGGCAGCGGGTCACGATCTTCTCGAGGTCCCGTGGCACCTGCGCGGTCATCGGCTGGGGATCCTCGCGGAGCACCGACGCCAGCGTCGAGATCGCCGACTCGCCGCGAAATGCTCGTTGACCGGTGGCCATCTCGTAGAGCACCGCGCCGAAGCTGAACACGTCCGTGCGCGCATCCACGTCGCGCCCTTCCGCCTGCTCCGGCGACATGTATGCGGCTGTGCCGATCACCGTGCCCTCTCGCGTGTGCAGGTCGATGGCAGCGGTATCGCTGTCGCTCCACGAGGGGCCGGCGAACAGCTTCGCGAGGCCGAAGTCCACCAGCTTCGTTGCGCCGCTCGCCGTCACCATGACATTGCCGGGCTTCAGGTCGCGGTGGATGATCCCCGCGGCATGCGCGGAGGCCAGCGCGTCAGCAATCTGGATTCCGTAGCGCAGCACGTCGTCCAGCGGCATTCCCTTGTAAGGGATTGCCTTCGAGAGCGGCTGCCCCGGCACGTACTCCATCGCGATGAACCAGTCGCCGTCGACCTGGCCGATGTCGTAGATCGTGACGATGTGCGGATGATTGAGGCTGGAGGCGGCCTGCGCTTCCTGCATGAAGCGCTGGCGTTTGTCGACGTCCAGGATCCGGTCCCGCGCGAACACCTTGAGGGCAACGAGCCGGTTCAAACGCGTGTCCCTCGCCTGGTACACGGTGCCCATGCCCCCCTGGCCGAGGACCTCGATGATCTCGTAGTGCAGCAGGCGCTGACCGATCATGAAACGTCCGATTATAGCCCGGGTGCTGGACGACACCTTCCGCGTCGCGCGCGGCCGAACCTTTCGGATCGCCGCTGCGCGAGCAGCGCACCGGAACCACACACAGAGTGATAATCTTCCGGCTGTTCGAGGTGCTCATGCGGCAGGTGCTGTTCGCAGCCGTGCTCTCCGCGTCTGTGTCCGCCTGTGGCGGCGCCCCTCCGCCGGGCCTCGCGCCGGGCGCGCCGGCACCGGCATTCACGCTGCCCGGCGTGGACGGTCGGACCCATTCCCTCCAGGATTACTCGGACCGCCGAGTGCTGGCCGTGGTCTTCACCAGCAACACCTGTCCGGCGTCCCAGCTCTACGAGGCGCGCATCCAGCGGCTTCACGAGGAATACCGCGGCAAGGGCGTGGCCGTTGTGGCGGTCAACTCCAACCGGCCCGCGGCCATTCAGCTCGCCGATCTGGCACACACGGATGTGGGTGAGTCCCTGGAGGACATGAAAGTGCGGGCAGAGCACCGGAAGCTCGCTTATCCCTACCTCTCTGACGGTGAAACCCAAACCGTGACGAAGCAGTTCGGGGTCGCCACCACGCCGCACATCTTCGTGTTCGATCAGGCGCGCACCTTGCGCTATCAGGGGCGCATCGACGACAGCGCGCGCGAGGATCGCGTGACGTCGCGGGATGCCCGCGACGCGATCGACGCGCTGCTGGCCGGCCGGCCGGTCGCGGTCGAACGAACCGAGCCGGTCGGATGTGCCGTGAAGGGCCTGTCAGGGCCGCCAGGGCCCGACGCACAGCTGGCCAGGTTCAAGGCGGCGCCGGTCACGGTGGAGATGGCCGGCGCAGACGACCTGAAGCGGCTGCGGCAGAACGGCACCGGCAAGCTGCTGATGATCAATTTCTGGGCGACGTGGTGTGCGCCGTGCGCGAGCGAGTTTCCCGACCTGGAAACGACGTACCGGATGTACCAGCCGCGCAACCTGGAGTTCGTCTCGGTGTCCGTGAACGACCCCGCGGAGCGCGCCGCCGTGCTGCAGTTCCTCCAGGCGCACCATGCCTCGCACCCGAACCGCCTGTTCGCCACATCCGATGTGTACGGGCTGCAGGCGGCATTCGATCCGGCCATGCCTGCGCCCGTTCCGTTCACGCTGGTGCTCGCACCGAACGGCGACGTCGTGTATCAGGAGCTGGGCGAGGCGAACATCCCGCGGCTGCGCCGGGCAATCCTGGCCCATCTCCCGGACGATCCGAAGGGTCCGGGCCAGCAGGCCTACTGGTCCACACCTAATCGATGAGCGAGGACATCATGCAGTCGCCGCACCGTCCACTCCGTGCCGGCTGGATTCCACCGCGCCTCGGGCGCGTTGCCGCCTTCCTCGCTCTGGCGGGGGTCTTCGCTGCGGCACCGGCGTCGCTTCAGAGCCAGACACCCGGCCGCGGCATCCAATCCGATCGCGAGTTCCCGGTGCTCCCGATCGGTTCGCCGCTGCCGGCGTTCGATCTGCCGGGGATCGATGGCAAGAACCACAGATCGAGCGAGTACGCCAGCAGCAGGCTGCTTGCCGTCGTATTCGAGAGCAATCATTGTCCCGTATCGCAGCTCTACGAGGCGCGGATCGACAAGCTCCACGAGGAGTATGGCCGGAAGGGTGTGGCGTTTGTCGCGATCAACCCGAACAATCCGAAGACGGTTCGGCTCGACGAGCTCGGATACACGGACGTCACCGACTCACTCCCGGAGATGAAGCTCCGCGCGCAGGCGCGCGGGATCTCCTGGCCCTACCTGTACGACGGCGACACCCAGGCCACCTCGATGAAGTTCGGAGCCGTGGCCACGCCCCATCTCTTCATCTTCGATCACGAGCGCAAGCTGCGCTATCAGGGACGGATAGACGACAACCAGCGCGAAGAGCTCGTGAAGGTGCACGACGCGCGCAACGCCCTCGATGCGCTGCTCGCCCGCCGTCCGGTTCCCGTTCGAGAAACGAAGACGTTCGGGTGCACGACCAAGTGGCTGTCGAAGGCGTCGGGCGTAGAGCAGGAATGGGCCCGGATTCAGAAGGAGCCGGTCACCGTCGGCATGGTCGGCGTCGACGAACTGAAGCGGATGCGTGCGAACCCGACGGACAAAGTCATGCTCGTGCGCTTCTGGTCGACCGGCTGCGCCGACTGCACGAGGGACTTCTTCGACCTCGAGACGACGTACCGGATGTATCGCCAGCGGGCGTTCGACCTCGTCACGATCAGCACCGACCCGCCGGCAGAGTCTGCGGCCGTCATGGAGTTCCTCAGGAAGCAGCACGCATCGAGCCCGAACAAGCAGTTCGCCACCAGCGATCGCGCAACGCTGCAGGCGGCATGGGGGGAGAAGTGGACCCTCGGTGCGCCGCTGACGATGGTGATCGCGCCAGGCGGCGGCGTTCTGTACAAGAAGGAAGGTGCGATCGATATCCTGGAAGTCCGGCGGATCATCCTGGCAAGCATGCCCGATACCAGCGGGTACATCGGATCGAAAGCCTACTGGATGAAGGCGGTCGCACAGGCCCGAAAGAAGTGAGAGCGGCTAATTGGAATTCGAGGGCGCGGTTCCGGGCCGCGCCATTCCGGCTGGCTGGAGGATGACATACGTCGGCAGGCCGACGGCCTTGAAGCGCGACATCAGCGTCTTCGCCGGCTCCGCGTCGGGATCCTCGGCCTGGAACTTGACCTTCACGTAATCCGCCAGGGCAGCCGTCACCTCCGGATCCGCCAGCGTGGTCTTGTCCATCGTCAGGCAGTTCTTGCACCACGTGGCCCAGAAGTCGATGAGCACGGGCTTCCCTTCGCGGGCCGCACGCTCGAGCCCCGCAGCAAGCGAGTCCGTCCATCCGGCCTCGAGCTTCTCCTGGACGCTGCCGCTGACCTGCGAGGCGTCGACCCACCGGTTCGCAAAGAGCGTGTACGCGAGATAGCCGTAGTAGATCGCAGTGCCGAGGATCAGCACGCCGAAGGCCTGTTTGACGCGCACCATCCAGCGGCCGGGCTTCGGCAGCGCGGCAAGGCCGGCGCCGGCGATTGGCCATGGAAGGGCCATCCCCAGGCCAAGCACGAACGGCAGCGCGAGCGCCAGAGGCGTTCCGCTTGCGTAGAGACTGCTCGAAAACAAAATGACCTGGATGACCACGGGCGCCACGCACGCGCCCGCGAGCAGCGCCGCCACCGCTCCCATCGTGAACGCCACGGCGAACGTTCCGCGCCGGGTGGGCGCTTGCAGGCCGCTCGAGAAGCGGGAGAAATCGATGGTGAGCACATCGAACATGGCCAGCCCGAGCACGATGAACAGGATGGCGATCGACGCGTTGAACCAGGGCGAGGCGTTGATCGTCCCGAAGGTGCCGGCGGTCAGGATCACGGCGAGTCCCAGCGCGCCGTAGACGACGGCCATCGCCGCGCCGTAGGTCGAACCGAGCAGAAAGCCGCGCCGCCGGGACCCGGCCTGCGTGCCCGCTCCGATGATCGCCAGGTTGATCGGGATCATCGGCAGCACGCAGGGCGTCAGGTTCAGCAACAGCCCTCCGAGCAGGATGATGACGAGGATGGCCAGCGGTCCCCGGCCGTCGAACAGTCCCTTCTGCACGACACCCTGCTCCGCGTCCTTGATGAACTGCAGGAAGTCGTCTCGGCCCCGATATCCTCCCGTTGTCGCCAGCACGGCGAAGTCGTCCAGTCGCGCCGGAACGGTTCGCGTGTCCGCGGACGCGGGTGGAGGAGACGGCGTCGCCGGCACGTCGAGTGGAGGGACCTCCGTCCGCCGGCCTTCCGACAGCCGGTCGAAGACGTCCTTCGTGCTGGGGGCGGCTGAACGGGCCGACGTCCCGACCCGCACGGTCCACGCGATCGTCGCGGTGATCGGACGGAAGCAGACCTTGTCGTCGCAGGCCTGGTAGCGGAGCCGCGCCGGAATCACGAGATCGCCCGGGGGCAGATCAGGGCCGATCGCGAGCTCGGCACCGACGACGAACTCGCGCTCGAACACGGCGAGCGGTTGGTCCTGACCCTGTTGCGCGAAGTCGGTCGGGTGCGGATACACGAGCTGCCCCACGCGGACGCCCGCGGGGGGCTCCACGGTCAGCACAGTGGGGATGAGCGATGGATCCCGCGGGCGATCCGACTGCACGTGCAGTCCTTCCGTCAGCGAGACCCTCAAGGCGACCCGCGTGGTCCCTCCGGGACGGACCTCCTCCGTTTCGACCAAAGGCGTGATCGCCGCTTCCGGGGCGCGTTGACCGAACGCCAGGCTGACGGCGACGGTCAGGAGCAGGGTGACGGCAAGGATTGGTGTGGAACGCATGGAGCATCGGCGTGCCGCGTCCAGTGTACATCTCGGCCAGGCTGAGCGCGTTCTGGAAACTGAACCTGACGTTCCGAGGCGCTCGCTCCATCGATGGAGAGGCCCCCAGCTTCGGATCCTGTTCGCACCGGGCGCAGGCTTCACGAGGGTGGTGAAATCGCGGCCCTTGGGAAGAAGATCGATCGTGTCCTGCCGCAGGCTGAACGAGCGAGCGCTCTGGCGCGTGTCCCCGTGTATCAACGCACGCTGGCGCCAGGGTCGGCGCTCGTGATCAACACCACGTCGGTGGACAGCGTGCCGCGCGACATGGCGAGGGTCTTCCCGTCGGGTGACCACCGGTAGTTCAGGATCTGCTCCGACGCGAACGCGGTCACCGGTCTCGGTGCGGAGCCATCGAGCGGGAAGCGCCAGAGGTTAGTCGCGCCGTCGCGGAAGACCAGGTCTTCGAACGCCATGCCGCCCGGCGCCCAGGTACCACCAAACCCCTCGCCCGGCGTGTAGGTGTAGGCAAATCGCCGCGCCGGCGCCGTGCCGTCGATCGGCACGACCGCCATACCCGCACTGGGGCGATCCACGTAGGTCCCGAGCGCCCAGCGTTCGTCTGGTGAGATGCTGTTCAGCTCGAAGAGCGGCGGTAGACGGGAAGGATCGGCAAACAGTGGCGCGCGCCGGGCCGCCGCCGAGCGGCACACGCCAGGCGGTCAGCCGTCCTTGCTTGAGAACCTTGAAATAGATATGGCCGCCAGCGACCTGGAGGTATCCACGATGGATGGCACCGCCCGGTGTCGATCTCGCCTGGGTTGCTGCCGTCCAGGTCAATCGCCCGGACCAGGACGTCATTGGCGCCGGACGCGCGGGACGTGAATATGATGCGTGTGCCAACAGGCAATACTCTGGGCTGGTTTTCCACGCCCGGATCGTTCGTCAGCTGTTTCGGCGCGCTGCCGTCGCGGTTCGCGATCCACGAAGTCCCAGCTGCTTCTGCGTGATACTGCTGTAGACAATGCGGCCATCAGGCGTCCAGTCGATGCCGCGTGACGCCTTCGCGTGCCGTTGCCGTGTCGAGAAGATCGGCCGGGCGCGCGCGAAGCATCGCCGTCGGGCGCCACCCAGAACCCCGCGCGCACCTCGTCGCTGAACCGCGACGAGCTGGTCCGACCGCCGCACGGACGCCGACGACGCTCGAGATAGTTGCGCAACATCGGGCGTAATCCGTCGCACCGTGCCCGCCCGGGTACGCCACCGACCAGAGCTGACTGTTCCAGTTCCAGCGCCCGCCGTACTCTCGATGGCATCGAACAGGAGCGGCGCTGCCATCGACCGAGCCACGTGAGCTGGTCCATCGCGAATCGAAGCGCGCGGCTGCTGAACACCTGTTCGGCGGCCGGTCTCGGCATCCACGAGCACGATGCGGGCGTTGGCCCGTGGGCCGCCATCCGCCGAGCGAATGCCGCGATGAGACGTCCGTCGGGAGACCACGCGATGGCGGTCTGACGATAGGTGTCGGGAGGCTGTGCGGGACGCGAGAGCTGTTTCTGCCGCGTGCCATCGGCGTTTGCGAGCAGGATGGCCTGTGCCCGGCTGCCCAACGCGGCGGATGAACGCCATGCGCTTTGCCATCGGGTGAGAATGCCGGCGGTGTGTTGATGTCCTCGACGAGCTTGCGCGGCGTGCCGCCGAGCACCGGGATGCGAAACAGCGACGGCGATGTTGGAGTCTCTCGGATAGCGAACACGTACAGGACGGCCTCGCCATCGGGCGAGAAGCGAGGCCCTCGGTATTGTCCTGCGATCGGCGCTGCAATCTGCACGCTGCTGGCCGTGGAGACCTGCCGGATCCAGAGTCTAGGCTTGTCGAAATTGCCGACGACGTGTACGACGTACCGGCCATCGGGTGAGATGGCCGCAATCGCCGCCTTGCCGGTGTTGGTGAGGCGGCGTCATCGTGATCGACGAAAACGCAGGCGTCGTGTCACCGCGCGCGCGCCACATCCACCACACGAGCAGCGCAACGGCGGCGAGGCCGGCCAGCGCGATAGCGGCGACGACGGCGCCGCTCGACGCGCGGGGCGTAACGGCCCAGACGCCGTGACGAGGTGGTGAGCGTCGTGTCCTCGTGCTGGCGAGGTCGCGCGCCACCTCGCCGTATCGAGATCGTCCCGGATCGAGCGCAAGTCGTTGCGCAGGTCCTTGGCCGTCTGATAGCGGTCGTCCGGGTCCTTCGCGAGACAGTGTCAGAGGATTCGCCCGACCTCACGCGGGAGGTCCTGTCGCAGATCGGTGAGCGACGACGGCGTGTCCTTGAGAATGGCCGACAGCAGCGGACACGTGCGTGTCGCCCTTGAACGGTTTCTCGCCCGGTGGCCATCTCGAAGAGCAGGATGCCGAGGGAGAAGACGTCGGAGCGCTGATCGACCGGTTTGCCTTCGCGCCTGCTCGGGCGACATGTAGGCGACGGTGCCGATGATGCGGCCCTCGCCCGTGAGCTGCGCTGTGGCAATGGTGGCGGCGTAGCCCGTCGACCGGCGGCTCCTCCCGCTTGCTTCGCGAGGCCGAAATCGAGCACCTTCAGACGCGCCCTCGTCGCTGACCATGACGTTGGCGGGCTTCAGGTCGCGATGGGTGATGCCGCGATGGTGCGCCGCGCCGACCGCGTCCGTCAGTGGAATCGCGAGGTCGAGGAGTCGGTCGAGGGGCAGGCCTCGCGCGGGATGAGCGTCGGCGAGCGGTCTTCCCTCGACCAGCTCCATCGTCATGAAGAGACAGGCCGTCCTGCTCCTCGACAGAGTAGATGGTGACGATGTTGGGATGGTTGAGCGCGGCAACGGCACGCGCTTCGTGTGCGAACCGCGCGCGGCGCTCGGGATCGGTCGCGAACGTGTGAGAGAGCACCTTCAACGCGACCTGGCGACCGAGCTTCGCGTCATCGGCCAGGAAGACCTCACCCATACCGCCGGCGCCGATGGATTGGATCGATGCGGTAGTGGGCGAGGACTGCCGGGATCATCGGAGCGCCCAGTCTACTTCAAGGGCCATGCCCGGCGACGGCCGCTCAGGGGCCCTGCGCGCGACCGACCACGTCGTCCACGAACTTCAATTTGGCCACCGCCGCCGGCGAGAGGACGAACGGGTAGGCGTCGGCGTGCCCCAGCCCGCGATTCAGGTTGTTGAGGACGTAGGTCAACGGAAACCAGCTGTCCATCAACTCCTGGAATGCCGCCGGCCGCGGCGATACGGGCACCGGTATCTCCAGCGCCGCCGGCTCGTCACGACGCCGCGGCTTGAGCGACAGACCGCAGGCGGCCGCCGTTTCGGTGGTGTCGACCATGTGCAGATACTGCGCCCAGCTCTCCGCCCAGTCCTCCCACGGGTGCGACGTGGCGTATGCGCTCACGAAGTGGTCCGGCCAATCGGGCGGGGCGCCGTTCGCGTAGTGGGCACGCAGCGCCGCGGCGTAGTCCGCGCGCTCGTCTCCGAAGAGCGACCTGAACGCCTCGAGGTGGGGCGTGCCCGCGATGAGAACGTCCCAGTAATAGTGCCCACTCTCGTGGCGCATGTGTCCCAAAAGGGTTCGATACGGCTCGTGCAGCGCGGTTCGCCGACGTTCACGCTCCGCATCATCGGCCTCGGCGATGTTGATCGTGATGACACCATTGGCATGACCAGTCAGCACCGGTGCGCTGGCTGGATCGGCATCCGCGATAAAATCGAACGCCAGGCCGCGCTCGGGATCGTCGACGCGGTGTGTCACCGGCAACCCAAGCTCGATCAACGTGAATAGCAGGCGGCGCTTGGCGACCTCCAGGCGGTACCATGCGGCGCGGTGCGACGGCTGGTCCAGATTGGGGATGACACGCGTCACGCGGCACGCTGTGCACAGCGGGCGCGCGTCGTCTGCCGGCACCGCCCAGTTGCACACGTCTTCGACTTCGTAGTTGTGACAGAGCCGGTACCCGCTCGCGTCGGCGCGCGGCAGGGGCGAGCGCCAGGTGCCGCTGTCATCACGCTCGAGTGAGCCCACCACCTGGAGGTCCGGCAGGTAGGCCACGACATGGCCGCAGCTGACGCAGGCGGTGTTCTCGAAGAACAGCAGGTGTCCGCAGTGGTCGCAGTGGAAGATCTTCATCCGCAGTCGTGCAGCTGGAAAATGAGTTGAGTATCCATGTCGCGCTCCGCCATGTGACCCATTACCGGTACGACCGTGCCGTGGAACTGTCGCCGCAGCTCGTACGCCTGCGTCCGGCGCCGCACTGCCGGACGCCCATCCTGTCGTACTCGCAGCGGATTACGCCGGCCGGCCACTTTCTGAACTGGCAGCAGGATCCGCAGAGCAACTACATCGCCCGCCTGACGTTTCCGGAGAAGGTCGACGAGTTCCGCATCGAGGTCGACCTGGTGGCCGAAATGGCGGTCTACAATCCGTTCGACTTCTTCCTCGAGCCCTTCGCCGAGCACGTGCCGTTTTCCTACGAGCCGGCGCAGCGCCGTGAGCTGCAGCCGTTTCTGGTTGCCGATCCGCTCACTCCGCAGCTGGCCCGCTATCTCGCGACCATCGATCGTGGCCGCCGGCGGACGATCGACATGCTGGTCGATGTGAATCGCTGCGTGCAGGAGCACGTCACCGTACGTCATCCGCCTCGATCCCGGCGTGCAGGACGTGGAGCGCACGCTCGAGCTGGCATCGGGCTCGTGCCGCGATACGACCTGGCTGCTCGTGCAACTATTCCGCCATCTCGGGCTCGCGGCGCGCTTCGTGTCGGGTTACCTGATCCAGCTGGTGCCCGACGTGAAAGCGGTGGATGGACCCCAGGGCGCCGACCGGGACTTCACCGATCTCCACGCCTGGTGCGAGGTGTACCTGCCGGGAGCGGGCTGGATCGGCCTGGATCCGACCTCCGGACTACTCGCAGGCGAGGGGCACATCCCCCTGGCGTGCACGCCCGAGCCGATGAGCGCGGCGCCGGTCTCGGGCGGCGTCGAACCGTGCGAGGTCCACTTCGTCCACGAGCTCTCGGTGCAGCGGATCGCCGAATCACCGAGGGTGACCAAGCCGTACACCGATGCGCAATGGGAGACGATCCTCCAATGCGGCGTGGCCGTGGACGCCGCGCTCAGCGCCGGGGACGTTCGCTTGACGATGGGCGGGGAGCCGACGTTCGTAGCGGCGACGGATCGCGATGCCGAGGAGTGGAACACCGCGGCCCTCGGGCCCACCAAGCGCGCGCGCGCCGTCGATCTGCTGTCTCGATTGAAGCGACGGTACGGCGCCAACGGGTTCGAGCATCTCGGTCAGGGCAAGTGGTACCCCGGCGAGCAGTTGCCGCGCTGGGCGCTGGGCTGCTACTGGCGCACGGATGGCGAGGCCGCCTGGACTGATGCCAGCCTCTTCGCCGACGAGCAACACCCGGACGGCCATGGCGCCACCCACGCCGTCCGATTCATCGCAGCACTCGCCGATTACCTGGGCGTGACGGCCGATCACGTGCAGGCCGGTTACGAGGATGTCTGGTACTACCTCTGGCGCGAGCGCACGCTGCCGGCGAATGTCGACCCGTTCGATGCGCGACTGGCCGACGAGATGGAGCGCGACCGCCTGCGCCGCGTGTTCAGCCAGGGTCTGAGCGCTGTGGTGGGCTACGCGCTGCCGCTTCGGCGGGTTGGCGGGCCCGAGGGCCGCTGGACCACAGGGCCCTGGTTCCTGCGGGAGGGGCGTCTCTACCTGGTTCCTGGCGACTCGCCGATGGGGCTTCGGCTGCCGCTCGACTCGCTGCCGTGGTCCGCTCCTGCCGACGTCCTGACCATCGAACAGGCTGATCCCTTCGCGCCACGCGGGCCACTCCGGCCGCCGGGGTGGTGGGGCGATGTCGCGTCCGACGCCCGACTGCGAAGTGGATCGTCCGCCGAACATGGCGCTGCAATCACCCGTGCGAGCGAGCGCGGCGCCAGGCTCCGGCGGCACTCTCCCTTCTGCGCCGGCGCGGGGAGCATCGGCCGCGGGCGTCGTTCGATCGGCATTGTGCGTGGAGCCGCGCGGCGGAATCCTCTACATCTTCATGCCGCCGGTCGAGGCAGTGGACGACTACCTCGAGCTCGTCTCCGCGATCGAGGCGACCTCGCGCGCGCTCGGGATGCGCGTGCTCCTCGAAGGGTATCCGCCGCCGGGCGACCCGCGGCTGTCCCATTTTCTCCTCACCCCGGATCCGGGCGTCGTCGAAGTGAACATGCACCCGGCCTCGGACTGGCATCAGCTCGTGGACGCGACGACCACACTCTACGAGGACGCACGGCACGCAGGCCTCGCTCCCGAGAAGTTCATGCTCGACGGCCGGCACACGGGCACCGGCGGGGGCAACCACTTCGTGCTGGGCGGCGCGACGCCGGCAGACAGCCCGTTTCTCCGCCGTCCTGATTTGCTCCGCAGTCTGATCACCTACTGGCACAATCACCCGTCGCTCTCGTACCTCTTCTCCGGGATGTTTCTCGGGCCCACGAGCCAGGCGCCGCGGCTCGACGAAGGGCGGCACGACAGCCTGTACGAGATGGAGATCGCGTTCTCGCGGTTTGGACCGCCGGAGGGCGAGACGCCCGCGTGGTTCGTCGATCGCGCGCTGCGCCACCTGCTCGTCGACGTTACGGGCAACACGCACCGCGCGGAGTTCTGCATCGACAAGCTCTACTCGCCGGATCTTCCATCCGGGCGGCGCGGGCTCCTCGAGCTGCGGGCATTCGAGATGCCGCCGGACGCGAGGATGAGCGTGGTGCAGCAGCTGCTGCTGCGCGCGTTGATCGCGCGCTTCTGGCATGCTCCCTACACCGCGCATCTCACGCGCTGGGGCACGGAGCTGCACGACAGGTTCATGCTGCCGTACTTCATCGCGATGGACATGGATGACGTCATCGAGGACCTGGCAAAGGCCGGACATCACCTGTCGTCCGACTGGTTCGCCCCGCATCTCGAGTTCAGGTTCCCGCTGGCCGGCGAGCTGTCGGCGCGCGGGATTCACCTGACGTTGCGGCAGGCGCTCGAGCCGTGGCACGTGCTCGGCGAAGAACAGTCTGCCGGCGGAACGGCGCGGTTCGTCGATTCATCACTCGAGCGGCTGCAGCTGCTCGTCACGGGCTCCACCCGCGATCGATTCGTCATCACCTGCAACGGACGGTCACTCCCATTGCAGCCGACCGGACGCAACGGCGAGTTCGTGGCGGGTGTCCGCTTTCGGGCCTGGCAGCCGCCCTCCGCACTGCACCCGACCATCCCCGTCCACGCTCCCCTCACGTTCGACATCGTCGACACCTGGATGGAACGGTCGGTCGCCGGCTGCCAGTACCACGTGATGCATCCGGGCGGGCGGAACTACGACCGCTTCCCCGTGAACAGCTACGAGGCCGAAAGCCGACGGCTCTCGCGCTTCACGCGGCTCGCCCAGACACCCGGACAGGTCCATGCCGCCGCGCCACAGCGCAGCCTGGAGTTCCCCTACACGCTGGACCTCCGCATGCAGCCGTGAGGGAGCTGCCACTCTCGCCGGATTACGTCGTGCCCGAGGGGCATTACGACGAGGTGCGCAGCGACGCTGGTGCGCTGCGCGGGCCCTGGGCAGAGTTTGCCGCGTCCACCGAGCTGCAGCCGGAGCATCTGTCGGAGGCGCACAAGCGCGTCACCCGGCAGATCCACGAGAACGGCGTCACGTATAACGTCTATGCGACGACCGATGGCTTGCAGCGTCCGTGGAGCCTGGACGTCCTCCCGCTGATCGTCACGGCAGATGAGTGGGAGCGGCTGGGGGCCGGCCTCCGACAGCGTGCGCGCCTGCTGAACGCCGTGGCCGCCGATATCTACGGTGCGCAATCGCTGCTGCGGACCGGCCTGCTGCCGCCCGCGCTGGTGTTCCGGCATCCGGCATTCCTCCGGGCCTGCCACGGCGTCCGTCCGATCGACGGGGTGTTCCTCCACCTGGTGGCGTTCGACCTCGCGCGCGGGTGCGACGGCGAATGGCGCGTCGTCGGCACCCGCACACAGGCACCGTCCGGTGTCGGTTACGCGCTCGAGAACCGCGCCATCATCTCGCGCGTGCTGCCCGACGCGTTCCATGCCGTGCGCGTTCACGCGCTCTCGTCGTTTCTCCGGGAGCTGCGGGAGATGCTGTTTGCCGGCGCGCCCGCTGGGGACGGCGCGCCGCACGTCGTGGTACTCACGCCAGGACCGTACAACGAGACCTACTTCGAACACGCCTATCTCGCCCGTCAGCTCGGGTTCCCGCTGGTCGAGGGCGGCGATCTCACGGTGCGGGACGAGCGGGTGTTCCTGAAGACGGTCTCCGGTCTCCGGCCAATCCACGCGATCCTCCGGCGTCTCGACGACGACTTCTGCGATCCGCTCGAGATGCGGTCCGACTCGACGCTGGGTATCCCGGGCCTCGTGCAGGCCTGGCGCGCGGGCCACGTCCTGGTGGCCAACGCCTTCGGTATGGGGGTGCTCGAATCGCCCGCGCTGCTCGCCATGCTGCCGTCGATCTGTGAGCGGCTGTTCGGGGAGGCGCTGGAGACACCGTCGATCGCGACCTGGTGGTGCGGAGAGGCGGCCGGGCTCGACGCGGCCCGTCGCCGTCTACCCGCAGGAGTGATCAAGCCGGCATTCAGCGACGGCGCGATGGAGCCGGTCTTCGGTGCCGACCTCGACGCGGCTGCACGCCTCGCCTGGGCGGGGCGCATCGGCAGCACGCCGGACGCGTATGTCGTGCAGGAGTTCCTGCCGCTGTCGCACGCGCCGGTCTGGCACCGTGAGCGGCTGGAGAGCCGGGCGCTGATGCTGCGCGTGTTCCTGCTCGCCGACGCCAGCGGCGAATACCGCCTGATGCCTGGCGGGCTCTCGCGCATCGCCGGCGAGGATCGCCTCGTCGTCTCGGGGCAGCACGGCGGCAGCAGCAAGGACACATGGGTGCTCTCCGATGGGCCCGCGGCACTGTTCGCGCCGGTCGATCGCCGCGTGCAGACGCGTGAGCCGATGGGTGAGCCTCAGACCTCGAGCCGTGCGGCGGAGCACCTGTTCTGGCTCGGCCGATACGCCGAGCGGAGTGAGAACGCGGCGAGGCTGCTGCGCTCGGTGCTCAGACGGCTGACCGACATGGAGGGGTGGGCTGGCGGGCTTCATCCCGCACTGCTTCGCACTTGCGTGCGTCAGAGTCTGCTCGATGTCGCCTCGCTCGACGCCCCGCCAGCCGACATCGTGCACAACCTCATTGCCGGACTGGTGGAGCGCCAGGAAGGGCGCAGCCTGGCGTACAACGTGGAGCAGACGGTGCGCGTGGCCGGGGCCGTGCGCGATCGCCTGTCGACCGACAACTGGCGTGTCCTCAACCGGCTGCTGCAGCTGTTCACGCGGGACGCGCACCCGTTGGATCTCGACGCCGCGCTCGAGCGGCTCGACGAGGGGCTGTTGTCGCTCGTGGCCGTCGGCGGGCTCGAGATGGCCCACATGACGCGTGACGACGGCTGGCGGTTCCTCAGTCTTGGCCGTCACCTCGAGCGGCTGCACTTCATCGCCAGCACGCTCGAGGATGTGGCGCAGGCGGGGCCGTCGGCTGAATCCGGCCTCCTGGAGTGGCTGCTCGAGTTGTCAGACAGTCTGCTCTCGTACCGTGTGCGCCACATGCAGCACCCGGAATGGGAATCGGTGGTGGATCTGACGCTTGCCGACGAACGCAACCCGCGGTCGGCCACGTTCCAGCTCGCGAAGCTCGCCAAGCACGTGCGGCTGCTGCCGGATGCGGGACTGATGGAGGTGCTGGTCGACGTGGAGCGGCTGCTGCATGAGTGTCGCGCCGACGGCAATGCCGGACAGGGCGAGCTGTTCGGGCATGACGAGCGCCGTCTCGAGGCACTACTCACGGAATGCCGGCAGGTGTCGGCACGCCTCGGCTCGGCGCTGTCGCTCCGCTACTTCAGCCACGTCGACGAGGTGCCGCGTCCGACGGTAGGGGTATGACCGGCGTGCTGTATCGCATCGAGCACCGGACGCGGTACGTGCACGGGGGCGGCGTGTCGACGTCGCAGCACGTGGCCTACCTGACGCCCCGTTCCACACCCTGCCAGCGCGTTTGGCGGCACGGGCTCGCAATCGAGCCCGCCCCGGCGAGCCACGCGCAGCGGGTCGATTACTTCGGCAATGCCGTGGATCAGTTCACGATTCTGACGCCATACGACGAGTTGTGCGTAGTGGGCCGGAGCATCGTGGAGGTCACCGCAGCGGAGCCGCCGATCCCGCTGGACGCCGGCGCGTCGTGGGAAGCGGTTAGGGACAGGCTCTCCTACGCGCGCGAGGCCCCGTATGAAGACGCTTCGGAGTTCAGCTTCGCCTCACCGTACGCGGCGACGCCGCCGGAACTGGCGGCGTTCGCGTCAGCCTCATTTCCTCCCCACCGGCCGCTGGTGGCAGCCGCTGTCGACCTGATGCACCGCATCCACGAGGAGTTCACGTTCGATGCTCTCGCGACGACGATCGCGACGCCGGTCACGCGCGTGCTCGCGGAGCGCCGGGGCGTCTGCCAGGACTTCGCGCACCTGCAGATTGGCTGCCTCAGATCGCTGGGGCTCGCCGCTCGGTATGTGAGCGGCTACCTGCTGACCGAGCCGCCGCCGGGGCAGCCACGGCTGGCCGGCGCTGACGCCTCCCACGCCTGGTTATCTGTCTGGTGCCCGCCGCTCGGGTGGGTGGATCTCGACCCGACCAACGACGTCGTCCCGTCCCACCGCCACGTGACACTGGCCTGGGGCCGCGACTACGGCGACGTGAGCCCGCTCCGGGGCGTGGTGCTCGGCGGGCGCGACCACACGCTGGCTGTGAACGTCAGCGTCACCCCCGTTGCCGGGGACGGCCCGGACGCGGCCACCGATGGCGTGAGACAATAGTGAGCATTCTGTTGTAGACCTTTCATCCAGGCCTTCGGCGCAGTGACATAGACCGCGGCGAGCGTCGCGAATCCCCGCACCAAGACCATGCAGATCCGAGCCGGTTACGAACTGATCTACGAGTGTCCGCAGCCCACGCCCATGGTGCTGATGCTGAACATCCACCACACGCGCGCGGCCGACATGGTCGTGCCCGATCGAATGATCACGGACCCGTTCGTGCCGTACACGGCGTACCGGGACGGCTTCGGCAACTGGTGCACGCGGATGGTCGCGCCGGCGGGCCGTCTGCGGCTGACCGCGAGCGCGCTGCTGCACGACACGGGTGAGCCCGAGCCGATCGCGCAGGTGGAGCACCAGCACGCGGTGGAAGACCTTCCCGAGGAGTCGCTCGTGTACCTTCTCGGCAGCCGGTACTGCGAGACCGACCGGCTGATGGGGACCGCATGGGACCTGTTCGGCGCCGCGCCGACCGGCGCCAGCCGGATACAGGCGATCTGCGATTACGTCCATCGCCACATCGCCTTCGACTACCAGGCCGCGCGATCGACGCGAACGGCGTGGGAGGCGCTGGAGGAACGTACCGGCGTGTGCCGCGACTACGCGCATCTCGCGATCGCGTTCTGCCGCTGCATGAACATTCCGGCTCGGTACTGCACGGGTTATCTGGGCGACATGGGCACCCCGCCGCCCTACGCTCCTCCGGATTTCGCCGCATGGTTCGAAGCGTATATCGGGGGGCACTGGCACACATTCGATCCGCGCAACAACACCCCCAGGATCGGCCGCGTGCTGATCGCGCGAGGACGCGACGCAACGGACGTGGCCATCAGCAACACGTTCGGTCCGTGCATCCTGGCGGGCTTCACCGTGTGGACGGACGAGGTCACGTGACGTGCGCGTTCTGACCGTACGGCACGTCACGACGTACCGCTATTCGGAGCCGGTGGAGTTCGGGGAACATCGCATGATGTTCCGGCCGCGCGAGAGTCACGATCTGCGACTCGTCAGCACGAAGCTGGACATCAGGCCGCGCCCATCCGACCTTCGGTGGCTGCACGACGTGTTCGACAATTCCGTCGCAATCGCGACCTTCGGCGAGGCAGCTTCCGAGCTTCGTTTCGACAGCACGATCACGCTCGAACACATCGAGTCGGTACTTCCGGACTACGCGCTCGCCGCCGGGGCCCACACGTACCCGTTCCGCTATCCGGATTACGAACACCCGGATCTGATCGGCGGTCTCACGCGCCAGTATCCATCCGACAATCTCGGGCCGTGGGCGGCGCGCTTCCTGACATCGTCAGGACCGACGAACACGATGACCCTGCTCGACTCGATGACTCGTGGCATCAAGGACGAGTTCGTCTACCTCCGGCGAAGCGAGAAGGGGGTCCAGAGCCCGGGCGAGACGCTGCGACTGCGGAGCGGGAGCTGCCGCGACTTCGCGGTGCTCATGATGGAAGCCGTCCGCTCGCTCGGCGTCGCCGCGCGTTTCGTGAGCGGCTACATCGTCACGCCGGACGCGGACCCCGCCGCCCGCGGCGGGTCGACGCACGGCTGGATGCAGGCGTACTTGCCGGGCGCCGGGTGGGTCGACTTCGATCCGACGAACAGCATCGTCGGGAACCGCAATCTGATCCGAGTCGCCGTGGCCTGGGACCAGCGCAATGCGCTGCCCCTGTGGGGCACGTTCATCGGTCCCGCCTCGTCGTTCCGGGGCATGGAGGTCGATGTGAGCGTGGTCGAAGAGGCGGTGAGCGTGCGGTAAGCCTGCCCGCGCAGCTGTTCCGGCGCTCACATCGCGAGCGGGGCGGCGGCTGCCCGTCTTCCTCTCGCTTTCCGGACGGGCGGCGCACGCCGCGCCGCGAAGAACGTTTCGGAGATTCCGTTCCCCACCTCGTTCATCTTCGTCTGCAGGCGATCCAGATACTCGTGCAGCCCTGCGCTGATGACGGTATCGACGCGAGCGTACGCGAGCTCGGAGCAGAGCTCGCCGAACAAGCGTTCCACGGGATGCCGGAAGACGCCGGCCGGCGTGCCCGAGATGGCGTGCACCGACTCGCGGGCCTGCGCGAGGCAGTATTGGATCGCGCGTGGAAACTCCGTGTCGAGCAGCAGGAACTCCACGATGCGCTCGGGTGCGATGCGCCCGTATCGCTTGCGGTACATCTCAAACGCACTGGCGGACCGCAGCACGGCCGCCCACTGAATGTCGTCGGAGGCCGTGCCGACATCAGCCGCCGTGGGCAGCAAGAGGAAGTACTTGACATCGAGAATCCTGGATGTCTTGTCGGCGCGCTCCAGCATGCGGCCGAGACGGCAGAAGTTCCAGCTCTCGTTGTGCGTCATGGTGGCGTCGGTGACGCCTGTGAACAGATGGCCGGACCGCCTGACCGATCGGAGGAGGTCCTGCGGGTCCGTCCGGCTGACGGTGTCGGTGGCGGCGGCGTTGACCCGCAGATAGAACTCGTTCAGCTGCTCCCACATGTCGGAGGAAATGATCTCGCGCACGGACCGGGCGTTGTCGCGAGCCGCGCGCAGGCACGAGCGGATCGAGTTGCTGTTCTCCTGATCGAACATCAGGAACTCGAGGACGCCGTGCTGGCTGGCGGCGCCGTACCGTTTCGCGAAATCCGTCGCGTCACCAGTCGTCGCAACCAGCGGCTGCCACTGCTGGGCGGAGCCGGCGGGCAGGTCCAGCATCAGGTTCAGATTCACCTCGATGACGCGCGCGACGTTCTCCGCCCGCTCCACGTAGCGGCTCATCCAGTAGATCGATTCCGCGACCCGCGCCAGCATCAGGACTGCGCTCCGCCGGCACGGGCCGGCACCTCGATGGCTGCTGTCATGCCCTCGCCGTTCCTTGCATCGTCGGCGAGCACCCAGGTGTCCTTGCTGCCGCCGCCCTGAGAGGAGTTGACGACGAGCGACCCTTCCTTGAGCGCGACGCGCGTCAGGCCGCCCGGCAGCACGAAGATGTCCTTGCCGTACAGGATGTACGGCCGGAGATCAACGTGCCGTCCCTGAAACCCGCCTTCCACGATCGTGGGCACCCGCGACAGCGAGAGCGTCGGCTGTGCGATGTAGTTGCGGGGGTTCGCTTCGATCCGCCGGCCGAATTCGACCTGCTCGTCCTTTGTCGAGCGCGGGCCCACGAGCATGCCGTAGCCGCCGGACTCATTCGCTGCTTTCACCACCAGCTCCGGGAGATGCGCCAGGACGTGCTTGCAATCCGTCTCTGCCGCGCACAGGAACGTCGGCACGTTCGGAAGCAGGATATCTTCGCCCAGGTAGTACTTCACCATCTGGGGCACGAACGCGTACACGACCTTGTCGTCGGCTACGCCGGTGCCCGGAGCGTTGGCGATGGCGACGCGTCCGGAGCGGTACACGTCCATCAACCCCGGGACGCCGAGCGCGGAATCGGCGCGAAACGTCTTCGGGTCCAGGAAGTCGTCGTCGATCCGCCGGTAGATCACATCTACCCGCTCGAACCCTTTGGTGGTGCCCATCCAGGCGAGGCCGTCCGACACGACCAGATCGCGCCCCTCGACCAGCTCCACGCCCATCTGCTGGGCGAGAAAGGAATGCTCGAAGTACGCGGCGTTGTGTATCCCGGGTGTGAGCACGACGACGCGGGGCGACTCGACGCTGGCGGGCGCCAGCGACTCCAGCAGGTCGCGCAGCCGGCTGGGATAGTCGTCGACCGGGCGGATGCGCGACGACTCGAAGACCTGGGGGAACGTGCGCTTCATCACCAGGCGGTTCTGGAGCACGTACGACACGCCCGACGGGCAGCGCATGTTGTCTTCCAGCACATAGATCTGCCCGTCGCCGTCGCGCACGAGATCCGTCCCGGTGATGTGGCACCACACGCCGTCGGGCGGATTCAGCCCGACGCACTGCTTCCGGAAGCTGCTGGCGGTGCTGATGATCTCCCGCGGGATCACGCCGTCGGTGACGATCGTCTGATCGTGGTAGATGTCGTCGAGGAACAGGTTCAGCGCGCGGATGCGTTGTTTCAGGCCCTGTTCGATCCGCTGCCACTCGGCGGCCGCCAGGATGCGGGGGACCAGATCGAATGGGAAGATCCGCTCCGTGCCGGCGCTGTCGCCGTACACGTTGAACGTGATACCCATGTGCAGGAGCACGCGCTCGGCGGACTGCTGCCGGCGTCCCAGCTCGCCCTCGCCCATCGCTTCAATCAGCTGCACCAGCGCCCGGGCCGGCGGCCGCGGCTCGCCATCCGCGTCGAACATCTCATCGAAGAAGGAGCCGGTTCGATAATCGTCGAATGTCATGGCGCCACTCTATTGTTAGCGCCAGCGGGCGACCGTCTCAAGACAAGAATGCGTGCGCGGCCGCACGTGACGGCGCACGTGCTCGTGGCTTCCGATGGCGCGGCGCATTTCCGTACAAGAAAGGACGAGAATACCAACGATCGTTCAATTTTGTTCGTTGGTCGGCGATCTGGTCTGACCGCCTCAAGAGGTTCCATGCGAGCTGCTGCTCGCTCATCGTTACGGAGCGTTGAAATGACCGCGGGGCAGGCGCCGCCATGTCACCCCTCCTACGTCGCGGCAGGCGCGATGTTCTGGTTGAGGCGAAAGAAGTTCGTCGGGTCGTACTTGGTCTTGACTACCACGAGCCGCTCGAAATTCGTCCCGAAGGCGGCACGAATCGTGTCATCGCTCTCCTCCCCCAGAAAGTTCAACAGGTAGGCGCCGCTTCGAAACGGGGCCATGGCGTCCGCGAATGCGCGCGTCCATTGGATGTGGCGCTCGGACTCGTCCCGATCCACCCACTGGCCAGGATGCCAAGATCGTATTCGGCGTCGCGGTGAGCGAAGGCTGTGTCGTTCTCCCCGATGCGACTTGCGAACCCCCCGTACTGTTCGAGGAGCACCGCGATGAGCGGTGAGGTCGCCTCGTTGGCATGGCTCACCACGGTGTGGATGGCCTCGTCGCTCAGGTCACGGAGAAACGTCGACTTCCAGTAGTTCTGGTTGCCGTCTGGAACTGCGGCGTCGAACACGGTCTGCATCTGCGGGAACGGCATCTGCTGAATCGCGTCGAGCAGCGGTGAGCCAAACGCGCGCAGCGGCTCGAGCACGCGAGCGCCCTCGGCGGGATCTCCGCAGTAGCACGTCGCGATCCCGGCCACCGGGGTCCCATCGGGGGCTGTGAGCAACGCGGCATAGGTGCCCAGCTCGTCGGGCGCGGATGCGGTGAAGTCGCGGTAGAACTGCAGCAGCTCCATCGCGCGTGCTCTCGGATGAAGGACCAGTCCTCCGAGAATCGTGCTCACCGGATGCAGGCGATACTCGAAGGAGGCGACGACGCCGAAGTTGCCGCCACCCCCACGGAGCGCCCAGAACAAATCGGAATGCTCGTTCGCGCTCGCCCGCAGGAGCTGTGCGTCGGCCGTGACGACCTCGAACGACACGACGTTGTCGCACGTGAGCCCGTACTTGCGCACGAGCCAGCCAACGCCGCCGCCGAGCGTCAGGCCGGCGATCCCGGTTCTGGAGACGACCCCCAACGGTACCGCCAGGCCATGCTTGTGCGTTTCCCGATCCAGCTCTCCGAGCGTGACGCCAGGGTCCGCGCGCACCCGGCGGGCCTGCGGATCGACAGCGATTCCCTTCATCGGCGAAAGATCGATCACGAGTCCGCCGTCGCAGAGCGCCCGGCCGCCGACGTTGTGCCCCCCGCCGCGGATCGCGACGAGGACGCCGTGTTCGCGCGCGAAGGTGACGGCAGCGACAACGTCATCGACCCCCGCGCACCGGACGATGAGACCAGGGTGCTTGTCGATGCTTGCGTTCCAGAGGCGTCGTGCGGTGTCGTACTCGTTGTCGCCGCACCGAATCACGGATCCGCCACAGGCTCTTCGGAACTGCTCGATACGGCTATCGCTGACCGCCACGCCTGCTGTGTCGACGAGTGGGAATGTGGACATGTTTTCCTCCGACCGGTGTAGGGTTCGCGGCCTCGCGATCCGGCCCGCATGTCAGACGTCGGCACCAGATGCGCGCTGCACGCCTGCGAGGTGGGGGTAGCTCATGCTCCCTCCTCCCACGTGTTTGGTCGGCGTCAGGATAGTTACGAGCTCCTGACCCGCTGCGCGTAACCGAGCTGTCTGAGTGCCTCCTCGATCTCGACGAGGATCGCACCATCGTCGATAGTGGCTGGCGTGGTGTACTCCTCTGAGTCGGCAATCTTTCGCATCACGCCGCGCAGGATCTTGCCGGATCGTGTCTTGGGCAGCCGCTTGACGACCGTCGCCGTCTTGAACGCGGCCACCGGACCGATTTGGTCCCGCACCATCCGGACAGCGTCGCGCACGACATCCCCAGGGTCACAGGCCGTGCCCGCCTTCAGCACGAGAAATCCGACCGGTACCTGCCCCTTGAGATCGTCGGCGACACCCGTGACCGCACACTCCGCGACCGCAGGATGCGACGCGAGCACCTCTTCGATCGCTCCAGTCGACAGCCGGTGTCCCGCCACGTTGATGATGTCGTCCGTGCGTGTCATCACGAACACGTAACCGTCCTCGTCGACGAAGCCCGCGTCCGCTGTGGTGTAGTGTCCCGGGAATTCGGTCAGATATGAGTCGCGGTAGCGTGCATCGGCGTTCCACAAGGTCGAGAGCGTGCCAGGCGGGAGCGGCAGGCTGCAGACGAGCGTGCCGATGTCTCCAGGCCTGGCCGGGCGGCCACCCTCGTCGAGCACGCGCACGTCCCAGCCCGGCACCGGCTTGGTGGGAGAGCCGGCCTTGATCGGGAGCATTCCCAGACCGATGCAGTTCGCGCAGATTGGCCAGCCGGTCTCGGTCTGCCACCAGTGATCGACCACCGGCACACCGAGCGCGTGTTCGGCCCACCGCAGCGTGTCGGGGTCGAGTCGCTCGCCGGCCAGGAAAAGCGCGCGAAAACTCGATCGATCGTATTTCCGGAGGAACTCGCCGTTCGGATCCTCGCGTTTGATCGCGCGGAATGAAGTGGGCGCGGTAAACAGGCACGCCACGCCATGCTGCGAGATGACGCGCCAGTAGGCGCCCGCGTCTGGCGTGCCGACGGGCTTCCCCTCGAAGAGCACCGTGGTGTTCCCGTGAATGAGCGGCGCATAGACGATATACGAATGGCCGACCACCCAGCCGAGATCCGATGCGGCCCAGTACACCTCACCCGGATCCACTCCGAAGATGTTTCGCATCGTCCAGTTGAGCGCGACAGCGTGTCCGCCATTGTCGCGCACGATGCCTTTCGGCTGGCCGGTCGTGCCGGACGTATAGAGGATGTAGAGCGGGTCGGTCGCCGCGACCGGCACGCACTCGTGCGGCGCCGCTCGAGCCAGAGTCTCGTCCCAATCGAGATCGCGGCCCGGCATGAGGTCCGCGTGCTGCATCGGACGCTGATAGATGAGACACCGCTCGGGCTTGTGCCTGGCCAGTTCGATCGCGCGATCGAGGAGTGGCTTGTACGGGACCATGCGCGCGGGCTCGATGCCGCAGGACGCTGAGATGCAGATTTTCGGCGTGGCATCGTTGATGCGCCCGGCGAGCTCGTTCGCCGCGAAGCCGCCGAACACGACCGAGTGGATCGCGCCGAGCCGCGCGACGGCCAGCATGGCAATCACGGCCTCGGGGATCATCGGCATGTAGATGATCACCCGGTCGCCTCTTGCGATGCCGAGGCCTGCGAGAGCGCCCGCACACGTCGCCACACGATCCCGGAGCTCGCGGTACGAGAACGACGTGACGGTGCCGGTGACGGGGCTGTCGTAGATCAACGCCGGCTGCTCCCCGCGGCCGTCGTCCACGTGGCGATCGAGGGCGTTGTAGCAGGTGTTCAGCTCGCCGCCTGTGAACCAGCGATAGAAAGGCCGGCGTGAGTCGTCGAGCACCTTGTCCCACGTCTTGTACCAGTGAATCTGCGCCGCCGCCTCGGCCCAGAACTCCTCCGGCTTCGCGAGCGAGCGCGCGTGGACCTCGTCGTACTGGTTGGCCATGTTCTCTCCCGAGATGTGGGCCACGATGATACCCGGCCTCGGAGCCTGTTGCCCGCACGCGTCTGGCGCTCGCCAATCGCACAGGATTCCACGTCAACTCGAGAGTCTCCATGCGAGCGCATCTCATCGATAACCACCGCACAAACTCATCCGATCACCCACACGCGAATCATGCGCATGCATTCCTCCGGACGTACGGCGCGCCGCAATTGCATCACAATCGTTTGCTTCAGCTCTAGACCGCCGGCTGAATGGGATCCGTCGGCAAGCTTTACCGAGCCACTCGTTGACAAGCCACCTGCAGGAGCTGCACATGACGGGAACCGCCATCGTTACCGGGTGATTGCTACGAATCTGCGCGGGACGTTCCTGGTGCTGGCGCAGGCGGCGCAGCACGTGGTCTCCGGTGGACGCATCATCGCGTTCTCGACGAGCGTCATCGCGAGATCCTTTCCCACGTACGGGCCGTACATCGCCTCGAAGGCGGGCGTCGAGGGACTCGTGCACGTGCTGGCCAACGAGCTGCGCGGGCGCAACATCACGGTCAACGCCGTCGCGCCGGGGCCGGTTGCGACGGAGCTGTTCCTGACGGGCAAGACCGACGAACAGATCGACCAGTTGCGCCGGCTGCCGCCGCTGGAGCGCCTCGGCGAGCCGGACGACATCGCAGGCGTCGTCTCCTTCCTGGCGGGGCCGGACGGCGGGTGGGTCAACGCGCAGGTGCTGCGCGCGAATGGTGGCTTTGCGTGATCCCGAGATCAATCGCGATCACGTCCGAGCGTCTCTTATACTGGGTTGTGATCGAGAGAAACAGGCGCTCGTCCGACCTTTGTACCCGTGAGATGCTTTCGTCTTCGTGAATTGGCCGTGGCAGCTGTCCTGATCACCGGTCCGGTGTTTGTGGCGGCCGCCCTCGGAGTCCCGGCTGGGCAATCCCGCTCGGCCACCACGTCCGACTTCTCTACGCTCTCTGCCCGCGCCGAGGCCGCGCGGGACGCCGGTCGCCTGGACGAGGCCGCCCCGCTCTATCGCAAGGCCCTTGCGATGAGGCCTGAGTGGAAGGAAGGTTGGTGGGCGCTCGGGACCATCCTGTACGATCAGGAGTCGCACGCGGCTGCCGCGCGCGCGTTCCGACGCCTGCTCGTACTCGATCCGAAGAACGGCACCGCTCACCTGATGCTCGCGTTATGCGAGTACCAGGTCGATCGTGATGCGAGCGCGATGGAGCACATCCAGACCGCCAAGAAGTTGGGAGTACAGAAGGATGGCGAGCTTCTTCACGTGCTCTCCTATCACGAGGCCATGCTTCTGCTGCGCGGGCGACGCTATGAGCGTGCGCTCGAGGTCCTGCAGCCGTTGGTCGCGGCCGGCGTTGACGAGGAGAATCTGCAATTTGGTCTCGGCCTATGTGTACTGTTGATGCGTCCGCAGGATGCGCCGCTCGAAGGCTCGCCGGGTCGCGAGATCGTCTTGCGCGCAGGTCGCGCCGAGCGTCACTATCTGGCCAAGGAATTCGATGCGGCGAGCGAGGGTTACAGCACCCTGGTGCAGGCGGTCCCGACGTTCCCGAACGTTCATTACGCGTACGGCCGCTTCCTGCTCGCGACCGGTGATCTCGAGCACGGCGTGGCCCAGTTTCTGGAAGAAATCAACAACAATCCGGACCACATCCGCGCTCGCATGCAAATCGCCGCCGCGCGGTACCGGGTTGATTCAGCAGCAGGCATACCGTTCGCCGCCGAAGTCGTGAAGCTGGAGCCTCGCTATCCGTTCGGTCACTACCTTCTGGGCCTGCTCTACTTCGACGCCGGCGACATCGGTCGCGCGATACCGGAACTCGAAGCCGCAGCGCGCATGGTCCCGCAGGAGGCGCAGTTCCAGTTCACACTCGGCAATGCCTATGCGAGAGCCGGAAGGAAAGAAGCGGCCGCGCGCGCACGAGCGGCGTTCGTCCGGTTGCAGGGCAAAGGCGACCCGAACTCACAGCTGCATCTCGACCTCGACGCGGCCACCATGCCGGATCACAAGCGCCAGCGCTAGTCCCCTGGAAGCGTGATGGCTCACATAAGCCCCGGGCGGGGCATCCCGTCTGGCGGCGTTGCTTATCGCTCACATATGCCCAATATGCTCGCTCTTCGCGCCTTGCCAGTCGGGCGCCGCGCTCCGGGGCTTATGCAAGCCATCACGTTTCCAGGGGACTAGGCGCCGTGTTGCCTCGCCGCCTGATCAGAAACTGAACCTGGCCTGCAGCTCGATAACGCGACCTGCGAGACCTTCTTGCGCCTCGCCGAAATGCTCGTTGAGGATGTCGGCTTGAATGTTCTTCAAGTTGATCTGGTTGAACAGATTGTAGAAGCCCGCGCGGATCTCGAGCCTGGGGCTGTCCCCCAGTCCTTTCACAGCTGGCAGACCAAACCCCTTGTTCAGGGTCGCATCCACGTTCAAGTACCGGGGCCCGCGGAACGAGTTGCGTTCGACGCCTGGCGCTTGAGGAATCGGACCAGGCGCGGCGAGGCCGCTGACGATGTCGGCAAACGGTGGGCCCGGTGTGTGTGACGGCTCCGTGAAGTATGCGGCGCCCCCGTCTGGGAAATTGCCGCCAGTCCGCCTGAACGCGTCGTTGCTGTAGTCGTTCCCGGCGCCACCGAGGTAGGCCGCCGGACGGAGCGCGCAGTTCCACCCGCCGCCGTTCGAGCCGCTCTCCGCGTACACGACGCCGCAGCCGATGTTGTTGTACACGGGTGTCCATGGAAAGCCGGAATGGGCGTTCAGGATGCCGCTGATGGTCCAGTTGCCGAGTATCCGTTCGGCCCAGGAGTCGCTGTCTTTGAACAAGGTGGGCGACCACACGCCAAACACTTTGAATGCGTGCCTGACGTCGTAGTCCGACAGACCGTAGGCCAATGACGGGTCGTATTGGTAGTGGTCGGTTGCGAAGTTGTTGGAGCCAATGTCCATGCTCTTACTCAGGCGGTACTGGCTGGTCAGCTCGAACGACTGGCTGAACCGGTGCCGGATTTCGCCGAGGAAGGCGTGGAAGCTGGCGTTCCCGTCGTTGGCGTACCAGTCGACGCCATTGACGACGGGATTGAAAGGAACGCCCTGCGCTGCATACACGAGGTTCAGGTTGTACTGGCGGGTCAGGTGCCGCGTCGTGCTCCCTTGATAGCCGACCGAGGCCACCCACTGACCGCCGAGGTCATAGCTGAGATCCCCGGAGTAGCGATAGGAATAGGTCGTGGGCCACTCGTCAGGGAAGCCGGTCACCGCGACGCGAGCGAAGTTCGGGCCCGGCACCGGGAGGTTGGTGTTCGGATCGAAGTTGGCGATAGTGGCCGGGTTCGACGCGTAGCCGGAGAACGCATGCTCGTCGGCCGGGAAGCTGTTGACGCCGTAAACGATCTGGCTGCCCGTCAAATTGCCGGCTGCAGAGAGAAACGGCGGATTGCTGCGGCCGTTCAGTGAGATGGCCTGGTCGAGGCCGTTGTACCCGATCCCGAATCCGCCACGCAGGACCATCTTGCCCTTGAATCTGTCCGGGCTCCAGGTGGCGCCAACCTGCGGTCCGAAATCGCTCCTTTTTGACTCGTACAACGTGCCGCCGAGCCTGAGCGACATGCCGGTCAGCGCATCCGCACCGGGGCCAAGCACGACCGAGCTCAGATTGTCGTTCTTTTCGGAGATCGAGCCGAAGTATTCCCACCGCAGGCCGAACGTCAGCGTGAGGTTCGGCCTCATCGTGTAATTGTCCTGGACGAAGAGCGCGTACAGCGTTTGGCGGGTGTCCTTTCTGAAGTCGGTCGGCACGCCCGTGAGGGGATCGAAGGTCGCGTTCTCCGCTGAGGGCGCATCGTTCAGGAAGTCCCACATGTTGTTGAAGTAGTAGGACGGCCGCGCCGACCATGGCGCCGTGTCGACGAACGTCATATGGGTGATCTCGCCACCCATCTTCAGCGTGTGACTCTTGAGAACCTTCGTCAGCGTGTTCTTTATTCCGATCGTCTTCTGGTCGAAGAGTCCGGGTGCTCCGATACCGAAATCCAGATGATTGGCATCTTGAACGGTGCCGATCGTGCCCGCCCCATCGACTCGCTGGATGTAGGTCGATGGCAGACCCCAGGGCCCCTCAGGATTGTTCTCGAGGTCCTTCCAGTTCCAGCCGGCGAGGTTCGCCCGCGCCTCGTTCACCATGCTCGACGAGAACACACGATTCCAGATCACCGTTTCCGCCTCGTTCAATTGCGTGTGATGGAACAGGTTCATCTCGCGCGTCGAACCGTTGAACGAGTCGCTGCTCTGCGGCACGCGGAACATGCTGAACGCGATGAGATCTTTTGACGTGGCGTTGAAGTCCACGCGAAAGTTGTACTGCTCCGCCTTGCTCTCCGTCGGGTTCCGGTTCGCACGCCACTGGATGTCCGGAACGCCGTCCAGATTGGCGGGATTGTTGGTGCCGTCTCCGCCGAGGCCGGGCGTGAAGCGATCGACGTGAGACGGATCGCGCGCGCCCAGCGCGAAGGACGGCAGCAGCGGCCTGCCGATATCCAGCCCCTGGCCCTGGAAAAAGCGACAGTTCACGTTCTCGACGAGCCCGATATCCGAGCACCCGTGACCGTCGCCGGCACCCATGAGCACGTCACCGGCCGCCGGCGCGGATCCCGGAAAGGTCAGGAACCGTTCGGCGGCGCTGCCGGGTCGCGCTGCCGTGGACATGTATTGCGGTGTCTGATACCAGCCTTGAACGACGTTGGCTGAATCACGCCGAATCGTCTCGTACGAGAAGAAGCCAAACAGCTTGTCGCGGAGGAACGGCCCGCCAACCGTGCCGCCGATGTCGTTGAACAACTCGGTATTCCGCTCCACCGCGCGGCCATACCCGTTGTAGCGCTGATATGCGTTCAGGCCTGGCCGATTGGCTTTGAAGAACGCGCTGCCATGAAACTGGTTGGTCCCGTTTTGCGAGATGATCTGCACCTGCGCGCCGCGATACCGGCCGTTCTCGGCGTCGTAGTTGTTGGTAATGACCTTCACTTCCTTGATCGCATCTTCGTTCGGCGTAATGACCGTGGTCCCGCCCCAGGACACGCTCGTCACGCCGACGCCGTCGATCTGATAGTTGTTCTCGCCGGTGCGGGCGCCGTTGGCGACGATCTGGCCCCCGTTCTCGGTGGCGAAGATGCCGGTCGAGGCGCCGGTCCCGCCGATCGTCGTGCCCGGCAGATTCTCGGTGCCGCCGTTGTTCCGCGCACCGGTGCCGAACGCGCCGGGCGCGAGCTGCAGCAACTGCAGCACGTCACGTCCGGCTGAAGGCATGGTCTGGATCTGTTGAGCGGTGACCGTACCGGCGACACTTGCGGTCGCCGTATCGATCAGCAACGGAGCGGCGCTGACGTTGACCGTCTCGGCTGCTCCGCCGACCTCGAGCACCACGTCGAGCGTGTTCGCCTGCTCGGGACGTATCTGCACGTCTTCGAGCACGGCTTTCTTGAAACCCGTGAGCTCCACGTCGAGGGTGTACGGCCTCGGCGCCAGTCCGTTGAAGACGTAGGCACCATTCTCGTTGGTGACGGTGGTCGAGGTCCGGTTCGTCTCCTTGTCGACCAAGGTGACCGTGGCGCCCGGTATCACTCCGCCCTGGGAATCGGTGACCGTTCCTTGAAGGCTGGCGCGGTACTGCGCGTGAGCAGCGCTGCCCACCAGGCTCACGATCAGCGAAAACAGCACCACCGACAATCGACGCGCGCGGGATGTCATTCCCATGTTATCCACCCGACGAGTAAGTGGCTTCCGCGCGCCACCATCGCCTGATGGATGCGCACGTGATAGCGCGATCCGGAAAGGGCTTCTAGTCCATTAATGGGCGAGTATAGCGCACGATTGCGAGCAGTCAATCGCGCACATCGGCGTGTGCTTACTCTTCTTTAAGAGGCGTGTGCTTACTCTTCTTAAGACCAGCTAGCGTCGATTGAAGGTGCGACATATCTCAACCGTTAGTCGGACGAACTGGACCGTAGCTCTAACTCGCGTCGATCAACGTGCAGGTGCTGCGGGCCAACGGTGGTTCGCGTGCGCCGCGACCGCCGGCGCGTGCCTGGCCAGGCCGACGAGCTTCATCGCTGCGGGGATCGCCGCATTTCGCATGAACAGGTCCCAGACGCGCCCCGAGCGGAGGTTTTCCACGCTGAGCAGCGTGATCCCGAGATCGATCCCGATCACATCGGGGTTCACCCAGCCATCGATGGGGTGGAATGCGTCGGCAAAGCCGTAGCGCCCGTAGATGCGATCGCCGAACCGCCGGCGCAGCTCACGCACGGCGGGTAGAGTAATGTCAGGCGCGAGCATCAGCGAGCCGGCCGCCGCGCAGGGCACTACGGTTCCGTCAATCGCCTCGTGGCGCGGCGGCCCGCCCCAGGCCACGTAGCCGCGGCGGCTGTCGGAGGACGTGATGCCCCATACCTGGTCCGTGTAACCCGGAAACTCGCCACCGAGCGTCAAACAGAACGCCTTGTGCGCGCGGGTCGCCTCGACCGAGTTCTCCCACCACTCGGTGTACGGCGGCTCACGTTCCCGCCACCCGCGGAAATCCACCCAGGCATGAGAGAACTGATGCACGAACAGCGGCGGCGGCCCGCCGATGAACGAGTGCCCCTCGAACCTGATGGTGGGGCGCCGCCACGCACGCCAGGACGCCGCAGGAATCGAATGCGTGGGTGATGCCACGGCGAGCAGGTACAAGATCGTCAGCTCGCAGTAGTGATCCCAGCGCGATTCGAGAAAGCCTGCCTCCGGCTTCCAGCCGTGGGACAGCAGCAGCGGATCACCCGCGAGCATCCACCTGAAGTCGACGCGGCGATAGATCAAGTCGGCGAGGCCGGCGATCTCCGCCTCGGTAGAGAAGCACTGGCGCACCGTCAGCACGCCCGCCAGGAGCAGCGCCGTGTCGATCGAGGACAGCTCGCTGGCCCACTCGCGCGCGCCCGTGCGGAGGTTGATGAAATGGTAGAACCAGCCGTGCTGGTTTGCGATTCGATGCGCGAAGAAGCGTAACGTGGTGCGCGCGCGGTCGACAGCCGAGGTCCGCGGAACCCACCCACGCTCGGCGGCTATGCAGAGCCCGGTCAGGCCGAAGCCGACTGACGCAATGCTCCCGACATCACGTGCGGTCCCGGGTACCGGCGTTCCGTCGGTGCGTGCGCGGTCCCGTACGATCCCCGTGGTCTGATCCGCCTGCTCCCAGAAGAACAGAAACGAGCGCTTCGACAGGTCCTCGAGGAGCGCATCGTCCTCTGCCGAGACACTTGGATGTCGAGCTTCGGCCGTGCCCGTGCCCGCCGCGCGCCCGCCGCGGGCGCAGCCGCTATGCGAGAGCACACTGACACACAACGCGAGGGCGAGGTACGTTGTAACCGTGCGGCGCACCCGGCTAGTCTAACGCTCTGTAATCGCCACGGCGCTTCGAGGGATCCTTTCTTTGACCTGATATACGGTGGCACGGACGCCCGTTCCAACAACTCGAGTCCAAGAGAGGGCATTTCGCGCCGAAGGGAGACGTTCGAAACGCTACGCGGTGGAACTCGTCTTGCTACTGGTCTCCGGGTTCAAAAGGATGCGCTGTGACGGTCGAGCGGCCGAGGCTTAGCGCGCATGAGATATCCCACTGCCGCGGTGGCGAGCACAAACGTGGGCGCGCGTGAATGACCTGATCCCAAACCGCTGATCCCTGACAGTGATCGTCTGACCCCTGACCGCTGACCGCTGACCGCTGACCGCTGATCCCTGGAGTCCCACGTGACGACGAAACGGCACAATCGGACTGCACCGCTCGTGGCTGCGTTCGCCACATGCGTCCTCACCACAGCGACGGCACACGCGCAGCCGTCGTACGACCGCCACGTCATTTTCGACAACAGCTTGACCCCCGGCGCGTACTTCCGGAGTCAGGGCTCCGCCGTCTCCCCGAGCGAGCTCGACGTGGTCAACGGAAAATTCCCGGTCGAGCGGTCCCGCTGTGTCTCCCCGCCGAACTGCCTTCGGCTGACGTGGCGAAGCGCACAGGGTGGCGACTGGAGCATGACGCTCGATCTCACCACGCACTGGGGCCGGCTCAATCGCAACGGTGACACGCTGTCGTTCTGGGCCTACTCGGACCTGGAGATCCCGGCAGACGCATCACCGCTGATCAACGTCGGCGACGCCGCGGGTGAGGGCAGCCCGTCCATCCGCTTGCTCGGCGCGGAGAAGGTGTTTCCCGGCGGGAAGTGGGTGCGGGTCCGGCTGCCGTTCGCATCATTCAGATCGAACGTGCAGTCGACCAGCGACGCACGGTTCGATCCCTCTCGTCTGGCCAGAATCACGATCGTCCAGGGCCTGGACGAGGGCACCCGGCGGACCCTGTATCTGGATGACGTGAGAATCAGCGACGAGGATGCGGCCAGCGATACGGCTCCACCAGCCGCTCCGGCAGGACTGTCGGCCCGGGGGTTCGATCGGCACGTGGACCTCGCGTGGACGCGGAGCGCAGAGCCGGATCTGCTGCACTACAAGATCTATCGCTCGGTCGACGGCGGCCCCTACATGCCGATTGCTATTCAGAAAAGTCACCTGACCCGCTATCCGGACTTCCTCGGCGAGAGCGGGAAGACCGCGTCCTACCGGATCAGCGCAGTGGACACGCGCGACAACGAGTCGCCGCACTCCGCGGCGGTCACGGCATCCACACGTGAGATGAGCTGACGATGAGCTGGTGACCATGGTGCAGGAGGCGAGCTTTCGCTACTACTGGGATGCCGCACACCCGGTGGCGGGCATGGCCATCGAGATCCTGCCTGGGGACGACAACCTGGTCGCGCTCGGCGCCTCTGGCTTCGGCATCATGGCCATCGTTGCCGGCGTGGATCGGGGATTCGTCACCCGCGCGCAGGGGGCCGAGCGCCTGCTGAAAATCGTGAGGTTCCTCGCGAAGGCCGATCGCTTCCACGGCGTGTGGCCGCACTTCCTGGACGGCAGGACCGGCAAGACGATCGCGTACTTCGGGAAGTACGACGATGGCGGCGACCTGGTGGAGACGGCATTTCTCATCCAGGGATTGCTGGTCGCGCGGCAGTATTTCGATGGTGAGACTGCGGGCGAGCGTGAGATCCGGGACACGATCACCGGGTTCTGGCGCGCCGTCGAATGGAGCTGGTTCCGCAAGACGCCGGACAGCGAGGTGCTCTACTGGCATTGGTCGCCGAACCACGGCTTCCATATCTCGCATCCGCTGATTGGCTGGAACGAGACGATGATCGTGTACCTGCTCGCCATCGCGTCGCCGACCCACCCGGTGCCGGCGTCGATGTACCACACCGGATGGGCAGGGCAGTCCGATCTCGCGGTGGAGTACCGGCGCGGGTGGAGCCGAACGACCCAGGGCGACCACTACGTGAACGGGAACTCGTATTACGGCATCACGCTCGACGTCGGTGTGGGCTCCGGCGGCGGAGCTGTTCTTCACGCACTTCTCGTTCATGGGGTTCGATCCGCGGGGGAAGCGCGACAAGTACACCAACTACTTCGACAACAGCCGCAACATCGCGCGCATCCATCACGCCTACTCGGTGGCGAACCCGCTGAAGCGCGTGGGCTATGGTGCGGATGCGTGGGGGCGATCGGCAGGCGTGAATGCCGGCAGCGGCCGGCCGACACCCGCCGGCGACAACGGCACGATCACCTGCTCGGCGGCGCTGGCGTCATTTCCCTATACGCCCGAGGAGTCGATGAAGGCGTTGAAGCACTTCTACCGCGACCTCGGGGATCGGCTGTGGGGCATCTATGGCTTCAGGGACGGCTTCAACGAGACGGAGCAGTGGTTCGAGGACGTCTACATGGGGCTGAACCAGGCGCCGATCGTGGTGATGATTGAGAACCATCGGACCGGCCTCGTGTGGAAGCTGTTCATGTCGAACCCCGAGATTGCGCCTGCGCTGGACGCGATTGGGTTCACGCCGGATTGACCGCTTGCCTCTGAGGGGCTGCCGCAGGGGGCGTAGAAGCGGCGCCTCGATCAGGTTGAGCCCACCGCGAGGGGAATGACCGTCCCGTCCGGTCTTCGCCACGTTGTCCGGAACTCGCGATCATAGGTCCAGATTTTCAGGTTTCTGTCGCGTCCGCTCAGTACCGCCAGGCACGCGTCGGCCCAGTCCGGTTGGTGGTCCGCGTACTTGACGAGCCAGTCGAGCACCTCCATCCAGAAGGCGCGTTCGTGCGTGAGCGGGAGCGGTTGGAGGCCCAGGTCGCGCAAGAAGGCTTGCAGCCGCTGCCGCTGGCTCATGTGCGGCAGGTGAAAGCAGGCCTCCGTCAACACCGCCTCACATACCGCCAGCTGTTCTGACGCCAGTGACTCCAGGTGTGCGAGCGCGCGCCGATGCTTCGAATCCCGCGCATCGCACAGCGCGACCAATGGCGTGGTGTCGATGAGGATCACGGTCGCGTTCGACGCAGCTTGCGAAGAATCGCCGCGCGCGCAGCGCGCCGATCGTGGACGTCGTAGCTACGCGATGCGAGGTCAGGAGGATCCGGAAACTGCTCGAAGATGCGTCTGACTGTCGTTCGCACATCGGGCGGTGAGTCGGAACGGTGGAGCGCGGCAAAGCGTTCGTCGATCGCCTCACGCACCACGTCGGACAGCGTCACGCCGCTCTCACGGAGAGTCTGCGCTTTCCGAAGGCGATCCCCGTCCAGCCGCACATTGATCAGTCGCGAACCCATGCTGTAAAGATACGCGGTATTTACGGCGGTGACAACTCCTCGTCAGAATGGCAGCAACCCGCGCGGGAGCTCGTCGATTTCAGCTGGACCGTCTGTCGCTGGCAGCTCACGCCCGGTCGGGTTTGCACGGCATGTGGGGCAGGGCTTCAGCCCTGCTGACGCGCGGTCGGGTCTGCACGGCATGTGGGGCAGGGCTTCAGCCCTGCTGACGGCGCCCCCGGCAAACTCCCGATCGGCTGGAAAACGGGCTCCCTAACGCCGGCCCTCCCGTGCCGTCTAATCTGCTGACCGTGAACGAGGCCGACGCCGCCATCCTGACGCGGGCGAAGTCAGGAAACCGTGAGGCCTTCCGCACCATCGTGGAGCGGCACAGTGCCGGTGTATTCCGGGTGGCCTACCGGCTGACCCGGAGCGAGCAGGACGCGGAGGACGTGGTGCAGGAGACATTTCTGAAGGCCTATGCGGAGCTGCGAGGGTTCGAGGGCCGCGCCGCCCTCGGAACCTGGCTGCACCGGATCGCGGCGAACTGCGCCATCGATCTGATCAGGCGCCGGCGCGCGGTGGCAGGCGAGCCATTCGACGCCGAGCCCGCGATCATGCGGGTGGCGAGCGCCTCCCCGGGTCCGGATCGGCAGGCCGCCGGGCGCGAGATGCGCGAGCACGTGGAGGCCGCGCTCGCGGATCTCACGCCGCTCGAGCGCGCGGCCTTCACGCTGCGCCACCTGGAAGAGCAGTCGATCGACGAGATCTGCCGGGTGCTCGGGCAGAGCCCCTCGGCAACACGGCACAGCATCTTCCGTGCGGTGGCGAAGATGCGCCGCAGCCTGGCGCCGCTCGTGGGCGTGCAGCCATGAATCACATCCACGAGGATCTCCTCATCGCGTTCGTGCTCGATGAGGTTGAGCCCGGTACACGTGCCGATGCGGAACTCCACCTCGCCGGGTGCGAGCGCTGCCGAACGGATGCGGAGGAGATCCGGCGCGTGCTGCGTGCAGCAGCCAGCGACGAGGTGCCCGAGCGCGGAGCGGACTACGGTGCCCGCGTGTGGGCGCGCCTCGAACCGCGGCTTCCGGCAGATGAGAGGCGCCGGTCCCGGTGGGCGGATGCGCGTCCGTGGCTCGCCGCGGCTGCGGCGGCGCTGCTAGCCGTCTCGGCCTTCGTTATCGGCCGATGGTCTGGCGCGCCGGTAGAGCCGACGCGCGGCTCTGCCGCTCTCCACGACGTGTCCACTGATCCGCGATCTGTGCGTGAGCGGGTCGTGCTCGCGGCGGTTGGTGACCACTTCGAGCGCGCGGAACGTGCGCTCGTGGAGCTCGCCCACACGACGGATGAAGGCACGGTGGACATCAGTGCCGAACAGGCGTGGGCGCGGCAGTTGCTCGATGCCAATCGTCTCTATCGGCAGTCGTTGCAGGATCCCGCGTCGCCTGCCCTTTCCGATCTGCTCGGCGAGCTGGAGCCGATTCTGCTGGAGCTCGTCAACAGCCCGAGCCGGCTCTCGGAGCCAGAGCTTCGCGCGCTGCAGGCGCGCATCGAAGAACGAAGCCTCGTATTCAAGCTGCGCGTCACCGGCGCGCAGATGCGGGCGCGACAGCGCACGCTGTTTCACAAGGGAGAACCCACATCATGATCGCCGAGGTCACGCTGATACTTGCCCTCGCAGGCGCCGCGCACGGGTCAGCACTCATACCGGAGTCGACCGATGAAGCACAGTCGCAGGAGGGAACGCTGTACGCCCGGGGCACTGCAGCGCTCGACAAGCGCGACTGGGGGACCGCCGCGACCACCTTTGAGCAGGCAGCCACGCTCAAGGGCGAGCGTGCGGACGCCGCTCTCTACTGGCGGGCGTACGCGCTCCACAAGAGCGGCCGCCGGGAGGACGCCTTGCAAGCCCTCGCCGCGCTCAGGTCGGCCTACCCACGCAGCCGCTGGATGAAGGATGCCGCCGCGCTCGACCTCGAGATCCGGCAGGCGAGCGGCCAGGCGCCCGCCCCTGCCGCGGAAGGCTCCGACGACCTCAAACTGCTGGCTCTCGGCGGGCTGATGAACGCCGACCCCGCCCGCGCATTGCCGCTGATCAAGCAGATGCTGGCACGGTCACCGACACAGACCGTGCGTGACCGCGCGATGTTCGTCCTGGCACAGAGCGGTTCGCCTGAGGCGCGTGAGGTGCTCATGCAGATGGCTCGGGGCGGCGCAGACGTGGAGACGCAGGTCACGGCGATTCGCTACGTCGGGCTGTTCGGGGGCCAGGACAGCCGGCAGTCGCTCGTGGACATCTACTCCGGCACTCAGAACCCCGAGGCGCGCAAGGCGGTGCTGACGGGGCTCATGGTTGCCGGTGCGCGTGAGCAGCTCGCCGCGATTGCGCGGACCGAGACGGCGCCGGAGCTCCGTCGTGAAGCCATCAACCAGCTTGGCGTGTCGGGGGCACGAGCGGAGCTCGAGCAGCTGTATCAGCAGGACAAGAGCCCCGACGCGCGGCGCGCCGTCATCAACGCCCTCTTCGTCAGCGGCGCCGTGGATCAGATGACGGCCCTCGCGACCAAAGAGACCGACCCTGAGCTTCGGCGCGAAGCCGTGCAGCGACTGGGCCTCATGGGCAAGGAGACAGCGCCGACGCTGAAATCGATTTACGGGAGCGAGCGTGACCCCCGCGTGAAGGCGGCGGTGCTGCACGCGTACTTCGTCCAGGGCAACGCGACGGCGCTCATCGAGATTGCGCGCCAGGAGCAGGACCCCGAGCGGAAGAAGGAGGCGGTGCAGATGCTCTCCCTCATGCATTCGAAGGAAGCAACGGATTACATGCTGGAGCTGCTGAAATGAACATCCGGCGTTTCATCGTCGTGGGCATCTACTGCGTCTGCGTGGCGTTCGGCGGGTTCGCCGGGGGGGCGGGAGCGCCCGTGGGCGCCTCCCCGTTCGCGAGTGCGCAGGCGCCGGCCTCGCAATCCGAGGCACCCGGACCGCAGTCGGCGGATGCGCTGCCGGTGCGGTCCACGCGGCTCGAGCGTCGGGAGGCCGCGGGGGGCTTACAGCCGGTCGTGGCGGCAATCGCAGCACGTGAGCGCGCCACTGCCTGGCTTGCGTGGACGGTGCCGGCTGTCGCCCGGTCCCACCATCGATCCGACTCGCCCGAAGGCGGTTGGCAGAGAGACGTTGCCGGGTGTGTGCTCGACGACGAGGGCCGGTTCCAGAACGGGAGCTCGACGAGAGACGACACCACGGCGCTCGTGGTGCTCGCGCGCCTCGCAGGCGGGGTCATCGATCGAGTGACGTTTACGGACGCGCGCTGCACGGTGCAGGCAGGCACCCGCACCGTCTACTGGATCGACGGTGTGCGTCCCGCCGACAGCGTGACCCTGCTCGAGCAGATCGTTCGGCGTGACACGTCGGAAGCGCCGCAGCGCGAGCATGCCGCGGGCGCGCCGGATCGGGCGAGAAGCGGCGCGCTCGCGGTGATCGCGCTGACGGATGACCCCTCGTCCGATCGCGTGCTCGAGGGGTTCGTGGCACCGGAGATCTCATCCACCGTCCGGCGCGATGCCGCATTCTGGCTGGGCGCCGCGCGCGGCGCTGCGGGTGCCGCAGGTGGTCGATCGGCTGTCGCGCACGGACCGCGACGAGAGTTTTCGGGAGCACCTCACGTTCGTGCTCACGCTGACCGGTGATGCCGGCATTGACCGCCTGGTCGACCTGGCGCGACACGACGCCTCTTCGCGCGTGCGCGGCCAGGCCCTCTTCTGGGTGGCCCAGAAGGCGGGCGAGCGGGCGGTCGGCACCCTGGCGGGCGCGGTGGACGATGATCCGGACGTGGAGGTGCGGAAGCGCGCGGTATTCGCCATCAGCCAGCTGCCCAGGGATGAAGGCGTGCCGAAGCTCATTGCGCTCGCTGGCACACACCGCGACCGGGAGGTGCGCAAGCAGGCCATGTTCTGGCTCGGGCAGACCGGCGACGCACGCGCGCTGGCGTTCTTCGAGCAGGTGCTCGGGCGGTAGTATGTGCGGGCGCTGTGCCACCACGTCGTTCAGATCCAGGGCCGGGACGTGAGTCCCGGCGGCCCGCCGGTCTCCGCGACCGCATCGGGCCGAACCTCCGCGTGCTCTTCGTCGGCATCAACCCCGGCATCCGCTCGGCCGCAGTTGGTCACCATTTCGCGGGGCCCTCGAACCGGTTCTGGAAACTCCTCCACGAGTCCGGCCTCGTGCCGGAGCCGGTGACGTGGTCCGACGATGACCGCCTGCCGGCGTGGGGGTTCGGCATCACGAACCTGGTGGCGCGCGCGACGCCCGGGATCGGCGACCTGCACGCGAGTGAACTGCTGGCGGGCCGCCGTGCGCTCGAGGCCAAGGTCCGCCGGTACCGGCCTGCGATCGCGGCGCTGGTGGGTGTCACGATCTACCGCGCGCTGTTCCCGGACGTGGCCCGCGCGGCGCCCGTCTCGCTTGGCGAAGCCCCAGCCAGGCTCGCTGGCGCTCGTGTCTTCGTGCTGCCGAACCCGAGCGGGCGCAATGCCAACTACTCGTACGCCGAGATGCTCGACGCGTTCCGACGGCTCCGCGAGGCGGTCAGCGCAGCAGCCCGGGTGAAAGGCCGACTGCATTCGGCCGCCGATGCATCCCCGCCGGCTGCGTTGCTTCTTCCTCAGATACTGCCCGGGGGGGAGGAACGCGTCTCGGGGGAGCCGGGTTCCACCGGATTGTCCCCGCCCGTCGCCCGTGGTGTGCGGAGGGCCGTCGCGAGGCTCTCCATGCGTTCGAGGTACCGTCGCAGGGCCGCGCGGCCGGCGGGGGTCAGGCGATAGATGGTGCGCGGTGCCCGTCCGTCCGTGATCTTCGTGCAGGAGATGTAGCCGGCGTCTTCCAGCCGGCGCGCGTGGACGATCAGGTTGCCATCCGTCGCGCCGAGCAGCTCCTTCAGATCGGGAAAGCCGAGGCTCTCATTGAGCGCGAGCGCACCGATCATCGCGAGACGCATCCGCTCGTGCACGACACGGTCGATCGCGAGCGCGCTCGACACGACAGGCATGGTGCCGGGCTCTGCGATGTCTTCCGGAACCCGTCGCGGCCGGGGCGGTCGTCCCACGGCTAGTCCTCCCCGTCGAACACAGTGGATGCAGGTGCGAGCGTGGCGCCGGCCGCCTCCATCGCCTCGAGCGCGCGCGTACCGTCTCCGGGCGATACGTCGACCGGGCGGATCGCATCCGTGAGGACGGTAACGGCGAACTCCTGTTGCAGCGCGTCGAGCACGGTGTAGCGCACGCAGTAGTCGGTGGCCAGCCCGCCGACGTACAGATGATCCACGCCGCGCGCGTGCAGGTCCTCGAGCAGCGACCCTCGACCCGCAACCTCGCCCACGATCGCCGAGTAGCCCTGATCGTGGACGCGCTGGCCTTTGGTGACGATCATGGTCGAGCGCGGGAGCGACAGGTCCTCGCGAAGGCGTGCACCCTCGGTGCCCTGCACGCAGTGCACCGGCCACTCGCCCCCGTTCGCGGCGAAGTGCGTGCTCTCGGGCGGGTGCCAGTCGCGCGAGGCGTAGACCGGCAGACCAAGCGCCGCGAATCGCGCCGCCAGCTGACGCAACACCGGGACGACCTGGTCGCCCTCGTGCACCGCCAGGGCGCCGCCCGGACAGAAGTCGTTCTGCACGTCGACGATCAGCAGGGCGGGCGTATTCTCGAGCGGCATGCTGATATGGTGGCAAATCCGGAGGGCGGGTGCCAACACGGCCTGCGGCTCGCAGGCGCTGGGCGGTGGGCGTTGGGCGCTGGGCAGGCGCACAAACGGACCCGAGGAGCGCCGAGCCCGAGAGCTCCGCGTCGAAGAGCAACACAGATGATGACCACCCCGCTCGCCACCGATTTGTACCAGTTGACGATGATGGCCGGGTATCAGCACGCGGGCATCACCGGCCGGAGCACGTTCGAGCTGTTCGTGCGGAACCTGCCGGGCGGGCGGGCGTTTCTGTGCGGCCATGGGTCTCGAGCAGGCGCTCGACGTGCTCGAGAGCCTCCGCTTCAGCGCAGACGAAATCCGCTATCTGCGCACTGTGCCGGCGCTGGCGGCCGCGCCTGACGCGTTCTTCGACGAACTCCTCCCGTCCTTCCGCTTCACGGGCGACGTGTGGGCCGTGGCTGAAGGGGAGGTGGTCTTCCCGCACGAGCCGATGCTGCGCGTGACGGCGCCGGCGGTCGAAGCGCAGCTGGTGGAGACGGCGCTGCTCGCGACCATCACGTTCCAGACGAGCATTGCCAGCAAGACGGCGCGCATCGTGCGCGGCGGCCGAGGGCCGGCCGGTGATCGAGTTCGGCAGCCGCCGGGCGCACGGCCTCGACGCCGCGCTCCACGCGGCGCGTGCGGCGTACGTGGCCGGCTGTTCCGGGACGTCGAACGTCGAGGCGGGCTACCGGTTCGGCATACCCGTCTCGGGCACGATGGCGCACTCGTGGGTGATGTCGTTTGCGCGCGAGATCGACGCCTTCCGTGCGTATCTCGCCCTCTTCGGGGAACGCACGACCGTGCTCATCGACACCTACGACACTGTCGCTGCCGCGCGCGCGATCGTCCGAACGCGGGGCTGCGTCCGGGCAGCGTGCGGCTCGACAGCGGGGATCTCGTGGCCCTCAGCCGCGAGGTGCGCCGCGTGCTCGATGCGGGAGGACTTCCGGACACGCGGATCTTCGTTTCGGGCGATCTGGACGAGCATCGAATCGCGCAGCTGCTCGCGGACGCCGCGCCGATCGACGCATTCGGCGTGGGCACAGCGCTCAGCACGTCCAGCGACGCGCCGGCACTCGGCGGCGTCTACAAGCTCGTGGAGATCGAACGCGACGGCGTCATGGCGCCCGTCCTGAAGCTCAGTGCGGGCAAGCGCACGTTGCCCGGGAGCAAGCAGGTGTGGCGGCTGTCGCAGAACGGCCGTGCGACCGGTGACGTCCTGGCGCTCGCCAGCGAGCCATCACCCGGAGGGCGTCCGCTGTTGTCCCAGGTGATGCGGGGTGGGCAGCGGCTTCACGCGTCGCCGGGCATCGAGGAGGTGCGACGGCATGCGGCGGATGCGGTCCGCGAGTTGCCGGACGGGTTGCGGCGGCTGCAGGAGTGGGATGCCTACCCGGTGCGGCCGAGCGAGGCGCTCGAGGCACTGGCGTCGCGCGCGGAGGCTGTCCGCCGGGACTGAAGTCCCGGCTCCACATTCAGATGCACAATGCACGATGCACAAGGCCAAAGGCCAAGGCCAAGGCACAAGGCACCAGGCAGAATGCACCGGGCACAATGCACAACGTCGTTCAACGGGCGACGCGGGCGGTGCCGCCTTTCATCACGCGTTCCACTTCGGCGCGCGTCACCATGCTGGTGTCGCCGGGCGTGGTCATCGCGAGCGCGCCGTGGGCGGCGCCGCACTCGACCGCCCACTGGGGACCGCGGTCCGTCAGCAGCCCGTAGATGAGGCCGGAGGCAAACGAGTCACCGCCGCCGACGCGGTCCCAGATTTCGAGCGACTCCCGAGTCGGCTGCGAGGAAGAACTCGCCGCCCGCCCAGCAGATGGCCCCCCAGTCGTTGATGGACGCGGTGCGCGCATGACGTAGCGTGGTGGCCACCACCTTGAAGTTCGGGAACTCGCCGACCACGGTCTGGATCATGCGGCGAAAGTTCTCGGGGTCGAGCGCCGACAGATGTTCGTCCACGCCTTCCACGTCGAAGCCCAGCGCGGCGCTGAAGTCCTCTTCGTTGCCGATCATCACGTCGACCAGCGGCGCGAGCGTCCGGTTCACCTCGCGCGCACGGGCCTGCCCGCCGATCGCCTTCCACAGCGAATCGCGATAGTTCAGATCGTAGGAGATCGCCGTGCCGTGCCGGCGCGCCGCTTCCATGGCCTCACGCGCCACGAGCGGCGTGGTCTCCGAGAGCGCGCAGAAAATGCCGCCGGTGTGGAACCAGCGCGCGCCGGCGCGGCCGAAGATCTCATCCCAGTCCACGTCGCCCGGCTTCAGCTGTGACACCGCCGTGTGCCCGCGATCCGAGCAGCCGAGCGCTGCGCGTACGCCGAAGCCGCGCTCGGTGAAGTTCAGCCCGTTGCGCGCCGCGCGGCCGACGCCGTCGTACTTCACCCACCGCACACGCTGGTCGACGCCTCCCTGGAGCATGAGGTCTTCGACCAGGCGGCCCACCGGGTTGTCCGCGAGGGCCGTCACGATGGCGGTGGGCAGGCCGAAGCAGCGGCGCAACCCGCGCGCGACGTTGTACTCGCCGCCGCCTTCCCAGACCGCGAACGTGCGGGTGGTGTGGACGCGGCCGTCGCGCGGATCCAGGCGCAGCATCACCTCGCCGAGCGACACCAGGCTCCAGCGGCACTCGGTCTCGGCACGCAGCGTCGAGCGTCACGCCGGCGCTCCCCAGCCGCCGTCCACGACGAGCACGTGTCCGTTCACGTAGCGCGCGGTGGGGGACGCGAGGAACACCGCGGCGCCAGCCACGTCGTCGGGCTCGCCCCAGCAGTCATCCGGAAGGGCAGACCGCCGCCGTTCCGCCGGCATGCTTCCGGCGGCGGCGCTGCGCTTCGCTGGTGCGGACGTATCCCGGCGCGATCGCGTTCACCGCGATGCCGTGCCGGGCCCACTCGCGTGCCAGGACCCGGGTGAAGTTCGCGATGCCGCCGTTCGATGCGGCCTGGCCGGGGCCTTCGCGCCGGGCGCGTGGCGTCGACACGTTGATGATGCGCCCGGGCTGCTGCGCGTCCAGGAGGTACGCGCCAAAGGCGCGGCACAGGCGTAACGTGCTCGACAGCCGGCGCGCGATGAGCTCGTCCGACGCGGTGTCGGGTCGCAAGGCATCGGCGTCCGGCGGCACGCACGCGTAGCTGACGAGGATGTCGAGGCGGCCGAATGCGCCGAGCGCGTCGGCCACGAGCCGCGCCGGTTCGGACGGATCGGACAGGTCGCCGGTGATCGGCACCGCGCGCCGTCCAGTCTGACGCACGCGGGCGCAGGTCTCCCCGGGTGGCCGCGAGGTGTCGTGCACGGCGACGTCGGCGCCCGCCTCCGCGAGCGCCACCGCGATGGCGGCGCCCAGCCCGGTGGACGCACTGGTCACGAGAGCAATTCTGGGAGTCGAGACGAAAGGACTGCATGGCGCCCAACTTTCAGTCGGCCGTCGTGGGCGGCGCGAGAATCGACGTATTCTAGCAGCCCGTCGCGAGAGTGTGCCCGCACGTCGCTGCCCCGCTTGCCGTCCTGCGGCCGAGCAACTAGACTGGAACCTCCAACGCGCGCCGCGCGTCGCACCGCGGCCCGGAACCTGTGCAATTTCAGCCTATGAACCGCGTCAGGGCCGGAAGGCAGCAGCGCTAAGTAGTCACTGACATGTGCCGCAGGCCCTCCCGGGTCGCGGTGGGACGCGCGCCGGCTTTCATCCGCAGTCGAAAACGTCCGCCCTTTCATGTACACCGTCCTCGCCCGCAAGTGGCGGCCCCAGCGCTTCGACGAGGTCGTCGGGCAGCAGGCCGTCACGCAGACACTCCGCAACGCGCTCACGAGCGGACGCATCCACCAGGCGTTCGTGTTCGCGGGGCCGCGCGGCGTGGGGAAGACGACCACCGCCCGGCTGCTCGCCCGCGCCCTGAACTGCTACGAGGGCCCCACGGCCGATCCCTGCGGGATCTGCGACGCCTGCCGGGAGATTGCGCGGCGGCCGCGACATGGACGTGCTCGAGATCGATGCCGCCACCCACACCGGGATCGAGAACATCCGCGAGGTGATCATCAGCGGGCTCGCGATTTCGCCCGTGCGCGACCGCTACAAGGTGTTCATCATCGACGAGGTGCACCAGCTGTCGGCCTCGTCGTTCAACGCCCTGCTCAAGTCGGTCGAAGAGCCGCCGCCGCACGTCGTCTTCATCATGGCGACGACGTCGGGTGACAAGATCCCGGACACCATCCTCTCGCGCGCGCAGGTCTTCGAGTTCCGCCCGATCGGTGTTCCGTCGATTGCCGCCCAGCTGCGGAAGATTGCCGACGCCGAGGAGCTGACGGTCGGAGACGAGGCCCTGGCGCTCATCGCCCGGGCGGCGGACGGGAGCATGCGCGATGCGCAGAGCGCGCTCGATCAGGTCATCGCGTTCGCGGGCACGACCATCACCCTCGAGGACGTCTCCACCGTTCTCGGCATCGTCGGCCGCGACCTGCTCTTCGATATCGTCACCGGCGTGGCCGATGAGAACCCCATCGCGGCGTTCACGCTTGCTGGCCGGGCCGTGGAACTCGGGTACGACCTGCGGCTGGTGTGCCGCGAGCTGGCGAGCCTCGCGCGCGGTCTCCTGCTCGTCAACGTGGATCCGTCGTGCGCCGCCGATCCCGAGATTGCCACGGAGAGCGAGCGCCAGCGTCTCGTCGCGCTCGCGGCGCGCTTCTCGCGTGAAGATCTGCTGCGCGGATTCGATCTGCTGTCGCGTGCGGACCGGGAGATCAGGGAAACGGCGCAGCCGCGCTACTACCTCGAGATGCTGCTGCTGCGCTGGATTCATCTGCGCAAGCTGCTGCCGATCGAGGACGGTCATCGCGGGGCTCGATCGCGGCACGCCGGGCGCGCCCGTTCTGCCGCGGCCTTCGCCGGGTGGCAGCGGTGGTGGCCTGCGTCCGAACCTCCCCACGACCCGGCCGAATTTCGGCCGGCCGGACCCGTTGCGGAAGACCCGGCCCGCCGCAGGCCACGACATCGCGGACGCCGGACATCCGCGCCGGCGGGGGAGCCGTGCCGGCTCGCGCGGCAGCGCCCGTCCCTGCACTCGCGGAGCCGGCGGCCGCGACCCTTGCTGCGCTGCCCGATTTCCCGCCCGACTTCCGCGACCGTTTCCTTGCGGAGCTCAAGCGCGTGAAGGCGGCATTCTTCGGCATGGTGGTCGCGCAGGCCCAGACGGTCGAATGCCAGGGCGGGCGGCTGCTCTTCACGTTCGGCCCCCAGCACGAGCACCTGCGCAACCAGGTCGACACGCGTCGCGGCGAGCTCGAAGCCATCGCCGAACGCCTGGCGGGCCGTCGCGTCCCGATCGCGACGATGCGGGGGGTAGCGCCCTCTGCCAACGAGCCGCCGCTGCGAGTGGTCGCGCCGCCGCCGCCGCCACTCGCGCCAGACGCCGACCTGCGCGCCCGCGCGCTCGCCGACGCGAACGTGCAGGCCCTGCTCGAAATCATTCCGGCGGAGATCAGGGACGTCGAGGAGATGTAGGCGGTGGGCGGTCGGCGAGCACCGCCCCGAGCCCGACAGCGCCTGCAGCCTGTAGGCCTTAGCCTGGAGCCTGTAATCGTGCAGCCTGGAGCCGTGAACCCCATGAACATTCAACAGATGATGAAGCAGGCGCAGCAGATGCAGGAACGCCTGCAGAAGCAGATGGCCGAGATGCGCGTCGAGGCCAGTGCCGGCGGCGGCATGGTGACGGTGGTCATCAACGGCACGAAGCAGATCCAGTCGATCAAGATCGACCCGGAGGTGGTGTCCGGCGAGGACGTCGAGATGTTGCAGGATCTGATCGTCGCCGCTCTGAACGACGCGTACCGGAAGGCCGACGACGAGATGCAGAAGTCGATGGGCGGGATGCTCGGCGGGATGCGCATCCCGGGGATGTAGTCGCGGAACCCATCACGTCGTGCCGCATCCCGAGCCACTCGTCCGACTGATCGAACAGCTGCAGCGGTTGCCAGGCATCGGCGCCAAGGGCGCACAGCGGCTGGCATTCCACATCCTGCGCGGCCCTCGCGAAGACGCCGATCGTCTCTGTGAGGCCGTGCAGGAGGTGAAGACGCGGGTCGCGCACTGCTCGACCTGCAACACCATCACCGACGTCGATCCCTGCCGTTTCTGCAGCGACGACCGCCGCGACAACCGCGTCATCTGCGTGATCGAAGAGCCGCAGAACGTGGAAGCGATCGAGAAGACGCGCGACTTCAAGGGCCGCTACCACGTCCTCATGGGCGCGCTCTCGCCGCTTCAGGGCGTCGGCCCCGACGACCTCAAGATCCGCGGATTGCTCGATCGCGTCGGACAGGGCGGCGTCGAGGAAGTGATCCTCGCGACCAACCCCAACGTCGAGGGAGAGGCCACGGCGATCTATCTTGCGCGGCTGCTGAAACCGCTCGGCGTCCGCGTCACGCGCATCGCGATGGGCATCCCCGTCGGCAGCGACCTGGAATACACCGACGAGATCACGATGGGGAAGGCGATGGAGGGGCGACGGGAGGTCTAGCGTTCACCGTTCACCGTTCACCGTTCACCGTTCGACCGTTCACCGCTTCGCCGTGACCGTCCGCCCTTAGCCTTCAGCCCTTAGCCCTTTAGCCCAGCGCTTAGCCATTCCCGTCAGCAGGGCTCAAGCCCTGCCCCTCGAGTGACCGATGCTTCCCGCCGCTCTCCAACTGCCTGCCGCCGTCGTGCTCGTTGTCAGTGGCCTTCTCGCCTGCTTCGCGGGCTACCGGCTGTTCAGGATCGTGCTCGCGATTTACGGGTTCATCCTGGGGGCCGCGATCGCGAGCTCCGTCATGGGGCCCGGCGAAGGCACCGCGATGGTGGTCGGCGCGGTGGTCGGCGGCCTGGCGGGCGCGCTGCTGCTCAACCTCGCGTACTTCGTGGGCGTGGCGCTGATCGGCGCCGCGGCAGGAGCGCTGCTGCTGCATGGATTCTGGGCGCGCTTCGCCACCGGAGATCCGCATGTCGGCCTGGTGGTGGTGTGTGCCGTTCTCGGCGCGGTGATCGCCACGAACCTGCAGCGCTGGGTGATCATCCTCGCGACCGCGTCTGGCGGCGCGTGGACCTTGATCGTAGGGGCGTCAGCGCTGATGGGCGACCGTGCCGCAAAGGTCGCCGCCGCGACGAAGGACGTGTGGGTCTTCTATCCCATGAACCTCGAGCCGGGGCGCCGGTGGCTGCTCGGGGTCTGGCTGCTCATCGCCATCGCAGGTGTCATCGTGCAGGCGCGGGGCAAGGCGAAGCCGCGGATCACCCGCGTGAAGAAACAGAAGCGCTGAACGAATGCACAATGCACAGCAGGAATGCACAATGCACAGTGCAGAATGCACAATGTAAATTCAAGATCACCCGTGCGTCGGTTGATGGTCGGCGGCCGCTGCCATTGCCTGGCGTCGCGAGTGCATCGTGCATTGTGCTTGTGCATTGTGCATTGTGCATTGTGCATTACACGCTCACCGCACCCCCAGCAGCACCTCGATCGTGAGCTGGTCCAGCAGCTCGTAAGGGAGCCGCTTGGCCGCGAGCACTGAGCGGTCGAACTCGAAGGCCAGCAGCTTCGCCATGTGGTCCTTGGCGTAGGCTCCCACGGTGAGGCTCTGCATGCTCGGCTCGTTGATCTCCGCAAGCAGGGCCTGGATCTCCGCGTCGGCGTTCCAGCGCGCGGCTCGCTCCTTCAGGATCAGGTACGTGCGCATGCACCCGCGCGCGAAGTCCTTCACGCCCTCGTAGTTCTCCGTCCGGTAGGCGTGCGCGTCGAAGTGTCGCGGCCCGTCATAGCCGACGTCCTCCAGGAACTTCACGAGGAAGAACGCGGTCTTCGGGTTCGCGGCGCCGAACCGGAAGTCCTGGTCGTAGCGGCCGGGGGCCTGGTCGTTCAGGTCGATGTGAAACAGCTTGCCAGCCTCCCAGGCCTGGGCGACGGCGTGCACGAAGTTGAGGCCCGCCATCTGCTCGTGCGCCACCTCGGGGTTGACGCCCACCATCTCCGGGTGCGCGAGCGTCGGGATGAGGCCGAGATAGTTCCCGGTGGTCGCCATGTAGATGTCGCCGCGCGGCTCGTTCGGCTTGGCCTCGAGCGCGAACCGGTACCCGTAGTTGCGGCTGTTCGAGTACTCGCAGAGGTAATCGATCGCATCGCGCAGCCGCTTCACGGCGACGTCCGCTCGACGGCATGCATCGGTCTCCGTTCCCTCGCGGCCGCCCCACAGCACGAAGATCTTCGCGCCGAGCTCCGCGCCGATGTCCATCGCGCGCATCGTCTTCTGCACCGCGTAGGCGCGCACGGCGGCGTCGTTCGCCGTGAAGGCGCCGTCTCGGAACGCCGCGTCGTAGAACAGCGAGACCGTCGCCATCGGCACGACGATGCCGCTCTCGTCGCACGCTTTCTTGAACTCCTTCACGATGCGGTCGCGTTCGGCGGGCGAGGCGTCGATGGGCACGAGGTCGTTGTCGTGCAGGTTGACGCCCCAGGCGCCGACCTCGGCGATTAGCTTGACGGCGTCGACGGGCGGCAGGGAGGGACGGACCTCCGCGCCGAAAGGATCACGGCCGCGGTTGCTGACGGTCCACAGGCCGAAGGAGAACTTGTGCTCGGGACGAGGGATATAGATGTCAATCATGATGCTCCTCAACTCTCTTACGCTCATCGGCTCCAGGCTACAGGCTCCAGGCTCCAGGCTCCAGGCTCCGGCTCCGGACTCCGGCTCCGGCAGCTCCAGGCTGTCCGCCGGAACTGAAGTTCCGGCTCCACACTCCTTGTGCATTCCGCCGGCCGCCCGCCGCCCGCCGCCCATCAGTCCCGGCCGATGCTCCGGGTGGCCGGGTAGATGGCACGGAACGCCTCGGTACTGCTTCGCCATGATCGGCTGGGTCGCCGGGTCGGGCGCGATGCGCGTGGCGACACGGACGACGGCGTCGCAGGCAGCCTCGACGGTGCGCCACACGCCTCCGCCCACGCCGGCGAGCAGTGCGGCGCCGTAGGCGGCGCCTTCCTCGGCTTCGACGATCTCCACGGGGTAGCCGTACACGTCCGCCTGGATCTGCCGCCACAGCGCCGAGCGTGCGCCGCCGCCGCCGAGCCGCACGCCGGCGACCGGGACCTGCATGCCGGCGAAGATCGAGAAGGTGTCCTTCAGGCTGAACGTCACGCCTTCCAGAATCGCGCGGATCACGTGCGCGCGTGTGTGCGACGCGGCAAGCCCGATGAGGGCGGCGCGTGCGTGCGGGTCCAGGTGCGGCGTGCGCTCGCCCATCAGGTACGGCGCCCAGAGCACGCCGTCGCTCCCCGGCGGCACGCGTGCGGCCTCATCCGTCAGCCGTTCGTAGGGGTCGCGTCCATCATCCGGCACCCGTGGCGAACTGATCGCGGAACCATCGCAGCGACAAGCCCGCCCCCTGCGTCACGCCCATGATGTGCCAGCGTCCCGGCACCGCGTGACAGAAGGTGTGGACGCGGCCCTGGGGATCGAGCGCCGGCCTGTCGGTGGCCGCAAACACTACACCCGACGTGCCGATGGTGGCGCTGACCGAGCCCGCGCGCACGATGCCCATGCCGACGGCGCCCGCGGCCTGATCGCCGCCGCCCGCCACCACGGGCGTGCCCTGACGGAGGCCGGTCGCCGCCGCGCCCTCGGTGGACACGGTGCCAGTCACCTCGGGAGACTCATAGGCGCGCGGCAAGATCGCGGCGTCGAGCTCCATCGCATCGAGCATGTCGCCCGACCACCGGCGTCCGCCGACGTCGAACAGCAGCGTCCCCGACGCGTCGGCGACATCGGTCGCGCGATCGCCGGTCAGCCGGTAGCGCACGTAGTCCTTCGGCAGCAGCACCGCCGTGACCTGCGCCCACGCCTGCGGCTCGTGCTTGCGCACCCACAGCAGCTTGGGCAGCGTGAACCCGGTGAGCGCCGGGTTGTACGTCAGCTCGATCAGGCGGGCCGCGCCGACCGTCTCCGTGATCTCGCGGCATTCGGCCTCGGTCCGCTGATCGCACCAGATGAGTGCCGGGCGCAGGACTTCGCCCCGGTCATCGAGCAGCACGGAGCCGTGCATCTGGCCCGAGAAGCCGACGGCCGTGATCTCCTCGCCGCTGACCTGTGCCGCCGCGAGCGCCGCCCGCACGGCCCCGCAGGTGGCCTGCCACCAGTCGCGCGGGTCCTGTTCCGCCCACCCCGTCTGCGGTGATGCAAACGGCACGTGCTCATGCGTCGCAGAACCGATGATGCGCCCGCCCGGATCGATGACGATGGCGCGGGTGCCGGTGGTGCCGACGTCGATGCCGAGGAGCTTGGACATGGGCTCTCACAATGCACAATGCAGGATGCACAATGCAGAATGCACAATGCACAACCAGGAGTGCACAATCCGGAATGCACGATGCGGAATGCACAAGGCCGGATGATGCACGCACAATCCACGAAGCAGACGCGATCACGCGGCATGAGAATACAGAAGATGGATCTACGGCACGGCTGAGGCGGCAGCTGCGGTCATCACCGATTCCGGCGTGATCTCGTCGCGATGGAACGTGGCGGCCACGCGCCCGCCGCGCAGGACGAGGACCTGGTCCGAGAGGCCGATCAGCTCCGGCAGGTCGGACGACACGATCACGATCGCGAGCCCGGTCCTGGCGAGACGATCGATCTCCCCATAGATCTCCTCGCGCGCTCCCACGTCCACGCCCCGTGTCGGCTCGTCGAGCAGCAGCACGCGTGGTCCGGTCAGCAGCCATCGACCGAGCAGAACCTTCTGCTGGTTGCCGCCCGAGAGGTCCCCCGCACGGATGTCCGGCACGGGAGGCCTGATGCGAAGCTCACGGACGGTGCGCGCGGCCACGTCCCGTTCCCGGGCGGGCGAGGTGACGCGACCTCTCGAGATCGCGCGAAGAGCGGCGAGCACCAGGTTCTCCGTGATCGACTGTGCAGGAAACAGGCCGAGCCGCGCTCGATCTTCTCCGAGGAGCGCGAGCCCGTGCGTCATCGCCTCCGCCGGACTGCGAATCGTGACCGGCGCGCCTGCTACCATGACCGTTCCCGAGCGCCGTCCGGGTGCCGCGCCGAAGAGCGTCATCAACAGCTCGGTACGCCCGGCGCCAATCAGGCCACCGATTCCCAGTACTTCTCCCGCACGAACGCTGAAGCTGACATCCTCGAGCAGCAGCCGGTGGGCGAGCGGCGTCGCCGGTGACGTCGGGCCCGAGGCAGGCCGCCGCGCATGCGGATCCTCCACCGTGAGATGCCTCACGTCCAGCACGACGGCGCCGGGAGCCGGACGAGGCGGCGGGAACAACGTATCCACCGTCCGCCCCACCATCCACGAGACCACACGTGCTTCGTCGAGTGACGCGGTGTCTGCGCTGCCCACGGTCCTGCCATCGCGCAGCACGGTGATGCGGTCGGCGATGCGGAACACCTCGCCGAGCCGGTGCGATACGTATGCGATGGCGATGCCGCGTGCGCGCAGGCGCTCGAGCGCCTCGAACAACGACTCGACCTCACCCGTCGTCAGCGCGGCGGTTGGCTCGTCGAGCACGAGCACCCGGGCGTCCCGTGCGAGCGCCTTCGCGATCTCGACCAGCTGCTGGCGCCCGACGCCCAGCCGCTCGACCGGTGTGTCGAGGTCGACGGTCACGTGCAGTCCTTGCAGGGCACGCGCTGCACGGTCGCGCATGGTGCGGCGATCGACCGCGCCGAAACGGCGCGGCTCGTGTCCGAGCACGATGTTTTCGGCAACCGAGAGTGGTGCCACGAGCGAGAGCTCCTGGTACACCACGGCAATGCCCGCCACTTCCGCATCGCGAACCGAGCGGAACCGGCGCACCTCGCCGTCGAGCAGCACCTCTCCGGTGTACGAGGGATGCGCGTGCACGCCGCCGAGCACTCGCAGCAGCGTGGACTTGCCGGCGCCGTTCTCGCCAACCAGCGCGTGGATCTCGCCCGCGCGCAGATCGAAGTCCACCCGGTCGAGCGCGCGCATGCCGGGGAAGGTCTTGCCGATGCCGCGCATCTCGAGGAGCGGACGCGAGAGCGTCACTTGCTGCGCTTCTGGGCCGTCGCGTAATTCGGGGATGACGCAGGCACCTTGCTGTAGGCGGCCCGTGCCGCGCTGGTGTCCTTCAGACGCTTCTCGTACAGCTCGCCCGCACGCCACCACGCCTCATAGCGTGTCTGCGGAAAGCGCGTGCCGAGATCGCGGAAGGCTGCGGCCGCGAGGTCGTAGCGCCTGGCGTCCTCGTATGCCGCGCCGACTTGCCATAGCGCGGCCTGGGCTTCGGGCGCATCGCGGTAGCGTTCGATGAGCAGGCGGTTCGTCGCCAGCGCCGCGGACGCCGTCGTGCCGAGCACGGGATCCGGCGCTTTGATCTTCTCGCGGGTCTCGAGCGCCGCCTTCGCAGCGAGGGCGCGTGGCGCCCAGACGCTGAGACGGTGCCGCGACGGAATCTGCGACAGGAGGTCGCTGGCGGCCGCCACACGATCCGGGCGTTTCGAGCGCAGCGTCAGCTGGGCCAACCGGTACGACGCTTCGGCCTCAGCCTCGGTGCCCGGGTGTCGGCTGCGCACCTCGACGTACGCCGCCATCGCGTCATCGGGACGCGACTGCTGCTCGCGTATGCGCGCGATCAACAGGTAGGCGGCAGGCGCGGCGGGAGTCGCCGCGTGCTCGGCGGTGATGGTAGCGAGGTCGGCAAGTGCCTGGTCGAACAGTCGGTTGTCGTACTTGGCCTCGGCTACCCTGAGCAAGGTGGCGGCGCGGCGGTTCGGGCGAACGGCTCCCGCGCTCGCCCCCGCGCCAGCCGCCCGCGCGGTGCCGGTCGGTACGCGGTTCACAGGGTCGTTCGTCTGCACAGGGGATTGCTGTGCGGGCACGATCGCCCGGCCTGTCGAATCTATCGTCCCCGAGCCGGCCGGCTCTGGCCCGGTCCGAGCGTCAGGTGAGGCCGCCGAGGCCTGCTGCCCCGATGCCGCTCCTCCGGCGGTGGCCGCCCTCGCATCAGGTGGACGAGCGGGCCGCTGCTGCGCGAACCAGCGAAACCCGGCCGCTGCCGCCACGACCGCCAGCACCAGCGTGGCGAGGGCCGCCACGACGCGCGTCGGTGACCTCCGGACCACCGGCGCGACAGCTGCAGCGACGGGTGCCGGCACGGCTGCGGGCGACTGAACGGGCGAGACCGGTTTCGCGGCAGCCCGCGGGACACGGCTGCCAGAGGCCGGAATGGACGCGCCACTGATCGGGACGGTTCGTCCTGAGGGCCGCCCGCGCACGGCCTCGAGGTCGGCGAGCATCTCCGCTGCCGATTGATACCGCTGTTCACGATCCTTCTGGAGCGCCGTGTTGACGATCCGCTCCATCCCGGGCGGAATGTCCGACGCGATGAGGCCGACGGGCGGCGGCATCCGGTTCAGGATGCCATCGAATACCACGGCCGTGCTCGGGCCGGCGAACGCCTGCTGCCCCGTGATCATCTCGTAGAGCACGACACCGAACGAGAACAGATCGGTGCGCGGATCGAGCGCGTCGGCGCGTGCCTGCTCCGGCGACATGTACCCGATCGTGCCGAGCGCTTCGCCCCGCACGCTCAGCATCATGCGTGCAATCGTGGAGTTGCCGCCCGCGGCGTCAGTGCCCCCCGCGACGGCCGACAGCTTTGCGAGGCCGAAATCGAGCACCTTCGCGCTGCCGCGTTTCGTAATGAAGATGTTGGCGGGCTTGATGTCGCGGTGCACGATGTTCTGGCTGTGCGCCGCGTCGAGCGCGTCTGCGATCTGCACCGCGCAGGACAGTACCTTCTCGAGCGGCATCGGCCGGCCGCCGATCGCCGCGTGCAGCGACTGGCCGTCGAGCAGCTCCATCGCGATGAAGCGCTGCCCGTCGACCTCGTCGATCGCGTAGATCGTGCAGATGTTCGGATGATTGAGGGCGGAGGCCGTCCGCGCCTCCCGCTCGAAGCGCGCCTCGGCGTCGCTGTCGCGCGTCCACTCGGGCGAGAGGAACTTGAGCGCGACGGCACGTCCGAGCTTCAGGTCCTGGGCGCGGTACACGACACCCATGCCGCCGGCCCCGAGCTGCTCGAGGATTTTGTAGTGCAGGATGGTGCTGCCGATCACGGCAAAAATTCTACCCTAAGGAATGTGGGGCAGGCCTTTAGCCTTGCAAACACGTGGGGCAGGGCTTTAGCCCTGCAAGCGAGTGACATGCTCTGTGTGACGTACGGTTTGCAGGGCTGAAGCCCTGCCCCACATTCACGCTTGCAGGGCTGAAGCCCTGCCCCACATTCAGCTCGCGAGCGTCAGCGCTTCGTGAAATCGAAGCGGTAGGTCGGCCAGCCCTTCGGCGCCCACCTCGCGGGTGTTCCACTCCAGCAGGTAATCGCGGTTCCGCTCGGGGTAGCGCTTCGTCGCGGGATAGGGATACGTGCGCATCTCACGGAACGGCAGCGGCGAGACCGTCTGGGCGTGCGCGGCGTAGAAGTCCATGTCCTTCACGTAGCCCTGGATGAAGAACAGGTAGTCGCGCGTCCAGCCGCGGCGGACCGCCGGCAGCGCGTCGGCGTCGAACTCGAGCGAGACCTCGTCTCCCGCCCCGAAGATCGAGAAACGGTCATCGATCTCGCCCACGAGCGGGCGGACGTCGCCATAGCGGGTGTAGAAACCCCGATGCCGCGCGTACGGACCGTATGGGCTCACCTCGTCGTGCACGTACGTGAGATCGGCCGCCGGCGATCCCGGACGCTCGCGCGGGAACCCGCGGTAGGCCAGTGACGCCTCGACCAGCGGAGCCTCGTGCCTCACCGTGGGCACGGCGCCAGACGGTGTCGTGTCGATGAGCACCTGGTCCCAGTAGACCTTCAGGTTCGTCCAGATGCGGATGCGCCGCGCGCCGGCCGGCAGCGTCCGCGTCAGATCCGCCGTCATCGTGCGCCGCAGCCCGGCGGGGAAGCCGATGTCGTCGCTCACCTTCTTCCACGTGCCATCCGGCAGCAGCGCCTCGAGGTAGGGCACGACGGCCGTGACGTCTGCCTGCCGCGCGGCGAAGACCGAGGTTGCCGTGAAGTAGTCGGTGAAGCCCGCCATGATGAGGCGCACGGGGCCATTCGCCGGCAGCGGCCCGAGGTCCAGCTCCAGCGCGTGCAATGCCGCGAAGCCTTTGAAGCCAGCTCGCTCGAAACCCTCGACGTACCGCCCGTCCCGCGCGCGGAGCAGCGCGAGCACGTCCCGGCCCTTGTCATCCCACGCGCCCACGGGCAGACGTGCGCCACGGCTGACGATTACCTCAGCGGGCGGCGGCGGCGCGATCGCAGCGAAGTACTCGTGGGGGTAGATGTCGGCATCCGGGGGGTGATCGATCGCGAACAGACGCACCTGATCGAGGTAGATCACCTCTTCCATCGGCTCGGCGAACTTGAGGGACAGCCGGCCGTTTTTCGGATGCAGCTGTGTGCCGGCAATCTTGATGTACTCGTCCGGATCGGGCACGTTGCGCTCGCCTGGTGCCACCCAGTGCCCGACCACGCCTGGTCCGATGCCGTCCGTGATGAACTCGTACGCAGTGCCGTTCCACGTGAACACGATCGGGCACGAGCTGCCGCGGCGATCGATCTGCTCGATGATCTGTGGCTTCGCGGCCGCGAGCTCGACTTCGTCCTGCACGACCCCGCTTGGCCACAGCAACCGGACCACGTCTGCCGTCGTTGCAGCGCCGAGCCCGGCGAGAACCTCGGGCGCACTCTGTCCCAGGAATCCTGAGGCCGCGACGGTCTCCCATTTCTGCCAGCTCGCGCCGGCCTGCACTTCCACCTTGGTGCCGATCCCGCTCCGGTTGTCGTTCAATCCCTTGAGCGCCAGCCGCAGCGCATGGTTCGCGTTCCCACCCTCGTTGCGCAGGACGAGCGGGGCACCATCCGCGCTCGTCACGATCAGATCCGTATCGCCGTCTCCATCGAGGTCGCCAGTCAGCACGGCGCGCGCGGCCTTCAGCGTCAGCGCCCCCGCTCCGGTTGCCCCGCTCGCGTCTGTGAAGCGCCCGGCGTCGTTGCGCAGCACCACCAGGCCGGCCGCGCCGGGAGTGCCGCTGCCGGCCGCGACGAGGTCCACCCAGCCGTCGTTGTCGTAATCGATTGGCGCCAGGCCCCAGCCGCCGGCAATCTTCAGATCGGGAAGCGCGACCGGCTCGATGCGCTTGCCTTCCAGGTTGCGCCAGAGCGACAGTCCCGGCGCGCCCGCGTGGGTGAACGCCAGGTCCATCCACCCGTCCTTGTCGAAGTCGATCACGACGGCGCCGATGGTCGGTGACGGAGGGGCGGCCGGCCAGTCGAGGGCCTTGAACGCACCTTCGCGCGGGTTGATCCAGACGAGCGGATGCACACCGCCAGTCACGACGAGGTCGATGGCGCGGTCGTTGTTGAAGTCGGTGCCCACGGCCGCCACAGTTCCTGCCGCGCCTGCCAGGCCGCGCTCCGCGGCCACTTCCGCAAACGTGCCGTTGCCGTTGTTGCGCCACATCTGCGGGCCCGGCGCGGCTGCCGCCGTTGCCGCACTGGTCGTACCCGTTCCGCGCCCGGTCTCGCTACTCGCTGCGCCCAGGACCGCGGTGTCACCGCGGGGAACAATCAGGTCTGCGTCGTTGTCGTGGTCGTAGTCCACCCATGTCAGGCCCAGCGGCTGCGCGCCCGCGACGGCGGGCGATTCCGGCAAACCGCTCTTCGCCGTCACGTTGACGAAGCGTCCGGCACCTTCATTGTGGAAGAGCGCGAGACCGGCCACGGTGCTGATCGCGACATCGGGCTTTTCGTCGTTGTCGTAATCCGCCGCCGCACACCCGAGCGGCTGGGATGCGATCGTCAAGCCGCTCTGAGCCGCGCGCTGAAACGTGCCGCCCGCCGCGCCGCGAAACAACATCGCGGCATCGTCCGGCTTGCCCGGTTCCGACCGCGGGTTCAGCGCGAGGTAGTCGGTCACGCCGTCGCCATCAGCATCGAACAGGCATCCGCCCGTGCTGACGCCGTTCCCGCTTGCTGCTGCACCACCTGCGGCGGCGAATGCATCCGGTGCTTGCGCGACGAATTTGACCGGCACGGCCGGCGGCGGCGCCCCGTCCTTTGGCACCAGCGCCTCGGCCAGCGAGAGGGGACCCTGATCACCGTAGCCCAGGCTCATCGCGCTGGCGATCTTCTCGGTCGTCAGGCGCTGGAACCGCTCGAGGTGTGCCTTCGCCTCCTCGGCGCGTCCGGCGCGTTGAAACGATCGTGCGATCCCGAACTCCGCCGATACCAGGAAGGGATCGAGCTCCAGCGCGCGCGTAAACGCTCGGACCGCGTCGTCGTACTTCTGGATCTGTGCCGCCATCAGGCCGACGAAGTAATGGCTGTGCGCGTCGCCCGGCCTGACGGACGCGGCCTTCTGGAACGAGGTCAGCGACGCCTCGGCCTCGCCCGTGCTCTTCTGGAGCAGCCCGAGGTTGTACCAGGCCCGCGGGTTCTGCGGGTCGGCCGTCGCGACCTCCACGAGCAGGGCGCGGGCCGGCTCGTAGCGCTGCAGGTTGATGAGCGCGATCGCCTGGTTCACGCGCGCCACGACCAGCGTCGGGTCCGCGGCCGTGGCTTTTTCAAACCACTCCAGGCCCTGCTCGAACTTCTGCTGGTTCATGCTGGCGACGCCGCGGTTGTTCAGGCGGATGGCCTCCGCAGGTGCCGCTGATTCGGCGGGGCGAGAGGGGCTTTGCGATGCACGGAGGGCGAGGACGGCGGACAGGATCAGGACGGGAGCGAGCAGGATGCGGCGCATGGGAACAGTCTAGCGGCTCGCCGCCGATTGGTCGCACCAGTCTTGTCGCCCAAAACATTAATGTTGACAGCCGCGTAATTCTTTTGTATTACTCTTCCGCCCCATCCGGAGGTCGGACCTCGCCACTTCTGCTACGGGACCACGCAGTGAACCAATTGCGGGTCCCGCAGCGGCGTGTGGGCAAACACCTACGCAATAACTGACGGGATCCGCGCGCTGCGCGGGGAGGACGGGCCTCTCATGCTACGGAAGAATATCGCCACGATCGTGACCGTGATGCTGGCCGTCCTCGCCTGCGCCGGCGCAACAGGCGCGCAGAACCTCACCGGGCAGTTGAGCGGCACCGTTACCGACTCGAGCGGCGGCGTGCTGCCCGGCGCGACGGTGACGCTGGTGAACGATCTGTCGAACGATTCCCGCACCACCGTCACGAACGAGTCCGGTAACTTCGTGTTCGCTGCCGTTCCGCCAGGCACCTACAAGGTGAGCGTGGAGCTCGCGGGGTTCCAGAAGAGCGAGGTCACAGGCATCATTCTCCGGCTCGGCGAGTCGCGGAACATCACGCAGATCCAGTTGGGGGTCGGCGGGCTCTCGGAGCAGGTCGCCGTTACTGCGATAACCGAGCTGGCGCCGGTGTCATCGGGTGAGAAGAGCGCCACGATCAGTGCTGAACAGATCCAGAACATCTCGATCGTTGGCCGCAGCGCCGCGGAGCTGTTGAAGATTCTGCCGGGAATGGCGCCGATCACGACCAGCAACGGAGCGCCGGGGTTCAACGGTGAGGTCATCGGCATCAACGGGAACGGCGAGGGCGGCAAGCAAAGTGCCCTGGGCAACTACTCGGCGAACGGCACGCAGAACAACGCGCTCGATATCACCATCGACGGCGCGCACGCGTCCGATCCGGGCTGCAACTGCGCGACATCCGTCAACCCGAACCCCGACATGATCCAGGAGTTCAAGGTCCTCCAGTCGAACTTCGGCGCGGAGAATGCGAAGGGGCCGGTCACGATCAACGTCGTTTCCAAGGCCGGCGGGCGCGATTTCCGTGGCACGGCCTACACCTATTTTCGAAACTACAAGTTGAACTCGAACGAGTGGTTTCTCAACAAGGTCGGCCAGGACAAGCCGCAGAACAAGTTCACGTTCCCGGGGTTCAACATCGGCGGTCCGCTGCTCATCCCCGGCACGGACTTCAATCGCAACCGCGACAAGCTGTTCTTCTTCTTCGGCTACGAGTACTACAAGCAGGATCTTGATACCGGCACGCTCCGGTCGTGGGTACCGACGGAAGCCATGCGCAACGGCGACTTCCGGGACGCCGCATATCTCCGGGGGCTCAGCGGCTCAGGCGTCACGGCACAGCCGTTTGGCGCTTCCGGCGGGCTGGTCCCCGCGGGGGAGATCGATCCCAACGGGCAGATCCTCCTGAATCTGCTGCCACTCCCCAACATCGATCCCGCGGTGGCGAACGGCTATAACTACGTGCAGAACGTGCCGCTCTCGCAGAACAACCACCAGGCCCTCGGCCGCGTGGACCTGAGCATCAGCGACAACACGAAGCTGTTCTTCCGGTATAACTTCCAGGCCGAGCGGCAGCCCTTCCCGGTCGGGCTCTGGTGGCGCAACGGCAACCAGGTGCCGTACCCGACCGACGTCGTGGCCGACAACCGATCGCATTCGGCGACCACCAGCCTGACCAAGGTGTTCAGCTCCACCCTTACCAGCGAGACCACGTTCGGTGCGACGTACATCAACTTCCCGAACCGTCTCGACGACCCGAGCAAGGTGTCCCGATCCGCCCTCGGCTACACCAACCCCGGCGTCTACAAGAACGGCCTCGATCAGAATCCCTTCAGTCGTGACCTGGGGCGCCGGCCCGACGATGTTCAACCCGGGCGGGTTCGACCCGGAGCTCTTCGCCAAGAAGTGGCTCATCTCGATCTCTCAGAACGTCACGAAGGTCGCGGGGGCGCACACCTTGAAGGTGGGCGGATTCTACGAGTGGGTGAACAACAGCCAGCCCGGGAACAACAACAGCAACGGCCAGCTGGAGTTCGCCACGTGGACGGGCAACACCACGGGCAACCTGTTCTCAGACGTCCTCACCGGTCGGGGGATCAACACCTACAACGAGTCGACGCAGAATATCGTGCGCGACATGGGCTACAAGATCTTCGAAGGGTTCGTCCAGGACAGCTGGAAGGTGAAGCCACGCTGGACGGTGGACGCCGGTCTGCGCCTCTCCTACCTCGGTCCGTGGTACGCCCGTAACGATTTCGGCATGGCGGTGTTCGATCCGTCGCAGTACAACCCGAACGCCTCACTGACTGACCTGAGCGGGCTCTCGTGGCACGGGCGCGACAGCAACGTGCCCATCTCTGGGCGCGAGGTGCAGTCGGTAGTGTTCGGACCACGGGTGGGCTTTGCGTGGGACATCCAGGGAACGGGCCTCACGATCATGCGCGGCGGCTACGGGCTGTTCAATTATCACGATGAACAGGCAGGCGCAGGCACGATGGACATCCCGGCCGGCCACCAGTTGACCACGGTCAGCGGCAATCCCCTGCTGCGGGATCTGCCCAGTGTCGTGCCAGCCGCGACCCGCGGTGCCGTCGAGGCGTTCGATCCCGACGACGACTTGAACCCCCGCACTCAGAGCTGGAGCCTTACGCTGCAGCGGAGGCTCCCGTGGGGGATTACGGGCGAATCGTCGTACGTCGGCAGCAAGAGCGATCGCCTTCGGAACGCCGGGTTGTCGAACATCAACATCGTGCCGTTCGGCGCCATGGTGAACGATCCGAATGGCAACGCGGACGCGTATCGGCCATTCCAGCTGTATGGCGCGATCAACGTCATCGACCATACGCTCTACTCGAACTACCACTCCTGGCAGAACCTGGTCAGCCGGCAGACGGGGCGCTTCAGCTTCACCGGCGCCTATACCTTCTCGAAGGCGCTCGGCATCCGCGGCACCCAGCAAGGGCGCGCGATTCAGCCGCCGGACTTGAGCCAGATCCGACAGTTTTCCTACGGAGTCCTGGGTAACGATCGCCGCCATCTCTTCAGCCTCGCGTACAGCTGGCTGCTGCCCGAGGTCAAGACTGGCGTGACGAACGCCATCCTGGGTAATTGGCAAATCTCGGGCATCTCGCAGTTCGTCAGCGGCGCGCCTCTGCAGGTGGTCGGCGGTGACGGCAACTTCCGGCTCGATGGTACAGACCTCGACCGGAACCCCAATCAGCAACACGAGTATTACCGGCTCGCCGGACATCCTCGTGATGCCGGTCCTGACCTGTGATCCCCGTGGAAGCGGTGATGTGCTGGCCAAGCCCGAGTGCTTCGCAGTGCCGTCGCCCGGCCAGAACGGCAACTTCATCTGGCCGAACATCCAAGGCAATTCGTACGTGAACCACGACCTGTCGCTCTTCAAGAACTTCCCGTTCGGCAGCGCCGGGAAGAAGTTCCAGTTCCGCGCGTCGGCCTATAACGTGTTCAACCACCCGCAGCGCGCACCGGACGACGCCCGGAACCTGGATTTGAGTTACGCCAACGGCGTGCAGACGAACGCGAACTTCGGCCTGCTGCCAACGGACAACAAGTACGGCCGGCGCATCATCCAGCTCGCGTTCAAGTTCTACTTCTAGAAGGCGGCCAGCAGGCTTGGTGGGCGGGCTGCGAACGGCATGCCTCGCACGCCAGATCGGACAGCATCAAGAGGGCGGGTGTCCCCATGAGGGAGCCGGCCCTTCTTCCCTGGCCGCGGCTGGGCTTCAGGCTGCAGTATGCATGTGGGGCAGGGCTTCAGCCCCGCAGGGCATGTGGGGCAGGGCTTCAGCCCTGCAAGTCTCCAGGCTTCGTTGAGCCTGAGGCCTGGCAGCACCTGCAGTCTGCCGCCTGTAGCCTGTCATCTGATCTCCGCGCCCCTCACCCTGTCACAATAGTCGCCGCGCTCTGTCATGCGGAAACTTGCCCTGGCGGCGGCTCTACTCATATCCATCGGCGCGGCGCTTCACGCCCAGTCATCCGAGGCGGACGCTGACCTCGCCGTATTCAACCGCGCCGTGCAGCTGCAGGAGGCGGGGGATCTCGAGGCTGCCGCCTCCGAATACCAGCGCTTCCTGGCGTCGCAGCCGCGGAACATCGAGGCCCTCTCGAACCTGGGTGTGATTTATGCGAGGCTGGGGCGGTACGACGATGCGATCACGGCGTACCGGAAGGCGCTGGAGTTCGCCCCCAACAACGCGTCAGTGCGCATGAACGTGGCGCTCGCGTTCTACAAGTCCGGACGATGTCCCGAGGCCATCGGCGAATTCGACATGGTGCTCGGCAGCAACCCGGGGCATCCGAACGTGCTGCTGCTGAAGGGCGACTGCCTCGTGCAGGTCGGCGAGTACAAGAGAGCCGCCGACCTGCTGGCGCCGCTCGAGCCCACCCACGGACAGGAGCGGGTCTTCAACTACGTGTACGGCATGGCGCTGCTGCAGGATGGCCGGACCGAAGCCGGCCTGAAGCAGATCGACCGCATTCTGAAGGACGGTGATTCAGCGGAAGCACACCTGATGATGGGAATCTCGCAGCGGCTGGCGGCCGATTACGGCGCGGCGCGCGACGAGTTCAAGCGCGCCATCGACAGGAACCCTGATTTGCCGCTCGCGCATTCCTTGTACGGGCAGATGCTGTTGACTACGGGTGATCGCGACGGCGCGCGCCGGGCCTTCGAGCGGGAGCTGTCGGCGAACCCCGGCGACTTCGACGCGAACCTGTATACGGGCGTGATCCTGAAGGAAGAGAGCCGGATCGATGAAGCGCGCCGGTTCTTCGAACGTGCGCTGCAGGTGCGGCCCGACGATCCCGGTGCGCGTTACCAGATGGCCACCGTCCACCTCGCGACCGGCGACAACGCGCGCGCGCTCGAGGTGCTCGAGGCGCTCGTCGCCGAGTCGCCTGCGTTCATCGAAGCGCGCGTGTCACTCGCGACCGTCTACTACCGTTTGAAGCGGAAAGCGGACGGTGATCGCGAGCGCGAGAAGGTCGCCGAGCTCACGCGGGCCGCCCAGGCGAAGCAGCCTGGGCCAGCGGCCGCAGCGCCGTCCACATCCGTACCGCCCCAGGACAGACCATGACCAGCCACCGCATCTCACGGACGACGTCGCGTCTGTTCGTCCTCGCCATTGCCACCGCCCTCCCGGTGGGCGGGGCCTCCTTCGCCGCACAGCAACCACCGGCTGCTCCGGCGACGGCCGCGCCACCAGCGCAGGCGGCACCCGCGGGACAGCAGAACGCAAGCCCGAAGCCGCTGTACGGGACCACCAGCTCGGTTGTTCTGCTCGACATGATCGTCCGCGACAAGAAGGGGAAGCCTGTCCGCGACCTGCAGCCGACAGAAATCAAGGTGTCGGAAGACGGCTCGCCTCGAGAGCTCACGGCCTTCCGTCTGGTCGAGGGGCAGGTCAGTGAAGATCGAGTCCAGGGCGCCGCACAGGGTGGGTTGCAACCCGATCCCAGCCGGCAGGTGAGCCTCGTCACCATGGTTTTTGACAAGGTGCTCGACAACCGCATGCTGTCGCGCCAGGCGGCGCTCGACTTCGTCGCCAACAACATGGAGTCGAACGTCTGGATCGCGGTCTGGTCGATCGATCAGCGGTTGTACCTGCGTCAGGAGTTCACGCACGACCCCTATCTCGTGAAGCAGGCTGTGATCGCCGCCACCGGAACGACCTCCGTCACGGCGGCGTCGTCGGCGGGCGCCGCGTCGCAGCAGGAGGAGATCGCGAAGGAGGCGCTGTCGATCGCCGAACAGGCGCAGGATGCCGCGACTGCGACGGCGACGAGCCCGAGTGGCGTCGATGCGTCCACGATCGGGGCCGCCAACGCGCAGAAGGCAATGGCGCAGATGATCGCCAATACGCTGCGGTTCTCCGACAGCATCCAGCGCCAGCAGCAGGGTCAGTCGTCGCTGTACCCGCTGCTCGCCCTCGTCAAGACGCAGGGCCGTCTGGCGGGTCGCAAGACGGTGCTTTATTTCGCCGAGGGGCTCGTCGTGCCCAAGAACCTCGAGGAGGTGTTTCACACGGCCATCAGCGAGGCCAACCGCGCGAATGTGACCGTCTACGCCATCGACGCACGCGGACTCGGCGCGGCACGCGACTCTGACCGCTCGCGCGACCAGCTGTTCAAGGCTGCGCGCGACAGCCAGGTACAGATGGCGAAGCGGGGCGCGGGGGCGGTGAACGTGGACGAGGTGATGATCGCCGAGAACGCCGAGGAGAGCCTGCGCGCGAACGTCCAGAGCACGCTCGCCGAGCTCGCGCAGAGCACCGGCGGCTTCCTGACCGCCGATACCAACGACTTCAAGCCGAGCATGCAGCGGATCGCGACCGACATCGGCAGCTACTACGAGGCGGCGTATGTTCCGGTCAGCCAGGAATTCGACGGCCGCTTCCGCAAGATCTCCGTCAAGGTGACGCGGCCTGGCGTCACCGTGCAGAGTCGCAGCGGGTATTTTGCGCTGCCCCCCGGTGAAGGCTCCGCGCTGCTGCCGTTCGAGATGCCGCTGCTGACGGCGCTGACCGTGGATCCGTCGCCGCACGCATTCGACTACCAGGTGCGTGCGCTGCAATTTTCCCCCGGCAGGGAAGGCCGGCAGCACGTGCTGCTGATGGAGGTGCCGCTGCAGGGTATGAGCTTCCAGGAGGACAAGCGGAAGAACACGTACACGCTGCGGTTCTCATTGCTGGCGCTCGTCAAGGATTCAACCGGGCGGATCGTCGAGCGGTTCAGCGATGATTACCCGTTCGAGGGCCCGCTCGATAAGCTCGATCAGATCAAGCGCGGCAACCTGATCTTCCGCCGGCCCTTTGCGCTGACGCCGGGCGAGTACACGCTCGAGAGCGTCGCGCAGGATCGAGACAGCGGCCGGACGAGCGTGGTCCGGCAACCGCTGCGCGTGCTCCCGGCCGACGGTTTCGGTGTCAGCAGCATCACGCTCGTCCGCCGGCTCGAGCCAGCCGGGGCTGACCTTGCGCTCGATGATCCATTCCGGCTGGATCGGATGCGTATCGTCCCGAACCTCGATCTGCCGGTGTCGCTCGCGACCAACGCGCAGCTGTCGCTCTACCTGGTGGCGTATGCCAAGCCGGGGACCGCGCCGCCGAAGATGATGATTGAGTTCCTGCGCGACGACAAGATCGTCGCGCGCGCGAAGCCGGAGCTGCCCGCGCCGGATGCGGAGGGGCGGATTCCCTACGTCGGCACGTTTCCGACCGCGACCCTCTCGCCCGGCAAGTACAGCGTCCGCGCGGTGCTGCAGCAGGGCGACCTCGTGACGGAAACGGAGTCGCCGGTCACGCTCGTGCCTTGAATCCAGAATGTGGGGCAGGGCTTCAGCCCTGCAAATCAGTGCGCTCGAGCAGGCCTGAAGGCCTGCCCCACATGACTACGCAAGCTTCAGCCCTGCAAATGAGTGCGCTCAGCAGGCCTGAAGGCCTGCCCCACATGACTACACAAGTGAATCGCGGATTTAGAGTTTCGCCCCCACATACAACAGTGTGGAGCCGGGACTTCAGTGCCGGCCGATCGCGGGCAGCGTGCACGGCGGTGCTCCTGGCAGGATGGCTGGCGCTCACGAGTGCCCAGGCTCCGGGGGATCAACGATTCCGCACCGGCGTCGACCTGGTCACCGTCGATGTCGTCGTCCTCGATGGGAAGGGAAGGCCCGTCGTGGGCCTTGGTCGGGACGACTTCACGATTTCCGAAGACGGCCGCCGTCAGGACATATCGGAATTCCAGGCTGTCGCGGTCTCACGGCCGGCAGGTCCGGCGGCGGCCGGCGCCAGCTCCCGCGAGAATCAGCGCCCCGCCGTCGTCTCCACCAACGCGGGCGCGGCGGCCACACCCGGACGCGCCTTCGCCATTGTCTTCGACGATGTAAACCTGACGCGGGCACAGGCGGATGAGGCGCGGAAGGCGGTCATTCACTTCCTCGATGAGGCCGCGTCGCCGGACGACACGGTGTCGCTCGTCACGACGGGCGGCGCCGTCTGGCTCACGGCGCGCCTGCCGCACGATCGCGAGCGGCTGCTGGGCGTGCTCTCGCGCGTGCAGGGCCGGTTCGTGCCCGACACGACCGCCGAGCGCATGAGCGACTTCGAGGCCATGCGGATCCACGAGCTGGGCGATGCCACTGTGGAGGCGCGGGTGCGGCGGCGGTACCAGTACAACCGCGTGAACGGTCTCGAACCCAAGCGTCCGCAGGACCAGAACGATGCGCCGCGCATCGGTGAAGCGAGAGGCGATGTGGGGGTGATCGCGGCGTACATCCACAGCCGGGCCGGGCTCACCTACTCGCTGGCCGTGGCGCGGAACCGCGCCACGCTCGACCTGCTCGCGCGCGCGGTAGATTCGCTCCGTCTGGCGCCGGGTCGGAAGGCGGCCATCCTCCTGTCGAAGGGCTTCATCTACGACACCAACCTGCGCGGGTTCAAGGACGTGTCGCGCGCTGCGCGCGAGGCCAACGTGGCCATCTTCTTCGTCGACGCACGCGGGCTCGAGGCCGGCACGTTGCAGTCGGCGGCGGAGGCGATCGGGCAGACCGATGCCCGTGACATTGGCTGGGCGACCGCCGGGATCGAGCTCGAAGCGGCTGGTGCCGTGTCAGTCGCCGAAGACACGGGCGGCTTCGCGGTGCGGAACACCAACGATCTCTCCGCCGGGATTTCCCGGATTGCCGACGAGTCACGCAGCTACTATCTCGTGGGCTACACGCCGCGCGAGCCGCGGCGGGATGGCCGGTTCCACAAGATCCAGGTGCGTGTGAACCGGCCAGGCCTGACAGTGCGGGCGCGCAAGGGCTACTACGCGCCGGATGACAAGGAGCCCCGCCTGACCGAAGCCGGGCTCGATCCCGACGTACTGCGCGCGCTGGACGCGCCGCGTGACCTCGGTGATGTGCCGGTGCGGGCGTCGGCGCTCGTGTTCGGCCCGCGCACGCCGGAGACGGCGACGGTAATGATCGCGGCGGAGACCGATGTGCGCCGCTTTGCGTTCGAGTCTGCGAACGGCCGCCTCGCCGATGTCATGGAGCTCGGTGTCGCGGTGACGCACCTCGAGACGGGCGCGGTGTCGCGGTCCGGGCAGACGGTCGACATGGCCGTGCGGCCGGAGACGCTCGTGGGTCTGGAGAACACGTGGTACCCGCTCAGCCGCGAGTTCCAGCTGCCCCCTGGCCCGTACGCCGCACGAGTGGTCGTGCGCGACAGGCGTGGAGATCGGATGGGCAGCGTGACCCACCGGTTCGAGGTGCCTTCCCTCCAGGGGTTCCGAATATCCACGCCGATTCTCAGCGAGCGCGTCGAGACGGCCGAAGGCGCGTCCTCCCCCCGGCCGGTTCTGATCGCTCATCGCGCGTTCCCGGCGAACGCGACGCTGTATTGCCAGTTCGCTGCGTACAACGCCGCGGTCGATCCCTCCAGCGGCAAGCCCCGCGTGAGCAGCAGCTGGCGCCTCCAGACGGGGGACGGCCGACCGGTGCGCGAGCACGGCACGCGGGACCTGACGCCGGGCCCGGACAACGGCCTCGTCCGCTTGTACGGGGTGGACCTCTCCGGGCTGTCCCCCGGGGAGTACGAACTGGTGATCGACGTGCGGGACGAGGTAGGCGTCAGTGCGGTGCAGGCGCGTGAGCCGTTCACGGTCGCGCCCGGACTGGGTGTCGCGCCGTGACGAAGCGTCCGTCCGATTCTTGCTGCAAACGGCTGAAGCGGCTTTCCCTTTTCGTTTCTCCGCCGGGGCACCTCCCTCACCGCGTCCGCCCGCGCCGCTTTGTTACAATCGAGGTCTGCGTTCGGGTTTCCTGGAGTTAGAAGCTTCCGCCGAGGCTCACGCGAAGCAGCCGAAGCCGGAGGCCCTGCTGCCGGCACCGGAGCATCGGGTGCCGCCCTCGCCGGACTCCCGCAAGAACTGACTATGCGCACGCTACATCTCACAGCTCTGGCGTTGCTCGCGGCCCTGGCGGCAGTACCCGGCACCTCCGTCTTCGCGCAGTCGGGGGCACCGGCGAAGCGGACGCAGCCAAGCTCGACGCCACCGGCCGTGCAGGTACCCGGCTCCGGAGGGGGAGCTGCCAAGGCGCCCGCCGCGCCGGCGGCCAAGCCGGCCCGAGCGCCTGGCACCGCCGCCATCATGAAGCAGGCTGCGGCAGCGAACGCGGATCGGAAGCTCGATGAGGCGCTCGCCCTCTACGCCAAGGCCATTCGACTGCAGCCCACCCTCATCGAGGCCCACTGGTATGTGGGCGTCATCAACTACGACCAGGATCGGTACGAGCCGGCGCGCAATGCGTTCCGGCGCGTGACCGAGCTGAGCCCGGAGAAGGGGGAGGCGTGGACCCTCAAGGGGCTCTGCGAGTTCCAGCTGAAGAACTACGAGTCGGCCTTGACCGATCTCGTGAACGGACGCCGCTTCGGGCTCGGCGGGAACCCGGAGATCGTCAGCGTGGCGCGCTATCATCTGGCCGTGCTGCTCACGCGCTTCGAAGAGTTCGACCAGAGCGCGAAGCTGCTGACCGAGTTCGCGCACGAGGGCAACGACACGCCGCGCGTGATCGAGGCGATGGGGATTGCGACACTGCGCATGCCGCTGCTGCCCAGCGAAGTCCCGGGTGCCCGCCGGGAGATCGTCATGATGGCCGGGCGCGCGACGTACTACGCGGGCGCACGCCTGGTCGCTGCCGCCGAGAAGGCGTTCGAAGAGCTCGTGGCGCGCTTCCCGGAGACGCCGCACGTGCATTACGCCTTCGGCTCATTCCTGGTGAACGAGCAGGCGGACCGCGCGCTCGAGGAGTTCAAGGCGGAGTTGAAGGTCAGCCAGCGCCACCCGCTTGCGAAGCTGCAGATCGCATACGAGTACAGCCGCCGCGGTGAGTGGGATGCGGCGCGACCCTGGGCGGAGCAGGCCGTCGCCGAAGCGCCCACCAATTTCGCCGCACGCAAGGCGTACGGTCAGGTGCTGCTCGAGAGTGGTGACCTGGACGGCGCGATCACGCACCTGGAAGCTGGCGTGAAGCTCGCGCCCGACAGCCCCCCGCTGCGGTTTACGCTGGCGAGCGCGTATCGCCGGGCCGGGCGCGCCGCCGATGCGGCCCGAGAGCAGGCAGAGTTCACGCGCCTGGATCGCATGCTCCGCACCGAGGGCACCGGCGCCCAGTCGGTCGGCGGCATGGAGCTGGAGCCGCCCCGTACACCCCAGTAGCCGGCGGTCGGCCGGACACGGGGGTGGGTCGGTACGGTCCCCGCGATGACTCCGTCAGGGCGGTCCGTTGGCGAGAGCGGATCGTGCCTTTGCTCGCCCTTCTCACAATTCACCGGCTCTAGTGCAAAATTGGTAATGCCGCTCATCGCCCCAGTGGTTAGCCGACGCGCAGAAATAGTTGACATCCCCATAATGCAAATGTATTAATGGCCGGGTCTTGAGTTCACTGGTCTGACCTCATCGACCTGAGCCGGGCTCACCTTGCTCCCAGTAGCAACATTCTGGAGGCCGCACATGCGGAAGTTCCTGCTCCTCACGGTTCCTTGCCTTCTGGTGATGCTGCTGCCCAGCTCGGCGGATGCGCAGCGCACAAATGCGTCGATACGAGGAACCATCTCTGACAGTTCGGGCGCAGTCATGCCCGGCGCCTCCGTTACGGTGAGCAATGAGGAGACGGGCCTCACCCGCACAACCGTCACGAACGCAGACGGCATCTATGCCGTGGGCCAGTTGCCGGTGGGCCGGTACAAAGTCGATGTCGAGATGAACGGGTTCAAGACCGCCTCGCGAACTGGCGTCCTGTTGCGCGTGGCTGACGACTACTCGATCGACTTTCAGCTCGAGGCGGGAGCCATCACCGAGACGGTCACTGTGGAAGCGTCGTCCACGCCAGTGCGAGTGCTCGGCGGGGATGTATCGGGCGTTGTCACCGGTGAGCAGGTGCGCGAGCTGCCGCTGAACGGCCGCAACTTCCTGCAGCTGGCCACGCTGATGCCGGGCGTCAGTGCTCCCGACGCGCTCAACGTGAAGGACAAGGGCCTGCTCAGCGGGTCGGACATGTCGGTGAGCGGCGGCGACGTGACGGCAAACATATGGACGGTCGACGGGGCAAACAACAACGACGTCGGCTCGAATCGCACCATCCTCGTCTACCCGTCGCTCGAGGCGATCGAGGAATTCAAGATCCTGCGCAACAGCTACGGGCCGGAGTTCGGCGGCGCCGGCGGAGCGCAGATCAACATCGTGACCCGCGGTGGTGCGAACCAGTACAGCGGGAGCGGCTTCTACTCCGGCCGGAGCGACGCGCTGAACGCGAAGAACTACTTCCTCGAGCAGGCGAATCAGCCGAAGGAGGAGTTGAAACGCAACGACTACGGCGGTTCAATCGGCGGTCCGATTCTCAAGGACAAGCTGTTCTTCTTCGGTTCGCTCGAGTGGAACATCGAGGATCGTGGCACGGCGCGGACGGCGTTCGTGCCTACCGACGCCGAGCGCAATGGCGACTTCAGCGGACCAGGTATCGCGGGCTGCTCGTCGCCGGCGCCGAATGATCCGCTGACCGGCGCGCCGTTTCCAGGCAACCGGATTCCTGCGGATCGGCTCAGTCCCGCGGGCCAGTCGTTCCTCAAGCTGTATCCCTCCCCGAATGTCACGCCGTCCGCCGGGAGCTGCAACAACTGGGTGACCTCGGTGACTTCGCCCATCAGGTACAACCAGCAACACATCCGGACCGACTGGAACATGAGCAACTCCAACCGGATGATGGTCCGCTACACGCATGACAGCTGGAAGAACAACGCGCCGAGCGTCTTCACGAATCTCTGGGGCGACGATCCGTTCCCGTCGGTCGACTCGAACTGGGATCAACCCAGCCAGTCGTTCGTGGCTTCCTTCAATTCGACGTTGGGCAGCAGCGCGACAAACAGCCTCCAGTTCTCGTACGCCGCCAACAAGATCATCATCGATCGAGGCGGCCTGGACCCGGACCTGAATGGCGAAATCCTCTCCAAGTTCCCGACCGTGTTCCCGCTCAGCGAGAAACAGTACGGAGCTGAAACCGGGCATCCGGTATTCTGGGGCGGGAGCGGATACCAGACGCTGTGGAATGAAGCCCCGTTCCGCAACAACCAGGATCTGTTCATCATCAAGGACGACTACACCAAGGTCTTCGGCAAGCACTTCTTCAAGGCCGGCGTGCTCGCCAGCGCCAACAAGAAGAACGAGGACACCAACGGCAACGGCTCGGCGATGAACTCGCAGTTCTGGGGCGCAGCCGGCGTCAACGGGTGGGGCGATGCGACGGGCAACGTGCTCGCCGATTTCCTGCTCAAGGACATGACGTGGGGGTTCTCGGAGTCGACCATCAGCCGCTCGGCCCCGCAGCGCTGGCGCGATTTCGAGGGCTATGCGGCCGACTCGTGGCAGTTGGTGCCGCGGGTCACGCTCGACTACGGCGTGCGGTACTCGCTCTTCTACAACCCGTACACGACCGACGACAAGATCACCAGCTTCGTGCCGTCGCTGTTCAACCCGGCGCTCGGCAACGCCTCGTGCAATGGTTTGGTCGAGCCGCCAGACAAGGACTGGTGCGCTGAGGCAAACGCGCAGGGCGGTGCGAAAGGCCCGAACCGCTCGCTGATGACGCAGGACAAGAACAACATCGCACCGCGCGTGGGGATTGCCTGGGACGTCTTCGGCACCGGGAAGACGGCTGTGCGCGGCGGCGTTGGCCAGTTCTTCCAGCGGGAGCGCCTGAGCCCGGTGTTGAACATCGCCACCAACCCGCCGTTCGTGACGACGCTCTCCGGCATCCGCAAGCTGGATACCGCGGCCGAGCCATGCGACGGCTGTTTCGGGAACTCGCTGGGTGCGCCCGCAAGCGGCCGGGAAGTCGACATGAAGACGCCGAACACGTGGCAGTGGAACGTCATGTTCCAGCACGAGATCTTTCATAACAGCACCGTCGAGGTCGGGTATGTCGGCAGCCACGGCTACAACCTGCTCCGGGATTCGAACGTGAACCAGGTGTATAGCGGGGACATCAACGGCAACGGCGTTGACGACCGCCTCGAATACGCCACGACCACGCCTGCAAATGCTGCGCTGCGCCGCTACGGCGTCTTCGGGGACGCGAGCATCGGGGTGTGGGCGCACGACGGCGAGTCGACGTATCACTCGCTCCAGACACAGTTCATCAGCCGCTTCGGCCGGCGGGGATCGCAAGTGCAGTCGTCCTACACGCTGGCCCGCTCACGGGCGAACATGGCACTCACCGACAGCGGCAGCCTGGCCGCCAATACCGCTGCCCTGGATCTCGCGGCTCCGGACCTCGATTGGGGTCGTCCTGAGACGGGGCGCACCCACATTTTCAACATCTCCCTCGTCTGGATGCTCCCGGCCCTGGAAGGCAAGTCGGGCCTGGTCAGACACATCCTCGGTGACTGGGAGCTCACCGGCATCACCGGCGCCGCCACGGGCCAACCGTTCACGGCGTACGTGGGGTCGATTCCAGGGCTGACCGGCGGTCCTTCGGGCACCGGGTACACGGACAATCAACGGCCGAACCGCACCAGTGAGTCGTGCACTGGCGACGGGCCGGACGAGCAGATCATCAACCCGGGTGCATACACGCTGAACGGGTTCCAGCTCGGCACGAATGGCACCGCCCGCCGCGGCGATTGCACCGGACCCGGGTATTTCCAGACGGACCTGGGCTTCTATAAGACGTTCCCGCTCGCCGGGCGCGCCAGATTCCAGTTCCGGTGGGACATCTTCAACATCTTCAACAACACGAACTTCCTGTTCCAGGGCATGGACTCTGGAGGAACTGGGTCGATGAGACCGTCGGCCGTCACGCTGAACCCTGACGGCACCCGGATCGAGAACGCGACGATCGCGGGGAACTTCGCGCAGGCCACGCGCACGCGCGACCCGAGACAGATGCAGATCGGGTTCAAGATTCTGTGGTGAGCCCAGGCTCCCGGCGGGTGGCCTGGAGCCGCTGAATCGACGCCGACACACGACGGGCCGCGAGCGACTGCACGCTCGCGGCCCGTCTCGCCGTCCGGGTTCGCACCTGCCCCGCACTCCTCCTACAGACGTCATGCCCAAGGGTCTTCTCCTGAGCGCTGCCATCCTTGCAGGGGCGGTGCTCGTGTCGGCCGAGCAGCGCCCGCCCGCGGGCGACACGTAGACATCTGCGAACGATGGTCAGGGCGGGCCAGGTCAGCCGACCTTCAGCCTCGCTGTGGACTACGTGGAAGTCGACGCGGGCGTGACCGATGCGCAGGGTCATCCGGTGCGCGAACTTCGCAAGGAGGATTCGAGGTTGTCGAGGATGGGCGCCGCCAGCAGGTGGAAACCCTCTCATTCGTGGACCAGCCGCTCGTGCCGAAGCCGCTGCCATCGACGGCAGCCGCCGACACTGCCGGCGCCGACGTGCAGACCAACGTGGCGCCGTTCGAAGGACGGATTTACGTCCTCCTTCTCGACGATCTGCACACCGCGTCTGCCCGCACCCAGATCGTGCGCGCGGCGGCGCGCGAGTTCGTGGAACGGACACTGCACCCAGCCGATATCGCAGCGGCGTGCATGTCTCCGCGCCAAAGGGTGCGAGCCAGGACTTCACGAGCGACCACCGCCTGCTGCTTGCGTCCATCGATCGTTTCGTCGGCCGCAAGATCCGCTCGGGCACGCTGAACGAGATCAATCAGTACAATCGTTCGGCGATGTTCGGGCGCGCGCCCGTCAAGGGAGACGACCCGGACGCGTCGGCGCGCGCCAACAACGCTGACGGCGTCTTCACGATGATCGGCCGCCTGGCCAGGCAGGTGTCCACCATCCGGACCCGCCGGAAAGTGCTCCTCTGGTTCAGCGAGGGCGTCGATGTCGAGATGCCTCAACGGACGGGCACGGAACCGTGGGCCGGACAACGGGGCGCGGCCGGCGCGGAGCAGGCGCGCGCACGCGATCGCGCCCTCGAGGCGATGTCAATCGCCACCCGCAGCGATCTGATCGTGCCCGGCATCGATCCCGCGGCCTGCGTGGAGCGGATCGTGGAACTGTCGCAGGTCGGCAGCATAGCGAGCGACCCAACGCTCGGCCCGGGAACAGGCACGTGCACCAGGAGACGCTCCGCGATCAGACCACGCTGCGAACCGTCTCGGAGTACACGGGCGGCTTCGCCGTCGATCAATACGAGTCAGTTCGGGGCGGCGTTCGACCGGATCCTCGAGGAGAACAGCAGTTACTACATGCTGGGCTACAACCCCACCAACCGCCGCCGGGACGGCAAGTTCCGCAAGATCGACGTGCGCGTGAACCGGCCGGGCGTGAAGGTCCGCGCGCGGCGGGGGTACCTGGCCCCGTCTGGTAAGGAGCCGGCCCTCGGAGGGGGCGGCGTCGCAGGGGCGCCGGCGCAGCTGCAGGACGCCCTGACCAGGCCCGTGCCGTATCCGGGGCTCGGCATGGCGGTGCAGGCGGCAGTGTTCAGGAGCCGCGCGCGCTCGCGTCGGTGCTGGTGACGATCCAGTACGCCGCGGGCACATTCAGACGATCCGCGGTCGAATCTGCTGACAAGCTCGCGGTGTCGGTGGTCGCGATGATTCCGGAGGGAGCGTTCGGGGCAGCGATCATCGCACCATCGAGTTCGACGTGTCTCCAAAAACGCGCCAGGCGCTCCAGACACTCGGGTTCAGGACGTTCTCGCGGCTGGAGCTGCCGGCCGGACGATATCAGCTGCGAGTAGCGAGCGTGTGCTCGGTAGTCCGGGAGATGTGGATCCATGCGGTACGACCTCGACGTGCCTGACTTCTCGAAGGAGCACCCGAACATGAGCAGCCTGGTAGTCACCTCGCGTCTGGCCGCGATGATCCCTACGGCCGGAAAGGACGAGCGGCTCGAGGAATTTCTGCCGGCCCCCCCGACCACGCTGCGCGACTTCGGGAACGGACGATACGTTGGCGTTCTGCGCGGAAACGTACGAGGATCCTCAAAGGCAGGACCACCCATGCCGCTGCAGGCGAGTGTCGAGGACGAACAGGGTCGCGCCGTGGGGCCGTCCGTGACATGCAGGCGCTGCCTTCGCCACGCGAGAGTCCTGGCACGTCGGTGTACCGCTCCAGCATTCCGCTCACGAATCTGCGGCCCGGCGCGTACGTACTGCGCGTCGGCACCCGTCCTCCTGCAGGCGCGACGCCCGAAACCCGGCAGCTGGCGTTTCGTGTGTGGCCCCCGCCGGAATCCAGTCGGGCAACTCGTCGGCCGACCCGATTGTCGCGGTTGCCGCCGGGGCGGTGAGCGGCGTGCGGGAGCTCGAAACGGTCGTCGCACGGACCGGCTCCGAATGGGTGGCGCTCTGGAGTCGGCTGCCCCTCAAACGGACGGCCCCGGCGGTCACCTTCGACAGCACGATGGTCGTGGCGGTGTTCCTCGGGGCGAGGCCCACCGCCGGCTACGCCGTTCACATTGTCGGCACCAGGCAGGAGGGCGATACACTGGTGGTGGAGTTCACGGAGCAGAGCCCGCCGCCAACCGCGGATAACCCGCCGGTGGAAACGACGCCTTACGTCGTCGCCGGAGTGAGGCGTCATGATGGACCGCTCCGGTTCGATGGTGTCGCGCTGAAGCTGGGACTCCCAGATCGAGATGCCGGAAACCGCGTGCTGAGGTCGACCCGCAAAGCGTGAGGAACGCGCACCGCGATCGTAGCGATCCCAGTCACGATTCCGACCCTGGAAGATGCCCCCGGCATTTCTGACAATCCCTACAGTGCTCCACTGGCTGTCCCGGCGTCAGTGTCTCGGCTGGATCGTCCTGGCGCTCGCGTCCGCGACGTGGTCATCCGCGCAGCCGGCCGATCCGCTGGCGGGGCTGCAGGCTGCCAGCGACGCAGCGGAAGCAGCGCTTCGGGACGGCGAGCTGCAGATAGCGGACAGCCGGTATCGCGAGGCCCTGCGCGAAGGCTGGTTAGTGATCGGCGGGCTGGACGCCGCCGGGCGGCGGTGGGCGGAGGCCGCGACAGCGTTCGAGCATGCGGCGAGCGCGACCGTTCAACC